>NZ_RBDY01000082.1 GCF_003626575.1 Streptomyces radicis | reverse complement strand
CGGGGTCTTGTCGTAGCGGGTTGCGATGCCCCGCCATGCCTTCATCCTGTTGATCGCGCGTTCGACGGTGTTCCGTTCCTTGTAGAGCTCGGTGTCGTGGCTGACGGGCCTGCCACCCCTGCTGCCCTTCTTCTTCCGGTTGGCGGTCTGGTCCTTCTTCTCCGGGATCACCGCCTTGATGCGGCGTTTACGCAGGTAGGCGCGGTTACCGCGGGACGAGTAAGCCTTGTCTCCGGCAACCGCGTCGGGCCGGGTGCGGGGACGGCCGACAGGCCCGCGCACCCGCACCTTCTTCAGGACGGGGATGAACTGCGGGCTGTCCGCCGCCTGGCCCGCGGTCAGGAGGAGGGCCAGGGGGCGGCACTTCCGATCGGCGGTGAGGTGGACCTTGCTGGTCTGCCCGCCCCTGGAACGTCCCAGGAGGGCGGCCTTCAGCCGGAGTTTGCGCCGGCGCCGGATGCGTCGCCGCTCCTCCCGCCCGGCATCGATCTCGACGTCCTGTCCGTCTTGTTCTTCGAGGCTCCCCCTTTTGACCTGGCCTTCTCCGCCTCGGTCGCTGCCTTCTCCAGGGCGCCGAGGACGTCCTCGCCCAGGTGCATCCCGGCAGCGTCGTGGTGAGCACGCGCGGTGGTGGAGTCGACGCTGACCAGGGACAGATCCACCTCACCCCGTTTCGCGGCTTCCGCGATCAGGCCCTCCAGCAGGGCCTCGAAGACGCCCGCGTCACGCCACTGCCGGAAGCGGTTGTGGACGGTCGACCAGGCGCCGAACTCCTGCGGCATCTCCCGCCACTGCCCGCCGGTCTTGAACCGCCAGATCACACCCTCGAACTGCTGCCGCAGCCGCTCGGGGTACGGGCCGTACTCACCGATCGGCAGGTACGGCCCGATGAACTCCCACTCGTCGTCCGTCAGTTGCACTCGCGTCACGCAAGAAGATCTACCGGTCCAGGCCCCACCGTGAGGGAGAATCCCGCAGATTGATCACGACTCGATACGCTCCCTAG
>NZ_RBDY01000081.1 GCF_003626575.1 Streptomyces radicis | reverse complement strand
GCGGTGGCGACGGTGGTCAACAGTGTGTTGTCGCCTGATGAGGTCAGCCGGATACGTGTGGACTGTGCGGAGGCGACGGTGGAGTTGACGCATCTGTACGGGCATCGGAATGAGGACTGGGTGTATACCCCGCGTCGTGGGTTGGTGGATGAGGGGCGGGTGGCGCGTTGGCGGGCGCCTGCCGTGGATCTGCCGAGTTCGCACGCGGCGCAGTTGGGTGGTTTGTTGGACGCGTGGGGGCGGGGTGAGCGGCCGCCGGGGAGTGGGGTGGAGGCGCGTCGGACGGTGGAGTTCGCGGCGGCGTTGTACAAGGCGGCCTTCACGGGTCGTCCGGTGTTGGCGGGGGAGATCGTGCCTGGTGATGCGTTCTATGAGGCGATGCACGGCAACCATCCGGATTGGAGTCCTGTCCGATGACGATTGAGGTCACGCACGCTGTGGGTGAGCGGGTCACGGTGGCGGCTGGCGGCGTTGAGCTGCTGAGCTATGTGTATCGGCCGGATCGGGATCCGTTCGAGTCGCGTAAGCCTTATGTCCATCCGTTGCGGACCCTGGCGGGGAATCCGGTCTCGGGGTATCGGCCCAACGATCATCGTTGGCACAAGGGTCTTCAGATGACCGCGAGTCATCTGTCGGGGCAGAACTTCTGGGGCGGCAATTCCTATCTCGGCCCCGATCAGGGGTATCGGCGGGTGCCTGAGCGGGTCGGGTCGATGCGGCACGACGCGTTCGCCGAGCTCACGGCCACCGGCGACCGGTTCGGGCTGGTCGAGGACTTGACGTGGGTGGCGAACGGTGGTGCGGAGTGGGCCGGTGAGCGGCGTGGCATCGCGGTGCACTCGGTCGATGCGGCTTCCGGGTCGTGGGCGTTGGACTGGTCGATCCGGCTGACCAACGTGCGGGGTGAGCCGTTGCGTTTCGGGTCCCCGACCACGGCGGGGCGGGAGATGGCGGGCTATACCGGGCTTCAGTGGCGCGGCCCGCGCGACTTCACCGGCGGCCAGGTCCT
>NZ_RBDY01000080.1 GCF_003626575.1 Streptomyces radicis | reverse complement strand
CTACAGGGCTAGATCTTGATCATCTGGAGTCGTAGTCGTCTTCGGAAATGGTGCCGTCGTGCCTCTGCCTGATGCGCACGCCGCCAGATCGACCAGCGAAGTCCCTGGTCGATGGCGATGCGAGTCAGGCCGATCAGGTTGAATAACCGCCGGACCTCGGCGACGGTCAGGGCCGCGAGCCGCCGCGTTCGCGGCCCGCGGTCACCGTCCAGGCGTGAAGAGCCCCTTTTTGCGGAGTTCGTGCCATCGCGGCCAAGAACGCCAACGCCAGCATGGCCATGGTGACATGGCGATACCAAGCGTCGTATTTGCGTACCTGGTAGTTGTCCAGCCCGGCCTGCTGCTTGGCCGCCTCGAAACACTCCTCTACCGGCCAGCGCAATCCGATGACAGCCACCAGTTCCGACAGTGATTCCCCGCGTGGGTTGTAGGAGTGGAAGAAGGCGATCTCCCCGCCCGCGATGGCGCGGCGGACAATGTACTGGTGTCCCTCCCGCCCGGCGATCACGGCCCAGTCGTAGGTACGGAACCCCTTCGTGCCGATCCCGCAGGCGCGCCGGGAGAAGTTTCCCGGCCGCAGATGTGACGCCAGGTTGTCCAGCCGGGTCGGCGAGTCGGGGTTGGTGGTGACGCCCGCGGTGTTCACGTCGGTGGATTTCGGAACCGCCATGCAGTACGCGATGCCCTCTCCTTCCAGAAACCCGCGCAGGTTCCTGTTCTGGCCGAACTCCTCGTCCGCGACGAACCACGAGAACGGCACCCCGGCTGCCACGGCGCGCTCGATCATGGCCTGGGCCTGCTGCGGGCGGGTGCGGAAGGACACCTCGTCCGGGATCCCGGCCTCCCGGCGTCTTTCGAAGTCGACGGCCCACGAATCCTTGGGAAGGTAGAGATCCCGGTCGATCAGCACGCGGTCGCCACGGCGATCGGCGTAGGCGAGGAACGTTCCGATCTGGCAATTGTCGACACGTCCGAGGGTGCCGGAATACTGCCGCTGGACCCCGGCGGAC
>NZ_RBDY01000079.1 GCF_003626575.1 Streptomyces radicis | reverse complement strand
CGATCCCCGCCGACGCCGACGTCATCACCGCCTCGGTCCGCAGCGGGTTGATCTCCGACACCGACCCCACGAACGTGGTCTTCCCCACGCCGAACCCACCCGCGATCACGATCTTCGCGGAGGTCGTGGAACGCGACGGCGCGGAGAGACCGGCGTCGTTAGAGCTTGCGAAGTCCACTGAGCACCCTTTCGAGCAGTGTCACATCTGGCTGGCCGCCGGGCTCCGCGTCGTTGCCCGGCTGGTGAATGGCGACAAGCCCGGCCTCGGCGAGGTCCGCCACCAGGATCCTGGCGACCCCGAGGGGGATGGAGAGCAGCGCCGACACCTCCGCGACCGACTTGACCTCGTAGCACAGCTGGCAGATCCGCTGGTGCTCCGGCAGCTGACCGGTCAGCCGCGCCGGGTCGGCGGTGGTGGACACCAGGGCCTCGATGGCCAGTTGGTACCGCGGCCTGGTCCTGCCGCCGGTCATCGCGTACGGACGCACCAGCGGCTGGGGCGCCTCGGGCCCTTCGCCGCCGGAGGAACGGCGCGGCGGCGCGGGCTGCCGCGTGCGCGGCGGCGTCCAGCTCTCGTGCTCGGGGCCCGGGCCCTGGTCGGGGCCCGGCGATCCGGGTCCGGGGGGGCGTGCGGCACCCGGTACGTGCGGGCCGCGCGCCTCGGGTCCCTGGTCGGGCTGCCGCTGGGGCGCGGGCTGTCGCTCCGGCGGCGGCCACTGGCCGCCGCTCGGCGCTGAGGGGAAGTTGAAGCGGCCGGAACGGCCACCGCCGTGCGGCGGCGGGTACTCGCTGCCGTAAGGTCCGCCTGAGGGCGTTGCCACAGATCCTCCTCCAAGTGCCTTCGCTGTCGCGGTGCCGTGGTCGCTTGTCGCCTCGTTTGACCCGCACCTTATGGTGCGGGGCCCCAATCCGCACAAGTCATCTGCTAGTTGAGAAGGCTCCCCTGGAGCTCGGCGCGGAGGTCGGGGGTCAGGACCGTACCGGCGCGATCCACCAACAACGCCATCTCATAACCCACCAGACCGATATCAGCCTCGGGATGCGCCAACACCGCCAACGACGAACCATCCGAGATCG
>NZ_RBDY01000078.1 GCF_003626575.1 Streptomyces radicis | reverse complement strand
CCGCGTCACCGCCATCGCCTACGGACCCCTGCACGGAAACCGCATCCTGGACACCGGCCCCGGCGACCCCGTCCACCTCCTGAACCGCGACGGCAACCCCGTCGACAACACCACCGTCACCCCCCTCGCCAGCGGCGACCACCTCGTCGTCAGAGGCGACACCACCTACCTGGTCGCCGACGACGGCCTCTTCACCTACCGCGTGACCTACCTCACCGGCAGGAACCCCGACCTCCTCGCCCTCACCCGCCCCGACGGCCAGCTCTACCCCCTCCCCCGCACCCTCGACGGCACCACCCTCCACGACCACGTCATCCGCCACACCGACGCCACCCCCACCCCCACCCGCGCCAACCCCAACCCCCCACAAGGACACCGCCTCACCCTCCACACCCCCGAACGAGCCATCACCTACCACGCCGACACCGGCCGCGTCATCGAAAACAGCGACGGCACCGACGGCACCGACGGCACCCCAGGGTTCCAACGCGTCAACGACGTCGAATACCTCCTCCTCACCCCCGAACACCGAGCCATCCCCGTCCAGCAACTCACGGAATCCACCACCAGCACCAGGCCCACAACCCCCGACCTCGGCGACACCGACCTCACGGTGCACATGGCGTTCGTCCCCGACCGCCCCGGCAACCCCGGATCCGACGCCTCCGACGGCTCGGGTGTCCCAGGCCCGGCCCGCCACGGCATGGGCGACAGCAACGTCGAGCTGACCGAACTACCACACCCCGTCCGGCTGTCCGGGCACGACGGCCGCTCCACCGGCACCCTCACCACCCCACCCGGCGGCGGCGCCCCCACCCTCACCCGCGACGGCCAACCCGTCGCCACCGACGACATCCGCATCACCGACCGAGCCATCCTCATCCGCACCGGCACCACCACCACCTTCCACGACCCCCACGACGGCCACTTCCTCGCCAACCTCCACGTCCACCGCGACGGCCCCCTCGCCGACCACATCGCCATCACCAGAGCAGGCCAACCACCCCTCCTCATCCGCCTCGACGGCCAACCCACCGACCTCCACGTCCACCACACCGGCCCCCTCACCGGCCACATCGCCATCACCCGAGCAGGCCAA
>NZ_RBDY01000077.1 GCF_003626575.1 Streptomyces radicis | reverse complement strand
CCGCGCTTCAGCGTGCGTTGGATGAGGACCTGACGTGTCTGACGGTCGCGGATGTCGACTGGTCCGTCTTCGCCCCCGCCTTCACGGCGGCGAGGCCACGCCCGTTGATCGCCGAACTACCCGAGGTTCAGGCGGCCTTGGCCACCGAAGTCACCGGGATCAACGAGCCCGGGCGGCTCGCCGGTGTCGCCGCCGCCGACCTGTCCCGCGTCCTCACCGCGACCATCCGCGCCCAGGCCGCGGCCGTGCTCGGCTTCGACGGCCCCTCCGCCGTCCGCCCGGACAAGGCGTTCCGCGACATGGGCTTCGACTCGCTCACGGCCGTCGAGCTGCGGAACCGGCTGACCGAGGAGACCGGGCTCCGCCTGCCCGCGACCCTCGTCTTCGACTACCCCAACGCCGACGCGCTCGCCGCCCACCTGGTGGCCGAGCTGTCGGGCGAGGAAGAAGGCGTCCCCGCGGACCGGCTCCCGGCGATGGTCTCCGTCGCCGACGATCCGATTGTGATCGTGGGCATGGCGTGCCGTTATCCGGGTGGGGTGCGTTCGCCGGAGGATCTGTGGGATCTGGTGGCGTCGGGCGTTGACGCGGTGGGGGCCTTCCCGGCCGATCGTGGCTGGGACATGGCCTCGCTCTTCGCCGACGAGGGCCCCGGGATCAGTCATGCGACGGAGGGCGGGTTCCTTGATGGCGCGGGGGACTTCGACCCCGGCCTGTTCGGGATCTCGCCGCGTGAGGCCCTGGCCATGGATCCGCAGCAGCGGCTTCTGCTGGAGACCTCGTGGGAGGCGTTCGAGCGCGCCGGTATCGCGCCGTCCTCGCTGCGCGGCAGCGCCACCGGCGTCTTTGTCGGCACCAACAGCCAGGACTACGCCACCCTCCTGATGTTCGCCGAGGACGAGCTGGTCGGCCACGTCGGCACCGGCAACGCCGCGAGCGTTGTCTCGGGTCGGTTGTCGTATGTGTTTGGGCTTGAGGGTCCTGCGGTGACGGTGGATACGGCGTGTTCGTCGTCGTTGGTGGCGTTGCATCTGGCGGTGCAGGCGTTGCGGCAGGGTGAGTGCTCGTTGGCGCTTGCGGGTGGGGTGACGGTGATGTCGACGCCGGGGA
>NZ_RBDY01000076.1 GCF_003626575.1 Streptomyces radicis | reverse complement strand
CCACGGACCGGGCGGAACCGGTGAGCCCGTCGCCGCGCTCCTGAGACCGGGAAACGCGGGCTCCAACACGGCGGCCGACCACATCTCCACCGCCCAACTCGCCCTCGCCCAACTGCCGAAGCACTACTAGACGAGTAAGTCCGATGTCTTGGGTCGGTGGGCGGGCATGAGGAGAGGGTGTTCAAGATCATGTTGTGACGCAAGACCTGAACACCCTCTTGACCGCACTGTACGTGAAGATCGACGACGAGATCGCAGGGCCCCGGTGGATGGGCAGACCGCCCCGGCTGAGCGACTCCGAGCTTGTCTGCCTCGCGGTGGCCCAGGCTGTGCTGGGCTTCCACTCCGAGGCCCGCTGGCTACGGTTCGCCCGCGCCCGGCTGTCGGGCATGTTCCCCTACCTCCCACAGCAATCGGGCTACAACAAGCGCCTGCGTGCGGCGTTGCCGCTGGTCAAACGCGTCATCCGGGAGCTGGCCGTCGACACGGCCTTCTGGTTCGACGACGTGTGGATCACCGACTCCACCCCGGTGGAGTGCGGCCGATCACGGCCCACGGTCAAACGCTCGAACCTGGCCGGCTGGGCGGGCTACGGGTACTGCCGCTCGCACAGCCGGTTCTACTGGGGCCTGCGCCTGTTCCTGGTCTGCACCCCGGCCGGTATGCCCATCACCTGGGCATTGGCCAGCCCGAAGGTCGACGAACGGGAGGTGCTGGCCTCGATGCTCGACCGCGAGCCGCACCTGGCCCGCGACCGGCCGGGATTGCTGCTGATCGCGGACAAGGGCTTCGCCTCCAAAGAGTTCGAAGCCGACCTGGCCAGGCAGGGTGTCACCCTGCTGCGGCCCTCGTTCAAGCGGGAGAACACCCGGCCGGGCGAGTCGTTGCTGAAGTCAGTCCGCCAGCTCATCGAGTCCGTGAACGACACCCTCAAGGGACAGCTCGGGCTGGAGCAGCACGGCGGAAGGACCTTCGAAGGCGTCGCCATCCGCGTCGCCCAGCGAGTCCTGGCGATGGCCGCTGCAATCTGGCACAACCACCAAACCGGCGCACCCACCACCAGGTCACTAATCGCCTTCGACCACTGATCACATCGGACTTACTCGTCTAGTGCTTGGTCAGGTTCACTCGGTGGTGGCGTGTCCGGTTGAGTGACTGTGTCGTTGGTCGGGTGTGACGCCTGAGGAGCTGGCTGAAGCCCGGTGCCGTCTGGAGGACTTCGCGGAGGATGTGTT
>NZ_RBDY01000075.1 GCF_003626575.1 Streptomyces radicis | reverse complement strand
TGAGGGGCCTCGAAGATCTCGGACAGGGACCCAATAGGGTTGGCCGGTAGACAATCGAGGGAAGCAGCAAGTGCCACGTCCAAGTCCGTACTCACCGGAGTTCCGTGAGGAAGCAGTTCAGCTGGCGCTGAGATCTGACAAGCCGGTCGCTCAAGTCGCCCGGGAACTCGACATGAGCTCTGAGACGCTCCGCACATGGGTGCGTCGACATGAGCACGAGGAGGGCCGACGGGACGAGCCTCTGCCGGTGGACGAGCGCGCCCGGCTGAAGGAACTCGAGCGCCGCAACCGTGAGCTGGAGATGGAAGTCGCGTTCCTGAAAAAAGCCGCAGCGTACTTCGCGAGGGATCCCCGGTAGCGAGAAAGTACGAGTTCATCGAATCGATGCGGCTCGACATCGCGGAGTACGCGTATTCCGTCGAGTTCATGTGCACATACCTCGGCGTGTCCAAATCCGGCTATTACCACTGGAGGAACCGGCCCGATTCCGTGACGGCCCAGCGGCGCGGCGAACTGCGGCTGCTCATCAGGAAAGTGTTCGACATGTCCGACCGCACATACGGATACCGGCGCATCCACGCCCAGCTGCTGCGCTGGGGACACGCCGCCGGTCCGGAACTGGTCCGTCAGCTGATGCGGGAAATCGGCCTGGTGCCCTGCCAGCCGAGGCCGCGGCGGTGGTCGCTGACCCAGGCGGCGCCGGACCCGGTGCCGGACCTCATCGGCCGCGACTTCAGCGCGGACGTGCCGGGAGAAAAGCTCGTCGGCGATATCACCTACGTCCCCACCGGAGAAGGGTGGCTCTATCTCGCGACCGTCATCGACTGCTGCACGAAGGAGGTCATCGGCTACGCGCTGGACGATCACTACCAGACGCCACTGATAGCCCGCGCCATCCGCAACGCGGCACGGAACAGGAAACTCGCCAAGGGTGCCATATTCCACTCCGATCGTGGAAGCAACTACATGTCCGCCCAGTTCAGGACAGTGTTGCAGCAACTCGGACTCCGCGGATCAGCCGGGCGCACCGGCATCTGCTTCGACAACGCAATGGCCGAATCGTTCTTCGGCGCTCTGAAGAACGAACGGGTGTCGCGGGTGACCTACCTGACCCGTGAAGCAGCTCGGAGGGACATCACTCGGTACATCGAATTCTGGTACAATCGCAAACGCCTTCATTCGGCCGTGGGTTACCGCCCTCCACGCGAAGTCCACGCCGAGTACCATCAGTTGCGCATCGCCGCATGAAACGAACGACCAGCCCCCTGTCCGAAAAGCAGAGGGCCCCTCAC
>NZ_RBDY01000074.1 GCF_003626575.1 Streptomyces radicis | reverse complement strand
AATTCACAGTGGACGCGAGCATCTGCGGACAAGCCCTCGGCCTATTAGTACCGGTCAACTCCACCCGTCACCAGGCTTCCATCTCCGGCCTATCAACCCCGTCGTCTACAGGGAGCCTTACCCCATCAAGTAGGTGGGAGTCCTCATCTCGAAGCAGGCTTCCCGCTTAGATGCTTTCAGCGGTTATCCCTCCCGAACGTAGCCAACCAGCCATGCCCTTGGCAGAACAACTGGCACACCAGAGGTTCGTCCGTCCCGGTCCTCTCGTACTAGGGACAGCCCTTCTCAAGACTCCAACGCGCACAGCGGATAGGGACCGAACTGTCTCACGACGTTCTAAACCCAGCTCGCGTACCGCTTTAATGGGCGAACAGCCCAACCCTTGGGACCAACTCCAGCCCCAGGATGCGACGAGCCGACATCGAGGTGCCAAACCATCCCGTCGATACGGACTCTTGGGGAAGATCAGCCTGTTATCCCCGGGGTACCTTTTATCCGATGAGCGACGGCGCTCCCACAAGCCACCGCCGGATCACTAGTCCCTGCTTTCGCACCTGCTCGACCCGCCAGTCTCACAGTCAAGCTCCCTTGTGCACTTACACTCACCACCTGATAACCAACCAGGCTGAGGGAACCTTTGGGCGCCTCCGTTACCCTTTAGGAGGCAACCGCCCCAGTTAAACTACCCACCAGACACTGTCCCCGATCCGGATCACGGACCCAGGTTAGACATCCAGCACGATCAGAGTGGTATTTCAACAACGACTCCACACCGGCTGGCGCCGGCACTTCACAGTCTCCCACCTATCCTACACAAACCGAACCGAACACCAATATCAAGCTATAGTAAAGGTCCCGGGGTCTTTCCGTCCTGCTGCGCGAAACGAGCATCTTTACTCGTACTGCAATTTCACCGGGCCTATGGTTGAGACAGCCGAGAAGTCGTTACGCCATTCGTGCAGGTCGGAACTTACCCGACAAGGAATTTCGCTACCTTAGGATGGTTATAGTTACCACCGCCGTTTACTGGCGCTTAAGTTCCCAGCCTCGCCACCGAAGCAGCTAACCGGTCCCCTTAACGTTCCAGCACCGGGCAGGCGTCAGTCCGTATACATCGCCTTACAGCTTCGCACGGACCTGTGTTTTTAGTAAACAGTCGCTTCTCGCTGGTCTCTGCGGCCACCCCCAGCTCCGGACGAAAAGTCCCTCACCGGAAGCGGCCCCCCTTCTCCCGAAGTTACGGGGGCAATTTGCCGAGTTCCTTAACCATAGTTCACCCGAACGCCTCGGTATACTCTACCTGACCACCTGAGTCGGTTTCGGGTACGGGCCACCATGAAACATCGCTAGAGGCTTTTCTCGACAGCATAGGATCATCCACTTCACCACAATCGGCTCGGCATCAGGTCTCACCCACAAGTCGCACGGATTTACCTGCACGACGGGCCACACCCTTACCCCGGGAATAACCACCACCCGGGCTGGACTACCTTCCTGCGTCACCCCATCACTCACCTACTACCCCCTCGGGCCACCGGCTCCACCACTCCA
>NZ_RBDY01000073.1 GCF_003626575.1 Streptomyces radicis | reverse complement strand
CCTCGGGCTTTCATGGGGTGGGCCGTCCGAAGGGTGATCGAAAACGCGAGAAGTGCTCCTGACCTGGGACGATAGGACTTGTCGAGGGTCCAGATCGTGCCGTGGAAAGAAGCACTTCTCAGGTGAAGAAGCGTATCGGGTCGTACCCGCGTGTCCGCGTCGAGGGCGGCGGCCGGGCGATAGTCTCCCAGGCCGGGGGCGTGCTGCTGGTCGAGACCGTCCGCAAGACCGGGCTGGACCAGGCGATATCGGCGGCGCTGGCGCCTTGGCGGAAGGCTCGGGCGGTGCACGATCCGGGCAAGATCCTGCTGGACGTGGTCCTGGCAGTCGCGCTGGGCGGTGACTGCCTGGCCGATGTCGGGATGCTGAGGGCCGAGCCGGCCGTGTTCGGCCTGGTGGCCTCCGACCCGACCGTCTCCCGCCTTATCGACACCTTGGCCGCGGCCGGCCCGAAGGCTGTGAGCGCGATCCGGTCAGCACGGGCCGAAGTACGCGAGCGGACATGGAGGTTGGCCGGAGCCTCGTCGCCGGAGGCCACCGGAGAGGTCATCGTGGACCTGGACGGAGTGCTGGTACTGGCCCACTCTGACAAGCAGGACGCGGCCGCGACCTGGAAGAAGACTTATGGACATCACCCGCTGCTGGGCTTCGTCGACCATGGAAGCGGCGGCACCGGAGAGCCGGTGGCCGCGCTGTTGCGGCCCGGGAACGCGGGCAGTAACACCGCCGCCGACCACATCACCACCGCCCAACTCGCCCTGGCCCAACTACCGAAGAAGTACCGGCGTGGACGCCAGACGCTGATTCGGACCGACTCGGGCGGCGGCACCCACGAGTTCGTCGCCTGGCTCGCCCAGCGCGGGCGGTGGCTGTCGTACTCCGTCGGCATGACCATCACCGACGCCATCCACCAGGCCGTCCTCAAGGTCCCCACCACCGCATGGACGGTGGCCGTCGAACCGGACGGCGAGATCCGCGACGGCGCCTGGATCGCAGAGCTCGACGGCGACATCCTCAAAGGCTGGCCGAAGGGGATGCGGCTGATCGTCCGCAAGGAACGGCCGCACCCCGGCGCGCAGTTGCGCTTCACCGATGCCGACGGACTACGGCTCACCGCGTTCGCCACCAACACCACCGGCGTCCCGATCGCCGCACTCGAACTGAGACACCGTCAGCGGGCACGCGCCGAGGACCGCATCCGAAACGCTCGCGCTACCGGCCTGCGCAACCTGCCCCTGCACGACACCGCGCAGAACCGGATCTGGCTGGAGATCGTCCAGATCGCCCTCGATCTGCTGGCCTGGATGCCCATGCTCGCTCTAACCGGCGAAACCCGCAGGTGGGAGCCCCGCCGTTTGAGGCTCCGCCTCTTTTCCACCGCCGCCCAGATCGTCACGACCGCCCGCCGCCGACACCTGAGATTCGCATGCCACTGGCCCTGGATCGACTTGATCACCGACGCCATGGCACGACTCGAAGCTCTCCCGAACCCCGGCTGACCAGCACATTTCCCGTTCCTGCGAGCAGTACCACCCCGACCGGAGCCGTGGAACCCGGCGCCCACCCGACGCGACAACCGGGCCATCACCCTGCCCGCCACCAACCCGAACAACCGAAACGGCCCGGCGGGCAAACCGACGGACCGTCACGAAAGATCGAGGCTA
>NZ_RBDY01000072.1 GCF_003626575.1 Streptomyces radicis | reverse complement strand
GTGATCGCGGGGGCCAGGACGGAGACCAGGCCGAGGAGGGAGGAGTGCTGGGGGGCGAGGATGGCGACGGTGCCGGTGGGTTCGGGGGTGGAGAGGTTGAAGTAGGGTCCGGCGACGGGGTTGGGGTTGCCGAGGACCTGGTGGATCTTGTCGGCCCATCCGGCGTACCAGATCCACCGGTCGACGGCCGCCTCGACCTGCGTGGCGGCCTGCGCGGCGGTGACGCCTTCGGTGTGGGCGATCTCGTCGGTGAACTGCTGGTGGCGGCCCTGGAGCAGCTCGGCGATCCGGTAGAGGATCTGCCCGCGGTTGTAGGCGGTGGCCCCCGACCAGCGGCCGAACGCCTTCCGCGCCGCGGCGGCGGCGTCCCTGGCGTCCTTGCGGGAGGCACGCGGGGCGTTGGCCAGGTGCGCGCCGGTGGGATCGGTCACGGGGTAGACCCTCCCGCTCTCCGAACGGGGGAACGCCCCGCCGATGAACAGCTTGTACGTCTTCCACACCCGAAGGCGCTGGCTTGTCTCAGGCATTGAGGTAGGGCTCCAGTCCGTGGCGGCCGCCTTCCCGGCCGTAGCCGGACTCGCGGTACCCGCCGAAAGGCGAGGTCGGATCGAACTTGTTGAACGTGTTGGACCACACCACCCCGGCCCGCAGGCGCTGGGCCATCCACAGCATCCGGGACCCCTTCTCCGTCCACACCCCCGCCGACAACCCGTAGGGCGTGTTGTTCGCCTTGGCCACCGCCTCGTCCGGCGTGCGGAACGTCAGCACCGACAACACCGGCCCGAAGATCTCCTCCCGCGCCACCCGGTGCGCCTGCGCCACCCCCTCGAACACCGTCGGCGCGAACCAGAACCCCTGACCGGGGAGTTCGCACGGCGCGGTCCAGCGCCGCGCGCCCTCCGCGTCCCCCGCGTCCGCCAGCTCCCGGATCCGCGCCAGCTGCGCCGCGGAGTTGACCGCCCCCACATCCGTGTTCTTGTCCAGCGGATCCCCCACCCGCAACCTCGCCATCCGCCGCTTCAACGACGCCAGCACCTCCTCCGCGACCGACTCCTGCACCAGCAGCCGCGACCCCGCACAGCACACATGACCCTGGTTGAAGAAGATCCCGTCCACGATCCCCTCCACCGCCTGATCCACCGGCGCGTCCTCGAACACGATGTTCGCGCCCTTCCCCCCCAGCTCCAACGTCAGCCGCTTGCCCGTCCCGGCCACCGCCCGCGCGATACCACGACCCACCTCCGTCGACCCGGTGAACGCCACCTTGTCCACCCCCGGATGCGCCACCAACGCCGCCCCCGCACGCCCGTCACCGGGCAGGATGTTCACCACCCCCGGCGGCAACCCCGCCTGCTGACAGATCTCCGCGAACCGCAACGCCGACAACGGCGTCGTCTCCGCCGGCTTCAAAACCACCGTGTTCCCCGCCGCCAGCGCCGGAGCGACCTTCCACGCCAGCATCAGCAACGGGAAGTTCCACGGGATCACCTGCCCCGCCACCCCCACCGCCCGCACCCCGGCACCGAAACCGGCGTGCTCCAGCTTGTCCGCCCACCCCGCGTAGTAGAAGAAATGCGCCGCCACCAACGGCACATCCACATCCCGCGACTCCCGCACCGGCTTCCCGTTGTCAAGAGACTCAAGCACCGCCAGCTCACGCGCCCGCTCCTGCACCAGCCGCGCGATCCGGAACAAGAACTTCCCCCGCTCCACCCCCGGCAGCCCCGACCACCCCGCGAACGCCCGCCGCGCCGCGGCCACCGCCGCGTCCACATCCTCCGCCCCCGCCTCCGCGACCTCCGCCAACACCCCCTCCGAAGCCGGGGAGACCGTCTCGAACACCCCACCCGAGGCCGCCTCACGCC
>NZ_RBDY01000071.1 GCF_003626575.1 Streptomyces radicis | reverse complement strand
TCCCTGGGCCACACGGCGATCCCTCTGCTGGCCCCGCCGTCGCCCGGGGCCAGCTGGACGGCGATGTGCTGGCCGGCGCCGGTGCTCGTGTCGAGGACGACCGGCGGTCGGTCTGGCACCGTGATCAGGTGCCTGTCACCCCCCAGGGGGGTCACACGCGAGTTGAGGACCCGGTCTCCCTCCGGGCCCCTGACCCAGGAAGTCTCCTGGCGCCCGGTAAGGAACACCTCGTGGTCGAGCAGGGGGCCATCGACCAGCCGGTGGAAGTGTCCGCTGTACCTACCCACCGCGTCGAAGATGATCTGGGTGTTGGGCTGCTCTGTTCGCATCACAGGGAGAAGCTGCGGGTGCGGTTCCAGGCGAAGGCCGGTCGCCGGGGAGCGATCGGGCGTGAAGATCCGGGGCGTGCCGCCGTCCAGCGGGGCCACCGCGAAGTGGTCGGGGGGGAGATCCGGCGCGCCGCGCAGCATGACGGTGTCGTGGGTGTGCCGGCCCTGGGCGTCCACCACGCCGGGGCGGTGCCCTGGGGTGACGATCAGGTACATGTCCTCGCCGAGGCGGGCCGCGGCGGCGCCGGGCACCGGGGCGCCGTCGGGCCCCGCGACGAACGGGTATCCGTCGGGCCCGGCGGTGACCAGGTGATGGCCCTCGCCGAGCGGGTTCCCGACCCGGACCCGGGCCCCCCTGAGTGACGTCCCCACGTTGTTGTAGACGACGGAGATCGGGCCCTGGTACTCGACGATGGTGCGCCGACCGTCGAAGCTGGTCAGCGTCCGGTCGCTGAGCAGCACCCCGGTTTCCCGGTGGTGAACGGACGTCGCGCCGTTGCCGTCCACCGGGCGCACCAGGACCGCGTCCACCCGTTCCTGGTTCGCGGCGTAACCCGGGATCGCGCTGGGCAGGTGGGTGCGGGTGCCGTCCCGGCCGAGAACGGCCTGCTCCGTCGGCGTGCGGACAAGGTAGCTGTCCAGGCCCTCCAGCGGGACGACGTGGGTGTCCGCCAGCCGCGTCCCGTTTCCGTCCGTCAAGTACGGCAGGCTGCCGTCGCGTGGCACGTTCCAGTATCTGGGGGCGGCGGCCCCTGGCGCGGTGACCAGGTAGATGTCGGCCCTGGCGAGCCGGGTCCTGGTGAAGAGGACCGAGTGTCCCTCGAGGTCACCGACGCGGATGAGTCCGTTCCCATCAAGGCTGTTGGGGGAAAGCGCCGGCCCTGGGCCTTGGGCGGTGACGAAGGTGGACGGGTAGCCGGGCACCTGGACGAGGTGGGCCTCGGCGCCGAGGGGGGTGGTGCCGAAGGGGGTGGTGGTGTGGGGGACGGGGCGTCCGGTCATGTCGAGGACGTCGGGGGAGCCCTGGCCGTTGACGCGGATCATCAGTGAGTCGGCCGTGACGTGGCCTTCGGGGGAGAAGACGTGGTGCTCGGTGAGTCGGACGCCGTTCATGTCGTGGACGCGGTGGCCATCGTCGAGTTGGACGGTGATCCATCCGGCTTCGGGGTGGACGGTGACGCGGTCGGGCAGGGTGGTGCCGTCGATCGCGGAGATGAGGCGGGGTTGGCCGTGCGTGGGGAGGACGATGAGCCTGTGGGGCGGGACGTATGTCCCGTCGGTGAGCAAGACCGTGGGGTGAATGCCGGTGCGGTCGGCGATGAGGGGGGTGTGGTCGGGGCGGTGGATGACCCATCCGGTGTCGTCGGGGAGGGGGGTGACGTGGGAGTGGGGGACGGTCTGGCCGTCGAGGCCGATGACGCGGGGTGGGGTGTTGCCGGTGAGGGCGAGTGCGTGGTGTTCGTCGCCGGGGAGGCGGTGGAGGGTGGCGTGGTGGGTGCCGGGGGCGTCGTGGAGCGTGGGAACGGTGGTGCCGGTGGTGGTGTCGGTGCGGTGGATGGCGAGGAGTCCGTCGTCGAGGGCCTCGATCCGGTGGGGGAGTTGGGTGCCGTCGCCTTGGTGGAGGGTGGGGGTGCGGTCGCCGGTGAGGG
>NZ_RBDY01000070.1 GCF_003626575.1 Streptomyces radicis | reverse complement strand
CACCCGAACCCAACAACCACTCCCCCACCCGCCGACCCAACACACCCGTACCACCGGTCACCAACACCGTCCCCCGCGGCGACCACACACCCTCAACCGCACCATGCGGCGCACGAACCAAACGGCGAGCCAGTATGCCGTCGGCTCGGATGGCGACCTGGTCCTCGGTGCCGTTCAGGACGCTGGCGAGTGAGGTTGCCGTCCGATCGTCGATCGCGGCGGGCAGGTCGACCAGGCCGCCCCAACGCCCCGGCTGCTCAAGGCCGATGACGCGGCCGAGGCCCCAGACCGCGGCGGCGGAGCTGTCCACGATGTCGGTGTTCTCGGCGGCGACGGCGCCGGTGGTGGCGACCCAGAAGGGCGCGTCGACCGCGTGGGCCTCGAGCGCCTGGGACAGTGCGAGGACGGACTCGGGGCCTTCGAGGAGGGACAAGACGCCCTCGATGGCGCTGAGTTCAGTCAGGTGCTTGCCGATGGGCTCGCCATCGGCCACCTCGATCACCAAGGGCTCGGCACCCCGGGCGGCGAGCGCGTCGCGGACAGGCTCGGTGCGCGTGTCACCGGGCGCGCCGACGATCACCCATTGGCCGGGAACAACGGTCGAGGGGATCTCGGTGACCGGCGTCCAGTCGATCCGGTAGCGCAGGGCCTCGCTCGCGGCGTCCTGGCGCTTGATGCGCGGCCAGTAGCGCTGGTGCTGGAAGGCATAGGTGGGGAGCGGGACGCGGCGGGCGCCCGTGCCGTTGTAGAACGCTCCCCAGTCAACCGCCGTGCCGGTGGTGTGGAGGGTGGCCAGGGCGGTGAGGAGCGACTCCACCTCCGGACGGTTCCTGCGGAGGGTCGGCGTTCCCTCGGCCATCGCGGACAGCACGCCGTCGGGGCCGATCTCAAGGAAGGTGCCCACGCCGTCGGCCCGCAGCGACTCGATCGCGTCGTGGAAGCGGACGGCATCGCGAACGTGGCGGACCCAGTACTCGGCGTCCACGCTCTCCGGCTGGCCCGCGATGGGGAGTTGGGCCGGGTGATAGGTCAACGATTCGGCCACCGTGCGGAATTCGTCCAGCATCGGGTCCATCAGGTGCGAGTGGAACGCATGGCTCACCGTGAGCCGCTTGTGCTTCCACCGCTGGGCCAGGGCGAGAACGGCGTCCTCGTCGCCGGAAAGGACCGTCGAGTCAGGGCCGTTGACCGCCGCCACGTCAACCCCTTCGGTCAGCAGCGGCAGCACCTCGGACTCGGGGGCCTGGACGGCGACCATCGCGCCGCCCTCGGGCAGCGCACCCATCAGGCGGCCACGCGCGGCAACCAGTGCGCAGGCGTCCTCAAGGGACAGCACCCCCGCGACATGGGCGGCGGCGATCTCGCCGATCGAGTGACCCGCCAGGAAATCGGGACGGACGCCCCAGGACTCGACCAGCCGGTAGAGCGCCACCTCCACCGCGAACAACGCCACCTGCGTGAACTCGGTCCGGTTCAGAACGTCCGCGTCCTCGCCGAACACCACGCCCCACAGGGGACGTTGGAGATGGGCGTCCAGGTGCGCGCACACCGCGTCGAACGCGTCCGCGTACACCGGGAACGCCTCATACAACTCCCCGCCCATGCCGAGCCGTTGACTCCCCTGCCCCGAGAACAGGAACGCCAGGGAGCGGTCCTCCGTGGCGGCCGTCACCAGTCCGTGGGCCGTGCGGCCCTCGATCAGCGCGTCGAGGCCGGAGTGCAGCGACTCCTGGTCTTCAGCCAGCACAACGGCCCGGTGGTCGAGGGGAGTTCGGCTGGTGGCGGTGGAGTAGCCGAGGTCGAGCGGGCGCACGTCGTTCATCGCACGCAGGCGAGCGGCCTGGTCGCGCAGCGCCTCGGGAGCGGCGCCGGAGAGGGTGATCGGGACGAGTGGGAGAGCAACGTTGGGCCGCGCGGGGGGCGTTGCGTCGGGGAGCGGGGGTTGCGGTGCTTGTTCGATGATGGTGTGGGCGTTGGTGCCGCTCATCCCGAACGAGGACACACCCGCCCGACGCGGACCCTCCGCCACCCACACGCGCGCCTCGGTCAACAACTCCACCGCACCCGCCGAC
>NZ_RBDY01000068.1 GCF_003626575.1 Streptomyces radicis | reverse complement strand
CGGGCGGCCGCCCGGAACCAAGAACCGCCGTCCCGCACCCCGCTACGACGTTGGCAAAACCGTCAAACGACCTGAGACCCTCAAGGCCATCGGCAGACCTTGCCGATCTTGGTAGATAAAGAACAAGGTGAGTGCCTGTTTTCGAAGTTCAAGCATCGCGACCGGGCAGTCTCATCCTCCTGGTCCTCTTCGCCCGGCCGCTGACCCGAAGCCGCTCCAAGGGCCGGGGGTCGTTTGCCGATACCGGGACCGGTCCCGGATGCGTTTCGAGAGGATGTGCCGCATGGATGAACAGATGCCGCGGAGCCCGGAGTTAAAGACAGCGGCCAGCAGCGGTACGCGCAAGCCGCATCCGCAGTGGATGCGTATCTATCCGCCCGAGCCCGGTTGGGAGACGCCGGCCGACTTTCCGGAACGCTTCGGCGCTCTGCTGATCGATGTGGTGGTCATTGTTGCGTTGTTGTTCGGGGCGGTCGAGTTGGGCATCCTCGTCAGTGGCGGCGAGGAGCCGGGGGGAGTCGTGTCGGGCGTCCTGGTCAGCGCGATCTTCCTGTGCTACTCACCGCTTGCCACCGCGCGTTGGGGTGGGACGCTGGGTAAGCGTGTCTGCCGCCTGCGGGTCGCCCGTGCTCGGGACGGGGACCCGCTGTCGTATGGACGCGCGCTGGGGCGACACGTGGCCCACTGGGTGCTGCAAGTGCTTCCCTTCGGGTTGAACCACCTGTGGTTCCTGTGGGACGAGCCGCTGCAACAGTGCTTGCACGACAAGGTGGCTGGCACGGTGGTGGTGCGTCGGCAGCGGTGATCCGGGCCAGCTCGCCGTCGACGTCGACCTTGCCGGTGTCGACGGCCGTCTCGATCCAGTCCAGGGTCGCCCGGACGCGGGCGACGTTCTCGTGGATGATCGTGCGTTCGTCGTCGCCGAGCTGCCGGTCGCGCATACCCGGGACGACGCGGCCGGCCGCTGCGACGAGCGCGTGGCAGGCGGTGACCAGGTCCAGGAACTCCACCGACCGGTCGATGCTGCGGACCGCCGGGGCGACGGGGCTGGTCTCCTCGAAGTGCTCGCGGGCCTGTCGGCCGCGCTCTACCTGGGCGTGGTTGACCTGGTGGCGGGCGGTTTCGTCCGACATCGCGCGGAAGGCGACGTCCGGCCTGCGCAGCAGGTCGCTGGTGACGGTGGCGGCGACTTCCTCGTCGGTCGCCAGGGTGTGGATCGCGCTGACCTTCTCCTGCGGGGTGACGGGCTTGACGACCTGCCGACCGGTGCGGCGGTTCGCCTCATCCGGCGTCCAACGGGTCTTGCCCTTGGGCGGGTTGAGGATCGTGGCGAAGCGTTCCTCGTCGTCCACGATGGAGGCCAGGATGCTGTGGACCGTGAACGACACCCCCGGCACCCGCCGGTCCTTCGGCCACTTCGACGCGGTCCACCTGGCCTTGTCCACCATCGCGTAGGACAGCCCGATGTCCTCGGCCAGGCGGAACAGCGAGTCCTTGACCGTGAACAGCGAATCGCTCCGTCCCTGGCCACCGGACTCGCGCATCGGCTCGACTTCGAGTGCGTAGTCGCCGATCGTGAACTGGATACGGCCGGCCGTTTCGACCAGCTTCCGCAGTTCAGCCACGATCTGGGCATAGCGTTCCGCGCTGACACTGCCGACCTTGTCGGCGATCTCGATCTCCTCGGGCATGGTTCACCACCAACTCGCGGCCCGAGCACGGCATGTGACCATGACGAGCAGCGGCCCGTTTCCTGAAGCCGAGAGTCCTACCCGATATCCGAAGATCGCATCGAATGAACGGAAGGGGTCGGAATCTGATCGAAGATGCTGTCCGCGTGCGTTCGCGTTGCGGTCACTGTGACCGTTCGCCGAACGATTCCTTCCGGGCCCGCTAGGCCCTCATGACGCACCGCCGCGAGCAGTAGACCGCGTTCGAACGGCGATCCACCCCAACCACCCAAGTCGCCCCACATACAGGGCACTTGGCAAGGCCGATGCCGCTCAACTCCGCCGCCACCCGCTTCCGTAACCGGCGGTCACGGCGCCACTGCCTGGAACGACACGCCGCCGAGCAGAACACCGCCCTGGGTCGCGCGTCCGGCCTCAGCCGTCCACCGCCCGGCCGACCGGATCGCCCCGACCCCGCGTTCCGGCCGGACCTCAGCTTGTTCTTTATCTACCAAGATCGGCAAGGTCTGCCGATGGCCTTGAGGGTCTCAGGTCGTTTGACGGTTTTGCCAACGTCGTAGCGGGGTGCGGGACGGCGGTTCTTGGTTCCGGGCGGCCGCC
>NZ_RBDY01000067.1 GCF_003626575.1 Streptomyces radicis | reverse complement strand
GTCGGCCCCGACGGAACCCCCGTGCCCAACGCCACGGCCAAACCGCTCGACAACGGCGGCTACCTCGTCAACACCCCAGGCCAGCACCCGGGCATCGTCGACACCCAGGGCACCCACACCCACGACGCGGTGTGGCTCCACTGGGACAACGTCTCTTACGGCTGGGCCGCCCTGCCCCTGCGCGGGGACGACCCCTTCGCGCTCACCTCGGGGGGCGAACCATGGCGGGAACTCACCCTGGTCGCCGACGCGACCGGGATCACCCGCCACGCGGCCAACACCCACGCCATCCAGTTCTTCGACTGGGCGGGCAACTACCGCGCGCTCCGGCTCACCATGACCGATGGGCGGCTCGCCGGTCACGAGATCCACTTCTCGCGCTCGACCACCCGGGCCTACGACGCGGGCTCCTGGGGCGTCACCGCCGACGGGCAGGTCGTGGACGGCGCCCATGTGCGGAACCTGTTCATCGTGCCCGACCCCCACTTCCCCGACGTCCTGGTGACCATCCCAGGCCGTGACCCGGTGGTCATCGACAGCCGCTCCGGGGACTACCTCCACCACGCCGAGCTGCCGTCCCTGCCCAACGGGGTCACCGAAGGCGTCGCCGTCTGGCCGTCGAACGGCTCGGGCCGGGGGACGCTCTACGACGGCCTCGGGCCCGTGCCGGGCTCGGGCGTCGTGGTGAGCGACGGACGGCTCGCCATCACCTACAGCCCCGGAGTGACCACGTTCCACCGCCTGGACGGGACATTGGAGTCCACCGTGCGGTCGGGGCAGGGCCGTGACTCGTTCACCGGATACCGCTTCGAGCTGACCGAGCTGCCCGACGGCACCGTGACGGCCCAGGTCATCCACACCGGGACAGGCGCTCCGGTGGCGGGCGTGACCCTCAGGCCGTTCGGCACCGAGCTGAACATGATCGACGCGCCAGGAGTCGGACGCGCCCTGCTGGGGGCGGACATGGAGCACTCCCACGCCGTGGTACAGGTGCCGGGCGCCCAGGACCGCCTGGTCGCCCTGCCCATCGGCACGGACCGCACGGGCCCGAGCGACGACTTCTGGATGGACGGCGCGGCCCTGCGCGCGGAGGACGACATACCCGACGCCACCTTCTTCGCGGCGGACGGCACCTTCCTCGGCTACGCGCACCGCACCCCGGACGGGCCCCTGGGCGGCAACATCTTCGCCGTCCCCCGCGGCAGCGACACGCCCTTCGTGGTCCGCCCCGACGGGACACCGCTCCCCGGGGCGCCCGTGCGACCCCTGGAACTGGACGACCAGTTCCTCATCGACGTACCCGGCGGCGGCCATGTGACCCTCAGCAGGGCAGTGCTCAGCAACTACGACGTCGTGCCGCTGCCAGGACGCGACGGGAACGCCTCCAACGAGCTGGCGCTGCTGCCCAACAACGAGACCCACCACGCTCCGTTCGTGGTCCGCACCGACCGTCTTGAGACGGGCGGCGCCATGACCCCGGCGCCCTATGTCACCGTGCGCACCAGCTCCGAGACGGCCGAAGGCGCGGACGGCACCGCCCCCATCCGCACGCTGGAGATCACCACGGGATCCTTGGCGGGCTTCCGCTTCGTCGACTCCGGCGACGGCGCGCCGAGGCTGCTCGGACCCGGCGACCACCCCGTCCCCGGGGCAACCGTGACCCCGCTGGGCGAGGGCTGGTACACCGTGCGGTCGCAGGACAACTCCTATGCGATCGCCCGGCCCGCGCTGACGTCGATGGAGACGACAAGGCCGCTGAGCGGCGCGTTGTCCGGTTACTCCTTGTTCCTGCCTCCGGGCGGCGGCCTGCCGGACGTGGCGGACGCGATCCGCCGCCCCGTCGAGGGCGCACGCCTCGAGCGCCTGGCCGACGACATGTTCCTGATCGAGGTGGACAACGTCGGACGCCAGGTCGTCAACAGCACGGGAGCGCACACCCACGACGCGGTGCGGCAGCCAAACCCCGACGGCACACCCGGCGACATCGTCAGGGCCTACCCCCTGGACCCGGACGGCCACCCCACCGTCCACCGGGGCGGCCAGGACATCTCGGACGACGCATGGTCCGACGACGACACCGTCACCATCGAATCCGGCCCCCACACCACCGAGCACAGCGGCGATGGCGCGCTGGCGCCACTGGAGACGCTGGCGCCGCTGAGTGGCACGTTGTCCCGTTTCTCCCTGTTCCTGCCTCCGGGCGGCGGCCTGCCGGACGTGGCGGACGCGATCCGCCGCCCCGTCGAGGGCGCACGCGTCGAACGCCTGGCCGACGACATGTTCCTGATCGAGGTGGACAACGTCGGACGCCAGGTCGTCAACAGCACGGGAGCGCACACCCACGACGCGGTGCGGCCACCAAACCCCGACGGCACACCCGGCGACATCGTCAGGGCCTACCCCCTGGACCCGGACGGCCACCCCACCGTCCACCGGGGCGGCCAGGACATCTCGGACCGCGCGTGGTCCGACGACAACACCGTCACCA
>NZ_RBDY01000066.1 GCF_003626575.1 Streptomyces radicis | reverse complement strand
CAGGCGTTCTCCGCCTGGGTGGCGTAGCCCAGGCCGAAGGCCTTGTCGAGGAACGCCCACAGGAAGACGAAGCCCAGCGCCACACGGAGCCCGGCGAGGATCCGACCTGGCACCGACCCCACGGCGGTACCCACCACGGCATCGGACCCGGCCCGCGGGGTCGCGGGCGCGGTGTCGTCCGCGCCGCCCTGCGTCCGGCGACGGGGGTTCGGGTGGTCCTGGATGGCCATGATCGCTGTCCCTTCTGGGGTGGTTCGCTCTGACGTGGTACGCGCTGTCCGGTGTTCCGGTGCACCACGACTGTCTCGCCGCGGCACCCCCGGGAGGATGGGCCGCGCGGGCCAGGGGCGGGGGGCCGAAGGTCCTCAACGGGCGGGCCCGGTCGGTCCCTTGGCCGGTCAGCCCCTCGGGGAGGCATCCCTCGGGGAGACCGCCCTCGGGGGCGGCGGCACCGGCACCAGGAGCACGGGGCAGTGGGCGCCGTGGAGGAGCGCACGGGTCAGCCGCCCGCGCCGCGCCCCCGAGCGGTGCACGGGGAGGACGGTGACCGCGGCGCCGCGCGTCGCCTCCACGAGCGCGTCGGCCGAGTGCGGGGACGGCGGGAGGACACGGAGCGGGACGCCGCGCCGGTCGGCCTCCTCGAAGGCGTGGAGCGCCGCCTCGGCGTCCGCCCCGTCGGCGGCGATCAGCAGGACGTCGCCATGGACCCGCGCCGGTCCCGGGTCGCCGCGCACGACCAGCACCGGCCCGGCGACCCGCCCTCGGGCCCTCGCGGCCCGGGTGGTGCCCCCGTAGGCGAGTCGTGCGCCGACCGACCGCCACGGCCAGGCGGACTGGCCACCGGGGGCGCGGGCGCCGACGACGGTGAGCGCGGCCGTTCCGGCGCATCGGAGCAGCACGGTGACCGGGTCGCCGATCAGAGGAAGGGGAAGGGTGAGCAGTCCTGGGTGGCGCCTTCGGGCGCGGTCCACGGCGGCGGCGAGGACGGGTTCGGCCTGGTCCCGGTCGGGGACGGCGTAGACGATGTCGAGCGCGGAGCCGCGCAGTTCGGCCTCACGCGCGGCCAGGTCGAGCGCGCGGGTGGCGGTCGGGGAGCCGTCGAAGCCGACGATGACGTGCCGTTGTGTGGTCATGTCCGGTCCTCACAGGGGTGGGGAGGAGCCGCCCACGCCCCGCGGGCACGCGGGCTCTCCCCCAAGGCTCCGGGCGCGGCGGAGGGGGGACGAGGGCCGAAGAGGGCCCCTCAGGGGGGCCGTTGGGGCAGGGCCGTGGCGCGGAAGAGGGCCGTTCGGCCCTGGTGCCTTCGGGCATGGCGGGGCACCATCGGGACAGGATCAGGCGACAGGACGACCATCGGGGAGTACGACGGCACATGGGCGAGGCGCGCACGTTCTCAGCGCAGGCACCGATCAGGGTGTTCCTGCTCGACGACCACGAGGTGGTCCGCCGCGGCGTGCACGACCTGCTGGACGCCGAGCCCGACATCGAGGTGATCGGCGAGGCGTCGAGCGCCGCGCAGGGGCTGGCCAGGGGCCCGGCGCTGCGCCCCGATGTGGCGATCCTCGACGTGCGGCTCACGGACGGCGACGGCATCACGGTCTGCCGGGAGCTGCGCTCGCGGATGCCGGAGCTCGCCTGCCTGATGCTGACGTCGTTCGACGACGACGACGCGCTGCTCGACGCGATCATGGCCGGGGCCGCGGGCTATGTCCTCAAGCAGATCAGGGGCTCCGACCTGGTCGCGGCCGTGCGGACCGTTGCCTCGGGCCAGTCGATGCTCGACCCGGCCACCACCGCCCGCCTCATGGGGAGCCTCCGCGGCGACAACGCCCCAGCCGAGCCCGCGGACGACCTCCTGGCCGGGCTCACCCCGCGCGAGCGGGAGATCCTGATGCTCATCGGGCAGGGGCTGACCAACCGGCAGATAGGTGAGCGGCTGTTCCTGTCGGAGAAGACGGTGAAGAACCACATCTCCCGGCTGCTCGCCAAGCTCGGCGTGGAGCGCCGCGTCCAGGCCGCGGTGCTCGCCAGCCGGGCCAGGCCGCAGACCGGCGGCGCGCGGGGCTGACCCGCGCGCCCACCAGAGCCCGCGCGCCACCCCGCTCCGCGCACCGCCCCGCCCCGCGCGCCGAGCCCGTCACTCGTGCGGGACCACCACGAGCGGCGCCGGGCAGTGGTGGATCAACGCGTGGGTGACCGGCCCGATGTGGGCGCCCAGGCGGGTGGTGCGCATGCGCCGCCCGGTGACCACAAGGGCGGCGTCCGGCGCCTCCTCGAGGAGGAGTCGGGCGGCGCGGCCCCGGGTGACGCGTTCCCGCACCGCCACCTCCGGGTACTTCGCGCGCCACGGCGCGAGCACCGCGGACGCCCGCCTTTCGCTGTCCGCGCCCACGGCCGCCAGGACCCCGGCGTCCACCCCAGGGCCCTGGGAGCCCGGGAGGTACCCCCCACCGGGCGCCAGCTCGGCGACGGACGGCACGTTCCAGGCGTGGACGGCGAGGAGCTCCGCGCCCCGGCGTTCGGCCTCCTCGAACGCGAAGGTGATCAACGCGTCGGCGGGTTCGGGGAGAGCGAGGCCGAGGAGTACGGTTCCCGTTCCCTCGGCGCCCGCGGCCCGCACCAGCGCCACCGGGCACCCGGCGCGCGCCACCGTCGCCCCGGCGACCGAGCCGGTGACGAATCCCGAGATCCGGCCGAGGCCGCGCGAGCCCAGGACGATGAGGTCTGTTCCGCCCGACAGCTCGGCCAGCTCCTCGCCGGGGACGCCGGTGAGGCGTTCGAGGGTCACCCGTAGCCCCGGGTGACGCGCGGTCAGGTCGGCCGCCCGCTCGGTGAGCACGCCGTCGAGGACCGCCCGGCGGTCCCCGCCGGGAACGGGCCAGGACGGCGGGCGGAGCTCGGGCTCGTCGACGTGCACGAGCCGCAGCGCCGCGCCACGGCGCAGCGCCTCGTCCGCCGCCCACGCGGCGGCGGCCAGGCTCTCCGGCGAGCCGTCGAGGCCCACGACGATGGTGCGGGACATGACGAGTACCTCCAGGGTGCGGTGCGGGCGGTGTCTCCGCCGCTTCCTCGCCACCACCCTCGACCCGCGCACCCCGCCCGGTCATGGGGCCGATCGACGCCGGGGGCGGGGCCGTTCGGCCCGGCTTTCCGACCCGTCCGGCCCACGTGCCTGACCCCGCCGCCGGGGCACCGTGGAAGTGAGGGGCCCTCTGCTTTTCGGACAGGGGGCTGGTCGTTCGTTTCATGCGGCGATGCGCAACTGATGGTACTCGGCGTGGACTTCGCGTGGAGGGCGGTAACCCACGGCCGAATGAAGGCGTTTGC
>NZ_RBDY01000065.1 GCF_003626575.1 Streptomyces radicis | reverse complement strand
CTGATCCGCACGATCCCGCGGAAACCCCTCGGACAACGCCAGAAGCAGACCATCCGCCGACACCACCACCGTGTGCGACACCCCCGGAGTACTGTCCACAAAGCTGGTGATCAACCAGTTCAGGTTCTGCGCCGCCTGGCTCATCGCGCTCACACTAACGCTCCTGATCATCGTTCCGCGTACCGCGGGCTGAGCCGCGGCCTTGCTGTACCCCGCGGTGCAGGCTGCTGAGCCTGCCGCGGACGTCGTGGGGATCCCGGGAGACGGCCGGTCCGCCCGGGGTGGGCTCGGGGGTGGTGGGGTGCTCGGTCAGGTTGGCGCGGGGAACCCTGCGGGGAAGCCCGGACGAGGTCACACCGCCGGTGCGCGCCTCCCTGCGCGGCCCGCCCTCCCGTCGCGGCTCCTCGGGTGGCTCCGCGGCCGGGGGCGGCGTGGGCGGGGGCTGCTGCTCCCCGGGTCGCTGTGCCGGATCCTCCTCGGGGCGCTGCCGATGGCGTTCGCGACGGGGAAGCCCCGCGCTGGTCGTCGAGCGGTACTCCGCGGCGTGCGGATCCGGTCCACTGAAGCCTACGCGCTGTGCGCCGATCCCGGGACCACCACGGGGAGATTCCGTGGTTGGCCGGAACATGTCGAACGCCGGGGGCGCGGCGGGCTGTTCGGGCGCCAGGGGGTACACGACGGGCGCGTCGTAGGAGTCGTACGCCGCGGGCGCGGGCGGCGCGTCGGGGACGGGGCCGTAGCGCGAGTCGTCGAAGCCGAACTCCGCGGCCGAGCGGGCGTCCGTGGGCGGCAGCGGCTGGGGCGCCGCCACGGGCTCGACGGGGGCGTCGGGGACGATCCGGGAGACGGTGAACTCGTCCTCGGGCTCGGGCGTCGGGGCGCCGCCGCCCTGGGTGATCGCCGCGGGGAGCATCACGAGCGAGGTGGTCCCCGCCTGTTCGCCCGAGGGCCGCAGCTGGACGCGTATGCCGTGCCGCTCGGCGAGGCGGCCGACCACGTAGAGGCCCATGCGCCGGGATATCGCCGCGTCGACGGCGGGCGGGTCGGCCAGCCGCTTGTTGATCTCGGCGAAGTCGTCGGGGCTGAGGCCGATGCCCTTGTCGTGGATCTCGATCATGACCCGGCCGTCGGGCAGCAGCGTGCCCATGACCTTGACCTTGGTGTGCGGCGACGAGAACGACGAGGCGTTCTCCAGGAGCTCGGCCAGCAGGTGCACCAGGTCGTTGACGACGGCGCCGTGGATGTCGTTGCCGGGGACGCCCGAGATGTCGATCCTGGCGTACGCCTCGACCTCGGAGGCCGCGGCGCGCATCACGTCGACGAGCGGCACCTCCTGGTTCCAGCGGTGCTGCGGCTCGCGGCCCGCGAGGACCAGGAGGTTCTCGCCGTTGCGGCGCATGCGGGTGGCCAGGTGGTCCAGCTTGAAGAGGTTCTCCAGCTGCTCCGGGTCGGCCTCGTTGTTCTCCAGGTCGCTGATCAGGGCGAGTTGGCGCTCGATGAGGCCCTGGTTGCGGGCGGAGAGGTTGGTGAAGATGGCGTTCACGTTGCCGCGCAGGAGCGCCTGCTCGGCGGCGAGGCGCACGGCCTCCCTGTGCACCTGGTCGAACGCCCGCGCCACCTCGCCGATCTCGTCCTGGCTGCGCACGGGGGTCGGCGCGACGCGGGTGTCCACGTCGCCCGGGTCGGTGCGGGAGAGCTGGTCGACGAGGGCGGGCAGCCGCTGCCCCGCGACCTCGAAGGCGGCGCCGCGCAGGCGTTGCATGTTGCGGCTCATGGAGCGGGCCATGAGCCCGGCCAGGACGAACGCGAGCAGCAGCGCGGCCACCACGACCAGGGCGTTGACGACGATGTCGCGGCGGGCCGACGCGGCGATGTCGCCCGCCTCGGTCACCGTGCGGTCCACCAGCTCCTGCTCGACCGTGCGGTAGGCGTCGAACTCCGCGGTGGCCGCGCGGAACCACGTCTGCTCGGTGAGTCCCTGCTCGCGCAGCTGCTGCGGGGTGGCGCCCGAGGCGATCAGCTGGACCATGTCCTCGAGCGGCGGGGCGTCCGGCGCGTCGGCGGCGACCGCGGTGGCCGCGTCGGTCATGGCGCGCGCGAGCCGTTCGGCGTCCTCGGGGGTGGCCCCCGCGGTGAACTCGGCGAGGGCGATGTTCTCCAGGTAGGCGTAGCTGCCGAACGCGGTGAGCTGCGCCGCGGTCGTCTCCTCGCCAGGCCCTGGCGCGACGAGCAGGTGGGTGCCGATGGCGCGCTGGAGCGAACTGGCCGCCTTGGACAGCGAGATCGCGTAGACGGTGCGGCCGTAGGAGGTGACGTTGTCGGTGCCGAGCCCGATCTCGTTGGTGAGCGACATCAGCGGGTGCTGGACCTCGACATAGCCCTCCTCGGTCTGCACCACGGTCAGCTCGTCGGTGTACGCGCCCCGCCGCAGCCCTTCGAGCTGCGGCTCGACGGCCGCGACCGCCGCGAGCCTGTGGCTCAGGCTCTCGCCCTGCGGCGTGACCTCGACCTGCGCGTGGAACGCCTCGGCGGCCTCGTCCGTGCGCCGGCGCGCGTCCGCGACCTGGGGGCTGTCGGTCTGGCCGCGCAGCAACGGGTCGGCGCTGACGTCGCGTTCGTCGATCAGGGCGTGCGCGTACGCCGAGGAGGTGCGCACCAGCTCGGCCACGGCCTCCGCGTCGTCCGCCTCCTGCCACGTGTCGTACGCGTCCCACACGCGGAAGCCGCCGAGCAGGAGCGCGACCAGCACCGGGGTCAGCAGGATCGCGTAGAGCTTGGTCGCCACCCGCCAGTTGCGGGGGGCGAATCTGGAGCCCGTTGAGGCGGGTGCGCCGTCGTCACCGCTCGGCACGCCGGCGGAGGGGGCTGGCTCCCCCGGGGACGGGGACGTCGCGCTGCTGCGCCTCACTGGGATCTCACCTCTCGGCATCGGCACACGGTCGCTGCTGTATGTCACGACTGCGGAGTTGTGTGGATTCCAGCACGTCGGGAGACGACTTTCCAATCCCCTGGGCGGTCCCGATTCCCGGGCGTGAAGGGCTCGCGAATCGGGGCATTGCGATCGAGCGCGACAAAACACCGGCACCATGTGCGCGGAGTGGAACGAGACGCTCGCCACCGGTGGCGGTGTTGTGAAGGATCTCGCTCGAATTGTTATGACGCTCGGGAGAAGACGTGTTCAACGCCACAGCCGCGATCCGGGCCGAAAGTCCGGGAGTTGCCCCCGACCCTCAGTGCAGGCGGGCCAGCAGCGCGTGCTCGACCAGGGTGATCAACGCGCTCTTCGCCTCGCCCCTCGCCCTGGCGTCGGTCGTGATGATCGGCACATCGGGCCCGATCTGCAACGCCTCGCGCACCTCCTCGGGTGCGTAGGGCTGGTAGCCGTCGAAGCCGTTGAGCGCGATCACGAACGGCAGACCGCTGTTCTCGAAGTAGTCCACCGCCGGAAAACAGTCCGCCAGACGCCGCGTGTCCACCAGCACGACAGCACCGATGGCACCACGGACC
>NZ_RBDY01000064.1 GCF_003626575.1 Streptomyces radicis | reverse complement strand
GCGCATAATCGTGATACATCACCCCCGCGAACACACCCGTACGACTCCCCCGCAACCCCGAAGGATCAATCCCCGCACGCTCGAACGCCTCCCACGACGCCTCGAGCAACAACCGCTGCTGCGGGTCGATCGCCAGGGCCTCGCGGGGCGAGATCCCGAAGAACGCCGGGTCGAACTCGGCGGCCGTCTCCAGGAAGCCGCCATGCCGTGTGTAGCTGGTGCCGGGGTGGTCCGGGTCGGGGTGATACAGCCGCTCGACATCCCAACCACGGTCCGTCGGAAAGGCGTTGATGGCGTCGGCCTCGTCCGCGACAAGCCGCCACAGCTCCTCGGGCGACGCCACGCCACCCGGGAAACGACACGCCATCCCCACGATCGCGATCGGCTCGTCATCGACGAGCGTGGCCGTCGCCGCCGCGAGCGCGGGCGTGGCCTCGCCGACGAGGTCGGCGAGCAGCTGGTCGGCGAGGTCGGCCGAGGTCGGGTGGTCGAATATCAGGGTCGCGGGCAGGCGCAGGCCGGTCGCCGCGTTGAGGCGGTTCCGCAGCTCCAACGCGCTCAACGAGTCAAAACCCAGGTCGGTGAAAGCCCGTTCGGGATCCACATCCGCCGGGCCGCTATGCCCGAGGACGGCGGCCACCTGGCGGCGCACGAGGTCGAGCAGCGTGCGGGCCCGCTCGGCCTCCGGCAGGGTGGCGAGGTGGGCCGCCATGCCGTCCTCGACGACGCGCCGGGCGCGGCCGCGCACCAGGCCGCGCAGCACCGGCGCCACCTCGGCCCCGCGCAGCGCGGCCAGATCGAGACGCATCGGCACGAGCAGCGGGAGGTCGATGCCGACGGCGGTGTCGAACAGCCGCAGGCCCTCGTCATCGGGCAACGCCTCACCGGTGTTCCGGCCCGACATCCCCGTGGCCCACTGCCCCCACGCCAACGACTGGGCAGGCAAGCCGAGTTCACGACGGTGGCGGGCGAGCGCGTCGAGGAACGCGTTGGCCGCCGCGTAGTTGCCCTGACCCGCGTTGCCGAACACCCCGGCCGCAGAGGAGAACACCACAAAGCGGCGGAGATCGCGCTCGGCGGTCAGCTCGTGCAGGTTCCAGGCGCCGTCCACCTTCGGGCGCAACACCGCGCTGACCCGCTCCGGCGTCAACGACGCCACCACGCCGTCGTCCAGCACACCCGCGACATGGACGACGGAGTCGATCCGGACGCGGTCAAGGAGCGCGGCAAGGGCGTCGCGGTCGGCGGCGTCACAGGCCACGGCTTCGAAGTCGACGCCGTTGGCGGTGAGTTCGGCGGCCACCTCGGGGGCGACCGTGCCGCGTCGGCTGGCCAGGACGAGATGGCGCACGCCGTGTTCCGCGGCGAGGTGGGTGGCGACCAAGCCGCCGAGCCCGCCTGAGGCGCCGGTGACCAGGACGGTGCCGCCCCAACCGGTGTCCTCGGCCTCGGCCTCGCCGATCGGGACGCGGGTCAGGCGGGGAACGGACAACCCCCCGTCCCGCACCGCGACATGACCCTCACCGGCCGCCAACGCACCCGCAACAAGCTCCGCCGACACCTCATCCGGCGAACCCTCGACCAACAGAAAACGCCCCGGCTCCTCCGACCACGCCGAACGCACCAGACCCGCCACCGCGGCACCCACCAGATCCCCAGGCCGCACCACCACAGCCAAAGGACCCGAACGCTCCCCCCGCAACAACCCCACCACACGCACCACCTCCGCATGCGTGTCGGGGATGACGGAGCCGTCCTTGGCGGCACCGGCGACGACAATCTCCGTGCCCGCGACGGGGGTTGCCTCGGGAAGCGGGTGGGGCGTCCAGGTGACCTGGAACAGCGACTCGTGGTGGCCGGTGCGCAGGGCGCCCGGCTGAAGCTGGCGCAGCACGAGTGACTCGACGGTGGCCACGGGGGCGCCCGAGGTGTCGGCGAGCGTGAGTGTCACCGCGTCGCTGCCCCCGGCCGCCGCCACGCGCACGCGGAGGGAGGTCGCCCCCTCGGCGGTCAGGGAGACGCCGCTCCAGGCGAATGGGAGATAGCCGGTGCCGCCGACGAACTCGCCGAGGCCGATGGCGTGCAGGGCGGAGTCGAGAAGCACCGGATGCAGCCCGAAGCCCGCCGCCTCATCCACGGCGACCTCGGCGAACACCTCATCCCCACGACGCCACGCCGCCCGAAGCCCCTGGAACGCCGGACCATACTCCAAACCCTCGTAGAACCCACCCAGCTCAACCGCCACCGCACCCGAAGGAGGCCACTCGACCAACCCCTCACCCACCACCCCACCGGACGACGACGCCAGCACACCACTCGCATGCCGCGTCCACACCTCGTCGTCCTCGGGGCGGGAGTAGAGCCGCACGGTCCTCCGGCCGCCGTCGTCGGCGAGGGATCCCACCGTCAACTGGACGGCGACGCCGCCGCGTTCGGGGAGGACGAGCGGCGCTTCGAGGGTCAGCTCATCGACCAGGTCACAGCCCACCTGGTCACCCGCGCGCAGCACCAGCTCGACCATGGCGGCGCCGGGCAGCAGAACGGTTCCGGAGATCACGTGGTCGGCCAGCCAGGGGTGCTCATCGAGCGAGACCCGTCCCGTGAACACCGTGGCGTCGCTCTCGGCCAGGCCGACGACGGCGCCGAGCAGCGGGTGGTCGGCGGCGGCGAGGCCGACGGCCGTCACATCGCCGGTGCGGTGGGTCGCCACCGTGGGCCAGTAGCGGTCGCGCAGGAAGGCATACGTGGGAACGTCGGCCAGCCGAGCGCCCTTCAGCAGCTCGGGCCAGCGAGCGCCGGAACGAGCGGCGGCGGCAAGGGCGTTGTCCACCTCGGGCCGTCCGGAGCGGAGCAGCGGAACGCCCTCGACCATCGCCGACAGCACGCCGTCGGGGCCGATCTCGAGGAAGGTGCCGACGCCCTGGGCGCGCAGCGACTCGACCGCGTCATGGAAGCGGACCGCGTCGCGAACGTGGCGGACCCAGTACTCGGCGTCCACGCTCTCCGGCTGGCCAGCGATGGGGAGTTGGGCCGGGCGGAACGTCAACGACTCGGCCACCGACCGGAACTCATCCAGCATCGGATCCATCAGGTGCGAGTGGAACGCATGGCTCACCCGCAGCCGCTTGTGCTTCCACCGCCGGGCCAGCTCGACCACCGCGTCCTCGTCGCCCGAAAGCACCACGGAATCCGGACCGTTGACCGCCGCCAGGTCGACCCCCTCGACCAACAGCGGCAGCACCTCCGCCTCCGGGGCCTGCACCGCCACCATCGCGCCGCCCTCGGGCAGCGCACCCATCAGGCGACCGCGCGCGGCGACCAACGTGCACGCGTCGTCAAGGGACAGCACCCCCGCGACATGCGCGGCGGCGATCTCGCCGATCGAGTGACCGGCGAGGAAGTCAGGCCGCACACCCCAGGATTCGACCAGCCGGAAGAGAGCGACCTCGACCGCGAACAGGGCCACCTGGGCGTACTCGGTCCGGTTGAGCAGGTCCGCGTCCTCCCCGAACACCACATCGCGCACCGGGAGTTCAAAGCGCGCGCACACCGCGTCGAACGCCTCCGCGTACACCGGGAACGCCCCATACAACTCCCGGCCCATCCCGAGCCGTTGACTCCCCTGCCCCGAGAACAGGAACGCGAGACGGCCGGGGGCGGGACGTGCGGGCGCCGTTCCGTCGGCGACCTCGGCGAGTCCGGCCAGCAGCCGGTCGCGGTCCTGGCCCGCGACCACGGCGCGATGCTCCCACGAGGGCCGAGACAGCAGGGTGTGCGCGATGTCGTTGAGCGGAACGTCGGGCCGCTCGGTGACAAACGCCCGGAGCTGCTCGGCCTGTTGGCGCAGGGACTCCTCGGTGCGGGCCGACAGGGTCCAGGGGGCCACCACGGCGGGCGCGGGGCGTTCGGCGGGCTCGTCGGTGAGCGGCTGCTCGATGATGGTGTGGGCGTTGGTGCCGCTGATCCCGAACGAGGAAATGCCCGCCCGGCGCGGACCGTCGGCCTCCCACGCCCGAGCCTCGGACAGCAACTCCACCGCGCCCGCCGACCAGTCGACATGCGACGACGGAGCATCAGCGTGCAGCGAACGCGGCAACACCCCATGCCGCATCGCCATCACCATCTTGATCACACCCGCCACCCCGGCGGCG
>NZ_RBDY01000063.1 GCF_003626575.1 Streptomyces radicis | reverse complement strand
CATCCTGATTCACCGCCGAACCCCGCACCACACCCCACACCCGACGCCCCCACCGCACCGCATCCGACAACCGCTCCAACACCACCAACCCCACACCCTCAGCCAAACCAAACCCATCCGCATCAGCGGCGTAGGCGCGGCATCGGCCGTCGGGGGACAGCGCCCGCTGACGGGCAAGCCCCGTCAGGGTGTTGGGGGTGCTCATCACGGTGACGCCGCCCGCGAGCGCCATCGAGCACTCGTCGCGGCGCAGCGCCTCGCACGCCAGGTGCAGCGCCACCAACGACGACGAACACGCCGTGTCCACCGTCACCGCGGGACCCTCGAGACCCAACGCATACGCCACCCGCCCCGACACCACGCTGGCGAGGCCGCCCGTGACCAGGTGGCCTTCGAGGCCGTCGGGGGCGTCGCGCAGCCGGGCGCGATACTCCTGGTAGGTGCAGCCGGCGAAGACGGCGGTGCGGGTGCCGCGCAGCGAGGTGGGGTCGATGCGGGCGTGTTCGGCGGCCTCCCACGCGGTCTCCAGGAGGAGGCGCTGCTGGGGGTCCATGGCCAGGGCCTCGCGCGGCGAGATCCCGAAGAGGCCCGCGTCGAAGTCCCCCGCGTCGTACAGGAATCCACCCGCGCGGACATAGCTCTTCCCCGGCCGGTCGGGGTCGGGGTCGTACAGGGCGTCGAGGTCCCAGCCCCGGTCGGTCGGCAACGGGCCGACCGCGTCCCGCCCTTCGGCCACCAGCTGCCACAACTCCTCGGGAGAGCCCACGCCTCCGGGGAAACGGCAGGCCATTCCCACGATCGCGATGGGCTCGTTGGCGCGTGCCTCGTGGTCCCTGAGGGCGCCCCGGGTACGGTGCAGATCGGCCGTGATCCGCTTGAGGTAGTCCAGCAGCTTGTCCTGATCCGCCATCGGTGCCTGCCCTCTGGTCGCGGGGATGTCGTCGCAGTGGGGTCGTGGGGGGCGTGGGGTGGTGCGTGGGGGGGAGCGCCGGTGTCAGGCGCCGAACTCGTCGTCGATGAACGCCATGACGGCGTCGGCGCTCGCGGCTTCGAGCCCGGCGACGATGTCGTCGGCGTCGTGACCGCCGCCGGTACCGGTTCCGGAACCGATCCCGGTACCGGTTCCGGTGAGCGTCTCCAGGAGGGAGCGCAGGCGGACGGTGGCGCGCAGCCGGGTGTCGCCTTCCGGGGTCGTGGCGGTGAGCCGTTCGGCGAACCGGTCGAGGTCGTTGAGGAGCGTTCCGCCGGTGCCGTTCCCGTTCTGCCCTTCGCCGCCCGGGAGTTGGTCGGCCAGGTGGCGGGCGATCGCAAGCGGGGTGGGGTGGTCGTAGACCAGGGCGGCGGGGAGGCGCAGCCCGGTGGCGGCGCCCAGCCTGTCGCGCAGTTCGAGCGCCGTGAGCGAGTCGAACCCGATGCCCCTGAAGGCCTGTTCGGCCTTGACGCGTTCGGGCGTGTCATGGCCGAGGACGTCGGCCGCGACGCCGCGCACAAGGCCGAGCAGCGCCTCCTCACGGTCGGCCCCGGCGAGCCCGAGCACCTCGGACAGTCCCGGCAGTCCGTCGCCGGGCGCGTTCGGCTCCGCCGGGTCGGCGGGGGCCTCGGCGCGCAGGGCGGCGACGGGCGGCAGGTCGTGGAAGAGCGGCCGGGGGCGCGCCGCGCTGAACAGCGGGAAGAAGCGCTTCCAGTCCATCGGCGCCACGCTGACGGCGGTCTCGTCGCGGTCCAGGGCGCGCCGGAGCGCGGCGAGGCCGAGCCCGGGCTCGATCAGGCCGATGCCGCGCCGGTGCAGCAGGGCGGGGTCGGCGGTCTCCATGATCCCGCCCCGGCCCGCGTCGCTCCCTTCGGCGCCGGGGAACGCGTTCCACACGCCCCACGCGACGCTGGTGACGGGGACGCCCAGGGCGCGGTGGTGTGCGGCGAGGGCGTCGAGGTAGGCGTTGGCGGCGGCGTACGAGGCGTGCTCGGATGTGCCCCACACGCCCGCGATGGAGGAGAAGAGGACGAGGGCGTCGAGGCGTTCGGGGTCGAGGAGTTCGAGCAGGTGGCGAGCACCGTCGGCCTTGGCGGCCATGCCACGGGCGAACGCGTCGGGTCCGGTGGCCTCGACCGTGGTGAGGTCGGCGACCCCGGCGGCGTGGATGACGGTGGTGGGCGTCTCGTCGCGGTCGGCGAGGCGTTCGAGGAGGGCGCGGAGGGCGTCGCGGTCGGCGACGTCGCATGGCTCGACGGTCACCCGGGCGCCCGCGGCGCGCAGCTCGGCGGCCAGCTCCGTGGCGCCCGGGGCGGCGGGGCCGCGCCGCCCGGTCAGCACGAGGTGTTCGGCGCCCTCGGCGGCGAGCCAGCGGGCGAGGATGCCGCCAAGGACGCCGGTGCCGCCGGTGATCAACGCGGTGCCGCGCGGCTGCCAGCTGCGGCGGGCGGGGGCCGGGGCGGCGGGGACGAGCCGTCGCGCCAGGGTGCCTCGGGGGCGCACGGCCAGCTGGTCCTCGCCACCGGGGGCGGCAAGGGCGCGGCACAGGCGGCGGAGCACGCGGCCGTCGAGGGGGGTGGGAGGGGCCGGGAGGTCGATCAACCCGCCCCAGCGCGCCGGGTGTTCGAGGGCGATGACCCGGCCGAGGCCCCAGGCCATGGCCTGCGCCGGGCGGTGCGGTGGCTCGGCGGGTCCTGTGCCGACGGCGCCCCGGGTGGCCAGCCACAGGGGGGCGCCAGGGGCGGGGCCTTCGAGGGCCCGGGCGAGGGACAGGGTCAGGGCGAGCCCTGTGGTGAGCCGGGGGTGGGCGGGGTGCGGCCGCTCGTCGAGGGCGAGGAGGGAGAGCACGCCGGAGGGCGCGGGCGCGTCGGCGAGCGCGGCGCGCAGATGGGCGGCGAGCGTCGCGCGATCGGCGTGGTCCGCGGTCAGCGCGACGGTCAGGACCGTGGCTCCCCGGTCGCCGAGCGCGGTGGCCGCCAGGGCCGCGACCTCGGCCGCCGCGGCGTCGTCCGGCGGGGTGACGAGGAGCCATGTGCCGGTCGGATCGGGGAAGTTGGCGTCCTCGGGGACGGGCTTCCAGGTGATGTGGTAGCGCCAGCCGTCCACGGTGGACTCGTCGCGGCCCCGGGCGCGCCAATTCGCGAGGGCGGGGAGAACGGTGGCGAGCGGCGCGTCGGGGGCGACGGCGAGGTCGGTGGCGAGGGCGGCCACATCGCGGCGTTCGACGGCCTCCCAGAAGCGGGCGTCGGCGCCGACCGGGGCGGGAGCGGCCTCCTGGCGGGCGGGGCCTTCGAGCCAGTAGCGGCGGCGTTGGAAGGCGTAGGTGGGGAGGTCGACTGCGTGGCCGCCGGGGAGCAGCGGGGTGAAGTCGACGGCCAGGCCATGGGTGTGGGCGCGGGCCAGTGAGGTCATCAGGCGGCGCATCCCACCGTCGTGCCTGCGCAGCGAGCCCACCACCAGGCCGGGAACGCCGACGTCTTCGAGGGTCTCCTCGATGCCGACCAGCAGGACCGGATGGGCGCTCATCTCGAGAAAGGACCCGAAGCCACGCCCGGCCAGCTCCCGCACCGCGTCCTCGAACCGCACGGTCTCCCGCAGATTGGTGAACCAATAGGCGGCATCGAGCCCACCCGCCTCGACCAGCCCGCCCGACACCGCCGAACAGAACGGGACCTGGGGCGATCGCCACCGCACATCCGCCGTGGCGGCCAGTACTTCGTCGCGCAGCTCGTCGACGGCGGGTGAGTGGGAGGCGTAGTCCACCGGAACCCGCCGCGCCCGCACCCCCTCACGCCCCAACACCGCCAGCAACTCCTCCAACGCCCCCGACTCACCCGAAACCACCGTCGCCCCAGGACCGTTGACCGCCGCCACCGACAACACCTCAGGCCACGCACCGATCAACTCCCCCACCACCCCGACAGGCGCGGCCACCGACACCATCCCACCCCGACCGGACAACACCCGCAACGCCCTGCTCCGCAACGCCACCACCCGCGCACCATCCTCAAGAGACAACGCACCACACACACACGCCGCCGCGATCTCCCCCTGCGAATGCCCCACCACCGCACCAGGCTCCACACCATGAGACCGCCACACCGCCGCCAACGACACCATCACCGCCCACAACACCGGCTGCACCACATCAACCCGCCCCAACCACCCCCCATCACCACACCGCAACACCTCCACCAGGTCCCACTCCACGAACGCGCCCAACGCACGCCCGCACTCCGCCATCCGCGACGCGAACACCGGTGACACGTCGAGGAGTTCGACGCCCATCCCGAGCCACTGCGCCCCCTGCCCAGGGAACACGAACACGGGGCGGGCGTCGCCGCCGCGCACGGTGCCGGTGAGCGCGTCCGGCGTCGGGCGGCCTTCGCTCAACGCGTCGAGGGCGGCGAGGCGTTCGTCCTGGCTCTCGGCGATCACCACCGCGCGATGCTCCAACGCGGCACGCGTCGTCGCCAACGAGAACCCCACATCCACCGCACGCAGCCCGGGCCGCTCGACCACGAACTCCCGTAGCCGCCGCGCCTGTTCCCGCAGGGCCTCGGGCGTTCTGGCGGAGAGCGGCCAGGGCAGCGCGCCGGGGAGCGGCTCGTCGGGCGAGGGGTCGCCCTCCTCCTCGGTCTCCGCGACCGGTGACTCCTCGAGGATGAGGTGGGCGTTGGTGCCCGAGATCCCGAACGAGGACACCCCCGCACGCCGAGGACGACCCACCTCAGGCCACACCACCGACTCCTCCAACAACCGCACACCCGACCCCGACCACTCCA
>NZ_RBDY01000062.1 GCF_003626575.1 Streptomyces radicis | reverse complement strand
CCACGCACGTCGCCGGTGGTACCGGTGAGATCCAGCAGATCAACATCCTCGGGAATCTCAGCGGCGACCTCCCCCACGGTGAACGGAACCCATTCCACCCGGAACAACGACTCCCCCACCGAGGAGCGCCCGATGCGCAGTTGTTCGACGGCGATGGGCCGGGACACCAGCTCCGCCACCGAGGCCACCGGCTGGCCCGCCTGGTCGGCCAGGTGCAGGGACACGCCCCCCTTCTCGGTGACGGTGGTCCGCACGCGGAGGGCCGTGGCGCCGGTGGCGTGCAGGCCGACGCCGTTCCAGGCGAACGGCAGCGGGATCTCGCCCCGCGCGTGATCCGTCCGGGCAGCCGGACTGAGATGCGTGGTCTGAAGCGCCGCATCGAGCAGGGCGGGGTGGAGGCCGAAGAGCCGCGCCGTGCCGCTTTCCTCGTCGGGGAGGGCGATCTCGGCGAACACCTCACCATCGCGGGTCCATGCCCGGCGCAGGCCCTGGAAGGTGGGGCCGTACTCGTACCCCGCCTCGAACCGTTGGGAGTAGAAGCTGTCCAGATCAACGGGAGTCGCACCGGCGGGCGGCCACTGCGCGAACGCCAACTCCTCGACCGAGGCAGCCGGTTCGACGACGAGATACCCGCTGGCATGCAAAGTCCAGGAGGTCTGGGATTCGGCGTCGGCGGCCCTGGAGTGGATGACCACCGGACGACGCCCCGTCTCATCGGGGGCATCGACGGTGGTCTGGAGGTGGAGGGCGTGGTGTTCGGGCAGGGTCAACGGGGCGTGAATGATCAGCTCGTCCAGCGCCCCGGCCCCGGCCTCGTCCCCGGCCCGGATGGCGAGCTCGACAAGAGCGGCACCGGGGAGGAGAACCGTGCCGAACACCGCGTGATCCGCCAGCCACGGGTGCGTGCGGAGGGAGAGCTGCCCGGTGAGGATCACGCTGTCCTCGGTGGCGACGGGCACGATGGCGCCGAGGAGGGGGTGGTCGGTCGCGGTGAGCCCGACGGTGGAGACATCCGTGGCGGAGGACGTCGGCTCCAGCCAGTAACGCTGGTGCTGGAAGGGGTAGGTGGGCAGGTCGGCCCGGGTGGGGGTCTGGGGAACGCGCCAGTCGAGGGGCCTGCCGTGGGTGTGGAGCGCGGCCAGGGAGGCGAGGAGGCGCCGGTGGCCGCCCTCGTCGCGGCGGAGTGTCCCGGTGACGGTGGCGTCGGGGTTGGCGTCCTGGATGCTGTGGGTCAGGACGGGGTGGGTGCTGACCTCGACAAACGTCGAGTGGCCCGCGTCGGCGAGGGTGCGGGTCGCGGACGCGAAGTGCACGGGGTGCCGCAGGTTCCGGTACCAGTAGTCGGCGTCGAGGGGGGTGCCGGGGGTGAGCCAGTCCTGTTCGAGCGTGGAGTAGAAGGGAACGCGGGGCGGCTTGGGTGCCAGCTCACCCAGGAGCGTGGTCAAGTGCTCGTGGATCGCCTCGACATGGCTGGTGTGCGAGGCATAGTCCACGGGGATCCGACGCGCGCGAATGTCCTGGCTCTCGCAGTGGGCGAGAAGCCCGTCGAGAGCCCCGGGGTCACCGGCGACGACCGTGGAGTGCGGCCCGTTGAACGCCGCGACCTCAAGACCCGGATAGCCGGTGAGAAGCTCCCGGACCTCCTCAGGAGGAAGCGGAACCGAAGCCATGCCACCACGCCCGGCCAGATGAGCCGCGATCGCCCTGCTCCGCAACGCCACCACGGTCGCCGCGTCGTCGAGGGTCAGAGCCCCGGCCACATACGCCGCCGCGATCTCCCCCTGGGAGTGACCGACAACAGCGTCCGGAACCACCCCATGCGCCTCCCACAACCTCGCCAACGACACCATCAGGGCAAAGGAGGCGGGCTGGATCACATCGACACGATCGAACGACGGCGCGTTGTCACCCTGCCGAATCAACTCCAGCAGCGACCAACCCGTCAGCGGATCAAGAACAGCCGCCACCTCATCGACGGCCTCCGCGAAAACCGGCGAGGCACCGTAGAGCTCGGCGCCCATACCGGCCCACTGCGTCCCCTGACCGGGAAAGACAAAGACAGTCTTGGCCAGCTCGCGCGCCGTGCCGGTGATGAGATGCGGCGCGGGCTGACCATCGGCCAACGCCTGGAGACCGGTCAAGGCGTCCTCGCGATCCCCGGCCACGACCACGGCCCGCTCCTCCAGGGCAGCCCGCCCATGGATCAACGTCGAGGCGACATCCGCCAGCGACTCGTCAGGGTGCGCCGCCACATGCTCGGCAAGCCGCCGCGCCTGACCCCGCAACGCCTCGGACGTCCCCGCGGACACGGGCAGCGGGAGCACGGACGCGGTGTCCGCCTCAGGGGCGCCCGGCTCTTCCTCGGCGGGTGGCGCCTCTTCGATGATGACGTGCGCGTTGGTGCCGCTGGCGCCGAAGGCGGAGACGCCAAGGAACCGGGGGCGCTCGCCGCGCGGCCAGTCCCGGGCGTCGGTCAGCAACTCCACCGCCCCCGCCGACCACTCCACCTTCGGGCTGGGCTCATCCACATGCAACGTCCTGGGCAGGGTGCCGTGCCGCAACGCCTGCACCATCTTGATCACCCCGGCCACACCAGCCGCCGCCTGCGTGTGACCGATGTTCGACTTCAACGACCCCAGATAGAGCGGCCGTTCGGCAGGCCGGTCCCTGCCATAGGTCGCGAGCAGGGCCTGCGCCTCGATCGGATCACCCAACGTCGTCCCCGTGCCATGCGCCTCCACCGCGTCGATGTCGCCCGGGGTGAGCCGGGCGTTGGCCAACGCGGCCCGGATCACCCGCTGCTGGGAGGGGCCGTTCGGCGCGGTCAGACCGTTCGACGCGCCATCCTGGTTGACCGCCGACCCCCGCACCACCGCCAGCACCCGATGACCGTTCCGCCGAGCGTCCGACAGCCGCTCCAACAGCACCACACCCACGCCCTCGGCCCACCCCGTACCATCCGCCGCCGCCGCGAACGCCTTGCACCGCCCATCGACCGCCAGCCCACGCTGCCGCGAGAACTCCACGAAGAGCCCCGGAGTGGCCATCACCGTCACCCCACCCGCCAACGCGAGCGAGCACTCCCCACTCCGCAACGCCTGCGCCGCCAGGTGCATCGCCACCAGCGACGAGGAGCAGGCCGTGTCCACGCTCACGGCGGGGCCCTCGAGGCCGAGCGAGTAGGAGACGCGCCCCGAGACGACGGCGGCCGCGGTGCTGACCCCGAGATAACCTTCCGTGCCTTCCGGGGCCTTGGCGACGTTACTGCCGTAATCGTGATGCATGACTCCGGCGAAGACGCCCGTGCTGGTGCCGCGCAGCGAGGTCGGGTCGATGCCCGCACGCTCCAACGCCTCCCACGACGTTTCCAGCAACAGCCGCTGCTGCGGGTCGAGAGCCAGCGCCTCACGCGGCGATATCTCGAAGAAATCCGCGTCGAATTCTCCGGCGTCGTACAGGAAGCCACCCTCGCGCACATAGGACGTGCCCGATTGATCGGGGTCGGGGTCGTAGAGTCCTTCGAGGTCCCAGCCCCGGTCGTCGGGGAAGGCGGAGACGCCGTCGACACCCTGGTCCACCAGGCGCCACAGGTCCTCGGGCGAGGCGACCCCGCCCGGCAGGCGGCAGGCCATGCCGATGATCGCGATCGGCTCGGATTTCTCCGACTCGACATCGAGCAGGCGCTTCTGGGTCTTCTTGAGCTCGGCGACCACCCGCTTGAGGTAATCGCGCAACTTCTCGTCGTTCGCCATGGTGAAACCGTCCCTCACAGGCCGAGTTCGTTGTCGATCATCTCGAATATCTGGTCGTCCGACGCCGACTCAAGGCCGAATTCCTCGTCGTCCGATGCGTTTCCGTTGATCTCCCACCTGGCGGCGATGGCCTGCAAACGCGCCTTCACCTGAGAGTGCAATTCCTTCTCCACGGCGTCGGCGAAAAGCGCCTGTTCCAGCTTTTCCAACTCCGCCAGCACGGACGGGGTCGTCTCCTGGGAGGCCACCAGTCCGTCGCGGAGGTGGTGGGCGAGTGCGGTGGGGTTGGGGTGGTCGAAGACGAGGGTGGCGGGGAGGCGGAGTCCGGTGGCCTGGTTGAGGCGGTTGCGCAACTCGACGGCGGTGAGCGAGTCGAACCCCAGCTGTTTGAACGCCTGTTCAGGACCGATGACATCGCTGGCACCCCGCCCCAGCACGGCGGCCGCATGGGTACGCACCAGATCCAGCAGCAGACGATCACGATCGGCGTCGGCAAGGCCGGCCAGGCGCTGGGCCAGGGACTCCCGATCCGCCGAGGCCGTGTGCACGGCCCGGCGCGCGGGACGCCGCACCAGACCACGCAGCAGCGCGGGAACCTCCTCGGACCCACCACGACCCAGCGCGGCGATGTCGAGCTTCACAGGAAGAACGACCGGCTCACCACTCGCCAGAGCAGCGTCGAACAACGCCAACCCCTCCCCCGCCGACAAGCCGACAATCCCGTCCCGTCGGCTCAGCCGCCGCTCGGCCCCGCTCAACTTGCCCGTCATCTCGCTCGCCTGCTCCCACAGGCCCCAGGCGAGGGTGGTGGTGGGGTGGCCATCGGCGCGGTGCTGGTGGGCGAGGGCGTCGAGATACGCGTTCGCCGCCGCGTAGTTCGCCTGCCCAGGATTGCCAAGAGTCCCCGCAGCCGAGGAGAACAGCACAAAGGCGGCCAAGTCCCGGTCCCGGGTCAGCTCATACAGATGCTCGGCGGCATCGGCCTTCGGCGCCAGAACCGCATCCAGATGCCCCGGAGTCAACGCCGTGAACACCGCGTCATCCAACGCACCAGCCGTATGAACCA
>NZ_RBDY01000061.1 GCF_003626575.1 Streptomyces radicis | reverse complement strand
TCCCTGGGCCACACGGCGATCCCTCTGCTGGCCCCGCCGTCGCCCGGGGCCAGCTGGACGGCGATGTGCTGGCCGGCGCCGGTGCTCGTGTCGAGGACGACCGGCGGTCGGTCTGGCACCGTGATCACTGGCACCGTGATCAGGTGCCTGTCACCCCCCAGGGGGGTCACACGCGCGTCGAGGACCCGGTCTCCCTCCGGGCCCCTGACCCAGGAAGTCTCCTGGCGCCCGGTAAGGAACACCTGGTGGTCGAGCAGGGGGCCATCGACCAGGTCGTGCCGGAATCCGATGAGATGGCCCTCGACGTTGTGGACCTCCGTGATGTGGGGGCGAGCCGTCCCCCCCACGAACAGAAGCTCTCGCTGTTCCGGTTCCAGGCGAAGGCCGGTCGCCGGGGAGCCATCGGGCGTGAAGATCCGGGGCGTGCCGCCGTCCAGAGGGGCTGCGACGAAGTGGCCGCGGGGGACACTCACCGTGGCCGCGAAGCGGTCCCTGGGTGTGCGCAGTTCGATGACGTCGTGGGTGTGCTGGTTCTGGGTGTTCACCACGCCGGGGCGGTGGCTAAGGGTGGTGATCAGGTACATGTCGTCGTCAAGGCGGGTGGCGGTGGTGCCGGGCACCGGGGTGCCGTCGCGGTCGGCGACGAACGCGCTTCCGTCAGGCCGGGTGACCAGGTGGTTGCCCTCGCCGAGCGGGTTCCCGATCCGGAGCTCGCTCGAACCGAGCAGACGTCCTTGGTCGTTGTAGACGGCGGAGATCGGGCCCTGGTACTCGATGGTGGTGCGCCGACCGTCGAGGCTGGTCAGTACCCGGTCGCTGAGCATCGTCTCGGTTGCCCGGTCGTGAACGGACGGCACGCCGTTGCCGTCCACCGGGCGCACCAGGACCGCGTTCACCGCCAGTTGGTTCGCGTAAGCCCGGATCGTGTCGAGCTCGTGGGTGATGGTGCCGTCCCGGCCGAGAACGATCTGCCCCCTCGGCGTGCGGACAAGGTAGCTGTCCAGGCCCTCGAGCCGGACGACGCGGGTGTTCGCCACCGGCGCCCAGTTCGCGTCCAGGAGGAGCGGCGGGCTGCCGTTGCGTGGCACGTACCAGAGGCCGAGGAAGCCGGAGCCGGCCACGGTGACCTGGTGGACATCGGCGATGGGCTGCCCGTCCGGCCTGAAGGTGGTGACGCGCTCCCCCGGCATGGGGAGGGCGACGAGCTGGTTCTCGGCCCGGACGTGGTGGTAGAACGGCCGCCCCTCGGCGGTGACGAAGGTGGACGGGTAGCCGGGCACCCGGACGAGGTGGGCCTCGGAGCCGAAGGGGGTGGTGGTGTGGGGGACGGGGCGTCCGGTCATGTCGAGGACGTCGGGGGAGCCCTGGCCGTTGACGCGGATCATCAACGAGTCGGCGGTGACGTGGCCTTCGGGGGCGAAGACGTGGTGCTGGGGGAGTGGGGCGCCTGTCATGTCGAGGACCCGGTGGCCATCGTCGAGTTGGACGGTGATCCATCCCGGTTCGGGGTGGACGGTGACGCGGCCGGGTTGGCGGGTGCCGTCGCTCGCGGAGATGAGGTGGGGCGGGCCGTGGTGGCTGTGGGTGGGGAGGGCTATCAGGGTGGGGTGGGGGGTGGGGAGTGTGTCGGTGAGCCGGACGGTGGTGTGGGTGGGGTTGCCGGTGCGGTCGGTGATGAGGGGGGTGTGATCGGGGCGGTGGATGAGCCAGCGGGTGTCGTCGGGGAGGGGGGTGGCGCGGGAGCCGGGGACGGTTTCGCCGTCGGGGCCGATGACGCGGGGTGGGTTGTCGCCGGTGGTGATGAGTTCGTGGTGTTCGTCGCCGGGGAGGCGGTGGAGGGTGGCGTGGTGGCTGCCGAGGGTGTCGTGGATGTCGGCGGTGGTGTCGGCGCGGTGGATGGCGAGGAGCCCGCCGTCGAGGGGCTCGACCCGGTGGGGAAGTGGGGTGCCGTCGCCCTGGTGGAGGGTGGGGGTGCGGTCGCCGGTGAGGGGCGTGAGGACGTATTCGTCGAGTTGGTCGTGGTGGTTGTTGCTGGGAGCGGTGAGGCGGGTGACGTCGTGGGTGTGGTGGCCGGTGTTGTCGAGGAGGGCGCGGGGGGTGCCGAGGTCGTCGACGCGCCAGTGGTGGTTGCCGAAGCGGGTGGTGGTGAGGGTGTCGGAGGGTTGGCCGTCGAAGCGGATGAGTCGGGGTGACTGGCCCGCTTCGGCGATGACGACGTGGCCGGTGAGGGGGCCGGTGTGGTGGGTGCGGAAGTCGGCGAGGAAGCGGCCGTCGTGGCCGTGGAAGGTGGTGGTGGCGCCGGTGCGGATGCCGATGGAACGCTCGGTGATGCGGATGTGGTCGGCGGTGACGGGTTGGCCGTCGCGGGTGAGGGTGGGGGCGCCGCCGCCGGGTGGGATGGAGAGGGTGGTGCCGGTGGGGCGGCCGTCGTGCCCGGACAGCCTGACGAGGTGCGGTAGTTCGGTCAGCTCGACATCGCTGTCGCCCATCCCGTGACGGGCCGGGCCCGGGGAGCCCGAGCCGTCGGAGCCGGAGCTGCCGGGGCGGATATGGGTCGTCTCGAGGGTGTGGCGGATGTCGTCCGTCGTCAGGGCGGTGCCGCCGGTGGGTTCTTCGGGAGCCTGGGGCTGTCCGGCGTGTCGGAGGTCGCGGGCGGGGACGTCGCCGTGGAAGACGCCGGTGGTGGGGTCGTAGACGCTGAGGTGCTGGTCAGGGCCGTGGACGTACAGGGAGGTGGGGGCGTGCGGGGGGCCGGTGAAGCGGACCACGTGGTCGGTGAGGGTGGTGCCGTCGGTGGTGCGCGGGTGGGGGGACGGCAGCCCTTCGGGGCCGATGCGCGCGACGAGGTCGGGGTGGTCCTCCCGCCCGCTGAGGGCGATGACGTGCCGACGCAGGTCGCCGCCCTCGCCGACGACATAGTGGTTGCCGCCCCTGTCGATGCGGAAGTCGCCGTTCTCCGGACGGGTCACGGTGGCGTTGCCGACGACGGTGTCGTTGGCGTCCAGGAGCCGGAGGGGGCTGCCCTGGCCGATGTCCAGGATGCTGAATCCGTCCAGGGCGGGGGCGTCGATCCGGACGGTGAGGCTTCGGAAGGCGCCGTCCGCGCCGAACACCGCCCTGACTCCCCCGAAGGTGACGACGATCGTGTGGTCGTCGAGCCGCACGTCGGCGGCGAGGACCCGGCTGCCCCGGTAGACGACGGGTGAGCCGTTCGGGTCCAAAGAGCCGGTCAGGTCCAACGGGCGGGCCAGGACGATGTCGCCGGGCGCGCCGTCCCGCCCGTCCGGCCGCATGATGTCGTGTGTCGGACGCCCGTCGTCGTTGATCACCGCGTGTGCGACGTCGTCGATCGTGACCAGATAGGTGTTCTCGTCCAGCGGGCGGATGGCGCCGCCTTCGACGGCGTTGCCGTGGACGTCCACGAGTCGGGGGACGCCGTCGCTGGGCCAGACCGCGCGGTGATCGGGCATCGGGCCGTCGTCGAGCAGGCCGTCGCGGAGGAACGTGGATCGCCCCAGCACGGTGCCGTCGGCGGCGTGGAAGGTGGCGGAGCCGTTCGGTTCCTCGATGCGGACGGCCGCCCCGTCGAGCCAGATCTCGTCGCTGGGGTCGGTCCGCCGAGCGCCGGGAGGCACGGCCAGGAAGCGGTCGGTGCCCCCGGGGATGGGTACGACGTCGAAGATCTGTTCCCCGGTGAACAGGGCACGCCCGGCGCCCGGCACGACCACCAAGTCCCGGCTCCCGAACTGGGTCGCGGTGGCGTTCTCGACCATCGTGCCGTCGCCGGTGCGCACCACCCAGACGGCGCCGCTCCTCTCCGTCTCGGGCACCGCGATCAGATGACCGTTCAGCACGCCCACCCCGCCCTGGATGTCGCCGCTGTCCCGGAGAACGCCGTCCATGTCATAGAAGCGGACCGCGTTCCCCTCGGTCTCCACGGCGATGTGACCGCCGTTGATCACGGCCCTGCTGGGTACCGGCCTGCCGACCTCGCTGAGAACGGTGACCGGGCCGCCGCCCTCCATGGGCCAGATGGCGAACCATGTGTCGCCGGTCTCGTCGTCGACCAGCCGGACGGCATCGTGGGTCTGGGCGCCGGTGCGGCTGTCGAGCACGAAAGGCCCGTGGTCCGGCGTTCGTATCAGGTGCAGGGTATCCCCCACCGGGAACACCGCCGAGTCGGGCACCGGTTCCCCGCTCGGGGCCCTGAGCCAGGACTGCCCCGCGCGCGTGGCCAGGAACACGTCGTGCCCGGCGAAGGGGTGGCCGTCGGGCAGCCGGTGCTGATAGGCGATGACGCTGCCCGCCATGTCGTGAACCACCGCGGAATGGGGGCGGTCGGTCGGCTCGAGCCGGAGCTCTCCCCCCGTCAGCCGCAGGCTCAGATCGGCCGGTCGGCCCCCGTCGGTCGCGAAGAGCTCGGGGGCGCCGCCGCGCAGTGACGCCACCGCGACATGGCGCGGGTCGCCCGCCAGCACGATCACATCGTGGGTGTGCTGCCCCCGGGCGTCCACCACGCCGGGGAACCATCCGGGGACCCGGACCAGGTACATGTCCTCGTCGAGGCGGGCCGCGGTGGCGCCGGGCACGGGGGCGCCGTCGGGCCCCGCGACGAACGGGCGCCCGTCCGGCCCTGCGGTGACCAGGTGATGGCCCTCGCCGAGCGGGTTCCCGACCCGGCCCGCGACCTCCTGGAGGAACGCCCCGTCCCCGGCGTGGACGGAGGTGGCGCCCTGGTGCTCGACCACGTGGCGCGCGCCGTCGAAGCCGGTCAGCACCCGGTCGGTGAGCAGTGCCCCGGTCTCCGGGTCGTGGACGGCCGTCACGCCGTTCCCGTCCAGGGGACGCAGCAGCACCGCGTCCGTCGGCTGCTCGTGATGGACGATCGAGAGCGGGACGACCTGGTGGGTGCGGGCGCCGTCAGGGCCGAGCGCGGCCGTCGCGTCGGGCGTGTGGACAAGGTAGCTGTTCCGGCCCGCCAACGGGACGACGGGGGTGTTCGGCACCCGCACCCCGTGCGCGTCCTCCAGGTGCGGCAGGCCGCCGTCGCGTGGCACGTACCACCGGCCGGGGAGGCCGGACCCTGGCAAGGTGACCTGGTGGACATCGGCCACGGGCCGCCCGTCCGGGGAGTGGACGACGACATGTCCGAGGCGGATGTCGGGGACCATCAGGACGGTGAGGTCGGTGTCGCCGGTGTCGGGTGGGGTTTGCCTGGTTCTGGTGGTGGATTCCGTGAGTTGTTGGACGGCGATGGCTCGGTGTTCGGGGGTGAGGAGGAGGTATTCGACGTCGTTGACGCGTTGGAACCCTGGGGTGCCGTCGGTGTTGTTGATGAAGTGGCCGGTGTCGGCGTGGTAGGTGGCTCGGT
>NZ_RBDY01000060.1 GCF_003626575.1 Streptomyces radicis | reverse complement strand
ATGGGCAGGGTCGTGAGCGGCCCCTGTGGCTTGGCTCGTTGAAGTCGAACATCGGTCATACGCAGTCGGCTTCGGGTGTGGCGGGTGTGATCAAGGTGGTGATGGCGATGCGGCATGGGGTGTTGCCCAGGACGTTGCATGTGGATGAGCCGTCGCCGCATGTGGACTGGTCGGCGGGTGCGGTGGAGTTGTTGACCGAGGCGCGCGTGTGGGTGGCGGAGGGTCCGCGTCGGGCGGGTGTGTCCTCGTTCGGGATGAGCGGCACCAACGCCCACACCATCATCGAACAAGCACCGATCACCGACCCCGCAGAGCCCACCCCGCCGAGCTCGCCCACCCTCCCCGTCGTCCCGGTGCGGCTCTCAGGACGTGGCGACGCCGCCCTGCGCGACCAGGCCGCCGCCCTGCGCTCCCACCTCGCCGCCCACCCCGAACTCCGCCCGCTTGACCTGGCGTTCACCACGGCCACCAGCCGCGCCGCCCTCGACAGCCGCGCCATCGTCCTCGCCGGTGACCTCGACACGCTGACCACCGGCCTCGACGCCCTCGCCGAGAACCGCTCGGCCGCCCACCTCGTCACCGGAACGAGGACCAGCGGCTCGCTCGCCTTCCTGTTCTCGGGCCAGGGGAGTCAACGGCTCGGCATGGGCGCGGAGTTGTACGAAACGTTCCCGGTCTACGCGGACGCGTTCGACGCCGCCGCCGGGCACCTGGACCGCGAACTGGCCCACCCGCTACGGGAGGTGACCTTCGGCGAGGACGCGGACCTGCTGAACCGGACCGAGTTCACACAGGTGGCGTTGTTCGCGGTGGAGGTGGCGCTCTACCGGCTGGTGGAGTCCTGGGGGATCAGGCCGGATTTCCTGGCGGGTCACTCGATCGGCGAGATCGCGGCCGCCCATGTCGCGGGGGTGCTGTCCCTTGAGGACGCCTGCGCACTGGTTGCCGCGCGTGGCCGCCTGATGGGCGCGCTGCCCGAGGGAGGTGCGATGGTCGCCGTCCAGGTCCCTGAGTCCGAGGTGCTGCCGCTGCTGACCGAAGGGGTTGACGTGGCGGTGGTCAACGGCCCTGACTCGACGGTCCTTTCGGGCGACGAGGACGCGGTGCTTGCCCTGGCCGAGCGGTGGAAGCACAAGCGGCTCACGGTGAGCCATGCGTTCCATTCGCACCTGATGGACCCGATGCTGGAAGAATTCCGCGCGGTGGCCGAGTCGTTGACCTATCACCCGGCCCAACTCCCCATCGTGGGGCAGCCGGAGAGCGTGGACGCCGAGTACTGGGTCCGCCATGTCCGCGAGGCGGTCCGCTTCCACGACGCCGTGGAGCAGCTGCGCGCCGAGGGCGTGGGCACCTTCCTTGAGATCGGCCCCGACGGTGTGCTGTCCGCGATGGCCGAGGGAACGCCGACCCTCCGCAGGAACCGTCCGGAGGTGGAGTCGCTCCTCACCGCCCTGGCCACCCTCCACACCTCCGGTGTGAGCGTTGACTGGGGAGCGTTCTACAACGGCACGGGCGCCCGCCGCGTCCCGCTCCCCACCTATGCCTTCCAGCACCAGCGCTACTGGCCCGAGAACACCACCCCGGCCGACGACGCGCGCGCCGACGACACCCGCTTCTGGTCCGCGGTCGACAAGGGCGAGCTGGAGCTGGGCGACGACGCCCTCGCCACGCTCACCGAGTGGCGACGGCGGGACCAGGCCGACGCGGCCGTGTCCGCCCTGCGCTACCGCATCGACTGGACGCCCCTCACGGAGCTGCCCACCCCGGCACTCTCCGGTGACTGGGCGCTCCTCAACGCCGAGGACGCCATCGCCGACGCCCTGCGCGACCACGGCGCCACCGTCCACACCAGCCTCGACGCCGCCATCGACCTGAGGGGCATCGTGGTGGCGGGCGAGATCCATGACGCCCTCGCCGCTCTCCAGGCCCCCGGCATCGACGCACCCCTGTGGTGCCTGACCCGGGGCGCCGTCGCCATCGGCCGCTCCGACCGGGCGACCACCCCCGCCCAGGCCGCCGTCTGGGGCCTCGGCCGCGTCATCGGCCTCGAACAGCCGGACCGCTGGGGCGGGTTGATCGACCTGCCCGCCGACCCGGACACCCGGACGCTGGCCCGCCTCGTCAGCGTCCTCAACGGCGACGAGGACCAGGTCGCGATCCGCGCCTCAGGCGTCTACGCCCGCAGGCTCGCCCACGCCCCCCGCACCCGATCGGGCGACGGCTGGACCCCGCGCGGCACGGTGCTGGTCACCGGCGGCACCGGAGCCCTCGGCACCGAGACCGCCCGCTGGCTCGTCGCCTCAGGCGCCGACCGCGTCGTCCTGCTCAGCCGCGGCGGCGTGACCGCGGAAACCGACCCGCGGATCGACGCCGTGGCCTGCGACGTCACCGACCGCGACGCCGTCGCCTCGATCATCGACGACCTGCCAGACCTGACCGCCGTCGTCCACGCCGCCGGGATCAGCCGCGACACGCTGCTCCACGACCTGACCCCCGCGGCCCTCGACGAGGCCATGGCCGCCAAGGTCGTGGGCGCCGCCCACCTCGATGAGGCGCTGGGGGAGCGGGAGTTGGACGCGTTCGTCCTCTTCTCCTCCATCGCGGGCGTGTGGGGCAGCGGCGCCGGGGGCGCCTACTCCGCGGCCAACGCGTTCCTCGACGGCCTCGCCACCCACCGCCGCGCCCGCGGCCTGGCCGCGACATCGATCGCCTGGGGCCCCTGGGCGGGCGCGGGCATGGCGGCGAACGAGACCGGCGACGCCCTGCGCCGCCGAGGACTGATCGCCCTCGACCCCGCCATCGCCCTCACCGCCCTGCGGCAGGCCACCGGGGACGGCGAAACGTGCCTGACCGTCGCCGACGTCGACTGGTCCGTCTTCGCCCCCGCCTTCACCGCCACCCGCCACCGCCCGCTGATCGCCGACCTCCCCGAGGTGCGCGACGCCCTCGCCACCGAGGCCACGACCGGCGGCCAGGCCAACCGACTCGCCACGCTCGGCCACGCCGAACGCGCCCGCGAGGTACTGCACATGGTGCGCGCCGAGGCCGCCGCGGTGCTCGGCTTCTCCGGGCCCGACGAGGTCGAACCTGCCCGCGCCTTCCGGGACTTGGGATTCGACTCGCTCACCGCCGTCGAGCTGCGCAACGCCCTCACCGCCGCCATCGGCCTTCCGCTCCCCGCCACCGCCGCGTTCGACCACCCCAACGCCCAAGCCCTCGCCGCCCACTTGGCCGCCGAGCTGTCCGGCGAGGAGAACGCCCCCGACGACCGCATCCCCGCCCAGGCCCCGGTCGCCGACGACCCGATCGTGATCGTCGGCATGGCCTGCCGCTACCCCGGCGGCGTCCGCTCGCCCGAGGACCTGTGGGACCTCGTGGCGTCGGGCGACGACGCGGTGGGCGCCTTCCCGACCGACCGCGGCTGGGACCTCGACACCCTGGGCTCCGGCGCCTCCACCACCGCGCTCGGCGGATTCCTCTACGACGCGGGCCACTTCGACCCCGCCTTCTTCGGCGTGTCCCCACGCGAGGCCCTGGCCATGGACCCGCAGCAGCGGCTCCTGCTCGAGACCTCGTGGGAGGCGTTCGAACGCGCCGGTATCGCGCCGTCCGCGCTGCGCGGCAGCGCCACCGGCGTCTTCGTCGGCACCAACAACCAGGACTACGCGGCCCTGTTGGTCTCCGCGTCCGAAGAGCTCGGCGGCCATGTCGGCACGGGCAACGCCGCCAGCGTCGTCTCAGGGCGGCTCTCCTACACCTTCGGCCTCGAAGGCCCCGCCGTCACCGTCGACACCGCCTGCTCGTCCTCGCTCGTCGCCCTGCACCTGGCCGTGCAGGCGCTCCGCCAGGGCGAGTGCACCCTCGCCCTGGCGGGCGGCGTCACGGTCATGGCGACGCCCGGCACGTTCGTCGAGTTCTCCCGCCAGGGCGGCCTCGCCTCCGACGGCCGCTGCAAGGCGTTCGCGGCGGCGGCCGACGGCACGGGGTGGGGCGAGGGCGTCGGCCTCCTCCTGGTCGAACGCCTCTCCGACGCCCGCCGCAACGGCCACCCGGTCCTCGCCGTCGTGCGCGGAACGGCCACCAACCAGGACGGCGCGTCCAACGGCCTCACCGCACCCAACGGCCCCTCGCAACAGCGCGTCATCCGCGCCGCGTTGGCCAACGCGGGCCTCACCTCCGCCGATGTCGACGTGGTCGAAGGGCACGGCACCGGCACCCGCCTCGGCGACCCCATCGAGGCCCAGGCCGTTGTGGCCACCTATGGCCAGGACCGTGAACGGCCGCTGTGGCTCGGCTCGTTGAAGTCCAACATCGGCCACACCCAGTCCGCATCCGGCGTCGGCGGCATCATCAAGATGGTCATGGCGATGCGGCACGAGCTGCTGCCCAAGACCCTTCACGTCGACGAGCCGTCCCCACACGTCGACTGGTCGGCGGGCGCGGTCGAGCTGCTGACCGAGGCCCGCGAGTGGGCGGCGGAGGGCCCACGCCGCGCCGCCGTCTCCTCCTTCGGCATGAGCGGCACCAACGCCCATGTCATCGTCGAGCAGGCACCGGACGCCCCCGCCGACGAACGGCCCGACAGCCCCACCCGGACGCTGCCGATCGTGCCCGTGATCGTGTCCGGCGCCGACCCCGAGGCGCTGCGCGACCAGGCCGCGCGCCTGCGCGCGATGAACGACGTGCGCCCGCTCGACCTCGGCTACTCCACCGCGACCGCCCGAACTCCCCTGGAAGAGCGAGCCGTTGTCATCGCGGGTGACGGGGAGACACTCGACGTCGGCCTCGACGCCCTCGCCGACGGCAGGACCGCGGCCGGTGTGGTGCGCGGCACCAGGCGCGGCGGCTCCCTGGCGTTCCTGTTCTCGGGGCAGGGGAGTCAACGGCTCGGCATGGGCCGGGAGGTGTATGAGGCGTTCCCGGTGTACGCGGAGGCGTTCGACGCGGTGTGCGCGCACCTGGACACGCACCTTGAACGGCCGCTGCGGGAAGTGGTGTTCGGGGAGGACGCCGAGGCCCTGAACCGGACCGAGTTCACGCAGGTGGCGTTGTTCGCGGTGGAGGTGGCGCTGTTCCGGCTGGTGGAGTCGTGGGGGATCAGGCCGGACTTCCTGGCGGGTCACTCGATCGGCGAGATCGCCGCGGCGCACGTCGCGGGTGTGCTGTCGCTCGATGACGCGTGTGTGCTGGTGGCGGCGCGTGGTCGTCTGATGGGTGCGCTGCCCGAGGGCGGTGCGATGGTGGCGGTGCAGGCGTCGGAGTCCGAGGTGCTGCCGCTGCTGGCCGAAGGGGTTGACGTGGCGGCGGTCAACGGCCCCGATGCCGTGGCCCTTTCGGGCGATGAGCAGGCCGTGCTCGCCGTCGCCGGGCGGTGGAAGCACAAGCGGCTGCGGGTGAGCCATGCGTTCCACTCGCACCTGATGGACCCGATGCTGGAAGAATTCCGGTCGGTGGCCGAGTCGTTGACGTATCGGCCCGCCGAACTGCCCATCGCGGGCCAGCCGGAGGCCCTTGACGCCGAGTACTGGGTCCGCCATGTCCGCGACGCGGTGCGCTTCCACGACGCGATCGAGTCGCTGCGCGCCGAGGGCGTGGGCACCTTCCTGGAGATCGGCCCCGACGGCGTCCTGTCCGCGCTGGTCGACGGCACAGCCGCCCTGCGGAAGAACCGCCCGGAGGCCGAGGCCCTGATCACGGCCGTGGCCACCCTGCACGCCACCGGCACGGCGGTTGACTGGGAGTCGTTCTACAACGGCACCGGCGCGCGGACCGTCGACCTGCCCACCTATGCCTTCCAACGCCAGCGCTACTGGCCCGAGTCGGCCCCGGCCAGCACGGCCGACGACGACACGGAATTCTGGAACGCCGTCGAGAGCGGCGAACTCGCCGACCTCCTGGGCCCGGTGCTCCCCGAGCTGCGCGAGTGGCGGCGGGAACGCAACGCCCGTTCAGCAGCGGAGAGTTGGCGCTACCGCATCACCTGGAGCCCTCTCTCCGGCCTTCCCCGGCCCACGCTCACCGGCCGCTGGCTGGTCCTCGGCCCCGAGGACGACGACTCCTTGGCCGACGCGGTGATCGCGGGACTGACGCGCCACGGCGCCGAGGTCGTCACCGAGCCGACCGACGGGCTCGACGGCGTGCTGTCCCTGCGCGCCCCCGGCAACGCGGACCCCCTCGCTGGCGCCCTCGCCGACATCGCCGCCGCATGGGACGCGCCCCTGTGGCTCGCCACCCGTGGCGCGATCTCGGTCGGCGCCTCGGATCCCCTTGAGGCGCCGGATCAGACGGCGGTCTGGGGCCTGGGCCGCGTGCTCGGCCTCGAGGAGCCGGGGCGTTGGGGTGGCCTGGTCGACCTGCCCGCCGAGCTGGACGACCGGGCGTTGACCCGTCTGGTCAGCGTCCTCGGCGGAACGGAGGAGGACCAGGTGGCCATCCGGCCCTCCGGCGTCTTCGCCCGCCGTTTGGTTCGTGCGCCGCATGGTGCGGTTGAGGGTGTGTGGTCGCCGCGGGGGACGGTGTTGGTGACCGGTGGTACGGGTGTGTTGGGTCGGCGGGTGGGGGAGTGGTTGTTGGGTTCGGGTG
>NZ_RBDY01000059.1 GCF_003626575.1 Streptomyces radicis | reverse complement strand
CCCTCGACGGCACCGTCCTCCACGACCACGTCATCCGCCACGTCGACGCCACCCCGCCCCCCACCCGCGCCAACCCCAACCCCCCACAAGAACACCACCTCACCCTCCACACCCCCGACCACCGAGCCACCTACCACGCCGACACCGGCCACTTCATCAACAACACCGACGGCACCCCAGGGTTCCAACGCGTCAACGACGTCGAATACCTCCTCCTCACCCCCGAACACCGAGCCATCGCCGTCCAGCAACTCACGGAATCCACCACCAGAACCAGGTCCACAACCCCCGACCCCGGCGACACCGACCTCACGGTGCACATGGCGTTCGTCCCCGACCGCCCCGGCAACCCCGGAGCCGACGCCGCCGACGGCTCGGGTGTCCCGGGCCCGGCCCGCCACGGCATGGACGACAGCGATATCGAGCTGACCGAACTACCGCACCCGGTCAGGCTGTTCGGCCCCGACAACCGCCCCACGGGCACCACCCTCACCTTCCCACCCGGCGACGGCGCCCCCACCCTCACCCGCGACGGCCAACCCGTCACCGCCGACCACATCCGCATCACCGAGCGTTCCATCGCCATCCGCACCGGCGCCACCACCACCTTCCACGACCACGACGGCCGCTTCCTCGCCGACTTCCGCACCCACCACACCGGCCCCCTCACCGGCCACGTCGTCATCGCCGAAACCGGCCAGTCACCCCGACTCATCCGCTTCGACGGCCAACCCTCCGACACTCTCACCACCACCCGCTTCGGCGACCACCGCTGGCGCGTCGACAGCCTCGGCACCCCCGTCACCGTCCTCGACGACACCGGCGTCCCCACCCCCCACGACATCGCCCGCCTCGCCGGTCCAAGCAACAGCCGCCACGACCAACTCGACGAGTACCTCCTCACCCCGCTCACCGGCGACCGCACCCCCACCCTCCACCAGGGCGACGGCACCCAACTCCCCCACGACGTCGAGCTCCTCGACGGCGGACTCCTCGCCATCCACCGCACCGACACCACCACCGACCGCCACGACGCCCTCGGCAGCCACCACGCCACCCTCCACCGCCTCCCCGGCGAGGAACACCACGCACTCGCCCTCACCGGCAACACCCCACCCCGCGTCGTCGACCCCGACGGCGCCCCCGTCCCCGGCTCCCACGTCACCCCCCTCCCCGACAACGCCGGCTGGTTCATCCAGCGCCCCCACCACACCCCCATCGTCGCCACCCCCGCCGAAGGCCGCCCCGGCGGCCCCCTCGTCATCCGCGACGGCTCCGGCGACGGAACCACCCTCGTCCCCCTCGGCGACCGCGGCACCTTCGTCCGCATCGGCGACCACACCCCCCACATCGTGGACGACACCGGCCGCCTCACCCCCACCGTCAACCTGCTCGACGACCAAGGACACGCCTCCGACCTGTTCCTCGCCCCACCCACCGGCCGCGCGGACACCCACGCCGTCCTCCGCGGCGACGGCCGCCTCCACAGCGACGACGTCCACTCGACGTTCGGCGGCAACCGCGTCGTGGTCCACACCACCGGCGCCTACGACGTCCACGGCCCCGACGGCACCCTGATCGACTCCAGCACCCGACACCCCGGCGGCCCCCTGGGCCCCGGCAACCACCTCGACATCGCGGACGACGGGACGGCCCAGGTGGTCGGCCCCGACGGAACCCCCGTTCCCAACGCCACGGCCGACGGGCTCGACAACGGCGGCTACCTCGTCAACACCCCAGGCCAGCACCCGGGCATCGTCGACGCCCAGGGCACCCACACCCACGACGCGGTGCGGCTCCACCGCGGTCGCGCCACGTTTGGCTGGGCGGCCCTGCCCCTGCGCGGGGACGACCCCTTCGCGCTCACCCCGGAGGGCGACCCATGGCCGGGACTCATCTTGGACGTCGACGCGGCCGGGATCACCGGCCGCGTGGCGGACACCTACGCCACCCTGCTGTACGACCGGACGGGCGACTACCGCGGGGTCCGGCTCATCATGACCGATGGGCGGCTCGCCGGTCACGAGATCCGCTTCTTGCTCGCGACCGCCCGGGCCGACGGCGCGGGCTTCCAGGTCCTCACCGCCGACGGACAGGTGGTCAACGGCGCCGACGTGCGACACCTGGGATCCGGCCCCGGGTCCAGCGACACCGAGCTCCTGGTGACCATCCCAGGCCGCGACCCGGCGGTCATCGACAGCGACTTCGGGGACTACCTCTACGACGCCGTCGAGCTGCCGCCCCTGCCCGGCCGGGAGGACACCGGCAGGATCGCCGTCTGGCCGACGAACGGCTCGGGCCCAGGGGCGCTCTACGACGACCTCGGGCGCGAGTTCGGCTCGGACGTCGTGGCGCGCGACGGACTGCTCGCCGTCACCTCCACCTTCTCGGGGGTGACCATGTCCTACCGCTTTGACGGGACATGGCACTCCACCGTGCGGTCAGGACAGGGCTACGACTCGTTCACCGGATACCGCTTCGAGCTGACCGAACTCCCCGACGGCACCGTGACGGCCCAGGTCATCCACATCCGGACCGGAGCTCCGGTGGCGGGCGTGACCCTCAGGCCGTTCGGCGCCGAGCTGAACATGGTCGACGCACCAGGAGTCGGACGCGCCCTGCTGGGGGCGGACGTGGAGCACACCCACACCGTGGTACAGGTGCCCGGCGCGCAGGACCGCCTGGTCGCCCTGCCCATCGACACGGACCGCACGGGCCCGAGCGACGACTTCTGGATGGACGGCGCGGCCCTGCGCGCGGAGGACGACATACCCGACGCCACCTTCCACACGGCGGACGGCACCGTCCTCGGCCACGCGCACCGCATCCCCGACGGGCCCCTGGCCGACAACATCCTCGCCGTCCCCCAGGGCGACACACCCTTCGTGGTCCGCCCCGACGGGACACCGCTCCCCGGGGCGCCCGTGCGACCACTGGAACTGGACGACCAGTTCCTCATCGACGTACCCGGCGGCGGCCACATAACCCTCAACAGGAATGCGTTCAGCGACTACGACGTCGTGCCGCTGCCAGGACGCGACGGGAACCCCACCAACGAACTGGCCCTGCTGCCCGTCGACGAGATCGACGACGCTCCGCTCGTGGTCCGCACCGACCGCCTTGGGACGGACGGCGCCACGGCCCCCGCGACCTACATCACCGTGCGCACCAGCTCCGAGACGGCCGAAGGCGCGGACGGCGCGACCACCGTACACACGCTGGAGATCACCACGGGCCCCCTGGCGGGCTTCCGCATCGTGGACGTGGGCGATGGCACGCCGAGGCTGCTGGGCCCCGGCGACCACCCCGTCCCCCGGGCGACCGTGACCCCGCTGCGCGCCGACGTGTACGTGGTGCGGCCGGCGGACGGCTCCTACGCGATCACCCAGAGCGCGCTGACGACGATGGAGACGGTGGAGCTGCTGAGCGGCGCATTGTCCCGTTTCACCCTGCGCGTGCCGCAGGGCGGCGGCCTGCCGGAGGTGGTGGGCGCGTTCGCCCGCCCCGTCCAGGGCGCACGCGTCGAACGCCTGGCCGACGACATGTTCCTGATCGAGGTGGACAACGTCGGACGCCAGGTCGTCAACAGCATGGGAGTGCACACCCACGACGCGGTGCGGCAGCCAAACCCCGACGGCACACCCGGCGACATCGTCAGGGCCTACCCCCTGGGCGAGACAGGCCAGCCCACCGTCCACCGGGGCGGCCGGGACATCTCGGACGACGCGTGGTTCGACGACGACAAGATCACCGTCAACTCCGGCCCCCACACCACCGAACACACCCTCGACGGCACCTTCCTCAACCGCGTCACCCAACTCACCGGACCACTCGACGACCTCCAGATCCTGGACACCGGACCCACCAACCCCCTCCGCCTGGTCGACGCCGAGGAAAACCCCGTCCCCGGCACCACCGTCACCCCCCTCACCACCGGCGAACGCCTCATCTCCGACGGCGACACCCGCTACCTGGCCAACAACGACGGCGTCGTCACCCACCGCGTCACCCTCCTCACCGGCAGGGAAGGCCACCCCGACATCCTCGCCCTCACCGGCCGCGACGGCCAGCTCTACCCCCTCCCCCGCACCCTCGACGGCACCACCCTCCACGACCACGTCATCCGCCACATCGACGCCACCGCCCCCCCCACCCGCGCCAACCCCAACCCCCGACCCGAACACCACCTCACCGTCTACACCCCCGACCACCGAGCCACCTACGACGCCCACACCGGCCACTTCATCGAAAACACCGACGGCACCCCAGGGTTCCAACGCGTCAACGACGTCGAATACCTCCTCCTCACCCCCGAACACCGAGCCATCCCCGTCCAGCAACTCACGGAATCCACCACCAGAACCAGGCGCACAACCCCACCCGACCTCGGCGACACCGACCTCCCGGTGCACATGGCGTTCGTCCCCGACCGCCCCGGCAACCCCGGATCCGACGCCTCCGACGGCTCGGGTGTCCCAGGCCCGGCCCGCCACGGCATGGGCGACAGCAATGTCGAGCTGACCGAACTGCCACGCCCCGTCCGGCTGTCCGGGCACGACGGCCGCTCCACCGGCACCCTCACCACCCCACCCGGCGGCGGCGCCCCCACCCTCACCCGCGACGGCCAGCCCGTCGCCACCGACGACATCCGCATCACCGACCGAGCCATCCTCATCCGCACCGGCACCACCACCACCTTCCACCACCCCCACGACGGCCACTTCCTCGCCAACCTCCACGTCCACCGCGACGGCCCCCTCACCGGCCACATCGCCATCACCAGAGCAGGCCAACCACCCCTCCTCATCCGCCTCGACGGCCAACCCACCGACCTCCACGTCCACCACACCGGCCCCCTCACCGGCCACATCGCCATCACCCGAGCAGGCCAACCACCCCTCCTCGTCCGCCTCGACGGCCAACCCACCGACACCCTCACCACCACCCCCTTCGGCAACAACCGCTGGCGCGTCAACAGCCTCGGCATCCCCTTCGCCGTCATCGACGACACCGGCCGCCACACCCACGACATCACCCACCTCCGCAACACCGACGACATCAACAACACGGACCTCGACGAATACCTCCTCACCCCCCTCACCGGCGACCGCACCCCCACCCTCCACCAGGGCGACGGCACCCAACTCCCCCACGACGTCGAGCTCCTCGACGGCGGATTCCTCGCCATCCACCGCAGCGACACCACCACCGACATCCACGACACCCTCGGCTCCCACCACGCCACCCTCCACCGCCTCCCCGGCGACGAACACCACGAACTCGCCGTCACCAGCAACACCCCACCCCGCGTCATCGGAGCCGACGGCGAAACCGTCCCCGGCTCCCGCGCCACCCCCCTCCCCGACGTCCCCGCCGCAGGCCGCCCCGGCGGCCCCCTCGTCATCCGCGACGGCTCGGGCGGCGGGGTCGCCTTCGTCCCCCTCGGCGACCGCGGCGCCTTCGTCCGCATCGGCGACCACACCCCGCACATCGTGGACGACACCGGCCACTTCCACCCCACCGTCAACCTGCTCGACGACCAAGGACACGCCTCCGACCTGTTCCTCGCCCCACCCACCGGCCGCGCGGACACCCACGCCGCCCTCCGCGGCGACGGCCGCCTCCACAGCGACGACGTCCACTCGACGTTCGGCGGCAACCGCGTCGTGGTCCACACCACCGACGCCTACGACGTCCACGGCCCCGACGGCACCCTGATCGACTCCAGCACCCGACACCCCGGCGGCCCCCTGGGCCCCGGCAACCACCTCGACATCGCGGACGACGGGACGGCCCAGGTGGTCGGCCCCGACGGAACCCCCGTGCCCAACGCCACGGCCAAACCGCTCGACAACGGCGGCTACCTCGTCAACACCCCAGGCCAGCACCCGGGCATCGTCGACACCCAGGGCACCCACACCCACGACGTGGTGCGGCTCCACCGGGACGACGTCCCGCACGGCTGGGCGGCCCTGCCGCTGCGCGGGGACGACCCCTTCGCGCTCACCCCGGAGGGCGAACCATGGCGGGAACTCATCTTGGACGTCGACGCGACCGGGATCACCCGCCACGCGGCGAACACCCACGCCACCCAGTTCTTCGACTGGACGGGCAACTACCTCGGGTTCCGGCTCATCATGACCGATGGAAGGCTCGCCGGTCACGAGATCCGCTACACGCTCGCGAACGCCCACGTCGGCGACGAGGGCTTCCAGGTCCTCACCGCCGACGGACAGGTGGTCAACGACGCCCACGTGACACGCCTGGAAATCGGCCTCCGACCCGGCGACACCCAGCTCCTGGTGACCATCCCAGGGCGTGACCTGGCGGTCATCAACAGCGGCTCGGGGAACTACGTCTACGACGCCGTCGTGCTGCCGCCCCTGCCCGGCCGGGACAACGGCACCACCGCCGTCTGGCCGACGAACGGCTCGGGCCCAGGGGCGCTCTACGACGACCTCGGACGCATGTACGGCCCGGACGTCCGGGTGAGCGACGGACTGCTCGCCGTCACGTACTACCCCAGGTTGACCAGGTTCCACCACCTGGACGGGACATGGCACTCCACCGTGCGGTCAGGACAGGGCTACGGCTCGTTCAGCGGATACCGCTTCGAGCTGACCGAACTCCCCGACGGCACCATGACGGCCCAGGTCATCCAGATCTGGCCCGGAGTTCCGGTGGCGGACGTGACCCTCAGGCCGTTCGGCGCCGAGCTGAACATGGTCGACGCACCCGGAGTCGGACACGCCCTGCTGGAGCCAGGCATAAGGCACACCCACACCGTGGTGGATGTGCCCGGCGCCCAGGACCGCCTGGTCGCCCTGCCCAACGACACCTACCGCACGGGCCCGAGCGACGACTTCTGGATGGACGGCGCGGCCCTGCGCGTGGAAGGCTTCCCCGACGCCACCTTCCACACGGCGGACGGCACCGTCCTCGGCCACGCGCACCGCATCCCCGACGGGCCCCTGGCCGACAACATCCTCGCCGTCCCCCACGGCGACACACCCTTCGTGGTCCGCCCCGACGGGACACCGCTCCCCGGGGCGCCCGTGCGGCCACTGGAACTGGACGGCCAGTTCCTCATCGACGTACCCGGCGGCGGCCACATAACCCTCAACAGGAATGCGCTCAGCGACTACGAGGTCGTGCCCCTGCCAGGACGCGACGGGAACCCCACCAACGAACTGGCGCTGGTGCCCATCAACGAGTTCGAGCACGCCCCGGTGGTGGTCCGCACCGACCGCCTTGGGACGGACGGCGCCATGACCCCGGCGCCCTATGTCACCGTGCGCACCAGCTCCGAGACGGCCGAAGGCGCGGACGGCGCGACCACCGTACACACGCTGGAGATCATCACGGGCCCCCTGGCGAGCTTCCGCATCGTGGACGTGGGCGATGGCACGCCGAGGCTGCTGGGCCCCGGCGACCACCCCGTCCCCCGGGCGACCGTGACCCCGCTGGGCAACAACACATACGCCGTGCGGCCGGCGGACGGCTCCTACGCGATCACCCAGACCTCGCTGTCAGTGGTGGAGACGACGCGTCAGCTGAGTGGCCCACTGTCTCGCTTCTACACAGTGCTGCCCGAAGGCGGTGGCCTGCCACACGTCGCGGACGGGTTCGCCCGCCCCGTCCAAGGCGCACACGTCGAACACCTGGCCACCGACATGTTCCTGATCGAGGTGGACAACGTCGGACGCCAGGTCGTCAACGGCATGGGAGCGCACACCCACGACGCGGTACGGCTGGCAAACCCCGACGGCACGCCAGGCGACACCGTCGTGGCCCACCCCCTGGACCCGGACGGCGAACCCACCGTCCACCGGGGCGGCCGGGACATCTCGGACGACGCGTGGTTCGACGACGACAAGATCACCGTCAAATCCGGCCCCCACACCACCGAACACACCCTCGACGGCACCTTCCTCAACCGCGTCACCCAACTCACCGGACCACTCGACGACCTCCAGATCCTGGACACCGGACCCACCAACCCCCTCCACCTCGTCGACGCCCAGGAAAACCCCGTCCCCGGCACCATCACCCCCCTCACCACCGGCGAACGCCTCATCTCCGACGGCGACACCCGCTACCTGGCCAACAACGACGGCGTCGTCACCCACCGCGTCACCCTCCTCACCGGCAGGAGCGGCCACCCCGACCTCCTCGCCCTCACCGGCCCCGACGGCCAGCTCTACCCCCTCCCCCGCACCCTCGACGGCACCACCCTCCACGACCACGTCATCCGCCACATCGACGCCACCGCCCCCCCCACCCGCGCCAACCCCAACCCCCGACCCGAACACCACCTCACCGTCTACACCCCCGAC
>NZ_RBDY01000058.1 GCF_003626575.1 Streptomyces radicis | reverse complement strand
CGCCAGCTGAACTGCTTCCTCACGGAACTCCGGTGAGTACGGACTTGGACGTGGCACTTGCTGCTTCCCTCGATTGTCTACCGGCCAACCCTATTGGGTCCCTGTCCGAGATCTTCGAGGCCCCTCACCAGCCGTACGGGCCGCCCGGCCAGCCCCACCACCCGCGGGTCCCGGTCGAGCAGCATCACCTGGGTGAGCATCGCGGCCGACCCGTGCACCACATGCGCGCCCGTCGTCGCCGACCACCACCAGCCCGGCCCCCACCGCTTCCCCGGCACCACAGGGAACGCCGACACCGGCGGGCACTCCTCCAGCCGCACCGAAGCGGCCACCTGCGGCCAGGGCCGCTGCATCAACTCCCAGCCCGCGCCGACGACCACCGCCTCCACCACACGGCCCGCGCCGACCGGAACCGCCGCGCCCGGCACGGCCTCACCGTCCAAGATCACACCACCCACCCAAGTCCATCCCACCGCGCCCAGCGTGAAAACCGGTCAGATCCCGCCGGCGCCCGCACATTCCCCACGGCGACGCCTGTGACCAGCGGCTTCTCACCTTCTACGGCGCCAGGGCCCCGCCAAAGGCCGATGTGCGGCGCCGCCGCACCACCTGTGAAACGCCGCAGCTGGCCGGTTCTGCCCCAGGGAAGCCGCCGGCCGCTGAGCCGGGCCGTGGCGTCCGGTCACCATGGAAGATTCGGCGGCACGCAGCCCTCAGGTGCACCGGCCCCCCGAACGTCTACCGAGCCCGTCATCGGCCGCCGTCTGCCCCGGCCGCCATCTCCTCGACCAGAACGTCGGCGGGCAACCCAGTCCAGGCAGCCAGGTCCTCCAGCGGCACCCCAGCGGCAACAGTCGCCGAGGCCGTCTCCCACAGGGCCTGATCGAGCAGGCCGACTGTACGGGCGAGACCAGTGAGCAGGTGGCGGCCGGTATCCCGCGCGGAGCCGTACTGGCCGCCGCGCAGACCTTCCATCTGATCCTCGGCGTCGCCGATCAGCGCGGCGATCACCGCGCGCCGCTCAGCCGCGACGGCACGGCGCCAGGTGATCCCCGAGCCGCCCGCCGCCGCGTCCTTCGCCATCGCGCGCAACTGCGCCGCGGCGGTGACGGGCCGGTGCTCGTTCTTGACACGCCACGGATCATCGGCGAACCAGCCGGTCCGCTCCCGCCCGTCTCGCCGGCGCGCTACCGCGCCCATCCACGCCAGCAGCGGCTCCGCGTACTGCGCCGCGGCCATCTCGCCCAGCCACGGCCGCCCCACCCGCTCACCCAACGCGGTGACGAACCTCCCGCCTGGGCCGAAGGGCCGCACCCACCGGTCTCCGCCGCCGCTGTCACGCCACACCAACTCGGCCATCGCCGGGTCCCCCAGCGTCCCGGCGACCGTCACCACCTCAGGGAAGACGACCGCGTCCCGGGCAACGGCCCGCCACCACCAGAACCTCCCGTCGGCAGTGGCGTCTCCGCCCGCCACCATGTGCAGTCGGGCGGGCCAGATCCGCTCCAGCTCCCATTCCAGGGCCTGGTCCCACCAGCGGCACACCACCGCGCTCGCCACCGACCACACCTGCTCCGGCTCCAACCCGACCCGGGACGCGCGCCGGGCCACTACCCCCCAACGGCGTTGCGCCGCCTCCACCTCCGGACACCCGGATAGGTTCAGATACTCCAGGCCGCAGCCGCCGTCGGCATCCAGCAGCCACCGGTGGTGCCGTCCACACACCCGCTGCCACCCTTGCGCGTACCGCACCACAGCGTCCGCCCGCCCGGTACGCCGCGCCACGCACAGCCGGCAACCGAACGCCACCGGCCCGCCTGCCGCCGAGGCCACCCGCCACCTCGCCAGCGGCTCAGGCTCCCCGGCCTCTGCGACGTCGGCCGGCCCGCGGGCCCACGACGGCAGAGCACGGGCCAGGCTCGCCGGCGCCGCCCCGCCCACCCTCGCCAGCAGTTGTTGCCCGGCCGGGTTGAACAGGATCTCCCCGTCCGGCCGCACGCCTCCGCCGTCGGCTTGCGGCCGGTGGTTCACCCACGCCCACTGTCCCAGCAGTGCACTCGGGTCCATCCCGTATCGCGCGGCGACCCGGCCCAGATACGACCACGCCGTCTCCCCCGCCAGCGGCGCGACATGCAAGGGACCCCTCCCCGTGATGGTCACCCCGACCCCGCTGCCCGCTCTGTTCCCCGCGGGCCGACCGCGCTCGCCTTGCGGCGGCCGTAACCCTGCGCTGCCCGTCCTGCTCGTGCCCCTGCTGATCACAGCCCTCAGTCAAACCCATCCGGCGCACGTGCGGGGCCTCCCCAGGCATAAGACAGGGCTTACGTAAGCCTGCTAGGGTACAGAAGGTAGGCTATTCGTCTGTGGAGGTGTGGGATGGTCGGCGGCGTCGACGACACGAACGAGGCGCTGGGCGTGGAGGCCGCAAGAGCGCGGTGGTCCGAGATCATCGCCTCCGCCACACACGGCACGGTGACGCATCTGCGCGACGCCGAATCCGGCGCCGTCGCCCGCCTGGTGCCGCGGGAACAGAGCCTCTTCCCGGTTGAGGAACTGCCTGCCTGGGCGGTGACCGCGGCCCGGCCGAAGCTGGGGGATCTGGTCCGACAGGCCGCGGCCGGCCAGCCGGTGGCGCTGACCCGGCGCGGCGACCTGGCCGCAGTGCTCGCCCCAGTCCCCGGGGCTTCGACGAACCCGGCGACGGGCGGCGGCCTGGACGAACTGCTGGACACTCTCACCGCCGCCACCCCCCAGGCACCGGCCTCTCTCGTGCCGACCGGGCTCGACTCCCTGGACACGCTGCTCGGAGGCGGACTGCGCCCCGGCCAACTGGCGCTGGTCACCGGCTCACCCGGCTCAGGTACATCCGCCCTGGCCCTGGGAGCGGCGCGCGCCGCCGCCCTGACCGAAGGACTAGGGCCGGTGATGGTCGCCTCGGCACAGATGTCCCGCCAAGACCTCGCCGCCCGCATGCTGGCCGCCGAAGCCAACCTGCCCCTCGCGCAGATCACCACCCAAACCGTTCCCGAGACGGACCGGCCACGCCTGGAGGCCGCGGCCGCCCGCCTGCGAGGCGCCCCCCTACACCTGATGGACCGACAGACCACGCTCACCCAGACCCGCACCGCAGCGGCCGCGGTGCCCGACCTGGCGCTGCTGGTCCTGGACCCGGTCACCCACTTCGACGTCGGCACGGCCGCTCCGGCCCTCGCCCTGCGCAGACTGGCCACCGACCTGCGGGCGGCGGTGCTGGCGGTAGCCGCACACGGCCCCGGCCTGCTCCCGGTGGAGGCCGAGGCCGACATCGCCGCCCGCCTGCACCGCCAAGACCACAGCGCCACCGCGCAGTTGGAGATCGTCCGGTACCGTCACGGCCCCACCACCACACTGCCGCTGAACGCCGACCTCGCCCGCGCCCGCCTCCTACCCGCCACACCAACCCCCGTAGACGACGAGCCACCCATCCCCTCACCTCCCCCCACCTCCACCGAACCCGCGCCGCACCCCGTAACGGACAGCCCTCAGCCGCCAACCACCACCACACACACCGAAAGCCCCACCGCACACCAAGCCCGCGCCGGACACCAGCGCCACCAGGCCGCGCGCCGTACGAAGTCGGCCGACCAGGCCGCCCAGGCACTGCGGGAGATGATCACCGACGCGGTCGAGAACGAGCTTGCCACGGCGCAGGGAGACGCCGAAGCCGCGATGGAGAGACTGTCCAAGCGGGCGATCCCGGACGTGATGCGCCTGTTCGACCAGACCCGCAAGAGTGCCCGGTACGAGTACACCGCCTACCCGGCCCTGCCCGACATCCTCCACAAGCCCAGCAAGAAGGACCCGGACCTCATCTGGGAGGCCCGCCCATCCTGGGCCAACCCCGCCTACCGCCGTCACCCCGACGGCGAGCTGCGCGTGACCGCGCTCGACGTCAACGCCGCCTACCTGTCCGCGCTCAAGTGCCACCTGCCGATCGGCCGCCTGGAACACAACCCGAACGGCGACTACGACAGCAAGCGCGCCGGGATCCACCTGATCACCCCGCCCGTATGGCACCACCGCGACCTGCCCAACCCGTTGGGCGACCGCGAGGAACCCGGCCCGCTGTGGATCACCACCGCCACCCTGCGCCTCCTGCTGCGCCTGGCAGGACCCAAGCACCAGCTCCTCGAGGCCCCGGTGATCCACGAATCCTGGACCAGCTCGGCGACGGAGAACTTCCTCGACGCCATGCGGCAGGTCCTCGCCGCGGTTCGCACCGACGCCATCGACGAGGATGACTACGTGACGCTGCACTACATCAAGATGATGTACGCCAAACTGGTCTCGACCATGGGCGAGTCCACCGAGAACCGCGCGATCACCCGCCCCGACTGGATGCACAACATCCGCTCCCAGGCGTTCGCCAACATCTACGGCCGCGCGCTGAAGGCCCATCAGGCCGGGCTGACCGTGATCTCCGTGATGGGCACCGACGAACTCCACGTCGCCGGCGACGTCTGGGCGGCCCGCTCGAACGGCAAGGCCGTGTTCACCGAGGGGCGGGGCCTGGCCGACATGAAGGTCAAGACCGACCGCGACGGTGCCCCCGTCCACTACACCGTCACCCGGAGCAGCTGATGGCCGGCCGCTGGATGAAGTTCGGCTGGTACAACGCCCAGGGCATCCCCGGCCGCGACGCCCTCGGCTACGGCATCGAGCGGATGCTCACCGGCATCTCCTCCCCGGCCGACACCGAGCGCGGGATCGCCGCCCGCCTGCGCTACCTCACCGCCTCCGACGCCGGCTACGAGGCCATGGAGCGCGCCGGCATCAACGTCACCCCGCGCACCCTGTACGCCTGGCTCGCCGAGGAACGCTCCCCCAGCACAGCCAACCGGGCCAAGCTCGACGACGCCTACTGGGACCTGCGCCGCCACAACGTCGCAGCGGACCTGAAACGGCGGCTGATGTCGGGCGGCGGCACCCGCATCGAGATCGACCCCGTGAACCAAAGCCGCGTCGAGATCAGACACCGCCGCGACCTCCAGGTGCGCCACATCAACATCCGCCCCCGCATCTGGGACGCCGCGGTCGACGCCTGGCTCGCCGATGACGAAGCGACGATGGACGCGATCTGGGACGACCTGATCCACGATCTGGGGACCGACTACGACTCGTACTCCTACGTCTCCTCGGTCGGCTGGTCGGCCTGACACCGATGTAGGTTCCGTGGCTTTGTGTCATTTTCTCCGCTTTCGCGTCATGACGTCGCGGCTGGCTGGGTATGTCGCTTCCCGGCCATAGACAGCGAACTGCCGTATCTCCACGGGAGATTTGTCGGCGGGCGGAAGTAAGCTGGCGCCTCTGTGGCCGACCGTGAGCGAAGGCAAGACATGGCTGATCCCGCACCACCGCACGATCCCCCAAAGTCGGCAGCTGAAGTGGCTCGCTTCAATATCGGCGACATCACCAACGCGGACCTGGACGTCTCATCAGCGCTACATGAGCAACTCGCCAGGAGTCTGGAACCGATCACTGAAAGTCTGCGGGAAATCACTACCGGCGCAGTTGTTCCTCAGGACCTCTTGGACGCATGCGCCAGCCAACTCGCACATGCGGCCGGTGGCCTGTCCGCCACACCAGCCCTTGAAGAGGGCCTCGCTGCGATCGGACAGCAACTGGCGACCGCCCACGGAAGTGCGCTGCGAGACGTCCTGGACTCTTCTGCGATGCACCTGGCCAACAGCCTGGCCGATCTCCGCAGCAGCGCGTTGGAGGCAATCACTCAGCCACGCGTCGAGCTCGGGGCGCTGAGCCGACTGATCGCGCCCGATCTAAGCAGCGTGTGGGTGACGCACAGCGCGACCGTATCCCTTGCTCATCTCAACAGCTTGCTTGCCAGGCAACGGCAGGAACTGGGGGACCACTTCCACGACTCCCTGCGCGGTATGGCCGGCATCGCCACCCAGCACCTTGGCCTCGCGAACTGGGCCAGGAGCTACGAGACAACCACCCGGAAGCTGCTCACCCAGGTCAGCGAACTACCCCTCCGCACCTGGCACGATGCAGTCATCGACCTACCCACAGACGCTGCGCGCTCAAGACGGGCGATCAGCTCCGGCAACAGCGTCCTGGGCCTCATGGGTGGTGATCTCCTCACCTCCGACCCGAACCTGCAACCCGAGGAAGCCACGGTTGTACGCGTCGAGGAGGACGTGCTCCAGCCATGGGAGCGCGCCCGCCTGGAAGCCGGCGACGACCTCAAGGAAGTCCTGGCGCGCTTTGCCCCCAAGGCTCCTCTCTTCATCGAGGAGGCATGGAAAGCCCTCGCGACCAAAGGTCCCCTTGCCGCCGAAATGACGGCCTACTCCATCACCGAGTTCATCGACCGGACGCTGCGCGCCGCAGCCCCGGACAGCGACATCGAGACCTGGCTGCCCCAGTCGGGCGTTCCCCGACAGCAGTGGTACAGCCAGCCCGCGAACCGGTTGACCCGCCCTGTCCGCATCCGGTACATCGCGGTCCGCCACAGCGCGGACCCGCGCATGTGTCTGGCCCTCGTGGACAATCTGTTGATCATCGCGCAGCGACTGAACGGGCGGCTGCAGGCGCTCAAGCACGCCTCGGAAGGAGACCTGGCCGCGGTGCGAACCCTCCTGATCGCCGCCGAGAGCTTCCTGTCCCACCTCTTCCTGGCCTCCTCCCCCCAGGACTGAAGCGGCCTTGATCGCGAGGCGCGGCGCCCACCTGGAGGGGCTACCGCGCCGAAGGCCGTCGGGCCCGACAGCAGGGAGCGTGGAACGGGCAGCGCGCCCCTTCGCACAGGTGCACTGCCTGCCTGATTTTCTAGCCGACAGGGCTGCGGACGCCCCAGGCTTCCGCCAAGTCGCTCAGCAGCCGCTCGGGCAGTTCCTCCTTCCACAGCCCGCCGAGGAGCATCGGCCGAGCCGTCAGCCGTTCGCACACCGCGAGGGCCTCGGGCTGGCCGGCCAGCTGGTACCGGCCGTGTACGGCCAGCGGGCCACCGGGCCCGAACTCGCGCGCCATCCGTCGCAGATCGGCCAAGTGCTCGACGGCGAAGGGCCGCAGTACCTTGCGCACGTACCGTTCCTGCTCCCCGCGATCCGCCATGGTCTCCAGCAGCAGACGGAGCGCCTCGTCCGTCAGTTCCGGGTCATGGGGCGCCCGGGTTTCGGCCCAGGCGGGGTGGAACGCGACGCACAGCGACCGCATCTCGTCGACGATCGCCTCTTCCACCGGTTCCTGGCCGTCGACGCTGGCCGAGGGCGGGGGCGCTTCGTCGTCGTCGGTGAGGACGGCGGTGCACAGGTCGATGCAGTCGGAGCAGATCCGGGCTTCGCTGCCCCGGGGGACGAACCTGCCGCCGGCCACGAGCCGCCGACTGTGCTGGGCGGAAGCGCCGCACCAGGTGCAGCAGCAGGCGGGGCACCGGCAGGCGTCGCCGTGCGGCTGGGGCGCCACCGGAAGAACCCGGCAGCTCTCCAGGCACGTGCCGCAGACCAGCGCGCCGGGGCCCGTGACCCAGGAACCGGTCTCGATCGCGCACCAGGAACACCGCTCCTCGGTTGTCATCCCTCATCCCCCTTCCGCCGCGCGCCGCCGGGCCCGGCGGCCCACTGCGAGTTGAACACCGGCGTCGGCTCCGGCGCCCGCGGTTCCGTGCGCAGGATGGCCACCGTGGTGACCGGGTGGGTGACGGCGTGCGCCAGGAGGACCACCGCCTGCCGGGGCCGTCCGTCGCGCGCCGCGTCGCCGAACCGCAGCTGGTCGATGGCCCAGTCCCCGATGGACCGCCGAGGGGCGCGCCCGCCCGGTCAGGTAGCCCACCCCCAGCGCGAGCACTACCACGACGCCTGACGTCAGCATGTTCACTTCGCCCACTCCAATCCCAGCGCCGCGAGCCAGGCGAGCTGCTGATCGCTCAACTTCCCGCGCCTGGCCTTGGTGTTGGAGATCCAGACGCCGAGCTTCACGGGCACCTCGGCGACGGCGCCGGGGGTCTGGGCGTCAGCCATGCGGGCGTGCAGGATCTCGACGTGCTGGCGCGGGACGACGACCTGGCCGGTGCGCTCCCGGTACTGCTGCAGGGCGGCGAGGCCGCGCTCGAACGCGGTGAGCTCGGCCAGCCCGGCCACCGGCCGCGGTACCCACTCGGCGGTAGACTCCTCGGCGGCGTCCGGGGCGGGCGGCGTCGCGTGCAGGCCGGTGAGGAGTTCGCGCTGCTCCTTGCTCAGCTCCTCCCACTGCTCGAACTGGTCGGCGAGCCAGCGGCCGACGTCCACGCCGTTCACGCGGATGCCATCGACCGCGGGCAGCGTCTGCTCCTCGCCGACCAGATGCTTCAGGGCGGCGTAGCCGCGTTGCCAGGCCAGCGGCCAGGACGGGTTCCAGTGTTCGTCGATCGCTTCGAGCGCTGCCCGGCGCGCGTCCGCGATATCCGGCTTCTTGCCCAGGCCACCCTTCTTCCGGCAATTGTGGAGCCACTCGCCCACCGCCACGCCCTCGATCGCCGCGTCACGGCCGGGAACGAGGTGCCCGTGAACCGTGTGGTAGGCCCGGGCGGCGGCGAGGTTGCGGGAGAATTTCACATCGGCCGCCGACCACACCATGCCCAACTCATCCAGCAGGTCGATCCGCCAGGGCTTGAGCGTCCCGGCCCGCTGAGCGCGGCGCTGCTCGCTGACCCAGGCGCCCAGGGTGTAGGGCTCGCCCGAGTCGCCGAGGTCGATGGTGGCGTGCAGCGGCACCTCGGCGTCGCCGTGCTCCTCCACCCAGATCCGCAGCGCGTTCAGCCCGGTCAACCAGACCTCGGAGTCCGGCCGCAGCACCCGCGTGCGCAGGAACCGGGCGATGACGTCGGGGTTCCGGGGAAGGGCGAACCGCAGGAGCGGCACCCCGGCCGCCCTCTCCCGCACCGACGGCCGCGACGACACCGCGCCGCCGCTGCTCCCCGACTTCTCGCCGTCCTCTGCCTCTGCCTCCTCGGTCGGCGCGTCGGCAACGTCGTCGCCCTCCACGGGCACGATCCGGCCGGCGACCTCGGCGACGCCAACCTGCTGCTCTTCGGCCTGCTCGGCCAGGACGGCGGGGTCGAGCGCGACCACGTTCGTGGCTTGCCCGCGCGCTCCGCTGGTGGACAGCAGCAGCCGCTGGATGACGCGTTCGTCGTGAGCCCGAAGTCCTTGCAACACGGCGACCAGGGGGCGATACGAGGGCGAGGCCATCATGTCGTCAGGGTTCTCGCCGGGCGCGAGGAAGATCGGCACCACGACCCTGGCGACCTTGCCCTCGTCCGGCTCCTGCCGCAGCGCCCGGCCGATGATCTGGACGATCTGCACCTGGGAGGTGCGGGTGTCGGCGAAGACCACGGTGTCCACGCCGCGCCTGCCGCGGATGTCGACGCCCTCGCTGAGGGCCTGGCAGGAGGAGAGGAACTGGACGTCGTTGACGAAGCCCTCCGCGTCGACGCCGTCGGCGAACCGGCCCAGCACCTCCCGGCGGTAGGCGGCGGGGTGCTCGCCGGACAGCCATTCGGCGCCGACCCTCGCGGGGTAGACGGCCGGGTCCATCCGGTGCAGCTCGGCGGCGGTCTCGGGCATGGCCCTCGCGAACGCCATGGCGTCCATCGTCCGCGTGTGGAAGGGCAGGTAGCTGCGGGTGCCGGTCTCCCCGTGGTGCTTGAGCAGCGCGGCCTGGAGCGCGGCCAGCCGCCGGCCCCGGATCTCCTCCGACGTCGCAGCCGGGCCGAGGACGTCGGGGTCGCGGATCTCCAGCACGTCGATCTCCCACGACGCGAGCAGGCCCCGCTCGCACGCCTCCATCAGCTCCAAGGCGAACAGGCGCTCGCCGTACAAGCTGGTGTCGTCCATGGACGCCACCAGCCGCCCCATCCCTTCGGCGCCCGCCTCGGCGCCCTCCACGCCCCCTTCGGACCCCTTTCCGGGACCGCGGCCCCGCCCCGAGCCGTCTGCCGACTGGCGGACCTCCCACAGCCGTTGCGTGGCCGTCATGAACAACCTGCGGTGCGCGGGGATCCGCTCCTGGGCCAGAACAGCCGCCCAGGACTTCCCCAAGTCACCGGACGTGCGGTGCGCCTCGTCCACGACCAAGAGGTCGAACGGGGGAAGCGTCAGACCGAAGGAGCCGCGCATCGCCCGCTCCAGCACCCCGGGCGCCGCGCCGCCGCCAGCGCCGTCGCCGCCTTCATCCTCCAGGCCCTGCGGCGTCAGGGAGGCGTACGTGGCGAAGATCGTGACCGGGCCGCCCTCGGTCGCCCACAGGGCGAGCTGGGCCGGGTTGGTCGTGCACCGCACCCCCAACACTTCCAGAAACGAGTCCGCCCTTAGCGAGCACACAGCGATCATCGGCTCGTCGTGCCCGGCCCCACGCCACGCCGCGACCGTCTGCGTCAGCAGGTCCAGCGTGGGCACCACGACGCACACCAGCCCGTCGGGGACGAGCCGCCGCGCGGACTCCGCCGCCACCCTCGTCTTCCCCGTGCCGGTGGCCATGATCACCGTGCCGCGCAGGTCCCGGGCAGGCAACAGACCACTCGAAGCATCCATAAGCCCCCGGACAATCGCGTCAACAGCCTCGCGCTGATGCGCCCAGAGAGGAATCGCGTTGATCTCCGTCACCGGTCTTCCCATTCTCCCGTGCCGTACAACCAGATTTCCTCAAGCCTTTCCAATGGGGCATCTTCCTGGCCTTCGTCCGACCACACCCCCGAGAGCCAATAACGGTCGCTCTCAATGCGCTCACACAGAACGAACACCTCGGGCAGCTCGACCAAGTGATAGACACCCCGCGGAAAAAGACCGTCAGGCCCGTAACGCTGCCACAACCGCCCGAGCCGCACCCGGTTCGCCCGCAGGTATTCCTCCAGCGCCCGCGGGTAGTCCTCCCGCTCGGCCAGACGCACCGTTCGCAGGGCGATGCCCACCAGCTCCCGCGACGTCTCCTCGTCCCACTGCTCGGAGTCGGTGCCGGTCACCTCCGTGTAGTGCCGCGCGGAGACGGCCAGGACCCGCTCGATCAGTTCCGTGGGCGCCTCGTCCCCCTCGACGGCGGGCGGGTCGGCCTTGTCGCCGAGCCCGGGATCTGCCGCGCTCGCATCGCCAGCAGCGGCCTGCTCAGCGAGCTTCTGCGCGTGGGCCTGCCGAAATCGGGTGATGCCGTCGGTCAGCCCGTCACGCTGGTCCCACGTCCGCTGGGCGATTCGCTCCAACTTGCCGGGGTGGTCCTCGAAGAAGAGGTCCTGGACCTCGGTGCGGGCGCTGGCGACGCCCCCCGCCTCGACGGCGGCGAGCAGATCATCGGCCAGCCCCTGGGGGAAGTGCCGGTCGGCCAGGTGGGCGGCGAGGGACGCTCGAGCGTTGAGGCCCGCGATCGAGTGGTCGCCGGCCTCGGCCGCCGCGGTGACCCCTAGGCCGCGCAAAGGCGGCGGAGGCAAGACGGGACCGGAGGGGGAAGCAGGGCTGTTCACGGCGTTCCTTCCTGGTGAGGTGGGAGGTCGTTCATCGATCCCCCTGGGTGGGCAGTGCGGCGAGCGGGAGCGGCGCCCCTTGGGCGTGGCGCGTACCGTCATCCAGTCGATGTCCTCGGCCCGCTCCAAGGCGGACACGTCCCCGGCCCGGTAGAGCGGGATCGCGGCGCGGAACTGGCCGCGCGTGTACGCCGTCGGCCGAAGGCGCCCACTGCGTACCAGGTGGTCAGCGTCGCTGAGCCGGATCCGCAGGACCGCAGCGACCTCCTCGCGCACCATCAGCCGGCCCTCGCGCTCGGCGAGTTCCAGCACGTCCCGGTCGCTGAACTGCTCCAACGCCCGCCCGTCGTAGAGCAGATGCCCCTTGTGCTCACGTCACGGTCGGCAGCTGCCCGACGCGGCCGAGCTCAATGACGGCATCCGGCGTGACCGGGATGCCCAGGCGCTCCCGGAGGATGTCGGCGGCGCGTACGGCGCCCAGGTCCGGCAGTTCACCGACCTCGGCGCGGATCTCCTCCACTCGTTCCAGGGCCGCCTGGAACGCCGTCGCCGACCACCGGCCCGTGGCGTCGTCGGCCGGCTGGAGCAGCCCATGCGCACCGCACGGGCGAGCTGCGCCCGGCTGAGGCCGAGGCGGTCGGGCATTTGAATCGGTCCGTAGCTGTCGAGTTCACGCTGGGCGGTGGGCATTCGCTCTCCCAGTGCTGCGCGTAGTTACGGTGTCAGCCCGCTGTGCGGACAACCTCTTCGGCTTCGTCCGGGGAGACGAATGACTTACCGGAAATTATCTCCAAGAGAATGCAAAGGGCTTCGATCATTCCGGCCCTTCGGAATTTCATCGCCTCGGCTCCACTCGGGTGTTCAGGACCCGAGGCATGATTCGTGATGTCTTTGTCCAGGGATGAAATCTGTCCGGCCAGCCGGGTGCACACCTCCTCGAAGGGCGGAGTTCTCATGGTTATTCATCGATTAATTTCCCTCATCTCTCGATATGAAAGCGCCAATGGGGGAACGGGGGCGGAGACCTACGGCAGCATCTGGCCCTCACACGATGTGAGGAAGGAATCTTGACGCTTTGTAGGCGGTGCCTCATTCTCCCAGAGTCTACCCAAGATGTTGGCCCCGTGCATCATCCCTCCCGAAAGTTGGACAGTAACAGGATGGGCAGTAACATGCTGACATGACGTCAGTGAGTGAGGCAATCGCGCCGGTCCAAGTCCTCCGTCACCGTCTCCGTGCAGTGCGTTCCAGTCTCGTTCTCCGCCCCCGGCCCACAGGCGGAAGCTCCGTCCCATCGTCAAATCGCCTGGCTGGTACGCCTGTTCGGGCCCGTCCTCGACCGCGTGCGTCAGCCGACACTCCCACCCCCGCAGCTGCCGTTTTTTGGATTGCGGAGCAATCCAAAGGCAATCACGTAGTGATTGCCCGTCAATTCCGTAGGAATTGACACTAATTCGCGTAGCGAATTAGTGTGCCGATCCGTAGGATCGGGCGTCGTTCCTGCGGAGCAGGCCTGAGCCAGGGCCGCAGGATGTCCACGGGCAGGCCCGTCAGCACCGCGAGCCGCAGGACGCGCCGGTCGTGGTCGAGGAGGTAGATC
>NZ_RBDY01000057.1 GCF_003626575.1 Streptomyces radicis | reverse complement strand
CTTGTGGTGAGAACCGTCCTGGCAGGGGCTTCACGTCTACCTCCAGCCGGGCCACCCAACGCCTGCTCTGACCACGTACATCGCGATCATCCCACTTCGCGAAGATTATCTCGCTGAGAAAACCTCACTGAGCCTCGATTCCCGCCCGGAATCACGACACATGTGACCGGGCATGACGAATTCGCGGCTCCGCCCGCCGAGCGGAGAAGACCTCCATTACGCTCGGCGGAGCGGGAGCCACCTTCACGTGGGCGCTCACGCAACCCCGGCACCGCCGAGCTGAACCCTCGGCGGTGCCAGCCTTATCGCCGCGGCAGCCCAACCGCCGCCAACGGCATCTCCTCACCGCACCCTGGCGTCCCCCTCCGCTCGGGCGTCGGATGCGGGGGCGATGGCGAACCACCCCACGGGGCCCTCAACGACGCGCTTTTCCTTCAGGAGACGCTTCAGCCGCGAGCGGGTAGTCTCCACCCGCTTCACCAGGGACACGTCCTCACCAATCGCCGCTGCGATGTCCCGCACCTTCATCGCCCGTCCGGCCCCGGCCAGCAGCACCAGCATCCGCTCGCGGCCCTCCTCCCACTCAACAACTCCCAGTGGCCAGTCGGGGTCGTCTCGACCGCCCGAACCGTGACCCGCGGCACTTCCGGAAGAATTCCTGCCAGGTCCGTCCGGATCGGACGACTCCTGACGGCCGCTTCCGATACCGGCCAGCGACCGCAGAACCTCACGCGTGACATCCAGCCGGTCCAAGCGATCCTGAGCTTCCGCGATCTTCTCGCGCAGTACGTCCAACTCACCGCGCACCACGGCCTCTTCCTCATCCAGCCGCTTGAGCAGTGACGCGACCGCCGCCTCAGACTCCACCCGAACCTCCCGGCTCCTGGCACCTCTTGGGCCAAAGAACCAGACCACCGTAGGGCCGCCAGCCAGAAGATCGCAGGAGCAGACCACCAATGCCCCAAACCGACAACTCCCGCCCGTCAGACGACCGTTACCACGCCAGTGCCGACCACCCGGTGCCCATCCCAGCCCTAACGCTGCCCCCCGTTATCCCCGACTCACCGGGGACTGACGGCAGCCAGTTGGCGATCAGCCGCGGACGGCGACCAGGTCGCGGTCGAGCGTGTAGCGGCGCAGCCCCGGCAGGCGGCGTGCGAGCGAGCGACCTCCTCGGCGGACCACCGCAGCGTGCCACCACTCACCGATCGCAGAGCGCGGTAGCCTGGGGGCGTGGCGTGATCTCACCGCGGGCCGCCGGCCCCGTCCGGCCGCCGGAACCCGAAGCCGCAAGGCCGCTGCCGGTAGCCGACGGCGGCCCATCCGCTATGCGCGAGGAGATCACCCCCATGCCCCACGACACCACGCCCGACCGCGCCGACGCCCACACGGCGCGCGCCCTTCTCACCGAAGCCAACCGCGACCACGGCACCCGATTCCGCCTGACCCACCGTTTGGACGGCGGGTTCCAGTCGGGAACCTGGCTCCTGACCGACACCCATGGACAGCAAGCGGTCCTCAAGTGGAGTCCGAACACCGCGGCGGCGCCTCAGGTCCTGCACGCTGCCGATGTCGTGGCACGAGTCCGCGCCGCGGGGTACCCCACTCCGGCATGGCTCGCCGTCGGCGTCAGCCAGAGCGGATTCCCCTACCAGATCCAACAGTTCATCCCCGGCCGACCGGCCAGCCGCGTGGACGCCGGCACCGCCAGGCTGCTGATCGACCTCCTCGAAAGCCAGGCCGGCCTCGACCCCAACCCCGACCACTGCTGGTCGCAGTACGTGACCACCCGCCTGACGCACCAGCGCGACGAGATGCGGCGCGAGGTCACCGCGACCGGCCCCGCCGGGCGGGACCTGCTCGACGCCTGCGAACGCCTGCTCGCCGCCCACGAGCCCGTGACGTTGCCCACCGGCGACCTGGTCCACGGCGACTTCCGCCCCGGCAACATCCTCCTCGACGCCGGCCGCGTCAGCGCTGTCATCGACATCGAGGCCCTGGGCAGCGGCAGCAGAGTCTTCGACTACGCCACCCTCCTCTCAGCCGACGAACTCGACCCCACCGCACAACGCCTGATCACCGCGGCCGGCCAACGCGTCGCTGGACCAGGCCCTCTGGCCTGCTGCTTCGCCGTGGTCGCCCTCGACCTCGCGCTGTTCGTCCATCACCGCAACCTCCGCCGCGGCATCGACCACCTGCCCAGGCTGCGCGATCGCATCAAGGCCGTCATCCCATAGACGACACAGCGCACAGCGTCACACTCAACGAGAAGCACTCTGGAGCAGCCGGAGCTTGTCACGAGCCGAACTGCGCGGCCTGTCTGGGAAACGATCACTCAACGGGCGGGAAGCGATCTTGAACCCATCGCGATGGCGCTGGTCAGACCCACTCGTGAACACCCCCGGGGACGCCTCCGACGGTCACCAGGCCGGTCCTCCTGCGACGTGGTTCGGGAGGCAGCGTGGGGGGCGCTGCGATGGTGCTGCGGTTGCGTGGCCGCGGAGAGGCTTGTCAATTTCGTAGGTGATGAGCTGCGGTGATGTCGGAGTGCGCGACCGGTCCGTCGGTTGTCGGTCGCTGGGGTGGGATTTGGCATGATCCGGATCGGTGATTGAGTGGTTGACCTGCATGCGAGCGGTTCCCGGGTTGCGGTGCACCACCGGACCGCTCGCGGAGTCGCGGGTGTTGAGGTCTCGTGGCTGTGGTTGGTCTTCCCTCGTGGCTTTCTCCAGCAGCGACGGGTGGGCGGTGTGGTGGTCAGGGCCATGCGGGGCGGGCTGTTTGGAGTGGTCCGTCGGAGTTGCTGAGTCGGGTGCGGCGGGCGGTGTAGATGGCGATGACGCCGAGGTCGGTGAGGGCGGTGGAGGGTGGGTTGGGCTGGTAGAGGAGTGGGTGTTCCAGGAGGGTGGTGATGGCGGGGGTGGGGAGGGGCGGGTGCCAGGCGGGCCAGGTGAAGGTGCGGCCCTCGCGCGTGGGGACCCAACTGGTGGCGCCCCGGAAGTCGCCGTGCCCTGTGAGGCGAAAGTGGGCGAAGGCGTGAAGTGCGAGCCAGGTGGCGCCGGGGACGCCGTGTTGCGCGGGCTGGCCGTCGGTGTGGAGGTGGGCGGGGCCGTAGGAGTGGTGATCGAGGCTGGCGCCTGCGTATCCGGGGACGCGGATCCACGAGGTGAGGGCTGCTCGTAGGTGTTTGGGTTCTTTGCGGCAGCGGGTGGCTGCCTCTGCCCAGCTTTGGCGGAGGGTCATGCGGCCGGAGGGGGCGAAGAACGGGGTCGTGGTGGTGTAGGGGATGCCGTTCTTCTCGTTCTTGGCGTGGAGGGGGTTGACGAGGGCGGTGAACCAGCGGGCCTGGGGGGCTCCGTTGGTGCGCTCGGCGTGGGCGTATTCGGCGAGTTGCCGGTGGGCTTCGTCGAAGGGCATACGCAGGGGCTCGTTGGGAGAGCCAGGGGTGGGGTGGCGGGTGCGGGAGAGGATGCCTGGGACTACGGGGAAGGGCTCGTCCTCGGGGTCGGTGGGGAGCTGATGCTGTAGGTGGTCGGCGAGCCGGTCGATGGTGAGGGGTGAGTGGGTGTGGAGGAGCGCGGGTTGTGCCGGGCCTTGCCAGGAGAGGTGCGCGCCGGAGTCGAGCGTGTGTGTGGTGAGTTCGAGAACGCCGAGGGCGGCAAGGAAGCCGAGGGGGCTGTCTGAGAGGAGCGCGGGCAGTTCGAGCTGGTGCATGGCCGGGTCAGGTGCCTTCCTCGGAACAGGCCATGTCGGCGAGGCGGATGATGGTCTCCAGGAGAGCGAGGCCCCAGGGGCCGTAGCGGTGGTTGAGAGCGGTGAACCGGGCGTGGCCTGACCAGTCGGTGCCCATGGTGCTGGAGTTGACAGTTACGGTCTGGCCGTCAGGCATCGTGCAGGTCACTTCGACCGGGTCCGGGTCGGTCACTGGGGGCAGCAGGGGGCGAGCGTGGCCGTGGTGTGCTGCGACGAGGTGGGTGATGAGTTCGTGGTCAGTGCCGAGCGCGGTGGGTGGGGTGGTGGCGAGCCAGGTGCGGACGGCGGCGGCGCTCAGGGCTTCGTGTCGGAGTGCTTGTGGCCAGTTCGCGAGGCGTGCGGCGCGGCGGCGGGTGGCGCGGTCGGTGTGAGTCGTCGTGGACTTTGCCAGTGGTGCTTCGAGGGATTCGGCCATGAGGGCGTCGCCGCCGCACAGCATGCATTGGAATCTGGGGTGGGCTTTGCCGCAGTCGTGGGCTTCCGCGGCCTGTTGGAGGGCGGTGGCCAGGGTTTTGGGCAGGCCGAGGAGATCGGCGAAGTGGTGGGCCCGCTTGGCGACGGCCGTGCTGTGTTTGCTGAGGGGGACTTCGACGGTGAGTGAGCTGGTGTCCGGGCCGTCGTCGCTGATCCCGGCCAGTCTCTCGCCTCCTTGTTTTCCGGCCAGGGGCGCGGTCAGAAGGAGCCGGTCCGGACCGTCGATGACGATTTGGGCGGCTGCCGTGCGCGGCCGAGGAGTGGAGATCTCCCAGGACGGGACCTTCTTGAGGTGGCGGAGCCGTTCGGCGAGGCGTTGGATACTTCGTACTGGGCGTGCTCGTTCAGCGCGGGTGGCCTCGAGGAGGAGGGCAAGCAGGGCGTCGATGACAGCGGCCGGAGAAATCTCTTCCCCCTCGTCATCGGTGCCGCTGGTCAACTGCCGGGCGGCGACGGCGATGGCTGTCCGCATGGCTTCTTGTTCGGTCTCGTCCGCATTGATCTGGGATGCCAGTACCCGGGCGTCGAGTCGGGTGGTGGCCCGCGAGGCACGGGGTGGGAAGTCCCCGAGGTCGGGCACCCTGCCTCCGGTTCCGAGGCGGCCGGTGAAGCCGAACTCGTCGTGTCCGCCGGCTGCGGCTGGGAGCAGGTAGGTGCCGCCGGGAACGATGCCGGACAGGTCCGTGATGACCTCCCAGGGCTGATCGTCGTGCCCGGAGTCGCGTGGGTGCCAGCGCACCACCTCGCAGGGAAGTCGGCCCCGGCCCGCTTCGACTTCGTCTTTGCCTTCCAGATCGCTCAGTGCGCTGATGCGCTGTCCAGACAGAAAGCGCCGCAGGTAGGAAGCTGGGAGGCTGACCATCTCCTGTGCGTGTGGAGGGGGCATGACGGTACGGTTCAGCTCCGCCGCCGGGGGGAGGTCCGCCCGCCAGGCGACCTGAACGTCCGCTTCCGCCGTTGTCGCCCCGTGCAAGAGGGGGGCCAGATCCTGGTCGAATCGGCCGTAGGGGGCCGGCTGAGTACGGGCGAACGAGTCCAGCAGTGTCGCGTGCACTCGAGGGGTGGGAGGCGTCGGGCTGCTCAGGGCCTCGCGGTCTGCCTCCTCAAGGTCGCCAAGTAGGCCGGGAATGGTGGCGGGGTTGAGCACGAGTTGGCTGCTGGCGAGGTTCTGGGCCAGTTCCTTGTCGGCCGTGCCTACCGTTGGCGGGGTCGACGGGCGGCTGATGAGCCACTCCCAAGTGCGGGCCGCCGCCGCTCCGTACACGGGGATGGTGTGCTCATCTCCGCGCTTCGGGGCGTGGCAGCGCACCACGGCGACCGGAGCGCGGGCGAGCTCCCCTCTGCGATCAACGCGGCCCAATCGCTGGACGAGCGAGTCCAGGGACGCGACCTCCGTGCACAGGCCGGCGAACGAGACATCCCATCCGACCTCCACTGTCTGAGTTGCGACCACGACCAGCGGCCGCTCGCGGTGCGGCACTCTGCCGCCCGTCAACTCGCGCAGCGGTGGACTGTCCAGCAGCTGTTCGCGTTCGGCGGGGCGGCAACGGCCCGTCAGCAGAAGCGTGTCGAGGTCGCTGCGACCGGCGAGCCGCTGGTGTGCGGCGCGAGCGGCGGGGATCGTGTTCGCGACGACCCCGATCACCGGCCGCTCAACCACCTTCAGCAGGGCGTCGACAGCGGCACCCGCGGCTGTGGCGAAGGCATCCGCGGCCGTCTTCGATACCCCAGCGGCATCGATCGTGGTCACCTGCCGTTTCACGCGCAGCCGGGGCTCGGCAGTCGGGTGCTCCCAGTCGGCGGCAGGGAGGCCGAAGCTGGGCCGGTCCGGAGTCGTCCTCGCCGTGGCGGAGAGACTGACGACCTTCACCGCGCGGTCAGCCAGCGCTGGTGTGGGTGCGGCGGCCTGGTAAGCGGCGCAGTCGGAGGCGGTCGTCAGCAGCGGAAGCGCGATGTGGGCCTCGTCCACGGCGAGGAGAGCGTCCGTGCCGCACAACGCCGCATCGATCGGACGCATCCGCGCACTGGTGTGGTACCCGCGGAACAGCAGGCGACTGCCGTACTGGTCTACCGTCGCCGTCACCACTGCCGGCTGGGCCGGGGAATCCAGCCAGCGGGACGCCCAGTCGACACCTCCCCGCATGCGCACCACGTCCAACGGGCCCCCGTCGTCGCGACCTTTACATAGCGCTGAGGCGACCATGGCCAAGACGCTGCCTTCCTCCGCGCGGGCAAGGCGATCCGCCAAGCGCCGGGCGTGGTCGTGGGCCTGGTCCACGACGAGGCGGCGATCAACGACGAAGAACAGCCGGAGCGGCACCGTTCGGCTCTCCTCTCGGCTGAGCTGCCAGGCCAGAAGAAACGTCCAGATGTCGATCAGGCTGGTCTTCCCCAGCCCAGTCGGAATATCCAGGTCAGCCCACACGCCGTCCGCCGCGACCTGCCGCACGTACTCCTTCTGCCACTCGAAGGGCTGCGGCCGCTTGCCGTGTTCGCCACAGGACTCGGGGCATGCCTTGGTGCACGGGGAGTACACCTCGTCGAAGAATGCCTCGAAGTCATCCAGCTCCAGCGTCATGACGCCACCACCTGCTCCTCGCGGACAGGAAGGCACAACCCGAGGCCGAAGTTCCGCTTGCTGCCGATCAGCACCGGGCCAACAACCCGTTGAGCGAACCGGATCACCACATGCCGGCCTGGCAGCGGAGGTTCGCCTCGCTTGCGGCGGAGGGCCGAACCGGGAAGGACCGGGGCCCCGGGCAGAAGCGCCCCTTGCCGCAGGACCTCCACCCCCACCGGATCCGGGAGGCCCGCCATCGTGCAACTCTCCGCCACCGAATCCTCGATGCTATAGCCATTCCGCTTTGGGAAACGGTCGAGCACCATGGGCAGCGCGGTCGACCACACCCGCGACGGCGCCGTCCACAACTCCGGGCGGACCGTCGACCGCTGCGCCTGCACAGGCCCTGTCGCCGCTCCCACATACGAGAGCCGGGCCGGATCCCGCATGCCGGGGACCGCCAGTCGCGTCAGGCCATGGTTCGCCCGCAGCAGCACTGCCAGCAGCGCCCGACGGTGCCCCGCCTCCAACCCTCGAGGCAGCGCCACACCGACGCCGCGCAGCCGCCCGTCCGCCCGGGGCCAGCCAACGAACGGCAGCGCGAGATACGCGCACGGCCGCACACCGCTGCCGTCCGTGTGGCCATGAACCGCGGGCATGGCGCGCACGTCATGGCCGTACTCATCGAGCATGCCCATGACCTTCTCCCGTAGAGAACCGGCGACAGCCATCGTGGCCACCGGGTCCACCGAGACACCCCGGTCGAACGCGAAGGTGAGCAAATCCTCGAACGGCCCAGGAACCGCCTCCTTCGCGTCCTCCTTGACCTCTGCGGATTCCGGGACCGTACGCGGCGCGTACCGATGGGAGCGAGCATGCTGCCAGGAAGGCTGGCCCGCGTCGAAGGCAGTGCGAAGTCGCGTGAGGTAGCCGCCGTACGGGATCCGGAGATCGACCCCCCACTGTGCGAATCCCCCTGACGAAGCGCTGACCGGCTCCCACACCTGCCAACCCTCACCCGGAAGCACGGGCGTGGTCACGATCGTCGCGTTCAGCAGCACCTTCCCCGACGCCCGACCGAGATACGGCACCGACCTCGCCAAGGCCTCCAGCACCGCCCTCACCCCACCCGGGGGGTCGGCCTCCCACACGAACGCCAACTCGGGGCGCGCCAGCGACCGCTGGGGCCACGTCTTCGGCTCGGCACCATTCGCACGCCCAGGCCAGACGGCGTGCGACGGCGCCTTGTTCTTGTCGGTTACGGCGGCGTTGGTTGGCACCCAGGCCGTCCGCGGCGAGGTGGCCTCAGCCGTTTCGGCTGGGACACGTACGGCGGGTGGTGGCTGCTCCTCCAGCCAGCGCAGTGCCGCGTCCTGGACGGGATCGCCCGCGTCAGCCACTGACACCAGAGCACAGAACAGCCGTGCCGGATGAGGCGGCCACTCCGCCCCGTCCCGGCCCACCGTGGCCGCCTGGTAGGTGCCCTCCAGCAGATGCGCTTCGATCGCGAACGCCACCGTGCTACTCGCCTTCCGCCGTGCCAGCACCCGCCAGCACGAACGACTTCGCGATGGCCTTCTGCAACTCGTCCGTGGGACGAACCACAAACGGCTCTGACGGCCACTCCAGCCCCGTCGCGCGCGCCCGCTCCAGAGCGATCCGGAACAACTCCAAGGCCTCGGCCTGCGTGGACAACTCCAGGGGCTGCGTGGCAGGACGGCCGTCCCGCCCACGCATCACCCACTCCAACCGCTCCGCGACCAGCACCAGATCACAGCCCGACCTGAGCCTGATGGCGGGCGCGGCGAACGCGAGCCGATCAGCCAGCAACGCCAACGCCGCCACCAAAGCCCGCCCCGCCGCGGTGAACTCGTCACTCGCCGCCCCGAACCTCAACGACGCCAGCTGCGCCATGCTCACGGTTGCCGATCGCTGGACGGATGTCACCGTCACGCCGCCGATCCCCTCCGAGGCTGGCACCATCCCGTGCCCCAGCTCACTCAACCGGTGAGTCTTCACATTCTTCGGCGCCTTCTCCCCGTTCAGCGAGGCCCACCCTCCCTCCGGCGTCAGCCGCACCGTCTCACCCGTGAGATTGAGCGGATCCACCCGGCCCGCACCACGCACCGAGTCCAGCGGATTGAGCCCCACCATCTCCGACGTATAGGCGCGCGGAATCTTCACCTGGATACGGCGCTTACGGTGAGAGTCCCATACGCCGTACACCAAATCGGTCGGCACCCAGCGAAGGAACGCCCCCGAATCGCGAGAACTCGCGCCCCGCAACGCCGCGCCGGGCTCGGTCTCGTCGAAGGCCCGACCCGAACCCTCCACCGAGTCCCGGAAGTAGGCATCACGGGAACGATGCGGTGCCTCCAGACTGGTCATCCGGACCGGCACGCCTTCGGCCTCCGTTGCCAGCACCAAGTGCGGCACGAACACCTCACCGCGCTCCATCGCCGCGAGGAGCCCCAACTCGCAACGGTTCGCCTGCGATTGGCGCTGGTCCAACAACACGACCTGGGTGCGCTCGCCGCCAACCCACCGTTCCTCGCGCAGATACCCAGCGCCATCCGTAGCGGCGATCTTCACGGTCGGAGGAAAGACAGGGGTGCCAACCCCCGCGGTCGGCTCATACTCCGCCGACACCCGCACGGCCCCATCCGCCGACCGCAGACTCGCCGCTGCCAACAGCCGCTCGTAGATGTGCTTCAACTTGCTCTCCCGGACACTCGAAACCAACGGACGCAGCGAGTACAGCACCTGCCACTGACAGTCATGGTCGAGATGCGGGAGGTAGCCCGATGGCCTGCACTAACAGGTGCTGAGGGCGGCCGCGAAGTAGACTTGCCAGTCGTAGAGGCGGGGGCGTCTCAGGAAGACGCCCCCGACCAAACAGAGGATCCGGGCGCGGTCAGCCGCGCACCAGGTCAAGGGCAAATTGACCGACGGTCGCGAGTGCTGCCAGAGCTGCGAGCACAGCTAAGGACCGCGCCCGGAACCTCCTCCTCCGATCTTGTGGATCGTCTTCGTCTTCCACACGCTCACCCCTCTCCGGGCATCCGAACTTGCCGATGGGCAACCCCAGTTGCACTGAGGCGCCGTGCGGCGTCAGCGTAGCATCGCCAGCATCACCGGAGGGTGATGGAAGTTCCTTATGGCTCTATCCTCAGGAGCGCGCCATCCACTGAATTCCCCTCGCGAACCGGGGGGTCAGGCAAGGCCGGCCAATTGGAGACGGATGTAAGGTCTCGACGAGCCTGATGCCGCAGCCAAGGCTGCGGTAGCGATGACCAGTTGGCCATGCCTGGAGCTCGCCATCCACTTCCCCGATGGTGCCGCAGCCGGAGCCTGCGGTTGAGCCACGCTGCGTGCCCGTGGCTAGTCGAACGTTGGCCAGGCCTTGCCCTCGGACATCATGCCTCAACGGAACTGGAACGAGGATCTGAAGTCATCAACCCGGGGTGAGCTATGGCGGATTCGTCAGGGTCTGTATGCGACGAGAAGTCGCCCGCGGTGTAGTCAGTTGATGAGTGGGTAGCGCGACGCTGCCGAGCCCGACGACTGAGGTGAGGCGTGAGTCAACCGGCCGGAGACTCACGCTCGGTGCGCGTCGCGAAGCTCTGCCATAGCGTGGTGACGGCGAATGAGACGTACGGTAAACGTGCGCAACCTCGATCCGCAGAATGCCGCGATGGTGCCGCAGCCTGACGACCGCGGTGAGAAGCCGATGGCCTCCGACCTGCGCGAGTCGGGGGCGATCGCCGCGATGGTGCCGCAGCCTGACGACTGCGGTGAGGACGTCGTGGACGCCACCGCGCCCGAGACCGTTTGGCCGCGATGGTGCCGCAGCCTAACGACCGCGGTGAGCGCCACCTTGGTGCGCAACCTCGTCAACGCCCAGCGGCCGCGATGGTGCCGCAGCCTGACGACCGCGGTGAGGCGTGCCTACCAGGGCTGGCTGACCGACCACCTGGAGGGGCCGCGATGGTGCCGCAGCCTGACGACCGCGGTGAGGGATGCCGAGACCCTACAAATGCGCGCCACAATCGGTGCCGCGATGGTGCCGCAGCCTGACGACCGCGGTGAGTACCGACGGCAGCCCGCGCGAGTCGGACGGGTTCTGGCCGCGATGGTGCCGCAGCCTGACGACCGCGGTGAGCATCACCGAGCGGGTCACCCGCTACGACAGCGTCAGGGCCGCGATGGTGCCGCAGCCTGACGACTGCGGTGAGCCCGCCAGGTGCGCAACGTGCCCGGTGACCCGGTCGAGCCGCGATGGTGCCGCAGCCTGACGACTGCGGTGAGGCGCCCGTTCCCTGGGCGAACGCGCCGCCGCCGAACTCCGCCGCGATGGTGCCGCAGCCTGACGACTGCGGTGAGGGCGGTCTCGGGGTCGAACCGGCTCAGGAGGTTCTGCCGCGATGGTGCCGCAGCCTGACGACTGCGGTGAGCCGCCCCCGAGGGAGGAGGAAGCGCGACGCACCCGCCGTGCCGCGATGGTGCCGCAGCCTGACGACTGCGGTGAGCCGTCCCGGCATGGGGCTGATCGTGATCAGGTCCTTCGGCCGCGATGGTGCCGCAGCCTGACGACTGCGGTGAGCCGACGTCCACCGCTGCTCGGTCATGATCGGTCTCCTTCGCGCCGCGATGGTGCCGCAGCCTGACGACTGCGGTGAGTTCGTCACTCCGGGCATGCCGAAGTACCGGAGTCACGCCGCGATGGTGCCGCAGCCTGACGACTGCGGTGAGGCGGTAACCGCTCTCTTCTACCGCATCGCCTCAGGGGCCGCGATGGTGCCGCAGCCTGACGACTGCGGTGAGTTTCCGACTGGCGCGAGGTGGTCCGGGAGACGGGTGCCGCGATGGTGCCGCAGCCTGACGACTGCGGTGAGGGCTTGCTGGATTTGCGGGGGCTGACCTGGGGCGTTGTGAGTCTATGCGAGCGGTCCGACAAACGGATGCCGGAGCGGTCCCCTTGGTGGCGACCGCAGGGGGTGACTTGGGGTCTGACCTGGGCGCGAGTGCTCCCCAGCCGGGAGTGCACCACCGGACCGCTCGCGTTACACGATGGTGGGGCCGCCGTCTGGTGGTTCCAGCTGGCGGGTGCCGAGGAACTGGAAGCGTGCCAGGTCGGTGGCGCCCAGGTCGATGATGACGATGGAGTCGACGGCCTGGTTCATGCGGCCGGAGAGTTGTTCGATCATACGGATACGTTCGATCTCGCTGAGGTCGCAGAGGAAGACGGAGTACTGCAAGGGGTCGCCGAACGCCTTCATGGTCTTGTGGACGGCACGGAGCCGTTTGGGATGGCGGACATCGTAGGTGACCAGCAGGCGGCGGCGGGGCATGGCTATCGTGTCCGGAAGGGGACGTAGGCGGGGACTTCGCCGAGGAGGTAGGCCGCGAAGAGGCGGACTTGGACTTCGAGGGCGCGGCGGTAGCTGATCGTGTAGCCGAACTCGGGATGTCTGATCTCGGTGGACAGGCGGCGCTCATAGGCGCGCAGCACCGTGCGTCGTCCGGCGTCGGTCAGGGCGACACCGATGCCTCGTCGCACGAAGTCGCTCTCGGCGATCTCGCCGTTGTTGATCAGAGCGATGACGACCGACTCCGCCAGGAGAGGGCGGAACTCTTCCATCAGGTCGAGGGCGAGTGCGGGTCGGCCGAACCGGGGGTGGTGGTAGAGGCCGATGTACGGGTCAAGGCCAACGCTGTAGCAGGTTGCCGTCAGGTCTTTGGAGAGGAGGGCGTAGCAGTAGGACAGCAAGCAATTGAGAGGGTCGAGCGGGGGACGGCGGGTGCGTTGCAGAGGACCGGCAGCGGCGAATGTCGTGCGTGCTTCGGGGCGCAGCATGTCGGTGAAGCGCGCGAAGTACAGGCGGGCTGCCGTGCCTTCGACACCGAGGAGTTCGGCGGTCGACGAGCAATCGCTGGCCTGACGGGCGAGTGCGGTGAGGTTTGGGAGGACGTTGGCAACGTCCTCCCGGGCGTTTCGGCGGAGCAGGGTGCGGCTGTTGGGGGGAAGCCGAAGCCACGGAGAAGGTAGCCATCTCCAAAGCGGATCAAGCCCGCGAGCACGCCCGCGCGTGGGAGGTCACTCTGCAACTCGCAGAAGCGATCCGGGTGCCGCGACTGGGACGCGGGCGACCACGCAAGCGCCCGGGACGAGTGCGGGCCGACAAGGCGTACGACTCCCGCAGGAATCGGGCCTACCTGCGTAGACGCGGAATCAAGGCCACTATCCCGATCCCCGCGGACCGAGTCCGCAACCGCCAGAAACTCGGGTCCCGAGGCGGCCGGCCACCGAAGTTCGACCCCGAGGACTACAAGCAACGCCACGCGGTCGAATGCGGGATCAACCGCCTCAAGCGACACCGGGCCGTCGCCACGAGATTACGACAAGCTCGCCGTCCGCTACGAAGCGACCGTGCTGGTCGCAGTCCTCAATGAGTGGCTGTGACCAGCACTTTCGCAACAGACCCTAGTGGGCGCGCTCGTTCGCGCACTGCTCGGAGGGGCGGCGGCCCTGCCGCGAACCCTAGTCGCGAATCACGAATGACGCTAGGTTTTCGCTGCGCGGCTCGCCGTCGCCGCATGTTCAAGAAGGCCCATGCCGGCGCTTCGCCGGCCGCCCGTCAGGGCTGGTGGATCCCTTGGTATCCGTCTCGATCCCGGCGTTCCGCGGTCTCCGCTCGTCGGGTAAGGCCTCGTGTTATCGATAACTATTTCTTAGCCTCGATCTTTCGTGACGGTCCGTCGGTTTGCCCGCCGGGCCGTTTCGGTTGTTCGGGTTGGTGGCGGGCAGGGTGATGGCCCGGTTGTCGCGTCGGGTGGGCGCCGGGTTCCACGGCTCCGGT
>NZ_RBDY01000056.1 GCF_003626575.1 Streptomyces radicis | reverse complement strand
CGACTGGTTCTCCTCGTGACGGAGCACAGGATCAGACGAAGGCCGCCCTCATGTCAGGCGAATGCCCAGGTGAGTGACCACGTTCGGGACACCGTTCGAGGCCAGAAGAAAAAGAACAAGCTTACGCTGGGGCGGATGCCCTTGTGAAACGGCGCACACTTTGTGTTGAACAGAACGTGCCCCGTTTCAGAAGAGACCCCGACCCCCTGTAAGCGGCGGATAAGCACCGGCCCGCTACATCAGCTCAACGTGCGCGCGGTGAACGACGAGAGCGGCGGCCAGGGCAGGCCCGAAGGGTGCGCGCCACCGCAACCGACCACCGGCAAACCGGCCAAAGACCACCGCAAGCGGCCGCGCCCGTATGGCGAACGGTCCCAGACACCCGCAAGCCAACCGGTTACCGAGACGGCCGCACACCCGACGCCCCCTCCCCCGTAGGTGCCATCGGTAACCCGCACCGCCCCACAACCGACGTTCGGCAGACGGCGAACGGGAGGACGTCCAGCCAGTAGCCGCCCCAACACCGCACCTGACGCATGTCTCGGGGCTGCGGGGCGCCCCGCACCTCTCGGTCCCCGAGGGGCGCGAGGACCGGGAGATCCGCTGGCGCATCACGGCGAACGGCCAGGGGGCGGCGGAGGGCACGGCCCGTTGGCTGACCGAGTACGAGACCCGGACGGATCTCTCCGTGGACGGCGCCCCGCGCGAGTTCGCCCTGGCGGCCGAGTGGGACGGCCCGACCGCGGCCTGTCCCTCGTTCTCCGTGGCCCGGGACCTGGAGACCTCGAATTTCCCGTTCCCCTTCCGAACGCCTCACGCCGAGTCGCGTATCACCAGGCGACAGGGCAAGTACCGGGTGCCGGGCCGGGGTTGGCCGTCGATCGCCTCGAGCAGGCGGACGGCCGCGGCGCGGCCGAGCTCGCTCAGCTCCATGTCGACCGTGGTGAGCGGCGGGCGGCAGGCCGTCGACATGACGTCCCAGTTGTCGAAGCCGACCAGCGCGATGTCCTCGGGAACGCGCTTTCCCAGCTCCCGCAGGCTGTCCGCGGCGCCCCTGGCGATCTGGTCGCTGCCGCAGAACACCGCGTCGCAGCGCGGCTCCGCGTGCAGGATGTGCTGCACGGCCTGGCGGCCCCATGGCTCGTTCCACTCACCGAACAGGACGTGGCCGCCCGCGGGTTCGAGCCCGGCCTCCGCCAGGGCCTCCCTGAAGGCGTCCGCCCTGGCCTGCGAGGAGTGGTGGCGGGCCGGGCCCGTGATGTGCGCGACGCGCGTGCGGCCCGCGGCGATCAGGTGGCGCACCGCGTCCCGCGCGCCCTGCCGCTCGTCGGGAGCCACCGACATGTCGTCCTCGCTCGTGGAGGGCGCCATCGCGTAGACCACGGGCACATCGAGGAACTGCCGCAGCGGCGGCCGGGGATCGGTGCGCCGACCCGCCACGATCAGGCCGTCCACGCGGCGGGACGCCAACGCCTTGAGATGGTGCCGCTCCCTGATGGCGTCGCCCCTGGTGTCGCACAGGAAGACCGAGATCTCCCCCGCGCCCAGCGCGTCCTCGGCGCCGAGCAGGACCGGCAGGCTGAAACGCCCCACGTGGTCCGTGGTCAGCAGCCCCACGGTGAAGCTGCGCCCGCTCAGCAGGCTGCGGGCCATCTCGTTGGGCCTGAAGCCCAGCCGCCGCGCCGCCTCCGCCACCCTGGCGCGGGTCTCCTCGCGGAGCTTGCCGCGGTTGTTCAACGCCTTGGACGCCGTGCCGACCGACACCCCGGCGAGCGCGGCCACATCGGCGATGGTGACCCGCGCGCGCCGCGCGCCGCCAGGGTCGCGCCGCCCCGCGTCGGCGGCCCGCGCATCGCGCCCCCTGGCGCCTGACTCTGTGAGATCGGTTTCGGACAACCCTTTTCCTGCTCCCTCCCCCCACAGCCGTGGGCCGTTCCGCTCCTGTGGGTGGCACATGGTAACGCGCCACCGGCATCGCAGGATCATACTCCGCGCAGACCCCTTGACCCACCGATCAGGGGAGCCCTAGATTCCAGGAGCCGAGGGAGGCAACCGTTTTCCTTCAGTTGCCCGATCCCCCTCCGCGACGAGCCGAGCACCCTCAGGGAGCATCCGCAATGACCGCCAGCACCGGCCAACTCTCCGGACCCCTCCTGCCGACCGACTCCTCCGCCACGACGCTGCGCCCCGTGGCCGCCGCCCGGGTCACCGGGGGGTTCTGGCACGCCCGCCGCTCGGTGAACGCGGCCACCAGCGTCCCCGCGGGTCACCAGCGGCTGATCGAGGCGGGCAATCTGCACAATCTGCGCCTGGCGGCGGGGACCGCGACGGGCAAGTACGTCAACACCCTGCCGTTCCTCGACTCCGACGTGTACAAGTGGCTCGAGGCGGTGGCCTGGCAGCTCGGCGACCCGGGCACGGGGGCCGCCGAGTCCGCCGAGCTCGCGGGACTGTTCGCCGAGGTGACCGAGCTGCTCGCGGACGCGCAGGAGCCGAGCGGCTATCTCGACTCCTTCTACCAGGTGGTCCGCCCCGACCGGCGCTGGCAGGAGCTGGAGTGGGGCCACGAGCTGTACTGCGCCGGACATCTCATCCAGGCGGCCGTCGCGCACACGCGGGCCACGGGCCGCACCGAACTCCTGGCCATCGCCCGGAAGTTCGCCGACCACATCGACGCGGTCTTCGGCACGGGCGAGGGCCGCGTCGACGGGGTGTGCGGCCACCCGGAGATCGAGACGGCCCTGGTGGAGCTGTTCCGCGTCACCGGGGAGCGCCGATACCTGGAGCTGGCACGGTACTTCGTGGACCGCCGCGGCCATGGGCTGGTGCCCGAGGGCCGCTTCGGGAGCCGCTACTGGCAGGACCATGTGCCGGTGCGGGAGGCCGACGCGGTGGCCGGGCACGCGGTGCGGCAGCTCTATCTGCTCGCCGGGGTCGTCGACGTGTACGCGGAGACCGGCGACGCGTCGCTGCTGGCCGCCGCCGAGCGCTGCTGGGAGGAGATGGCGGCCGAAAAGACCTATCTGACGGGCGGGTTGGGGTCGCGGCACACCGACGAGGCGTTCGGCGACCCGTACGAGCTGCCGTCGGAGCGCGCCTACACCGAGACGTGTGCGGCCATCGCCTCGGCGATGCTCAGCTGGCGGCTGCTGCTGGCCACCGGCAAGGCCCGCTACGCCGACCACCTGGAACGGGTGCTGTTCAACGGCTTTCTCGCCGGCGTCGCGCTCGACGGCGAGCACTACTCCTATGTCAACCCCCTGCATGTCAGGGATGGTTACGTGCCCTGGGGCGGGGACCGCGGGGCGTTCCGCACGCGTTGGTTCCACTGCGCCTGCTGCCCGCCCAACGTGATGCGGCTGCTCTCCTCGCTGCCGCACTACCTGACCGCGAGCGACGGCGAAGGGCTGGTCGTCCACCAGTACGCGACCGGCTCCTACGCGGCGGAAGGGCTCGCCGTCGAGGTCGCCACCGACTACCCCTGGCGCGGGCGGATCGAGGTCACCGTCACCGGGAGCCCGGACGCCGACCGGACGTTGACGCTGCGCGTTCCGCACTGGGCGGCGGGGCGCTGGACGGCGAACGCGGCGGGCGAACGCGTGGGCGCGGACGCGGAGAGCGAGGGCTGGCTGCGGATCCGGCGCCGCTGGCGGACCGGCGACACAGTCGTGCTCGACCTCGACCTGGCGCCCCGGCTGACCGCGCCGCCCTCACGCGCCGACGCGCTGCGCGGCTGCCTCGCCATCGAACGTGGACCGCTTGTCTACTGCACCGAGCTGGCCGACCATCCCGCGGGCACCGCGCTCGACGACCTGCGGATCGACCCGGCCGTCCCGTTGCGCGAGACCGCGGAGCCCGGGCTGCTCGACGGCGTCGTCACGGTCACGGGGGCGGCCGTGACGCCGCCGCCGGTGCTGGGCCTGGACTGGTGGCCCTACGGCCCGGCGAGCGGCGAGCGGGATCAGGCCGAACGAGCGGGCGCGGCACGGGAGTTCACCGCGATTCCCTACCACCTGTGGGGCCACCGCGAGCAGGGCGCGATGCGGGTCTGGCTGCCGGTCATCGGCAGCGATCCCGCCCTCGCCGACCCTGGCGGGCCCGCCGCGCCGAACGGCTCGGTCCGGTGAACGTCGGCCCCCGCCGCGGCGTTCGCCCCGGGCGCGCGGCGGACGGTGGGGGCGGTTCCTCGCGGCGCTGCTGACCGGGTGCGCCCTCGCCGCGGCCACCGGCTGCCGCGGCGGGGGCGACCCGGGCGGGCCCGTGACGCTCAGCCTGTGGGCGCGCTCCGACCAGCAGGGGTTCAAGGGCGAGGTCGTCGACCGGTGGTCGAGGGCGAGGCGGGCGACGAGCGGCCCGTGGTCGGCGAAGACCCGGCCGTGGCCCAGGCGTTGGAGCTGTACCGCACGCTCTGGCACGAGGACCTCGCGACGCCGCAGTCCGCGGCCGACTCGGAGGCGCAGGCCCTGACCCTCTTCGGCGGTGGCAGCGTCGGCATGTACCCGAGCGGCTCGTTCTCGCTTGAGGAGCTGGGGTCCACCTATCCGGACCTGGACTTCGGGGTCACGCCCATCCCTGGCCCGGACGGCGGGAGTTCGTCGTTCGCGGGCGGTGACGACATCGCCGTCACGAGCGACTCCGAACACCCGGACGTCGCCTGGCGGTTCCTCGAATGGGCGGTCGAGGCCGACACCCAGCAGATGATGTCCGAGGTGGGCACCGTGCCCGTGCACGCCGATGTGACCCTCGGCCCCTACAGCGACCGGGGCCCCGAGTACGCCGTGCTCGGCGAGGCCATGGTCAACGGGCGCACCATTCGCAGCGTCCAGGAGAACGCTCTCTTCAACGCGAGCACGTCGCCCTGGGTGACCATGATCGCGCAAGGCGTCTTCGGGGAGAGTCCGGACAGCGTGGACGACGCCGTCTCGGAGGCCCAGGACGCCATGGCCAACATCCTGTCCCGCGGCTGAGCCGCCCAGGGAGAATCCCATGAATCGCTCTCCCGGCGGCAGCGTCGCCGCCGCACCCGCACCCTCGACCACCGTCACGGCCCGCGTTCGCCGCAGGGGCTCCTCGCGCGCCAACGGGGCGCTGGCCCGCCGCCGTTCACTGACCGGGCTGCTGCTGATCAGCCCCGCGCTGCTGCTCGTCGGCGTGTTCTTCCTGTGGCCGCTCGGCATGACGGTGTGGATGTCGTTCCACCGCTGGCCGCTGCTCGGCACCCCCGAGTGGACGGGGCTCGACAACTACGCGGCCATCCCGGGCAACGAGACGCTCACCGTCGTCCACTGGATCTACAACAGCACGTTCGCCAACTTCCAGCTCGGCTACGGGTCCGCGCTCTCCGTGCTGCTCCTGGTGCTTCTGCTGATCGTCAACGGTGTCCAGCTCTTCCTGCTGCGCGACCGCGACTGAGCCGCCCGCCCGTCCACCGATCGGAGAGCCGATGTCCGCCACCGCGTTCACCTGGACGGTGTGCTCGCTCATCGCGGTGATGTTCCTGCTGCCGCTCGTGGCGCTGCTCGTCACCGTCATCAAGAGTCCGGAGGCGGCCGCCGCGAGCCCGCCCGCTTACCTGCCCGACGGCGTCTCCACCGAGAACTTCGCCGCGCTGACCGAGAGCCGTGCGGGGCTGTGGCGCTATGTCGCCAACACGTTCCTCGTCTCGTGCGGAACGGTGCTGCTGACCGTCGTCGTGGCCACGCTGGCGGGCTACGGCTTCGCGCGCTTCCGATTCCCGCTGCGCGAGCCGCTGTTCGTGACGGTGCTGCTGTGCATGATGATCCCGTTCCAGGCGATCCTCACACCGCTCTACATGGTGCTGCGCTCCCTGCACCTCCAGAACTCGTTGATCGGCCTGGTGTTCGTCTACGCGACGTTCCAACTGCCGATCTCCGTCTTCCTGATGCGGAACTCGTTCCAGCAGATCCCCGAGACGCTGCCCGAGTCCGCCCAGATCGACGGCTGTTCGAGCCTGTCCGCGCTGTGGCGGGTGCTGCTTCCCGTGGTGCGGCCCGGCGCGGTGTCGGTGGCGCTGTTCGCGTTCTTCTCCGCCTGGAACGAGTTCCTGGCCGCGCTCGTCCTGCTGTCCGACGAGGCGAAGTTCACCCTGCCGATCTTCCTTTCCGCGCTGGCCTCGGGGCAGTTGGGCAGCATCAACTGGGGCGTGCTCGAGGCGGGGGTCCTCGTCACGATGGTGCCGTGCGCGGTGATCTTCCTCATTCTTCAGCGGTACTACGTCAGGGGGTTGGTGGCGGGGTCGGTCAAGTAGGGCCCCGGTGCGCGGTGTCGGCGGCGGCCCATGCGGGACATGGGCGCACCGCGCGACACGCTCAGTCGATCGCGATGAGCTCGACCTCGAACCGAAGCGTGGCATCGGCGGGAATGACGGGAGGAAAACCCCGGCTCCCATACGCGTAATCCGGGGTGCAGATCAGGGTCGCCTTCTCCCCGACCGACAGCTGGGGCACGCCCTCGTCCCACCCCTTGATGACCTTGCCGACGCCGATCTGCGTCACGAACGGGGCCCCACGATCGCGGGACGAGTCGAACTTCGTGCCGTCCTCGAGGGTCCCGACATAGTGAATCCGCACCGTGTCCCCCGGCTTGGGGAAGCTCTGGCCGTCTCCGGGAGACAGGCGTTCCAACGTGACACCCATGCGTGCCGCCTTCCGCTAGATGATCAGCGACCACACTACTTACCGTGCCGACCGAGAGGCGCCCCGGCCCCGGACCGGCGCACCGGGCCCTCCGTGGCCGCCCCCGCCCGACACACACCCCTCGCACACGGGTGCGTAACCTACGCCTCGTCACCACAGCACCGGCCCACCGACGAGGAGACGCCCGATGACCGACCAGCCCGAGCCGGACGACGACGCCCCGAAGGCCGTCCCCACGATCGACGCCTCCGTGCCCCACTCCGCACGCATCTGGAACTACCTGCTCGGCGGGAAGGACAACTACCAGGCCGACCGCGACGCGGGCGACCGGGTCGCGGCCGTGTTCCCTGGCATGGTCCAACTCACCCGTCACTCCCGGGCGTTCATCGGCCGCGTCGTGCGCCACCTGGCGGAGGAGGAGGGCATACGCCAGTTCCTCGACATCGGCACGGGCCTGCCCACCTTCGACAACACGCACGAGGTCGCCCAGCGCATCGCGCCCGAGAGCCGCATCGTCTACGTCGACAACGACCCGCTCGTCCTCGTGCACGCCCACGCGCTCCTCACCAGCACACCCGAGGGCGCGTGCGACTACGTGCACGCCGACGTGCGCGACCCGGAGCTCATCCTCGAGGAGGCGGCCCGCACCCTCGACTTCGACAAGCCCGTCGGCCTCATGCTCATGGGCATCCTCGGCCTGGTGCCCGACTTCGACCAGGCCCGTTCCGTCACCGCCCGCCTGCTCGACGCCCTCGCCCCCGGCAGCTTCCTCGGCCTCAACGACGGCTCCACGACCGACCCCGCCTATGTCGAGGCGATCAGCCGCCACAACCGGGGCAACGGCGTCACCCCCTACACGCCCCGCACCCCGGAGCAGATCACCCGGTTCTTCGACGGCCTCGACCTCCTCGAACCCGGCGTCGTCACCTGCTCCCGGTGGAGGCCCGGCGTCCTCCCCTTCGGCCTCCCCGACCCCGTCGCCTGCCATGGCGGCCTGGCGCGCAAGGCCCTGCCGACGGCGCCCGCCTGATCCAGTACACGTGCTCGAGCGCGCAGCACCGGCAGCTCGGGCCGACGACCGTCTGACCGGCCACGGCACGGAGGGGGCGGCCGCTTCCACGGCCGCCCCCTCCCGCTCAACGGATTCCCCGCCGGTGGTAAGGCGCCCAGCGGGCGGCCCACAGGACGGTGGTGGCGTTGATGGTGAGCGACTGCCCGTCGTGGCGCAGGGCGGCGTCCCAGAAGGAACGCGGTCGCAGCCCTGGTGGGTCGGCGCGCCAGACGGTCACGGTGGTGCCACGGCCCAGACGAACAGGTGGCCCGAGGTGAGTCGCAGCCTCACCCCTCCGTGGACATGGTTCATCGATTTGACTTCCTCCCCCGCCTAAAGGCGGGGGGTTCCAGCGGTCGCCCGCTGGGGTTCCTGTTTCATCGACGACCGCCTTGTCCGGGAGGACTCCCGTTGAGGTCTTACACCGTCTCCACAGGCTGCTGCCGCCAGCCCGGCGGCCAGGATGGTGCGTGCCGCGTTCACGTCACGGTCATGCACCGCGCCGCACTCGCACGTCCACACGCGGACGTTCAGCGGCGGTTTCCCGCGGACCGTGCCGCAGGCCCCGCACAGCTTCGAGCTGGGGAACCATCGGTCGATCACCACGAGGTCACGCCCGTACCAGGCGCACTTGTACTCCAGCATGAAGCGAAGCTCCGTCCAGGCCGCGTCCGAGATGGCGCGCGCGAGACGCCCGTTCTTCAGCAGGTTGCGGACGGTGAGGTCCTCGATCACGACCGTTTGGTTCTCACGGACGAGCCGAGTGGTGAGTTTGTGGAGAAAGTCCCGGCGCCGGTCGGCGATCCGCGCATGGACCCGGGCCACCTTCCGGCGGGCCTTCTCACGGTTGGCCGAGCCCTTCGCCTTACGGGACAACTCCCGCTGCGCGCGGGCCAGGCGCGTACGGTCACGCCGCTCGTGCCGGGGATTGGCGATCTTCTCCCCGGTGGACAGGGTCACCAGGGAGGTGATGCCCGCGTCGACACCGACCGCGTTCGTGGTCGCCGGGGCCGGGACCATGATGTCCTCGCACAGCAGGGACACGAACCAGCGGCCCGCCGCGTCGCGGGAGACGGTCGCGGTGGTCGGCTCCGCCCCCTGGGGCAGTGGACGCGACCAGCGGATGTCCAGGGGCTCCCTCATTTTCGCGAGTGTCAGTTGTCCATCGCGCCATGTGAAGGCGCTGCGGGTGTACTCGGCCGACGCGCGCGACTTCTTCCGGGACTTGTAGCGCGGGTACCCGGCGCGCTTGGCGAAGAAGTTGGTGAAGGCCGTTTGGAGATGCCTCAGGGCCTGCTGGAGCGGGACGGAGGACACCTCGCCCAGAAAGGCGAGCTCCCCGGTCTTCTTCCACTCCGTCAGCGCGGCGGAGGACTGCGCGTAGGAGACGCGGCGCTGCTCGCCGTACCAGGCCCGGGTGCGTTCCTCCAGCGCCTTGTTGTACACGAGACGGACGCAGCCGAACGTGCGCGACAGCTCGGCCGCCTGCCCGTCCGTGGGGTAGAAGCGGTACCTGAACGCCCGCTTGACCTGCCGCGCCATACCTCACAACCTATCAACCCCCATGTGACCCAAGGGTGTCGACCGGTGGCCGTGGACGCCGAATCGCCCCGACGGCGATTCGCCTTTCCCCGCCCTGCTCCGCAGGAGCCTCGGTTCCTCCCCGGCCTGAACGCCGGAGTATCCACCAAGGAGACCAGATGACCTTGAAGTGGCGCTCGCCGATGGTGAGAACATCTCCGGTGAGGATCGATGTCGAGGTGACCTCGATGCGGTGCACGGGGTGGCGGTGGGGCCGGAAGATGGCGGACTCCGGAAGCTCATCGTGATGGGGCGGGGGTCAGGGGTGGTGGTGCGGCCGTTCGGTCAGGTGCGGCGGGCGGTCGCGTTCGCTCTCGTCCGCGCGGGCCATGGCGTACAGGCGGCGCACGCAGCGGGGGCAGGCATAGGCGGGCGCGGTCGCGATCCCATCCGGGCCCGAGACGGACACGGGTCCGATCCAGACCACCGGCTGAACGGTCTGCGGGTCGCAGCCCAGCCAGCACCGGCCGTTCACCGGTTGGTCCTTGCCACGGTCGGGGTCGCGGAGGGAGAAATCGATGGCGCCGTTCACCGCGCCTCCCGAACGGCGTCGCACCCCCGCCGCGCGACCTCCCGCAGCCGCGCGACCGCGGCGCGGGCGTCGTCGTGGGCGGCGTGCAGCGCGTCGGCGTCGAGCGTGCGGTCCTTCGTGCGGGCCACGGCGGCCAGCAGCCGCCCGACCGGGGCGGCGAGCGCGGGTGACTCGCCCAACGGCGCGAGGTGGCGACCAGTTCACCGGGAACGATCTCCGGGTACGTCAGCCGCGTCCCGTCATGCGTGAGCGGGTGAAAGGTCAACGGGATCAACCGCTCGCGCACCAGGCAGCTCGCGCACGCGCGATGCACCCACCCACCCCCCGACCCGGCATGATGCACCGCCACCACCGTCAACGGCGGCACCACCGCCCGACACGACACACAGCACCCGCTCACGACCCACCACCGGAACACACATGCGTCGCCAGCGACGGAACGCGGTCGCGGCAGCCGAGACACAGGTCGAGCGGCATCGCGGGCGGACAATCCCGCCCGACGATCACCGTCATCGGCGGATCGTCGTCAAGCGGCGGCGGCGCGGGCGGCAGATGTTCGGGGTGTCCCGGCAGCCAGCTGATCTCGTCAGGTGTAGTCACCATCAGCAACTCACTCTGTTGGAATGGGTGATGACGGGACCAGACTGGCCCGGTTGACCGGTCCAGTCAAGAGGATCGCAACATCATGACCCCATCGGGTAGCGATCCGTCAACTCCCAGAGGTCGGCTGGCGTGACTCCCTCCTCGCAGACCAGCGGGCCATTCGCGTCAACCGCCGTGTGCATCGTCACGGCGACAGCGGCCGGACGAGCGACTTCGAGTAGCTCCGCTTCCTCCGCTGACGCCAGGCGTACCCGGTACACGTCCACGCCGCTGGACGGTGCCCGCCCGGTGACGCGCTTCACATAGGCGGTGGTCCCCTCGGCGATCGGCCCCGCATTGGCCAGCCGAGGGCAACTGGCCGCGATGTCTGGCGGGAACCATGCGACCACGACCGTGTGCGGAGCCCCGTCTTCCAGCAGCACCAGCCTGGCGCGACGAAGAGCTTTGTCCGTGTCCTCGAGGCGCAGTTCCTCCCGGATCCGCTGCGGCGGCTGCTCCATGGTCGGCTTCCCCAAGCGCCGGAACGGCCCGGCACCGCCGGTAGTCCGAGACCCGGAGCCGCGACGCCCCGCCGGGCGCGCCACGGGCATCTGGACCACCGTGAACCCGGCTCCCTGCCGAGCGACGACCACGCCGTCCGCGCGCAGGACATCCATCGCCTTGACCACAGTGGCGCGCGAAACATCGAACTGCTCGCAGAGATCCCTGCCGGAGGGCAGCGTGTCACCAGGACGGAACCGCCCCTCGGTGATCTGCTCGCGCAGGTAGTCCGCGATCTGTTCGTACTTCAATGCCATGGCCAGTCCCGAGACGAGTTGACAGGTTGACCGGTCAGGCTACCGTCCGGCCGCTACACCCACCGCACGATGGAGGACAGAATGCGCCCATGACCCAACCGCCGCCCGAACTCGCCTCCGAAGTGATGCGGTTCTATCAAGAGACGATCACCGAGGCCGACCGCCTGACCTCCTCAGCGGACGGCCAGCTGGAGCTGCTGCGGACACAGGAGTTGTTGCGCCGCGGCCTGCCCTCACCACCAGCCAGCGTCCTGGATGTCGGCGGCGGTCCCGGCACGCACGCCCGGTGGCTCATCGAAGACGGGTACCACGTCCGGCTCGTCGACCCCGTCCCCCGACATGTCGAGCAGGCACGAGCGCTGGTTCCGGGCTGCGCGGCCGAGCTGGGCGACGCACGGATGCTGGCCGCCGAGGACGCTTCGTACGATGTCGTTCTCCTGCTCGGCCCGCTCTACCACCTGATCGACGCCGCGGACCGCCGTCGCGCGCTCCGCGAGGCGTACCGCGTGCTCCGACCCGGCGGACTGCTCGCCGCGGCAGGCATCAACCGCTACGCCTCGCTGTTCGAGCACACCGCGTTCGCTCATCTCCACAAGCCATCAGTGCGTGACAGCATCGCCAGCATTCTGGCCAGCCGCATACATGACGGGAAGAAGGCGTTCACCGCGGCGTACTTCCACAGTGGTGAGGACCTGCGGAACGAGGTGAGCGAGGCCGGGTTCGCCGATGCTCAGGTGTTCGGTGTCGAGGGTCCGGCATGGGCCCTGCTCAAGGCCACGGAGCAGCACACCGGGGAATCCGTCGCGGATTCCGACCTGTTCGCGTCGGCGCTCACCGCGGCGCGGTTGGCGGAGCCGTACCCCGAGCTGCTGGCGGCCAGCTCTCATCTCCTGAGCATGGCCAGGCGCGAGCCCTGACTCCCACGCGGGCACGAGAAAGCTCCCGCCCACCGGCCCGGATCGCCGTGGACACCGGATCGGCGTGCACGCGCCGGGAGTTGACGCCTCGCCCGCCGCACCCGCGCGGCTCACCGCTTCCGCGCCGCGCCGCGCGGCGCAAGGCTCTCGCGGATCACCGGTCTGCCCGCCACCCGCAGGGGCCGGTGCGGTCCGGCGTCGGGGTCGACGACTCGGCGGATCGCCTCGGCGCCGACCCGGGCGAACGGCAGGGCGAGGGTGGTCAGGCGCGGCGTGACGTCGGCGGCAAGCGGGATGTCGTCGACCCCGACCACGGACGTGCGCCCGGGGACCGGCACCCTGGCGGCGCGGAGGGCGGCGAGGGCGCCGATCGCGACGATGTCGTTGACGGCGAGGATCGCGTCGATGTCACCGCCATCGGCGAGGAGGGCGCGCGTCGCCTCGTGGCCGCCACGGCGGCTGACCTCGCACGGCACGACGCGGACATCGGTGACCGGGTCGGGGTGGTCGGCGAGCCCGTCGAGGAAGCCCGCGACGCGTTCGGCGCCGGTGAAGTCCCCCTCGGGGCCGCCGAGTACGGCGACGCGGCGGTGCCCGTGGCGGGCGACGCACGCGCCGATCGTGCGGGCGCCGCCCCGGTCGTCGAAGCCGATCCGGGTGAACGGCAGGTCGCTCTCCCCCACGACGACCACGTGGCCGCCCTCGTCGGTGTAGGAGCGCAGGGCGTCGAGGAGTCGGCCGCCGAGCGCGGCGGCGTCGATGCGCCCCGAGGTGAGGACGAGCGCCCTGGGGCGCACGGCGCGGGAGACCTCGATCGCCCTGAGCTGCCCCTCGGGTGTGCCGCCGGTCGACGACACGGTGACGAACGCGCCCGCCGCTGACGCCTCGCGTTCCATCGCGGCGACCACGAGCGCGATCGTGGGGGTCGTCAGGTCGTCGGCGAGCAGGCCGATGGCGTCGCTGCCCCGCTTCATCGCGCGGGCGGCGGCGTCGGGCACATAGCGCAGCTCGGACGCGGCGGCGAGCACGCGCTCCTGGAGCTCCCGGCCGACGGGGCGGGCGCTGTTGCCGAGCACCCGGGACGCGGTCGCGATCGACACCCCCGCCCGTCGCGCCACGTCGTGCAACGTGACCGTCGGGCGTGGGCGTTGGGGCATGAACGTTCCTCTCCTTCGGGCCCGACCGCGCGGCCGGGCAGCGCCACGCGACCCTACCGGAGGGTGGGAGCGGCCAAGGCCCGCCGTTGACCGGCGCATTCGAGGGCGCTCAAGGGGCGCGGGTGTGAGAGCATCCGTGCCGTGCAGAAGGACCCGACCGGTCGAAGACCCCCTGGTGCGGCGGCCCGCGCGCGCGTGACGCTGCGCGATGTCGCGCGCGAGGCGGGGGTGTCGTACGCGACCGCGTCGCGGGCCATCCACCCCGGGAGCCGCAAGGTCAACGAGGCGGCGCGCGACCGCGTGCTCGCGGTGGCCCTGCGGCTCAACTACACGCCGCACTTCCCCGCGCAGGCGGTCGCCCGTGGCTCCACGGCGACGGTGGCGCTGGCCGTGAGCGACATCGCCGACCCCTATTTCTCGCTGCTGGCCGCCGGGGCCAGGGCGGCGGCCGACGAGGCGGGGCTCACCCTGACGTTGGCCATGTCGGGCCGCGATCCGGGGCGTGAGCTCGACATCGTCAGGCGGCTGCGCGGGCAGCGGCCCCGGGTGATCGTCGTGGCGGGCAGCCGCGTCGCCGAGAGCCCGCACCGCGAGGCGCTGGTCGAGGAGCTGCGGGCGTTCGAACGTGGCGGCGGGCGGGTGGCGTTGATCAGTCAGCCGGATCTGCCGTTCCCCACGGTGTCGCTCGACAACAGGGACGCGGGGCGGCAGTTGGCGGTGGCCCTGGCCGAACGCGGCTACCGGCGCGTCGCGGTGATCAGCGGGCCCGCCGGGCTGCGGACGTCGGCGGACCGGGTCGAAGGGCTGGCGCGCGGGGCGGCGGACGCGGGGATCGCGCTGGCCCAACGGGACGTTGTCGAGGGGGAGTTCACGCGCGAGGGTGGCCACGCGGGCGCGCTCGCGCTCGTGGAGCGCGGGCTCGGCGGGATCGACGCGATCGTCGCGGTCACCGATGTGATGGCCGTCGGCGCCATGTCGGCGCTGCGCGACGCGGGTGTGGTGCCGGGCCGTGATGTGGGGGTCGCGGGGTTCGACGACATCCCGATGGCCGTGGATGTGACGCCGGAGTTGACGACCGTGGCGGCGCCGCTCGGCCCGATGGGCGCCCGCGCGGTGCGGCTCGCGCTGGCCGGTCCGGCCGCCCCGATGACCGAGACGGCCGTGACCGGCGTCGTTCTCCGCGCGAGCACGCCGGGCCCGGGTCAGTCCGGATTGTCTGACTTGTCCGGCTTGTCCGGGGTGTAGGGCAGCGTGGTGCCGGGCAGCTCGTATTCGTCGCGGCGGCCGCACATGCCGTAGCCGCCCTCGCGGCTGGGGCTGGCGTCGAGCGCGGTGGCGTCGGCCAGATACGCCGGGTCGCCCGCCTCGAGGGCGTCGAGCTGGTCGCCGGTGCGCCGCGCGGTGGCCAGGGGACCCTCGCGCCACAGCTCACGCCACGCGGGGACCTTGACCCGCACCAGGCGGGCGGCGGCGCGTTGGAACTCCAGATACGGACCGTTGTCCCCGGCCGCCAACGCCTCCCGCAGCGGGAGGAACCCCTCGACGGCCAGATCACGGCGCCTGCGCGCCGCCGCCTCCGCCTCAGACCCCGACTTCGCCGGGA
>NZ_RBDY01000055.1 GCF_003626575.1 Streptomyces radicis | reverse complement strand
GGTCCCAGACAGCTAAATCGGCCGGGCCGACGGCGTCCGACGAACGATCTGGATCACAGCGTTGGGTCGTGGCCACAGCCCCAGCCTCCCATCACCCCATGATCAAGATCTAGCCCTGTAGTACTAGAGCCCGCCGGAGACCCGCAGCACCGCGCCCGTGGTGTACGACGCCTCGTCCGACAGCAGCCAGGCCACGGCGCCCGCGACCTCGTCGGGCTCGCCGGGGCGGCGCATCGGCACCCGTTCGGGGTGGCGCCAGGGGCGTCGCGGGTCGCCCATGGTGGCGTGCATGTCGGTGACGATCATGCCGGGCTGCACCGAGTTCACCCGGATCCCCTCGGGGGCCAGCTCCTTGGCAAGACCCGTCGTCAACGTGTCGACGGCCGCCTTGGTCGCCGCGTAGTGGACATACTCGCCCGGGCTGCCGAGCGTCGCGGCGCCCGACGAGATGTTCACGATCGCGCCGCCGGGGCCGCCGTGCCGCGTCGACATGGCCAGCGCGGCGCGGCGCGCGCACAGCAGCGAGCCCATGACGTTGACGTCGACGACCCGCCGCATCACCTCGGTCGAGGTCTCCGTGAACCGGCCCAACGGCCCTGACACCCCAGCGTTGTTGACCAGCCCGGTGACAGGGCCGAGGCGTTCGGCCGCCGCCGTGAACAGGCCGTCGACCTCGTCCTCCACGGAGACATCCACGCGCACGGCGACCGCCGAGCGCCCCTCCGCGCGCACCCGTTCGACGACGCGCGCCGCGGCGCCCTCGTCGTTGACATAGCCGATCGCCACGTCATGGCCCGCCCGGGCAAGGCGCGCCGCGGTCGCCGCCCCGATCCCGCGGCTCCCGCCGGTGACGACTGTGACCCGCGGGTTGTCCCGTGTTTCGCCCTGTTGCTCGTTTCGCACGAGGTGACCCTAGGCGGGTGGATTGGTCTTGACCAAGTCACCCGGGCGGCTTAAGGTCCCCCATATACGCAACAACCTTTCATAATCGAGCCGCGCGGCGCACCCACGTCCGCGGGCGACCGGGGAGGCACGAGTGGGGACCACACAGCTCGACCATCAGCCGGAGCCCAAGTACCGGCACCTGAAGACGGTGCTCTCGCGCGCGCTCGACACCGAGTTCAGCGTCGGCCAGGCCCTGCCCAACGAGCGGGAGCTGGCCGCCAGGTTCGGCGTGGCCCGCGCCACGCTGCGCCAGGCCCTCGACCAGCTCGAGCTCGAGGGCCGCCTCCAGCGCCGCCGCGGCGTGGGCACCACCGTGGCGCCGCCGCGCGTCGGCGTGGACGTCAGCCCGCGCCAGCACACGTGGCCAGGCGCGCCGGGCGACACCTGGGTGGCCTCCGACGCCGTCCGCACCACCCCGCCGCCCGCCGTGGCCAGGGCGCTCGACGTGCCCGCCGAGGAGCCGGTCGAGGTGGTCCACCGCACGCTGATCGCGCACGGCCAGCCGGTCGCCGCCGAGCAGCTCCACATCCCGGTCGACGTCCTGCCCCCCGGCGACGAGCCGCGCGGGACCTCGGGCGCCGAGCGGGCCCGCGCCGTGCTCGCCAGGCTCGGGCGCCTCGACCTCGGCGGCCAGGACCGCTCGGTCGAGCTGGGCTCGGCGGGCTCCGACGACGCCCGCCGCCTCGACCGGCTGCCCGGGTCCGCGGTGCTGATCGTCACGACCCGCTATGTCGCGGGGGGCCGCACCGTGGCCGTCGCCGTGGCGACATACCGGGCCGACACGTGCCGCCTCACGTTCGGGAACCAGGCGTCGGGCAGCCAGGCGCCCCTGTCGCTCAGCGCGAGCTGACGCCCCCCACCGCGTACAGCTCGCGCTCCACCTGGTCGAGCGCGAGCCGCAGCGCCCCGGTGGCCACGGCCGTGTCGCCGAGCGCGGAGGCCACCACGCGGGGCGTGCGCAGGCAGTAGCGTTCCAGCTCGCGCCGCACCGGCTCCACCACCTCGTCGAGCCCGACCGCCCAGCCGCCGATCACCACCAGCTCCGGGTCGAGCGCCAGCACCAGCGCCGCCACGTCGTGCACCAGCCGCGCCACGAAGCGCCCCACCGCGGCCCCCGCGCGCCGGTCGCCCTCCCTGGCCTCCGCGATCACCCGCGCCACGGCCATCTCGTCCAGCGGATCGAGCGGCTCGCCCGACGTGGAGAGCAGCCGCTCGGGGGTGGCCTGGCGCCCCAGCAGGTGCAGCGCCCCGATCTCCCCCGCGGCCCCGCCGTGCCCCCGGTGCAGCCGCCCCCCGATCAGCGACCCGGCCCCAGGGCTCAGCCCGGCGAGCACCATCACCACGTCGTCGGCCCCGGCCGCCGCGCCCACCCAACGCTCGGCCAGGACCGCGGCGTTGGCGTCGTTCTCCACCTGCACGGGGCAGCCGAACGCCGCCCGCAGCCGCCCGCCAAGGTCGAGCCCCGTCCACCCGGGCAGCGCGGTGCACAGCGTCACCGTGCCGTCGAGGCCGACGATGCCGGGGCTGCCCACGCCCACCGCGCGCAGCGGCGCCGCGTCCTCCCGCCCGGCGAGCAGCTCGGCCGCCACGGCCCGCGCGCCCGCGAGCCGCTCGTCGGCCGTCGCCCGCGTGGACACCTCGCGCACCCCGCCGCCGAGCCGGTGGCCCGCCAGGTCGGCGAGCACCGCGGCGACCCGGCGTGGCCCCAGCTCGATGCCGAGCAGCAGCCCCGCCTCGGCCCTGAAACGGAAACGGCGCGCGGGTCGTCCCGCGCGCCCTCCCGATCCCGACACCCCGGTCTCGGCGACCAGGCCCGCCTCGGCCAGGCCCTCCACCACGCCCTCGACGGTCGGCCGTGACAGGCCCGTCTCCCTGGCCAGGTCCGTGAGCGAACAGGACGGCTCCCCGTCCCGCAGCGCCCGCAGCACCGCCGCGGAGTTGATCCTGCGCAGCAGCGACGGATCGCCACCGGTGAGACTCCCCAAACCGCCCGCCTTCCGCGACCGTGCCCCGTCGTGTCCCTAAAGGATCGCCCCCGGCGCGTACGCCGCCGCCTCGGGGTGGCTCTTGACGACCTCCTCGATCCGCGCGATCACCACCGCCACCTGGCTCTCGGCCGCGCCCGTGAAGGACAGCCGGTCGGCCATCAGCGCGTCGAGCCCCGGGCGGTCGAGGGGGACGCGGGGGTCGCGCGCGAGCCGGTCGAGCAGGTCGTTGCCCTCGGCGCCCTCCCGCAGCCGCAGGGCCGCGGCCACGGCGTGCTCCTTGACGACCTCGTGCGCGGCCTCCCGGCCCACGCCCGCCCGCACCGCCGCCATCAGCACCTTGGTGGTGGCGAGGAACGGCAGATAGCGGTCCAGCTCACGCGCCACCACCGGCTCGAACGCGCCGAACTCGTCCAGCACCGTCAGAAACGTCTCGGCCAGACCGTCGAAGGCGAAGAACGCGTCGGGCAGCGCGACGCGGCGCACCACCGAGCACGAGACGTCGCCCTCGTTCCACTGGTCGCCCGCCAGCTCGCCCGCCATCGAGGCATAGCCGCGCAGCACCACGGCCAGGCCGTTGACGCGCTCGCATGACCTGGTGTTCATCTTGTGCGGCATCGCGGACGAGCCGACCTGGCCCGGCTTGAACCCCTCGGTCACCAGCTCGTGCCCGGCCATCAGCCGGATCGTGCGGGCGAGCGATGAGGGCGCGGCGGCCAGCTGCACCAGCGCGGTCACCACCTCGTAGTCGAGCGACCGCGGATAGACCTGTCCCACCGATGTGAGCACCCGCCCGAAGCCCAGGTGGGCGGCCACCCGGCCCTCCAGCTCCGCCAGCCTTGTCTCGTCGCCGCCCAGCAGGTCGAGCATGTCCTGCCCGGTCCCGACCGGGCCCTTGATCCCGCGCAGCGGATAGCGCTCGAGCAGCTCCTCGACCCGCCCGAGCGCCACGAGCAGCTCGTCGGCCGCGGTGGCGAAGCGCTTGCCCAACGTGGTGGCCTGCGCGGGGACGTTGTGCGAACGGCCCGCCATCACCAGGGCCGCGTGCTCCCCGGCCAGCCGTCCGAGCCGCGCCAGCAGCGCCACCGCCCGGTCCCTCGCCAGCTCGAGTGAGCGCCGGATCTGCAACTGCTCGACGTTCTCGGTCAGGTCGCGGGACGTCATTCCCTTGTGGACCTGCTCGTGCCCGGCCAGCGCGTTGAACTCCTCGATCCGCGCCTTCACGTCGTGCCGGGTGACCCGCTCGCGCGCGGCGATCGACGCCAGGTCCACCCGGTCGACGACCCGCTCGTAGTCCGCGACGGCGCCCTCGGGCACGGCCACGCCGAGCTCGTCGAGCGCCCGCAGGACCGCGAGCCACAGCCGCCGCTCGACCACCACCTTGTGCTCGGGGGACCACAGGCGGGCCAGCTCGACGGAGGCGTAGCGGCCCGCCAGAACGTTCGGAATGCGCGGCTTGTCAGTCACGCCACCGGATTCTACGGGCCGCCTCAGGACCGCTTCTCCCGCAGGAGGGGCGTCAGCTCGGGGCGCTTGGGCGGGCGGCCGTCGCCCGACGAGCGGCCGGTCAGGCGGCGGGCGATCCACGGCAGCAGGTGCTCGCGGGCGAACCTGACGTCCTTGACGCGCCGCGCCGCCCAGCTCGCGGGCGCCGAGACCGGCAGCGGCACGTCCCACGCGAAGTCAGGGGCGTGCCCGAGCCGCTGCCACACCGCCTCGCCGACCCGCCGGTGGCCCTCGGAGGTCAGATGCAGCCGGTCGTCGGCCCACAGCCTGGGGTCGCCGAGCGCGGGCGCGGCGTAGAGGTCGACGACCAGGGCCCCGTGCCGCTCGGCCAGCTCGTCGATGAACGCGAACAGCCGGTCCATGCGCGGGCGGTACCGCTCGAGCACGGGCCCGTTCCGCCCGGGGCTGCGCATCAGCACCAGCTGGCGGCAGGCGGGCGCGAGCGTGGCCACGGAGTCGGCGAGCAGCCCGCACACCTCGTCCATGTCGCAGCGCGGGCGCAGCACGTCGTTGAGGCCGCCGACCAGCGTGACCAGGTCGGCGTCCATCGCGGCGGCGGCGGGCACCTGCTCGGCGGCGATCTGCCGCATCAGCTTGCCGCGCACGGCCAGGTTGGCGTAGGCGAACCCGTCGTGCCTGGCCGCGAGCCGCGCGGCGAGGAGATCGGCCCAGCCCCGGTACGTGCCGTCGGGAAGGGCGTCGGACATGCCCTCGGTGAACGAGTCACCCAGGGCCACATAGCTGCGGAAATGAGGTGCGTCGTGCATGGCGGCCACCATCGTAGCCACGCGCGGGCGGTCGGAGGAGAGCGCCTTCGGGGCGGGGCGATCAGGGCTCGAAGCCCTCGGCGCGCTCCTCGCGCTCGTCCTGCGCGATGTGCATCGCCGCCTCCTCGGCCGCGGCCGCGCCCCCGTCGATGCCGACGTCATAGGCCGTGACGTCCGCGTCGCGCGGCGGCCCTTCGCCCTCGTCGCCGACCAGGCGCCCGGCCCTTTCGGCGCCCGAGATCTCGTCGCCGAGGGGCTCGCCCGCCTGGTCGGGGCTGTCGCCGATGCCGTCGCCAGGATCGTCGTCCGCGCCCACGTCGGGCAGCTCGACGGCGAGGCGGTCGTCGAGCGACTCCCGCTCGCGCTGCTCGGCCGCCGTGGTGCCGGGACCGTTGACCGCGAGGGGCCTCTCGGGCGGGGAGTAACCCTCGTCGAGCACCTCGTCGAGGTCCTTCTCGCCGAGCGCGTTCTCCAGGTCCGCCTCGTAGGTGACGTCCTCGGTGGGGTCGTTCGGCTGGTAGACGTCGTCACCCATCGGCTCGTCGGTCACGGCAGTTCACCGCCCGGAGCTGCCCGCGAAGAGGACGTCGGCGAGCTCGTCGTCCAGGGCGTCCTTGACCTTGTCGGTCAGGCTCCCGACGGTGGCCTCGTCCGTGACCTCGACCACGCAACGGGCCTCGTGCACCGCCTTGGGCAGGTCGGCGCCCGAGCGCTCGGAGACGCGGGCGAAGAACTGCTCGTTGGTCATCCTGATGCCGGTGGCCGGGAGGTCGGGCGCCGTGGCGACGCGCCGCAGGTGTTCGCCGATCTCCCGGGGCAGCTGGGCGGCGAGGTGCTCGGCCAGCGCGGGCGGGATGCGTTCGGCGAGGGTCTCCAGGCTGGCCCGGGTGGCCGCCTCGGCCGCGCCCCTGCTGTCGAGCCGGGCGCGGGCCTGTACCTGTCCTATGAAGTCGTCGTGTCGCATGATCGCCGGGTTCCCCGGAGCGCGGGGGCAAAACAGGCATTTCCGGCTTGGGTGGGTGTCGGGGGTCCCGGGGCGTGCCCTGGCGTTCTCAGGCGTCGAGCCAGGGGAAGCCCACGGTGTCGGCCTCGACCCGGGCGAAGATCGCCGCGTCGTCGTGGCCGCGTATCCGGTCGAGGAACGGGAAGTCCTCGGGCGCCACCGCCAGCCTGGCCAGCGGCCGCACCGCCGCGGGGCACGCCACCTGCCTGGGGAGGACCGTGTGGCCGCGCACGACCACGGACGGCTCGGGGACGAAGCCGTCGGGCGGCAGCAGATAGACCGTGCCCGCGCGCCAGGGGCTGAGAGCCAGGATGTCGGCGGTGATCGAGAAGTACCAGAACGGGCCGTGCCGCTCGCCCGTGGGATCGCCGACGTGGACGCACTGCGTGGACACCAGCATGGGGTGCGACGTGCGGTCGGTCACGGCGTAGAACATCGGCCACACCCCGTCCGTCGCCCCGAAGACGGCCCGCTGGCCGCCGAACTCCGTGGTGTCGCCCGGCTGCCGCGGCGTCAGCTCCCGCAGGTCGGCGCGGTCCGAGCCGTGCAGCACGAGCCCGGCGCGGTCGGCGGCGTGCCGCAGGAACTGCCACTTCGGCGCCGCGAGCCGGTAGTCGATCTCCGGCACCTCGCCGGGCGCCGCGCCGTCGGCCGCGCGGTGGACCAGCCGGTCGAGCAGCCGGTCGAACGCGTCGAGCGTCGCCTCGTCGGGCGGCGGCACGGCGGGCGCTCGTAGCCAGTCGGCGAACAGTGCTTCGTCCACGGTCATGCCGCCCAGCGTAACGAGCCGGGCGCGCCGTCAGGAGCCCGAACCCAGCACGGCCATCGCCGCGTTGTGGCCTCCGATGCCGCTGACGCCGCCGCCGCGCACCGCCCCGGCGCCGCACAGCAGCACCGTGGGGTGGCCCGTCGCCACGCCCCAGCGCGCCGCCGGGTCCGCCTCGGCCCGCTCGGCGGCCTCCCCTTCCGCCTCGTCGAGCCAGGGGAAGGAGAGGTCGCCGTGGAAGATGTGGCCGCCGGGCAGCCGCAGGTCGCGCTCCAGGTCGAGCGGCGTCCTGGCCTCGACGCAGGGCCTGCCGTCGCCGTCCACCGCGAGGCAGTCGGCGATCGGCTCGGCCAGGTGCGCGTCGAGCGCCGCGAGCGTCGCGCTCAGCAGCTCCGCCCGCGCCGCGTCCTGCTGCCCGGCGTCCCCCGCGAACAGCCGCGCGGGGGTGTGCAGGCCGAACAGCGTCAACGTGTGGTGCCCCGACGCGGCCAGCTCGGGCGAGAGGATCGAGGGGTCGGTGAGCGAGTGGCAGTACACCTCGCTCGGCGGCGTGCCCGGCGGCCGCCCGGCCGCCGCCTCCCGGTACGCCGCCTCCAACTGCCCGTAGCCCTCGGCGATGTGGAACGTCCCCGCGAACGCCTCACGCGGATCCACACCCGGGTCGCGCAGCGCGGGCAGCCGCCGCAGCAGCATGTTCACCTTGAACTGCGCGCCCTCCGCCGCGCCCGCCGCCCCCGGCTCCTCGCCGAGCAGCCGCGCCAGCTCCCGCGGCGACGCGTTGACCAGCACCCGGCGCGCGCCCACCGTGCCGCCGCCGCCCGCCTCGGTCGCGAAGGTCACCTCGGCCGCCGACCCGTCCGTCGCGACGGACGTCACCTCGTGCCCCACCCTGATCTCCGCGCCCGCCGCCCGGGCCGCCCCGGCCAGCGCGTCCGTCACCGCGCCCATCCCGCCCACCGGCACGTCCCACGCGCCCGTGCCCTGCCCGATCACGTGGTACAGAAAGCAGCGGTTCTGGAGCAGCGTCGGGTCGTGCGCCCCGGCGAACGTGCCGATCAGCCCGTCCGTCAGCACCACGCCCCGCACCAGGTCGTCGTCGAACGCCGCCTCGATCGCCTCGCCGAGCGGCCGCTCGAACAACGCCTCCCACGCGGCCCCCTCGCCCACCCGCGCGCGCAGCTCGGCCTGCCCAGGCAGCGGCTCGGTCAGCGTGGGCCACACCCGCTCGGCCACCCGCCCGGTCATGGCGTGGAAGCGCTGCCACGCCTCGTACTCCCGGTCGGAGCCGGTCAGCCGCGCGAACGCCTCCCGCGTCCTGGCCTCCCCGCCGCCCACGAGCAGCCCGCCCGGCACCCCGCCGCGCTCGACGGGCGTGTAGGACGACCAACGCCTCCGCCGCAGCGTGACGTTCAGCCCCAGGTCCCGCACGATCCGCGCGGGCAGCAGGCTCACCAGGTACGCGTACCGCGACAGCCGCGCCGCGACGCCGGGGAAGGCCGCGTCCGAGACGGCCGCGCCGCCCGTCCTGCCCAGCCGTTCGAGCACCAGCACCCGGCGACCGGCCCGGGCCAGATAGGCGGCGGCCACCAGGCCGTTGTGGCCGCCGCCGACGATCACCGCGTCATAGACGTCGTGGAGGGTTCGTTCGGGCATGGCCCTTGGTAACACGGCCCACGGCCCCTGGCCAGCGGTCCCGTCCCCGCGTGCGCTCTGGCGGCCCCGCCGCCGCCTCGCTAGGGTCCCCGGCAGATCCGAGCCGGCGCACCCCCGCCGACCTGCGCGGAGGCACCTGATCCGGGCGGCGGTCGCCGTAGGGTTGAGGGTTGGCGCGACGCGCCGGCCCGTCGCGCCGTTCCCGCAGCACCGAAGGAGCCCATGCCGCACGACACCCCCCACCACGCAGCGCCCAGCCGCGCCACCGCCCAGGACCCCGAGCCCGCCGACGTCGGGCAGCCCGCCCAGATCCGCAGGATCCTCCGGCTCTTCCGCCCCTACCGCGGCCGCCTCGCCCTGGTCGGTCTCCTGGTGGCCGCCTCGTCCCTCGTGGCCGTCGCCTCTCCGTTCCTGCTCCGCGAGGTCATCGACGTCGCCCTCCCCGAGCGCCGCACCGGGCTGCTCGCCCTGCTCGCGCTCGGCATGATCGCCACCGCCGTGACGAGCTCGGTCTTCGGCGTACTCCAGACCCTCATCTCCACCACGGTGGGCCAGCAGGTCATGCACGACCTGCGCACCGCCGTCTACGCCAAGCTCCAGCAGATGCCGCTGGCGTTCTTCACCAGGACCCGCACCGGCGAGGTCCAGTCCCGCATCGCCAGCGACATCGGCAGCATGCAGGCCACCGTCACCTCGACGGCCACGTCGCTCGTCTCCAACCTGACCGCGGTCGTCGCCACCGTGGTCGCCATGCTCGCGCTCGACTGGCGGCTGACGCTCGTGTCGCTCGCGCTGCTGCCCGCGTTCGTCTGGATCGCGCGCCGCGTCGGCCGCGAGCGGCGCAGGATCACCACCCAGCGGCAGAAGCAGATGGCGGCCATGGCCGCCACCGTCACCGAGTCCCTCTCGGTCAGCGGCATCCTGCTCGGCCGCACGATGGGCCGCGCCGAGGCGCTGACCCGCGAGTTCGCGGACGAGTCCAGGCAGCTGGTCGACGTCGAGATCCGCGCCAGCATGGCGGGGCGCTGGCGGATGGCCACGATCGGCATGATCATGGCCGCGATCCCCGCGCTGCTCTACTGGTCGGCGGGCGTGATGTTCCAGCTCGGCGGCACCCCGCCGTCGATCGGCACGCTCGTCGCGTTCGTCAGCCTCCAGCAGGGGCTGCTGCGGCCCGCCGTCTCGCTGCTCTCCACGGGCGTGGACATCCAGGCGTCGCTCGCGCTCTTCCAGCGGATCTTCGAGTACCTGGACCTGCGCGTCGACATCACCGAACGCCCCGACCCGGTCGAGCCGGGGACCAGGGCGCGCGGCGAGGTCGGGTTCGAGAACGTCACCTTCGGCTACGAGTCGGGCGCGCGCCCCATCCTCTCCGGCATCGACCTCACCGTCCCCGCCGGTGGCTCGCTCGCCGTGGTGGGCCCGACAGGGGCGGGCAAGACCTCGCTCGGCTACCTGGTGCCGCGCCTGTACGACGTGACCGGCGGCCGGGTCACCATCGACGGCACCGACGTGCGCGACCTCAGCTTCGCCGCCCTGGCCCGCGCGGTCGGCGTCGTCTCGCAGGAGGCGTACCTCTTCCACGCCACGGTCGCCGAGAACCTCAGGTTCGCCAGGCCCGACGCCACCCCCGACGAGATCGAGGCCGCCGCGCGGGCCGCCCACATCCACGACCACATCGCGTCCCTGCCCGACGGCTACGACACGGTCGTGGGCGAGCGCGGCTACCGCTTCTCGGGCGGCGAGAAGCAGCGCCTCGCGCTGGCCCGCACGATCCTGCGCGACCCGCCCGTGCTGGTCCTCGACGAGGCGACCAGCGCGCTGGACACCCGCACCGAACAGGCCGTTCAACGGGCCATCGACGCCCTGTCCGCAGGGCGCACCACGATCACCATCGCCCACCGGCTCTCCACCGTGCGCGACGCCGACCAGATCGTCGTGCTCGACCGGGGCCGCATCGCCGAACGCGGCACCCACGCCGAGCTGTTGGCCCTCGATGGCCGCTATGCCGCCCTGTTGCGCAGGGACGCCGACGGCGGAACGCGGCCCGCTGTCGACGGCGTGGGGGACCTGGCCGACCCGGCCGATGTCGCGCCCCGCCGCCCGGCCGTCGACGCCACCCCCTGACCCACCCACTGACCCACCCATCGCGCCCGCCCTCCCCCGCACGACGGGGGCACGGGCCCGCCCATAAAACTGTGCGAACGGTCGTGCTACTATCTCGCCCATGACAGCGCAGGCCGTCCAGGCCACCCTCGTCCGCACCGCCCTGAACGGCACGGGCCGCATCGCCCCCCGGCTCGCCGCCCGCTGGTCCCTCGCCTTCTGGAACCCCGGCATCCGCGTCCGTCTCAAGCCCGCCGAGGAGCCGGTGATGCGCGGGGCGGCCCGCCGTTGGGTCGAGGTGGACGGCGTGCGCACCGCCGTTCACCACTGGGGGGACGGCGCGCGCCCCGTTCTGCTGATGCACGGCTGGGCCTCGCGCGCCTCGCGCTTCGCGCCGCTCGTCGAGGCGCTGACCGAGCGCGGCTACAGCCCCGTCGCGTTCGACGCCCCAGGCCACGGGGAGTCGGGCGGCAGGGGCAGCTCGATCCTCCAGTACCGCGCGCTGGCCCGGCGGCTCCAGGCCGAGCACGGCAGGTTCGCCGCCGTGGTCGGGCACTCGGTGGGCGGGCTCTCGGCGTTCTTCGCGCTGCGCGGCCAGGTCGCGGCCGACCGGCTGGTGTCCCTGGCGAGCCCGGCCGAGTTCGGCTATGTCGTCGAACGCTTCCGCGCCCGCCTCGGCATGGCCGAGCGCCTGGCGCCCCCGCTGCGCGAGGCGGTGGAGCGTCGGCTGTTCCCCGGCGAGCGGGACATCTGGCGCCGCTTCTCGGCCATCCACCGCCCGGGCGAGCTTCCCCTGCCGCTGCTCGTGGTCCACGACGAGGACGACGACATGGTGGAGCGCTCCCAGGCCGCACTCCTGGCCGACGCCTACGCCCCGCAGGCCGACGTCCTGATCACCCGCGGCCTCGGCCACCGCGGGATCCTGGCCGCGCCCCACGTGGTCGAGGCCGTCCTGGACTTCACCGCGGCGACCGAGCCGGCGGCCCACGAGGCGCCCTGAGCGGGCGCCCACGGGCCGCCGGGCGCGGTCAGGTCAGCTCGACGACCGCGGGGGCCGGATTGCTGCCCGAGTGGCTGGCGTTGAACCCGAACGTGACCGAACCGCCGTCCGGGACGGCGCCGTTCCACGACACCGGCACGCAGGTCACCGCGGCGCCCGACTGGGAGCAGGTGGCGTTCCACGCCTGGGTGATCCGCTGGCCCGCGGGGAAGTCCCAGCCGACCGTCCAGCCGTCGAGCGAGCCGCCGTCGCACGCGATGGTGACCTCGCCGGTGAAGCCGTTGTTCCAGGACGAGGCGACCCGGTACGACGCGGCGCAGCCCTCGCCGCCGCCCCCACCGGTGGAGGCCCCGCCGTCGGACGTGCCCCCGTCGGATGTCCCGCCGTCCGACGCGCCGCCGTCGGAGGCGCCGCCCCCGTCGCCCGCGTTCTGCGCGAGCGCGTGGGCCACCGCGGGGGAGAACTGGCCCGCGGGGCCGCCGCAGCCGTCCGCCTCGCCCGGGGGCTTGACCCACAGGAAGGCGTCGATCCGCTCGTCGCCGGTGTCGCTCGTCGGCGCGCGCCCCACGCCGCGGCCCGGCGGGTCGCACCACTCGTCGTCGGGCGCGGGGCCCTGCCCGTTGCGGCTCGTGTCGATCACCGCGCCGAGGCCCGGCGTGCCCAACTGGCCCAGGACCGCCCGGGTGTAGGCGACCTCGTCCGCGGTGGTGCGGAAGTTGGAGACATTGCTGAAGACGCCGTCCCCGTTGCTCGTCACCCCGGCCGAGCGCAGCCGGTCCGCCTGGGTGGCGGGGCTGTTCCAGTTGGAGTGCCCGGCGTCGAAGTAGACGCGCGCCTCGGGGTTCGCGGCGTGGATGACGGATCCGGCGCGCGAGAGTGACGCGTAACGGTCCGCGCGCTGCTGGGCGTTGAGGCAGGTGATCAACGACAGCGAGTCGGGCTCGAGGATCACCAGCACGGGATCGTCGCCGAGCCCCGCGGCGAAGCCGTCGATCCAGGCGTCGTACGCGGCGTGGCTCGGCGCCCCGCCCGAAGAGGCGCCTCCGCAGTCGCGGTTGACCATCTGGTAGACCACCAGGATCGGCGCCCTGCCCTGGGCGGCGGCAGCGTCCGTGATCTCCCGCACGTCCGACGTCGGGGGCGTCGACGCGTAGGCGGCGAACCAGATGCCCTGCGGACGGGCGTCGATCACGTCCCTGATCAGCGGCGCCCTGGCGTCGTCGGGGTTCTGCGCCACCCACCGCGCGACCTGCGTGTCAGGGCTGCGGTAGAACGCCGTGCCCTGCGGCAGCTCGGCGGCGGCCTCCCGGGGCGAGGCCAGGACCGACGCGCCCACGAGCGCGGCGATCAGCGCACACGCCAGCACCCCCACGCGTCTTCGGAATGACAGAAACAGCCTTGGGCTCACTTCGCTCCTCCATGACGTGACACGACACGAATGGGAGCGCTCCCGTGCCGGAGCGTACCGGCGGAGGTTCACGCTGTAAACGCATCGTGCACGCCTCCGCCATCGAACCTCCGCATCGACGCCGCCACCCAACGGGGCGCGCGCCGGAGCACGTTGAGCGCTCTCGGGGCGCGCCACGCCCATGCGCGAGCCGGTGACGGGAATCACACTCAGGCCGCGGACGGTGTCGTTCCGTCACCGGGGGCGTTGTCCGGGTTGACACCGTCATCGCGCGGGTGGCGGGGTGGTCCCGCCCAGGTGGCTCACGCCGGAACGGGCACGGGCGGGCGCTCGCCCGGCCCCTCGCTTAAGCCGGGCTTTAGACGAAAGCGCAGGTAAGGGCCGCCTGTTGAGCGATATCAGGGGTGGACACCTGATCGGAAGGGGCGGCCCGCCCCGGTTAGGATGCCTGACGGAACCTGCCCGAGTGACCACTTGGGCAGCTCGAACGCGGGGTCATACGGGGGAACACGTGACCGTCACGTCGGCCAGCCATGCCTTGGACCAGGGCGCCCTCTCGCCGGACTCGATCGCCGTCGTGGGGCTCGCCTGCCGCCTGCCGGGCGCGCGCGATCCCGAGGAGCTGTGGCGCCTGCTGCGCGAAGGCGGCAGCGCGATCCGCCAAGCCCCCGCCGACAGGCCCGGGTTGGGACCAGGCGGCTACCTGGACGCGCCCGACCGTTTCGACGCGGCGTTCTTCGGCGTCTCGCCGCGCGAGGCGGGGATGCTCGACCCGCAGCAGCGGCTCATGCTGGAGCTGGGCTGGGAGGCCCTCGAGAGCGCGGGCCTGACGCCGACCGGGCTGGCGGACGACAGCGTCGGGGTCTTCGTCGGGGCCGACGCCGACGACTACGCCGCGCTGCTGCACGGCCGCGGCACCGACGCGATCACCCACCACACCGTGACCGGCGTGCACCGCGGCATGATCGCCAACCGGCTGTCCCACACGCTCGGCCTCTCGGGCCCCAGCATGTCCATCGACACCGGCCAGTCGTCGTCCCTCGTCGCCGTCCACCAGGCGTGTCTGAGCCTGCGCGCGGGCGAGTCCACCGTGGCGCTCGCGGGCGGGGTCCACCTGAACCTCGCCGAGGAAGTCGCCCTCGGCGTCCGCGCGTTCGGCGCCCTGTCGCCCGACGGCCTGTGCCACACGTTCGACGCGCGCGCCAACGGCTATGTGCGCGGCGAGGGCGGCGGCCTGGTCGTCCTCAAGCCGCTCGCCGCGGCCCTGGCCGACGGCGACCCGATCCAGGGCGTCATCCGCGGCAGCGCGGTCAACAACGACGGCGGCGGCGAGGGGTTGACCGTTCCCAGGCGGCGCGCCCAGGAGGCGTGTGTCGCGCTCGCGCACCGGCGCGCCGGGGTCGATCCGGCCGAGGTGTCCTTCGTCGAGCTGCACGGCACCGGCACCCGCGCCGGGGACCCCGTGGAGGCCGCGGCGCTCGGCGCGGTCCTCGGCGCCGCCCGCCCGCGCGGCGCGGCCCTGCCGGTGGGCTCGGTCAAGACCAACATCGGGCACCTCGAGGGCGCCGCGGGCATCGCGGGACTGCTGAAGGCGCTCCTCGCGCTGCGCCACCGCGAGCTGCCGCCCAGCCTCAACTTCCGCACGCCGCACCCCGACATCCCCCTCGACAAGCTGAACCTCAGCGTCCCGACCGCGCTCACCCCACTCGCCACGCCGGACGACCCCGGGCGCCAACCCGTCGCGGGCGTCAGCTCGTTCGGCATGGGAGGCGCCAACTGCCATGTGGTCGTGGGCGCCTGGCACCGCGACGCGGCCGCGTCGGCCGACGAGGGGACACCCGGGCCGTTGCCGTGGCTGCTGTCGGCCGCGTCGCCCGAGGCGCTGCGCGGCCAGGCGGCGCGCCTGGCCCGCCACCTCGCCGAGCACCCGGGACAGGCGCTGGGGGACATCGCCCACACCCTGGCCACCGCGCGCACCCATCTGCCGCACCGGGCCGCCCTGGTCGCCGCCGAACGCGCCCGCGCCGCCGAGGCGTTCACCGCGCTCGCCGATGGCCGCCCGGCGCCGGGGCTGATCAGGGACACGGCCGAAGGGGCGGGCGGGCTCGGGCTGCTGTTCACCGGGCAGGGCAGCCAGCGCCCCCACATGGGCCTGGCCCTGCGCGAGGCCTCGACGACGTTCCGCGCCGCCTACGACGCCGCGTGCGCCGAGGTCGACCGCTACCTGGCCGAGCCGATCCGGCACGTCATCGCCGAACGCCCCGACCTGCTGCGCGAGACCGCCTACGCCCAGCCCGCGCTGTTCGCCCTGGAGACGGGCCTGTTCCACCTCGTCACCTCGTGGGGCCTCACCCCCGCCGCGCTGCTCGGCCACTCGGTCGGGGAGATCGGCGCCGCGCACGCCGCCGGAGTGCTCTCCCTCCCGGACGCCGCCGCCCTGGTCACCGCGCGGGGGCGGCTGATGCAGGCGCGGCGCGCCGATGGCGCGATGGTCGCCGTCGAGGCGTCCGAGGCGGAGATCATGGACACGCTCGCCGACCTCGAAGGCCGGGTGGCGCTCGCGGCGGTCAACGGGCCCGAGGCCGTGGTCATTTCGGGAGACGCGGACGCCGTCGCCAGGCTGGCCGACGACTGGGCGGGGCGCGGGCGCAGGACCAAGCGCCTCGCCACGTCGCACGCCTTCCACTCGCCCCATCTCGACGGCATGCTCGCCCGGTTCGAGGAGATCGCGGGCGAGCTCACCTTCCACGCCCCGCGCCTGCCCCTGCTCTCGAACGTCACCGGCGAGGTCGCCGACCCCGACGCCGTCCGCACCCCCGCATACTGGGCCGAACAGGCAAGGCGGCCCGTCAGGTTCGCCGACGGGCTGCGCACCGCCCACGCGCTCGGCGCGCGCGCCTTCGTCGAGCTCGGCCCCGCCGCCGTGCTGTCCGCCATGGGCCGCGCCTGCGTTCCCGACGACGCCCGCGCGGCGTTCGTGCCGCTGCTCCGCGCCGACCAGCCCGAGCCCGAGACCGCGGCGACCGCCGCAGCCCGGCTGCACGCGCGCGGCCACGGCGTCGACTGGGCCGCGTTCCCCTTCGCCCGGGGGCGCGCCGCCCGGCGCGTGGCGCTGCCCACCTATGCCTTCCAACGGGAACGGCACTGGCTCGGAGGCGACGCGCCCGCGCGGGCCGCCGAGGAGCGCCACACCGAGCCAACGCCCGTGCCCGCCACGCCCGTTGAGCCCATCCCCGCCCGTGCGGCCGCCGTTGATCTGCTGGAGCGCGTACGGGCCGAGGCCGCGGCCGTCCTCGGCCACGCGTCGGTGGACGCGGTCGGCGCGGGCAAGACGTTCCGCGACCTCGGGTTCGACTCCTTCATGGCCGTCGAGCTGCGCGACCGGCTCGCCGACGCCACCGACCACCCGCTGCCGAGCACCGTCCTGTTCGACCACCCGACCCCCGCGGCCCTCGCCGACCACCTGGCCCATGGCCCGCGCGCGGAGCGGGAGGCGAGCGTCCCGGCGCCGGTCGCCGACCCGGACGAGCCGATCGCGATCGTCGCCATGGGCTGCCGCTACCCGGGCGGCGTCGCGTCGCCCGAGGACCTGTGGCGCCTCGTCGCCCAAGAGGCCGACGCCATAGGGGAGTTCCCGGCCGACCGCGGCTGGGACGCCGACGCGCTGTTCGACGCGGACCCCGAGCGCTCGGGCGCCTCGTACACGCGGTACGGCGGATTCCTCGACGGCGCGGGGGAGTTCGACGCGGAGCTGTTCGGGATCTCGCCGCGCGAGGCCCTGGCGATGGACCCGCAGCAGCGGCTCCTCCTCGAAACGTCATGGGAGGTCTTCGAGCGGGCGGGCCTCGACCCGATGTCCCTGCGCGGCAAGGACGTCGGCGTCTTCGTCGGCGCGACCGCGCAGGACTACGGCCCACGCCTGCACGACGCGGGCGAGGACACCGGCGGCCACCGCCTGACCGGCATCACCCCCAGCGTCGCCTCGGGCCGGATCGCCTACAGCTTCGGGCTCGAGGGCCCCGCGGTGACGGTGGACACGGCGTGCTCGTCGTCGCTCGTGGCGCTGCATCTGGCGGCGCGGTCGCTGCGGAGCGGCGAGTGCGCGATGGCCCTGGCCGGGGGCGTCACGGTGATGTCGTCGCCGGGGATGTTCGTGGAGTTCAGCAGGCAGCGCGGGCTCGCGGCGGACGGGCGGTGCAAGGCGTTCGCCGAGGCGGCGGATGGGACCGCCTGGGCGGAGGGCGTCGGCGTGCTGCTGCTCGAACGGCTGTCGGACGCCCGGCGGCACGGGCACCGGGTGCTCGCGGTGGTGCGGGGCTCGGCGATCAACCAGGACGGCGCGTCCAACGGTCTGACCGCGCCCAGTGGGTTGGCGCAACGGCGGGTGATCCGGGCGGCGTTGGCCCACGCGGGTCTTTCGGTGGGCGATGTGGACGCGGTGGAGGGGCATGGGACGGGGACGACGCTGGGTGATCCGATCGAGGCGGGTGCGCTGCTGGCGACCTATGGCCAGGGTCGGGATGCTGAACGGCCGTTGTGGTTGGGGTCGTTGAAGTCGAACATCGGGCATGCCCAGGCGGCGGCCGGTGTTGGTGGTGTGATCAAGATGGTGCAGGCGATGCGGCATGGGGTGCTGCCGCGCACGCTGCATGTCGATCGGCCGTCCTCGCAGGTGGACTGGGAGGCGGGGGACGTTCGGCTGTTGACCGAGGCGGTGGAGTGGCCTGAGTCCGGGCGCCCACGCCGCGCGGCCGTGTCGTCGTTCGGCGTGAGCGGCACCAACGCCCACGCCATCATCGAGGCGTTCCCCGAGACCCAGGACCACGCGCCCGACCAGCCTCAACGCGCCCTGCCGGTCGTGCCGTTGGCGGTGTCCGGCGTGGACGAGGCCGCGGTGGACGCCTGGGTGCGGCGGGTGCGAGGGGGACCGGCGACGGCGGATGTGGGCTGGTCGCTGGCGACGGGGCGCGCGGCACTGGCGTCGCGGGCCGTCGTTCTGGGGGACGAGGAGGTCAGGGGACGGGTTGTCGCGGGAGCGGATCGGCCCGTCTTCGTCTTCCCGGGTCAGGGGTCGCAGTGGGTGGGGATGGCGGTTGAACTCCTTGACGAATCCCCGGTGTTCGCGGGGTTGGTGGGGGAGTGTGAGGCGGCGCTGGGTGGGTTTGTCGATTGGTCGCTTGTTGAGGTGTTGCGGTCTGGTGATGGGGGGTGGTTGGGGCGGGTTGATGTGGTGCAGCCGGTGTTGTGGGCGGTGATGGTGTCGTTGGCCGGGTTGTGGCGGTCGCATGGTGTGGAGCCCGCTGCGGTGA
>NZ_RBDY01000054.1 GCF_003626575.1 Streptomyces radicis | reverse complement strand
AGTACGAGTCCACCGTCTCCGACCCCGAGGCGATCACCCGCCTCCTGGCCGCGCTCGACTGCACACAGATCGCCGTCGTCGACAAGGTGCGCGAGGAATGGATCACCGCCGACGGCGACATCGCCGTCGCGTTCGACGAAGTCGCCGGGCTCGGCACGTTCATCGAGTGCGAGTTCAAGGGCGAAGCCGAGAACATCCAGGCCGCCACGGCCCGCCTCGACACGTTCATCGCCGCCCTCGACGCCGACCTCGGCGACCGCATCCACGCCGGATACCCCCACCTGATCCTCGACCGCCACCCCGCGGCCTGACCAACGGCACCACCCGGACCGGCCGAAAGGGGGCCACGCCGCGCCTGAACTCTATGACCACAAGGTCACTTACGTGCGCAACCGGTCGGGACATGGACACCGCCTTCCGCCGAGCCGCACGATGTGGCGCCGTTCGCACCGACGAACGGACGGCAGCCACACACTCGTTCCACGGAAGGCGGTGGCCACGTGCGCGCAAGGGCGCTTGCCTCCCTGCTCGCGGCGGCACTCCTGGTGTTCCTCGTCCCCCCGCTGGTGAGCTCCGACGACTCGGGCGGCGGCGGGACCGACATCCCGGGGCTGCGCTTCCTGGTGCCCAACGAGCCGGGCGGCGGCTACGACATCACCGCCCGCACCGCCGCGCGGGCCGCCGAGGAGGCCGAACTCACCGGCTCCATCGAGGTGTTCAACCTCCCCGGCGCGGGCGGCACCGTCGGCCTGAGCCATCTGGTGGCCGAGCGCGGCAACGGGCGCCTCGCGATGTCGATGGGCCTCGGCGTCGTCGGCGCGGTGCACACCAACCACACGGATGTCACCCTCGCCGACACCACGCCCCTGGCGCGGCTGACCGAGGAGCCCGACATCGTGGTCGTGCCCGCCGACTCCCCGTACGAGGACATCGACGACATGCTGGCCGACTGGCGGGCGAACCCCGGGTCGTTGCCGTTCGGCGGCGGCTCGTCGCCCGGTGGGCCCGACCACCTGGCGTCGATGCTGATGGCGGGCGCCGCCGGGGTCACGCCGCGGTCGGCCAACTACGTGGCCTACGACGGCGGCGGCGAGCTGCTGGCCGCGATCCTGGGCGGCGAGGTCGCGTTCGGCGTCTCGGGCGTCGGCGAGTACCTGGACCAGATCGAGGCGGGCGAGCTGCGCGTGCTCGCCGTCACAGGGCCGGAACGTTCCCCGGGCATCGACGCGCCGACGCTCCAAGAGGCGGGCCTGGACGTGGAGTTCACCAACTGGCGCGGCATCGTCGCCCCACCGGGCCTGACCGAGGCCGAACGCGACCGGCTGGTGGCGTTGCTCACCGAGCTGCACGGCTCGCCGCAGTGGAGCGAGGCGCTGACGCGCAACGGGTGGGCGGACGCGTTCCTGACCGGCGACGAGTTCGGCGACTTCCTGGAGAGCCAGAACAGCCGCGTGGACGAGACCCTGAGGGAGCTGGGGCTGTGACAGGCATCAGGCCATGGCTGCGCGAGCGGTCCGAACTCGGCGTGTGCGCCCTGCTGTTGGTGCTCGGCGCGCTCGTGCTCGGCGATGTGCTGACGATGGACGTGGACATCGAGCAGCGCGGGCCCGTCGGCCCCACGACGATGCCGACCGTGGTGGGCGTCGCGCTGCTCGTCGTCGCGGCGCTGCTGGCCGTCGACGTGCTGCGCGGCGGGCGCGGCGAGGCGGAGGGCGGCGAGGACATCGACCTCGCCGCCCCGGGCGACTGGCGCACGGTCCTGCTGCTCGCGGGGGTCTTCCTCGGCAACGCGGTGCTCATCGAGCCGCTCGGCCTGCCCGCTTCGGGCGCGCTGATGTTCTGGGGCTCGGCATGGGTGCTCGGCAGCCGGGCGTACCACAGGGACCCGCTCATCGCGGCGGTGCTCTCCGTCGCCACCTATGTCCTCTTCGACAGCCTGCTCGGCATCCCGCTGCCCGGCGGCCCGCTGATGGAGGTGCTGTGACCATGGACATGGCCAACTCCCTGTCCTCGCTGGTGGACGGCTTCGGAACGGCCCTGAGCCCCGGGAATGTCATGTGGGCGGCGCTCGGCGTGCTGCTCGGCACGGCCATCGGCGTGCTGCCCGGCATCGGCCCCGCGATGGCCGTGGCGCTGCTGCTGCCGGTGACCTACGGGCTCGACCCGACGGCGGCGTTCATCATGTTCGCGGGCATCTACTACGGCGGCATGTTCGGCGGCTCGACGACGTCGATCCTGCTCAACACGCCGGGCGAGACGGCCGCGGTCGTCGCCGCGTTGGAGGGCCACCCGATGGCCCGCTCGGGGCGGGGCGCGCAGGCGCTCGCCGCCGCGGCGATCGGCCACTTCGCGGGCGGCATGATCGGCACGATCCTGCTGGTCGTCCTGGCCCCCACGATCGCCGAGTGGGCCGTGGACATGGGCGCGGCCGACTACTTCGCGATCATGGTGCTCGCCTTCGTGGCCGTGACGTCGGTGCTCGGCAACTCGCGGGTGCGCGGCTTCGCCTCGCTGCTGATCGGCCTGACCATCGGCATGGTCGGCCTCGACGCGCTCACCGGGCAGCAGCGGCTCACGTTCGACGTCCTCCAACTCGCCGACGGCATCGACGTGGTGATCGTCGCCGTGGGCCTCTTCGCGATCGGCGAGGCGCTGTGGGTGGCGCTGCACCTGCGCCGCCGCCCCGACAGGCCGATCCCCGTCGGGCGCCCGTGGCTGGGCCGCGCCGAGCTGCGCCGCACATGGAAGCCGTGGCTGCGCGGCCCGTTGATCGGCTTCCCGTTCGGCGCGATACCCGCGGGGGGCGCGGAGATACCGACGTTCCTGTCGTACGCGACGGAGAAGCGGCTCTCGCGGCACAGGGACGAGTTCGGCAAGGGCGCCATCGAGGGCGTCGCTGGCCCGGAGTCGGCCGCGTCCGCCTCGGCGGCGGGAACGCTCGCGTCGATGCTGACCCTCGGCCTGCCGACCACGGCGGTGGCCGCGGTGATGCTGGCGGCGTTCCAGAGCTATGGCATCCAGCCGGGGCCGCTGCTGTTCGAGCGCGAGTCGGAGCTGGTGTGGGCGCTCATCGCGTCGCTGTTCGTCGGGATGGCGATGCTGCTGGTGCTCAACCTGCCGCTCGCGCCCATCTGGGCCAAGCTGCTGCGCGTCCCGCGCCCCTATCTGTACGCGGGCATCCTCTTCTTCGCCGCGGTCGGCGCGTACGCGGTGGGCGGCGAGACGCTCGACCTGGTGATCCTGCTGATCATCGGGCTGGTCGGGCTGCTGATGCGGCGCTACGGGCTGCCGGTGCTGCCCGCCGTGCTCGGCGCGATCCTGGGCCCGGCCGCCGAGTTGCAGATGCGGCGCGCGCTCCAGATCAGCGACGGGAGCGTGTCGGGTCTCTTCGACACGCCGTTCTCGGTGGGCGTGTACGCGCTCATCGCGGCGATCGTGGCGTGGCCGCTGGTGCGGCGTGTGCTGCGGCGTGTACGGCGAAGGGCGACGCCGGGGGCGCGCGTGCCGCGCGGCTGAGGTGACGGGGTTGGTGGCCGCCCTCGCGGCTGCCGGGCTGCTCGCGTTGACGCCCGGCACCGCGGGGGCGCGCCCGCGCCGCGCGCGGCTGATCTCCGCGACGCGCGTCTCCGAGCGCTACCTCCCGCACGGCTGCTGCGACCCCACCGACGGCTGGGAGGCCTGGCCGAGCGCGGGCCTCGAACAGACCGTCGGGGACCTGCCGTTGCTCGTCGTGTGCCCCGAGGGCGGCACGGGCGCGCTGGCCTACGCGGCGCGCCATCCGGGGCTGTTCCGCGCGGCGGCGTCGTTCAGCGGCGTCATCGGAACGAGCTCCTCGCCCTCGCTCGTGCACGACATCGCGCGGGGCCAGGGCGTCGACCCGGCGGGCCTCTGGGGCGACCCGACGGCCCAGGCGCCCACACCTGGCCCTACTGGACCCGCTCCCTGAGCCGGGCCCTGCCGACGCTGACACGCGCCCTTGGCGTGCGCTGAGCAGCCGGGCGGCGGGCGACATCGCTAGGGTTGTCCCATGACCGCACTGCCCGAGTGGATGCGCCCGCCGCGCGCGGAGGGCTGGTTCGCGGAGGATCTGGACCGCCTCCCCGAGGCGCCCCGCCACACCGAGCTGATCGACGGAGCCCTCGTCTTCATGACGGCGCCGCAACGGTCCTGGCACGGCCGCCTGGTCACCGCCCTCACCACGGGCCTCATGGCCCAGGCCCCCGAGGGCGTCGAGGTGGAGCGCGAGCTGACGATCCGCCTCGACGCGCGCAACCGCCCCGAGCCCGACCTGCTGGTGACCTCCGCCCCGTACGAGCCCGACCGCACGTGGTACGCGCCCGACGAGGTGCTGCTCGTGGTCGAGGTCGTCTCGCCCGAGTCCGCGCACCGCGACCGGACGGTCAAGCTCAGGAAGTACGCCGAGGCCGGGATCCCCCACTACTGGTGCGTCGAGGAGGAGAACGCGTCCCCGGTCGCGCACGTCTACGAGCTGGACCGGCCGACCGGCACGTATGTCGCGGCGGGGATCTTCCGCGAGGCGCTCCGCCGCCCCGTACCGTTCACGATCGACCTGAACCTGGGCGGTCTGGTGCCCCGGGGACGCCAGGCGCGGCCCGGTGGGCGACGTGGGTGAGGGCGGCGGGGCTCAGCCAGGTCGGGGATGTGCTCCCGAGCGCCGGTCTTCTCACACCAGACGCGGATGTCCTCCTCGCTGGCGTTCTGGCGTCCGTTCTCGATCCGGGAGACCTTCGACTCCTGCCATCCGGTGGCGGCGGCGAACGCCCGACCGCTGGGGTAGCCCGCGTCCTTGCGGAGCCCTCGCAGCCGGGCGCCCAGCGGCTTCACGGGCAAGGTCCTGCCGGTCCAACGGTGGGCCTACTCCGAGGAGATGTGGCACGGCATCCTCCTGCACCACGGCTTCGCCGAGGTCGAGGCCAGGGTCATCGAGGCGCCCGATCCCGAGAATCTGGGCACGTTGATCGTCCAGGCCCGCGTTCCACGCCGAGCGGGAGAGGTCAGCCCGGCGAACGGTGGGCGACGTGGGTGAGGTGGGTGCTGAACGTTTCGTGCGGGGCCGCGCTGATCGTCGTCAGGGTGACCATCGCCGTGATGATCACGTCGCACAGCTCGCGCTCCACGTCCGCCCACGTGTGGCTCGCGCCCTTGCGGGGGTTGCCGCCCATCGCGCCCTGGACCGCCTCGGCGACCTCCCCTGCCTCCTCCTGGAGCTTCAGCACCCGCAACAGGCGCCGCACCTCGGGCGCGTGGGGACTGTGCGCGTCGAGCCAGGTGACCAGGCGCTCGACGGTGTCCCAGGTCGACTCGTCCATCCGCCCAGCGTAAGTGCTCCGCAAGTGGTCCGCGGAGGGCGCGCGTTGCCCCGCGGGGCGTCCTCAGTGGTGGATCGGGAGGGGCGTCGTGTCCGTCAGGCGTCGGCCGGTGCTGCCCCACTGCTGGGCGATGATCTCGGCCATGATCGCCACGGCCGTCTCCTCAGGGGTGCGGGCGCCCAGGTCGAGGCCGATCGGGGAGGCGAGGCGGGCGAGCGGGACGGCCCCTCCGTCGCTCGTGGACGGAGAGGCCGTCGTGTCGCCGCGGCGTCGTGTCAATCGTGTGTCAACCGTCCTGGCGCGGCAGCCCCGGCGGGTTGATCCGGGACTTCTCCACCGCCTCGCCCGCCAGGCCCCAGCGGTCCAGGACCTCGCCGTAACTGCCGTTCTCGATCACCTCGTTGAGCGCCGCGGCGAGCGCCTCGACCAGGCCGTTGTCCTTCTTCGTCGTGGCCGCGATCTCGCCCTGGAGCTCGTCGCCCGCGCCGGAGATGGAGCCGATGATCTCGGTGTCGCCGCTGATGCGGGCGTGGTAGACGGCGCTGGGGTTGGGGCCGAGGTAGGCGTCGAGGCGGCCCGAGGAGAGCGCAAGATAGTAGTCGGTGGCGTTCTGGTAGTACCTGATGTCGGTCGGCTCCAGGCCCGCGGCGACGTTCTGCTCGCTCCAACTGATCAGGATCTGCTCCTGGTTGGTGCCTGAGCCGACGCCGATCGTGCGGCCGGCGACATCCTCGGGGCCCTCCACCGACCAGTCGGCGCCGGCCTGTGCCTCGAACGCCACGTTGTCGAGGCGGTAGGTGGCGAAGTCGTACTTGTCCTTGCGCTCCTCGGTCACCGTGATGTTGCCGAACCCCGCGTCGTAGCGGCCGCTGTCGAGGCCGACGAAGATGTTCGCCCAGTCCACCGTCGAGAACTCCACCTCGAGCCCGAGCACGTCGCCGACCAGCGTGGCGATGTCGGTCTCGACGCCGATCACGGTCTCGTCGTCGGTGGCGTAGAAGTTCAACGGCGGTACGGTGCCCACCGAGTTGACGACCTCGAGGGTGCCGCGGTCGCGGATCTCCTCGGGGACGAGCGCGGCGATGTCGGCGACCTCATCGGTGCGGATCCGGTCCTGGTCGGGGCTGGTGTTGACGCCCGCGTCCTCGGACGACCCCGCGCCGCCGTCGGCGGGGCCCGCCTCGTCCTCCTCCGGGTCGCCGCAGGCCGCGAGGGAGAGGGTCAGGGCGAGCCCGAAGGCGACGGCGAGCCCTCTTCGGGCGGGGCGTCGTTCGATACCGATGTGCATGGTCAACTCCGGCGTGAGAGAAGGGGAGATGAGTAATGGAAGGGGGAACGTTCACAGGACCTTGGAGAGGAACGCCCGGGTGCGCTCGTGCGCCGGGCTGTCGAGCACCGCGGGCGGCGGGCCCTGCTCGACGATCAGCCCTTCGTCCATGAAGACCACCGTGTCGGCGATCTCGCGGGCGAAGCCGATCTCGTGGGTGACCACGATCATGGTGGTGCCGGTGCGGGCCAGGCCCCTGATCACGTCGAGCACCTCGCCCACCAGCTCGGGGTCGAGCGCGGACGTGGGCTCGTCGAAGAGCAGCACCTTCGGTTCGAGGGCGAGCGCGCGGGCGATGGCAACGCGCTGCTGCTGGCCGCCGGACAGCTGCCTCGGGTACTGGTCGGCCTTGTCGGCCAGGCCCACCCTGGCCAGCAGCGCCCGCCCCTGGGCGACCGCCTCGCGGCGCGGCCTGCGCAGCGTGGAGAGCGGCGCCTCGACGACGTTCTCCAGGGCGGTCAGATGGGGGAAGATGTGGAAGTTCTGGAAGACGAAGCCGATGTGCGCGCGCTGCCTGAGGACGTCGCGCTCCTTGAGCTCGCGCAGCTTGCCTCCGGTGCGGCGGTAGCCGATCAGCTCGCCGTCAATGCGGACATAGCCGCGGTCCAGCTTCTCCAGGTGGTTGATGCCGCGCAGCAGCGTGGACTTGCCCGAGCCCGAGGGGCCGAGGATGACCGCCACCTCCCCCGCCCCGACCCTGAGGTCGACGCCGCGCAGCACGTGGAGCGCGCCGAACGACTTGTGCACGCCCCTGACATCGACCATCGCGTCGCCGCTCATCGCGCGCCCCCCTCGACCGGCGCGTCCTTCCGCGGGGGCGCGGGTCCGCCGCGCGTGGGTCCGCCGCGCGCGCGGTCGGCGGCGCCCGTCGCGGCGCGGAAGTCCCGCACCAGGGCCCGCAGTCGCTGGGCCGGGGTGGGCGGGGGGTTCCGCTCGGCGCCGCGCGCGAAGTACCGCTCCACGTAGTACTGGGCGACGGAGAGCACGGTGGTCAGGACGATGTACCAGACGGTGGCGACCATCAGCAGCGGAACGACGCGGCCGTTGCGCCCGTAGATGACCTGCACCTGGTAGAAGAGCTCGCCGATCGCCATCACCGAGACGATGGAGGTGCCCTTGAAGAGCGAGATGATCTCGTTGGCCGCGTTGGGCAGGATGCCGCGCATCGCCTGGGGCAGCACGATGCGGCGCAGCTGCCTGACCCTGGGGATGCCGAGCGCCGCCGCGGCCTCGCGCTGCCCCGGGTCGACCGCGAGCACGCCGCCGCGCACGATCTCGGCGGCGTAGGCGGCCTGGTGGAGGGCGAGGCCGATGACGGCGGCGGTCATGGCGCCGATCAGGTTCATGGTCTCGACATGCCAGAAGACCGGGCCGAACGGGATGCCGAAGCCCAACTCCTGGTAGAGATACGCGAGGTTGAACCAGAACAGCAGCTGCACGATCAGCGGGATCGAGCGGAACGCCCAGACGTAGGTCCAGGCGACGCTCTGGAGGATGACGCTGTCCGACAGCCGCATCAGGGCCAGCACCACCCCCAGGGCAAAGCCCAACACCGTGCCGTAGAGGGTGAGTTGGAGAGTCACCCAGACGGCGGCGAGCACGCTGTCGGCCAGCAGGTAGTCGAAGAACACCGGCCAGTCCCAGCCGGGGTTGGTGACCAGCCCATGGGCGAACTGGCCCACCAGGACCAGCACCACGAACCCGGCGAGCCAGCGCCAGTAGTGGCGGGCGGGCACGATGGGCAACGTGCTCAGGTCCTCGTCGTCGGCCGGGGCCACGGCCGTGTCGGCGGCGGTCATGGGCGACTCACCCCCCGCTCGCCCTCGGAGGCGACGCGCTCGGAGGCGACGCGCGCGGGCACGACCCGCTCCACGAGGCGCTTCTCGAACGGCAGCGGCCCGATCGTCTCGGGGTCGGGCGCGGTGTCGAACAACGGCGTGTATCCGCTGGCGAGATAGAGCCCGCGCGCCTCGGGCTGGCGCGGGCCCGTGGTGAGGTAGACGCGGCGGTAGCCACGCGCGGCGGCGGCCCGTTCCAGCTCGGCGACGACCCGGCGCGCCAACCCGCGCCTGCGGAACCCCGACCGGGTCCAGATCCGCTTCAACTCGGCGGTGTCCGCATCGAATCGGCGGTAGGCGCCCCCGGCCACCGGCGCGCCGTCCTGGAGCAGCAGGAGCAACAGACCGTGCGGCGGGGCGAATTCGGCGTCGGGGTAACGCGCCATCTCCCCCGAGGCGTCGATGCCGTAGCGCTCGGTGTACTCGCGCTCGAGCTCCCTGCGCAGCGGCTCGGTGAGCGGGTCGGACATGAGGGCCTCGACCACGGTGAGACCGGGCCCGGCCGGTGGCGCGGGCGGTGGCGGTGGCGCTGGCGGTGGCGGTCTCACGAGGCCGTCCTCGGGGGGATGCCGAGGTTCTCCCTGAGCGTCGAGCCGGTGTACTCCGTGCGCAGCGAGCCGCGTTCCTGGAGGAGGGGGACGACCGTGTCCACGAACTCGTCGAGGCCCGTGGGCACCAGATGGGAGCCGAGGATGAATCCGTCGGAGCCGTCGCGTTGCACGAAGTCGTCGATCCGGTCGGCGACTTGGGCGGGTGTGCCGACGAACTCCGTGCGGGAGAAGACATGGATGGCCAGCTCGCGCAGCGACCAGTCGTTCGCGGCGGCGAGCGCGCGCCACTCGGCGACCGTCCGGTGCGGGTCCTGGTGGAGCACGGCCCGGCCCCTGATGACGGGCGGGCCCGTGGGGTCGGGGTCGATGTCGGGCAGTGGCCCCTCGGGGTCGTAGCCCGACAGGTCGCGATTCCAGACCGACTCGAGGAGGATCTGCGCCGTCCGGCCCGTCACCTGCCGGTGGGCGATGTCCCGTTGGCGTTCCTCGGCCTCCTCCCGGGTGTCGCCGAGCACGAACGACGCCGACGGCAGGATCTTCACCGAGCCCGGCGGGCGGCCCTGGCGCGCGGCCCTGGCCTGGATGTCGCGGTAGAACTCCTGTGCCTCGTCAAGACGGTGGTACGGCGAGAAGATCGCGTCCGCGCCGCCCGCCGCGAAGTCCCGGCCCTGCGGCGAGACCCCGGCCTGGAGGATCACCGGGTGGCCCTGGGGGCTCCGGGGCGTGGTGAACCGGCCCTCGATGTCGAACTGCTTGCCGGAGAAGGCGAACGCGCCCGCCCCGCCGTCGCGCAGGAACGTTCCGGCGGCCCGGTCGGCCACGATCGCGTCGGCGGGCCAGGAGTCCCACAGCCGCCGGGCCGCGGCCAGGAACTCCCCGGCGCGCACATACCGGTCGTCGCGGTGCAGGAAGCCGCCGCGCCTGAAGTTCTGCCCGGTGAACGCGTCGAACGACGTGACAACGTTCCAGCCTGCGCGGCCACCCGAGAGGTGGTCGAGGGAGGCGAGCTGCCTGGCCAGCTCGTAGGGCTCGTTGAACGTGGCGTTCAACGTGCCGACCAGGCCCAGGTGTTCGGTCACGGCGGCGAGCGCGGCGAGCACGGGCAGGGTGTCGGGGCGGCCGACGACGTCCTGGTCGAAGATGAGGCCGTTCCGCTCGCGCAGCGCCAGGCCCTCGGCGAGGAAGAAGAAGTCGAACCTGCCGCGCTCGGCGGTGCGGGCGACATGCTCGAACGTCGAGAACGCGATCTGGCTGCCCGCCTCGGGATCGGCCCAGAGCGTGTGGTGATTGACCCCGCTCAGGAAGACGCCGAGGATGATCTGCTTCTTTCGCTCACGATCGTTCCTGCCATCGGTCACACCCGCGGTCATCGGGCCGCTCCCTCGGTCGTGGTGGCGAAGCGGTTGGCGGGGCGTGGCAGGCCCAGCAGTCCGCGCAGCGTGTCGGCCGCGTAGGCGTCGCGGAACGCGCCCCTGCGCCGCAGCTCGGGCACCAGGTCGCGGGTGATCGCCTCCAGGTCGTCGGGGAGGACGGCGGGGCGCAGCCGGAAGCCGGTCAGCCCGGTCTCGGCCAACGCCAGGAGCAGCTCGGCCAGTTCGGCCGCGGTGCCGGTGAAGACGGGGGCGTCGCTCTCGAACGCGACGTCCGAGCGCCCGTCCAGGCGCGCCCTGCGGTCCTCGGCCTCCGCGGTGGTCGCGCCGAGCAGGACGACGACGTCCCCGATGATGTGCACGGTCTCGTCCTCGCGCCCCGCGGCGCGTTGCAGGTCGCGCACCTCCGCGACGATGGCGCGGGCGTCGTCGGCGTCCCGCGGCGTGACATGGACGAGGTCGGCCGACGCCGCGCCGAGGCGGTAGGGCACGGTGGCGTGCGCGAGCACCGCGACCACGGGCTGGCCCTGCGGCGGGCGGGGCACGATCGAGGGCCCCCGCACGCTGAACCAGCGGCCGTGGAAGTCGATGTAGTGCAGCTTGTCGCGGTCGACGAAGCGCTCGGTCGCCGCGTCCCTGATCTCCGCGTCGTCCTCCCAGCTGTCCCACAGCAGCCGGGCGGCCGTCACGAAGTCCTCGGCCTCGGCGAACGCGTCGGCGAAGTCGTCGGGGCGCAGCAAGGGCCGCCCCGGCGTGCTGCCGGGCAGCTCGGTGAACGCGATCGGCGCGCGGCGGCCGAAGTGCGCGTTGGCCAGCGGCGGGGAGACCTGGGCGCGCCAGCCCGCGCGGCCCGAGCTGACGTGGTCGAGGGTGGCGATCGCCTTGGAGACGTGGAACGGCTCGGTGTGGGACACGGTGGCGGTCGGCACGAGGCCGATGTGGCGGGTCAGGGGCGCGACGCGGGAGGCGATGAGCACGGCGTCGAGGCGCCCCCGCACCTGGTCGGTCCTGTCGTCGTGGGAGGTCGGGGAAGGTGACTGGAGGGCGAGCGCGTCCTCGATGGTGACGTAGTCGAGAAGCCCTGACTCGGCCTCGGCGACCAGGTCGGCCCAGTAGCGGGCGGTGAACAGCTCGTCGGGGCGGGCCCGTTGCTCGCGCCATGCGGCGGGGTGCCAGCCGGTGCCGTCGAGGGCGACGGCGAGATGGAGGGTCATGCGGGGTCTCGCTTCCTGTCGAGGGGCACGCGGACGCGCGGACTCGCGCGCGACCGGGCTCGGCGAGGCGAAGGCAGGAGAGAGGGAGGAGAGAGAGGGAGGTCGAACGCCGGGGACCCCGAGTGCGGCGACGAGAGAGGAACGCGCCGGGGCCGCGGTGGAGCGGGCGTTCAGCTACAGAGCGAGCTGGCGGACCGGCGCAGGTCGATGGCGAGGCGCCGGAACAGGGGCGCCTGAGCGGCGACATATCCGTGCACGGCGTTCCCCCCTTCCCCAGGGTTCCCCAGGAGCGTGCTCGACTGCCGCGAAGCTAACAAGCGCACGCGCCCTCTGTCCATCGCAAGAAACCGGCACATAAGGGAAGCTCCAGGCGGCATGGGTCCGTTCAACGCCGGGGCCGAACGACGCGGCGGAACACCTCACGTCACCTACGTCACCTCACGCGACAAGCGCCCGCACAGCGGCCTGCCCGATGAGGAAGCAGCCCCCCGCGGCCACGACACACCCGGCGACCCGGTGCACCACACGAAGCTCCGGCGCGTCCACCTTCCGCAGCGCCCCGTGGACTCCGAGGACGACCATCACCACCCCGATGAGCGCGTAGCCGAGCACGCCCCACCCCTCGACCGGCTCCCCGGGAGGCGCCGCGAGCCATCTCCCGCTCCCCATGCCAAGAGCATAGCGACGAAACGCCCAACTCGCCCCGGATCGGGGCCACTTGCTCAGTCGGTCCGGGGCTCGACCGCGGGGGGTCTCGGGGCGTAGTCGGCGACGCCCCCGAGGTTGGCCTCGATGGCCTCGTCCCATGAGCCGTCCGCGATCATCCGCCCGATCGCCGCGTCGACGGCGTCGCGCAGCCCCGTCTCGCCCTGCGGCAGCCCGACGCCGTACAGGTACTCGCTGCTCAGCCCGAGACCGGCCAGCCGGTAGGCGCCCGCGTCGCCCTGCTGGGACGCCTGCCCGACGAGGAGGCAGTCGTCGGTGGTCAGCGCGTCGACCCGCCCTTCGGCCAGGGCGGTGAGGCACTCCGAGTACGTCGGGTACTCCATGATCTCCACGCCGGGCGCCAGCCCCTCCTGCACGACCCGCGCAGAGGTGCTGCCGGTGACCGAGCACAGCGTCAGGTCGTTGAGGGCCGCGATGTCGGCCACCTCGTCGTCGGCGCGGATCAACAGGTCTTGACGGACGGAGAGATACGGGCCCGCGAAGTCGATCCTTGTCTCGCGCTCCTCGGTGATCTGGTAGCTGGCGACGACGAAGTCCACCTCGCCGCCCGTCAGTAGGCTCTCGCGGTCGGCGCTCGGCGCCTCGCGCCAGGTGATGTCCTCATCGGCGACGCCGAGTTCGCGCGCGATGTAACGGGCGACGTCGATGTCGAAGCCCTCGTGCTCGCCGTCCGCGGTGCGCAGGCCCATGCCGGGCTGGTCGAACTTGACGCCGATGGTGAGGCGTTCACGGCCACCGCCGTCGTCGCCCCCGTTCGCCTCGTCGCCCCCGTCGCCCCCGTCGCCCTCGGTCCCGGCCGAGGAGTCGCCCGCGGTCGCCTCGCCGCCGCCCTCGGGCAGCAGCCACACCAGCGCCGCGACGGCGAGCGCCCCGGCGGCCAGGGCGGCGGTGACCGTCAACGGGCCGCGGCGGCGGGCGGGTTGGGGCGGCGCGGCCATGGGCGCCGCCCCCGCGAGCCACTGGTAGGGCGGGAAGTCCGCCAGCGCGAGCGTGACCCCGCACCGGCGGACGATCTCCGCCGGGGCGGGCCGCCGCCCGGGCTCGCGCGCGACGCACTCGCGGATGAGCCGGGCCAACGCGGGCTCCACCCCGTCCACGTCGATCTCGCCGTGCACGACGCGGTAGCTGACGGCGGGCCACTCCCCGCCGCCGTACGGCGGCCGCCCGGTCGCGGCGGCGGCCATCGTCGCCCCGAGCGCGAACACGTCGGCCGCCGGGCCCGCCTCCCCGCCGAGCAGCACCTCGGGCGCGGTGTACCCGGCGGTGCCAGGCGTGTGCCCGGTGCGGGTGAGCCGCGTGTGCTCCGCCGCCCTGGCGATCCCGAAGTCGATCAGCCGTGGCCCGCCGGGGGCGAGGATGACGTTGTGCGGCTTCACGTCCCTGTGCACCACGCCCTGCCCGTGCACCGCGGCCAACGCCTCGGCCAGCGCGGCGAACACCCCCGTGCACAGGGCGGGTTGAAGGGGACCGCCACGCACGGCCGCGAGCAGCGTCGGGCCCGGCACGAACTCCGTCGCCAGCCAGTACGGCGGCGCGTCGAGGGAGGCCGAGACGAGCCGCGCGGTGTACGGGCTGCGCACCGCGCGCACCGTCGCCACCTCACGCCTGAACCGGGCCAACGCGTCGGGCTCGTCCGCGAAGTCCTCACGGATCACCTTGAGCGCGACCTGCATCCCACCGGGCGACCGCCCCAGATAGACCCGCCCCATCCCCCCGCTGCCGAGCCGGGCCAGCAGCGTGAACTCCCCAAGCCGCTTGGGGTCTTGCCCTCTCAATGGCTCCACGGCCACCACTCTGGCAGATCATGTGACCGGCGTATCCGCGGAACGAGGCGTTCTCCCAGAACACGTCGGGCGAGTCCGCCGATGGCCGCCTGAAGCCACCGAGCCGAGGCTCCCACCGATAACCCCACGCCCGCGCCCGGCAGCCACGCGGCGAGCGCGTCCCGCGCGACACGCCCCGCCGTCCCATGCCCGAAGGTCACCACCGTCACCACGCTCCCACCCTGCCCGACAAGGCCACAGGGCGCACATTCGCGCGTCTACCGGTCGCTGACCCAGCTGTCGTCGGCGTTGTTGTAGAAGTACGCGGGGAGCCCTTCGACGCCGCTGGTGCGGAACGGGCGGCCGTCGTCGTCGACGCGGACCGTGCCGGAGCGGCCCTGGCTCGACCACTCGAGCTCCAGGTACCAGCTGCAATCGCACGCCACGGTGCGGGCGGTGACCAGCAGGACCTCGGGCTCGCTGACGGAGACGGCGTAGGGGAGGGCCACGGCGGGGATCTCGCCTCCCTCGTCGCCGCCGGGCCTGGACAGGGCCAGCGGGCGGTCGGCGTCGAGGTCCACGTCGAACCTGCGCGGGGACAGCGAGCCGCCGCAGCCCGGGCTCATGCTGAACGCGTTACCAGGAGCGGGCGCGGCGCGTTCGACGACCCGGACCCGCAACGCCTCGAGCACCACGGCCGCCGAGTCACGGCCCTGGACCGTGACCCGCACCCGCGTCTCCCCGCCGTGCACCGCGCCCAGCGGCTCCGCCCACTCACGCGCGTCCTGCTGGACGGGCGGCGATGGCACCTCGTCGGCCGGACGGTCGACGACGTACCGGTGGGAGCAGCCGCTCTGCCAGACGTGCGAGTCCACCGTCCAGTCGAGCGGCGGCTCAGGATCGGGCTCAGGATCGGGTTCTGACTCGGGTTCTGACTCGGGTTCTGGATCCTGAGCCGGATCCATGACCTCGGCCGGATCCGGCTCGGTGTCCCCCGCCGGGTCCTGAGCCATGAGCCCGGCCAACGCCACCACGACGACGGCGACGACACCCACCGCCACGGCCGCGGCGACACGCCGGGAACGGCGGCGGGGCGAGCGCGGCCGTCCCGCCGTGGGCCCTGGCTCCTCCGGCCCGGGATCGGCGGGCTCCGGATCGGCGGGCTCGCGCTCCCGCCCCTCGCGGGCCTCCGTCGCACCCAGCCACATCCGGTGGAGCTCGAGGCGCTCGTCCGGCGTCGCCTCGCACAGCTGGGCGAAGCGCTCGAGCAGCGCGAAGTCCGCGGGCACCGCCTCGCCCGAGCAGTAGCGGTGGAGCGTGGAGGCGCTGACGTTCAACCGCCGGGCCAGGGCCCCGTAGCTTCGCCCGCCGCGCTCCTTGAGCCCGCGCACATACGCGGCGAAGTCCTCGACCTCCGGTGCGCTTCCCCTCGGCTTCACCCTTGCCCCCCGCCCGTGTGCGAACCGCTCAACCCTCCCACACGCCCCGCGCCACGCGTTCCACGGCCCTCGCGAAGGCGCAGGTCACCGGGGCGAACGGCGTTCCGTCATCCCGGATTCGGGCGGCGAGGTTGTCCCGAGGCATCGCCTTCGCACAGGCTCCTGGCGTCCGCACATCGACACCATCCGCACCACTCACACCACTCGAGGGACGACCCACGCATGACCACCCACGCCCGCCCTCCAGGGCGCCGCGCGAAGACCGCGACCCTCAACGCCATCGCGGTGGCCATGGCCGCCGCCACCGCCATGGCCTGCACCGCCTCGGACGCGTCCGAGGGATCGGACGCCACGGGCGCGGAGAACACCCCGGACACCACGGACGACCCGAGCGCCCCGGAAGACCCGAACACCCCTGACACCCCCGAAGCTCCTGACGCAACGGATGCCACGGACGCCCCCGAGGCCCCCGACACCACGGGCCCCGGCTTCCTCGAGGCGGGCGACCTGCCGCCGGACCCCACCGGGCCGTGGACCGCTCTCGAGGTGACCACCGGCCTCCCCGAGTACGTGCCCTACTGCGTCGAGGAGACGCTGCCGGACGGTGACGCCACCCGGCACCGCGCGTTCCGAACCGACCTGGACGCCGGCGCCGTCCAGATCACCGTCGTACGGCCCGACGCGTCGTCCGCCGCCGAGTTGGCGACGCTCCTCGACGCGGCGATCGAGGGGTGCGCGACCGCGTACGAGGAGGAGTACCCCAGCAGCACCGCGGAGTACCGGGACTACGGCACGCTCGCCGTCGAGGACGGCGCCCGCGTCCATGGGCTGCACATCGCCCAGGACTACGGCGCCATGGACATCGACCTGTTCGCGGTGGGCCGCGACGGCGACACGGTCACATTCGTGCAGTGGGGCAGGCTGGGCGACTTCACCAACGCGCCCGTGGCGGACTTCCAGGACACCGCGACCACGGCCGTCGACCGCCTGCGCTGACCGAGCGGGCCCCGTCACCGGCCAGCGGTGGAAGGTCGTGACCGCCCCGAGCGCGGCCCGCCCGGTCGAGGCTTGCTACCACCGATAGGATAGGGAGCATGAGTGGTAGCAAAAAGTTTTCGATCAGCCTTCCCGAGGAGCTCGCCGAGGCCGCGCGCGCCCATGTCGGTCCCGGCGGCTTCTCCGCCTACGTCGCCGAGGCCCTTGCGCAACGAGTAGCCATGGACAAGCTTCGAGAGATCGTCGCGGACTTCGAGACCGACAACGACCAACTCACCCGCGATGAGATCGAGGCCGCCCGAGCCCTGTTGCGCCATGACCACCGGCAGACCGGCGGGGCCGCCGCCTGATGCCCGGCACGCTGCTGCTCGACAGCGAGGGACTTTCGAAGCTCTATCGCAAGGATCGAACGATTGCGGCTCTGGTTCAGGCGGCGTCGGAGGAGGGCGTCCGCGTAGCCACATGCGCCATGACCACACTCGAGGCCGACTGCGAGCACATTCACCCCGCCCGCATCACGTGGGTGCTCTCCCGCATCGACGTTCACGACGTCACCAAGGAGATCGCCGCCCAGGCTGCCGTTCTCCTGCGCACTCACCACCTCCACGGCCACAAGTACGCCATCGACGCCACGGTGGCAGTCCTCGCGCGCACCGCTCCCGGGCCTGTGACCGTCCTCACTTCCGACCCGGAGGACCTGACACTCCTCTGCGGCCCGGCCGTTGAAGTCACCAAGGTGTGATCGTCGACGGATGCGCCGCGGCCCGACCCTTCCGACCTGCTCAGCCGACAGAACGCTGGGCGATCACGCACCCCACCGGATCAGTAGTGATAGCGGGCCGCCAGGATGATGATCTCCCGGTCCATGACGAGATGGACGAGGCGATGTTCGTCATCGATCCGCCTCGACCAAGCCCCGGGCAGGTGGTACTTCAGCGGCTCGGGCTTGCCGATCCCGGTGAACGGGTCCCGCAGGACGTCCTCGATGAGCTTGTTGATCCGGGCGAGCATCTTGCGGTCGTTCTTGAGCCAGGACGTGTAGTCCTCCCAGCCGCCCTCTTCGAAGACGAGCCTCACGCGGCACCCTTCTCGGCACCCGACGCATCGGGGTCGATGAGCTCCCGCTCGGATAGCCCTATGCCACCAAGCGCGTTCTCGTACGCCTTGAGCAGTCGGCGGGCGTTGGCCGGCGAGCGCAACAGGTAGGCGCCTTCACGCAGGGCGGCGTAGTCCTCAGCCGAGACGAGTACGGCGTTCCCGTGCTTGGAGACGATCTCGATGGCCTCGTGATCGTCGTTGACCTTCTTGATCAACGGGAAAAGAGCCTTGCGCGCCTCGCTGGCAGTGATCGACATCGACGGAACTCCCTCCAGGACTGGTACCACATAACGTACCACCTGACAGGAGGCGGGCGGGGCGAAAGGTCAGCACCAGGTCAGCACGGAAAGGAGAACGGGGCTCGCCTCAGGAGAGGCGAGCCCCGTTCGACCCACGCATGTGACAGATCGATCCAGCTCAAGGTAATCGAACGATCACACGTTGAAGCGGAACTCCACCACGTCGCCGTCGCGCATCACATAGTCCTTGCCCTCCATGCGCGCCTTGCCGCGGGAGCGGGCCTCGGTGACCGAGCCCGCCTCCATCAGGTCGTCGAACGAGATGACCTCGGCCTTGATGAAGCCCTGTCGGAAGTCCGTGTGGATCACCCCGGCCGCCTCGGGCGCCGTGGCGCCCTTCTTGATCGTCCAGGCGCGGGCCTCCTTCGGGCCCGCCGTCAGATAGGTCTGGAGGCCGAGGGTGTCGAAGCCGACGCGGGCGAGGGTGGCCAGGCCCGGCTCGGTCTGGCCGACGGTCTGGAGCAGCTCGAGGGCCTCGTCCTCATCGAGCTCGGCCAGGTCGGCCTCCAGCTTGGCGTTGAGGAAGATCGCCTCGGCCGGCGCGACCAGCGCGCGCTGCTCGGCCTTGAACGCCTCGTCCGTCAGCTCGTCCTCGTCCACGTTGAAGACGTAGAGGAACGGCTTGACCGTCAGCAGGTGCAGCTCGTGCAGCGGCTCGGCGCTCTCGGTGCCCTGGGCGATGCCCGCGGAGAACAGCGTGCGGCCGCTCTCCAGGATGTCCTTGGCCTCCTCGACCGCCGCGACCACCGGCTGGCGGTCCTTCTTGATCCTGGCCTCCTTCGCCAGGCGCGGCAGCACCTTCTCGATGGTCTGGAGGTCGGCGAGCATCAGCTCGGTGTCGATGGTCTCGATGTCGCTCTTGGGCGAGACCTTGCCGTCGACATGGACGACGTTCTCGTCGTGGAAGGCGCGGATGACCTGGCAGATGGCGTCGGACTCGCGGATGTTCGCCAGGAACTTGTTCCCCAGGCCCTCGCCCTCGCTCGCGCCGCGCACGATGCCCGCGATGTCCACGAAGTCGACCGTGGCGGGCAGCACGCGCTGCGACGAGAAGACCTCGGCCAGCCGGGCCAGCCGCGGGTCGGGGACGCCGACGACGCCGATGTTCGGCTCGATGGTGGCGAACGGGTAGTTGGCCGCCAGCACATCGTTCTTGGTCAGGGCGTTGAACAGCGTCGACTTGCCGACATTCGGCAGGCCGACGATTCCGATCGTGAGCGACACGTGAGACTTCCCGGAGCGAGGGGGCGGACGTAAGGCCGAACGCCAAGTCTACGGCCGGTGGCGCGGCCACCGGCCGGCGCGGGAGGAAGGGAGGACAGTCATATGGCCCGCAAGCGTGTCCATCACGCTATCCGTCCCTCACCCCGGCTTACCTTGGTGCCGTGGAACACAGTACGCACACCACCCGTCACCCACGGCAGTCGCCCACCGCCGTGCGGACGCGGGTGCCTCGGCCGTCCTCGAACGTGACCGCCGGGAGGGGCCCCCATGACCGCCCGGCGGAACGGTCATGGGGGAGCCAGCGGCGCCGACTGCCCCGCCCCAGGCTCACCGGCCTCGGCTGCGGCGTGCTCGCGACGGTGTCGATGGTCGCGGCGGCCTGGCTCTGCGAGCCATTGGGCGGGGCACCCGCGCTGTACGGGGTGCTCTACGTCCTGACCTGCGCGGCGACGGCGATCTGGGTCAGGCCCGCGGACCTGGTCACGGCGCCGATCGCCGCGCCGATCGCGTTCGCCACGGGCCTGCTGTGCTCGGCGGGCCCGATGCAGACGCTCACGGAGCTCGCCCTGCGCGCGCCCTGGGTCTTCGCCGGAACGCTCACGGCCTGCGTCGTCGTGCTCGTCCGCAGAGGGCTCGACGCGCTCCGCCACCGCCTGCGCCGCCGCAGGGCGGCGGCCGTCCCCCGGGGCTAGCCGACCGTCCAGCTCAGGTCGGTGTCGCCCGAGTACCACTCGACGCTCGCGACCTGGGAGCCCTCGGGGATGAGGACCGACTTGCACAGCTCGGCGGTCTCGCCCTCGGCCAGCGCGTCGACGAAGTCCGAGTCGGCCGGGCAGCCGCCGGGGATCTCGGGGCTGCCGACGAGATTGGTCTGCTGCGCGTTGTCGGCCAGCGTCATGGACGCGACGATCCCGGGGCGGGGGCGTTGAAGCGGGTCGCCGCCCGCGTGCTCGAAGCTGAGGAAGATCGACGCGGGCACGAGCCCTTCGGCGGGCGAGGAGAGGTTCAACGCCGCGAGGTCGGCGGCCGTGCCGACGTGCACCCGGTCCAGGGTGACCGCCAGGTCGGCGACCGTGTCGCCGTCCTCCCACGCGACCGGCTCGCTCGTCTCCCCCTCCGCGAGGGTGGCGGAGCCGCCCCCGTCCGCCGGCTCCGCCGCGTCGTCGCCCTGAGCCTCGTCCTCGGCCGCCGGTGACTCCTCGGTCGTCTCGCTCTGCTCGGCGCCCGCCGAGCCCGCCGCGTCGTCGTCCGAGTCATCGGATCCGCAGGCCGTGAGCGCCAGCGCCAGCACGGCGGCGGGCGCGACGGCACGGAGCCATACGGACTTGCCCTGCACCACGTGAATCTCCCCTGTCAAGAGTTGTGCAACAACTGCCTCAAGTGCCTTGAGGGGCCCGATCATACGAACGGGACCCCCGGGGCGAGAGACAGAGGAGATACAGGTGAGATGCAGGTGGGGTTTCCCTCAGGGCCCGGCCCTAGTGTCCCGAGTCAGGAATTCTGTTCAGATGTATAGGCTTGCTCTATGGCACGGACGGGGCGGCCCAAGGCCGAGTTGACACTGTCGGACGAGGAACGGGCCGCACTCGAGGGATGGGTGC
>NZ_RBDY01000053.1 GCF_003626575.1 Streptomyces radicis | reverse complement strand
CACCCAGAATCGCCAAAACACCGCGCACACCAAACAAGAACCCCGACACCTACCTCACAATCCCAAAGAACCCGCAAAACCCAAGGACAAAAACAAGACCACACAGCAACTACAGCACCACACCACACGGGCGAGGACCAGGCCGTGGACCTCGCGGGCACCATGGGATAACAGAAGCTTGGACACGGCGTGCATCTGCAGGCCGGTCGTGAAGACATCGTCCACGAGGAGGATCTTCTTGCCCCGGACGTCGGCCCGCACCTCGATCGCCCGAGCGTGCTCGAGAGCGGCGCTGCGTTTCGCGTCCCAAGTGGTGCCGGGCGCTTCAGGAGCGTGGTGGCGCGCTCGCGTTTCACGGAGGACCTCCGCTGGTCGATTCGGGGGCAGTGGCCTGCCTGGGGTTGCGGTTTCAGCGGGTCTGCGGTGGGACGGCTCGGGAGATGATCGTGCTGAGGGTCCCGGTGTAGGTGGTGCCCAGTTCGGTCACGGTTCCGGGGAAGGGGCCCGGGCCATGGCGCAGGGCGCTGACGTAGTTCTCGGGCAGGAGCACACGGTCGCCGACTTCGAGCGTGCCGGGGCCGCGCCAGCGGTATCCGTAGCCGTCGACGGTGACGGCCTGGTCTCCGTCGACCTCGAAACGGCGGTTCTGGGCGTCGAGTTCGTCCCGCAGGGTTCGTATCTGGCGCTCCAGGTGTTCGACCTGTGATGCCTCGGCGCGTTGTTGCCACTCCCGTTCTTGCTTCCGGCCGGTCTCAAGGCCGGTCCGGTATGCCTCGACGAGGGCCTTCTCGTGGTCGGTGGTGTGCAGTTTGCAGGCGAAGCCCGGGCCTGAGAACTGCGCACGGCAGGGGGTGCCGGCCTTGGTGGGCCGTCCGCAGGGCCGGTGGTGTACCTCTTCGAACACGGTTTCCTCACAGGGGGACTGAGAGCAGGTGGGTGGACGGCGCAACTACAGGGTGGTCGGCAGTGCGGTCACCGGCTGGGAAATCGCCTGGTGGATACAGGCAGGAGCGGTGAGGCCCGCCTGGATACAGGTCAAAGTGAGGAGTTGGAGGTAGCCCAGGGAGACCGGGCGTCCGGGGACCTTGCCGGTTGCCTGTTCGAAGCGCTGGAGTGTGACGGGCTTGATGCCCAGGTAGCCGGCGGCGTCGTGGAGATCGAGTCCTGCGACCTCGCGGGCTTTTCGGAGGGGTTCGGCGTTGTCGTGCCAGATCTGCGGCGCGGTCTCGGTGACGTCCCGGGCAACGGCTGCGCGGGCCGCGGAAAGGGCGGCCTGGACTCGGTCGGTACGGGGTCCGAGCAGGAACCGGGCGAGCCGGGCAGCAGAGACATTACGGTCGACGCCCTCGTTCCAGGGCCGGGATGCCTCTTCGTACACGCGGCCTCGGGCCGTGGCGCAGTCCTCACGCTCGCCGGATTCGGCGCCGTAGGTGCGGTGCAGGTCACTGGTGCAGGCCATCGTGCTGTCATTGGCGAGGTCCATCTCGCGGAACTCCTCGTCCGCCTCGATCCCTTCGATGACGTCCCGGACCTGCTGGCGTCCCTGCGGGGACAGCACGCTCGCGAGGGCTTCGGCGGCGGCCTGGGCTTCGGGCCGGCCGGCGGGCTCGAAGCCGCCGCCCCAGGCGTGGGATACGTCTTCTCCCTCCGCCTTCCGGAAGGCCACGTCGATGGCCTCCAAGGTGTGCGGGCTCCAGGCGTGCATCATCAGGATGATTTCCCGCCAAGAGCGTTGGGCGGCAGTCGGCGCAGTCTCCTGGGCGGGGCCGCTGCCGTGACGACGGGTTCCGGTGATCCAGTCGGTGAAGGTCTCGGGCCGCCCCGAGGCGGCCGGGTCTTGTTCTGCGAACCAGCGTGCCGCTCTCACGACGCACGCGTGCGCGTGCTGAATGGCGGCGTGCCAGCCGAACAGGGCTTGGCGGTAGTCGTCCACATGCCGGTCCTCGGCAAAGGTGCGGCTGTCCGTGCGGCAGTGCTGCGGGCATTGGGCCGCGTGCGCCCGGTACAGGGCGGCCCTGGTCTCAGGGAACGTCAGCAGGGCGGTATCCAGGTGCTCGTACCTGGGGCCGCGGTTGCGGCGCCTTTCGAGCCCGCGCTCGAGGAAGAGGTGGAAGCGAGGCTCTTCACGCCATTGGGCCGCGGCACTGCGGACGTGAAAGTCGCTCTGCCACGCTCCGGTCGCGATGACCTCCCGCAGCGCCGAGGCCACGTCCCGGCGTAGTGCCGCACCCCACGCGATCAGGACGGGCAGGCACTGAGGATCGCTCCGCAGAGCGGACATCACCAGATCGACGTCATCGTGACGGTGAAGATGGCGCTGGAACACGAACGCCCCCCATTGACGCAGCAGAACCAGTCCTGGCCCCTGTCGAGGACAGGGAGCGCAGTGCCCTCATCCTGCACCAGACCTCGGACATCCGGCACCGGAATCTGCCGGTCTGGTCAACTGGGCGCCGTGGGCGCGAGATCGCCCGTCTTTCACCAAGCGGCCCGACCCCGGTACCCCTCCCCCATCGTCACGACTGCACGATGCGAACCCCGGACGACAGAAGGTCTGCAGGACGACCAAACCGTCCGCCGTGCCTGCTCGAACGAGCACGTCGACCGCCGATTCCGGGAACTCCTCGACATCGTCAGCGGCTCAGGCTGACGCGTCCGGTGCCCGGACCACGCCAGGGACGGTCCCCCGGCACACTCTCCGCGACGCCAGGACCGTCGTACGGGGTGAGACCTCGCTGCTCGCCGCCGGCCAGCAGCGGGAAGAGGTCGTGCCCCCGGATGCCCGACCGGCAGGAGGCCAATGTCGTCCCCCTGCCCATCCCGCGACGCGAGGACAACAGCACATGATCGTGTGCCAGCCGGCTCTGCGGTGCGAGGCTCAGCAGAAAGCCTTGGAGAGCCCGGTCGCATCGCGTGTCATGGCTCGGCACGCGCGTGCACCGGCGTCCCTGACCTCTTTGCAATCCCTCGCGAGTGGACCCGCGTCTTCTCCATGGGTAAACGCATCGCCGCGCCCCGCCCCCCTGGGGCGTGACGCTTCTGACCAGCACAAAACCAGTAACCGCCATAACGGTCTGCACGAGAACGACATGCTCTTTCGGCAGTCATGTCAGACTGGCGGCCACCCCTTGGATGAGCCACTGACCAGCGCAAACTCTCCCCTCCGGCCCCGCAGGCAATACACAATCCCCTGCTGATCACCACCTTCCGAAAGATGACCAAACCTCCAGCTCACGGCCGGTCAAGCCGCGCCCCCCACCCCACCGCACCGGCCCCGCGTTCACGCGTCTGTCACAACGCCGCCACCGTCTCCTCCAGACCACGTCCCAACGGCACCTCCGGGCGCCACCCCGTCACCCCGCGGAACGCCGACGCGTCCACCACCACATCCCGGAAATCCGACACCTCCGCGTACTCCGGAGGCTCCACCGACACCACCGGAACCGCCGCGGCCCCCGTCCGCATCGCGACCAACGACGCCACCGTTCGGAACACATCACCCAACGGCGAGCCCACACCCGTGCCCAACACCCAATGCCTACCCGAGAGTTGCCCCACATGACCGACAGCGGCCACCACCGCCCGAGCGGCATCACGGACATGGAGCAGATCACGCCGCACCGAGCCGTCGTGCCACATCGTGATCGCCTCACCCGACAACGCGCGACCCGCCATCAACGACACCACCCCCTTGTCCCGCACCCCCGGATGGGAACCGGGACCGAACACCGTCGGCAGCCGCAACGAGGTACCACGGATCACCCCCGCCGCGGCGGCATCCAGCACCACCCGCTCCGCGGCCAGCTTCTGCCGGTCGTACTCCCCCTCGGGCTCATCGGGCTCGCTCCCGTCAAGCACCGACCTCGCGGACGGACCCACCTGGGAACACGCCCCCACGAACACCACCTTGGCAGCCGGGCGGTCCCGCAACGCCGCGACCAGGTCACGCACCAGACCCACGTTCACACGCTCAGCGCCCGAGTCCCCGTCCTCGATCCGCCACGACGACGAACCCGCGATGTAGGCGACCGAATGGATCACCACATCGGCGTCCACCACCGCCTCGGCCATCGCCCCCGGCACGGTCAGGTCCACGCCGTGGACCTCGATGTCGGCAACCGCGCCCGGCGGCACCACGGCCCTACGGCGGGAGACCGCGCGCACCCGCCAAGGACAACGAGCCAACTCCCCCAACACCGCGGAGCCCACGAAACCGGACGCGCCCAGCAACACGACCACAGGACGGTTCACAGAACCCCCTCCCTGTCCCGGCACAGCTGGAAATCCGCCAGCAGACCCCGCTCGGACGCCTCCCCCAGGGAAGGCGCCGACACATCACGCTCCGACAGCAGACCCGCGTCCACGTCCCCCACCGGCAGACCGATCTCGGGATCGAACGGGGAAACAGACAACTCATCCACCGCAACATAACGACCCGGCATCACATACACGATCACCGAACCCTCCTCACAAGCCAGAAAAGCATGACCCACACCAACAGGAATATGGACCGCGCGGGCGTTCTCCCCGCTCAGGTCGTTCTCCACCCAACGCCCGAACGTCGGGGAGCCCAGCCGTAGATCGACCAGAAAATCCCGCACCCTGCCATGGGGGCAGTACACGTACTTGGCCTTGCCCGGCGGCGTCGCCGTGAAATGAATGCCCCGCAGCACACCCGCCGCGGAGACGTTGTGGCTGATCTGGCCGACGGTGAACAACGGCCTACCCGACGCGCCCTCGAACGCCGCTCCCTCGAACGGGGTGGTGAACAGGCCCCGGTGGTCCTTGTACACCGGCGGTGTGAAAGAGAACGCGCCCGCTATCCCGAGCTTCTCGACATCCATGACCGCTCGCTCCCGCCTCTCAGAATCCGGCCAGCACATCCCGCAGGGCGCTGACCACCTTCTCCTGTGTGTCCTGCGGCAGCGACGGATACATCGGCAGGGAGAAGATCTCCTTCGCCAGCCGCTCCGTCACCGGCAGCGAACCCTCGCCATGACCGAGATACGCGAACCCGCTCATCGTGTGGACCGGCCACGGGTAGCTGATGTTCAACGCGATGTCGAACTGCTTCAGCGCCTCGATGATCTCCTCACGCCGGGGATGCCGCACCACATACACGTAGAACGCGTGCGTGTTGCCCTCGTTCACCGAGGGCAGCAGCAGACCTCCCTCGCCCGTGACATCGCCGAGCTGCTCCTCATACCGACGCGCCACCGCCTGACGACCCTCGAGATAGGCGTCCAGGCGAGTCAGCTTCCGGCGCAGGATCTCCGCCTGGACCTCGTCCAGGCGGGAGTTGTGGCCGGGAGAGCGGACCACGTAGTAGACCTTCTCCATGCCGTAGTAACGCAGTTGGCGCATCGCCTTCTGCACCTCGTCGGAGGAAGTGATCACCGCGCCGCCGTCGCCGTAGGCGCCGAGCACCTTGGTGGGGTAGAACGAGAACGCCGCGGCATCGCCCATCGACCCGGCGATCCGACCGTGGTGGCGGGCGCCGTGGGACTGGGCGCAGTCCTCGAGGATCTTCAGTCCGTGGCGTTCGGCCAGCCGCTCGAGGGGGGCCATGTCGACGCACTGGCCGTAGAGATGGACGGGCAGCAGCACCTTGGTCCGGGGCGTGATCGCGGCCTCGACCTGGTCGGTGTCCATCAGGAAGTCGTCCTCGCGGACATCGACGAAGACCGGGGTGGCACCCGCCCCGACGATGGCGACCACCGTGGGAGCGGCGGTGTTGGAGACGGTGATCACCTCGTCGCCTGGTCCGACGTCGAGGGCTTCGAGGGCGAGCTTGATCGCGTTCGTGCCGTTGTCGACACCGGTGCAGTGCGGCACGCCGTGGTAGGCGGCGAATTCGTTCTCGAAGCCGGTGACGCTCTGGCCCAGGACCAGCTGGCCGGATTCGAGGACGGTGGTGACGGCGTCGAGGATGTCCTCGCGTTCGCTGTCGTATTCCTTGAGATAGTCCCATACGCGGGTGGTCACGTTCTTCTCCTCCTGTGGATGTCAGACGATGTCCAGGGTGGGCAGTGGGAACACCATCTTTCCGCCGCGGGCCATGAATTCCGTTTCGCGTTCGAGGAATCCGGCGCGGTAGATCCACGGAAGCACCAGCAGCTGATCGGGGTTGAGGGCCTTGGCTTCTTCCTCCGTGACAACGGGAATTCCGCTGCCGGGTGAGAAGCTTCCGGCTTTCTCGGGGCTCACCTCGCCGATGCACGGAAGGTCGTCCTCGGTGAGGCCGCAGTACTGGAGGATCACATTGCCCTTGATCGATGCGCCGTAGCCGAGGGTCAACTTGCCTGCTCTGCGGGACGTCTCCAGGAAGTCGCGGAGCTGGTCGCGGTGGTCGCGGACGCGGGTGGCGAAGGCGTCGAAGGGCGCCATGGTGTCAAGGCCGCGGTCGGCTTCCTCCCGACGCAGGCGAGCGAGGGCTGCCTCGTCGACGGGGTAGCGGGTGGGGGACTTGGCGAGGATGACGCACAGGCTGCCGTTGTAGACCTCGGTGATCTCGGCGCGGATGACGGTGAGCCCGACCTGTTCGGCCATCCACTCGATCTGTTTGAGGGCGTACAGCTCCAGGTGCTCGTGGCACATGACGTCATAGGCGGTCGCGTCGAGCATCGAGGTGAGGTTGCTGACCTCGATCATCCACACACCGTCATCGGCCAGGATGGCGTGGACATCGCGCATGAAGCCGACCGGGTCGGGGAGGTTGTAGAACATCGCGATCGATGTGACGATCTTCGCCTTGCGGTCGCCGTAATGTTCCTGGAACGTCTCGCGGGTGAAGAAGTCAGGGATCAACTCGATGTGCGGAGGATAGAATTCGCGGAGCTTCTCCCCCGTGGGATCGACGCCCACCAGTGTGGGGCCGTTCTCCGGATACGCCTGGAGAAGTGTGGAGTCGTTGCTCCCGATGTCCAGGACGAGGTCGGTGGGCTCGAGGTCGACGACCGCGCTCACGGCTTCGACCTTGTTCCGCAGGTGGTTGACCATGTATGGGCGGATGCCGGAGCGGTATTCGTAACGGTCACCGTGGATGAGTGTGAGGTCGGCCGTATGACGAAGCTGGACGAGGCCGCAGCCGTCGGGTGAGCAGCGCACGAGATCGAGGGGGCCCATCGGAACCGCTTCGTCGCGGCCGCGGGGGAAGATGCTGGTGAGAGCCATGTTCCCCAGGTCGACGATGGGGAGGATGGTGCCGTTGCCGCAGGCGCGGCAGGCGGTGATGGTCGTCATGTGTTCTCCAACCGGCATGCGTGATTCCGCGGTCTCGGCGCACGTGGCTCGGGGCTGGGCGGATCACTTCCCGCCAGCAGTGTTGTGGATCGGTGGGTGTGGGGAGCACCCCTATCCGGCCGGTGGGGGCCCCTATCCGGCCGGGTGGAGGGGGTGGGGGTGTCAGGTGTCGAGGTCGCCGGGGGCTTTGCCGAGGGCGTCGTGGATGAAGGCGAAGATCTCCTCGTCGGAGGCGGAGTCGAGGTCGGTGGTGGGGGCGTGGGTGTCGGTGGTGTTGTTCCACTTGGCGGTGAGGGCGGTGAGGCGGGCGGTGATCTTGGTGCGGGTGAGGTTGTCGGGGGCGAGGGTGCTGAGGGCGGTGTCGAGGCGGTCGAGGTCGTCGAGGACGGATCCGCCTGGTTCGGGGGCGAGTTCGGTGCGGAGGTGGCGGGCGAGGGTGAGGGGGTTGGGCTGGTCGAAGACGATGGTGGCGGAGAGGCGGAGGCCGGTCTCCTTGGCGAGGCGGTTGCGGAGTTCGACGGCGGTGAGGGAGTCGAAGCCCATGTCGCGGAAGGCTCGGTCGGCGTCGACGGCGGTGGCGTCGGGGAGGCCGAGGGCGGCGGCTGCCTGGGTGCGGACGAGGTCGGTGAGGTGGCGTTCCTGGTCGGTCTCGTTCAGGCGGGCGAGGTCGTGGGTGAGGGCGGTGGCGTCGGTGGCGGGTTCGGGTTCGGCTCGGAGGAGGGCGCGGACCTCGGGGAGGCCGTCGAGGAGGGGCCGTGGGCGGGCGAGGGTGAAGCCGGGGACGAAGAGGGCCCAGTCCATGTCGGAGACGGTGACGCAGGTGTCGCGGTGTTCGATGGCTTGGTGGAGCGCGGTGACGGCGAGGTCGGGGTCCATGGTGCGGACGCCGCGTTTGGCGAGGTGTTCTTCGGCGCCTTCGCCGGTGGACATGCCGCCTCCGGCCCAGGCGCCCCAGGCGATGGAGGTGGCGGGGAGGCCGGTTGCCCTGCGGTGTTCGGCGAGAGCGTCGAGGTAGGCGTTGGCGGCGGCGTAGGCGGCTTGGTTGCCGCTGCCCCAGGTGGCGGCGATGGAGGAGAAGAGGACGAACGCGTCGAGGTCGCGGTGGCGGGTGAGTTCGTGGAGGTGGCGGGCGCCGTCGGCCTTGGCGGCGAGGGTGGCGGTGTATTCGGTGGGGTGGGTGTGGGTGAGGGCGGTGACCTGGGGGATGCCGGCGGTGTGGATGACGGCGGTGACGGGGGTGCCGGCGGTGTCGAGGTCGTCGAGGAGGGTGGCGATGGCGGTGCGGTCGGCGGTGTCGCAGGCGGCGATGGTGACATGGGTGCCGAGTGCGGTGAGTTCTTCGGTGAGTTGGTGGGCGCCGGGGGCGTCGGGGCCTCGCCTGCTGGTGAGGACGAGGCGGGGGGCTCCGGTGCGGGCGAGCCAGCGGGCGACGTGGGTGCCGAGGGCGCCGGTGCCGCCGGTGACGAGGACGGTGCCGCGGGGGGTGAACGGGGTGGTGGGCCCGGTGAGAGGGGCGCGGGTGAGGCGGCGGGTGAAGAGGCCGCCGGGGCGGATGGCGAGCTGGTCCTCGGTGCCGGTGAGGGCGCCGGCGAGGCGTTCGGTGGTGCGTTCGTCGGGGGTGGGGGGGACGTCGATGAGTCCGCCCCAGCGGTCGGCGTGTTCGAGTCCGATGACGCGGCCGAGGCCCCAGACGGTGGCTTGGTCGGGGGTGGTGAGGGGGTCGGTGGGGCCGACGGAGACGGCGCCGGTGGTGAGGAGCCAGAGGGGGGCGTCGACGGTGGCGTCGCCGAGGGCTTGGGCGAGGGCGGCGGTGGCGAGGCCGGGGTCGTCGTCGAGGGCGAGGAGGGAGAGGACGCCGCGGTAGGTGGTGCCTTTGATGCGGGTGGCGAGGGTGTCGCGGTCGGTGCCGTGGGTGGTGCGGAGGCGGGTGACGGTGGCGCCGTGGCGGGTGAGGAGGGTGGCGGCGGTGTCGACCCAGGGGTGGTCGCCGCGGTGGACGAGGAGCCAGGGGCCTGTGAGGGTGGGTGTGGGGGTTTCGGGGGCGGGGGTCCAGTGGGTGCGGTAGCGCCAGGAGTCGAGGACGGTGTCGCGTCGGCGGCCGCGGTGCCATTGGGCGAGGGCGGGCAGGACGGCGTCGAGGTGGTCCTCGGGGAGGGAGAGGGTGGTGGCGAGGGTGGTGGTGTCGTGGTTCTCGACGGCGTTCCAGAAGGTGTCGTCGGGGGCGGTGTCGGTGGTGGGGGTCTGGGGGGTGGGGGTGAGGTCGGGCCAGTAGCGGGCGCGTTGGAAGGCGTAGGTGGGGAGGTCGGCGGTGGTGGCGCCGGTGCCGTCGAAGAGGGTGGGCCAGTGGGGTGAGGTGCCGCGGGTGTGGAGGGTGGTGAGTGCGGTGATGAGGCTTTCGGGTTCGGGGTGGTTCGCGCGGAGGGTGGGGGTGCCGTCGACGAGGGCGGAGAGGACGGCGTCGGGGCCGATCTCGAGGAAGGTGGTGACGGCTTCGGCGCGTAGTTGTTCGACGGCGTCGTGGAAGCGGACGGTGTCGCGGACGTGGGTGACCCAGTAGGTGCCGTCGATGGTGTCGGGGAGGCCGGCGATGGGGATGCGGGGCCGGTGGTGGGTGAGGGTGGTGGCGATGGCGCCGAACTCTTCCAGCATGGGGTCCATGCGGTGGGAGTGGAACGCGTGGCTGACGGTGAGCCGCTTGTGCTTCCAGCGCTGGGCCAGGGCCAGGACCGCCTGCTCGTCGCCGGAGAGGACCACGGAGTCGGGGCCGTTGACCGCCGCGATGTCGACCCTGTCGGTCAGCAGCGGGAGCACCTCGGATTCGGGGGCCTGGACGGCGGCCATGGCGCCGCCTTCGGGGAGGGCGCCCATGAGGCGGCCGCGGGCGGCGATGAGGGTGCAGGCGTCTTCGAGGGTGAGGACGTCGGCGACGTGGGCGGCGGCGATCTCGCCGATGGAGTGGCCCGCGAGGTGGTCGGGGCGGATGCCGAAGGATTCGACGAGGCGGTAGAGGGCGACTTCGACGGCGAAGAGGGCGGGTTGGGCGTATTCGGTGCGGTTGAGGAGGGAGGCGTCGTCGCCGAAGACGACGTCGCGGACGGTGCCGCCGAAGCGGGCGCAGACGGTGTCGAACGCCTCGGCGTAGGTGGGGAAGGTGTCGTACAACTCGCGGCCCATGCCGAGGCGTTGGCTGCCCTGGCCGGTGAAGAGGAACGCGGTCCTGCCGGCGACGGGTTGGCCTTCGACGGGGGCGTCGCCGCGCATGACGCGGCGGAGTCCTGCGGCGAAGGCGTCGCGGTCGGTGGCGACGATGGCGGCGCGGTGTTCGTGGTGGGTGCGGGTGGTGGCGAGGGAGAGGGCGATGTCGTGGGTGGGGGTGGTGGTGCGGGCGAGGTGGGCTTCGAGTTTGGCGGCCTGGGAGCGGAGGGCTTCGGGGGTCTTGGCGGAGAGGAGCCAGGGCAGGGGGTGGCGGGGGGCCGGGGTGTGGTCGGGGGTGGTGGCCGGGGTGTCGTCGGGGGCCTGTTCGATGATGGCGTGGGCGTTGGTGCCGCTCATGCCGAACGAGGAGACGCCGGCGCGGCGTGGGCGGTCGGAGGTCCAGGGCCTGGCCTCGGTGAGGAGGGCGACGGCGCCGGCGGACCAGTCGACGTGGGGTGACGGCTCGTCGAGGTGGAGGGTCTTGGGGAGGGTGGCGTGGTGGAGGGCCATGACGGTCTTGATGACGCCGCCGACGCCGGCCGCGGCCTGGGTGTGGGCGATGTTGGACTTCAACGAGCCGAGCCACAGGGGGTGTTGGGGGTCGCGGTCCTGGCCGTAGGTGGCGATGACGGCTTGGGCCTCGATGGGGTCGCCCAGGGTCGTTCCCGTGCCATGGGCCTCGACGGCGTCGATGTCGGCGGGTGCGAGGCCGGCGTCGGCGAGGGCGGCGCGGATGACGCGTTGTTGGGAGGGGCCGTTGGGGGCGGTGAGGCCGTTGGAGGCGCCGTCCTGGTTGACGGCGGTGCCGCGGACGACGGCGAGGATCCGGTGGCCGTTGCGGCGGGCGTCGGAGAGGCGTTCGAGCAGGAGCATGCCGGCGCCTTCGCCCCATCCGGCGCCGTCGGCGTCGGCGGAGAACGACTTGCAGCGGCCGTCGGGTGACAGGGCGCGTTGACGGGAGAACTCGACGAATCCGACGGGGGTTGACAGCACGGTGACGCCGCCGGCGAGGGCGAGGGAGCACTCGCCGTTGCGGAGGGCCTGGACGGCGAGGTGGAGGGTGACCAGGGAGGAGGAGCAGGCGGTGTCGACGGTGACGGCGGGGCCTTCGAGGCCGAGGGTGTAGGAGACGCGGCCCGAGAGGACGCTGGGTGAGTTGCCGGTGGAGACGTAGCCCTCGAAGTCGGAGCTGTTGGTGGCGGCGGCGAGGAGGGCGCCGTAGTCCTGGTAGGTGACGCCCGCGTAGACGCCGGTGCCGGAGCCGCGGAGGGTGGTGGGGTCGATGCCGGCGCGTTCGACGGCTTCCCATGAGGTCTCGAGGAGGAGGCGCTGCTGGGGGTCCATGGCGAGGGCCTCGCGGGGGGAGATGCCGAAGAATCCGGCGTCGAACTGCGAGGCGTCGTGCAGGAATCCGCCTTCCGAGGTGTAGCTGGTGCCGGTGCGTTCGGGGTCGGTGTCGTAGAGGGCTTCGAGGTCCCAGCCGCGGTCGGCGGGGAAGCCGGTGACGCCGTCGCGGCCTTCGGCGACGAGGTCCCAGAGGTCTTCGGGGGTGCGGACGCCGCCGGGGTAGCGGCAGCCCATGCCGACGATGACGATGGGCTCGTCGTCGCGGGCGCGGGGGGTGGCCGCGGCGGGGGTGTCGGTGTCGGTGCGTCGTGCGACGAGGTCGTGGAGGTGGTCGGCGAGGGCGAGGGCCGAGGGGTAGTCGAAGACGAGGGTGGCGGGCAGGGTCACGCCGGTGGTGGCGGTGAGGCGGTTGCGGAGCTCGACGGCGGTGAGAGAGTCGAAGCCCAGGTCGCGGAAGGCACGGCCTGGTTCGACCGGGCCGGGGGTGGCGTGGCCGAGGACGGCGGCGGCTTCGGTGCGGACGAGGTCGACCAGGGCGGCCCGGATCTCCTGGTCGCCGAGCCCGGCGAAGCGTTCGGCGAGGGCGGCGGCGCCGTTGTCCTGGTGGGATGGGGTGGCGAGCGCGTCGGCGGCGTCGGGCAGGTCGGCGAGCAGGGGGCTGGTCCGCACGGCGGTGAACAGGGGTGCGAAACGTGCCCAGTTGACGTCGGCGACCGTGGTGGCGGCGGCGTCGCGGCCCAGGGCGTGGCCGAGTTCGGCGAGCGCGAGGTCGGGGGCGAGGGAGTGGATGCCCTGGTCGCGCAGCCGGTCGGCGTCCAGGGGGCTGTCGTCGGTGCGCCAGGGCGCGAACGCGACGGCGGTGGCGGGCAGTCCGCGGGCGCGGCGGGCGTGGACGACGGCCTCGGCGGCGGCGTTGGCGGCCGCGTAGGCGCCCAGCTCGGGGGTGCCCCAGGTGGCGGCGATGGAGGAGAACACCACGAACGCGTCGAGGGTGTCGCCGAGCAGCCTGTCGAGGTGGGCGGCGGGGGCGGCCTTGGCGGCCATGACCTCGGCGAGGCGCTGTGGGGTGAGCGCGGCGAGGGGCGCGGGGTCGTAGAGGCCGCCGGTGTGGAGGACGGCGCGCACGGGGGTGCCTTCGGCGGCGAGCCGGGTGATGAGCCGTTCGGCGAGGTCGGGGGCGGGGTCGTCGAGGGTGACGACGCGGTCGGCGCCTTGGGCGATGAGCCAGTCGCCGACCAGGGCGCCGAGGGCTCCGCCGGTGATGAGCACGGTGCCGGTGGGGTGCCAGGGGCCGGTCTCCGGGTTGACGTCGGGGTTGACGCGGGGGTGGGTGTCGGTGGCGGTGGCGCGGGTGAGGCGGCGGGCCAGGGTGCCGGTGGGGCGGATGGCGACCTGGTCCTCGCCGCGGCCCGCGAGAGCGGCGAGCAGGCGGGCCGGGGCGCGGTCGTCCCAGGTGGCGGGCAGGTCGATCAACCCGCCCCAGCGCTGGGGGTGTTCGAGGGCCGCGACGCGGCCGAGGCCCCAGACGGCGGCGTGGCGTGGGTCGGGCGCGGGGTCGTCGTGGCCGGTGGTGACGGCGCCGCGGGTGAGGCACCACAGGGGGGCGTCGATGCCCGCGTCGCCGAGGGCCTGGAGGAGGGCGACGACGACGGCCGGGTCGGGGTCGGCGACGAGGACGCCGTCGGCCGGGGTGAGCGCGGACGCGGCGTCGATGCGGCGGATGTCGGCGCCGCCGCCGGTGAGCGCGGGCAGGCAGGGGTGGCCGTCGGGGGCCGAGACGAGCCAGGTGCCGGAGAGCCGTGCGTGGGGGAGGTCGGGCAGGGGCTGCCAGCGTTCGCGGTAGCGGTTGCCGGTGGTCTCGTGCGTGAACGTCGGCCAGTAACGCTGGCGTTGAAAGGCGTAGGTGGGCAGGTCGACGGGGCGGGCGTCGGTGCCGTCGAACAGGGGTGCCCAGTCGATCGTCAGGCCCGCGGAGTGCAGGCGGCCGAGGGCGGTGAGGAGGGTCTCGGGCTCGGGGCGGTTCTTGCGGAGGGTGGGGGTGCCGTCGGCCAGGGCGGAGAGGACGCCGTCGGGGCCGATCTCGAGGAAGGTGCCGACGCCGTCGGCGCGCAGCTGCTCCAGGGAGTCGTGGAAGCGGACGGCGTCGCGGACGTGCCGGACCCAGTAGTCGGCGTCGGCGGTCTCCGGCTGGCCCACGATGGGGAGTTGGGCCGGGTGGTAGGTCAACGTCTCGGCCACCGTGCGGAATTCGTCCAGCATCGGGTCCATGCGGTGGGAGTGGAACGCGTGGCTGACCGCGAGGCGCTTGTGCTTCCAGCCCTGGGCCAGGGCCAGCACGGCGTCCTCGTCGCCGGAGAGGACGGTCGAGTCGGGGCCGTTGACCGCCGCGATGTCGATGCCCTCGGTCAGCAGCGGCAGCACCTCGGACTCGGGGGCCTGCACCGCGATCATCGCACCGCCCTCAGGGAGGGCGCCCATCAGGCGGCCGCGGGCCGCGACGAGGGTGCAGGCGTCCTCCAGGGACAGCACCCCGGCGAGGTGCGCGGCGGCGATCTCGCCGATCGAGTGACCGGCGAGGAAGTCCGGGTGGACGCCGAAGGATGCGACCAGGCGGTGGAGGGCGACCTCGACCGCGAACAGGGCGGCCTGGGTGTACTCGGTGCGGTTGAGCAGGTCGGCGTCCTCGCCGAACACGACGTCGCGCAGGGGGCGTTGGAGATGGGCGTCCAGGTGCGCGCACACGGCGTCGAACGCATCCGCGTAGACGGGGAACGCCTCGTACAACTCCCGTCCCATGCCGGGGCGTTGGCTGCCCTGGCCGGAGAACAGGAACGCCAGGCGGCCGGGTGTGCCGGTCGTGGGCGCGCCGTCGCGGGCGAGTGCCGCGAGGCCGGTGAGGGCGGTGGCGCGGTCGGGGGCGACGACGACGGCGCGGTCGTCGAGGGCGACGCGGCCGGTCGTGGTGGTGAGGGCGACGTCGGCCGGGCGCAGCTCGGGGTCGGCGGTCCAGTGGTCGAGCAGCCGGGCGGCCTGGGCGCGCAGGGCGGCGGGGCCACGGCCCGAGATGACGATGGGGGCGGCCGGAAGTGCGCGGGTGGGGGCGGGAGTTGAGAGCTCGTCGTCGGTGGTGGTCTCGAGGAGCACATGGGCGTTGGTGCCGCTGATGCCGAACGAGGACACGCCGGCGCGGCGCGGGCCCTCCGTCGCCCATGCGCGGGCGTCGGTGAGCAGCTCGACGGCGCCGGTCGACCAGTCGACGTGCGGGGTGGGTTCGTCGATGTGGAGGCTGGGCGGCATGATGCCGTGGCGCATGGCCATGACCATCTTGATGACGCCCGCGACGCCCGCGGCGGCCTGGGTGTGGCCGATGTTGGACTTCACCGAGCCGAGAAACAGCGGGCGTTGGGGGTCGCGGTCCTGGCCGTAGGTGGCGAGGAGGGCCTGGGCCTCGATGGGGTCGCCGAGGGTCGTTCCCGTGCCATGGGCCTCGACGGCGTCGATGTCGGCGGGTGTGAGTCCGGCGTTGTCGAGGGCGGCGCGGATGACGCGTTGCTGGGAGGGGCCGTTGGGGGCGGTGAGGCCGTTGGAGGCGCCGTCCTGGTTGACGGCCGAGCCGCGGACGGTCGCGAGGACCCGGTGGCCGTTGCGGCGGGCGTCGGAGAGGCGTTCGAGGAGCAGGAGTCCGGCGCCCTCGCCCCAGCCTGTGCCGTCGGCGGCGCCCGCGAACGACTTGACCCGGCCGTCGGGGGCGAGGCCGCGCTGGCGGCTGAAGTCGAGGAAGGTGCCGGGGGTCGACATGACGGTGGCGCCGCCCGCGATGGCGAGGGAGCACTCGCCGTTGCGGAGCGCCTGGGCGGCCAGGTGCAGGGCGACCAGGGAGGAGGAGCAGGCGGTGTCGACGGTGACGGCGGGGCCTTCGAGGCCGAGGGTGTAGGAGAGGCGGCCCGAGAAGACGGCGGCGGCGTTGCCGGTGCCGATGTAACCCTCCACGCTCTCCTCGCCGTTGAGGAGCATCGGGACGTAGTCCTGGCCGTTGGTCCCGGCGAAGACGCCGGTGTCGCTGCCGCGGAGGGTGGTCGCGTCGATGCCCGCGCGCTCGAGCAACTCCCAGGCGGTTTCGAGGAGGACGCGCTGCTGGGGGTCCATGGCCAGCGCCTCGCGGGGGCTGATGCCGAAGAACGCGGGGTCGAACTGGTCCGCGTCGTGCAGGAATCCGCCCTCGCGGGCGTAGGTGGTGCCCTGCCGATCGGGGTCGGGGTCGTAGAGGGCGTCGACGTCCCAGCCTCGGTTGACGGGCAGGGCGGTGATGGCGTCGCGGCCTTCGGCGACCAACTCCCAGAGATCTTCCGGGGAGTGGACGCCGCCGGGGAAGCGGCAGCTCATCGCGACGATGGCGATCGGCTCGTCGGTGGTGGGGCGTTGGGGCGGGGCGGCGTCAACGGCCGTGGTGCGGCCGAGGAGTTCGGCGAGGAGGTGGGTGGCGAGGGCGGTGGGGGTGGGGTGGTCGAAGACGAGGGTGGCGGGCAGGCGCAGGCCGGTCAGGGCGGTGAGGCGGCCACGCAGCTCGACGGCGGTGAGCGAGTCGAAGCCCACGTCCCGGAAGGCGCGGCCCGGTTCGACGGCGGCGGTGTCGGCGTGGCCGAGGACGGCGGCGGCCTCGGTGCGGACGAGGGTGATGAGGTGGCGTTCGCGTTCCCCGGCGGGGAGGGCGGCGAGGCGCGTGGCGAGCTCGGTGCCGTGCTCGCCGGTCGCGGGGGTCTCCAGGCTGTCGCGCGCCTCGGGGATGTCGTCGAACAGCGGCCGGTGGCCGGTGGCGGTGAAGGCGGGGGCGAGGACGGACCAGTCGACGTCGGCGACGGTCAGGCACGTCTGGTCCTCGTCCAGCGCGCGCTGGAGCGCGGCGACGGCGAGCCGCGGGTCGAGGGCGCGCAGGCCGCGCCTGCGGAGGGTGTCGCCCTCGGCGAGCGCCATGCCGCCGCCGGACCAGGGGCCCCAGGCGATCGATGTCGCGGCCAGGCCGCGGGCGCGGCGGTGGGTGGCGAGGCCGTCGAGGAACGCGTTGGCCGCGGAGTAGGCGGCTCCGGCGCCGCTGCCCCACACGCCCGCGATGGAGGAGAAGAGGACGAACGCGTCCAACTCCCGTTCCCCCAGCAGCTCGTCGAGGTGGGCGGCGCCGTGGGCCTTGGCGGCCATGACGTCGTTGAGCTCGTCGGCGGTGAGGTCGGCGAGGACGGTGCTGCGGCTGATCCCGGCGGCGTGGACGACGGCCGTGAGGTCGGGGAGCCCGTCGATGAGTGCGGCGAGGGCGGCGCGGTCGGTGACGTCGCAGGCGGCGGGCTCGACCCCGGCGGGTAGCCCGGAGGCGGCGCCGCTCCGGCTGGCGAGCACGACGCGGGTGGCGCCCTTGCCGATCAGCCAGGTGGCGACCTCGCGGCCGAGCGCTCCGGTGCCGCCGGTGACCAGGACGGTGCCGCGGGGCGTCCAGCTCGCGCCGCCGGTGACGGCCTCGCGCGGGGCGCGGACGAGGCGGCGGAGGAAGACGCCGGTGGGGCGGATGGCGACCTGGTCCTCGGTGCCGGTGAGGACGGCGGCCAGGCGGGCGGCCGCGCGCTGGTCGAGCCGCTCGGGCAGGTCGATGAGGCCGCCCCAACTCCGGGGCTGCTCAAGGGCGATGACGCGGCCGAGGCCCCACAGCGCGGACTGCCAGGGGTCGCCGAGGGGGTCGGAGCGGCCGGTGGAGACGGCTCCCGTGGTGACGATCCAGAGGGGGATCTCGAGGCCGCGCACCAGCTGGGCCGTGGCGGCGGCATCGGTCAGCAGGGACAGCACGGCGGTCGCGGAGGCCAGGTCGGGCAGGGCGTCGGGCGTGGCGATGTCGGTGTCGACGCCGTGCTCGGCGAGCGCGCGGGCGAGCTCGGCGGCGCGGTCGTCGGCGCGGTCGGAGCCGGGGGGCGCGACGATGACCCAGCGGCCCGTGAGGGGGGTGGCGGCGGGGGCCTCGGACTGGGGCTTCCAGACGACGCGGTAGCGCCAGGAGTCGAGCTCGGACTCCTCGCGACGGCGGCGCCGCCAGGTGGCGAGGGCGGGGACGAGGGTGCCGAGGTCGCCCGCGTCGAGGTCGAGCGTGGCGGCGAGCTCGTCGGCGTCCTCGCGCTCGATGGCCTCCCAGAAGGCGGTCTCGACGGTGTCGGCCGCGGGGCCTCCGGCGAGGGTGGTGAACGAGGTGGGCCAGTGGCGCTGGTGCTGGAAGGCGTAGGTGGGGAGCGGGACGCGGCGGGCACCCGTGCCGTTGTAGAACGCTCCCCAGTCAACGCTCACACCGGTGGTGTGGAGGGTGGCCAGGGCGGTGAGGAGCGACTCCACCTCCGGGCGGTCCTTGCGGAGGGTCGGCGTTCCCTCGGCCATCGCCGACAGCACACCGTCGGGACCGATCTCAAGGAACGCGTCCACGCCGTCGGCCCGCAGCTGCTCCACGGCGTCGTGGAAGCGGACCGCCTCGCGGACATGGCGGACCCAGTACTCGGCGTCCACGCTCTCCGGCTGGCCCGCGATGGGGAGTTGGGCCGGGTGGTAGGTGAGGGTGTCGGCGATGGCCCGGAAGTCCTCGAGCATCGGGTCCATCAGGTGCGAATGGAACGCATGGCTCACCGCGAGCCGCTTGTGCTTCCACCGCTCGGCCAGGGCCAGGACGGCATCCTCGTCGCCGGAAAGAACGGTCGAGTCGGGGCCATTGACCGCCGCCACGTCAACCCCTTCGGCCAGCAGCGGCAGCACCTCGGACTCGGGGGCCTGGACGGCGACCATCGCACCGCCCTCGGGCAGCGCACCCATCAGACGACCACGCGCCGCCACCAACGTGCACGCGTCCTCCAGGGACAGCACCCCGGCGACATGGGCGGCCGCGATCTCGCCGATCGAGTGACCCGCCAGGAACTCCGGCCTGACGCCCCAGGATTCGAGCAGCCGGTAGAGCGCCACCTCGACCGCGAACAGCGCCACCTGCGTGTACTCGGTCCGGTTGAGGAGGTCCGCGTCCTCGCCGAACACCGCGTCCCTGACCGGGAGTTCGAAGCGCTCACCGATCGCGTCGAACGCCTCCGCGTACACCGGGAAGGTCTCGTACAACTCCCGGCCCATGCCGAGCCGTTGACTCCCCTGGCCCGAGAACAGGAACGCCAGGCGCCGTTCCCCCTCGGCCGTGCCGCGCACGACACCCGCGGCGGAGCGGCCCTCGGCGAGCGCGTTGAGACCGGCGGTGAGGGCGTCGCGGTCGCCCGCGACGACGACGGCGCGGTGTTGCAGCGCGGCGCGGCCCGTGGCGGTGGAGTAGGCGAGGTCGCCGATCGAGTCGTTCGCCGTTTCCAGGAGCCGCGCGGCCTGTGCGGTGAGCGCCGCGGCACTGTGGGCGGAGATCAGCACGGGGTAGGTGCCGGGCCGGGCGCCGGTCGGCGCCTCGATGTCCTCGTCGGCGGTGGGCGCCTCCTCGACGATCAGGTGCGCGTTGGTGCCGCTCATCCCGAACGACGACACGCCCGCGCGGCGCGGCCCCCGCGCCTCCCAGGGGCGGGCCTCCGTCAGCAGCTCGACCGCGCCCGCCGACCAGTCGACGTGCGGCGTGGGCTCGTCGACGTGCAGCGTCTTGGGGAGGAGGCCGTTCCGCATCGCCATGACGACCTTGATGATGCCGCCGACGCCGGATGCGGATTGGGTGTGGCCGATGTTGGTCTTCAACGAGCCGAGGGCGAGGGGTGTTTGGCGGTTCTGGCCGTAGGTGGCGAGGAGGGCCTGGGCCTCGATGGGGTCGCCCAGGGTCGTTCCCGTGCCATGGGCCTCGACGAGGTCGACATCGGCGGTGGACAGCCCGGCGTTGGCGAGGGCCTGGCGGATGACGCGCTGCTGGGATGGGCCGTTGGGGGCGGTGAGGCCGTTGGACGCGCCGTCGGAGTTGACAGCCGAGCCACGGACGACGGCCAGGACGGGGTGGCCGTTGCGGCGGGCGTCGGAGAGGCGTTCGACCAGGAGGAGGCCGACGCCCTCGCCCCACCCCGTGCCGTCGGCCGCCGCCGCGAACGCCTTGCAGCGGCCGTCGGCGGCCAGGCCGCGCTGGCGGGAGAACTCGATGAAGGTGCCCGGGGTTGACATGACGGTCACACCGCCCGCGAGGGCGAGGGTGCACTCGCCCTGGCGGAGCGCCTGCACGGCCAGGTGCAGGGCGACGAGGGACGAGGAGCACGCGGTGTCGACCGTCACCGAGGGGCCTTCGAGGCCGAAGGTGTAGGAGAGCCGCCCTGAGACGACGCTGGCGGCGTTGCCGGTGCCGAGGTGGCCGCCGAGCTCGTCCTCGGCGAACATCAACAGGGTGGCGTAGTCCTGGCTGTTGGTGCCGACGAAGACGCCGGTGCGGCTGCCGCGCAGCCCGGCCGGGTCGATCCCGGCGCGTTCGGCGGCTTCCCACGCCGTTTCGAGGAGGAGTCGCTGCTGCGGGTCCATGGCAAGGGCCTCGCGGGGCGAGATGCCGAAGAACGCGGGGTCGAACTCCGTTGCCTCGTGCAGGAATCCGCCCATGCGGGTGTAGCTGGTGCCCGCGCTCGCGGGGTCGGGGTCGTAGAGCGACTCGACGTCCCAGCCGCGGTCGGTGGGGAATTCGGTCATGGCGTCGCGGCCTTCGGCGACCAACTCCCAGAGATCTTCCGGGGAGTGGACGCCGCCGGGGTAGCGGCACGCCATGCCGACGATCGCGATCGGCTCCTGGTCGCGCGCCTCGACCTCCTGGAGGCGCGCGCGAGTGCTGTGGAGATCCGCCGACACGCGCTTGAGGTAGTCGAGCAGCTTCTCTTCATTCGTGGGCATTGTTGCTATCCACCAAACGCAATCGGGAGGTCGTGCCGCATCAGGAGAGGCCGAGCTCGCGGTCGATGAAGTCGAACACCTCGTCGGAGGTGGCCGAGTCAAGTTTTTCGGCGATGCCGCCGGGCTCTTCTGTCTCCTCGCTTGTCCACTGGGCGAGGAGTGTGCGCAGCCGCACGGTGACGCTGGCGCGCTCGGAGTGCTCGAGGGCAGCGCCGGAGAGCAGGTCGGCCAGCCGGTCGAGCTCGGTCAGCACCGGGACGGCGGAGGTTTCGTGGCCTCCGTCGAGTGCGGCGAGGAGGTGCTGGGTGAGCGCGGCCGGTGTGGGGTGGTCGAACACCAGCGTGGCGGGCAGGGTGAGCCCGGTGACGGTGGTCATGGCGTTGCGCAGCTCGACGGCGGTGAGCGAGTCGAAGCCCATGTCGCGGAACGCGCGGCTCGCCGCGACGTTGGTCGTGTCGGGGTGTCCGAGGACGCGGGCGGCCTCGGCGCAGACGAGCCCATTGAGGTGGCGTTCGCGATCGGCCGGGGTGAGGGCGGCGAGGGTGGCCGCCAGCTCGGTGCCGTTGTCGCCTGGGCCGCTGTCGCCCTGTGTGGCCGTGGAGTTGAGGGCCTGTCGCACCTCGGGTAGTTCGGCGATCAACGGGCGTGGCCTCGCCGCCGTGAAGGCGGGGGCGAAGACGGACCAGTCGACATCCGCGACCGTCAGACACGTCAGGTCCTCATCCAACGCACGCTGAAGCGCGGCGATGGCCACCTCAGGAGCCAGGGAACGCAGACCACGACGCCGCAGCCCATCCCCCTCCGCCTCCGCCATACCCCCGCCACCCCACGGACCCCAGGCGATCGACGTCGCCGTCAGACCACGCGCACGACGACGCTCCGCCAGACCATCCAGGAACGCGTTCGCCGCCGAATACGCACCGC
>NZ_RBDY01000052.1 GCF_003626575.1 Streptomyces radicis | reverse complement strand
TGGCGCCCGCCTGGCAAGGCGCCGGATCGCAGCTCGTACTCAGCCGTACTCGCGCGATTCGGCAACGCAGCCAGGCGGGATGCCAGTCGTCGCGAGCCCGCCGGGGATTGTCAGACAGGCCCTAGGGCCGCCGTCCCCGCCAGCGTCCGGCCGGTGGTCCACGGACTCCCGCTGGCCCATGCCCTCGGCCTCGAAGGCGTCGCGCTGCCGCGCGCGTTCACCGGGGAGCGCCACCACGACCGCGCCTTCGTCGAGGCCCGCGTCGTGTGGCACTTCCGGCGCCGCGCCTCCTGAGCACGGGTCTTTCGCGCCGCACGCCAGGCGCGCACTGCCGCGCGCCGCTGCGGCGGCGCGGGCCCCGGGGGACACTCGGGGGCGGAGGTGACGTGATCATGGTCGACGAGGGCGAGGTCAACGGGCACGATCTGGTGGCCGAGGAGATCGTGCTGCTCCCCGAGCCCGAGGAGGGCGGCGAGGAGGACCCCGATGGCCGCTGACACCATCGACCCCGGCGAGCCACCGCGCGCGGTGGACATGATCCTGCGCTCGCTGCCCGACCGGCAGCCCCCGGCCAGCTGGTGCGCCGAGCACCCCCCGCACCACGCCGCGCGCGTCCTGCGCGCCGCGTGGATCTGCCGCGCGTGCGTGCGCGAGCAGGCGCGCGAGCCATGACCGAGCGCCTCGACGCGCCCGGGGGAACGCCCGGGCGTCAGCTCGGGCGAGACCGGCGGCGGCGAGGTGGCGAGGGCCGCGCCGCCCGCCCCCTGACGGCGCCCGCCCCCTGACGGCGCCCGCCCCCTGACGGCGCGCGAGCCCCGCGGCGCGGCGGCGCCACGGCGGGATCTCGACGGCCAGCTCATCCATCGTCGCGCACGGTCCGCTCCACGTTCGCCCGCGTACCCGGCCGGGGCGCCAGGACACCGGGTCGGCCGCCGCTCAGTCCTCGCGGACCAGCAGCGCCACCGGGTTCGCCGCGAGCAGCTGCCCGAGGCGCGCCTTGCCCGAGACCGCATGGCCGGTCAGCAGGTCCCGCCAGGGCCCAGGTGGCAGCGGCAGATACGTGCCCTCCCAGCCGCCCGCCGCCGCGAGCCGCCGCGACAGCCGCGTCACCACCGCGACGACCCGCCCCGAGCGCGCGAACGCCAGGCAGTGCTCGGCCGCGATCCCCTCCGCGGGCAGCGGCTCGTAGTCCGCGAGCTCCCCGAACCACTCCGGCTGCGCGCGCCGCAGCCGCAGCGCCGTCGCCGTGAGCCGCAGCTTCTCCGTCGCCAGGTCGTAGCCGGTGGCCAACGCGTCGTCCAGCGCCGCGAGTTGGGCGACGGGCAGCTGGGGGAGCCGCCGGTTGTCGGGGTCGACGAGCGCCAGGTAGTGCCGCTCGCTTCCCCGGTAGACGTCCGGCACCCCCGGCATCGTCAGGTGCAGCAGGGCCGTGCCCAGCACGTTCGCCCTGACCTGCGGCTCCAGCTCCCGCGCGAACTCCGTCAGCGGATAGAGCGGCGGCCCGCACGGGCCCGCGAGCACAAAGCGTTCGAGCGCCGCCTCGTAGGACTCGTCCGGCTCGGTCCAGCTGGTGTGCAGCCCCGCCTCCCGCACCGTCTTCAGCACCGTGCCGAGCAGCCGCTCCCGGTCGGGGAAGCCCATCGCGAACGCCGTCTGCCACGTCGTCCACGCCACGTGCGGATCCGGCGCCCGCACCCCGGCCCGCGCGGTCTCCTCCGTCAGCCGGGTCACCAACTCCGCCCAGCCGTGGGGGTGTTCGCTCAACGACGCGAGCGTCGCCCGGATGTCGCCGCTGCGCTTGGTGTCATGCGTGGACAGCGCGGTGCCGGTCAGCGGCCAGTGCCGCTGGATCCGCTCGCAGAACGCGTGGAACGCGGCCGGTGGCAGCGCGGGCTCGCCCGGGTCCCCGCCCACCTCGGCCGCGGAGAGCAGCGGCGCGTAACGGTAACAGGCGGTGTCCTCGACGGCCTTGGCCCGCAGCGCCGACGCCACCTGGGCGAAGCGCACCCGGAAGTCCGTCAGGTCGTCGCCCTCGCCGAACCGCCCGAGCGCCAGCTCCCGCACCGTGTCCACCGCCGCGGCCTCCGCGGGCACCGCGTACATCGTCCGCGCCCCGTCCGCGGCCGTCACCAGCATCGCCTCGTCCACCGGCGAAGGCGGCGCGTCCCCCGTCACATAGGGGCGGTAGACCGGCAGCCGCACCAGCAGCTCCACCAGCGCCGAACGCAGCGTCCACGGCGCGTGGTCGCGCACCCTCAGCTCCGGCACGGCCGCGCACACCCGCACGGCCGCGCGCGTGAGGCGTTCGGTCTCGGCCGCCAGCTCGTGCGTGATCATCTTGTAGGCCGCCCGCCGCACCGTGGCCGTCCACTCGCCGCCGAGATCCGGCGGCGCCCCGGTGAACGCCCGGTAGTGCTCGGTCAGTTCGGCGGCGCCGTCCGCTTCCGTGAACATCGCGTCGATGAACCGCATCGCGTCATAGCCCGTCGTCCCCGCCACGGGCCAGCTCGCGGGCAGCCGCTCGCCTGGCCCGAGGATCTTCTCCGCGACGATCCACGCCCCGCCCGTCGCGCGGTGCAGCCGCTCCAGATAGCCGCCCGGGTCCGCGAGCCCGTCGGGGTGGTCCACCCTGAGCCCGTCGATCAGCCCCTCGTCGAGCAGCCGCAGCACCAGCGCGTGCGTCGCCGCGAAGACCTCGGGCTCCTCCACGCGCACCCCGATGAGCTCGGAGATGGCGAAGAAACGCCGGTAGTTGATCTCCGTGCGCCCGAGGCGCCACCACGCGAGGCGGTAGTGCTGCTCGTCGAGCAGGTCGGGCAGCGGCAGCTCCTCCGTGCCGGGCCGCAGCGGGAAGCGGCGGTCGGCGTACCGCAGCGTGCCGTCCACCACCGAAAGGCGGTCGAGCTCCTCGCCGAGCGGCCCGCCGAGCACCGGGAGCAGCACCCGGCCGCCGCCCGCCGCCCAGTCGATGTCGAACCAGCCCGCGCGCTCCGCCTCGGGGCCGTCCCGCAGCACCTCCCACAGCGGCCCGTTGAGCTCCATCGCGCCCGGCACCGCCATGTGGTTCGGCACGATGTCGAGCACCAGGCCGAGACCCCGCGCACGCGCCGCGTCCGCGAGCGCCCGCAGGCCCTCCTCGCCCCCCAACTCCGCGCGCACGCGTGTGTGGTCGGTCACGTCGTAGCCGTGGAGCGAGCCGGGCACGGCCTCGAGGACGGGCGACAGGTGGAGGTGCGAGACACCGAGCGACGCCGCGTAGGGGACGAGCTCCTCGGCCGCTGAGAAGGGGAAATCCGGCTGGAGCTGGAGCCGGTAGGTAGACGTGGGCGTGCGGCGCGCTGGCGTCATGGAGACCCTCTGCCCCGACGGCCGTGCGGACAAGCGCAGTTGATTCCCGAGTGTGCTGCACGCGCGGGGGGCTCCGCAGTAGGCTTCCTTGATCCATCAGCGGGGCGGAAGGCGGTGCAGGTGAGCTCGTCGGGGCTGGAGCTGCCCTCGGGAAACGGGGGTGGGACAGCCGAGGCACAGGCCGGGGCTGTCCCGGTGCCGCGCCCGGTGGAGACAGGGGCTGACCTGGAGTGGACCGCCGAGGACTGGTCCGAGGTGAGCACCCGGGTGGAGCGCGCGGGTCGCGCGTACGTCTGGCTGAACCTCGTGGAGCAGCGGCTGCGGTCCGTGGTGGCCGCGGTGCTGCGCCCGGTGTACGAGCCGGTGCACGGCGAGGAGTGGGAGATCGCGGCCGCCGGGCCGACCGGGCAGGAGTGGGTGCAGCGCGCCGCGGCGCTGCGCGAGGTCAGCCGCCGCAAGGGACACCTGCTCGATCCTGCCGATGACACGGTCCTCGCCTTCCTCACCCTCCCGCAACTGCGTGAACTCATGGTGCAGCACTGGCCCTGCTTTGCGCCGTATTTGGACAATCGCCGCGAGGTCGAGCTCACCCTTGACGAGCTCGAGGTGGCCCGCAGCGCGGTCAGCCGCAACCGCGGGATGAGCCGCGTCGTGCTCGAACAGGCCGAACGCGGGTGCGCCAGGCTGCTGCGGCTGCTCGACTCCGGCGTCCCGCCGTCCTCGGGGCGGCTCCCGACCGACGCGGTGGAGCGCCTTGTCGGTGACCGGTTCACCGATGTGGCGGGGGTCCACCCCGACCGGGTGCGGCTCCAGAGACAGCTGCCCGCCGAGGACCTGTTCGGCGGGGCGCGGCGGCTCGACGCGGCGGGCATAGCCCTCGGCCTCCTCGTGGGAAACTACCCGGGGCGGCGCCTGGTCCGCCTCGCCGACGGCGGCTGCCGCATCCGGCTCCTCTTCCTGAACCCGGCCAGCGGCGCCATGCGGCGGCGGGAGCGCGAACTCTCCCTGAAGCGCGGCGAGCTGAGCCGATCCGTCGAGACAAACATCCTCCACATGCGCCGGGTGCGCGGCCGGACCAGGGACCCCGAGGCGTTCGAGATCCATGTCTCCGACGAGACGCCGCGCTTCAGTGCCTACTTCGTGGACGCCGACGCCCCCGGCGGGGTTGCGGTCGTGCAGTCCTACCTCAGGCGCAGCCGCGGCATGGAGACCCCGGTCCTGGTGCTGCGGCGCGGCGGCCGGGAGATAGTGCACAGGACGGGCCCGTTCACCGGCCCCTTCGCGGACGGCGAGCTGAGCCTGTTCGAGACGTACCGCGAGGAGTTCGAGTGGTCCTGGGAGAACTCCCGCCCGGTCTCCTAGGGAGGCCCGCGGCGCCGGCCACTGCGGCCGTTCGCCGAACGGGCGCGGAGCACGCCGGTGCTCAGCCGCGGCGGTCCAGGCGACCCCCCGGCTGTCGACCTCCCAGCCGAGCGCCGCGTACTCGCCCCCGGGGGGCGCGCCCGTTCCGCTCTCGGTGAATTCGCCGACAGCAGTGCGGGCTTCCCCGCGCGCCCGCGTCGGGGAACGCTGGCTCCCATGCGACCCACACGACTGCTGATCCTCGGCGGCACCACGTTCGTCGGCCGCGCCCTCGCCGAGGACGCCCTGGCCAGGGGCTGGTCCGTCACCACGTTCACCCGGGGCCGCGCCGAGCCCCCGCCGGGCGCCGCGCCGCTGCGCGGGGACCGCACCGCGGCAGGCGGCCTGGCCGCGCTGGCCGAGGGGGAGTGGGACCTGGTCGTCGACACCTGGAGCGACGCCCCGCGCGCCGTGCGGGACGCCGCGCGCCTGCTGGCGGGGCGCGCGCGGCACTTCACCTATGTCTCGAGCCGCTCCGTCTACGCGTGGCCGATCCCCGCGGGGGCGGACGAGGGCGCGCCCGTCGTCGACGCCTCGCCCGACGCCGACGCCGACGCCACCGATTACGCCGCGGACAAGCGCGGCGGGGAGCTGGCCGCCGAGGCGGAGTTCGGCGGGGACCTGACGCTGTTCGTGCGCTGCGGCCTGATCCTCGGCCCCCACGAGAACGTCGGCCGCCTGCCCTGGTGGCTGGCCCGCGTCGCCCGCGGCGGGCCCGTGCTGGCCCCGGGGCCTCGCGAGCTGCCGCTCCAGTATGTCGACGCCCGCGACCTGGCCCGCTGGACGCTCGACGCGGCCGAGCGCGGACTGTCGGGGCCCGTGGACCTGGTGAGCCCGTCGGGGCACGCGACGATGGGCGGGCTGCTCGACGCCTGCGTCGCCGCCACGGGATCGGCCACCGGACCGGCCACCGGACCGGCGACGGCCGAGCTGCGCTGGACCGCGCCCGAGCGCGTCGAGGCCGCGGGGATCGCGGGCTGGACGGAGCTGCCGATCTGGACGCCGCCGGGGGAGCTCCACGACGCGCTGCACCGCTCCGACGTCACGCGCGCGCTGGGCACGGGCCTGCGGTGCAGGCCGGTGGAGGAGACGGTGGCCGACACCTGGCGGTGGGTCCGCTCGCTCGGCGGCGCGCTGCCCGCCGTCCCCACGCGCGGCGCGCTCGGCCTCGACCCCGCGAAGGAGGCCGAGGCCCTGGCCTGAACGCCGATCCGAACGCCCCGTGGGGCGCGGGGCGTTCAGCGGGCGGGCGGGGTGACGGGGAGGCCCGCGGCGCGCCACGCCTGGAAGCCGCCCGCCAGGTCCGTCGCGCGGGGCAGGCCGATCGCGCGCAGGGACGCCGCGGCGAGCGAGGACGCGTAGCCCTCGTCGCACAGCACGATCCACCGCACGTCCCGGCCCGTGGCCTCGGGCACCGAGGCGCCGCTCGACGGGTCGCAGCGCCACTCCAGGTGGTTGCGCTCGATGATGAGCGCGCCGGGGATCGTGCCGTCCGCCGCGCGCTGGAACTCAGGGCGCGTGTCCACGAGCACCGCGCCCTCGCGCGCCGCCTCGTGCGCCTCGTGGGGCGTCACGCGGTCCAAGTCCAGGCGCGCGTACGCCAGATGCTCGTCGATGCCCAGGGGGCCACTCATTCGGTCACCGGCTCCGTCCGTGAGAGCGCGAGTCCGCCGTCCGCGTCCCAACGGTAGTAGGACTGCGTCGTGAGGGCGGGCGCGTAGGCGTGGATGCTGACCGCGGGGCCGCCGCCCCTGTTGGTCACCTCGTGCACATAGTGCGGGCCGAACGGCCTGACCCCGCCCACGTCCACCTGTCGGACAACGGGTCCGGCAGCTGGGAAAACGCGCTCGGTCAGCGTTCCCTGGACCACCCCGAACGCCCCGGACGAGCCACCGTGGTCATGGATCTCGGTGCCCTGGCCCGGCAGCCAGGTCAGCAGCCAGACCTCGAAGTCGGCGTTGCGCTCGAGGCGTCGGTACCAGCGGTCGGGGCGGGTGAAGCGCACCTGGGGGCGCCACAGGTCGGTGCGGGCGGCGAAGGAGCGGACGGTCAGCTCGAGTTCGGCGGGGGTGATGATCGCGGGCGTGGGCGCGGACATGGCTCGATCCTCGAAAAGGCGTGGGAAAAGGGCGGGAAACGCGAGGAAACGTGGGAGAAACGGGAGAATCTCCGCGCCCGAGCCAGGGATACGGGCGAGCGCGGTCGTCAGAATCGACCGCTACGACACAGCGCGCTGGCCACGCGGACCAGGTCCACGTGCCACCGTGAGAAGAAGCGCTTGTCGGTCGTCATGATGGTCATGGATAGCCGGTTCCGCGCCCCGCCGTCAACCGGGGGTCAACCACTGGACCGGCCGGCGAATTGAAGTGCCTTGACGGTCAAGGAAAGTGCTGTCATGCTCGCATATCGTGAGCCAGGCTGATTTCCTCGTTGTGCGCCTGCATGTCGATCTCCGGCGGCAGGCCAGCGCCATCTGTGCCGCCGGTCGCTGACCCGCGCCCAGCCGGACTACTCCCGCATTTCCTCGCGATCTTCCGCGTGTTCACCATCCCGCATTCCGGATGAGACGGCGTAACGCCGCCCGGCGACGTGGGAGGAATTCGGCTGCCCTTATCTGCGGCCGCGGCCTTCTTGACCATGCGGCCCCCTGGACCAAGCGCACCTCCGGACAATGCGGAAAGGCGGCTTCACATGCCGACGCCGCGGCACCTCGCCGCTCTCCCGACACCACCCGATCTCTCCCGACTATCGTCCCTTTCCGAGCTGACCGATGTGACCGACGTGACGGTGACCCTCGTCCCTCAGGCACTCGGTGGCGGCACGGCGGACAACGCCGTTCCCCTCGTGGGGTATCTGGTCCTGGCCCCGGCCGGGACCAAGCTCACCCAGCTCGGCGAGATCCTCTCAGCGGCGTCGCAGCCCCCGGCTCCCACACCCGTGCGGGCGCCGGAGGCCAAGCGGCGCAGCGTGGCCGTGGACACCGACGAGCGCACCGCCACGGTGGACGGCAAGCCGCTCCGGCTCACCTATCTGGAATTCGAGCTGCTTGCCCACCTGGTGAGACACCCTCACCGGGTGTACACCAGGGAACAACTGGTCGCCACCATCTGGGGCTACGGCCCGGTGGGGGACCAGCGCACCGTGGACGTGCACATCGCGCGGCTGCGCCGCAAGCTCGGCGCCGCCTACCGCGAGCGCATCGTCACCGTCCGCAGGGTCGGCTACAAGTACGTGCCGCCACCCGGCGGTTGATCAACGGCAGCACCCGGTATCACCCGGCGAGCAGCGCGCGCCGGGGCGGCCCCGCCGCCTCGGCGTAGCGCCGCAGCAGCAGCCGGGCCAGCTCCGGGGCCGGGCCGAGGACCGGGGCGGTCACCTCGGCTCCGGCCTCGGTCGCGCCCGCCGCGATGCGGTCGGGCAGCCGCCCCGGCGCGATGACACACGGCGCCACGACCACGCGCCGCACCGCAGGGTCCGCGCGCAGCGCGCGCACGGCCTCGGCCGTCGTGGGCGACGCGGCCGCGGCGTACGCGGTCGCCACCGCGCCCCAGCCCGCCGCGCGCCGCCAGCGCGCGCCGAGCGCCGCCATGGCGGCGAGCGCCTCGGGGTCGGACGACCCGGCCGACGCCAACACGACGCCGGTGGAACGCCGTTCGGCGCCCGTCGGCGCACCCGCCTCGGCCAGCCGCCGTTCCAGCGCCGCGAGCAGCAGCGGCGAGGGGCCGAGCACATCCGCCCGCGCCACGCTCAGCCCCGGCAGCCCGGCTTCGGCCTCGGCGAGCGCCGCGGGGATGTCGGTCCTGGCGTGGAAGGCCCGGCTCAGCAGCAACGGCAGCGCCACGACGCGCCGTTCACCCGCCGCGTAGAGCCCGGCCATGGCCCGGTCCACGCCCGGCACGCAGAAGTCGAGGAAGCCCGTCGCCACCGTGAGCCCCGGCGCGAGCCCGCGCACCCGCGCCGTCAGCGCCGCGACGGTCGCCGCGTGGCGCGGATCGCGGCTGCCGTGCGCCACGACCAGCAGGGCGGGCGCGTGCGCCATGCGGCGCGCGCCCCCGCCCCTTCGGTGCGTTCCGTGCCTCATGTGGTGCGGGCCAGCAGCCCTCTGCCGCGCAGCACACGCCGCTCGAGCGGGGAGAAGAACAGCAGGTCGATGGCCACCCCGACCACCAGGATCAGGATGATGGTCGCGAGCACCCCCGACATGTTCTGCATGGCCCGGTAGCCGTCCATGAGCTGGCCGAGCCCCGTGCCGAGGCTCGGGGACTGGACGATCAGCTCGGCCGCCATGAGCGACCGCCAGGAGAACGCCCAGCCCTGCTTGAGCCCCGCCAGATAGCCGGGCAGCGCCGCGGGCAGCAGCACGTGCCGCACGCTGGTCAGCCCGCTGGCGCCCAGCATCCGCCCCGCGCGCAGATACAGCGGCGGGATCTGGTCGACGCCCGAGACGATGCCGTTGGCGATGGACGGCACGGCGCCGAGCAGCACCACGGCGTAGATCGTGCTGTTGGTGAGCCCGAACCAGATGATCGCCGCGGGCACCCACGCGATGGAAGGCAGCGACTGGAGGCCGGTCAGCACGGGGCCGATCGCGGCCCGCACCACCTTGACCCGCGCCACGATCAGGCCGAGCGGGGTGCCCACCGCGACCGCGATGACAAAGCCGAGCACGCCCCGCGAGACGCTGGTCCAGATGTACTCGAACAGGGTGCCCTGCCGCCACATCTCGGCGAACTCGTCGCCCACGTCGAGCGGGCTCGGCAGCGCGTCGTCGCGCTTCACATCGGCCCAGTAGGCCCCCTGCCAGATGGCGAGGACGAGCACGATCGCCACCACGGGCGGCAGCACCTTGCTCACCAGGATCCGGCCGACGGGCGGCCGTTCGGGGGTGGTGGCCGGGGTCTCCAGGGCGTCGAGCCCCGCCTCGAGGCCCGCGAGGTCCTCGCTCCCCTTCTCCCGTGTCTCACTGCTGGCCATGGCGGCGGATCTCCTCCCTGAGGCGCTCGGTGATCTCCACCGAGAGCGCCGAGACGGCGGTGTCCTCGATGCGGCGCGGCTGCTCGATGTCCACGCGCCACTCGTGAACGACGCGCCCGGGCCGCGAGGACAGCAGCACGACGCGCTGCGCCAGCCTGACCGCCTCGCGGACGTTGTGCGTGACGAACAGGATCGAGACGCCGGTCTCGCGCCAGATCCGGGTCAGCTCCTCGTGCAGGACATCGCGCGTGATGGCGTCGAGCGCGGCGAACGGCTCGTCCATCAGCAGCAGTTGGCTGTCCTGCGCCAGCGCCCTCGCGAGCGCGACGCGCTGCCGCATGCCGCCGGACAGCTCGTGCACGCGCTTGCCGTGCGCGCCGCTGAGCCGGACGAGCGTGAGCAGCCGCTCGGCCTCGGCCCGCCGTTCGCCCTGGGGAACGCCCCGCAGCCGCAGGGCGAGCTCGATGTTCTTGCCCGCGGTCAGCCACGGGAAGAGCGCGTGGTCCTGGAACATCAGGGCGGGGCGCCCGCCCGGCACCGTGATGGTGCCGGCGGACGCCGCGTCGAGCCCGGCGGTCAGGTTGAGCAGGGTCGACTTCCCACAGCCGGACGCGCCCAGCAGGGTCACGAACTCGCCGGGGGCGACATCGAGCGTGATGTCGTCGAGCACCAGCTGCTGCTTGCCCGGGCGGCCGAAGGACTTCGACACATGGTCGAGGTGGACGGCGACCGGGGCGTCGTCGCCGCCCTCGCCGCCCTGGCCCTTCGGCTTGTGGAGCGCTGTGGCCATCGGTGTCGCCTCCTGGGTGCGTCGGGGCGGGGGTCCGTCACTCGACGCCGAGACCGGCGTCATCGGTGATCTCGGGGAGCCCCTCTTCCGCCAGCACGCGGTTGAGGATGGACAGGTCGTAGATGCCCGTGAGGTCGGTCTCGTCGAGCAGCCCGGCGGTCACCGCGTGCTCGGCGCCGGTCTGGAGGGTCGTCGCCAGCGGGTCGTTGAGGAACTCGACATTCTCGAACGCCGGGTCGAGGATCTCGGGGGGCAGCTCGCTGCCGCCAGGCAGGGCCGCGAGCTGCGCGTTGAACTGCTCCTTGGCCTCGTCGCGGTTCTCGTTGATCCAGCCGTTGGTGCGCACCACCCCGCGGACGACGGCCTCGACCACGTCCTCGTGCTCGGCCAGGAAGTCCTGCGAGGCGATCACGTGGGTGACGACGAACTGCCCGTCGTCCCACAGGTCGCCCTCGTCGAGCAGCGTCTCCGCGCCCCTGCTGACCAGGTTGGCCGCGGTGGGCTCGGGCACCCAGGCGCCGTCGATGTCGCCGTTGTCGAACGCGGCGGGGATCTCGGCGTTGGGGATGCGGTAGACCTCGACGTCGCCCGAGCCGTCCTGGGCGTTGACCTCGTACCCCTCCTCGGCCAGGTAGTTGAGGAGGGCGACGTCCTGCGTGTTGCCCAGCTGCGGCGTGGCGATGCGGGCGCCCTCGAGGTCGTCGAGGCTGGGCACCGTCTCCGGGTTCGCCACCAGCGAGGCGCCCCCCGACGCCGCGCCCGACACGACGCGCAGGCTCTCGCCGCCGGACTGCGCGAAGCCGTTGATCGCGGGGTTGGGGCCGATGAACGTCAGGTCCAGGTCGCCGGAGTTCAGCGCCTCGATCGCGGAGGGGCCCGCGTTGAATATTTGCGTGTTCACCTCGGTGCCGCCGAGCTGCTCGCGGATCAGGCCGCCGTCCTGGAGGCCCACCACGGCGGTGGCGTGGGTGATGTTCGCGAAGTACCCGATGGAGACCTCGTCGGCGGACAGCGCCTCGCCGCCCGCGGTCTCCTCGTTCGAAGGCGACGACTCCTCGTCGTCGTTGTCCGAGCCGTAGCCGCAGGCGGCGACGGCGGTCAGCAGCAGGGGCAGGACGACGGCGGTGGCGCGGGAGCGGCGGAGCCGTCTCGGCCCCGATGTGCGGGGAGCGGTCACGGTGGATCAGGTCCTCTCGGAAGGGCGGAACGCGGCGAACGGTGAACGGGAGCGGCGGGGCGCGCGGGCGAACGGGCCGCCCGCGCGAGGCGGTTCAGCCCGCACAGGGCCCCATGCCGCCGTAGCCGCTGCCGAGCGCGCCGCTGCCCACGCGCCCGCCCTCCTTGGCGAAGGTGGCGAACACCCCGCCCGCGCCGGTCAGAAGTCCCATGCGGCGTCCTCCGCGCTCGGGGCCCCCTGGCCCTTGGCCCCGCCGAACGCCTCTCCCGCCATCCCCGCCGTCAGCGTCGCGCCGTCCGCCGGGTCGATCAGCAGGAACGATCCGGTGGAACGCGAGTCCGCGTAGGCGTCCATGGCCAGCGGCTCCGAGGTGCGCAGCGTCACGCGGCCGATGTCGTTGGCCACCAGCTCGCCCGGGTCCGGATGGTGGGACAGGTCGTCCAGGGTGAGCCGGGACGGGATCTCCTTGACGATCGCCTTGACCGTGCGGGTCGCGTGCTTCAGCAGCACGCGCGCCCCCGGCGCGAGCGGCCGGTCGTGCAGGTGGCACACCGTCGCGGTGACCTCACGCGTCGCCGTGGCCGCGCCGTCGGCCGGCGCGATCAGGTCGCCGCGCGAGATGTCGAGGTCGTCGGCGAGGGTGAGCGTCACCGACTGCGGGGCCCAGGCCACGTCGAGGGACTGGCCCAGCGCGTCGATGCCCTCGATCGTGCTGGTCAGCCCCGAGGGCTGGACGACCACCCGCTGGCCCACGCGCAGCACGCCCGACGAGATCTGCCCCGCGTAGCCGCGGTAGTCGGGGTGCTCGGGCGTGCCGGGGCGGATGACGTACTGCACGGGGAAGCGCGCCGGGTCCTCGGTCGGGTCGTGCGCTACCGGCACGGACTCCAGGTGTTCGAGCACGGTGGGGCCGCCGTACCAGTCCATCGCGGCCGATGGCGTCACGACGTTGTCCCCGGCGAGCGCGGAGATGGGGATCGCGGTGACCTCGGGGACGCCGAGCGAGGCGGCGTACGCGGTGAAGTCCCCGGCGATGCGCGCGAACACCGGCTCGGCGTAGCCGGCGAGGTCCATCTTGTTGACGGCCAGGACCACATGGGGCACCCGCAGCAGCGCGGCGACGGCGGCGTGCCTGCGGGTCTGCTCGACCACGCCGTTGCGCGCGTCCACCAGGATGATCGCCAGCTCGGCGGTCGACGCGCCGGTGACCATGTTCCGGGTGTACTGCACATGGCCAGGGGTGTCGGCCAGGATGAAACGCCGCCTGGCCGTGGCGAAGTAGCGGTGGGCGACGTCGATGGTGATGCCCTGCTCGCGCTCGGCCCGCAGGCCGTCGGTCAGCAGCGCGAGGTCGACCGACTCCTGGCCCCGGTTGCGCGAGGCGAGCTCGACGGCCTCCAACTGGTCGGCGAGCACCGACTTGGAGTCGTGCAGCAGCCGCCCGACCAGCGTGGACTTGCCGTCGTCCACCGAGCCAGCGGTGGCGAAGCGCAGCAGCGCCGTGGTGGAGAGGGACTCGGGGCCCGCGGCGGCGGGCGTCCCCGTGGTGGCGCCGGTCATCAGAAGTACCCCTCGCGCTTGCGGTCCTCCATGGCGGCCTCGGACAGCCGGTCGTCGGCCCGGGTCGCGCCCCGCTCGGTGAGCCGGGACGCGGCGATCTCGGCGATGATCCGCTCGATCGTCTCCGCGTCCGAGTCCACCGCCCCGGTGCACGACATGTCCCCGACGGTGCGGTACCGCACCAGGCGCGTCTCGACGGGCTCGCCGTCCCGCGGCCCGCCCCACTCGCCCGCGGCCAGCCACATGCCGCCGCGCCTGAAGACCTCGCGCTCGTGGGCGTAGTAGATCCCGGGGATCTCGATCTTCTCGCGGGCGATGTACTGCCAGACGTCGAGCTCGGTCCAGTTGGAGAGGGGGAAGACCCGCACATGCTCGCCCGGCGCGTGCCGCCCGTTGTACAGCTGCCACAGCTCGGGGCGCTGGCGGCGCGGGTCCCAGCCGCCGAACTCGTCGCGCAGCGAGAACACCCGCTCCTTCGCGCGGGCCTTCTCCTCGTCGCGGCGCCCGCCGCCGAAGACGGCGTCGAAGCGGTGCGTCTCGATCGCGTCGAGCAGCGGCACCGTCTGGAGGGGGTTGCGCGTGCCGTCGGGGCGCTCGCGCAGCCGCCCGTCGTCGATGAACTCCTGCACGGACGCGACGTGCAGGCGCAGCCCGTGCAGCGCCACGACCCGGTCGCGGTAGGCGATGACCTCGGGGAAGTTGTGCCCGGTGTCGACGTGCAGCAGCGCGAACGGCGGCGGCGCGGGCGCGAACGCCTTGAGCGCCAGGTGCAGCATGACGATCGAGTCCTTGCCGCCCGAGAACAGGATCACGGGCCGCTCGAACTCCCCCGCCACCTCGCGGAAGATGTGCACCGCCTCGGACTCGAGGACGTCCAGGTGCGACAGCGCGTAGGGGCTCCCGCTGATGGAACCGGCCAGGTGAGCCGTCGTGGTCATGCCGCCTTCCTCTCGCTCGTCCGTTGCCCCGCTCATGCCAGCCCCCGCCGGGCCAGCACCGCGTGGAGCGCCGCGGCCGACTCGTCGACGGTCTGCTCGTGCGCGTGGATCCGCAGGTCGGGGGCGTCCGGCACCTCGTAGGGGTCGTCCACGCCGGTGAGACCGGTCAGCGCGCCCGCGGCCTGCTTGGCGTACAGGCCCTTCACGTCACGCTCCGAGCAGACCTCGACGGGCGTGGCCACGTGCACCTCCAGGTAGTCGGTGCCCGCCTCCTGGTGCCGCTTGCGGACCGCCTCGCGGCTGTCGGCGTAGGGGGCGATGACCGGCACCAGGGCGATCACCCCGTGCGAGGCGAGCAACTGGGCGACGAATCCGATGCGTTGCACGTTGGTGTGCCGGTCGTCGCGGCTGAAGCCCAGGCCCGCGGAGAGGAACTCCCTGACCTCGTCGCCGTCGAGCACCTCCACGCGCCGCCCTTCGGCGGCCAGCCGCGCGGCCAGCGCGCGGGCGATGGTGGTCTTGCCCGCGCTCGGCAGCCCTGTGAGCCAGATGGTGGCGCCGCGTGGCGGTGTCCCGCTCGCGCCCGTGCCGCTCATGTCGCGTGTCCTCGTCGTCGGCGTCATGTCAGCCGTGCAATCCGCACTCGGTCTTGCCGAGGCCGGCCCAGCGCCCGGCGCGCGGGTCCTCGCCCGCCGCGACGCGGCGGGTGCAGGGGGCGCAGCCTATGGACGCGTAACCGTCCTGGAGAAGCGGATTGGTGAGCACTCCGTGCTCCGCGACATAGGCTTCCACATCCGCCTGGCCCCAGGTCGCTATCGGGGCAATCTTCACCTTTTCGCGTCGGGAGTCCCAGCCGACGACGGGGGTGTTCGCGCGCGTCGGGGACTCGTCGCGGCGCAGGCCCGTCGCCCACGCGTCGTAGGAGGCGAGGCCGCGTTCGAGCACCTGGACCTTGCGCAGGGCGCAGCACCGGTCGGGGTCGCGCTCGAACAGCCGGGGCCCGTGGGCCGCGTCCTGCTCGGCCACGGTGGCGGCCGGGGTGAGGGTGATGACGTCGACGTCCATGACCGCGGCGACGGCGTCGCGCGTGCCGATGGTCTCGGGGAAGTGGTAGCCGGTGTCGAGGAACAGCACGTCGACGCCAGGCAGCGCGCGGGAGGCGAGGTGGGCCACGACGGCGTCCTCCATCGACGAGGTGACGCACAGCCGCTGGCCGAACGCGTCGGCGGCCCAGCGCAGGATGTCGAGGGCCGGGGCTCCCTCGAGTTCGCGCCCGGCGCGCTCGGCGAGCGCGCGCAGGCGCTCGGCACGGGCGGGCGCGCCCTCGGAGCGGGATCCGGTCGTGGTGGTGGCGGTCATCGTGCCCTCCTGAAGCGTCGTCAGCGTGCTTCCGCGGCGCCGTCGCCGTCGAGGTCGTCGCCGTCGGTGCCCCCGTCGGCGGGGCGGGGCGCGTTGCGGGTGAGGCCCCTGGCGAGCAGGCCGAGGAACGACAGGCGGAACGCGCGGTTGCAGGCCGCGCACTCCCAGGCGCCGTGGCCCTCCTCGTTGGGGCGGAGGTCCTCGTCCCCGCAGTAGGGGCAGTAGAACGGGGCGGCTCGCTCACTCACGCGGCGTCCTCGCTTCCTGCCCTCGCGGCGGCCCTCGCGTCGGCCCGGGTCACGACAGCGACTCCTCGTCGGCGCGGGCCGCCCACCGGGCGAAGCGCTCGCCGGGCTCGCGCTGTTCGGTGAAACGGACCAGAACGCGCTCGACGTAGTCGGCCAGCCCGGTGGCGGTGACCTTCAGGCCGCGGACCTTGCGCCCGAAGCCGGGCTCGAGGCCGAGGGAGCCGCCGAGGTGGACCTGGAACCCCTCGACCTGGTTGCCGTCGGCGTCGGTGACCAGCTGTCCCTTGAGACCGATGTCCGCGATCTGGATGCGGGCGCAGGAGTTGGGGCAGCCGTTGACGTTGATGGTGAGCGGCTCGTCGAAGTCGGGGAGGCGGCGCTCCATCTCCTCGATGAGCCACGTCGCGCGGGCCTTGGTCTCGACGATGGCGAGCTTGCAGAACTCGATGCCGGTGCAGGCCATGGTCCCGCGCCTGAACGTCGAAGGCCTGGTGGTCAGATCGAGCGCGGCGAGGCCCTCGGTGAGCGCCTCGACCCGGTCCTCGGGCACGTCGAGGACGATCATCTTCTGCTCGACGGTGGTGCGCACGCGCGAGGAGCCGTGCGCCTCGGCCAGGTCGGCGATCTTGGCGAGCGTGCCGCCGTCGACGCGGCCCACGCGCGGCGCGAAGCCGACGTAGTAACGCCCGTCGCGCTGCCGGTGTACACCGATGTGGTCGCGCCACTCGGCCACGGGGCGCTCGGGCGCCGGGCCGTCGGCGAGGCGGCGCAGCAGGTACTCGCGCTCGAGCACCTCGCGGAACCGCTCCGCGCCCCAGTCGGCCACCAGGAACTTGATGCGGGCGCGCGTGCGCAGCCGCCGGTAGCCGTAGTCGCGGAACAGCCCGACGATGCCCTCGTGCACGTCGGCCACCTCGTCGAGGGGCACCCAGGCGCCCAGCCTGACGCCGATCCTGGGGTTGGTGGAGAGCCCGCCGCCGACCCACACGTCGAACCCGGGGCCGAGCTCGGGGTGCACGACGCCGACGAACGCCACGTCGTTGATCTCGTGCGCCACGTCGAGCAGGGGCGAACCCGAGACGGCCGTCTTGAACTTGCGCGGGAGGTTCGAGTACGCCTTGTTGCCCACCACGCGGCGGTGGATCTCGTCGACGGCGGGGGTGCCGTCGATGATCTCGTCCTCCGCGATGCCCGCGACCGGCGAGCCGAGCACCACGCGCGGGGTGTCGCCGCACGCCTCGGTCGTGGACAGGCCGACGCCCTCGAGGCGCCGCCAGATCTCCGGCATGTCCTCGATGCGGATCCAGTGGTACTGGATGTTCTGCCGGTCGGTGATGTCCGCGGTGCCGCGCGCGAACTCCTGGGAGATCTCGCCGATCACGCGCAGCTGCGCGGTGGTCAGCCTGCCGCCGTCGATGCGGACGCGGAGCATGAAGTACTCGTCGTCCAGCTCCTCGGGCTCCAGGATGGCCGTCCTGCCGCCGTCGATCCCCGGCCTGCGCTGGGTGTAGAGGCCCCACCAGCGCATCCGCCCGCGCAGGTCCTGGCCGTCGATCGAGGAGAACCCGCGGTGCGCGTAGATCGTCTCGATGCGCGTGCGGACGTTGAGGCCGTCGTCGTCCTTCTTGACCTGCTCGTTGGGGTTGAGCGGGGTGAAGTGGCCCGCGGCCCACTGGCCTTCGCCGCGGTGCCTGGCGGCCTTGCGGCGCCCCGGGGCGGCGGGCTTCCTCGCGTTCGCGGCACCGTTCGCCGGACCGTTCGTGGAACCGGGCGCGGAATCAGGCATCGTCGCGGCATCCTTCGTGAGGCGTTCGGATCTGCGGGCGGCAGGGCTGTGGGACCCCAGCCGTGGTCAGCGCCCGCGGCGTCGCGGGGCAGGGCGGGGTCCGGAGCGCGGACACGGGTGCTCGACCCGCGGACGGGAGGACGTGAGGCGGCTCAGTCCGAGGTGCTCACCATGCCGGACAGATGGCGCTGGACATGCGGCCAAGATCGACATGGCGCCGACTCACCAGTGCGATTCCAGCTGGGGACATGACGGCAGCGTGGCACGCGGTGACCCGCCAGTCCACCGTTATCCGGCATATGGACAATGCGGTCCCACTATGTGATACAGGTAACGACCCGCTCACTGTGGGTCGAACGCCCCGGGCCAGGGTCCTGGAGAGGCGGTCGGCGGCTGCTCGGCCTCCGTCGTGTCGTACAACCGGAGGCCGCGCCGCCGGTAGTTGGCCAGCGCGTGCGGCCCGTCGAGGGAGCACGTGTGCACCCACACGCGCCGCGTCGGCGTCCCGCTCGGCAGGCGTTCCCCCAGGTCCCAGGCGCGTGTCAGCGCAACCGACAGCAGATGGCCGCCGATGCCGAGGCCGCGGAACGCCGGGAGCAGCCCGAAGTAGGCCAGCTCCACCACGCCTTCCTCGCTCCCGTCGAGCTCGGCGAAGCCCGCGGGCGTGCCCCTGACCCAGGCCACCCATGTCTCCACGCCGGTCCGGTCGAGGTGCGCCAGCCACCGCGCGTGGCTCCATGGCAGCCGGTCGGTCCACGCGACATCGCCGCCCACCGCCGTATACAGGAACCGGCTGAACTCCGGGCTCGCCACCTCGGCCCGCGCGACCGCGAGACCGGCCGCCGCGTCAGGGGCGCGCGCGGGGAAGAGGTCGGACGGCGAGGTCTGCTCCAGCCACCATGTGGTCACCCTGGCCGTCGCGTGGGCGGTCCTCGGGGCGTCGTTCACCCGGGCATTTCATCACACGCGCCCGTCGCACCCGCGAACGGGCGGCGGCCCCGGGCGATCCGGCTGTTCGCGGTGATCGCCCGGGGCCGCCTCGTGGGGGGACGGTGTGGTCCTCCGTGTCCGCGCCTCACGCGCCGAGCAGGCGCCGCACCAGGTCGCGGTAGTCGAGGAGCAGCACCCGCTGCCGCTCGGTGTCCGCGTCCCGGTGCTGCCATCCGGCGCGCAGCTCCCTGCGCCGGGTGGCCAGCGCGTCGGTCAGCTGCGCCACGGTCTCGTCGAGGAGGAAGTCCGCGTCGGTCAGCGACCGTTCGGGGCTGTCGACGAAGCCGACGAGTGCGTGCTCGAGCCCCGAGGTGAGCCGTTCGCCCTGCTCGGGCGAGAGCAGCGGGCCGCTCGTCGGCCTGGTGGGCGCCGGGTCGGGCCCTGGCCCCGTGCCGCGCGCTCCGGCTGCCTTCGCCTCCGTGGCCTCGTTCCGTTCCGCGGCCTCCAGAGGGGTCACCACCTTCGCGCCCGGCACCGTCCGCGTCTCCGTCCGCCGTCCCTCCATCACACGCCGCCCTTCGTCGTCGCGTCCTGTCGGCTCCGCGGTCGGCGGACGTGCAGCCGGCGGCGCTCGTCGGGGCGCCCGGCGCCCGCCTCGCGCGGGCCCGCGTCGAGCACGTCGCGGAAGAGGTCGCGGGCCCGCAGCAGGGCCTCGCGCAGCTCCTCCGTGCCACCAGCGCCGCCCGCGCCCGCCGCGGCGAGCAGGCGCAGCGTGCGGAACGCCTCCACATGGCGCGGATGGTGCACCGACACGGCCGCGACCTGGTGCTCGCGCGCGTCCGACGGGTAGCCGCGGTCGTGCAGCAGCTGGGTCAGCAGGTGGTCGGCCTCGCCGAGCGCGGCGCCGGGCGAGTCCACGAACCGCTCCTGGATCCGCCGCCACTTGGCCTCGTACTGCCGCCGCTCCTCCGCCGACAGCGGGCGCGCGCGCAGCCGCCCGTGCCGCCGCAGCCGCTCGGACAGCTCCCTTCTCGCCGCATGGACGTCCCCGTCGTGGCGCGCCACGGCGCGGTCGTACTCGGGCCCGAAACGGCGTTGGAGGCTGCCGTTCCCCGGCCCCACGGTCGGCAGCGCCAGGATGCCCACCACGGCGACGACGACCAGGGCCACGATGATGATGACTACAGTTGTCATGACTTCCCTTTCGCAGTGTCTTTTCGCAGTGCCTTGCGCAGCGAACTGCTCCCGCGGGTTGTCATGACGTCGCGTTGCCCGAAGCCGCCGGGGCAAACCTCCCGCCGTCAGCCCTCGTTGACCGGACGCGCCCGCTCGACCAGCGCGCCCAGGTCCGCGCCGCCCGGCAGCGTGCCGAACGCCGCGCCGCCCTCGCCGGCGAGCCGCGCCGCGCAGAACGCGTCGCCCACCGCGGGGGGCGCGTACCGGACGAGCAGCGCCCCCTGGAGCACCAGCGCGAGCCGCTCGGTCAGCCGCCGGGCCCGCGCCTCGATGCCCGACAGGTCGGAGAGGTCGGTCAGCAGGTCCTTGATCGCCGCGTCGAGGCGGTGGTCGGCGCCCGAGGCGCGGCCGACCTCGGCGAGGAAGGCGTTCAACGCGCCCGGCTCGCGCTGGAGCGCGCGCAGCACGTCGAGCGCCTGCACGTTGCCCGAGCCCTCCCAGATCGAGTTGAGCGGGGACTCGCGCAGCAGCCGCGGCATGCCGGACTCCTCGACATAGCCGTTGCCGCCGAGGCACTCGAGCGCCTCGGCCACCAGCGGCGTACAGCGCTTGGTCACCCAGTACTTGGCGGCGGGGACCGCGAGCCGCAGCAGGTGCCGCTCCTGCGCGCTGCCCGCGGCGGCGGCGTCGGCCGCGGCCGCGAGGCGCAGCATCAACGCGGTGGCCGCCTCGGACTCCAGGGCCAGGTCGGCCAGCACGTTGCGCATGAGCGGCTTGTCGATGAGCCGCGCGCCGAACGCCTCACGCCCCGCCGCGTGGTGCGCGGCCCGCGCCACCGCCTGCCGCATGAGCGCCGCGGAGCCCGCGACGCAGTCGAGGCGCGTCGCGCTGACCATCTCGATGATGGTCGCCACCCCGCGCCCCTCGTCGCCCACCCGCCACGCGACCGTGCTGCCGTCGAACTCGACCTCGGCCGAGGCGTTCGAGCGGTTTCCGAGCTTGTCCTTGAGCCGCTGGATCGACAAGGTGTTCCGGGTGCCGTCGGGCAGCACGCGCGGCAGCAGGAAGCACGTCAGCCCGCCGGGCGCCCGGGCGAGCACGAGGAACGCGTCCGACATCGGCGCCGAGCAGAACCACTTGTGGCCCGTGAGCGCGTACGCCCCCGGCTCGGCCAGCGGCTCGGCCCGCGTGCTGTTGGCCCGCACGTCCGAGCCGCCCTGCTTCTCCGTCATCCCCATCCCGGCGAGCGCCCCCGCCTTCCCCGCGGCGGGCCCCGGGCCGGGGTCGTAGACGCGGGAGGTCAGCAACGGCTCCCAGACGGCGGCCAGCTCGGGCTGGGCGCGCAGCGCGGGCACCGCCGAGTGCGTCATCGACACCGGGCAGCCGTGCCCCGCCTCCACCTGCGACCACACGTAGAACCCCGCGGTGCGCCTGAGGTTCCCCTGGGGCAGCGACACCGCGTCGGTGAGCCCGGCCTCGACCGCCCGCCCGAGCAGCTGGTGCCACGCCGGGTGGAAGTCCACCTCGTCGATCCGGTGGCCGAAGCGGTCGTGGGTGCGCAGCACCGGCGGGTACGCGTTGGCCTGGGCGCCCCACTCCTGCGCCTCGGCCGTGCCCGCCGTCCGGCCGAGCGCGCCGAGATCCGCGGTCGCCTCGGCTGCCACGTCCTCGCCGATGTGCAGGGCGAAGCCCTCGGCCAGCGCCGCGTCCCCGCCGAAGACGTCGTGGCCGACGAGGGGGGATGACTGATTGGTCACGGTATGAGTGCTGCGCGTCATGACGCTACGGTAGGCGCCCGCCAGCGCCGCGTCACCTCACCTTCCGGTCCGTTCCCGTGTCCCCTTCCCGCGCGGCAGCCACGCGGGCCCCACTAGGGCCTGTCTGACAATCCCCGGCGGGCTCGCGACGACTGGCATCCCGCCTGGCTGCGTTGCCGAATCGCGCGAGTACGGCTGAGTACGAGCTGCGATCCGGCGCCTTGCCAGGCGGGCGCCATCCGCCGCTCGCTGATCCACCGGGAATTATCAGACAGGCCCTAGTGTCCCGAGTCAGGAATTCTGTTCAGATGTATAGGCTTGCTCTATGGCACGGACGGGGCGGCCCAAGGCCGAGTTGACACTGTCGGACGAGGAACGGGCCGCACTCGAGGGATGGGTGCGGCGACGTTCCACGCCGCAGACATGGGCGTTGCGGTGTCGGATCATCCTGGCCTGCGCCGAGGGCGCCTCGAACAAGGACGTGGCCGCTCAGCTCGGTTCCACACCCCATGCGGTGGGCCGCTGGCGGGCCCGGTTCGTGCGGTACCGGATCGCTGGTCTGGGCGACATGCCACGTCCGGGCGGTCCCAGGACCGTGACGGACGAGCAGGTCGCCGCGGTCGTCACCAAGACGCTGGAATCCACTCCGAAGAACGCAACGCACTGGTCGACGCGGTCGATGGCGAAGGAGACGGGCCTCTCGCAGTCGTCGGTGTCGCGGATCTGGCGGGCGTTCGGCCTGCAGCCGCACCGCTCGGAGACGTTCAAGCTGTCGACCGATC
>NZ_RBDY01000051.1 GCF_003626575.1 Streptomyces radicis | reverse complement strand
ACGGCCCGATGAACTCCCACTCGTCGTCCGTCAGTTGCACTCGCGTCACGCAAGAAGATCTACCGGTCCAGGCCCCACCGTGAGGGAGAATCCCGCAGATTGATCACGACTCGATACGCTCCCTAGCAGGGGCTTCACGTCTACCTCCAGCCGGGCCACCCAACGCCTGCTCTGACCACGTACATCGCGATCATCCCACTTCGCGAAGATTATCTCGCTGAGAAAACCTCACTGAGCCTTTCTCGGTAACCGGTGATTACGTAGGGTTGTGGTTCAGGTGGTTCGGCCCTCCTTCCATTGGAGGATGACGAGGGCTGCCGCGGTAATGTCGCCGATTCGGCTGGGGTTGAGGGTGACGCGGCGTAGGGCTTTGAAGGTGGTCTTGAGCAGGGAGTTTCCGCGTTCGCCGATGGCTCGCAGGGCGGTCTGGACGGCGATGTACGCGAGATGTTCTTCGGCGAGTTGGTTGCCGGGGTGTCGTTTCACGGGGGTTCGGATGCCGATGCCGGAGCCGATGTATCCCATGTCGGTGAGTGTCGGCAGTCCGTCGCGGGCCGCTCTGTAGAGGGCGGGCAGGGCGTGCAAGCGGGCGGCGGTGAGGTCGCGGGCCGAGCCGGGCTCCACCGGCGAGGTCCACAGCGGGAACCGTCCGGGACGGTGATGACCTGCACGTTTCCCCCGGCTGCCGGTGCTTTCCGGAGTACCGGAGGTCGACTTCCCGGCCCTTGGCGTTCAAAGCCTTGGCGGCCACCCGGTCAGTGTGGATCAGAGTTCCGTCGAGCAGCAGGTGGGTGAGGCCCGTGGCCTTGGCGCGTTCGATGGCGGTGTGGATGTCGGGGGCCTGGGAGGCCGGCACGGCGATGCCTTCGTGCAGGCCGCGATAGGCCGTGGGGACGGAGATGGCGTTGTCGCGAGCCAGTTGGGAGATCCGGGTGCCGTCGACAAACCACCGAAGGGCCAGGACGGCCTGCTTGAAGCAGCCGAGAGCCCGGCGGTTCAATGTGGGACGTCCCGAGAACGGCGCAGACAGCGAAAAAGCATCGCCGCGCCCAGGATTTGAACGAGGAACTGGGTGGCCAGTGCGATGCGGAAGTCCGCGAGGTCTGGCTCCGCGGTGGTCTCTCGGGACTGGTCCAGCGTGAAGCCGATCAGCATGATGGCCAGCAGGGCTGCCGTGTAGCCGCCGATGTTGGCGATACCGGAGGCGGCACCGACGCGGTGTGGCGCGCTCCCGGCGCGTGCGATGTCGAGACCGAAGACGGCAGCTGGGTTGCCCAGGCCCAGGACGATCGCAAGGGGGAAGAGCAGAGTAAGTGGTGCTGGCTGAGTGGGCCACAGGAGGACGAGGCTCCAGGCAAGTGTGGTCGTAGCGGCGATGCTGAGCACCAGCGGCAGGCGCCAGCGAGGGCGTCGGCCCGAAATTACTCCGAACACCGGGCCCAACGCCATGGTTACCACCAGCGGGACCGCTGTCACGTAGCTGGCGGTCGCTTCGGGCAGTTCTTGGCCCTGGGTCAAGTAGGGATACCCCCAGAGCAGGACGAAAACCTGAACGGGGAAGTGGACGGTGAACATCAGCCACAGTCCCACCTGCGTTGTCGGCTGCCGCCAGGCTGCGACGAGTGCTGACCGGAAGGTCTCCTCCGAGGGGCGGCGTGTCTCGGGCGACAAGGCGTCCGGAGGCGCGTCCCGTACGCCTACCCATACCACAGCGATCAGGCACGTTGTCAGTAGTGCGATGGTGTAGAAAACGGGTTCCCAGCCGAAGGCTCGCAGCGCAGCGGCGAGGGGAGGGATGGCGGCCAACCCTCCCGCCGTGCCGGCAACGATCGTGAGCTGAGCGAGCACGGGAGTGCGGGTGGTGGGGAACCAAGCGGAGATCAGCCGCAGCACACTGATCATGACCATGGCGTCCCCGCAACCGAGCAGGGCGCGCCCCAGGAGGACCAGGGAGACGGTCTCCCCGCCGGCCACCATCGTCTGCGCGACCGCCATCACCGTCAGGCTGGTGGTCAGCATCACCCGAGGCCCATACCTGTCGACCAGCAGGCCAACGGGAATCTGGGTGGCGGCAAAGACGCCAAGCTGAACCGCGGCGAAGGAGGACAGTGCTGTCGCGTCCACTCCGAGCCGGTCAGCGGCCATCGGGCCGGCGACTCCCAGGGTGCCCCGATTGAAGATCGCCACCACGTACGTGAGAGCGCCGGCCGCCCATGCCACCCACGCTCGTGCGGGGACACGGACGGCCGGCTCGCCGGCATCCGAGGTCGGCGAGTTCCTGTCCGTGCTCACGACATGACTTGGCGGAGCGTCATGACGCACTGAGCAAGCCGACGTCTGTTTGTCATGTTCCTCAGCTCTCCTGCCATTGGCCGACTCCTTGCGAGACAAGCAGAGCCACATGGCCCGCGTCCGCCGCTGGGGCTCCCCCTTCGGTCTGGCTGAGCTGGTCCCTTTGCCTTGCCATGTTCGCCTGGGAGAAGCGCTTGGTGCGCTGAGTGTTGCGGCCGAACGTGACGAAGGCGGAGACCCTTTCACGGAGAGCGGTGAGCTGCGGAGAGTCCGGTTCGGGGGTGACAGCACCGGCGTGGGTGATGCGTACGTCGAACACCACGAGGTCGCCGGCGTCCATCAGGACCTGAGCCGGGCTGACGGGCTGGACATGGGGGCGCAGATGCGACTTCGGGTCAACACGGAGGCAGTTGTCGCTCGTGGAGTCCTGGAGGTAGATGCCGACCTTCACGACTTCCGGCGGCCCGGTGAAGAGCTCCTCGGGGGACTCGCCGAAGTAGCCGCAGAGCGAATCCCCCAGGGCCTCGCTGCCGCTGTCCTTGTGCCAACCGGGGGCAAACCCCTGATGCGCGTCGCTGTGTCCGGTGAAGATGATGTCCCGGGTGCCCAGCGCCGACCTGGCGAGCTCGACGACCTGAGGATGTGCGTAAAGCCAGGAGAGGCCGGGGACGAAATGAGCGGCCGCCGGCTGCACCTGTGCTTCGCCATGTAAGACGCCACCGCCTGCCGCGAAATGCGCGGTGATCAGGGTTCGGGCACTGTGGATCTGGTCCGGGTCGAGCCGGTTCTTCGCAATGGCCCAGCCGACCGTCGAGACGAGATCAGCTACTTCTGAAAGTTGCGCGTTCATCGTAGTCACCGAGAACTCCTTCGTTGATGGCTCGCCGGATTGTGCCGTCCGGACGCGGCGCCGGTATTCAATGGGCCGCGCGCAGTCAGTCCTCTGGGATTGGTGGAGCGGAGTGAGTGCCACCATTGAGTCGCACCGTAGGCAAATGGGTTTGTGACCTCTGCGGGAGAGTAGCTAACCGCACTTGTAGCCAAAGGTAATCGTAGGCGTTGTCCGGGTTAACGAGGGATGCAGGTTTTGTGTCGGCCTTCTTGCTATACGCCATGAGGCTCGTCGAGCCAACATGCGGAAACGCGCCATTTTGGCTTGATCCCCCAGGGTGCATGCGAAGGGCCGGAGCGAAACTTTCAGGAGGCGAGCGCCCATCTAAGCGAAATGTCAAGGACGGTGTGGTTCCCTGTGCACTCACTCGTGTGCTTCACTGAGGGCGGACGGGATTAAGTCGGAGCGATGGAGAAAATCGGTGTCTAGCTATGTTGTCTTCGATCTGGAATTCACGACATGGCGAGGAGCGCTTGAGCGGGACTGGTCGGCACCTGGTCAGTTGCGCGAGATCGTGCAGATCGGCGCATTGCGTGTAAGTGATACACATGATGTGCTCGACTCGTACGAGGCGCTGGTGCGGCCTCTGGTCAACCAGCGACTGTCGGACTACTTCACTCAACTCACCGGGATCACTGAGGAGATGGTGGCCGGCGGCAGTCTTCATCCGGCCGAAGCGCTCAGTGGTTTGCTGGAGTTCTGCCGGGGACAGACCGTCCTCTCGTACGGCAACGACATGGTAGTTCTCGGCGAGAATACGGGATGGGCACGCCTGCGCGGCGAGGAGATCAAGGCCGGCTTCCTCAGTCCTAGTTTTCTGAACATTCGCCCCTGGGTGAATACCCTCGCTCCAGTAACTGGATCGGTCAACGTGGGGCGCCTATGGCGAGTTCTTGGCCTGCCCAAGCCGGCTGGCGGGGAGGAGCATTCGGCGCTCTTCGACTGCTATTCGCTGGCAGCGGCAATCAGGCATCTCTGTTCCACTGGGGCTTCCCTACCCGAAGGCTGCCTCACCAGCTCAAATTGACTCGAAGCAACATGCTTGAGCCTTATCAAGTTCGCCCTGGTTTCGTGCCTACCTTGTGGTGGGCGGGGAAGCCGACTCCCCGGACAGCCGTTTTCCGCCTTGCCTGACGGCCGTGCCCTCCTGTCAGGCTCCTGTGAGACATAAGACGATAGAATCTTCTATGGCTACGTAGCGGGCGAGAATAGAATCTTTCGAACGTGACGCTGAGTAGTGCCGGACTCAAGGCCGAAGTGGCCGATGATGGGGCCGTGGGCAAGAAGAAGCCTGGTCCCCGAGCCGGTGGGCCGAGGCGGCGGACCTTCACTCCGGAGTACAAGCTGCGGATCGTGGAGGAGTACGAGCGGTTGAGCGAGCCGGGCGCGAAGGGTGCGCTGCTGCGCCGGGAGGGCTTATACCACTCCCACATCATCGACTGGCGGACCGCCCGCGATGCCGGTGCACTGGACGCGCTGGCCGTGAAGCGGACTGGGCCGAAGGGCAAGCCGGACGTCGAGATGGAGAACGGCAAGCTGCGGGCGGAGAACGAGCGGCTGGCCGCGGAACTGGCGAAGTCGCAGAAGGCGCTGGCGATCCTGGGAAAAGCACACGAGCTGCTGGAACTGCTCTCGGAGCACGAGGACTCCGGCAGCAGGCGGACGAAGTGATCACCGAGGCGCACACTGGAGCCCGTGATCGGCATCGCCCTGTCGGCGATCGCCGTGGAATCGTGGGCCGGCGGGCGAGCCGCCGATGCGATGGCGCCCCGGCGGACGGTCGGGCCATTTCTGGCGTTGTCGGGGGTGGCCGTGGCGAAGACACCCTCGTCCGTCTCGCCGGCACGGCCGACGGCACACTGGCGCTGCTCGTCGGCGGTTTCTGCCTGTTCCTGCCGGCCGCGCCGCTCACGGCAGTGACCCCCATGGTCGCTCCTGCTGGTCGATCTGGAGGTGACCGGCGCGGTGGTGGGGCGCCTGTCGGGGATCGGCCCGGCGGGTGGCATCGCCGGCACCATGCTGACCGGCTTCGTGCTGATCTCGGTCGTCCCGGTCAGCGTCATCCTGATCGCCCTCGGGGTGGTCCTGTTGGTCGCCAGCGTGCTCGTCGACGCCTCGATGCGGGACTGACGGCGTGGCCGGCAGGCGGTGCTGGCGGGTGGGGCTGTCAGCGGCAGCATCGCCGTGAGCACGGCGGTCCCCAGCGGATGCGACGCGGAGACGCGCTACCACTGCGCCGCAGTGGTGGAGGATCCCGACCGGGAGAGCGGCCGTACCCTCGTCCTCGACGGCCTGCGACACTCCTACGTCGACCTCGATGACCCCGAACACCTGGACTTCCGCTACGTCCAGGCGATCGCTTCCCTCGCCGACACCGCGTATCCGCCGGGCGAGGCGCTGGACGCCTACCACCTCGGTGGCGGCGGGCTCTCCATACCGACCTACCTGGAGGCGATGCGCCCCGGCTCCACCAGTGTGGTGTCCGAGATCGACGCCGGTCTGATCGACGGTGGAAGCCGTGCTGAACGCGGCCCGCTCCGAGGGGCCAGAATCCGGTTACCGACAACGGCCGCGCCACCTTCTCCACAGCGACCGCCCTCCGCCTTCTGGGAAACGATCTCCACCATGCTGGGAAGCGATCTTCGGAGCCCTGAATCCACGCTGGTCAGCATGACTCGTCAACGGCCCCACCGCTCAGCTCGCCAACCAGGAGATGAACGACCGAGCCGCACGAGCCGCCGATTGAGGTTCTTCCTCGGCACCCACATGCCGGGACGTCGACGTTGTCACATAGCAGGCGGCCAGCCATCCCATCCGACTGGTGGCGGCGCGGCTACCGCACGTTGGGTGAGAGGAGGGAGAAGGAACCGGTGCGGTGCCTTGGCGCCCCCGGGAAGCATGGGGGTGATGATGCGGGCGGCTGCGGCGAGGTCAGGTATGTCGCCGGGCCGGGCACGGCTGACGCAGATCGCGTCGATCCCGGCCGCGTTCGCCCCTGCCGCGTCCGCACGGGGGTTGTCCCCCACCATCCACAGCCGCCCGCTGGAACCGGCCGCCGCGCGAGTGGCCGCGAAGGCGCGCGGGTGGGGTTTTTCGAAGCCGGTCACTGCGGAGTTGACCACCGTCCGCAGGCGCGGGGCCACGTCGAGGTGGCCGAGGATCATCTCGAGTTCGGGGACGTGGTTGGGGCACACCATGTCGCCGCCAACCGCGGGCGGTGAGTGCTTCCAGTACCTCCACGGTCTGGGGTACAGGCCGGGTCGGTGCAGGCGGCGCGGGTGGCGTGCGCGGCGGCCGCCGCGGCCTCCCGGGGCATGCCCAGGCCGCGCAGGGCTTGGGCGACGATGCCGGTGACGTGCGCCCACCAGGTGTCGGGGTCGGCCAGGTGCGGGTGAGGCCGGTCGTGGTGGTGCCAGGGGAAGCCGGTGGCCAGCGCGTCGTAGACCCCGGCGTGCGTGAAGGCGCGGTCGGGTTGCTGGCGGTTCCCTATCTCCAGCGGGCATTCGGCCCAGGTTCCGTTCCTGCGGTGACCCAGGGTGCCGCCGAAGTCCCACGCCACCACCCCGGCATCGTCGTCAGGGTGGCCGGTCACCACAGGTCCAGCTCTTCCAGCAGGGCGGCCGCCGGGATCAGTCGCCCGGTGGGGCGGCCGGTGAGCAGGTCGTCGGCGACGTCGACCTTGTGGTCGAGCCGGATCATCTCGCGCCAGCGCAGCACCTGCTCCCACTGAGCGATCCAGGCGGGTTTGAGGTCTTCGACGGGGATGTCCTGGAGGTGTCGGCCGTCGGCCAGCAGGCGGGCGCCGGTGCGCGGGCCGATGCCGTGGATGCCGGGGATGTTGTCGGCCGGATCCCCGGTCAGGGCCCGGTAGTCGGGCCACTGGGCCGCGGTCACCCCCCACCTCGGCGACAGGTGCGCACCGGTGGTCAGGCGGCGGTCCTCGGCCAGGCCGGTGTTCAGCAGCCGCACCTCGGGGTCGGCCAGCAGCTGGTAGAAGTCGCGGTCCGCGCTCATCACGGTGACCTCCCGCCCGCCCGTACGTGCGGCGGTGGTGAGGGTCGCGATGACATCGTCCCCTTCGCAGCCGGGCTGCTCGATCCAGCCCACCTTCATCGCGTCCAGGCCCCGCTTGATGTCCGCGAGGGATTCGATCAGCCCGGGCCCGGGCGCCAGCCGCTGAGCCTTGTAGTCGCTGTCCTGGGCGGCCCGGGCATTGCTGCCGTCCTCGGCGTCGAAGACAACGAACAGCTCGTGATCCTGGGCGTGCTGGGTCTGTGCCTTCCGCAGGAGGGCGGTGAAACCGAACACGCCGGTGCGGTCGACGGTCTTGTCGCGGGAGGTGATTCGGGTCGGGAAGCCGTACCAGGCGCGGTAGAGGAGGTTGTGGCCGTCGACGAGGAGCAGGGGCGCGGTCGGGCTCATGCTGTGGCCTCCGTGGTCTCAAGGGGGTGGTGGGGGGCCTGTGACCGCGGCGGACGGGCATCCGGTGACGGATGGTCGGTGAGTTTAGCGGCGTGCCCGTCGCCGGGGCGGATGAACCGGCCCAGAAGCGCGGCCAGATGGGCGGTCGCGTCACGCTCGCCCACGACCCGGTGGTGCGCGGCGGCGCGCATCCGGGCGTGTTCGGCGTCGGTCAGCGTCAGGGCGCGGTGCAGACCGGTGGTGAGCGCCCCGGGCCGGGTGGGGTGGTAGAGGAGTCCGTTGTGGCCGTCGGTGATCTGTTCGGTGAAGCCGTCGCGGCCTGGTGCCAGGACGACCGGGCCCGCGTCACGGGCCCACAAGGCGGTCTCGAACACGGTGTTGGCGAGGGTCTCGCCGCGGCTGGGGCAGGCCATGACGTGCGTGCCGGGCCAGGAGGCGAGCGCGCGCGGCAGGTCGCGGTCGAACGCGCCGACGATCGTCGCGGACAGGCCCAGGTCACGGCAGCGTGAGCGGTAGGTGCCCAGGAGGGTGGCGCGTTCGTCGTCGGTGGGCACCGCGATGGCGGCCAGGTGCACGCGGTCGCGCAGCGTGGCCGAAGCGCCGATCGCGTCGATGAGGAGGTCCAGACCCTTGGTCGGGTCGGTGCGGCCGACGTGGGCGATGATCGGCCGGCCGGTGGGGATGCCGAACCTGGCCAGCACCTCGGCGGCCCGGGCCGTGGGCATGGGTTGGAGGTCGGCGGCGGGCAGGTGGAGGCCGGAGGGCCAGGACACCAGTCGGCCGGGATCGAGGCCGTACTCCTGTGTGAGGTGGCCGGTGAGAAAGGCCCCGATGTCGGCCACCCATGCTCGCGGCAGGGCGTTGACGGCAGTGATGGCCCGCTGCTCCCACGCGAGCCTGCCGGGATCCGGGGTGGGGCGTTCGGTGATGCGGGTGGTGGAGAACAGCGCCAGCACCGCCTCGACCCGCTCGTCTCCGGCAGCGGCCGCGGGGACACCGGCGAAGGGGGTGTCCACGGCCACGACGATGACCCGGGGGTGGGTGCGGGCGAGGTCGCTGGCCGCCGTGGCGGCTGCGGTGGACAGGTGCTCGAAGGTCTCCGGGAGCCACAGCGGGCCGCTGGTGTCATAGATGAGGGGGATGACCTGGCCGCCGAGCGGTTCGACGACGGAACGGGCGTAGGCGAGGTCGGCGGGGTCGTTGTTCCAGGTGGCCGGGCCGGGCTGCGGGACGGCGAGATAGGGGGTGAAGTCGCCCACGGCGGTGGCCAGCCGGGGGTAGTGGTGTTCGAGGACGGCCAGCAGGGTCTTGGTCTGTCGGCCGATGCCGTTGGTGCAGTTGGTGATGCCGTTGACGGCGCAGTACAGCAGCGCCGGGGTGTCATGGACCGGCATGAGCGGTCTCCCTTCGGTCAGCCAGCGGCGTAGAGGTCTTCGGGATGGGGCTGCCAGACCTTCGACTTGGCCGGGGCCGGACGCATGCCATGGGCCGCGAGCGCGTCGGTCAACTCGGCGGCGGCGGCCTCGGCTTCGGCTCGGGTGGTGGCGAAGAGGGTGTAGTTGTCGGTGAGCCGCACCACCGCCCGCGTGGAGATCAGCTGGTCGACGGGGGTCATGCGGAGGTTGGTGAGCATGGGGTTCAGGCCGCTGCCGGGCGCGAGCGGGTCGGGCAGGGCGGCAAGGATGCGGCGCAGCAGACCGAGGAGGGTGCCGTCGTGGACGAAGCGGGCCACCGAGCCGACGGCCTGATCCAGGCCGACGCCCCGGGAGGCGGCGGCGACGTCGATGTCGGCGACCCAGGTCCGTCCAGCGGTCAGGTGGGCGGCGGCCGCGGCGACGGCCAGCGGGCGGCCGGCGCGCCGATGCCATCCGAACATCCACCGTGGGTAGGCATCGTGTTCCAGGACCGGCTCGACGGCGTTGCGCAGGGCCCGGTGCACGATGCGGTCCTCCACCGTGGGGATCACCACCGTCATCCGCTTGCCCCACGCGTCGAAACACACGGTGCGCACCGGCGCTGGCCGCCACGAGCCGTCGGCCAGCCGCCGCGAGAGGTCGGCGAGTCGGCCGGTCAGATCCTGGCGGTAGGCGCGCCAGGTCATCCCGTCGGCTCCGGGGGAGCCGGTGCGGCCCATGCACTGGCGGGCGGCGCGTTTGAGCGCCGAAGGGTCGGTGACCTGCCGCATCAGAGAGTGCCCGGCCGGACCACCGCTCACCGCCGCACCCCCACCGTTGCGTCGAGGAACGCCTGGGCCACCGCGATGGGGGTGTGCGCGGCGACCTGGCCCGGTGCGGCGCAGGATGCGGCGTGGTAGCCGACCCGGTCGGCCAGCAGCGCGTCGAGTGCCCGCCACAGCCGATCCGGCCCGTCGGCCAGCGGCAGCAGGCGGCCGGCCGGGCCGGTCAGGGCCGGGAGGTGGCCCAGCTCGTATCCCATGACCGGCGTGCCCACCGACAGCGCTTCGGCGGCAACGTTCCCGAACGTCTCGGGGCTGGTGGAAGCGACCGCGGTGACCGCCGCCCGGGCAAGGAACGGCTGGACTCCGTGCCAGGGCAGGGCGGGCAGCAGCCGCACCTGCGGCAGGTCGGCGGCCAGCTCCCGGCATGCGTCGAGCACCTGCTCCTGCATGCCGGGCCAGTACTCGAACCCGGCCGGGGCCAGCACGATCTCCACCTCCCGACCCAGCTCGGCAGGGAGTGCCCTCAGGAGTTCGGCGGTGCCCTTGTGCGGCTCGGCGCGGGCCACGATCCGCACCGGCCCGGCCCGGCGTAGTTCCTCCCGCTCGGCCGGGGACGGTGGGGCAGCAGTGTGAAGCAGGGCGTTGGGCACCACCTGCCACATCGTGGTGTCGAGTCCGGCGTCGGCGGCCTGGTCGAGGAGGAAGTCGCTGACGGTGATCACCGCTGGGTGGTGGGCGAGGCTCGCGTGCATCGGTTCGTCGGTGCGCAGCACGTGCACCATCAGCGCGGTGGCGACGCCGGGCGGAGCGGGAGCGAGATAGCCCAGGCCCCATACGGCGTCGACCCAGCACACCAGGTCCACGCGGTGGGTGGTGAGGAGGTCGTGGAGTTCGCGTTCGACCGGGCCGGTGTCGGTCAGCTGCTTGGTGAGGTCGGCCTCGACCGCGGGGCGAGGCAGGCGGATGCTGGCCAGCCGCACCAGCCCGGGAACGTGGTGGCCGGTGGCCGGTCCCGCGGCCACGATCAGGGTGCGGTGGCCCTGGGCGCGCATGCCTTCGGCGAGGGAGGCGACGGATCGTTCGATCCCGGCCGGTTCGTCGGTGTTGTAGGTCAGCAGGACAAAGGCGACGGTCAGCGGCTTCACGAGCACCCTTCCATGCGGTCGGAGGCGGACGGGGGTCGGGTGTCGCGGACGATGCGGATCCCGACGCCGGGCGAGACCAGGGTCGGCAGCACGTCGTTCGCGTGCGCGCAGGAGGCGTACTGCGGGAGGGAGTTGTAAGAGCCGCCGCGCAGGAGCGCGATGCCGTCCCGGCGGCCGGGGGCGAGGGTCCACTCCCACACGTTGCCGGCCACCCCCCCACAGCCCCTGCGGGGTGCGACCGGCTGGCAGCTGGCGGACGCGGACGGGGTGGCCGGGGCCGAGGTCGCGGAGGTTGGCGTGTGCGGGGGTCGGCTCGTGCTCGCCCCAGGGGAAGCGGCGACGGCCGGCCGAAGCCATCCACTCCCACTCGGCGCTGGTGGGGATCCGGCCGCCCAGCGCGGCTGCCAGTACCGTGGCCTCGGCCAGCGGCAGGCTGGTGATCGGGAGGTGGCCAGCGGACAGCACGGTGTCCGACCACCACAGGCCGGAAACGGTCTGGGCGCGGTGCCACTCCCCCGCCGACAGATCCCCGCCGGGCACGTACGCCCACTGCACGGGGTCGGCGGCGGGCACTAGCCTGGCGTTGTCCCGGGCAGCAGGTACGTTCCCCGGCGGGATGATCGGCCCGCTCACCAGCACACGCGGGCTCGCCGTCGGCGAAAGACGGCCCTGTCCGGGCGCCCGCCCGCTCATCGGCTGCTCCCGGAGGCCAAGGCCAGCAGCCGGTCTCCCAGCACTGTCTCGAACGCGCCGGTGAAGCTGACGCTCACCGTGCGGGCGCTCGGTTGGCGCACTCCGCGCATACTCATGCACAGGTGCTCGCCGTCGGCGACCACCCCGACGTCCTCGCTGCCGGTCGCGGCGGCCACGTCCCGGGCGATGCCGTCCACGATCCGTTCCTGGACCTGTAGACGGTGGGCGTGCGCGGCGGCGATACGGGCGAACTTCGACAGGCCCAGCACCTGTCCGGCCGACCGGTAGCCGATGGCCAGGTGAAGGCGCATCGGCAGTAGGTGGTGCTCGCACAGGCTCCAGACGCCGATACCGCGGACCACGACCATCGTCTCGGTGGCGGCGTCGAGGTCCTGGGCGAAGACGGTGTCGGTGCGGCCCGGGTCGTGGTCGAGGAACTCCGCCCACCAGGCCGCAGCCCGTTCGGGCGTGTCTCGCAGGCCCTCGCGCCGCGGATCCTGCCCCAGCGCGGCCAGCAGCTCACGGTAGAGCTGGGCGACCCGGGCGGTATCCACCCGGCCCGGCGCGGCCGGGGCCGGTGTGTGGTCGGTCAGCAACTTCGTCATCGCACCGGCTCTCTCGTCTCCAGGCGCGCTCCCGCGCGCAGCACGTCGACCGCCCGGGGGCCCTCGAACAGCAGCAGGTCCAGCGCATTCAGACCCGGCGCCCACCCGGGCCAGCCACCGGCGTAACGGGGGTGGGTATAGGTGGCGACCTCGACATGGACGCCGCACGCGGCCAGCACCTCGGCGTCGAGGTAGCCGAGCGCGCCGACGCCCACCCGCAGCGCCCTCGATCCGGTGCGGCGGCACAGATCCGCCAGCATCGCGGTCCGCACGCCCGCCGGGGCCAGGGAGCTGGAGCGCACCAGCCGCACCCGCAGCCCCAACCCGTCGAGCAGGAACCGTGTCAGCGCCTCGTCCAGGTCGACCAGCCGCTCCCATCGGGTGGCGTAGAGAGCGGCGAGCCGTTCCCGGTGGGTGGGCCAGTAGGGGGCACGGGCGTAGGTGTGCTCAAGGGTGCGCCAGTGCCGCGCCGCCCACGGCTCGTCGGCCAGCCGCACCTGGTTGATGGACTGTCCGAAGCGGCGGCACACCGGCACCGTCAGCCGCGCCCGCTTATCCGTCGCGGCCGGGTTGCGGATGTGGTTGCGGTGCTGCCAGCCCCGCTCGGAGAACTGCACGTGGTCCAGCAGCACCAGCTCCTCGACGTCGAGGAGGCGGGAGAAGTAGCCCTGCCAGGGCAGATACGCGGGCTGGTGCGCCACCAGCACCCGGGCCGGGACGGCGGCGGTCACCAGGCGATCCGATACGGGGTGAACGCCTCGGCCCGCCCGGCGCCGACCCCCGCCGCCATGGCGGTGTCGATCGCCCGGATCCGGCCCGGGCTGCGCGGGTGGTCCTCACCACGCAGCTCACCCTCGTAGCAGGCCAGCGCCTTGTCCTTCACCCGCGCATGGCCGGTGATGTCCACGACCACAGGCCCGCGCGGGCGCCGCGCGCCCCAGCAGAGGTCTTCCGGACCGTCGAACCCCAGCACGATGCGCGGAACGTGGCGGGCGGCGCCAGCTGGCCGGACCGCCGCGTAGCAGGCGCGGTGCACAAGCCGGTGCTCATGGTGGACCGCGCCGTCGGTCGGCATCAGCAGCGCCGCTGGCCGCAACGACTCCAGCGACAAGCGGTGCCCGCCTTCCAACAGCCGGATGAGTCCGGGCAGGTGGGCTTCGAGGTGGCGGGCGCGCTCGTCGTCCACCCAGGCGATGTCTCGCCCGGCCACACCGAGCACGTCGCAGGCCGCCTCGAACTCGGCGCGGCGCCGGGCGGAATCGTGGGGTGCGCCCCAGCGGGGCAGCGGGTAGCAGGTGATCGCGAGAACGTGGACCTCCACGCCCCCCGCGGTGAGGCGGGCGATGGTTCCGCCGGCCCCGAGGGTCTCGTCGTCAGGATGGGGCGCCACGACCAGCACGCGGTCGCCCGATGTCAGGCCCAGCATGGCCTGCCTCCTCTTGATGTCCGTGGAAGGTGAACGGGCCCCGGGAAACTCGGGAAAGGGGAGTCAGATGTCCCGGACCGGTGGCCCGGTCCGGTGGTGCAGACGGGTCAGTGCGGGAAGCGGTTCGGCCGACGGCGGCGGTGCCTCCCAGGGGAAGACGACCCAGTCGGCCACCTCCCAGCCCCACGTGTCAGGCGCGAAGCGAGTACCGGCGTTGCGGCACAGCACCGCGGTGCGTACCCCGACCGGCGCGACCCGGGCGGCCAGGTCGGCAAGGACGGCCCGAAGGGTCGCGCCGGAGCCGACGACGTCGTCCACCACCAGCAGGCGCCGACCGCGACCGAGCACCGCCAGGGCGGCCTCCGGCACGGCGTCCAGCCGGACCCGGCCGCTGGCCGAGGCCCGCGGGGCATCGGTGGTGTTGTGCCGAGCGCCGATCACGACCGCGGGCACCGACAGGTGCGCGGCGACCCATTCGGCCAGCTGGGTACCGCCGCGCGCGATCCCGACGACCGCCTGCGGGCGGTGCGCGGCCTCGGCCCCGGCGATCAGGCGCGCCGCCGCGGTGAATGCGTCGGGCGTCAGCCGCCAGGTGCGGCGGCCCTCGAAGACCCGCGCGGGCACCGGGGCCGACCCGGTCACGCCCAGCCCCAGGTGGCCAGAATCTTCTCGGCCGCGCCGAAATGGGCGACCGGGTCGGTGATGACGTGCACCACCGGCACGGGGGGCGTGCCGAGAACTTGGAGGTAGGCGGGTTCAAGCAGGAGAAGCGCCTCGCAGGTCGGATGGATGGCGAGATGGACGGTCAGCGCGTGGCGCACCGGTCGGCACAGCGCCCGCGCCCGGCGTTCGGTCAGCGGCTGGTCGTAGGTCTCCAGCGGGGCATCCGCGGGCACCAGCCCGTGGCGGGCCGACAGCACAAGCACCTGCCGACGTCGGCCCGCATCGGCACCGAGCCGGTCGCGCAGCCGCGGCACGCACCCACCCTGGTAAAGCTCCAGCGCGGGCACCGGGCGTGAGGTGACCGTCTTGCGTCGGGAACAGCCGACCACCACCAGCCCGTCGATCAGGTCAGCGCCCACGCTCATCACCCCAGATCAGAACGTGCTGCCGGGTGCTGAGATGCCAGCCGCGAGCCAGGGTCTCCTCGGCCACCGCGCGCAGGCCATCCAGCACCGCACCGGCCGTGGTCCCCTCCGGCATCACCCACACCTCGCGCAGCGCGAACCGCCGGGCCAGCGCCGCGATCTCGTCCAGTTCGCCCAGGTGGTTGACCACGAACTTGAAGCGGGCCTTCCCACACCGAGCCAAGCTGGCCAGGGCATCCGGGACGATCCGCCGACGCTCGGAGTCCCCGGCGGCGGCCAGCTTCGGGGAGACGTTGAACGCGGTCACCGCCTCGACCAACGTCGGCCTGGGGACCAGCGTGCCGTTGGTCTCCACCTCCACCTCGCGCCCGGCAGCGCGTAGGCCGACCGCGAGCCGCTCCAGCCCGCGCCACTGAAGCATCGGCTCCCCGCCGGTCAGCACCACCAGCCGCGGCGGCAGCGACAGAGCCCACGCAAGGAGCGCGCCCACGCTCTCCCGGCGCGCGACCTCCGGGTCCTTGGGGTCGAACCGCTTCCAGTCCCAGGTGTAGGGGGTGTCGCACGCCCAGCTGGCCGACGTGTGCGTGCCGCAGGAGAGGTTGCAGCGGCTCAGCCGGATGAACACCGCCTGCTGCCCGGCCGACGGCCCCTCACCCTGGAACGTCGGACCGAACGTCTCGGCGACGATCAGCTCGTCCTCCCGCGCGGTGGTCACCGGATCACCTCGAACTCGGCCCATGACGAGGCCGCTTCCGACACGCGCACCCGCTCCAGCCGTCCCCTGATGCCCGGTGCGACGTGCTCGATGAACCACTCGGCCAGGAAGCGGGCCAGGTTCTCCGAGGTCGGCGAGAACGGCAGCACCTCGTTCAGCAGTTGGTGATCCAGGCGCTCGTCGATGAAGGTCCTGACCGGGGCCAGGTCACCGAAGTCGGTGACGAACCCCCGCCCATCCAGCTGCTCCGCGGCCAAGATGATCTCGGCGGTGTAGCTGTGCCCGTGCAGGCGCGCGCACTGGTGCCCCTCCGGCAGGCCGGTCAGCCGGTGCGCGGCCTCGAAACGGAACCGCTTCCCGATCCGGAACCGGCCCGCCACCCCGCTCACCGGCCGCTCCCCACGCTCAACGCCGCGGCATACACGGTCGGATCGGCGACACCCGCGACGGTGAACGCCTCCCGCCGCTCCACGCAGGTGCCACAGGTCCCGCAGTGCACGGCGTCGCCCCTGTAGCACGACCAGGTCAGCTCGAACGGCACGCCGAGCTTCGCCGCCGCTTCCACGATGTCGGCCTTGGAGACGGTCAGGAACGGCGCCAGGAGCTGGAAGCCGTCGGGCAGGAACCCGGCGTTGCCCGTGCGGATCGCGGCGGCGAACTGCTCGAAGAACTCCGGACGGCAGTCCGGGTAGATGGCGTGGTCACCGGCGTGCGCGCCGAACGCGACCGCGTCCGCCCCAACGGCGATGGCCGTGCCCGCCGCGATCGAGAGCAGGATGGCGTTGCGGTTGGGAACCACCGTGGCCCTCATCGACGCCGCGGTGTAGTGCCCGTCCGGCACCTTCACCGCCACGTCGGTCAGCGCCGAACCGGCCAGCAGACGGCCCAGGCCGGTGAGGTCGACCACCTCGTGCCAGGCGCCCAGATGCCCGGCGATGCGCCGGGCGCAGTCGAGCTCCTTGCGGTGGCGCTGGCCGTAATCGACGGACAGCAGACTCACCTGTACGCCCTGGGAGGCGAGCAGGAAGGCCACCGTCGTGCTGTCCAGCCCACCGGAAGCGATCACGACCGCGTGACGCGGCGCGTGTTCCGTCATCTCGTGTCACACCCTCTCAAAGAAGCCCCGCGCCAGGCGCGGAGGCGGGGACGTCGATCGGCCCTCACTGCCGGATTGCGAGGCCGTGAAGTCAGAAGCCGCGACATGGGTTTCGGGAAAGCGGCGGGCGCGGCGCTACTCCCCGCAGCCAGGCCGCCACCTGGCATCAGTAAGCCCGCCCGGGGCAAGATGAGGCGACCGTGAGCGGCACTCACTCACGACTCACGTCGACTCATGAGAGGACGGCGCAGATGGCCCGCGAAGAGGAGACGACGTTCGCGGTCGAACTCACGCACTGGAGGACCGTCCGCGGGCTGTCCAAAGCTGCCCTGGCCGGCCTGCTGAACGTCGACCCCTCCTACGTCAGCCACCTGGAGGGCGGCCGAGAACAAGGCAGCGCCCAACTCGCCCGCCGCGCAGACCACGTGCTGAACGCCGGCGGCGCGCTGTGGGCTGATCGTGCTGGACGACGACGCCGCCCTCCACTTCGACGGCACCCACTTCCACCTACGGATGCGCCGCGCCCTGCGGAACAACGGCACCGAGCCCATCACCCGCTACCTCATCCGCATCGCCGTCGACCGCTACCCCGGCGAGCCCGAACGCAGCAACGCCCTCTACCGTGCCCACCCGTTGGCCTGGGACGAACTGAACCTCGCCGCCCACTGCGGCACCGAACCGATGACCTGGACGGTCAAACACGACCGCGACGCCTTCAAAGAGGTCTGGCTGGAGTTCGCCAACCCCCAGACGCGGTTCCCCCTCTACCCCGGCCAGACCACCGAGATCACCTACTCCTACAGCGTCAGCGCCGAGAAATGGGGCCCATGGTTTCAACGCGCCGTGCGTCTGCCCACCCGCCACCTGAACGTCACGCTCACCTTCCCCGTAACCAGCAACCCCACTGTCTGGGGCACCACCACTTCCATGAGCGCCCAGGTCGCGCCACTGCGCACACCGCCCCAGCGCACCGACGACGGCGACCGCGCCGTCTTCTCCTGGTCCACCGTCGACCCCGAACTTCACGCCCGCTACCGGCTCGAATGGCGCCTGAAGACTTCCCAGAACCAGGAGGATGAGTCCGTGACCACGCCCACCGCGAGCCAGGCCATGGCCGACGCCGGTATCGTCCAGGAAGACGACCCCATCCTCACCCGCCCGGCCCGCCCCTTCGGTCTCCCCGCAGAGGCCGCCGAAGCCCAGCAGGTGATCGACGAGCTGATGGCCGCGATCGACCGCGTCCGCGCCCTGCACACCTTCGGTAAGGGCATGGGCATCGCGGCCCCTCAGCTGGGCATCGACCGGTCGGCCGCCGTCGTCCTGCCTCCGGACTCGGGCGCCGAGCCCATCGTGCTCCTGAACGCCTCCATCACCGAGACATCCCCGGAGGAAGACCAGCAGTACGAAGGATGCTTGAGCTTCTTCGATGTCCGCGGCCTCGTGCCTCGCCCCCTGCATATCCTGGTCGCCCACACCGACCTCGACGGCACCCCCCGCCTGACCCGTTTCCATCACGGCGAAGCTCGCTTGGTCGCCCACGAGATCGACCACGTCGACGGCGTCGTCTACCGCGCCCGCATGCGTCCAGGCACCAGGCCCATCCCCGTCGAGGAATACCGCGGCACCGGCCACCGCTGGAACTACAACTGACCCCTTCACGTGCACATCTCCCGAGCTGCGAAGTGAGAGGGGGTGCTGGATGAAAGATCGGGATTGGGGCTGTCTTGCCATTGCTCAGGGGAGGCGGGCCAGGTCCGACATCCACTCCGTGAGCGATGTGCATCGTGAAGTCGTAGGTCACGGGTCTGGCGTGAATGGCGATTTGGGTACTCGTGCCGGTCGGCGGCCGATGACCATGGCGTCGATCACCGGGTCGGCTCAGGCGGGATGCCGGGTTCGGCTGCGCCCACGACCGGCCGCCGCCTACGATCCGTCAGCGGGTCGACACGCCGTGAGAACGCGGGAGAGCCCGGGGGATGCAGGAGCGGCAGTGGATCAGTGCCCGCCGGAGCGAACTGGCCGCCCTCGCCGAAGAGTTGGTCAAGAAGCTCCCTGAGGTTCCAGGCCGAACGGGATGAACTGGCGATCGCGGCGAGCGGGTGCTGAACCGCCTGGCCGAACAGGCCCGGGCCGACGCCGGGGCTGTCGCTCCGGCGTCGGCGAAGGTGGCCGGGCGGGCAGTCCTGCTCATCCCGCACCGCGGCGACGCGGCTGACGAGGGAGCGCTGCCTGGCGACTACCGCAAGATCCTGGCGATCGTGCGGGAGGCCGACGGCCTGGTGCAGGTCAGGGCCATCGGCGAGCGGCTGGGGCTGGACGCCTCGGTGCGCGGCAAGCTGGAACCTTGGCGGGCGAAGATGACCAAGCTCGCCAACCGCGGCTTGCTACACAAACGCCCTGACGGGCAGTTCATCGCACGTCCATAACTGCGCAGGGACGGGGGCGTAACTGACGGGCCTCCGACGGCAGTTGAGTTGATGTGGAGAAAAACAAGGGTTCCGTCGAGGGCCCTGACGGCTTTGTCTGCACCGCCCGCCTGCCGCTGTCGAGTGCCACTCTGAACTGGCTCGCCAACCTGTGTGGAGGAGAATGGTCTGCGCAGGTCTCGGTGAGCCGGAAGGGCGAGGGGTGCTGTACGAAACCGCACAAGGTGCGCTGGAACAGCTCACGGATGATCTTGTTCTGGAACGGGTGGCGCTATGGGTGCTGCGGGAGCGGCATCGCAACCTCCGGCCTACCAGCGCCACGAGTGATACCGGTCTCGATGGCTACAGCCGGCCCTTGTTCGAGGGCAGGATCGACGTGGCGTTGTGGGTCAGCCTGCAGAAGTCATGGAGCGCGAAGCTCACCATCGAGTTGGAGAAGCATAAGAAGCACGGGCGTACGGCGCCAGCCTTCTTCGTGATGAACCGCTCGACGACCGAGATCAAGAAGGGGCAAGAGCGGAAGCGGGCAAAGACGGAGTTCGGGGTGGACCTGGAGATCGTCGACCTTGCCGAGCTCGTCACGGAGCTGGAGTCGGACAGTCTGCGATGGGTTGCCGAGGCCGAACTGGGGGTCCGTCCGCGCCAGCCCCGGGCCCTGTCCACTGCGGAGATGTACCTGGAGCGACTCTCCGGCACCGTCCCGGGGATGACCGCCGAACTCCACGGCGCAACTGAGACCCAGGACCGGCTCCGTACCGAGCTCGACGCGGAAGGCCCCACAACCAGGATCGTCGTCGTGGAGGGCCCTGGAGGCAGCGGGAAGACCCGGCTTGCGATCGAGACGGCCCGATCCGTCGCCACGACGCTCGTCGTCCCCTCCGGCGCACCCCTCACAACGGAGGCGTTCAACGAGGTGGGGCTGGACGGTCCCCTGATCCTCGTGGTCGACGACGCCCACCGCAGCGAGAGCCTGAGCGCGGTGGCCGCCATGCTCGCCGATCCTCGGTTCGACCGGGTCCGTCTGCTGTTCACCCTCCGCCCCGGCGAGCGCGAGCAGACGCTCTACGCTGCCGGCGCCGAGCAAAAGGCTGGCGCCCCGGTCGTTCTAGGACGTCTGGAAAGGCCGGAGATCGACAGGATCATTACCGACCACGGCATCCAACACGAGGAGTTCCGTAACAGCGTCATCAACCTTGCTGGCGGCAATCCGCTGCTCGCCCATGCTGCGTGTCAGGTGGCCCTGACCAGCGGGAAGTTCGGCTGGGGTGATGCATCGGGACTGTTGCGGAACCTGGTGGCCAACCGGCTTGTGGCGATGGAGGATCCCGGCCTGCACCGCGCGGTCGTGGTCGCCCTCGCCCTGCTGACCAGGGCCGGCGACCTGGCTGGACACCATGGCGGCAGAGACGTTGCCGTCCTCCACGGTGCGGTTTCCGGCCTTCCGTCCGAGCCGGACCGTCTCGACCGACTTCTGGACAACCTCGTCGACGCGGGGTTGGTGGACACGCCGCCCTACACCTTCCGCCCCGACCTCGCCGCCGTCGTTCTCGTGGCCGACGCACTCACCCCGTGTGCCCCCGTCCGACTGGATGCCCATACCGCCCTGCAGCAACTGGCAGCCCGGGCAGGAATTTCCTCGGGGAACACGCCACAGGAGAACGCCGAAGCACTGGGCGGCGCGGCGCAGCGCCTTGGCCCGCAGATTGCCGTGCTGGCCGATGCCGCCCGAAGCAGCGGTAACCAGGCAGCAGGCGCGGCAATCGCGCAGTTCGTCCTCGGCTTGCTGCCCGAGGACGCCTCTCTCGGTCACTGGACCAGTGTCGTGCACCTCGCGTCCCGGGCTGCCCCTGCCGATCAGTCTCTCCTGGTGCAACTCGCCGCACGGCTGGCCCGGCAGTGGCCGTCTCCTGCCTCTGGCCAACTCTGGGGTGACGAGGACGCCTTCGCGCACTACCGGTTCGAATTGGACAAACTCTGCGAGGAGTTCGCCCGACTGGCACGACTCACTGATCCGCTGGCAAACCCGGCGGCAGTGGCGGCCGTCCTGGACATCGCCTGGCTGGTGGACGCTGCCCGACCTGTGTTCGGCGATGGGCAACCTGGTGCTCTGCTCCGGACGTTCGAGACATGGGGTGCCCCCCGCTGCTCGCACGCTGAGGGCTGCGAGGCACTGACAACGAGCCGCGGTGCCCTGCTCGACGCGATCTCCCGGTGGGCCCGGGACCGTGCGGCCGAGCCGCCGCTCGGGCTCAACCCGGAGGACGCCACCAAGCGGGGGCCTCAGTCCCTTGCACGCGTGCTTCTCGCAGCCCTGCAGCCGTTCCTACACGTCACCGCGGAACGGGTGCGGTGGGGCACGCCGGAGCAAGCAAATACCTTCAACATCCGCATCATGGTGCTGCCCGATGTTGCGGAGACCCGGGATCAGCTCAACCAAGCCCTCGACCTGCTCGCGCCGCTACTCATGGAGCAGGTGCTGCGTGAGCCCGAGCACCGTCACCTCCTCAATGCCCTGGTCGCCCTGCCCCGGCAGCTGCGCCAAGCGGCGGCCCTCGGTCTGCCCGGTAGTACCCGGCAGCCGTTGCCCGAGTACGCGGAGCAGACCCTGACGGCAGCCGCATCGCGGTTCGCCAGCAAGATCGCCGAGCATTGGACGGGGCTTCCGCTGTCCGTACGACGCCTGGCAGCCGAAGCCGCGCTCGGGATGGGATATTGGCGTACCGATCTGACTGCTGCGGCAGCGGCCGGGGAACCTGTTGCAGCAGCGGCACTCGCCGACCAGGAGCTCGCCAACCTTCTGGTCGTTCAGCCGCCCCATACCTTCAGCGGCGCCTGGCAGGAGGACGTCGCAGCCCAGACGCCCGCCGCCGTCGCGCTGGCCGGCGCGCTGACCACTGAGCAGGCAGTCGATCTCCTGGAAGCCACCGAACCCCACGTCTTCGGCGCAGCGCGTGTAATCCTCCCGGCATTCGCAGCAGCGGTAGGCGAGAACGCGACCGATGCCGACTCCGTCCTTGCGCGCCTGGCCCACGGTCCCCTGGCCGCGGAGGCTGCGCTCCTGGCTGGACTCGCTCGCCGGTATCCAGAGCAGGTGTGGCAGTGGGTGTCCGAGCGCACGAGCGACACCAGGATGGCTGGACTCGCGCTCTCGATGGTGGACGACCATCCCGACCACGAAGAACCGCTCCTACACACCCTCGTGGAAGCAGCCATCGGCTCAGGGAACGCGGAGTCGGCCGCAATCTGCGAACAAGTCGCCAGCCACTTGGGGCGCTGCACCAGATCGGCTGACGATCGCTTGGCGCGCCTGGCCCAGCTGGGTACCCGGGGGTCGGAGCAGGCGGTTCCTGCGGTTCTGGCGGCGATTGGGACGGTCCTCCTCCCGAGGCCGCAGGTGGACGCCACAGCGGTGACCGCATGCGCTGCTGTGCTGGACCGCATGCCTGCGGCCGAGCACCTCAGTCAAGGTCTCGACCCCTACCTTGCCGCAGAAGGGGCGATGCAGATCGCACGCCGGGTACCTGAGCGGTTCGCCGAGGTTCTGGTGGGCCACATCCGCCGGGGCTATCCCTTGCCGACCACGTTGGCGGAGTACATCGAACACCTCGATGCCGAAGTGCGCGATGAGATCACCGCCGCGTTCGTCCACCACTGGTCGATCGCATCGATCACCGCGCCCGATGAAGCCGCCGAGTCGCTGATGTGCCGGGCGTTTACCCAGATCGGCAGGGATACCAACGCGTGGTCGCGCACGCTGTCCGAATGGGCGAACGGCGTACCGAGCACGCGCCGTCGAGCTACGGAGGCGATCCACTCTGCCTGGTCGACCGCCACCTGGGAAGAGATCGTTCCAGCCCTGCTCACGGCCGGATTGGACGCAGAGGGCCAGGAGCTACTCCTGCACGGGTTGACCTCGGAGGACGGTGTCTTCACCGACCCGGACAGTGTGATCAGTCCCCGCCGCGAAGTCGCGGAGAAGTTGCGGGCCCACCCCAGCCCTGTGGTGAGGGACTTCGCCGCTGCCGCAGCGGCCCACATCGACAGCTTCGCCTCGACGCTCCGGGACCTACAGAGCCGTGCCCGCAACGGCTACCCACAGTAGTGACCCGAATTGCCGCCAGTCCGGCAGTCGACTTGCTCGTGGTGAAGTCAAGGGTCGCCTGGTAGCGGTCTTGTAGGCTCGCAGCACGTCTCCGAGAGCGTGGTCCACCACTTCTTCCTGCTGCACCATTCGTCGACGTCGGTGACGTGCCTTCCGCTTCGGCCAGTTGCCCCCTTGCCGAAGGCCACGCAGTGGCTCCGAGCCCGCCGTTGCTCGACGGTTCCGAAGCATCCATCGCCCAAGACCCCGAGAGCAATTGACCGTAGTTGCTCACTTTGGACCGGCGGCGGGCGCACTAGGGAGCGTATTTAGTTGTGTTCAAGGGGTGGCTCGTGTCAGGTCCTTGATCCAGATCATCGAGGCGCGAAGGTAGAGGCCGGCGAGGTAGCTGTCCGGGGTCTTGTCGTAGCGGGTTGCGATG
>NZ_RBDY01000050.1 GCF_003626575.1 Streptomyces radicis | reverse complement strand
CCCCGCCGGGACGCGGCTCAACACCCGCAAGATCCACCAGAATCCGCTCACGCAAGCCATCCACCTGCGCGGAGTGCGACGCGTAGTCAACGGGAATGCGGCGGGCCCGCACCCCCTCCGCCTCGCAGGCGGCCAGCAGTTCGTCCAACGCGCCCGGCTCACCCGACACCACCGTGGCGCGCGGGCCGTTGACCGCCGCGACGGACAAACGCTCACCCCACGCGGCGATCCGCGACTCCACCCCCGCCACCGGCTCCGCCAGCGACACCATCCCCCCAAGCCCCGACAACCCCAGCAACGCCCTGCTCCGCAACGCCACCACCCGCGCGCCATCCTCAAGAGACAACGCACCCGCCACACACGCCGCCGCGATCTCCCCCTGGGAGTGACCGATCACCGCAGCGGGCTCCACACCATGCGACCGCCACAACCCGGCCAACGACACCATCACCGCCCACAACACCGGCTGCACCACATCAACCCGCCCCAACCACCCCCCATCACCAGACCGCAACACCTCGACAAGCGACCAATCGACAAACCCACCCAGCGCCGCCTCACACTCCCCCACCAACCCCGCGAACACCGGCGAGGAATCAAGCAGTTCGACCGCCATCCCCACCCACTGCGACCCCTGACCCGGAAACACAAACACCGGACGACCCGCCCCCGGCACCACCGAGCCGACCACCGAATCCGAGCCAAGCAGGACCGCACGGCGTTCGAGCGCGGCCCGGCCCGAGGCCAACGACCAGCCGACGTCGGCGAGTTGGGCGGAGTCTGCGGCGGCGACACGGGCGCGCACCCGTTCGATGAGCCCGTCCAGCGCGGCCTCCCCGGCGGCGGAGACCGGGAGGGGCACGGGGCGGTCGGGGGCGGCGGGGCCGTCGGCGGGCTGCCGCCATTCGTCCGGCTGCTCGATGATGACATGGGCGTTGGTGCCGCTCGCCCCGAAGGAGGAGATGCCCGCGCGGCGAGGGCGCCCGGCGTCGTGGGACCAGTCGACGGGCTCGGTGAGCAGCCGGACCTGGCCCTGGTCCCAGTCGATGTGCGGCGATGGCTCGTCCACGTGCAGCGTGCGCGGCAGCACCCCATGCCGCATCGCCTGCACCATCTTGATCACACCACCCACACCGGCGGCCGCCTGGGCATGCCCGATGTTCGACTTCAACGACCCCAACCACAACGGCCGTTCAGCATCCCGACCCTGGCCATAGGTCGCCAGCAGCGCACCCGCCTCGATCGGATCACCCAGCGTCGTCCCCGTCCCATGCCCCTCCACCGCGTCCACATCGCCCACCGAAAGACCCGCGGTGGCCAGCGCCGCCCGGATCACCCGTTCCTGCGAGGGCCCATTCGGCGCGGTCAGACCGTTGGACGCGCCGTCCTGGTTCACGGCGCTGCCCCGCACCACCGCCAGCACCCGGTGCCCGTTGCGACGCGCGGCGGAGAGGCGTTCGAGCAGCAACACGCCGACGCCCTCGGAGAATCCCGCGCCATCCGCTCCCGCGCCGAACGCCTTGCAGCGGCCGTCGGGCGACAGGCCGCGCTGGCGGCTGAACTCGGTGAACAACGCGGGCGATGACATCACGGTGACGCCCCCGGCCAGGGCCATCGCGCACTCGCCGTTCCGCAGCGACTGCGCGGCGAGATGCAGCGCCACCAACGAGGACGAGCACGCCGTGTCCACCGTGACGGCGGGGCCCTCGAGGCCGAACGTGTAGGCGATGCGGCCCGAGATCACGCTGCTCGACGCGCCCGTGGCGAGGAACCCCTCGACGTCCTCGGGAACGGTGTGCAGCCTGCTGCCGTAGTCGTGGTACATCACGCCCGCGAAGACGCCGATGTCCTTGCCGCGCAAGGACATCGGGTCGACACCGGCCCGCTCGAACACCTCCCACGACGTTTCGAGGAGGAGCCGCTGCTGCGGGTCCATGGCCAGGGCCTCGCGCGGCGGGATCCCGAACAGCTCCGCGTCGAAGTCCCCCGCGCCGTCGAGGAATCCGCCGTGCCGCGTGTACGAGGCGCCCGAACGCTCGGGGTCGGGGTCGTAGAGGCCGTCCACGTCCCAGCCCCGGTCGGCCGGGAACTCCCCTATGGCGTCGGTCCCTTGGGTGACGAGGTCCCACAGGTCCTCGGGCGACGCGACGCCGCCCGGGTAGCGGCAGCCCATGGCCACGATGGCGATCGGCTCGTCAACGGCCGTGGTGGTGGCGCGTCCTTGCTCGGGGGCCCGGTCGAGAACGCGCCGCCGGACGAGGTCGGCCAGGGCCTCGGGGGTGGGGTGGTCGAACACGAGGGTGGCGGGCAGGCGCAGGCCGGTGGCCGCGCCGAGGCGGTTACGCAGCTCGACGGCGGTCAGGGAGTCGAATCCGAGGTCCTTGAACGCCCGGCCCGGTGCGATGGCGTCGGGGGACGCGTGGCCGAGGACGGCGGCGACGTTCTCCAGGACCAGGGTGAGGGTGGCGTGGCGCTGCTCGGGCTCGGGAAGGGCGGCGAGCCGCTGCCGCAGCCGGGGCGCGGCGGGGGCGTCGGCGGCGCGGCGGCGCCTGCGCCGGGTGGGGCTGGCGAGACCGGCCAGGAGCGGCGGCAGGTCGGGCGACGCGGTGAGCGGCGCGAGGCGCGCGGCGAGCAGCGCGGCCCGTGCGGGGTCGGGCGCGGGGGTGGCCAGCGCGCGGTCGAGGAGGGCGAGGCCCTGGGTGGTGGTGAGGGGCTTGAGACCGCCGCGCTCCATCCGCGCCAGATCCGCCTCACCCAGACCACCGGTCATCCCACTGCGCCGCTCCCACAGCCCCCACGCCAACGACACCCCCGGCACCCCCCGCGCACGCCGAAGCCCCGCAAGCCCGTCCAACGCCGCGTTCGCCGCCGCATACGCCGACTGCCCCGCAGACCCCAGCACCCCGGCGGCCGACGAATACAACACAAAGACGGCCAAAGGCTGTTCACGCGTCAGCTCATGCAGATACCACGCACCATCCACCTTGGCCCGCAACACACCGGCGAGCCGGTCATCGGTGAGGGTGTCCACAAGGCCGTCGCCGAGGACGCCGGTGGCGTGGATGACGGCCGTGAGGGGGCGTTCCACCTCGGCCAACAGCCCGGCGAGCGCCGCACGATCCCCCACATCACACGCCACCACCCGCACCGAGGCACCCAACGCCCCCAGCCCCGCCACCAACTCCCCCACACCCTCGGCCTCCGGGCCACGCCGCGACACCAACAACAGATGACGCACACCATGCCCGACCACCAGATGCCGCGCCGCCTCCCCACCCAACGCCCCCGTACCACCCGTGATCAGCACCACGCCGTCCGGGTCGAGGGCGGGGGCCGTCCCCGGGTCGTCCACGACGCGTTCGAGGCGCGGCACATACAACCGCCCCTCCCGCCAGGCCAGTTGAGGCTCACCCGACGCCAACACCTCCCCCAACACCTCACCGGACGGCACCCCCTCACCCGACGCCAGCAACACCAGACGCCCCGGATGCTCCAACTGCGCCGACCGCACCAACCCCCAGACCCCACCCGCCACCGGATCACCGGACACCTCACCCGTGACCACCACCAAACGCCCCCCACCCGCAAGCGCCTCATGCACCACCCCCAGCGCACGCACCACCACCTCATGCACCGCACCGACCATGTCGTCCCGTCCTGACGCGGCGAACGAGACGACCGTGGCGTCCATATCCCCCGGCTCGGCGGGTACGGGTTCGAGCGGGCGCCAGTCGACGGCGTGGAGGGCGACGCCGTCCGGCGTGCCATGGGCGAGGTCGTCGGAGGCGGGGCGCAGGGCGAGCGACCGCACCTGGGCGACGGTCTCGCCCGAGCCGTCGGCGACGGTGAGGGCGACCCGGTCGGGGCCGAGGGGTTCGAGGCGCACGCGCAGCGCGGTGGCGCCGACGGCGTGGAGGGTGACGCCGTTCCAGGAGAACGGCAGCCGCCCGCCGTCCTGTTGGCCGGTCAGGCCCAGGGGGTGGAGGGCGGCGTCGAGCAACGCCGGGTGCAGGCCGTAGTGTTCGGCGTCTCCCACGGCCCGCTCGGGGAGGGCGACCTCGGCATACAGCTCGTCGCCGTGGCGCCATGCGGCGCGGAGCCCCTGGAAGGCGTCGCCGTAGGCGAAGCCGATCGCGGCGAGCCGCTCGTAGAGGCCGTCGAGGGGCAGCGGCTCGGCGTGGGCGGGCGGCCAACTGGCCAGCCCCGGGCCCGGCTTGTCGGCGCCGGGAGAGACGACGCCCTGCGCGTGGCGGGTCCAGGGGGCGGTGTCGTCGGGGCGCGAGTAGAGCCGCAGGGCGCGGCGCCCTTCGGGGCCCGGCTCGTCCACGACGAGCTGGAACCGCGCGTCGCCGCGTTCGGGCAGGACGAGCGGGGCTTCGAGGGTCAGCTCGTCGACGGTGGGGCAGCCCACGTGGTCGCCCGCCTGGAGGGCGAGTTCGAGCAGGGCGGTGCCGGGGAGCAGCACCGAGCCGTGCACGGCGTGGTCGGCGAGCCACGGCTGGGCGCGGAGGGAGAGTTGGCCGGTGAAGAGCAGCCCGTCGGCGTCGGCGAGGGCCACGAGGGCGCCGAGCAGCGGGTGTTCGGCGGTGCGCAGGCCGAGCCCGGCGGCGCTCGTGGTGGGGGCGGGGGCGTCGAGCCAGTAGCGCTCGCGCTGGAAGGCGTAAGTGGGCAGCGCGGCCGTGCCGTTGCCCGTTGCTCCGGTGACGCGGCGCCAGTCGGCGTCGGCGCCGAGGGCGTATGCCTCGGCGAGCGAGGTGAGGAAGCGGCGCGCGGCGGCCTCGTCGCGACGCAGGGTGCCGATCGCCGCGGCCTCGGCGCCCGCCGCCTCCGCGGTGTCCTGGATGGCGGCGGTCAGCACGGGGTGCGCGCTGACCTCGACGAAGAGGGTGTGGCCCGCGGCGACGAGGGCGCGAACCGTCTCTTCGAAGCGGACGGTGCCGCGCAGGTTGGCGTACCAGTAGGCGGCGTCGAGCCCCGTGGTGTCGTGCGGCTCGGGCGCGCCGGTGACGGTGGAGTGGAACGGGACGCGGGCGGCGCGCGGGGTGATCGGGGCCAGGGTGGTGAGCAGCTCGTCGTGGACGCGTTCGACCTGCGGGCCGTGGGAGGCGTAGTCGACGGGGATGCGGCGGGCGCGGATGTCCTCGGCCTCGCACGCGGCCAGCAGCTCGTCCAACGCGCCGGGCTCGCCCGAAACGACCGTGGCGCGTGGGCCGTTGACCGCGGCGATCGCGAGGCGGCCCGCCCAGCGGTCGAGGAGGGCGCGGGTGGCGTCGGCGGGCAGGGCGAGGGACACCATGCCGCCGTCTCCCGCGAGTTGGAGCAACGCCTTGCTGCGGAGGGCGACGACGCGGGCGCCGTCATCGAGCGACAGGGCGCCCGCGACGCACGCGGCGGCGATCTCGCCCTGCGAGTGGCCGACGACGGCGGCGGGCTCCACGCCATGGGCGCGCCACAGCTCGGCGAGCGACACCATGACCGCCCACAGCACGGGCTGGACGACGTCGACCCGCTCGAGCGGGGGCGCGCCGGGGTCGCCGCGCAGGACGCCGGTCAGGGACCAGTCGATGTGCGGGGCGAGGGCGCGTTCGCACTCCTGGACGCGGTCGGCGAACGCGCGGGCCGGTGAGTCGGGCGCCTGGGCGTCGAGGGCCTGGGCGTCGGGGGCCGCGTTCAGCAGGTCGACGGCCATGCCCACCCACTGTGAGCCCTGGCCTGGGAAGACCATGACGGGGCGGTCGGCGCCCGGGACGGCGCGCCCGGTGAACGCGCCGGGGCCGGGCGTTCCCTCGGCGAGCGCCGTCAGCGCGGCGAGTGCGCCGTCGCGGTCGTCGGCGACGACGACGGCGCGGTGGTCGAGGGCGGCGCGGGTGGTGACAAGGGCGTGGGCGACGGCGGGCAGCGGCGTCGCGGGGTGGGCGGCGAGGTGGGCGCGCAGCGCGGCGGCCTGGGCGGGGAGGGCGGTGGCGTCGGCGGCGTGCAGGACGAGCGGCGTGGGGCCATCGCCGTGCGGGGCGGCTGAGGGCTCGGCCGACGGCCCGGCGTCGACGGGCAGTTCGAGGATGGCGTGGGCGTTGGTGCCGCTGGCGCCGAACGACGAGACGCCGACGCGGCGCGGCCTGCCCGTCTCGGGCCAGGCCATCGCCTCGGTCAACAGCCGTACGTGGCCCGCGTCCCAGTCGACGTGCGAGGAGGGCGCGTCGACGTGCAGGGTGCGGGGCAGCACGCCGTGCCGCATCGCCATGACGGACTTGATGACGCCGCCGACCCCGGCGGCGGCCTGGGTATGGCCGATGTTGGACTTCAACGACCCCAGCCACAGCGGCCGTTCGGCGTCGCGTTCGCGTCCGTAGGTGGCCAGCAGCGCCTGGGCCTCGATGGGGTCGCCGAGCCGGGTGCCGGTGCCATGGGCCTCGACGCCGTCGATGTCGGCCGTGGTCAGGCCCGCGTTGGCGAGGGCGGCGCGGATGACCCGTTCCTGCGCGGGCCCGTTGGGCGCGGTGAGGCCGCTGCTCGCGCCGTCCTGGTTGACGGCGGAGCCGCGCACGACGGCCAGCACCGGATGCCCGTTGCGGCGGGCGTCGGACAGCTGTTCGAGCAGGAGGACGCCGACGCCCTCCGAGAATCCCGCGCCGTCGGCGGCGTCGGCGAACGCCTTGCAGCGGCCGTCGGCGGCCAGGGCCCGCTGGCGGCTGGACTCGACGTAGAGGTTCGGGCTGGCCAGGACGGTGGCCCCGGCGGCCAGCGCCAGGGTGCAGTCGCCCTCGCGCAGGGCGTGGCAGGCCAGATGGAGCGCGACGAGGGACGAGGAGCAGGCGGTGTCGACGGTGACGGCCGGGCCTTCGAGCCCCATGGTGTAGGCGATGCGGCCCGAGGCGACGCTGCCCGCGCTGCCGTTGTAGAAGTAGCCCTCGAGCCCCTCGGGCGCGCTCGGCAGGCGGGAGGCGTAGTCGTGATACATCACCCCGGCGAAGACCCCGGTGCGGCTGCCGCGCAGCGACGCGGGGTCGATCCCGGCGCGTTCGAACGCCTCCCACGAGGTCTCCAGCAGGAGCCGCTGCTGCGGGTCCATGGCCAGCGCCTCGCGCGGGCTGATACCGAAGAACGCGGCGTCGAAGTCGGCGGCGTCGTGGAGGAAGCCGCCGTGCCGCACGGAGGAGGTGCCGGGGCGGCCCGGCTCCTCGTCCCACAGCGCGTCCAGGTCCCAGCCTCGGTCGGTGGGGAACGGCGTGATGGCGTCGCCGCCTTCGGCCACGAGGCGCCACAGGTCCTCGGGCGAGCGGACGTCGCCGGGGTAGCGGCAGCTCATCGCGACGATCGCGACGGGGTCGGGCGTGCGCTCCTCGATCTCCTTCAGGCGCTGGCGGGCCGTGTGGAGGTCAGCCGTCACCAACTTGAGGTAGTCGAGCAGCTTCTCCTCAGTGGTCACCCCGTGGCCCGCCCTTCTCGCGGTCGATGATCTGCGCGTCGATGAAGGCGAAGACCTCGTCGGCCGTCGCGTTCCTCAGGACGGCGGCGATGTCCTCGCCGCCGGGTTCGGGCGCGGCCTTCCCCTCGGCCCCGGCCTCCGGCTCGGCCGCGGTCTCCTGGGCGGCCGTGCCGTCCGGCTCGGCCACGGCCGTCGGCTCGTGCGGCCGTGCCGTTCCCCGCCCGTCGCCGCCGGGCCACAGCAGCGCCCGCAGGTGCGCGGCGAGCCTGGCGGGCGTGGGGTGGTCGAAGACGAGCACGGCGGGCAGCCGCCGCCCCACCGCGCGGCCCAGCCGGTTCCGCAGGTCAACGGCCGTGAGCGAGTCGAACCCGACCTCGAGGAAGCCGCGATGCGGCGGAACGGCGTTGACCGACGCGTGCCCGAGCACCTCGGCCGCCTGGGCGCGCACGAGGTCGGTCAGGGCCCGTTCGCGGTCCTCGCCCGTCATCGGGTCGAGGCGCCGGCGCAGCGCGTCGGCGCCGCCCTCGGGCGCGGCGGCCGCGGCGCGGCCCGGCCTGGCGGCGGGGCGGGCGAGCGCCCTGAGCAGCGGCGCGACGTCCTCGCCGCGCAGCGCGGCCGGGTCGAGCCGCGCCGCGGTCACCACGGGGTCCGCTCCGCGCAGCGCCGCGTCGTAGAGGGCGAGCCCGTCGGCCGCGTCGAGCGGCAGCATCCCCGCGGCGGCGATGCGGGAGAGCGCGGCGCCGTCCAGGTGCCCGGTCATGTCGCTGCGCCGCTCCCACAGTCCCCAGGCGATGGAGGTCGCGGGCAGCCCGGCGGCCGCGCGGTGGGTGGCCAGGGCGTCCACATAGGCGTTGGCCGCCGCGTAGTTGGCCTGGCCCTGGCGGCCGAACGTCGCGGCCGCGGCGGAGAACAGCACGAACGCCGCCAGGTCGAGGCCCGCCGTCAGCTCGTGCAGGTGGGTGGCGACATCGACCTTGGCGCGCAGGACGCGGGTCAGCTGCTCGGGCGTGAGGTTCTGCACGACGCCGTCGTCCAGGACGCCACCGGAGTGGACGACGGCGGTGAGCGGGCGTTCGGCGGGGATGGCGGCGATGACGGCGGCGAGCGCGGCGCGGTCGGTGGCGTCACACGCGACGATGTCGGTCGTCGCGCCGAACGCGCCGAGCCGCGCGACGAGTTCGGCCGCGCCCGGCGCGTCGGGGCCGCGCCTGCTGAGCAACAGCAGGTGACGGGCGCCGTGTTCGGCCACCAGGTGGCGGGCGAGCAGCGTGCCGAGGGTGCCGGTGCCGCCCACCACGAGCACGGTGCCCTCGGGCCTTGGGCGGGGCAGCGGCTCGGTGGCGGCGGGGGCGTGGCGCAGTCGGGGCACCATGAACGCCCCGCCCCTGACGGCGAGTTGGGGCTCGCCCGCCGCGATGGCCGAGGCGACGGCGGCGGGGAGCGAGGCGCGGGAGGCCGGGTCATGGTCGATGTCGACCAGGACGATGCGGTCGGGGTGTTCGGCCTGCGCGGAGCGGAGCAGGCCCCACGCCGCGGCGGCGGCCAGGTCGTCGACGCCGTGCCCGGGCGCGGTCGCCACGGCGCCGCTCGTCACGACGGCCAGGTGCGCGGCGGTGGAGCGTTCGTCGTCGAGCCACTCCCGCACCAGGGTCAGGGCGCGCGCGGTCACGTCGTGGACGGCGGCGACGGTGCCGCGCGGGTCCCCTGGCTCGGTGCCGAGGTCGGCGAACACGACGTCCCCCGCGGCGTCCGCCACGTCGGCCCCGGCGGGCGCCGGGGTGGCGGGGAGCGGGGTCCACTCGACGCGGTGGAGGCCGTCATGGCCGCCGGGGCCGCGCAGTTGGTCGGCGGCAAGCGGGCGCAGCGCGAGCGACGCGACGGTGGCCACGGGCGCGCCGGTGCCATCGGCGAGCGCGAGGGACACGCCCTCGCGCGCCCCCGCCGCGTCCACGGCGGGCGTGAGGCGCACGCGGAGCGCGGTCGCGCCTGGCGCGTGCAGGGTGACGCCCGACCAGGCGAACGGGAGGCGGGCGGCGTCGGACTCGTCGACCAGCCCACCGGCGCCCATCGCCTGCACGGCGGCGTCGAACAGCGCCGGGTGCAGGCCGTAGCCGGAGCCGCCGCCTGAGCCGCCGCTCGGACCGCCGCCTCGGCCCGTGCCGTCGGGGAGGACGACCTCGGCCCACACCGCGGGCCGCGGGCCCTCGACGCGCCAGGCGGCGCGCAGCCCGCGGAACGCCGGGCCGTAGTCGATGCCCGTCTTGGCCAGCCTGGCCTGGAGTTCGACGACGTCGACGGGGGTGGCACCGGCGGGCGGCCAGGCCGCGAGGTCGAACGCGCCGGGCGCGGCCTCGGTGGCCAGGGTGCCCGTGGCGTGCCGCGTCCACGGCTCCTCGCCGCGGCGCGCGTGCAGGGCGACGCCGCGTCGGCCCTCGGAGTCGGGTGCGCCGACGGTGAGTTGGAGCTGGGTCTCGCCGTCCTCGGGGACGGTGAGCGGCGCTTCGAGGGTCAGCTCGTCGATGCCGCCATGGCCGGTGCGCGCGGCGGCGTGCAGGGCGAGCTCGACGAGCGCGGTGCCGGGGACAACGACCACGTCGTGGACCAGGTGGTCGGCGAGCCACGGGTGGTCGGCCAGGGACAGCCGCCCGGTGAACACGTGCGCGTCGCTGTCGGCGAGCGACAGCCCGGCGCCGAGCAGCGGGTGCCGCTCAGCGGCGAGCCCCGCCGCGGCCACGTCCACGGCGCCGACGGTGGCCGCGTCGAGCCAGTAACGGCCGTGCTGGAACGGGTAGGTGGGGACGTCGACGCGGCGGGCGCCGGGGAAGACCGTGCCCCAGTCGACGGGCACGCCATGGACCCAGGCCTCGGAGAGGGAGGCGAGGAAACGGGCAGGGCCGCCCTCGTTCCGCCGCAACGAGCCGATGGCGACGGCGTCTTCGAGCCCCGGCACCAGAACGGGGTGCGCGCTGCACTCGATGAACGCGCCGAAGCCGCGCTCCACCAACGACGCGGCCACCGGCGCGAAACGCACCCTCCCCCGCAGGTTGTCGAACCAGTACGCGGCGTCGAGGCGCGCGGTGTCCACCTCCTCGCCGGTGACGGTGGAGTGGAAGGGGACGGTGCCGGTGCGGGGCGTCAGCTCGGCGAGGTCGGCCAGGATCCGCTCGCGCAGGACCTCGACCTGCGCGGAGTGGGAGGCGTAATCCACCGGGATCCGCCGCGCCCGCACCCCCTCCGCCTCACACGCCGCCAGCAGCTCATCCAACGCCCCCGGCTCACCCGACACCACCGTCGCACGCGGCCCGTTGACCGCCGCCACCGAAAGCCGCTCACCCCACGCCGCGATCCGCGACTCCACCCCCGCCACCGGCTCCGCCAGCGACACCATCCCCCCGAGCCCGGAGAGCGCCAACAACGCCCTGCTCCGCAGAGCGACCACCCGCGCGCCATCCTCGAGGGACAACGCACCCGCCACACACGCGGCAGCGATCTCCCCCTGGGAATGCCCGATCACCGCAGCGGGCTCCACACCATGAGACCGCCACAACCCGGCCAACGACACCATCACCGCCCACAACACCGGCTGCACCACATCAACCCGCCCCAACCACCCCCCATCACCCGACCGCAACACCTCAACAAGCGACCAGTCCACAAACCCACCCAGCGCCGCCTCACACTCCCCCACCAACCCCGCGAACACCGGGGATTCGTCAAGGAGTTCGACCGCCATCCCCACCCACTGCGACCCCTGCCCGGGGAACACGAAGACCGGACGACCCGCCCCCGGTGCCACGGCGCCAAGCACCGGATCGGCGCCGAGCAGCACGGCGCGCTGTTGGAGCGCGGCCCGGCCCGAGGCCAACGACCAGCCGACGTCGGCGAGTTGGGCGGGGTCCATGGCGGTGGCCAGGGCGCGCACCTGCTGCATCCGCTCCGTCAGGGCGTCCTCGTCGGCCGCCGAGACGGGCAGCACAGGCACGAGCGGCACAGGCACGGGCGGCGACACCGGGGCGGTGGCCTCCGCGGCCTCGGGCTCGTCGGCCTGCTCGATGACGAGGTGCGCGTTGGTGCCGCTCATGCCGAAGGCGGACACGGCCGCGCGGCGTGGGCGCCCGGACTCGGGCCACTCCACCGCCTCGGTCAACAGCCGAACATCCCCCGCCTCCCAGTCCACCTGCGAGGACGGCCGATCGACATGCAGCGTCCGAGGCAGCACCCCATGCCGCATCGCCTGCACCATCTTGATCACACCACCAACACCGGCGGCCGCCTGGGCATGCCCGATGTTCGACTTCAACGACCCCAACCACAACGGCCGTTCAGCATCCCGACCCTGACCATAGGTGGCCAGCAGCGCACCCGCCTCGATCGGATCACCCAGCGTCGTCCCCGTCCCATGCCCCTCCACCGCGTCCACATCGCCCACCGAAAGACCCGCGTGGGCCAACGCCGCCCGGATCACCCGCCGTTGCGCCAACCCACTGGGCGCGGTCAGACCGTTCGACGCGCCGTCCTGGTTGATCGCCGAGCCGCGGACGACGGCGAGGACGCGGTGGCCGTTGCGGCGCGCGTCGGAGAGGCGTTCCACCAGGAGCACGCCGACACCCTCCGCCCAGCCTGTTCCGTCGGCCGCCTCCGCGAACGCCTTGCAGCGGCCGTCCGCCGCGAGCCCGCGCTGCCTGCTGAACTCGGTGAACACCTCGGGCGTGGCCATCACGGCAACGCCGCCCGCGAGCGCCATCGCGCACTCGCCGTTGCGCAACGACTGGGCGGCCAGGTGCAGGGCCACGAGCGACGACGAGCACGCCGTGTCCACCGTCACCGCGGGACCCTCCAACCCGAAGCTGTAGGCGATCCGGCCCGAGAAGACGCTGGTCGCGCCGCCGGTGAGCCGGTAGCCCGCGATCTCGGGCGGCGCCGACGTCTGGGTGAGCCCGGCGCCGTAGCCCTGGGGGGATGCGCCGACGAACACCCCGACGGACCGGCCGCGCAGGGCGGTCACATCGATCCCGGCCCGTTCGAACGCCTCCCACGAGGTCTCGAGGAGCAGCCGCTGCTGCGGGTCCATCGCCAGGGCCTCGCGCGGCGAGATGCCGAAGAGGCCGGGGTCGAACTCGGCGGCGTCGTACAGGAATCCGCCGTCCCGCACATACGACGTGCCGGGCCGGTCGGGGTCGGCGTCGTAGAGGCCGTCCACGTCCCAGCCCCGGTCGGCCGGGAACTCCCCTACGGCGTCGCCCCCTTCGGCGACCATGCGCCACAGGTCCTCGGGCGAGCGGACCCCGCCGGGGTAGCGGCAGGCCATGGCGACGATCGCGATCGGCTCGTCAACGGCCGTGGTGGCCGGGGCCCGTTCCGCTCGGGGAGCCTGAACGGGCTCGGCGCCGTAGAGGCGTTCGACGAGGTGGGTGGCCAGGGCCTCGGGGGTGGGGTGGTCGAAGACCAGGGTCGTGGGCAGGTGCAGCCCTGTCTCGGCGCCCAGGCGGTTGCGCAGCTCGACGGCGGTGAGCGAGTCGAACCCCAGCTCCTTGAAGGCGCGTTCGGGGGCGATGCCCGCCGGAGTGGGGTGGTCGAGGACGGCCGCGACATGCTCGGTGACGAGCGTCAGCAGGGCGTGCGCGCGGTCGCGCGGCGGGAGGGCCGCGTACCGTGCCCCGGGTCCGCCGCTCGGCGGCGCGGTGGTGGTGGTGGTGAGGACCGCGTCCACCTCGGGCAGGTCGCCGATGAGCGGCCGGGGGCGGGCGGCGGTGAACGTCGGCGCGAACAGCTCCCAGCGCACATCCGCGACCGCCGCAGTGGCGGCGTCGTCGGCGATGACCGCCTCGAGGGCCGTCACGGCGTCCTCGGGGGACAGCGCCGGAACGCCCCGCTGCCGCAGCCGGTCCACGCCCGCGTCATGGGCCATGCCGCCGCCCGCCCATGGGCCCCAGGCGATGGCCGTGGCGGTCAGGCCGCGGGCCCTGCGGCGCTCGGCGAGCGCGTCCAGGTGGGCGTTGGCGGCGGCGTAGCCCGCCTGGCCGCCGCTGCCCCAGACGCCCGCGATCGAGGAGAACAGCACGAACGCGTCCAGCGGTGTCTCGCCCAGGAGTTCGTCCAGGTGGCGGGCGCCAGCGACCTTGGCTCCCGCCACCTCGGCCAGGCCGGTGAGGCCCAACTCGGCAAGCGGGCCCTCCACGTTGACGCCCGCGGTGTGGACGACCGCGGTGGGCGGGTGCTCGGCCAGCAGGGCGGCGACGGAGTCCCGCTCGGCCAGGTCGCACGCGGTGACGGTGACGCGCGCGCCCAGCGCGGTGAGTTCGTCGCTCAGCTCGGCGGCGCCAGGGGCGGCGATGCCGCGGCGGCTCGCCAGGACGAGGTGGTCGGCGCCGTGGTGGGCCAGGCGGCGGGCGACATGGGCGCCCAGGGCCCCGGTGCCGCCGGTGATGAGGACGGTGCCGCGGGGGTGCCAGGGCTCGAAGGGCGCTGTGGCGGTGTCCCGTTCGACGCGGCGGGCCAGAAGTCCGCCCGCGCGCACGGCGAGTTGGTCCTCGTCGCGGCCCTCGCCGGGGAGCCCGGCCAGCACGTCGCACAGCGTGGACGCGGCTGAGCCTTCGGTCGGCAGGTCGATCAACCCGCCCCAGCGGTCCGGGTGTTCGAGGCCGATGACGCGGCCGAGCCCCCAGGTCATGGCCTGTTCAGGGCGGGGCGGCGCGTCGTGGGGCCCCGTGCCGACGGCTCCCCTGGTCACCAGCCACAGCGGCGCGTCGCAGCCCGCGTCGCCGAGTGCCTGGACGGCGAGCGCGGTGTGGGCCAGGCCCATGGGGATGTCGGGCTCGGCGGGGTGGGGGCGTTCGTCCAGCGCGAGAAGGGACACGACGCCGTGGAACGCGGCATCCGCCGCCTCCGCTGCCAGCCGGGCCGCGAGCGTTGCCCGGTCGGTGGCGGTCTCGAAGGGGACGGTGACGACGCGGGCGCCGCGCGCGGTGAGGGCGGCGAGGCTCGGGTCGGCGGGCGCGTCGGCAGGGACGAGGCCGAGCCATGTGGTGCCGGTGAGGTCGCCGGGGCCCTGGGGGGCGAGCGGGCGCCAGGTCACGCGGTAACGCCAGTGCCGCCAGGGCTCGTTCGCGCGCGCGAGGGCGTCGGGCAGGGTGGGCCAGTACCGGGTGCGCCGGAACGCGTAGGTGGGCAGGGGGCGGCGGCGCGCGCCCGTGCCCGCGAACAGGGCGTCCGGGTCCGCCTCGGCGCCGTGGACGTGGAGGCGCGCCAGGGCGGTGGCCAGGGCGCGGGGCTCGGGCCTGTCGGCGCGCAGCAGCGGAACGGCGGGGGGCGAGGGCCTGTCGGCGGGCGCGCAGTCGGGCACGGCGCCTGACAGGACGGCGTCGGGGCCGAGTTCGGCGAACGCGGTGGCGCCCTCGGCGAGCAGGGTGGCGACGGCGTCGGCGAAGCGGACGGTGGCGCGGACCTGCCCGGCCCAGTAGGCGGGCGAGCACGCCTCCTCGTCGGTGAGCGGGCGCCCGGTGACGGTGGAGACGACGGGGATGCGCGGCGGCGCGTAGGCGAGGGAGGCGGCGACCCGCAGATAGGCGTCGCGCATGCCGTCGAGGTGCGGGGAGTGGAAGGCGTGCGACGTGCGCAGCCGCTTGGTCCTGCGGCCGTGGGCGGCCCAGTGGGCGGCGGCCTCGTCGACCAGGTCGGCGTCGCCCGAGAGGACGACGGAGGTGGGTCCGTTGACGGCGGCGAGCGCGAGGCGTTCCTCGTGGCCGGTCAGGAGCGGCGTCACCTCATCCTCGGTGGCCTCGATGGCCACCATGGCGCCCCCTGAGCGCTGCGCCTGCATCAACGCCCCGCGCGCGGCGACGAGTCGGCAGGCGTCGGGCAGGGTGAGCACGCCCGCGACATGCGCGGCGGCCAGCTCGCCGACCGAGTGCCCCGCGAGGAACCTGGGCGCGACGCCCCAGCTCTCCAGGAGGCGGAAGAGGGCGATCTCGAGGGCGAACAGGGCGGGTTGGGCGTATGCGGTGCGGTCGAGCAGGTCGGGCTCGCCGTCGATGACGTCGCGCAGTGGACGCCCCAGGTGCCGGTCGAGCTCCCCGCACACCGCGTCGAACGCCTCGGCGAACGCCGGGAAAGCGGCCGCGAGTTGGGCGCCCATCCCGGGCCGCTGACTGCCCTGCCCCGTGAACAGGAACGCGAGGGCGGGCTCCGTCGCGGCCCGGCCCGTGACGACATCCGCGGTGGGGCGCCCAGTGGCGAGGCCGTCGAGGGCGCGCAGCAGTCCTTCGTGGGTGTCCGCGGTGACGACGGCGCGGGCGGGCAGGGCGTCGCGGGTGGTGCTCAGCGAGTACGCCAGGTCGGTCATGGCGCCGTGCCCGTGCCCGTACCCGCGCTCGGCCGCGAGGAACGAGCGCAGGCGGCGGGCCTGGCCGCGCAGCGCGTCGTCGTTCCTGGCGGAGAGGGGGAACAGTGGGACGGCGGGGCGTTCGTCCTCGGGGGCGTCGGGGCGTTCGGGCGCGAGAACGGGCGCGGCGGCGGGTCCGCTCGCGGGGGCCTGCTCGATGATGGCGTGCGCGTTGGTGCCGCTGATGCCGAAGGACGAGACGCCGAAGCGGCGCGGGCGGCCCGGCGCGTCCGCCCAGGGCAGCGGCTCGGCGAGGGGGCGCACGGCTCCGGCCGACCAGTCGACGTGCGGGCTCGGCGCGTCGAGGTGCAGGGACCTCGGCAGCTCGCCGTGGCGCATGGCCTCGACCATCTTGATGATGCCCGCCACGCCGGCGGCGGCCTGGGTGTGGCCGATGTTGGACTTCACCGAGCCGAGCCACAGCGGCCGTTCGGGGTCGCGGTCGCGGCCGTAGGTGGCCAGGAGCGCCTGGGCCTCGATGGGGTCGCCGAGCCGGGTGCCCGTGCCATGGGCCTCGACGGCGTCAACCTCGGCGGCGGTCAGCCCGGCATCGGTCAACGCGGCCCGTATGACGCGCTGTTGGGCCGGACCGTTGGGGGCGGTGAGCCCGTTGGACGCGCCGTCGGAGTTGACGGCGGTGCCACGGATGACGGCGAGGACGTCATGGCCGTGGCGGCGGGCGTCCGAGAGGCGTTCGAGCAGCAGGAGCCCGGCGCCCTCGCCCCAGCCCGTGCCGTCGGCGGCGGCGGCGAACGGCTTGCAGCGGCCATCGGCGGCGAGGCCCCGTTGACGGCTGAACTCCACGAAGAGGTCCGGGGTCGACATCAGGGTGACGGCCCCGGCGAGCGCGAGGTCGCACTCGCCGCGCCGCAGCGCGCCCGCCGCCAGGTGCAGGGCGACCAGGGCGGACGAGCACGCGGTGTCGACGGTGAGGGAGGGCCCCTCGAAGCCGAACGCGTAGGAGATCCGGCCCGACATGACGCTCGCGGCGGCGCCCGTCGAGCGGTAGCCCTCGGCCACGTGCGCGCCCTGCACGCGCGCCCCGGGCGCGGCCTCGGCGAGGAGCGCGGGGTAGTCCTGACCGTTGGTGCCCATGTAGACGCCGGTGCGGCTGCCGTGCAGCGTGCCGGGCGCGATCCCGGCGCGTTCGAAGAGCTCCCACGACAGCTCGAGCATGAGCCGCTGCTGCGGATCCATGGCCAGGGCCTCGCGCGGCGAGATGCCGAAGAAGTCCGCGTCGAAGTCGGCGACCGTGTCGAGGAACGCGCCCTCCCGCACATACGAGGTGCCCGGCGCGTCCGGGTCGGGGTCGAACAGCCCGTCGAGCCGCCAGCCGCGGTCCTCGGGGAACGGGCCCATCGCGTCCGTCCCCGAGCTGACGAGCCGCCACAGCTCCTCGGGGCTGCCCGCGCCGCCGGGGAAGCGGCAGCTCATGGCGACCAGCACGACCGGGTCGCCGTCGGGGCCAGCGTCCCCGCCCCCGGTCGAGGGCTCGGGCGGCGCGACGGGCAACTCGGCTGCGGAGCCGAGGAGTTCGGCGCGGAGGTAGGCGGCGAGCGCGGCGGGCGTGGGGTGGTCGTAGACGGCGGTGGCGGGCAGGCGAAGGCCGGTGGCGGCGTTGAGGCGGTTGCGGATCTCGACGCCGGTGAGGGAGTCGAAGCCGAGGCTCTTGAACGCCCGGCCCGGCTCGACCGCGTCGACGCCCGCGTGGCCGAGGACGGCGGCGACATGGCCACGCACCAGGTCGAGCAGGAGGCGCCCGCGCTCCCGCTCGGTGGCGTCGGCGAGGCGGCGGGCGAGCGCGGAGCCGCCGCGTTCCTCCTCGACCCGGCGGGCGGCGTCGGCGCGCAGGGCGCGGACCTCGGCGATGTCGTGGAGCAGCGGGCGGGTGCGGGAGGCGGTGAAGGCGAGGAAGAAGCGCTCCCAGTCGATCTCCACGACGGACACGCTCGCGTCGCCCGCGTCGACGGCCTCGCCCAGCGCGGTCAGGGCGCGTTCGGGGGCCATCCCCGCCAGGCCGTGGCGGCGCAGCAGGTCGGCGACCTCGTCCTGGTCGGCCATGCCGCCTTCGGCCCAGGCGCCCCACGCGATGGAGGTGGCGGTGAGCCCCTGGGCGCGGCGCTCCTCGGCGAGCGCGTCGAGGAAGGCGTTGCCCGGGGCGTAGTTGCCCTGGCCAGGGACGCCGAGGGTGCCCGCGATGGACGAGAACAGCACGAACGCGTCGAGCGGCAGGTCGCGCGTGAGGTGGTGGAGGTTGACGGCGGTGGTGACCTTGGCCCGCAGGGCGCGTTCGACCTGCTCGGGGCGGATGGTGTCCACCACGCCGTCGTCGAGGACGGCCGCGGTGTGGACGACGGCGGTGAGGGGCTGCTCGGCGGGGATGCCGTCGAGGACGGTGGCCAGGGCGTCGCGGTCGGCGGCGTCGCACGCGGCGATCGTCACGCGGGCGCCCAACGCGGCCAGCTCGTCGGTCAGTTCGGCGGCGCGTGGGGCGTCGGGACCCCGGCGGCTGACGAGGAGCAGGTGCTCGGCGCCGTTGCGGGCGAGCCAGCGCGCGACATGGGCGCCGAGCGCGCCGGTGCCGCCGGTGATGAGCGCCGTGCCGCGCGGGCGCCAGCGCCGGTCCTCGGGAACGGCGCGCGCGGGGGCGCGTGTCAGCCGTCGCGCGACCAGGCCCGAGCGCCGGATCGCGAGCTGGTCCTCGGGCGCGTCGCCCGGCTTGGCATCGGCGGCGCGCACGCCGGTGAGCGCGGCGATGAGGCGCGCGCCCCCGGTGGCGTCGAGGACGGGCGGCAGGTCGACGAGGCCGCCCCAGCGGTCGGCGTGCTCCAGGGCCACCACGCGCCCGAAGCCCCAGATGAGGGACTGGACGGCGCTGCCTGGGGCGTTGTCCTCGCCGCCGAGGCCCTCGGTGGCCACCGCGCCACGGGTCGCCAGCCACAGGGGGGCGGCGACGCCCGCGTCGCCGAGTGCCTGGACCAGGGTGACGGTGGCGGTGAGGCCCGCGGGGGCGGCGGCATGCCCTGGGCGCGGCTCCTCGTCGAGGGCCAGCAGGGACAGCACCCCCGTGGGCCGCTCCCCGCCGTCGGCGGTGACGGCACGCAGCAGGGCGGCGACGGCGGCGCGGTCGGCGTCGGCGGGCACGGCGACGGACAGCACGCGCGCGCCATGGTCGGCGAGCGCGGCGATCGCGCCGCGCGCGTCCGGGTCGTCGGCGCGGCGGGCGGGCACGGCGACCAGCCAGCGGCCCTCGGCCGCCGGGGCGGTGCCGCGCTCGGGGAGCGGGGTCCAACCGATGTGGTAACGCCAGGAGTTGGTGCCGGAGCGGGCCTCGGGCGCCGGGGGCGCTTCGAGCCAGAAGCGCTCGCGCTGGAACGCGTACGTGGGCAGCTCGACCGGGCGGCCCCCCGCGGGGGCGTGCAGGGCGGGCCAGTCGACCGGCGCGCCGTGCGCCCACGCCTCGGCGAGCGCGGCGGTGAAACGCTCGGGGCCGCCCTCGCCGCGGCGCAGCGTGGACAGGACGGCGGCCTGGCGTTCCTCGGCGCGGTCGGCGGACTCGGTCATGCCGACGGTGAGCACGGGGTGCGGGCTGACCTCGATGAACACCGTGTCGTGCGCGGCCAGCAGGCCGTCGACGGCCTCGGCGAAGCGGACGGTGGAGCGCAGGTTGCGGTACCAGTAGGCGGCGTCGAGGTCCGTGGTGTCGTGCGGCGCGGGCGCGCCGGTGACGGTGGAGTGGAACGGCACGGTCGCGGGGCGGGGCGCGATCCCGGCCAGCGCGGCCAGGATGTCATCGCGGAGCGCCTCGACCTGGGGCGAGTGGGAGGCGTAGTCGACGGTGATGCGCCGGGCGCGCACGCCGTCGGCCTCGCACGCCGCGAGCAGCTCGGTGAGCGCCTCGGGGTCCCCTGAGACGACGACGCCGCCGGGGCCGTTGACGGCGGCGAGGGCGAGTCGGCCGTCCCAGCGGGCCAGCAGCGGGAGCACGCGGGACTCGGGGGCGGCGACGGACACCATGCCGCCGCGCCCTGAGAGGGCGCGCAGGGCCTTGCTGCGCAGGGCGACCACGGCTGCGGCGTCGGCGAGGGTGAGGGCGCCCGCGACGCAGGCGGCGGCGATCTCGCCCTGGCTGTGGCCGATGACGGCGGCGGGCTCCACGCCGTGGGAGCGCCACAGCTCGGCGAGCGACACCATGACCGCCCACAGCGCGGGCTGGACGACGTCGACGCGTTCGAGGAGGGGCGCGCCGGGGGCGGCGAGGACGTCGAGCAGCGACCAGTCGACGTGGGGGGCGAGGGCGGCGGCGCACTCGCGCAGGCGCTCGGCGAACACGGGTGAGGCGTCGGCGAGTTCGAGGGCCATCCCGGCCCACTGCGAGCCCTGGCCAGGGAAGACGAAGACGACCTTGGCGCCGGTCAGGGCGCGGGCGCGCACCAGGCCGACCGACCCTGCGGCGTCGGCGTCGGCGTTCCCTGCCTCGGCGAGCACGGGGAGGGCGTCGGCGCCGGTGAGCAGGACGGCGCGGTACTCGAACGCAGCGCGGGTGGCGGCCAGGGAGTGGCCGATGTCGGCGGGGCGCGGCTCGGGGTGGTCGGCCAGGTGGTCGCGCAGCCTGGCGGCCTGGGCGAACAGGGCGGTCTCGGTGCGGGCCGACAGGATCCAGGGCGCGGGCGGCGCGGTGGCGTCGGCGTCGGGGCCGCCGGTCAACGGGGGCTCTGCGGGCGGCAGTTCGAGGATGGCGTGGGCGTTGGTGCCGCTGATGCCGAAGGACGAGACGGCGGCGCGGCGGGGGCGCCCTGTCTCGGGCCACTCCACGGCCTCGGTGAGCAGCCGGACTTGGCCTGTGTCCCAGTCCACATGGGAGGAGGGCGCGTCGATGTGCAGGGTGCGGGGCAGGGTGCCCCGGTGCATGGCCTCCACCATCTTGATCACGCCCGCGACGCCTGAGGCCGCCTGCGTGTGGCCGATGTTGGACTTCAACGACCCGAGGTAGAGCGGCCGTTCGGGATCACGCCCCTGACCGTAGGTGGCAAGGACGGCCTGCGCCTCGATCGGGTCACCCAGCGTCGTCCCCGTGCCATGCGCCTCAACCGCGTCCACCTCGGCGGCACCCAGCCCCGCACTGGCCAACGCCGCACGGATCACCCGCTGTTGAGCCGGACCGTGGGGCGCGGCGAGGCCGTTCGACGCCCCGTCCTGGTTGACGGCCGAGCCCCGCACCACCGCGAGCACCCGGTGCCCGTTGCGACGGGCGTCCGAGAGGCGTTCAAGCAGCAGCATCCCCACGCCCTCGGCCCAGCCCGTCCCATCCGCCGCCTCGGCGAACGGCTTGCACCGCCCATCGGCCGCCAGCCCACGCTGCCTGCTGAACTCCACGAATGTCCCCGGCGTGGCCATCACGGCGACGCCCCCGGCCAGGGCCATCGCGCACTCGCCGCTGCGCAACGACTGCGCCGCCAGGTGCAGCGCCACGAGCGACGACGAGCACGCCGTGTCCACCGTCACCGCGGGACCCTCGAGGCCGAACGTGTAGGCGACCCGGCCCGACGCGACGCTGCCGGTGTTGCCGGTGAGCAGGTGGCCCTCGAAGCCGTCGGGCGCGGTGTGCAGACGGGAGGCGTAGTCGTGGTACATCAGGCCCGCGAAGACGCCGGTGCGGCTGCCGCGCAGCGTGCCGGGGTCGATGCCCGCGCGCTCGAACGCCTCCCACGAGGTCTCGAGCAGCAGCCGCTGCTGCGGATCCATCGCCAGCGCCTCACGCGGCGAGATCCCGAAGAAGTCCGCGTCGAACTCCGCGGCGCCATACAGGAATCCGCCCTCGCGGACATACGACGTGCCCACCCGCTCGGGATCCGCGTCGAACAACGACGCCACGTCCCAGCCCCGATCCCCCGGGAACCCCGAGACGGCGTCCACCCCCTCGGCCACCAGCCGCCACAACTCATCGGGCGACGTCACCCCACCCGGGTAGCGACAGGCCATCCCGACGATCACCACCGGATCGTCACCGTTGTCGGCGGTGGGCAACGGCAATGCGGCTTCGGCCCGTTGGGCCTCCTCGGGCTCGCCCACCAGCAGGGTGCGCAGCAGGTCGGCGAGGGCGTGGGGCGTGGGGTGGTCGAACACGGCGGTCGAGGGCAGGCGGAGACCGGTGGCCGCGTTGAGCCGGTTCCGCAGCTCCAGGCCGATCAGCGAGTCGAACCCCAGCTCCTTGAACGCGCGCGCCGGGTCGACCGCGGCGGCGGTGCCGCGGCGCAGGACGTGCGCGGCCTGGGCGCGGACCAGCTCGGTGAGCGCCTCGTGCTGCTGGTCGGGCGACAACCCGGCCAGGCTGGCGGCGAGTTCGCCGCCTCGGCCCTCGGGCGCTGCCAGGCGCGGGCGGGCGGGGGCGGCGGTGCGGACGAGCCCGCGCAGCACCGTGGGCACGCTCTCCCCCGCGGGAACGGTCGGGCTGAGCGCCGCCGCGACGGCGACGGGCTCGCCGAGCGCGGCACCGGCGTCGAACAGCGCCAGCCCGGTGGCCGCATCGAGCGGCACGATGCCGCCCCTGGCCATCCTCGCCACGTCGGTGCCGCTCATGTCGCCGGTCATGCCGCTGCGTTCGGCCCACAGGCCCCACGCGAGCGAGACGGCGGGCAGTCCGAGGGAGCGCCGGTGGGAGGCGAGGGCGTCGAGAAACGCGTTGGCCGCCGCGTAGTTGCCCTGGCCAGGGCCTCCCGTGGTGCCGATGACGGAGGAGAAGAGAACGAAGGAGGTGAGGGGCTGATCGAGCGTCAACTCGTGGAGGTGCCAGGCCGCGTCCGCCTTGGGGCGCATCACGCGTGCGAGCCGCTCGGGCGTCAACGAGCCGATGAGCCCGTCGTCCAGGACACCGGCGGTGTGCACGACGGCGCTCAGGCGCCGCCCGCGGAGGAGCGCGGCGAGCGCCTCCCGGTCGGCGGCGTCGCACGCGGCGTGCTCGACACGGGCCCCCGACGCCGCGAGCTCGGCGGTCAGTTCGGCGGCGCCCGGAGCGTCGGGGCCCCGGCGGCTGACCAGCAGCAGGTCGCGCACGCCGCGCTCGGCGACGAGGTGCCGGGCGACCAGGCGCCCCAACGTGCCTGATCCGCCCGTGATCAGCACCGTGCCGTCGCCAACGGCGAACGGGGGCCGGTCCGTTGCGTCGGCCCTGGCGGCCGGTTCGAGGCGCGGCACAAGCACCGTGCCCGCGCGCAGGGCGAGTTCGGGCTCGCCGGAGGCGACGGCCGCGGCGGCGACGGCGCTCGCCAAGGGCTCGCCCTCGCTCCCCGGCTCCAGGTCGAGCAGCGTGAACCGGTCGGGGTGCTCGATGGCCGCGGAACGGACCAGGCCCCACACGGCGGCGGCCGCCGGGTCCTCGACGGCCTCGCCGGGCCTCGCGGCGACGGCGCCGCCGGTCACGACCACCAGGCGGCGCGCCCGGTCGGCGGGATCGGCCAGCCGGTCCCGCAGGGCCGCCAGCGCGCGCCCGGTGACCCCGCGCAGGGCGGCGGGGACGTCGGCGGCCTCGGCGTGCGGCCCCCTGAGGTCGGCGAGCGCCACGTCGCCGAGCTCGGGCGCGGCGAACCCCGCGTCGGCGAGCGGGGCCCAACGCGGCAGATACAGGCCGCCGTTGGCGTCGGGAACGCTAGGGCCTGTCTGACAATCCCCGGCGGGCTCGCGACGACTGGCATCCCGCCTGGCTGCGTTGCCGAATCGCGCGAGTACGGCTGAGTACGAGCTGCGATCCGGCGCCTTGCCAGGCGGGCGCCATCCGCCGCTCGCTGATCCACCGGGAATTATCAGACAGGCCCTAGGAAGGAGCGGCCCTGCGGCGCCGCGCAGCCGCAGGGAGGCGACCTCGGCGACGGCCCTGCCGTGCCGGTCGCGGACGGTGAGCGCCACATCGCCGCCGTCGGTCAGCCGCAGCCGGACGCGCAACGCCGACACTCCCGTGGCGTGCAGGGTGACGCCGTGCCACGCGAACGGCAGGCGGCACACGCCCCCGTCGCCGACGAGCACGTCGCGCGCCAGCGCGTGCAGCGCGGCGTCGAGCAGCGCGGGGTGCAGCGCGAAGTCCTCGGTGCCAGGGGCGGCGGCGGCCTCGGGCAGCTCGACCTCGGCGAACAGCTCCCCTTCGCCGCGCCAAGCCGCGCGCAGCCCGCGGAACGCCGGGCCGTAGCCGAAGCCGCCCTCGGCGAGGTGGTCGTACAGCGCCTCGGCGTCGAGGGGTTCGGCCCCGGGCGGCGGCCAGGGCGCGCCATCGGCGGGCGGCGGCGCGGTGGCCGCCGCCGGGGCGACATGGCCGGTGGCGTTCCTGGTCCAGCCGCCGGGCCCGTTCCCCTCGGGCAGGCGCGAGTGGAGGGCGATCGCGCGCCGCCCGTCGGACTCGGGTGCGGAGACGGTGAGTTGGAGGTGCACGCTGCCCGACGCGGGGAGAAGCAGAGGCGCTTCGAGGATCAGCTCGTCCACGTGCCCGCAGCCGACCTGGTCACCGGCGTGCACGGCCAGCTCGACCATGGCCGTGCCGGGCAGCAGCACGACGCCGCCGACGGCGTGGTCGGCGAGCCATGGGTGGGAGCGCAGCGAGATGCTGCCGGTGAGGAGATGGCCCTCGCTGTCCACCAGTTCGACGCCCGCGCCGAGCAGCGGGTGCGCGGAGCCGCGCATCCCGAGCCCGTCGGCGGAGGCGGCGGAGCGGGAGTCGGCGTCGAGCCAGTAGCGGCGGTGCTGGAAGGGGTAGGTGGGCACATCGACCCGACGGGCGCCGGGGAACACCGTGCCCCAGTCAACAGGAACGCCATGCGCCCAGGCTTCGGAGAGGGAGGCGAGGAAACGGGCCTGACCAC
>NZ_RBDY01000049.1 GCF_003626575.1 Streptomyces radicis | reverse complement strand
CCTGAGAAGTGCTTCTTTCCACGGCACGATCTGGACCCTCGACAAGTCCTATCGTCCCAGGTCAGGAGCACTTCTCGCGTTTTCGATCACCCTTCGGACGGCCCACCCCATGAAAGCCCGAGGCTAGACACAGGGCGGCTGAGCCGCACCGCGTTCCGCTACCGGCCGATGCGCGGAGGGGCAGGGGGTCTTCAAGGGTCTCGTAGGGGCTCCGGGAGGGGAATGCGCGTTTCTAGGCTGATTCTGTCTTTCCGTGCGCGCACGCCGTTGCGGGCCCGACAGAACACCGGACGGAACACCCGGCGGAACACCCGGCGGAACACCCGACAGAAAAGGGGAGACATGCGGGACATGGGCTGGTGGCGCAGGCATCACGACGGCGCCTCCGGCGAAGTCGTACTGGCTGTCGATTTTCCGCTCTCGGGGCGGAACGAGGCGGGGTTCGACGAGCTCGCCCCCCTGCTCGACCCCTCCGTCGCCCTGTGGGAGACGCTTCCGCAGCCCGCCCCCGACGGTCGGCTCTCGGGCCGTGAGGCCGTGGGGCGGTGGCTCGACGACCTGCGGCACAGCGGGGTGCGGGTCCGCGCGCTCCTCAGCTACTGCGCGGGCGCGGCGTTCGTGGGGGCGCTGAGCGACGGGGTGAGCGCGTGGCAGGAACGGCCGCCCGAGATCGTCATGTTCGATCCGGAAGTGCCATCGTCGCTGACCGTTTACGCCCAGTTCGTGCGCGCGATCGACCGGTTCGCGCCGGTGCTCACCGAGGCGGAGGTGACGCGGATCAGGGCCGAGGCGGAGGCCGTGTGGACCGAGCACGCGCACGCGCTGGACCCGATGCTGGAGCGCCTGGGCGAGATGTTCAGGGAGGTGGGCGAGGCGGCGTTCGAGAAGGGCGCGCTCGACCGGCGGCACGGCGGCGAGCTGATCGACGCGTTCATGTCGTTCATCGGATACCTGGCGGCGGGCAGCCAGATGGACGCGCTGCCAGCGTGGAAGCGGGCCACCGCCATCAGCTCGCACACGCCGATCAACGGCCTCAACCTGGTCCCCGACGCCGAACGCGCGGACCTCGTGGCCGACGAGGTGCGGCTCGACCTGCCCCATGCCGACCTGCTGCGCAGCCCCGAGTGCGCCCGCCTGGTCACCGAGGCGCTGGCGGCCTCCCCGTGACGCCCGCGCGCGCCGAGGAGCCCGCGAGCGCCAAGGAGGAGGCCCTGTGGCTCCTCGAACGCTTCGTGCCGGGGACCGGGGTCAACAACCTGTCGTTCGCGCTCGCCGCCGACGGTCCGCTGCTGCCCTCGGCGGTCGGGGACGCGTTGAACCTGCTGCTGCGCCGCCACGAGGTGCTGCGCACGGGGTTCACCGCCACCGAATCCGGGCTGGCCAAGCGGGTGTTGGGCCCCGACGAGGCGTCGCTCGTCCTGGACGAGGCCCAACTCCCCGACGACGCACGGGAGGACGGGGGTCTGACGGCCGCGCTGACGGCGTTTGTGCGGGAGCCGTTCGCGATGGACGGGCGGCCCCTGGTGCGGGCGGCGCTGTTCCGTGGGGCGGGTTCGGACGTGCTGTGCGTGGCGGTGCATCACCTGGTGTTCGACATGGTGTCCACGGGCCCGATGGTCGCCGAACTGGCCGCCGCCTATGGGGCGTTCGCCTCGGGTGCGGCGCCGGGCGAGGAGCTGCGCGCGATCGTTCCCGCGGTGGCGGAGCCGGAGCCGACCGAGCGCGGCATGGTGTTCTGGCGCGCGCGCCTGCGGGACTTCGGCTCGGTGCGCAACGCCCTGTGGCTGGGCGCCGAGGCGGGCGACCACCCGGATCTGGCCGGGGGAACGGTCCTGCTGCCGCTGTCGGCCGACGCGGTCGCGGCGGTGCGGCGGATGCGGAAGGAGCTGCGGGCGCCCGAGGCGGTGGTCCTGCTGGCCGCCTACTACCTGCTGCTCGCGCGGCACGGCGCGGGCCCCGACCTGGTGGTGGGCTCCCCCGTGAACACCCGCCGCCCCCAGGACGCGGGCGCCATCGGCTACCACGTCAACGTCGTGCCGCTGCGCGTCGTGATCGACCCCGCCGTGGACTTCCGGGCGCTGGTCGGCGCGGTCAGGGATGTGTTCCTCGACTCGCTCGCCCACGCCGACGTGCCGGTGGACACCCTGCTGGGCGAGGTGGACAGGACGGCGTCGGGGTGGCGCAACGCGCTGTTCCGGCATGTCTTCAACTACGTTCCGGGCGGTGGAGGTTCGGGCGGCGCTGGTTCGGGTGGCGGTCCCGGGGGCGACGGTGGTGGCGTCTCCCTCGGGGAGCGGCGGGCGCGGCTGTTGACGCCGGAGAACGGGTCGAGCAAGTTCGACCTGGAGTTCTTCGTCATCCCGTCGGACGAGGGCGTGCTGCTGCGGATCGCCTACGGCTCGGGCGTGTTCACGCGCGAGGAGGTCACGCTGCTGGCGCGGCGTTACGAGGCGCTGCTGACGGCGGTGGCGGCGCGGCCCGGGCTGCCGGTCGGCGAGGTGACGGCGTGGTCGGACGTGGACCGCCGGGTGATCGCCGAGGCCAACCGCGTGCTGGAGCCGCCGCCAGCGCCGGTGCCGGTGCTGCCGGTGGCGATCGTGGCGCGGGCGAACGAGGCGCCGGCGGCCGTGGCGCTTGAGGACGGCGAACGGGCCGTGCGCTACCGGGAGTTGACGGACGCGGGCGAACGCACCCGGCGGCTGCTCGCGGCGGCGGGCGTGGGCAGGGGGGACGTGGTGGCGGTGCTGGCGCCACGCGGCCCCGAGCTCGCGGCGGCGGTGCTCGGGGTGTGGGCGGCGGGGGCGGCCTACCTTCCGCTCGACCCGGCGCTGCCGGAGCGGCGGATCGCCTACCAGCTCGACGACGCCGGGGCGCGCGCGGTGCTGTGCGCGCCCGGCACGGCGGTGCCCGCCGCGGCACAGGCGTCGGCCCACCCGATGGTGCCCGTGGGCGGGGTCCCCGAGGGGCCGGAGCCCCGTGCCGAAGGAGCGGACCTGGCGGCCACGCCCTCGCCCGACGACCCGGCGTATCTGATCCACACCTCGGGGTCCACCGGGCTGCCGAAGGGCACGGTGGTGACCCATGGCAACCTGGCCAATCTGATCGCCCACTTCACCGACGAGCTGGGCGCCTCGCCGGGCGAAGGCGTCCTGTGGCTGACGGCGTTCTCGTTCGACATCTCGGCGCTCGAGCTGTTCCTGCCGCTGGCCACCGGGGGCCGGGCGGTGGTCGCGCCTGACGAGGCGCGCACCGAGGGGGCGGCCATGGCGGAGCTGCTCAAGCGCCGTTCGGTCGGCACTGTGCAGGCGACGCCGACCACGTGGCGGCTGGTCCTGCCCGAGGCGGGCGCGCTGCTGGCGGGGCGGAACGTCCTGTGCGGCGGCGAGCCGCTGCCCCCGGCGCTGGCGGCCGACCTGGTGGCCACCGGCTGTGCGGCGCGCAACGTCTACGGGCCGACCGAGACCACCGTCTGGTCCACCTCGGGACCGCTCGGCCACCGCGACGACGGCCGGGTGAGCGTGGGGCGGCCCGTGCGCGACACCCAGGTGTTCGTGGCCGACCCCGAGGGGCGCGAGCTGCCCCTCTTGGTCCCGGGCGAACTCTGCGTCGCCGGGGGCGGGGTGGCCGCGGGCTACCACCGCAGGCCGGAGCTGACGGAGGAACGCTTCGGCACGCACCCGGCGTTCGGCCGCTTCTACCGCACCGGGGACCGGGCGCGCTGGCTGCCCGACGGCACGCTCGAGGTGCTGGGGCGTTCGGACCGGCAGGTCAAACTGCGGGGCGTGCGCGTCGAGTTGGGCGAGGTCGAGGCGGTGCTCGCCGAGCACCCCGAGGTGCGCGGCTGTGCGGTCACGGTGCGCGACGCGGGGACGGTGGACGCGGCGCTGGTCGCGTTCGTGGAGTCGCCGCTCGGGCAGGCGGTGGCGCGGCCGCTGTGGGAGTTCGCGGCGGAGCGGCTGCCACGGGCGTGCCTGCCGCAGGAGTTCGTGGCGCTCGACCGGCTCCCGGTCAACGCCAGCCTCAAGGTGGACCACCCGGCGCTCGCCCGCATGGCGGCCGCCCTGGCCGGTCAGGCGTCGGGCGAAAGGGCACCGGGCGCCGAAGGGGCACCGGGCCGACAGGCCACGGGCCGAGGGAGAGCGCTCTCCCATGTGCCGGGCGAGAACGCCCTGGTGGACACGCTGGTGGCGCTGTGGGCCGAGGTACTGGGCCGGGAGGACATCACCCCGGACACCCACTTCTTCGCGGAGGGCGGCCACTCGCTGCTGGCGGTGCGGCTCGCGGGGCGGATCGAGGAGGAGACGGACACGCGGGTGCGGCTGCCCGATCTCTTCACGCACGCCACGCCGTCCGCCGCCGCGACCCTGCTGGGCGACGCCACCGAGGACGCCGCAGACGCCGGGAGCACCGGGAACGCCGGGAACGCCGGGAACGCCGAGGGCGCCCAAGACGCCGACGCCACCGGCGAATCCGACGCCTGATCACGGCGGGGGCCGCGGAGAAGCCGCGACCCCCGCCCTTTATCGCGGCGTTCCGTTCCGTGGGGCGAAATACGCCACCCCTTTTCGCACATGTGTCATATCGGCGCGCCTTCATAGAATGATAGACCTATTTGCGATCCACAGATACTGACACTTGTCAGGTGGGAAGACAGAATCCATGGCATTCGTGGAACGTTCTCAAGAAATGAGATATCTGCGGGGTCTATTCGAGCGGAGTGAGCGCGGTCGGCCACAGATCGCGTTGATCAGCGGCCCGGTCGCCACGGGCAAGACCGAGTTGCTGCACGCCTTTGTCGAGGAGGCGATCGGCCTGGGCGCCCTCCCGCTGATCGCCACCGGCTCGCGGGCCGAGCGTTCCCTCCCGTTGGGGGTCATCGGCCAGCTCTTCCACAGCCCCGCGCTCCCCTGGCACCTGCTGGAGGAGACCAACGCCCTGCTCACCGCCGACGCCCTGCCCTCCCCCGGCGCGACGGACGCCCCCGCCGCGGCGATGAGACGGGCGGCGATCCGCCTGGCGCGCGGCGTCTGTTCGACGCTGCTGACGCTCTCGACCGAACGCGTGGTCGTCCTGGCCATCGACGACGTGCAGTACGCGGACGGCTATTCGCTCCAGATCCTGCTGTATCTGCTGCGTCGGCTGAAGTTCCGCCGGCTGCTGGTGATCCTGACCGAGTGGCCGGGGGCGCAGGCGCCGCACTCGGCGTTCCGCGCCGAGCTGCTGCGGCAACCCGCCTGTCACCGGCTGCATGTGAGAGCGCTCTCCGAGGACGGTACCGCGCGCGTGCTGGCCGAGGCGCTGGGCGACCCGTCGGCCGCGGCCCGGCTCGCCCCCGCGTACCACGAGGTGACCGGCGGCAACCCCCTGCTGCTGCGCGGCCTGGTCGAGGACGGGCTCAACGAGGGCGGCGCGCCCGCCGCGCCCGGCGGCCGTTCGCTGCCCCAACCCCCGGTGCCAGGGCGCCTGTTCCGCCAGGCGGTGTGCGCGTGCCTGTACCAGTGGGACGCGGCCACCATCCAGGTGGCGCGGAGCCTGGCGCTGCTGGACCGGTGGGCGTCGCCCGCGCTGGTGGGGCGCCTGACGGGGATGAAGCCCGAGCTGGTCGTGGACATCGTCGAGTCCATCGGCGGCTCGGGGCTGCTGCGGGGGGAGCGGCTGCGCCACCCCGCGGTGCGCGCGGCGATCGCCGACACGGTCGAGCCGGGCGACGGGGCGGACGCGCACCTGCGCGGCGCGCAGCTGCTGCACGACCGGGGCGTGGCGGCGCCGGACGTGGCCGAGCACCTGGTGGCCGCGGACCGGGTGCCGGACAAGTGGGCGATCGGCGTGCTGCGCGACGCCGCGCGGCAGGCGCTCGCCGAGCGGCGGGACGACTTCGCGGACGACTGCCTGGAGTTGGCCCAGCGCAGCTGCGCCGACGAGCAGGTGAGGGCCCCGCTGCTGATGAGCCTGACGCGGCTGCGCTGGCGGCGGGACCCGTCGACCGCGCTGCGCCATCTGGCGACGCTGCGGCGCTCGGTGCTGGCCGGGCACCTCGGTGGGCGGGACGTTTCGGCGGTCGCGGGGTTCCTGCTGTGGCACGGGCGGGGCGATGACGCCAGGGAGATCCTGGCCAGGGCGCGCGGGGCGCGGGACTCCCCCGGCGCGCGCCCGGGCGACGCCTCGCAGGGAACGGCGCCGCTGTGCCTGCGCGCGGGCTCGGAGAGCGCTCTCCCCGAGGTGGCCTGCTGGCCCGGGCACCCGGGCGAGGCGGCGTGCGCGGCCCTGGACGCGGTGCTCACCGGGGCGCCGGACGCCGATCCGGTGGCCAGGGCGGAGGAGGCGCTGTCCGGGTGCGCGCTCTCCGAGGACTCGCTGCCCTCGGTGCTCTCCGCGCTCTACGCCCTGCTGCACGCCGACCGCCAGGACAGGGCGGCGGCGTGGTGCGACACGTTCCTGCGCGACGCGGAGGCGGAGGGCGCGACGACGTGGCGTGCGCTGCTCACCGCGGCGAGGGCGGACATCGCGCTGCGCCAAGGGCGGCCCGCGCCCGCCGAGTTGTGGGCGGCCGAGGCGTTGACCCTGGTGTCGGCGCGCGGCTGGGGGGTGGCGATCGGGCTGCCGCTGGCCGCGCTCATCCGCGCCCGGCTCGATCTGGGCCGGGTCGAGGACGCGGGCCGGGCCGCGGGGCTCGTGGTGCCCAAGGCCATGTTCGGGGGCGGGTTCGCGCCGGGCTATCTGCGGGCCAGGGGACATCAGCACCTGGCGGCCAACCGACCCAGGGCCGCCGTCGCCGACTTCGAGCGGTGTGGGCGGCTGATGCGCGAGTGGGGGCGCGACCTTCCGGTGCTGCTGCCGTGGCGCGGCGACCTCGCGCTGGCGCGCGCGGCGCTCGATCAGCGGGAGGAGGCCAAGGAGTTGGTCGCCGAGCAGCTGGCGCTGCCGGGCGGCGACCGGCAGCGCGTGGTGGGCGTCAGCCTGCGCGCGATGGCGGCCGCGGCCTCGCCCAAGCGCCGCCCCGGGCCACTGCGGGAGGCGGTGGCGCTGCTCCAGGAGTGCGGTGACCGGCTGGAGTTGATCCGCGCGCTGGCGGATCTGAGCCGGGCGCACGCGGGGCTCGGGGAGTTCGGCCGGGCGCGGATGATGCGCGAGCGCGCGGTGCACGTCGCCGCGGAGTGCGGCGCGGAGGAGCTGCTCGCTCGGCTGCTGCCCGCGCCCGAGGCGGAGTCGGCCGCGGAGGGTGGCGCGGCCGCGGAGGCGGCGGACGACCCCGCGCTGCTCAGCGACGCCGAGCGGCGGGTGGCGACGTTGGCCGCCATCGGGTACACCAATCGCGAGATCGGCCGGAAGCTCCATGTCACCGTGAGCACGGTCGAGCAACATCTCACCCGTGTCTACCGGAAGTTGAACGTTGACCGGCGCGCCGACCTGCCCCTGCGGCTGCGGTACGGCTCCGGCGCCGAGCCGCTCGCGGTGGGCGAGGGCGGGGCCTGAGCGCCCCGCCTCCGGAATCCACGGTCGGGCCCGCGGGGGCGTGTTCATCCGTCGAACGCCAGCCGCACCAGGTCGTCGGCGCCCATCGTGTCGATGCCCGTGGTGTCCTCGCCCGGGTCGCCGGGCGCCTCCGCGCCGTCGGCGAGGTCGAGCAGCGTGCCAAGCAGTCCGGCGGCGCGCAGCCGGGCGACGGGGATGGCGGCCAGGGTGCGCCGGACCTCCTCGTCGCCCGGCTCGGCAGCGGCGTCGCCCGGCGGCGGCTCCGGGGCCAGGCTGTCCCTCAACTCCCCTGCGAGCGCGGCGGGATTGGGGTGGTCGAAGACCAGGGTGGCGGGCAGCCTCAACCCGCTCGCGGCGTCGAGGCGGTTGCGCAGCTCGACGGCGGTGAGGGAGTCGAAGCCCAGCTCCTTGAACGCCTGGTCGGGCGGGATGTCCGCCGGTGAGGCATGCCCGAGGACGGCGGCGACCTCGTGGCGGACCAGGTCGAGCAGCAGGCGTTCGACGTCAGGGCCGCGCAGCGTGGCCAGGCGGCGGCGCAGCGCATCGGCGGCCCCAACTCCTGGGCGTTCGGCGCGCGTTCGGCTCACCGCGGGGACGAGGGCGTGCAGCGCGTGGGGCAGCTCGCCCGCGGCCGCGAGGGTGCGCAGCGCGGCGGCGTTCAGGCGCAGCGGGACGAGCAGCGGCCGGTCGCGGTGGGCGAGGGCGGCGTCGAGGAGGGCAAGGCCCTCCGCGGGCGTGAACGCCTCGACGCCCGAACGCGCCATGCGCCGCCGGTCCGCCGCGCCGAGGCCCGCGGCCATGCCGCCGTCGGGGGCCCAGAGGCCCCAGGCGAGCGAGGTGCCGGGCAGGCCGAGGGAGCGGCGGTGGGCGGCCAGCGCGTCGAGGAAGGCGTTGGCGGCGGCGTAGCCGCCCTGCCCCGCGTTGCCGAGCACCCCTGCGGCGGAGGAGAACAGGACGAACGCCGACAGGCCCATGTCGCGGGTGAGTTGGTGGAGGTGCCAGGCGCCGTCGGCCTTGGGGCGCAGCACGGTGTCGAGGCGTTCGGGGGTCAGGTCGGCGATCAGGCCGTCGTCGAGGACGCCCGCGGCGTGGACGACGCCGGTGAGCGGCGCCTCGCGGGTGAGGTCGGCGAGCAGGCGGGCGAGCGCGTCATGGTCGGCGACGTCGCACGCGGCCGTCCGCACCGTGGCCCCGGCGGCGGCGAGTTCGTCCGCGAGCGCGTGGGTTCCCGTGGCGCCGCGCCTGCTGGCCAGGGCGATCCGTGTGACGCCGTGGGCGGCGACCAGGTGGCGGGCGACGGCGTGGGCGAGTGCGCCCGAGGCGCCGGTCACCAGGGTCCAGCCGGTGCCGAACGCGGCAGGTTCGCCCGGGGGCGCCGTGGCGGCCCCGGTGAGTCGGGGGACGAGCAACGCGCCGCCGCGCACGGCGACTTCGGGCTCTCCCGCGGCCAGGGTCGAGGCCAGCTCGGCGGGGCGGGGGGCCGGGCCGCTCGGGTCCGGGTCGAGGTCGAGGAGGGCCAGGCGGCCCGGGTGTTCGGCGCGCGCCGCGCGGATCAGGCCCCACACGGCGGCGGCGACGGGATCGGCGTCCGCGCCGTCGGTCGCGATGGCGCCGCGGGTGACGAGGACGAGCCGTGCGTCGGTGAGGCGTTCGTCGCGCAGCCACTCCTGAACGGCCGTCAGCGCGCGGGCCAGCGCGGCCCGTGCCGCGTCGGGCGCGCGGGGAACGCCGGGAACGTCGGATGTGTCGGGCGATCCCGTTCGGGTGAGGTCGAGCAACACCGTGTCGGCGGTGGGGAGTTGGTCGATGCGGTCGAACCGGGCGGCATGGGGGGCCAGTTCGGGGGGCAGGCCGTCGTCGGGGCCCCAGATCGCCCAGCGGGCGGGCCCTTCGGCCGCTGCCGCGGAGATGGCTGGGGCGGCGGGGGCGGCCGGAACCCAGTCGATCCGGTGGAGGGAACGGAGGCGCCCCGGAAGGGCGGCGAGCTGCTCCGGACGCGCCTCGCGCAGGGTGAGCGAGGCGATGGAGCCGATCAACGTGCCGTGCTCGTCGGTGAGTTCGACCGAGAAGGCGTCGGGCCCCACGGGGGCGAGCCGCACGCGGAGCGCGGCGGCGCCCGAGCCGTGCAGGGCGAGGCCACGCAGCGCGAACGGCAGGCGCGGCACCTCGCCGGTCGCCGGGGCGGCGAAGGCGATGCCGTGCAGCGCGGCGTCGAGGAGGGCGGGGTGCAGCGCGAACCCCTCCCCCGCCGCCGCGCCCGCCGCGTCGGGCAGCGCGACCTCGGCGAAGACCTCGTCCCCGCGCCGCCACACGGCTCGCACCCCGCGGAACGCGGGTCCGTAGGCGAGCCCCGACCCGGCCAAGCGGTCATAACCACCCGACACATCGACGGAGATGGCGCCCTCGGGCGGCCAACTGGCCGCCGGTTCCGCCGCGTTCTCACCCGGCCGATCCGGCTGGGCGGCGTGCGCGGCCAACAGGCCTTCCGCGTGGGCCGTCCACGGCCCGTCCTCGCCCGGGCGCGCATGGATCGTGAACGGGCGCGCGCCCGAGGCGTCGGGGGCCTCGACGGTGATCTGGAGGCGGACCTCGTCGCCGTCGGGGAGCGGCAGGGGCGCGCGCAGGGTCAGCTCCTCGACCCGGCCCGTACCCGCCTCGTCGCCCGCCCTGATGGCCAGCTCGGCCAGGGCGGTGGCAGGCAGCAGGGGCGTTCCGCCGACGGCGTGGTCGGCGAGCCAGGGGTGGGTGGCGGTGGAGAGACCGCCGAGGAGGAGCAACCGCCCGTCACCGCCCGCGAGTTCGAGCGCGCCGTCGAGCAGCGGGTGGCGCACGGGGCGCACTCCTTCGGAGGCGGCGCCGCCGGGCGCGCCGACCGACGCGAGCCAGTAACGGCCGCGCTGGAAGGCGTAGGTGGGCAGCGCCGCGGGCAGGTCGGGCGGCCCGGGGCGCCAGCCGCAGGCGGCGAGCGCGGCGGGCCAGTCCACGGCCCCGCCGCGGACATGGAGCTGGGCGAGCGCCTCGTAGAGCGTCTCGGGCTCATCGCGCCCGGGCCGCAGCAGCGGGACGAACGCCGTCTGGGGAGCGCTCTCCGGGGCCATTGCGGACAGCACGCCGTCGGGGCCGAGTTCGAGTCCGGTGGTCACGCCGTGCTCGGCCAGGTGGCGGACGCCGTCGGCGAAGCGCACGGTCGCGCGGATGTGCCGGGTCCAGTGGTCGGGCGAGCACAGCTCGTCCGCGTCGGCGAGCCGCCCGGTGACGCAGGACAGCACGGGGGTGTGCGGCGGGGCGTAGGTCAGCTCCTCCGCGACGCGGCGGAAGTCGGCGAGCGCCGGCTCCATCAGCGGCGAGTGGAACGCGTGGGCGACGCGCAGCCGCTTCGTCCCGACGCCGCGCCCCGCGAGCAGCCCGGCGATCGCGTCGACCGCGCCCGCGGTGCCCGAAAGGACCACGGCGCGGGGGCCGTTGACCGCCGCGACGCCGATCTCGTGCGCCCGGTCGGCGAGCAGCGGCGCCACCTCGTCCTCGGCCGCCTGGACCGCGACCATCGCCCCGCCGGGGGGCAGCGCCGCCATCAGCCGCCCGCGCGCGGCGACCAGCGCGCACGCGTCGTCCAGGGACAGCACGCCCGCGGCGTGGGCGGCGGCCAGCTCACCGACCGAGTGCCCGGCGAGGACGTCGGGGGCGGGGCCGAGGGTCACGACCAGCCGGTGGAGGGCGATGCCGACGGCGAAGAGGGCGCACTGGGCGAGGTCGGTGTTCTGGAGGAGCTCGGCATCGGGCGAGCCGGGGGGCGCGAACACCACGTCGCGCAGGGGCCGTTCGAGGTGAGGGTCCAGGCGCGCGCAGACCTCGTCGAACGCCTCGGCGTAGGCAGGAGCGGCCGCGTACAGGCCCTGCCCCATCCCGGCGCGCTGGCTGCCCTGGCCGGGGAAGAGGAACGCCGTACGGCCCTCGCGCGCCCGGCCCACGGCGGTGCCCTGGGGCGTCGTTCCGCCGTGGGCGAGGGCGGAGAGCGCTTCCCCGCGCCCGTCCGCGTCCCGGGCGACCACCACGGCCCGGTGTTCGAACGCGGTGCGGGCGGTGGCGAGCGCGTGGGCGACGGCGCCGGGTGGGGCGTCGGGGTGGCGCCGGGCCCAGGCGCGCAGCCGCCGCGCCTGGGCGGCGAGCGCGGCGGGGGTGCGCCCCGAGACGAGCCACGGCAGCGCGTCGGTGCGGGCCGTGTCGGTGCGGGCCGTGTCGGGTGCCAGGTCGCCCGAGTCCTCGGTCAACTCGACAGTTTCGGGGGCCTGTTCGACGATCAGATGGGCGTTGGTGCCGCTGAGGCCGAACGACGAGACGCCCGCCCTCCTGGGGCGGCCGGTCTCGGGCCAGTCGGCCGCCTCGTCGAGCAGCCGGACCGCGCCCGCCGCCCAGTCGACGTGCGGGGACGGCGCGTCGAGGTGCAGGGTGCGGGGCAGCCGTCCGTGGCGCAGGGCGAGGACCATCTTCTGCACCCCCGCGACCCCGGCGGCGGCCTGGGTGTGGCCGATGTTCGACTTCAACGAGCCGAGCAGCAGCGGGCGTTCGGCGTCCCGGTCGGCTCCGTAGACGTCGATCAGGGCCTGTGCCTCGATGGGGTCGCCGAGCGCGGTGGCCGTGCCATGGGCCTCGACGGCGTCCACGTCGCCCGGCGCGAGCCCGGCGTCGCCCAGCGCGGCGCGGATCACCTTGCGCTGCGCGGGGCCGTTGGGCGCGGTGAGGCCGTTGGAGGCGCCGTCCTGGTTGACGGCCGAGCCGCGGATGACGGCCAGCACGGGCAGCCCGTCGCGCCGGGCGTCGGAGAGCCGCGCGAGCAGCAGGACGCCCGCCCCCTCGGCGAAGCCCGTGCCGTCGGCGCCCGCGGCGAACGCCCGGCAGCGGCCGTCGGTGGACAGGGCGCGTTGCCTGCTGAACTCCACGAACAGGCTGGGCGTGGCCATCACCGTGACCCCGCCCGCGAGCGCCAGGTCGCACTCGCCGCGCCGCAGGGCGCCCGCCGCCAGGTGCAGGGCGACCAGCGACGACGAGCACGCGGTGTCCACGGTGACGGCCGGGCCCTCGAGCCCCAGGGCGTAGGCGACGCGGCCCGAGACGACGCTTCCGGCGCTCGGCGTCCCCGGGCCGCCGTCAGGGGCGCGGTGGCTGCCGTAGTCGTGGTACATGACCCCGGCGAAGACCCCGGTCCTGCTGCCGTGGGCCGCCCTGGGCTCGATCCCGGCGCGTTCGAAGGCCTCCCACGCGGTCTCGAGCAGCAGGCGTTGCTGGGGGTCCATGGCCAGGGCCTCGCGCGGCGAGATGCCGAAGAACGCGGGGTCGAACTCGCCCGCCCCGTCGAGGAATCCGCCGTGCCGGGTGGTGCTGTGGCCCACGGCGTCGGGGTCGGGGTCGTGCAGGCGGGCGACGTTCCAGCCGCGGTCCTCGGGGAACGGGGTGATCGCGTCGCCGCCGCGGTCGAGCAGCTCCCACAGTTCGTCGGGGGTGTGCACGCCGCCGGGGTAGCGGCAGCCCATGGCGACGACGGCGATCGGCTCGTCGGGGGCGGTGGCGAGCGGCGCGCTCATGCCGGTGCCGGTGCTCGGGCCGGTGCCGGTGCTCGGGCCGGTGCCGGTGCCGGTGCCGGTGCTCGTGTCGGTGTTGGCCAGCAGGGTGGCCAGGTGGTGGGCGAGGGCGGCGGGGGTGGGGTGGTCGAAGACCAGGGTGGGGGGCAGCCGCAGCCCGGTGGCGGCGTTGATGGCATTGCGCAGCTCGACCGCGGTGAGCGAGTCGACGCCCAACTCCCGGAAGGCGCGGCGGGGTTCGACGGCGTCCTGGGTGGAGTGGCCCAGAACGGCGGCGGCGTGGGCGCGGACCAGGTCGAGCAGGGCGGCGGCGCGGTCGGCCTCGGACAGCCCGGCGAGCCGCCGCGGGGGCGTCCCGTCCGGGGTCGCGGCGGGCACCGTGGCGGCGCGGCGCGCCGGGGCGCGCACGAGGTCGCGCAGCAGGGGCGGAACGGTCCCGGTGGCGGCGGCGTCGGCGCGCAGGGCCGCGAGGTCGAGGCGCAGCGGCAGGACGGCCGCCTCGCCGGTGGCGGGCGCGGCGTCGAACAGGGCGAGCCCCTCGGCGTCGTCGAGCCCGGCGATGCCGCCCCGGCGCATCCGCCGCAGATCGTCCTCGCCGAGGTGGCCCGTCATGGCGCTGCGTCGGCTCCAGAAGCCCCAGGCGAGGGATTGCGCGGGCAGGCCGATGGCGCGGCGGTGGGCGGCGAGGGCGTCGAGAAAGGCGTTGGCCGCCGCGTAGTTGGCCTGTCCGGCGCCGCCGAGGGTACCGGCGGCGGAGGAGAAGAGCACGAACGCGGACAGGTCGGCGTCCCGCGTGAGGTCGTGGAGGGCGAGGGCGGCGTCGGCCTTGGGCCGCAGCACGGCATCGAGGCGTTCGGGGGTGAGGGCGTCGACCACGCCGTCGTCGAGGACCCCGGCGGCGTGCACGACGGCGGTGAGGGGGTGAGCGGCGGGGATGGCGTCCAGCAGCGCGGAGAGCGCTCTCCGGTCGGCGGCGTCGCACGCGGCGAGCGTCACGGTGGCGCCGAGGGCGGTGAGTTCGGCGGTGAGACGGTCGGCCCCCGGGGCGTCGGGGCCCATGCGGCCGATCAGCAGCAGGTGCCGCACGCCATGTCGGGCGACCAGGTGGCGGGCCACGAGCCCGCCGAGCGTGCCGGTGGCGCCGGTGAGCAGCACAGTGCCCGTCGAGTCCCAGGCGGCATCGGGGTGTTGGGGCGCGGGGACGGCGTGGGCCAGCCGGGGCACGAGCAACGCGTCGCCCCGCGCGGCCAGTTGGGGCTCGTCGGCGGCCAACGCCCCGGCCAGGGCCCGGAGGTCGGGCGGCGCGTCGCCGTCCAGGTCGAGCAGGGCGAACCGGCCCGGGTGCTCGGCCTCCGCCGCGCGAAGCAGGCCCCACACGGCCGCCGCCGCGGGGTCCTCCACGCGGTCGCCCGGGGCGGCGGCGACCGCGCCGCGCGTCAGGCACACCAGCCGCGAGCCCTGCCAGCGGGGGTCTTCGAGCCACGCGCGCGCCAGGGCGAGCGCGCGCCGCGCCGCCTCCCCCGCCGAGCGTGCCCCTGGGGCGAAGGGCGCAAGGACGGCCTCGGGCGGCGTTTCCCCGTTGAGGGCCGAGGCCAGGGCGTCGAGGTCGGGGTGGGTCGCGCCGGGCCAGCCGGGTGGGGCGGGGTCGGGGCCGATCACCGCCCACCGCCCGCCCGGGGCCTCGGGCGCCGACGTGGCGGGCAGGGGGCGCCAGGCGACGCGGTGGAGGGAGTCGGCGGCGTTCGGGCGTGCCCCGGCGTCGAGTTGGTCGGCGGTGAGGGGCCGCGCGACGAGCGCGTCCACCGAGAGCACCGGCGCCCCTGACGGGTCGGCGGCCAGCAGGGAGAGCGCTCTCCCCGCCACGGGCGCCAGCCGCACCCGCAGGGCGGTCGCGCCGGTGGCGTGTCGTGTGACGCCGCTCCAGGAGAACGGCAGCCCCGGGGCGTCGCCCTCGGCCGGGGCGGCGGCGTGCAGGGCGGCGTCGAGCAGGGCAGGGTGCAGGCCGAAGCGGGCCGCGTCGCCGCGTTCGTCCTCGCCGAGGGCGACCTCGGCGAACACCTCGTCGCCCCGCCGCCACGCGGCCACGAGCCCCCGGAACGCCGGGCCGTAGGTGAGGCCCGCGGCGGCGAGCCGCTCATGGATCCCGGCCGTCGCGACCTCCGTCGCGCCCGGCGGCGGCCAGGCGGTCAGGTCGCCGACGGGCGGCCCCGCGAACGTCGCCAGCTCGCCCACCGCGTGCCGGGTCCACGGGGCGTCGCCCCCGTCGGCGTTCTCATCGGCGCCCTCGGGCTGGGCGTGCACGGCCACGGGCCGCCGCCCCGCCGCGTCGGGGGCGCCGACGCTCACCCGCACCCGGACGCCGCGTTCGGGGAGCACCAGGGGCGTCTCCAGGGTGAGTTCGGCGAGGTGGTCGCAGCCCGCGGCCTCGCCCGCGCGCAGCGCCAGCTCGACGAACGCCGTCCCCGGCAGCACCGGGCGGCCGAGCACGGCGTGGTCGGCGAGCCACGGGTGGGAGCGCGGCGTGAGGCGGCCGGTCATCAGCGGCCCGTCGGCGTCGGCGAGGGTCACCACGGCGCCGAGCAGCGGGTGGTCCGCGGCCCGTTGGCCCAGCCGCGCGGCGGCGTCGCGGGCGTCCACGGGACCCGTGGACTCGAGCCAGTAGCGGGCGCGTTGGAACGCGTAGGTGGGGAGGGCGGCCCGCACGGCCGGGTCCGCGGCCCCGCCCGGGAGCGCCCGCGTCCAGTCGACGGGCACCCCGTGGACGTGTGCTTCGGCGAGCGAGGCCAGGAACCGCTCGGGGCCGCCCTGGCCGCGCCGCAGCGAGCCGACGACGACGGCGGGGGCGCCACCGTCGTCGGCGGTGGCGCCTGCGGCGTCCTCGGCGGTGTCCCTGAGGGCGGCGGTGAGCACGGGGTGGGGGCTGACCTCGATGAACGCGGGGAAGCCCGCGGCGAGCAGCGACCGCGCCGCGGCGTCGAAGCGGACGGTGCCGCGCAGGTTGCGGTACCAGTAGGCGGCGTCGAGCCCGGTGGTGTCGAACGCCTCGCCGGTGACGGTGGAGTGGAACGGCACGGCGGCGGGGCGCGGGCTGATCCCGGCCAGCTCGGCCAGCAGGGTCGCCTCGACGGCCTCGACGTGCGCGCAGTGCGACGCGTAGTCCACCGGGACGCGCCGGGCCCGCACGCCGCGCGCCTCGGCGGCGCCCGCCAGCGCGTCAAGCGCGTCGCGGTCTCCCGAGATGACCACGGTTGACGGGCCGTTGACGGCGGCGAGTGCCAGCGTTCCGCCCCAGGGCGCGAGCAGCTCGGGCGCGTCGGCGGCGGGGAGGGCGAGGGTGAGCATGCCGCCGCGCCCGGTCAGGTGGCGCAGGGCGCGGGAGCGCAGGGCGACCACGCGGGCGGCGTCGTCGAGCGAGAGGGCGCCCGCGACGCAGGCGGCGGCGATCTCGCCCTGGGAGTGGCCGACGACGGCGCCGGGTTCGACGCCGTGGGCGCGCCACAGGGCGGCGAGGGAGACCATGACGGCGAACAGCGCGGGCTGCACGACGTCGACGCGGTCGAGGGGCGGCGCGCCGTCCGCGCCGCGCAGCACGTCGGTGAGCGACCAGTCGGCGTGGGGCGCGAGCGCGGCGGCGCAGTCGTCGATCGTGTGGGCGAACGCGGGTGCGGTGTCGAGGAGTTGGGCGGCCATCCCGGCCCACTGGGAGCCCTGGCCGGGGAAGACGAACACCGGCCTGCCGCCGGATCCCGGGGCCGCGCGCCCGGTCACGAGGCCCGGGGCGGGGCGGTCGTCGGCGAGGGCGGCGAGGCCGGCGAGCAGGCCGTCGCGGTCGTGGGCGAGCACGGCGGCGCGGTGGTCGAGCGTCGCCCTTCCGGTGGCGAGGGCGTGGCCGAGGGCGGCGGGCGGGGTGCCGGGGTGGGCGGTGGCGTGGGCGAGCAGCCCACGGGCCTGGGCGCGCAGCGCGGCCTCGGAGGCGCCGGAGAGCAGCCAGGGCACGGGCCAGGCCCCGGCGTTCGCCGCCTCGGTGCCGTGCTGGTCGGGCGGGGTCGACGGGGCCTGTTCGAGGACGACATGGGCGTTGGTGCCGCTGATGCCGAACGACGAGACGGCCGCGCGCCGTGGCTCCTCCGCGTCCCAGTCCCTGGCCTCGGTGAGCAGCCGGACGGCGCCCGCGGCCCAGTCGACGCGGGGCGAGGGCCGGTCGACGTGGAGGGTGGCGGGCATGCGGGCGTGGCGCAGGGCGAGCACGGCCTTGATGACGCCGGCGACCCCGGCGGCGGCCTGGGTGTGTCCGAGGTTGGACTTGACGGAGCCGAGCCAGAGGGGTCGTGCGGGGTCGCGGTCGTGGCCGTAGGTGGCGAGCAGCGCCCCGGCCTCTACGGGGTCGCCGAGCGCGGTGCCGGTGCCGTGTCCCTCGACGAGGTCGACCTGCTGGGGCGCGAGCCCGGCGTCGGCCAACGCGGCGCGGATGACGCGGCGTTGGGAGGGTCCGTTGGGCGCGGTGAGGCCGTTGGAGGCGCCGTCCTGGTTGACGGCGGAGCCGCGGATGACGGCCAGCACGGGCTGCCCGTCGCGGCGGGCGTCGGAGAGCCGCCGCAGCAGGAGGAGCCCGGCGCCCTCGCCCCAGCCTGTGCCGTCGGCCGCGTCGGCGTAGGGCTTGCAGCGGCCGTCGGGCGCGAGGCCGCGTTGCCTTGTGAACTCCACAAAGGTCCCCGGCGTTGCCATCACGGTGACGCCGCCGGCCAGGGTGTGGGAGCACTCGTCGCGGCGCAGCGCCTGGCAGGCCCAGTGCAGGGCGACCAGCGAGGAGGAGCAGGCGGTGTCGACGGTGACGGCGGGGCCTTCGAGGCCGAACGTGTAGGCGACGCGGCCCGAGGCGACGCTGCCCGCGGTGCCGTTGCCGAGGTAGCCCTCGACGCCGGGCGGCGGCTCGGCGGCGCCCGAGCCGTAGTCGTGGTACATGACGCCGGCGAAGACGCCGGTGCGCGAGCCGCGGAGGGTGGCGGGGTCGATCCCGGCGCGTTCGAACGCCTCCCACGCGGTCTCGAGCAGCAGGCGTTGCTGGGGGTCGGTGGCCAGGGCCTCGCGGGGGGAGATGCCGAAGAACGCGGGGTCGAACTCGCCCGCGTCGTGCAGGAATCCGCCCTCGTGCGCGGTGGAGGCGCCGGGGGTGCCGGGGTCGGGGGCGCACAGCGCGTCGAGGTCCCAGCCGCGGTCGTCGGGGAACGGGGTGACGGCGTCGCCGCGGCGTTCGAGCAGCGCCCACAGGTCCTCGGGCGCGCGCACGCCGCCGGGGAAGCGGCAGGCCATGGCGACCACGGCGATGGGCTCGTGGGCGGCGCCCTCGACCTCGGCGAGGCGGCGCCGGGTCTGGTCGAGCTCGGCCATGACCCGCTTCAGGTAGTCGCGGAACTTCTCTTCGTTGCTCATCGCGCCCGCCACCTCCGGGGGTTCGGGGTCTTCTTCGGTCCGCCGGGGGCTCAGTCGCTGCCCTTGCTGCCCTTGCTGCCTTCGATGCGCGCGAGGCCCTCGATGCCGTCGATGCCGAGGTCCTGGTCGACCATGCTGAACAGCTGCTCGTCCGTGGCCTGTTGAAGGCGGTCGGCGAGCGCGGCGCCGTCCGGCGCGGCGGTGCCGGGGGCGGGGGCGCCGTAGCGGGCCAGGACGTCGCGGAGCCGGGGCAGGACGCCGAGGCGGGCGATGTCGTCCTGGTCGAGCGCGGCCAAGGCCGCTTCCAGGCGGTCGAGTTCGGCCGCCAGGGGGGCGTCCGCGCCGTGGGCGCCGGGGAGTCGGGGCAGCAGCAGGGTGCGCAGATGGTCGGCGACGGCGGCGGGGGTCGGGTGGTCGAAGACGAGGGAGGCGTCGAGGGTGAGGCCGGTGGCCCTGCTCAGCCGGTTGCGCAGCTCGACGGCGGCGAGGGAGTCGAACCCGACGTCCTTGAAGGCGCGTCGGGGCTCGACGGTCTCGGGCCTGCCATGGCCGAGGACGGCGGCGACGTCGCGCCGGACCGCATCGAGGACGACGCGGTCACGCTCGACCTCGGGGAGCCCGGCGAGCCGGTCGGGCAGGTCCCCGGAACGGTCGGCGCGCGGCGCTCCCGTGACGCGTTGTGGGATGGGCACCAACGTCCTGAGCAGGGGCGGGACTTGGGCCTCCCCGCCGCGAACGGCCGCCCGGAGCGCGGCGGGTTCGAGGCGCAGCGGGGCCAGCACGGGCGCGGTGGAGGCGCACGCGGCGTCGAACAGGGTCAGCGCCTCGGCCGGGGTGAGGGCGCCGACGCCGGTCCTGGTCAGGCGGCGCAGCTCCGCCGCGCCGAGGGTGGCGCCCATGCCGCCCTCCCCCGCGGCCTCCCGGGTGCCGTTCGCGGTGCCCTCCCCCGCAGCCTCCCCCGCAGCCTCTCCCGCTCCGTTCGCGCCGCCGTCCCACAGGCCCCAGGCCAGGGAGAGCCCGGGCAGGCCGCGGGCGCGCCGCCGGGTGGCGAGGGCGTCGAGGTAGGCGTTGGCGGCGGCGTAGCCGCCCTGCCCGGCCGAGCCGAACAGTCCGGCGGCGGAGGAGAACAGCACGAACGCCGAGAGCTTCGCGTCCGCGGTCAGGTCGTCCAGGTGGCGGGCGGCGGCCACCTTGGGGCGCAGCGCCTCGGCGAGGCGTTCGCCGGTGAGGGTGGTGATCACCCCGTCGGCGAGGACGCCCGCCGCGTGGACGACGCCGCGCAGCGGCCGGTCGGGTGGCACGGAGGCGAGGGCGGCCGCGAGGGCGTCGCGGTCGGCGGCGTCGCAGGCGGCCCATGTGGCGGTGGCTCCTGCGGCGGCGAGCTGGTCGGTCAGGGCGTCGGCGCCGGGGGTCGCGGCGCCCCGGCGGCCGATGAGCAGCAGGTGCCGCACGCCGTGGGCGGTGGCGAGGTGCCGGGCGACGTGGCGGCCGAGGGCGCCGCCCGCGCCGGTGATCAGCACGGTGCCCTCGGGGTCCCAACGCGCCGCCGGGGGCGCGTCGTTGAGCGCGGCGGTCGCCGAGGTCCCGGGGGCCGTGGGGGTCGTGGGGGCCGCGGGGGCTGCGGGGGTGAGCCTCGGGGCGAGGAGCCGTCCCGCGCGGACGGCGAGCTCGGGTTCGCCGCTGGCGGCGGCGAGCGCGGCGGCCTTGGCCGTTCCGTCGGCGTCGTCGGGGTCGTCGACGTCGGCGAGGACGAGCCGCCCCGGGTGCTCGGTCGCGGCGGAGCGGGCCAGGCCGCGGACGGCCGCCCCCGCGGGGTCGGTCAGCTGCTCCTCGGGGCCGGTCGCGACGGCGCCCGAGGTGACGAGCACCAGGCGGGACGCGGCGAACCGCCGGTCGGCAAGCCACTCCTTGACCGCGGTCAGCGCGTTGAACAGGGTTGCCTCAACCGGCCCTCCGACGAGCGGGAGGTGGACGACGGGCGGCAGCGGCGCCCCCGCGTCCAGGGCGCGCCGCAGGCCGCCGACGTCCGCGCAGCGGAACGCCGCGTCGCCCGGCGGCGGGACGGGCAGCTCGGCCCACTCCAGGTGGAGCAGCTCGGGCCGCGCCCCGCCGCGCGCGGCGTCGACGCGGTCCGCGGTGACGGGCCGGGTGACCAGGGCGTCGGCGGACAGCACCGGGACGCCGCGCGCGTCGGTGGCGCGCACGGACCAGGCGCCCGGCCCCTCGGGGGTGAGCCGCGCCCGCAGGGCGGCGGCCCCGGCGGCGTGCAGGGTCACGCCGCTCCAGGAGAACGGCAGCCGCACCGCGTCGGGCCCCGCCGCGGCGCCGACGGCGCGCAGGGCGGCGTCAAGGAGCGCGGGGTGCAGGCCGAACGCGCGGGCGTCGTGGCCTGATTCCTCGGGTGGTTCGACCTCGGCGAGGATCGTGTCGCCGTGCCGCCACACCGCGCGCAGGCCGCGGAAGGCCGGGCCGTAGGAGAGGCCCGCCGCGTCGAGCCGGTCGTGGAAGCCGACCAGGGTGACGGGCTCGGCGCCGGGCGGCGGCCAGGGGGCGCGTGGGCCGGCGGGGTCCGGTGGGTCGGCGGCCTCGGGGGCGAGGCGGCCTGTGGCGTGCCGGGTCCAGGGCGCGTCCTCGTCGTCGTCGGGGCGGGAGTGCACGGTCAGTCGCCGCGCCCCTTCGGCGTCGGCGGCCGCGGCGGTGAGCCTGAGGTGGACGCCGCCGCGCTCGGGCAGCACCAGGGGCGTCTCCAGGGTGAGCTCGGCGACGCGGGCGCAGCCGAGCGAACGGCCCGCGTGCAGGGCGAGTTCGAGGAACGCCGTGCCGGGCAGCAGCGCGGCGCCGTGCACGGCGTGGTCGGCGAGCCAGCCGTGGGTGCCGAGGGAGAGCCGCCCGGTGAAGAGGTGTCCTTCGGACTCGGGCAGGCCGATCGCCGCGCCCAGCAGCGGATGGTCCGCGGCCGCGAGGCCGACGGCGGCCAGGTCGCCCGCGGCGCCGTCCGGCTCGAGCCAGTACCGGGTGCGTTGGAAGGCGTAGGTGGGCAGCTCGACGCGTCGGCCACCGGCGAGCAGGGGCGCGAAGTCCACGGGAACGCCCCGGGTGAACAGGGCCCCGGCCGTCGCGATCACCGCGCGGCGCTCGCCGCCCCGGCCTTCGGGGCCGCCGGTCCCGCCCGGGCTACTCGGGCCGCCCGGGCCGCGCAGCACCGGCAGCGACGCCGCCTCGACGCCGCCCACGAGTCCTTCGAGGGCGCGGTGCGCGAGGGCCGCGAGGTCGCCGGGCGAGCCGAGGTCGAGGAACGTGCGCGCGCCCGCCTCGTACAGGGCGCGGGCGGCGTCCCCGAACCGCACGGCCTCGCGCGCGTGCCGCACCCAGAACTCCGGTCGGCAGGCCTCCTCGCCGACCGGGCCGCCGGTGAGCCCGGAGATCAGCGGAACGCGCGGCGGTGCGTAGGCGAGGTCGGCGGCCACGGCGCGCAGGGCGTCGAGGGCGGGCTCCATGAGCGGCGAGTGGAACGCGTGGCTGACGCGCAGCCGTTTGGTGCGCCGCCCGAGGCGGGCGAAGTGGTCGGCGACCTCGCGCACGGCGCCGCGCTCGCCGGAGAGCACGACGGAGGTGGGGCCGTTGACCGCCGCCAGGTCGACTCCGGGGACGAGGCGGGCGCGGGCCTCGGCCTCGGGGGCCTCGACCGCCACCATCTCGCCCGCGTCGCCGTCGAGTTGGCCCATGAGGCGGCCGCGGGCGGCGACCAGGCGTGCGGCGTCGGGCAGGTCGATGACCCCGGCGAGGTGGGCCGCCGCGAGCTCGCCGACCGAGTGTCCGGCCAGCAGCTCGGGGACGATGCCCCAGGACTCGAGCAGCCGGGCGAGCGCGACGCCGACCGCGAACAGCGCGGGCTGCGCGACCTCGGTGCGGTCGAGCGCGTCCGGGTCGTCGCCCCACAGGGCGGCGCGCAGCCGGTCGGCTTCCCCGGCGTCGCCGAACGCCGCGAGCACCGCGTCGAACGCGTCGGCGAACGCGGGGAACTTCGCGTGGAGTTCGCGGCCCGTGCCGGGGCGCTGGGCGCCCTGGCCGGGGAAGAGGAACGCCACCTTGCCCCGGCCCCTGGAGACCGCCCCGGTGAGGGGCAACGCCTCGAGTCCGGCGAGGAGTTCGGGCAGGTCGGCGCCGGTGACGACGGCGCGGTGCTCCAGCGCGGCGCGGGTGGTGGCCAGCGAGTGGGCGATGTCGAGGGGGCGCGGGTGGGGGCGTCGGGCCACGTGGTCGCGCAGCCGCTCGGCCTGGGCGCGCAGCCCGGTGGCGGTCGCGGCGGAGAGGACCCAGGGCACGACCGCGTCGGGCGCCTCGGGCTGCGGGTCCTTCAACTCTTCGGCGGGCGACGCCTCTTCGAGGAGCGGCGCCTCTTCGAGGAGCGGCGCCTCTTCGAGGATCACATGGGCGTTGGTGCCGCTCACGCCGAAGGACGAGACCCCGGCCCTGCGGGGGGCCTCGCCCCTGGGCCAGGGGGTGGGCTCGGTGAGCAGGCGGACGCCGCCCGCCGCCCAGTCGATGTGGGGGGAGGGGCGTTCGGCGTGGAGGGTGGGGGGCAGCAGCTCCTCGCGCAGCGCCATCACCATCTTGATGACGCCGCCGACCCCGGCGGCCGCCTGGGCATGGCCGATGTTGGACTTCAACGTGCCGAGGGCGAGGGGTCGTTGGTCCTGGCGGTCCTGGCCGTAGGTGGCCAGCAGGGCGTGCGCCTCGATGGGGTCGCCCAGGGGTGTCCCGGTGCCATGGGCCTCGACGGCGTCCACCTGAGCGGGCGTGAGGCGGGCGTCGGCGAGCGCGGCGCGGATCACGCCCTGCTGGGCGGGGCCACTGGGAGCGGTCATGCCGTTGGAGGCGCCGTCCTGGTTGACGGCCGAGCCGCGCAGGACGGCGAGCACGGGGTGGCCGTTGCGCCGGGCGTCGGAGAGGCGTTCGACGAGCAACAGCCCTGCGCCCTCGGCGAATCCGGCGCCATCGGCCTCGGCGGAGAACGCCTTGCAGCGGGCGTCGGGCGCGATGGCCCGCTGGCGGCTGAACTCCAGGAAGGTGCCGACCGACGACATGACGGTCACTCCCCCGGCCAGCGCGAGCGAGCACTCGCCGCGCCGCAGCGCCCCGATGGCCAGGTGCAGGGCGACCAGGGAGGAGGAGCAGGCGGTGTCGACGGTGACGGCCGGGCCCTCGAGGCCGAAGGTGTAGGCGACGCGGCCGGTGGCGACGCTGCCCGCGGTGCCGTTGCCGAGGTAGCCCTCGACGTCCTCGGGCACGGTGCGCAGCCGGGTGCCGTAGTCGTGGTACATGAGCCCGGCGAACACGCCGGCGCGGGAGCCGCGCAGCGAGGAGGGGTCGATCCCGGCGCGTTCGAACGCCTCCCACGCGGTCTGGAGCAGCAGCCGCTGCTGAGGGTCCATCGCGAGGGCCTCGCGGGGCGAGACGCCGAACAGCTCGGCGTCGAACTCCGCGTGCCCGCACAGGAATCCGCCGCGGGTGGCGTAGGTCCGCCCCGGCACGCCTGGCGTGGGGTCGTAGCGGGAGGCGAGGTCCCAGCCGCGGTCGCGTGGGGCCTCGTCGATGACGTCGGCGCCCGAGGCGACCAGGCGCCACAGGTCCTCGGGGGTCTCGACTCCGCCCGGGTAGCGGCAGCTCATGGCGACGACGGCGATGGGCTCGTCGGCGGGCGTGGCGGTGCCGGGGGCGGGGGCGTCGGGGATGTTCCGTGGTCCGCCCGCGAGTTGGACGCGCAGGAAGTGGATGAGGGCGCGGGGGCGGGGGTGGTCGAAGACGAGGGTGGCGGGGAGCCGCAGGCCTGTGGCCGAGGCGAGGCGGTTGCGCAGCTCGACGGCCGTGAGGGAGTCGAACCCCAGGTCCCTGAAGGGGCGTTCGGCGTCGGCCTGGGGCAGCTCGGCATGGCCGAGCACGGTGGCGACCTCGGCCCGCACCAGCGCGCCGAGGTGGGCGAGGGCGGCGGTCTCGTCCATTCCGGCGAGGCGGCGGGCGAGTCCGCCGTCCGCGTCGCCCGCCGCGGCGGTCGCGGTCCTGCGCCGTGGCCTGGACCGAACGAGGCCGCGCAGCAACGCCCTTGGCTCGCCGTCCCGTGGGGCGGTGAGGTCGAGCCGTGCGGTGACCGGCGCGGGGGCGCTGTGGGCCAGGGCGGCGTCGAGGAGGGCGAGGCCCTGGCCCGCGGTCATGGGCAGGACCCCGAGCCGGGTGAGGCGGGCGAGGTCGGCGGCGCCGAGGCGGCCCGTGAGGGCGCTGGTCGGGGCCCATAGGCCCCAGGCGAGGGACCGCGCGGGCAGGCCGAGGGCCCGCCTTCGGTGGGCGAGGGCGTCGAGAAAGGCGTTGGCCGCCGCGTAGTTGGCCTGTCCGGCGTTGCCGAGGACGCCGGAGGCGGAGGAGAAGAGGACGAACGCCGACAGCGGCGCGTCGCGGGTCAGCTCGTGGAGGTGCCAGGCGGCGTCCACCTTGGGGCGCAGCACCGCGTCGAGCCGCTCGGGCGTCAGGTCGGCGATGAGCCCGTCGTCGAGCGTTCCCGCGGTGTGGACGACGCCGGTCAGCGGGGCGCGGGTGCGGGTGTCGGCGAGGAGGGCCGCGAGGGCGTCGCGGTCGGCGGCGTCGCACGCCCTGGCGTGGACGGTGGCGCCCAGCGCCGCCAACTCGGCGACCTGGTCGGCGGGTACGCCGGAGCGGCCGAGGAGGATCAGCTCGCGCACGCCGTGGTCGGTGACCAGGTGGCGGGCGACGAGGGCGCCGAGCGTTCCCGCGGCGCCGGTGACGAGGACCGCGCCGGTGCCGAAGGCGGCGGAGGGCCGGTCCTCTGTGGTGTCGGCGCGGGCCAGCCGTGGCACCAGGAGGGCGCCGTCGCGCAGGGCGAACTCCGGTTCGTCCAGGGCGAGTCCGGCGGCGAGGTCGGCCGCGATGTCTGCGGCGATGTCGGCGCGCGCGCCCGCCGCGTCGGGGGCGGGGGCCGGGTCGAGGTCGGCGAGGACCAGCCGGTCGGGGTGCTCGGCGCGCGCCGCGCGCACCAGGCCCCAGACGGGGGCGAGCAGCGGATCGGCGTCGCCCGTGCCCGCGGGGACCGCGCCCCTGGTGGTGACGACGAGCCGCGTCGCGGCGAACCGCTCGTCGGCGAACCATTGGCGCAGCAGCCCGGTCAGCGGCTCGAGCACGGCCCTGACCCGCTCGGGCACGGGTCCCGTCGCCTCGCCGGGCGAGGGGCAGGCGACCACCACGGCGTCGGGCAGCGGCCGTTGGTCGGCGAGCCGGTCGAGGGCCGCCGACACGCCATGCTCGCCGATGAGTTCGCCGAGGTCGAGGACGGCGGGCGCGGCGGCGGCCTCCTTCGCGGTGGCGGGCACCCAGTCGATGTGGAAGAGGGCGTCGCCCGTTCCGCGCCCGGCGCTCAACGCCGCCTGATCGGCCGGGAGTTCGCGGGTGGCGAGCATGTCGACCGTGGCCACGGGGGCGCCATCCGCGTCGCCGACCCAGACCGTGAGGTCGGTGCCGTCGGGGCCCGCGGGGGCGAGCCGCACGCGCAGCTCGCCCGCACCGCTCGCGTGCACCGCGACGCCGCGCCAGGAGAACGGCAGCCGGTTGCCGCTCTCCCCCACGCCCGCCCCGGCGAGGGTAGTGGCCAGCGCGGCGTGCAGGCCGGTGTCGAGCAGGGCGGGGTGGAGGAGATGGCCGACGGGGTCCACGGCGTCGGCCGCGACCTCGGCGAACGTCTCGTCCCCGCGCCGCCACACCGCCCGAAGCCCTTGGAACGCCGGGCCGTAGTCGTAGCCGCGCTCGGCCAGGGTGGGGTAGAAGCCGTCGAGGGGGACGGGTGTCGCGCCGTCGGGCGGCCAGGCGCGCAGGTCGAACGCGGGGGCGGGCGCGTCGTTCGCCAAGGTCCCGGTGCCGTGCGGTGTCCAGGCCGCGTCGGGTCCCGCGTCGGCTGGCCTGGCGTAGATGTCCAGGGGGCGGCGGCCATCGCCTTCGGGCTTCCCGACGACCACCTGGATGTCGACGGCGCCGGTCTCGGGCATCAACAGGGGTGTGTTCAGGGTGAGTTCCTCGACAAGGCCGCAGCCGACCTCGTCGCAGGCGCGGGTGGCCAGCTCGACGAAGACGGTCCCGGGGACCAGCACGGTGCCGCGCACGGCGTGGTCGGCCAGCCAGGGGTGGGTGGCGAGGGACCAGCGGCCGGTGAGCACGGTGGCCGCGCCGCTGGCCAGGGACATGGCGGCGCCGAGCAGCGGATGGTCGGCGGCGCCCAGGCCCGCCATGGCGACATCGGCGGGGGTGCCCTCGTCGACGAGCCAGTAGCGGCGGTGCTGGAAGGCGTAGGTGGGGAGGTCGACGGCGTGGCCGCCGGGCAGCAGCGGGGTGAAGTCGACGGCCAGGCCATGGGTGTGGGCGCGGGCCAGTGAGGTCATCAGGCGGCGCATCCCGCCGTCGTGCCTGCGCAGCGAGCCGACCACCAGGCCGGGAACGCCGACGTCTTCGAGGGTCTCCTCGATGCCGACCAGCAGGACCGGGTGGGCGCTCATCTCGAGAAAGGCCCCGAAGCCACGCCCGGCCAGCTCCCGCACCGCGTCCTCGAACCGCACGGTCTCCCGCAGATTGGTGAACCAGTAGGCGGCGTCAAGGGTTTCGGTGTCCATGGGCCGTCCGGTGACCGCCGAGCAGAACGGGATGGAGTGCGGGCGGGGGGTGATCGGGGCGAGGTCGGTGAGGATCCGCTCCCTCAGCTCGTCGACGGCGGGTGAGTGGGAGGCGTAGTCCACCGGAACCCGCCGCGCCCGCACCCCCTCACGCCCCAACACCGCCAGCAACTCCTCCAACGCCCCCGACTCACCCGAAACCACCGTCGCCCCAGGACCGTTGACCGCCGCCACCGACAACACCCCGGGCCACGCACCGATCAACTCCCCCACCACCCCGACAGGCGCGGCCACCGACACCATCCCGCCACGACCGGACAACACCCGCAATGCCCTGCTCCGCAACGCCACCACCCGCGCACCGTCCTCAAGAGACAACGCCCCCGCCACACACGCCGCCGCGATCTCCCCCTGCGAATGACCCACCACCGCACCAGGCTCCACACCATGAGACCGCCACACCGCCGCCAACGACACCATCACCGCCCACAACACCGGCTGCACCACATCAACCCGCCCCAACCACCCCCCATCACCAGACCGCAACACCTCGGAGAGCGACCAGTCCACCCAGGGCGCCAGGGCCCTCTCGCACTCCGCCATCCGCGACGCGAACACCGGTGACACGTCGAGGAGTTCGACGCCCATTCCGAGCCACTGCGCCCCCTGCCCAGGGAACACGAAGACCGGCTTGCGGTGGTCGCCGACGCTGCCACGCACGACGGAAGGGGCGGGGCGTCCCTCGGCCAACGCGTCAAGGGCGGCGAGGCGTTCGTCCTGGCCCTCGGCGATCACCACCGCGCGATGCTCCAACGCGGCACGCGTCGTCGCCAACGAGAACCCCACATCCACCGCACGCAGCCCGGGCCGTTCCGCCACGAACTCCCTCAGCCGCCGCGCCTGTTCCCGCACTGCGTCCGGGGCCGCGCCGCTGATGACCCAGGGGGTCGGGCCACCGCCGCTGACATCGTCCTGGGACCCGGGCACCAACTCCGGCTCGGAAGGCGCCTGTTCGAGGATGAGGTGGGCGTTGGTGCCCGAGATCCCGAACGAGGACACCCCCGCACGCCGAGGACGACCCACCTCAGGCCACACCACCGACTCCTCCAACAACCGCACACCCGACCCCGACCACTCCA
>NZ_RBDY01000048.1 GCF_003626575.1 Streptomyces radicis | reverse complement strand
TACGGCCCGATGAACTCCCACTCGTCGTCCGTCAGTTGCACTCGCGTCACGCAAGAAGATCTACCGGTCCAGGCCCCACCGTGAGGGAGAATCCCGCAGATTGATCACGACTCGATACGCTCCCTAGTACTCCAGCAGGATTTCGCTGTCTGACCTGTGGGTTTCGCTGGAGGGCTGGAGTGTAGCGGCCTGTGGAGGGTTCGGGGCGGTCTCACGGTGGCCGCCCCTCGATCGTGGGACAACGCCGCAGGTAATGACAGCGACGGGCAACCGCTTGGCGTCTTCGGCGCCAGTTCGACCAGCTCATCGCGTGGCGTCGGCCTCGGTATCTCAAGTCGCCCGGGAGCTCGATATGAGCTCTGAGACGCTCCGCACATGGGTGCGTCGACATGAACACGAGGAGGGTCGACGGGACGAGCCTCTGCCGGTGGACGAGCGCGCCCGGCTGAAGGAACTCGAGCGCCGCAACCGTGAGCTGGAGATGGAAGTCGCGTTCCTGAAAAAAGGTGTGCCACGAATGCGGGAGGCTGCTTGCGGTAGTTGAGTAGCTGAATGCGGTGCTGCACGGGAGATGAAGGATTTTCGATACATAAGATGAATTGCCGAAACGGCCGTCCCGGATGCCCGCTCCGAGAGCGGGGTCAGTCCCGCATTCATCGCCCATGAGGTCCTGTACGCGGTGGGGTGTCGTCACCATGGCTGCGCGAACGACGGGTGGCCGCCGGGTGTTGCCCGGTCGATGCGACGCCCATAACATCCGATGAATTTCACGTCTCGTGCTCGCTTCAACGACGAGGAGAGACCTTCATGGGCGGACCTCACTTCAACCGTCGGACGTTCCTGACCTCTCTGAGCGTGGCCGGTGGCGCCACGATCGCCGGCTTGCCAGCCGTCGCGCGGGCCGACCCCGCCCGGGACGCCGTCGCGGGTCAGGACTCCTACTCGGAAACGTGGGAATCGGTCAACCAGCACCCGCCGGCCCCCGAGTGGTTCCAGGACGCCAAGTTCGGCATCTACTTCCACTGGGGCGTGTTCAGCGTTCCGGCGTTCGGCAACGAGTGGTACGGGCGCTTCATGTACGGGGAGGGAACCAGCGAGAACCTTCACCACAGGAACGTCTACGGCGACCCGTCGGAATGGCCCTACCACAACTTCATCGACGGCGCCCGGAACCAGGCCGGCGACTGGAGGCAGTTCGCTCCGCGGCTCTCGTCGGTCGGCGGCGCCTTCGACCCCGACGAGTGGGCGCAGCTCTTCGTCGACGCGGGCGCCACGTTCGCCGGCCCGGTAGCCGAGCACCACGACGGCTACTCCATGTGGGACAGCGCGGTCAACGAGTGGAACTCCGTCGCCAAAGGCCCCCACCTGGATCTACTGCGGCTCCACGCGGACGCCATCCGTGGCAGGGGGCTCAAGCTTCTGGTGGCGATGCACCACGCGTACAACTACACCGGCTTCTACAGTCACGTGTCCCCACAGTCCGACCCGAGCCTGCGGAAACTCTACGGCCAGCTCGACTCCGAGGCAGGGAACCAGCTCTGGTACGACAAGCTCCGAGAGGTCGTCGACGGCTACCAGCCGGACATCATCTGGCAGGACTTCAACCTCAACCGCGTCGAAGAGGCGCGTCGGCTCGCCTTCCTGGCCCACTACTACAACCGGGCCGTCGCCGGGGACAGGGAGGTCGTCGCCACCTACAAGGACGGCTTCAACAGGCTCGGCCAGCTCTACGACTACGAACGCGGCGGCCCCGCCGACCTGGAGATCCCGTACTGGCTCACCGACGACAGCATCAGCAGCTCCAGCTGGTGCTACACCGTCGGCATCGGCTACTACTCCCTGGAGCAGATGCTCCACTCGCTCATCGACCGGGTCAGCAAGAACGGCAACATGCTGCTCAACATCGCCCCGATGGCTGACGGCACCATCCCGTCCGGGCAGCGCGCCATCCTGCTCGCCATGGGCGACTACCTCAGGCGCTTCGGCGAGTCGATCTATGCCACGCGGGCCTGGAGCGTCTACGGCGAGGGACCCACCAAGATGGGCGGCGACGCGTTCACGACACCCCGGGCAGGCACCGCGGAGGACATCCGGTTCACCCGCGACAAGGCGGGCACCGTGCTCTACGCGACCGTGCTCGGCTGGCCCGGCGGCACCCTGAACATCGCGACGCCGGCTTCGGTTCGGATCAACCTCAGGAGTCTCAGGTCACTGCAACTGCTCGACTCCATCGCCGGCACCTATGTCGACCTGCCGGCCCGCACCCAGGACAGGGGCGGCCTGCGGATCACCATGCCGTCCGACGAGGCGCCGTTCAGCGCCCCGGCGTATGTCGTGAAGCTGACGTTCTCCGGTCCGATCCCTCACCCCCGGACGAGCACGGACTCGCCCTTGCCGGTGAGCGTGTACCGCGACGTGGACTACGCCGGTGGCGCCTCCCTGGGGGTCGGCGCCTACACCGCGGAGCAACTACGCGTACTCGGCATCGACCTGAGAAGCATCTCCTCGCTCCGGGTCGCCGCTGGATACCAGGTCACCGGGTTCGCCAACGAGAACTTCACCGGGCGGGAGTGGACGTTCACCGCCGACAGGGGGAACCTGCGCGGGACCGGGGGCAATGACGCCATCGCCTCGGTGCGGGTGAGGTTCAACCCGGTGGCGTACGTGCGGATCACCAACGTGACCAACGACCTCGTGCTGGATGGTGGCGACGATGCCGCCGCCGGGTCGTCACCGACGCAGTCCACCTGGGACGGTGGCGCGAGACGGCAATGGCGGATCGTCGACCTGGGCACCGGATACCACCGCATCGAGAACCGGGCCAACGGCCTGGTCATCGACGGCGGCGGGCGGACCGACTCGGGTGCGTTGGCACAGCAGACACCGTGGAACGGCGCCACCACTCAGCAATGGCAGATCACCGACCACGCCGGCGGTCGCTACCACATCACCAACCGGGCCATCGGGCTGGTGCTAGACAGCGGCGGCCACGTGCCACCCGGCTCACCCCTCAAGCAATGGCCCGCCGAGACCAGTCCGAACCTCCAGTGGACCGTCACCGCAGCCTGATCGGGCGCGGCTTGGAAGCCGTCGTCGAACCGGTCCGCGTGGTCAGGAAGCGGCCAACTTCAGTCGCTCCGCGCGGCGTAGCGCCTGTCGGTCCGGGTCCGGTACCGGAGCGGCGAGCAGCAGGCGCTTCGTGTGGGCGTGCTCCGGCCGCAGGTGACCTGGGCCGCGTCACCCGTCTCCACGATATCGAAGCGGTACAGCACACCACCCGGTTCGTCTCGCCGGGCGCGATGGACAGCGAGACGCCGTGCAGGACGCAGAACGGCTTCCGGCCGCGGCCTTCCCGGGGTACTCCACGACGACGTCGTCGAGTTCGAGGAGAACAAGAACCCCGGAAGACCAACACCACACGCCAACAAGCATGACCCCGCCAACGTTGTCGCGCGCGGGATCTCCCACCGTCACCACCGGTGCACCAGAGCCGCTCGTTTTACAGACCCACGGCCGGTTGCCCGCCGTACAACCAATCGGCGACCTCCAGGTCCCCATCGGCGCGGGAGCTGAAGAGCTTGTTGCGGAGGACCCGGCCGACACCGCCGACGTGCCAGACATCGCCCCACACCCGGGCCGTGCGCTGCACCCGGGCGGTCCGCGGGGCACGCTCGGCGACGAACGTGGACAACGCGGCGTCGACTCGACTCTCGTCGGCAAGGTCGACGCCAGCGGTGACACGCTCGAGAGCCGCGGCGTCCTCCATGGCCTGGCAGGCACCCTGTGCGAGGTACTGGAGCATCGGGTGCGCGGCGTCACCCAAGAGGAGCATCCGGCCGTCCCGCCAGGTGTCAGTGGGCTCGCGGTCGTACATCGGCCATCGAAAGCCGGTCCTGAGGTTGCTCAGCGCGCGGTGCACGGCGGGCACGCAGCCCACGTAGGCCGCCTGCAACTCGTCGCTGCCTACAAGCTGCTCCTCGCCGCGCTCGAACGAGGCCGACCGGTAGACCGCCACGGTGTTAAGCAGGTCACCCTGCCGCAGCGGGTACTGCACCAGGTGGCACTCCGGCCCGAGATGCACGACGACGTCGTGCAGATCACCACTGGCGGTGTCGCGCGTGATCGGGACCGTGCCTCGATAGGCGACGTAGCCCGAGACGACCGGCGGATCGGCCGCTATCTGGGCGCGCAGCGTGGAATCCAGTCCGTCGGCCCCGATCAGCAGGTGGCCGGCATACTCGCGTCCGTCGTCCGCGGTGGCCACGCCGCGGCCGGCCTCGGTGCGCGTCCCAGTGATCACTGTCGCGTTGATCAGGGTCACGCCTGCGTCGCGGCACGCGTCGAGTAGGATCGTATGAAGGTCGCTACGGTGGACGACGACGTACGGCGCGCCGTAGCGTTCCTCGAAGGCGCGGCCGAAGCTCTGCCGGGTCAGTTCCTGCCCCGTGAGGGCGTCGCGGAAGACCAGATGTCTCGGTGAGAAGCCGACCTCCCGCACTTGGTTGAGCAATCCCCACCGGTCCAGGACCCGTGAGGCGTTGGGCGCCATCTGGAGGCCGGCGCCGACTTCTCCGAACTCGTCGGCCTTTTCCAGCAGCGTGACGCGCTGGCCGTTGCGGCTCAGCGCCAGGGCGCCGGCCAGGCCAGCGATCCCGCCGCCGACGACCACCACGTCTGTGTGGGTGTCCGCGCCGCTCATCCGCACCTCCTGCTCGACCTGTGTTTCGGTCACATTGACTGCCAGCGGCGACCGTGTGCCATAAAATTCTGCTGTGCACAATGAACCTCTTGAGCGGCCGCCGTACCCCGTCGACGCCGCCGACCGGGCACTGCGCCTGATCCATCTGCTTCGCGACCTCGGCAGCGTCCGGCTCAAGGACGCGGCCGCCGAGTTGGACGTGGCTCCGTCGACGGCGCACCGCCTGTTCGCGGTGCTTGTCTACCGGGGCTTCGCCGTCCAGGACGAGTCGAGACGCTACCTGCCGGGACCAGCCCTGGGTGCCGGACCAGCCGAACTGACGTGGTCGCGACAGCTGCGCAGTGCGGTACAGCCTCATCTAGAGAGACTCGCCGCCCAGCTCAACGAGACGACGAACCTGATGATTCGTGTGGGGACCATGGTGCGCTTCATCGGATGTGTCGAGAGCGCCAATCTGTTGCGGGTTAGCGACCGTCGTGGTGCGGTACTGCCGGCGCGGACCACTTCCGGGGGGAAGGCCATGCTGGCCGAGCTGGCGCCCCGCCATCTCGACCAGCTCTACCAGGGCGCCAACACCGCCATCGGGGGTGAGCACCTGATCGCCGAGGAGCTGGCCGCCTTCCAGAACGAGCTGGCCGCGGTCCGCCGCAACGGGTATGCCGTCAATCTGGGGTCAACCGAGGATGGCATCAGCGCCGTCGGAGCGGCCCTGCACAGCGCCGGTGGCAAGGCCGTGGCGGCCATCTCCGTGGCCCTCCCGTCCTCGCGTTACCGACGGGCTGTCGAGGGCACGTTGATTCCTGCCCTGCGCGCCGCCCAGCTGACCATCGACAGGGAGATCCAGTCCACCCTGACCGACATCACGTAGGGCTGGGTGACGTGCGGCGGGCATTTCTCTTCTGGTAGACAGAATGAGCACATAAACGGAATCACTCGTTCGATCAGATTCCGCTGCGCGCGTGTGCCCACCTGGTACGCACCTCGGCCGAGTCTTCGTCCCGATCACGACGAGCATCTCCTCCCCCTCCCCGACGCGCGGGGCCGCACCGGCGTCACGGTCAAGCACCGAGTGTCGTTCGCCGGCCTCCACCTGCGGTTCGCGGCTTCATGCCTGGGTTCTGCAAGCTCGCCGCGGTGAGAGACTGCGTGGCCGGTCGGCAAACCGACCCGGCCGAGCGCAAGGGCTGCCGGCAACGCCCTGGCCCACGAGCTCACCATGCCGTACCTCGCTTCGAAGGGCGCTTACGGAGTGCGCGCTTCCACGCCGAACCGCGCCGGCACGGCTACCGGGTCGAACGCGAGCGGGTGCCGCGCGAGCGTGGCATCGCGGGCGTGCCCCGGCGCGAGCGCCGGTCGCTGACCCACCCCGCGAAGAAAGCGGCACTCGCCCCCGGACCTGCTGGGCCGTGACTTCACTGCGCCCGAGCCGGGGATCAAGCTGGTCGGCGACATCACCTTCATCGCCACCGCCCGTCGCTGGTAGTGGATGCCTTGCGGATGGCCGCCGGCCGCGGACGGCTCCAGCCCGGCCGCATCGCGCATTCGGACAGGGGAAGGTGAGCACACCTCAGAGGAACTCCGCCGCGAGCCACGTGCCCTTGGGTCTGCGGCAGAGCATGGGCCGCACCGAGACCTTCTACAACCGCAAGTGGCTGCGGAAGCACCCGATCTGGGGTTGCCTCACTCCACTGGAGAGCCGGCAGCGGCACGAGCAAGGACACACCCTCACAGCGGGAGAATCGCCTGTCCAAGATCACGGGAAGAACCTCGCTCCGGACCAGGCTCGGGTACTGGCGCGCCGTCGCCCGGCTGTCCAGCACGCGCCCGTGGGCGAGCGCGATCCGCTCGACGTCGTGGTACGGCCCGACAAAGCCCGAGGGCGAGTAACGTGGCGCCGGACGTCACCGCACTGCTCCGGCCTGAGCCGCGTCCCGCTGGTTGAACGCAGTGATCGCCTCCTCCCTCAGCAGCGACCACAGGTGCGCAACCAGCTCGCCGTAGCGGTCCGACGACACGATCGACGAGTCCCGGGGCCGAGGCAGGTCGACCTCAAGGATCGCCTTGATCGACGCCGGCCGCGCGGTCATCGCCACGACCCGGTCAGATAGCTGGACCGCCTCCCCCAGATTGTGTGTCACAAACACAACGGTCTGCTGCAGCTCCTCCTGCAGCCGTAGCAGCTCCTCGCCAAGCACCATCCTGGTCTGCTCGTCGAGGGCGGCGAACGGCTCGTCCATCAGCAGGATCTCCGGTCGCATCGCGAGCGCCCGGGCCAGCGCGACCCGCTGGCGCATTCCGCCCGACAACTGGGCGGGATAGCGGTCGGCGAAGGAGCGCAGACCGATCAGGTCCAGCATCTCCATCGCCCGCTCGCGGCGCTCCGTCGCGTTGACCCCGGCCATCCGCATGCCGAACTCGACGTTCTGCAACGTCGACAGCCAGGGGAACGTCGAATCGTCCTGGAACACCATCCCGATGCTCGGATGCGGGCCGTCGAGCGGGGCGCCGGACACCGTGACCCGACCCTCATACCCGTCGATGAGCCCGGCCACGATGTTGATCAGCGTCGACTTGCCGCAGCCTGACGGCCCGATCAGGGAGACGAACTCTCCCCTTGCCACGGTGAGGCTCACCTTCCCCAGCGCGGGCACACGCCGTGTTTGGTCGCCGAAGCTTTTGCTGACATCGGCTATCACGAGCGCGGGAGCGGTGCCCGCCGCGCCGTCGGTCGGTGCGTTCACAACGAGATCTCCCGATCGGTACGGTGTCCTCCGCCGAGCCGCAGTACGCGCCCGAGCCGGTCGAGGCCGACGGCGACGAGGACGGAAAATACGAAGACCAGCAGCAGCACCACGTACATCTGAGGGATCTGGTACTGCGAGTAGTAGAAGATGACCCGGTAGCCGACTCCCTCATCGGCGGCCTTGCTCTCGGCCATCACCGTGCCGATGATCGAGGTGGCGATCCCGAGCCGAACACCGGCGAACATCGTCGGTGCCATCGCTGGGATGTACACGTGCCGCATCCGCTGCCCGCCGCTGGTGTGCAGCAACCGGGCCGCGTTCAGCCAGACCGGCCGCACGTCGGAGACCGCGCCCAGGGTGTGCAGCACGACCGGGAAGAACGCCCCGAACGCCGCCATGGCGATCTTCGACTCGGTGCCGACCGACAGGAACAGCAGGAAGACCGGGTAGAGCACGATCTTCGGAACGGTCGACAGGTACACGAGCAGCGGCTCGACGATCTCGCGGACCAGCGGCCGTGTCGCGAGCAGCAATCCGAGCACCAGTCCGACGACGATCCCGATCGAGGCGCCCCAGAACAATTGGAACAGGGTGACGCCAACGTCGCCGGCGAAATCCGACGTCAGCACGTCCCCGAACGCCGCCGCCAGCGTCCACAGGTGCGGGAAGAAGTCGTCGGCGCCGGCTCCGGACAAGGCCAGCAGCTCCCACAGGAGTGCGACCGCGAGCACGCTCAGGACACGAATCCTCACGACGGTGGTCATCGCTTCACCACCAGCCGGGTTGTCAGGTTGAGCAGGAACAGGAAGGTGACCGACAGGCTGATGATCAGCAGGAGTACCGCGTACATGTCGGCTGACCGGAGTCGCAGATAGGCCAGTGACAGCTCAGCGCCGACTCCACCCACGTTCGCGAGGTACTCCATCGCGATGACCGTGAGCATGGTCAGGGTGAGCCCGAGCCGGAGACCGACCAGCACCGAGGGGAGGGCGGCTGGCAACAGCACCCGCAAAAACGATTGCCCCGGCGTGAGCCGCAGGACCTTCGCGACCTTGATATAGGTGTCGTCCAGTCGGCGGAACGCCTGGTAGGTGGAGATGAGCACCGGGAACAGGCCCGCGACGAAGCCGAGTACGGCCACTGCGACCGGGGTCCGCCCGAACATCACCAGCGAGACCGGGTAGAGCAGCACGATCGGCGACGACGCCAGGGCGTAAAGCAGCGGCTCGTACGCCCGGCCGAACAGCGGCCGCCGCCACAGCAAGTAGCCGAGCGTCGTCCCGACTGTGGCCGCGCAGAGGAAGGCGACACCGACCTCGGCCAGAGTGGTGCCCAGCAGGGACAGGTAGTTCCCCGTGGTCAACCCGTCCCACAGCGCTGGCAGCACGATCGACGGCGGCGCGACCTGCAGCGGGGTCGCCCAGCGGAGCTCGACCGCCAGCTCGACCAATGCCGCGGCCAGGACGATGATCCCGATCCGCGTCAGCGAGACGCCGACGGTGCGCGGCCAGGCCCGGACCTTGGCCGGGCCGGGGCCGGCGGATACTGGAGGCGCGCTGGTCGTGGTGGTCACGGCTCAGCCCTGCCCCGTGTCTGTGTCGAATATCTCGTCGATGGCGACGTGCTCGCGGAACTCGTCCTCGGACAGTGGCTGTGAGATGAACTCGAGTTCGTGCGCGATCCGAAGTGACACGTCCAGCCCTTCGATCCGGCGCGGGTCCAGGGACTCCCGGGGGTAGGCCGCGCGTGCCTGTTCCAGCACCTCGGGGGTGGCGTCCAGTTGCGAAGCCTCCGTCCAGATCTCGATGGTGCGGTCGGGGTTCGCCTCGGTGAAGTCGAGTGCCTGTTCGTAGGCGCGGAAGAACGCCTGGAGGTCGGGCATGCGCTGTTCGGCCACCTCGCTGCGGGTGATGTTGACCCGTGAGGTGATCCCGGCGAGCTCCCCGACGTCGTTCCCGGTGCCGATCTGGCGCACCGTCCCTTGCTGGATCTCGTCGAAGAAGAAGGGGGGTGTCGTCCAACCGACGTCGACCTGGCCGGTCCGCACGGCGGTGAAGACGTCTGGGGGGTTGCCGAGCGCGGCCAGCTCCGGCGGGCGTGCCCCACCGTCCTCCAGCTGGCGCTGCAGTTCGCGACCGACGAGGTCGGTCGTGGAGCCCGGGCCGCTGGTCGAGACCGACTGTCCGCCGACGTCGTCCAGTGACTGCGCCGGCGAGTCGGCGGGCACGTAGTAGGTGATGTCGCCGTAGCCCTTGAACTCGGCGCTGACGATCGTGATGTCGGCGCCCTGCTCGATGGCGGAGTAGACGGCGGACAGCGAGACCCCGATGGCGAGATCGGTGCTGCCGGATATGAGGGCCTGGACCGCGTCGCCGGAGTTGGACGGGTAGACCCGGTCGGGCGAGACATTCGCCCCAGCGTCCTCGTAGAAGTTCTCGGCAGTGGCAACCGCGTCCGGCACCGCGACGTCGTACACGACCTGGTGGGTGAGCGACAGGCGCAGAGGGTCGCCTGGTTCGCCCGCCGAGCCGGCGGAGCATGCGCTGGCCATGGCCATGGCCAGCGCGCCGGCGAAGGCCCACGTCCAGCGGTGGCCCCGGGAGCCGGACGATGGTCGGAGGAGACTGACCGCACTCCTCGTTGAGCGGATCGGTGTCATGGGTTCTTCCCTCTCAGGCACTGTTGTTCGGGGTCTGCTATGTAACGGCCGGTCAGGGGGAGGTGAAGACGACTCCGGCCCGCTCGGCCGCGACCGGCCGGATGAAGTCCCGCACGACCTGCTGGTGCGCGGGGTGGTCGCGGAAGGTCAGGTAGCCGTCGACATCGTCGAACTCGATGAGTGAGGCGAAGTCGAAGTTGTCGGCGCGGATCCCCAGGTCGGATCCCATCCGCATGGATCGGATGGTGTCGATGTGCTCCCGTAGTCCGAGGAGCCCGTCGACGACGGCCTGCTTGGCCGCCTCGTTGGTGCCCCCGGCCCAGCGGAGGCAGATGACGTGGTTCAGCATGATGAGCCCTCCCGGTTCGTCGACGAGCTCTGGCCGGGCACTCAGGCGTCCCAGTCGGTGCGGACGTTCACGACCTTGGTTTGGGCGAATCCGAGCAGTTCTTCGATGCTCTCCTCCTTGCCAATACCCGAGGCCTTGACGCCGCCAAAGGGCAGGCCAGGGAAGTGCCGGGCGGAGTCGTTGACCCAGACGTAGCCGGCCTGGAAGGCGTCGACGAAACGTTGGGCCCGGCGCAGGTTCTCGGTCCAGACGCTGGCCGTGAGCCCGTACCGTACGTCGTTGGCCACACGGAGGGCCTCGTCGTCGTCGTCAACCGTGATGACCGACAGGACCGGGCCGAAGATCTCCTCCTGCGCGATCCGCATTGTGGGCGTGACCCCGGTGAACACGGTGGGCGCGAGAAAACAGCCGTGCGGCAGGTGCTCCGGTCGATCGCCCCCGGTCGCCAGGACGGCCCCCTCGGCCAAGCCCGCCGCCACGTAGGATCGGACCCGGTCGAGGTGCTCACGGGTTACGAGCGCGCCCATCTGCGTGGTCTCGTCGACCGGGACGCCGACCCGAATCCGCTCCACCAGCTCGACGACCCGGGCCACCAGTTCGTCGGCCACTGACCGGTGGACCACCAGCCGGGAGTTCGAGCCGCACGACTCGCCCTGGCTGGCCGTGAAGTTCATTCCGGAGACCACGCCGACGGCGGCTCGCTCGAGGTCGGCGTCGGGCAGCACGACCATCGCGTTCTTGCCGCCCAGTTCCAGCGTCACGTTCTTGACCGCCGCCTGTGCGGACGCCCGCTGGATGGCCCGGCCGGTGCCCTCGCTGCCGATAAAGGCGATCCGCGGGATGTCGGGGTGCGCGGAGATCGCGGCCCCGGTCTCCGGTCCCGCTCCCGGCACCACGTTGACCAGCCCCGCTGGCAGCACCTGCGCGGCGATCTCGCCCATGCGGATCGCGGACAGCGGGGCCTGCGGCGGCGGCTTGACGATGACCGCGTTCCCCGCCATCAGCGGCGCACCCAGCTTGCCCGCAGCGAAGAACAGCGGGTGGTTGAACGGGATGATCCGCCCGACGACGCCGTATGGCTCCAGCCGTGAGTAGTGCAGGCCGGTCCCGGTCCCGGGATAGGTGTCGCCCTTGATCATCAGTGCCCAGTCCGCGAACATCTCGAGGTGGTCGGCGGCCCAGCGGGCGTCGCCGCGCATCGAGGCGACCGGGCTGCCGCCGTCGACGGCGTCGAGCAGGGCCAGTTCCTCTACCTGGGCGCGGATGGCCGCGGCGAACTCACGCACGGCCGATGCCCGGCCCTGCGGCGAGTAGCGCCGCCACGTCTCGAAGCCCTTCTGCGCCGACCGCACGGCGGCGTCGATGTCCGCGGCACCCCCGTCCGCGACCTGCGCGAGTGGGGCGTCGGTGGCGGGGTCGATGGTGGTGAACGTCTTGCCGCCGGCGGCGGGCCGGGCCGTGCCGTCGATGACCACCCCCCAGTCTCGGACGGCGATGGCGTCGAGCTCGGCCCGTCGGGTCGCGTAGGCGCTTGCGTAAGGGGCCGAAGTGGAGGGCGTGGCTGCCATTGGGTGTGGTTCCTTCAAGGTCGAGGTCCAGTGCGGGGCGGTTGGGACAGGCCGGTCATGTGCTGACCGCCGGGTGTGGCGGGCGCCGGGCGGGATCGACGGGCACCTGGTGCTCGGTCAGGACCTCGCGGTGCTCCCGGGCGGAGGTCTGGATGGCCCGACACACCTCGACGGTCGCGGCGCCCCACGCCGCGTCGTGCACCGATGGTTCGCCGAGCACGACGACCCGGTAGAGGTCGTCGATCACCAGGCTCTTGTCAGGGAATGGGCCGTCGCACGGGATCCGCACGGTGGTAACGCCCTCGTCGTCGTAGAGGATGACCCCGTCCGGCCCGGCTCGCAGGTCACCACCCTCACAGCTGACCAGCAGGACGCCGAAGTGCGGCTGGTGCAGCCCGGAGCGGTCGGCTGGGCCGGCCGGGAGCCCGCGGTAGCCGCGGGCCGCCTTGAGCCCTGCCTCGGCGTCCTGCCCGCCAGCCGCGCGCAGCGCCCGGCGGGCCGCGCCGTGCTCCGGTACCCGGTCACGGCCGTTCTCGTCGATCCAGCCGTGCCACTCGTCGGTGTCGAAGCGGTCGTACCCGCTGTAGACCAGGCTCGCGGCCGCGCCGTCCTCGAACTCCAGGAAGGTCGAGTGGCTGCCCTCGGTCGGGCGCTTGAGGTCGAGGACGAAAGTCGCGGACCGGACCGACCGGACCAGCCCGCCGCCGAGCAACCGGACCACGTCGACCTGGTGTGGCACCTGGTTGAAGAGAATGCCCCCGCCGCGGGCGGTGTCCAATTCCTCGGGGCGCCGCGGCCGGTACAGGAAACTGCCGTAGTACCAGCTGTTGATCATCGCGACCCGGCCGAGCCGGCCGCTCGCGATGATGTCGCGAATCATCCGCACCGGACGGTCGAACGCGTGGGTGTGTCCGACGACCACCTGCGCGCCGCTCGCTCGGCTCGCGTCGTGCACGGCCAGGCAGTCCTCGACGGTGAGCGAAAGGGGCTTCTCGACGAGCACATGCGTGCCGAGGGCGAGCGCCGCCGTCGCCTGGTCGGCGTGCAGAGCGTGCGGTGTGGCGAGGTAGACCGCGTCCACGCCCGGGTTCGCGGCAAGGTCCTCGGCTCGGTCGTAGGCTGGCACGCCCAGGTCCGCGGCGAACCGATCCCGGCCCGTCGCGTCGATATCGGCAACGCCGGCGATCACCACGCGCTCGTCGGCGAGCAGGGTCGGCAACATCGACATCGTCGCGCCGCCGAGGCCGACGACGCCCAATCGCAGCTGGCGGCTCACAGGGACCTCGTTCCGGCGAGTTCCAGCACGGTCGGCGCGAACAGATCGCGCGCCGCGACCCGGCGGTCGCAGATCCCCTGCTCGACAAGGTAACCGCAGAGGGCTTCGAGCACCGGCTCGTTCGGCTCAAGTCCGTAGGGCCAGAAGTTCGGGCCCATCACCTCGACGGTCTGGGCGACCTCGTCGTTGATCCAGGGCAGCGAGACCGAGAGCGGCTCGCGCTCAGTGAGCCGGGCGATGGCGTTCGCCCGTGCGCGATCGAAGGCCTCGTACAGGCTGGCCGCGATCCAGGGCTGTGACTCGTACAGTGACCGGTCCATCACGACCGTGTGCATGATCGGGAACAGCCCGGTCCGGCGGAAGTAGTCGGCCTCGACCGACCGGTAGTCCGGGAACAGTCGCCGCACGGCTGGTGACCCGGCCGCGAACGACGGTGGTGCCTGTGGGGCGACGATCGCGTCGATCTCGCCGGCCAGCAGGAGGTCGTCGAGCGAGCGCTGGTCCTCGTGGACCACATTCACCCCGCGGACCGTGACCGGTTCCAGGCTGTGGCGGCCGGAGTCCTGTAGGCCACCGGTGACCCACTCGACGTCCGAGGCGCGCACGTTGTGGTCGTGCTGCAGCATGCCACGCACCCACACGGCCGCCGTCATCTGGTACTCGGGGACGCCGATCCGGCGGCCCACCAGGTCGGCCGGACCCTCAATGCCCGCCGCGTCGCGCACGTAGACCGCGCTGTGCCGGAAGGTTCGGGACGGGAACGCCGGGATCGCGACGAACCGCGCCCGGTCGTGGGCGACGGACGTGACGTAGGTCGACAGCGACATCTCGCCAACGGGGAACTCGCCGCGCAGCAACCGTCGGAAGGCCTCGCGGGGCGACATCGGCAGGTACTGCAGGTCGATCCCGGCGGGCCGGACGGCCCCGGTCCACAGGTCGAACACCCGGTCCGAGAAGTGTCCCGGACAGGCGAGCGTCAGGCCACGCTGGTCAGGCATCGGAACGTCCCCCAACGAGGGCCGTGCCCCTGGCCGCCGCGTGCCGCTCGCGCAGCTCCCGCCACCGGCGGCCGCACTCGCGCGCCGCGGCCGCGTCGTCGTCGGCGATCGAGTTGTACGGCGGGCGGATCGGTCCGGGGCGACAGTACCCGGCTTCTTCGATCCGGACCTTCTCGACCTGGATGTTGTGCGAAGCGAAGTACTCCTGATCGGCGAGCAGGTACTCGATCGGCTGGCAGGCCCAGGCGATGTCGGCCGTGGCCGCATCGATCGCCTGCTGCTCTCCCGAGCGGAGGGCGTCGAGTACCGCCAGCGCCGGCTCGGGGCCCATCGCCGCCGCGGTGGCCCAGCAGCCGATGGGCGTCTGCGGTGCCATCGCGTGGAACTCGTGCACCTTCATCTCGTTCGGCAGGAACCGGATCCGGCCCTCGGTGGCCTTGACGAGCTCGGGCAGGTCGGGGGCGCGGGACATCTTGGCCGCGACCACCGAGGGCACGTCCCGGGCGAGGGAGGCCCAGAACTCCAGCGGGAAGCCGTACCTGAAGGCACGGGCGTTGGCGTAGACCATAATGCCCAGCCCGGGGGCCGCGGCGGCGGCGTCCGCGACGTAGCGCAGGGCCATGCCGGTGGTCAGAGGCTGCCACATCGGGAGTCCGAGTAGGGTCCCGGTCGCGCCGCGGTCAGTGATGATCCGCAGTCGGCGGGCGACCTCGTGGGTGCCGAGCGCGGTCGCCCCGATGATGGTCGGTACCCGGCCGGCGGCTGCGTCAACGACGCAGCCGACGACGGTGTCGAACTCCTCCGGGGTCAGCGTCGCGCACTCACCGGTGGTGCCGAGGGCGATGATGCCGGACGCGCCGTCCCGGATCAGGGTGTCGACCAACCGGGCGGTCTCCTCGGTGTCGACTGTGTCGGTGGCGTCCCAACGGTCGGCGCCAGAGCGGGCGGGAGTCGGGATGATGGCGTGTAGCCCGTCGAACGGGTCCTGCTCTCTCATGACAGGCTCCCCGCGTTCGGGCCGGCGACGAACGCGGCTGGTGGACGGCCAGCGATGCCCCAGACGTCGCCCCGGTGCTCCGGTCCCCACTCGACGACGGTGATGTCGTCGTTGGGGTCGAAGTCGTCGAACTTGTCGAGATCGCCGTAGTACTCGATGAAGAAGCCCGCGGGATCGCGGTAGTAGGTGAACACGTTGCTTCCCGGTCCGTGCCGTCCCGGCCCCCAGACTGGCGTGACGTCGTGCTCGCGCAGCAGCGCCAGCCCGCGCATGACCTCGTTCACCGTGCCGACGTCGTAGGCCATGTGCTGCAGCCATGGCTGGTCGGCGGGGATCAGCGCGAGGCTGTGATGGTCCGCGTTGCAACGCAGGAACCACATTCCGGTCGCGTTCCGGTCGCTCACCCGGAATCCGAGCAGGTGATAGAAGGCCGTCATCGCTGTTTGGTCCGGCGTCCCGAGCACGACGTGGCCGAGGCGTAGCGGCGCCATCTGGACACTGGTGTCGCGCGCGCCCTCGTCCTGGGCCCCGACGGCGAGCTCGATGCGGTGGCCGTCCGGGTCGTGTGTGACCACCGCCGCCGTCTGGCCCGGCCGCAGTTCCATGGCGGACACCTTCATGGTGCGGTGACCGGCGTTCACCAGTCGCTTCGCGAGACGCTCCAATACCTCGGGCGAGGCGACCGCGAGCGCGATGTGGTCGAGGGCGGCCGTGGGGCCCTGGGACAGCACCAGATCCGTGTGCCGGGACTGCTGCCCGGCCAGGTGGTGCCGGCCGCCCTGTTCGGCCACCGGTACCAGGCCCCAAGCGTCGGTGTAGAAGCCGAGTGCCGTCTCCAGGTCCGGTACGGCGAGCGCGATGTGGTCGAGACCGGTCACAGCGACCCGGGTGTCACCCATCTACAGCACCTCCATAAATCATCGGTCCGATCTCGACTGGCCGAACGGCCGTCGGCGACGGTCCGAGAGGTCTGATCCGGCACCGACGCCCTGTTTTCTTACATCCGGAACCAAGTTCTGCGCAATAGGTCTAACGCCGCGAGGAGCCTTTAAAGGTCCAACTTTTGCTGATCTGGCTGTCCGTTCGGCAGAGCAGGACGGCGTGACCAGGTACCCGCACCCGGGGCCACGCCGGTCGCGGGAGGCCGGGGCCACGGTGATGGCGAACGTCCGGCATCGGCCCGGCCGGCGGTAGCGCGGGGCGCGGGCCATCCGGGCCTCCGGGGCCGTCCGACTTGCCACGCTCCGCGGCCCACACCCGCATGCGCGTGTCACCGAGGTGGACACCGCCGCAGTCGAGGCCACCCCAGGCCCCCCGCCCGGCGATCAACCGGGTGGGGCACGCGGGCCGGCTGGTGACCGTCGCCTGGGCCGGGCCCCCGCCGCGCCGCGCCGCGACTGGCAGACCACGAACCGCCGCCCTTCGCGCCGAGCGTCGGCGGGGTGCTTGCTGGGGGTGTTGCGCGCCAGACGCTGGCGAGGCGCCCGCCAGGACGCACCCCGCCCACGAAGGTGGAGCCTGCCCGGGGCGGACGGCCCGCTTCGTGCCATCATTGCGCTATGCAGAATTCAATTCTACTGTCAAGATATCCTGGGCGAGCTCGTGACGAGCGGGTGGCCGCGGAGAGAGAAGGAGGTGGCCGATGAGCGCGGATGCGGGGACTGCCGAACGATCGCGGGTCGACGTGCTACTGGAACAGATGGGCGCCGACCTGGATCGGGGCCTGGTACCGGCCGAGGTCTTCAACGACCCCTCGGTCTACGAGCGGGAGCTGCGGCAGGTGTTCGGCCGCTGCTGGGTCTACATCGGACATGAGTCCGAACTGCCCGATCCGGGCGATTACCATGTGCGCATGATCGGCGAGGACCCATTTGTCTTCGTCCGCGACGAGGCCGGCGTGATCCGGGTGCTGCTCAACAGCTGCCGGCACCGCGGCAGCGTCATCTGCCGGGTGGACTCGGGAAACACCTCGCACTTCCGCTGCCCATACCACGCCTGGACATACAAGAACGACGGCAGCCTGATCGGCGTGCCAGCCCGGCAGAACGGGTACCGCGCGCTTGACATGGAGGAGTGGGGGCTGATCCCGGCCGCGCAGGTGGACTCCTTTCACGGCCTGGTGTTCGCCACCCTCGACCCGCACGCGCCGTCACTGCATGACTACCTCGGGAAGTTCCGGTGGTACCTGGAGATGCAGGTCGCGCTCACCAAGGGCGGGATGGAGGTGCTCGGTGAACCGCACCGCTGGCTGATCGACGCGGACTGGAAGTCGGGCGCGGAGAACTTCACCGGCGACAGTTCGCACACCCAGATGACCCACCGCTCGCTGCTCGAAGTCGGAATCGCCGACCAGGCCGGGGCCGGGAAGACGGGCAAGGCTCACGGGCTACACGTCAACGAGTGCGATGGGCACGCGATCAGCATGCGCGTGCTCGCCGAGGGCGAGGAGCGCTGGTTCGACTACCCGAAGGAGCTCCGGGTCCAGTTCGAGCAGGGCGCGCTCAACGAGGCACAGCTCGACCTGGTCCGCCGCGGCGTCGTGCACGACGGGACGGTCTTCCCGAACATGTCGTTCATCCACTTCTCCGCCCGGGAGGACATCGAGCTGCCGGCGCGTCCGTTCCTCAGCATCCGCACGTGGCAGCCGCGGGGCCCGGGCCACATGGAGGTGTGGAGCTGGGTTCTGGCACCCCGTGAGGCCTCCCCCGAGTTCAAGGAGAGCGTCTACCGCGCGGCGATGGCGAGCTTCAGCCCGTCCGGCGCGTTCGAACAGGACGACGCGATCGTCTGGAACGGGGTGGCCAGGACCGGCGGCAGCCTGGCCGCCGAGCTGCAGGGCATCCGGTTCAACTACCAGATGGGCATGCCCGGTATGGGTGACGCTGAGCCGCTCGCGGACTGGCCGGGACCGGGGACCGCGTGGCCGTCGAACTCCGGGGAGAGCGGCCTGCGCACCTTCCACCGACGCTGGTTCGAGCAGATGACCGCTCCCGCACCGGGCGCCGCCAGCCCGGTCGAGGACAAGGAGTGACGCCGACCGTGGACATGAGCGCCATTGATGACTCCGCCCTCGCCGACTTCTACCACCGCGAGGCCGAGTACCTGGACGACAACGAGCTGCACAACTGGCTCGCGCTGCTCGCCCCGGACGTGCAGTACCGCGTCCCGGTGCGGGCGGTGCGCGAGCGCGGCGTCACCGCGACCGACTCCGACTTCACCGATCGGGCCAACTTCCTGTGGGAGAACATCGGCACGCTGCGCACCCGCATCCGCCGGCTGGACTCGGAGTTCGCGTGGGCGGAGCGGCCACCAACCCGCACCCGCCGGCTGGTGACCAACATCCGGCGGCGTGAACCGGCGTCCGGCGAGACGGGGTCGGAGACGGGAGCCCTCACCAACATCGCCGTCTACTGTTACCGCGGTAGCTCGCCCACCCCGGTCGTGTTGACCGGGCAGCGGACCGACACCCTGCGCCTGGTCGACGGCGAGCTGAGGCTCGCGAACCGGCTTGTCCACCTGGACAGCACGGTGCTGGGCCTACACGCATTGTCGATCTTCCTGTGACCGCCGATGACACGGGGCACGACGCCTCGGTGACCGGAGTCGACTGGCGCTTCGGGGTCGAGATCGCCAACGAGTTCGCCTCTGTGCGGCTGCGGCTCGTCGACACCCCGACCGGGATCCGGCTGGAGATCTACTCGCTCAAACTCGGCGAGCGGATCCACCTCGACCCGGTCGCGCTGGAGAGCCTGACCTGGCAGTCACCCGAGCTCTTCTCGACATTCCTTCAGAATCCACTCGGCCCCGAGCAGCACTGAGATGCGACCAGAAGAAAGATAGAGACATGTCCGACCTCGTCACCGAGACGGTGGCACTCTCATCACGGGTCCTCGGCGACGCCGGCCACGGCGACTTCATCTGGGGCCACTCCTCGGCCCGCGACCCGGACGGCAGGGGAGTGTGGATCAAGCCGAGCGGCTACGGCCTGGAGGAGATCACCCCGGAACTCGTCCAGCTGCTTGACTGGAACGGCGAGATCCTGCACGGCACCGGCCAGCGGCACGTCGAGTACCCCATCCACACCGAGATCATGGCCGCCCGGCCGGACGTCGGCGGGGTCGTGCACACGCATTCCCCGCACGCGGTCGCCCTCGCCGCCGCAGGCCAGGAGCTGCGCCCGGTCAGCCACGCCGCGAACTACTTCGTTCCGCCCTCCGTGCCCCGGTTCACCGATACCGCGGACCTCATCGTCACCGCCGAGCTGGGACAGTCGCTCACGACCGTCCTCGCTGACACCCAGGCGGTGTTTCTGGTCAACCACGGCATCGTGACCGTCGGACCGGACCTGCCGACGGCGACGATAGCGGCCCTCCTCCTGGAGGAGGCCGCCAAGCAGCAGCTGCTGACCGCCGGATACGGTGGCTTTCCGTCCTGGTCGCCCCGCGAGGAGTCGCTGGCCAAGCGCGAACGCATCTACCACCCGGCCGCCCTCGACCAGCTCTGGCAGTACCTGGTGCGACGCCTGGACCACGGCACCCCGGGCACGCCGTCGGCCTGACCACGCGGCACAAGGGCGGTACCCACTGGCCACCGGCGAAGATCTCCCCCGGACCGCGTGCCTGGTCGAGGCGACCGGTCGGCGGATCGTGGCCCGTGAGCCGGAGGCCTGTGAGCCGGGCCCCGTCGCCGATCTTCGGCGCGGGGCCCGACAGCCCTGATACCGGCGTTGGCCACAACAATGCCGAGCCGTCCGAGCGCGGCGATCTCGTCCCCTCGACCGCCGTGGTGAGGGCGGCGGGGCCATCATCATCGAGGCGACGTGGGCGTGGCCGCTGCGCCACCGTCCGGGGTGGCCAGCTGCCGGTGCCGGGTGTGCGACAACACGCGCCCTCGGCATTACCCTTTCTGCTGTGAAGAAGAATCATTCCGCACAGCCGGAAAGGACGGAACCGGCGAACACCCGCGTGCCGCAGTACCCAATCGAGTCCGTGGACAACGCGCTCAAGGTGTTGCTGCTCTTGGGCGAACACTCGGAACTGCGCCTCACCGATGTCAGTGAGTACCTGGGGGTGGCGTCGTCGACGGCGCACCGGGTGCTAGCCATGCTGCAGTACCGCGGCTTCGTTCGGCAGAACGAGCGTACCAAGCACTATGGTCCGGGCACCGCGCTCACCGGTGTGGCCTTCTCGATCCTGCAGCGCTTCGACTTCCGCACCACGCTCCGCCCGGTGCTGGAACGGCTGCACTTGGAGTTCCGAGAGACCGTGCACCTGGGCATGCTCGACGGATCCACGGTGCGTTTCATCGACGCGCTGGAGAGTCCCCGGGCAGTACGTGTCACGTCCCGGCTCGGGATGTCGCTGCCGGCCAGCTCCACATCGATGGGCAAGGCCCTACTCGCCCAGATGACGCCCGCCGAGCGCGTCTCCATGTATCCGAACGGCGAGCTCGATGGTCTGACCGAGCACAGCCTCCAGCTACACAGCGAACTGGAGGCCCAGGTGGCGATCATCCAGAAACGTGGTTACGCCATCAACCGCCAAGAGAGCGAGCTCGAGGTGGCCACAGTGGCCGTCGCCTTCCCCCCACACACCGCACCGGCCCGGCTGGCGGTGAATGTCGCCGCGCCGATCAACCGGATGTCGGTGGCGAAGCAGCGTCGGATCGGCAACACCGTTCGTGCCTTGGTCGAGGAAGCGGCCGCGCTCCTGCCGGGGGCTCCGCCGACGGGCTGAGGCCGGCGGTCACCGGTTGGCGACAGTCCGCACACGGATCGCGTCGGCGACCTCGCGCAGCGGCGTGCCGGTGGCAATGGCGCGGCGGCCAGCGATCGTGCTGCGGGGGCTCCCGACAGCAACCATTCCGGTCAGCGGGCCGTCCGGGGGGCCGAAGAGCGCCGTGAACCGGCCGGTCGCGACGGCCTCGTCGTCACCGACGACCTCGGCCGGCCACCCCTCCGGACGGCCCGCGACCTGCACGGTTCGGTCGAACTGGTCGCTCCAGACGTACTCGACCGGGGCAAGAGACCGCGGCTCGTCCGGGTGGACGATGTTGTGGCCCACGACAGCGGCCTGCTCGCCCGCGTTCGTCCAGTGTTCGAGCCGCACATGCGCCTGGTGCCGCGGATGCCACCATCGCGCCACATCGCCGACCGCGTACACGCCGGTGACACCGGACGCGCGGCCGAACTCGTCGCACACCAGCCCGTCGCGCACCTCAAGTCCCGAGCCGGCCAGCCAGCCGTCGTTCGGCTCGGCACCGATCCCGACGACGACCGTGTCGGCGTCGAGCACCTCACCGTCAGCGAGCCGGACCCGCAGCGCCCCGCGGGTGCCCTCAAGCTGCTCGACACGAGCCCCGAATCGGGTCCGCACCCCGTGCGACCGGTGCATCTCGGCCAGCATCGCGCCGGCCCCCGGACCGACGACCCGCACCATCGGCGCCTCCAGCGGGTCAACCAGCGTCACCTCCAGGCCGAGGGTCCGCGCGGTTGCCGCGACCTCGCAGCCAACCACGCCCGCCCCGACGACCACCAGACGCCCCCCGCGCACGAGGTCCGACCGCAGCGCGACGGCGTCCGCCCTAGTCCGCAGCAGGTGGGCGCCCGGTGGGAGCCCCCAGGGCGAAGGACGGGCACGGGTCCCGGTCGCTACGACCAGGTCATCGAACGGGACCCGGTCGCCGCTGTCGAGCACGACATCACCGGCAGCCACGTCGAGCCGCTCCGCGTGCCGCCCGAGGAGCAGGGTCGTATCGAGGCTGGCCAGTTCCTCCGCAGTGGCCAGGCCCAGGTCGTCCGCCGGGCGCTCACCGGACAGCACCGCCTTGGACAGCGGCGGTCGGTCGTAGGGGAGGTCCGGTTCCGCGCCGACGAGGACGATCTCCCCGTCGTGCCCGGCGGCACGCAGCGCTTGAACCGTCCGCAGGCCACCCAGCGCCGCGCCGATGACGGCCACCCGTCGCCGAGTCACTGCTCCACCACCAGCGCGGCCACCGGGCAGGTCCGCGCCGCGGCCTCGATCCGGGGGCGTTCGGTGTCCGGGAACTCCGAGCGGAGCAGGACCACCGTCCCGGAGTCGTCGATGTCGAAGATGTCGTCGGCAGCCAACACGCAGTTCGCGTAGCCCTGGCAGGTGTTGAGGTCGGCTCGGACAACGGGCACGGTCTCTCCTCGGTAGGGGGTGTGGATGTGGCCAATCAGGTCAGGGGCAGCGACTCACTGGCCCCCCAGCCCGGCATCAGCCGGTTCGGCTCGATGTCCTTGTCGAGGACCTTGCGGGCCACCTCGGCACCAGTCACCGGAAGCCCCTCCGGATCGATCAGGCCGGCCTGCACGAGCACCGATGCCTGGTCGAAGTAGATGTGCTCGTTGTAGATCATGTCGCCGTGGAAGGAGACGATCGCGACCATCGCGATCTCCATGTAGCGACCGGTTGGCGCGACCTCCGGGAGCAGGTAGGGGATCTCCCGGTCGTGCGTGAAGCACAGCACCAGCTCCTGCACAATGCGGTTCACACCCACCGTGCGGGACACCGGGATCATCTTCGTGTCGTCGGGATGCACGTCGACGAAGTGGTACTTGTAGAATCGCAGCAGCATGTCGTGCCCGACGCCGCCCATCACGGTTGGCGCGATGTTGACGTAAGGGTCGTCGACCATCGTCTTGAGCACCGCGGACGCGTCCTTGGTGACGAACTCGTGGTAGAGGTGCAGGTCCCACACGGCCTCAAGGTCGAAGTGCGGCCCGATCGCCCCGCGGACGAGGGACAACGTCCGCGTGTACGCCAGATCCGTCGCCACCTTGTCGTGGTAAGGCCGGAAGTCGTTGGCGAACGCGCGATCGGCCCTCTGGTAGACCCATAGGGACATGTGCTCGTGCCGGTCGACGACGGCTTGGACAGCGGCCACCTCGTGCCCGCAGTGCGTGTCCTCGCTGCCGTAGTGCAACGCGACCGGGACGGTGATCCGGTCCATCTCCTCAAGGTGTTCGGTGATCCCCACGCCGTAGTACCCGACCGCGCAGTCCACCTTGGTCCGGGCCGCGGCGAGCACGGCCAGCCGGCCACCGAGACAGTACCCGATCACCCCGACCCCGCCGACGTGCTCGGCACGATCACGCAGTGCCGCCACCGTCACCGCGATGTCGTCAACGGCACGCTCGATGTCGAACTGCTGATAGAGCTCCATCGCCCGGTCAAGGTCGGCGTCGGTCAGCGCACCCTCGGGCTCGATGCGCCCATCGAGGTCCGGCACGGCGACCACATAACCCTCGGCCGCGTACCGGTCCGCAGTCGCCCGCATGAACTCGGTGACGCCGAGCGCCTCCTGCAACAGGACGAGGCCCGGCCCCGAGCCGCGCTCGGGTATGGCCACGTACATGTGGAAGGCACCGCCGTCCGCAGAGCGAACCTCGACCTGCTCACCCATCGAGTTACTTCCCCTGTGCAGAACACAACTCTGTGATGGATAGAGTCAAGCATCAGCACGGGGCAGCGTCAACGCTCATACGCAGAAAAGGTCGGACTTTCGGATCAATACCGGGCCAGGTCCGCCGACTGTCTCGCAGCAACTGCTGATACGCCCGTACCGGGCCAGGACATCACGAACCTTGTACCACCGCGCCGCGGGACACCCCACTCCCGGCACCGATCAACCACGACGGTGGGCGCACCGCGGATCAGCGCACCGGGAAAGGCCGGGTCCGCCGAGGCTGGGGCAGCGCACTGGTACCCAGCGACTGGTAGAACGCGTTGAGCCGGACCAGGTGGCGCCGCATGGCATCAGCGGCGCCCTCGCCATCGGCGGCCTCGACGAGCGCCAGGATCTCCTCGTGGTCGGACTCGATCTCGTTCCAGAACTTGCGGCGCGAGGGCGGGATCACGAACCTGGACCGAATGACACCGAACACGGGGACGGTCACGAGCTGCAGCAACCGGTTCCCCGACGCCTCAAGCAGCTCCGTGTGGAACCGCCGGTGGTACTGGTAGCGGACATTGGAGCCCGGCGGCTCCGCCGCCACGGCCTCACGCAACGAGACGAGGTGCTCCTCGGTCCTGCGCTCGGCCGCCAGCCGCGCGGTGGGCACCTCAAGCAGCATCCTGGTGTCGAGCAACTCGTCCAGGCTGATGGCGTCCGAGCCGCTGAGGATGCCCAGCCCGGTCTCCAGGTGCTCGCGCAGCACGCTCGGGTCGGTCCGTGTCACGAAGGTGCCACCGTGCGCACCCCTTACCGAGTAGAGCAGGTTCGCGGCGGTGAGGATCCGGATGGCCTCGCGCACCGTTCCCCGGCTGACACCGAACGCCGAAGCGACGTCACCCTCGTTCGGCAACCGGTCACCGGGAACGAGCTCGCCTTCCACGATCAGCTCCCGAATCTGATCGGCGACCTGCTCGTACGCCGGCCGGATACGGTGCACCGCCCCCAGTGAGGCGGCTTGGGAACCAGGCGCCGAACCGCCGTTCGCGGGACCCCCCATGTGCTCTCCTCCACCGTCCAGCCGCCACGACCTGTTGTCCGACAGGTCAATGGTACGCACAAGATCCGACCTTCTCGCTGAGAAGGCATACTATGAAGTTCGCTTTGGGGTCGAACGCGAGTTCCCTGTTGGGTGATCTCGCCGTGGTCGGGCATCAAAGCAGGGCCTCCCGCATAGCTCGTGGCTGTCGAAACCATCCGAGCGTCAGGAGGCCCTGCTGTCGCAGTCTTCCGTCTCTGTACTGCTGTAGTCCAACTCGACTGCTCTGTCGTGTGAATCACCAGCTGGTCCTCGCCGACCGCCTCAAGGCGCCAGCTCAGCGGCCGGCCGGGGCTGGACGATCGACGCCTGGGCTCAGGCGTACAGTCCCACCCTCATAAATCCGGAACAACTCCCGGCTTCGAGGGAGCTCGAGGACGGCTCCGACGCCGTGATCAACTCCCACACCACGCCTGCGGGGCGTACTGGGCCGGAGCCCCCGGCGAGCCAGGGTGTCGAACCGTACACCCTCCCTTTCACCTCTGAGGGCTGACGCCCTCCACGATCAGGCCGAGCAGTCGCTGTGACGAGCACCTCGGCTGGACCGGCGGCACCCAGGTCTTCCCCCTACCGCGAGATACCTGAACGACAGCGCCGGACTTCCTGACGTCCTGACTCGCGGACCTCGCCGCCGAACTGGGCGCGGATGGCACCGTGCTCCCGCGAATCGGTTCTCCATCGCGCCGCCCGGGAGCGGAGCGAGGGAGACCAACCGGCGTCAGTGCGGTGGAGGCACGCCGGCGGGCTGGTCGAGCACCACGGTCGTCAGCGAGCGGGGCGGCAGGTCGACGGAGAGGCGGCCGCCCGTGACGCGCGCCCCGCCGGTGCGCTGGAGGTCGTGGGTCTCGTCGGTGAGGTAGACATCGCCGTTCCTGCCGGTGGGGCCGTCGACGTCGAGGGTCTGGCGGACAGTGCCGGTACCGGTGTTGAGGATCTCCAGCACGTTGCTGCCGTCGGTGTTCCGGAAGGCCGCGACCCGCACGGCCTCACTGCCGGAGTCCGCGCCCACTCGGACCGCGTCGGGCCGTATGAAGCGGCTGAAGGCGGCCATTCCCCACAGGCGTTTGGAGACGTGGTAGTCCGGGCCGTCCATCTGGATCAGGGCGCGGGTGGCGTTGATGGAGGCGCCGAACCAGTAGACGTAGCCGTTGGCCTCTGCCTGGGTGAGGGTGCCCAGGATGTCCTCCGCCACGGTGAAGCCGTCGTAGCCGCTCCCGTCGTCCCATGCCTCGTTCCAGTTGGGGCCGGGGGGACTCCACTCCGACATCCAGGTGTGGTCGTCGGTCGGCAGCGGGCTGCGCGCCGGGTCCCCGTACCGGTGGCCGGTCTGAATGTCGACCGCCGCGGCGGCCTCCGGGTCGGCCTCGATCGCTTCGGTGTACTCCCGGTCGGCGGACCAGCCGACGGTGTCGCAGCAGACGACGTTCATCTCGGACAGCTCCGAGTCCGCCACGGCGTCGGCGACGATCGTCGCCATGTCGGCCGCCTGCTCGGGTGTCATCTCCATGGACGCGTAGTCGGTCACCCAGTCCGGCTCGTTGGTGAACCCGAGGTCGGTGATCTCGACGCCCTCTTCGGCGTAGAAGCGCGCGTACTGCACGAGATACTCGGCGTAGGCCCGCCGCCAGTCGCCACTCACGCACTCCTCGACCCCCGGCAGACCACACAGGGCCCCACCGTTCGCGTCGTCGCCGTTGGTCTTCATGTAGCCGGGCGCGCTCCAGGCGTCGGCGTAGAACCGCTCGACCCCGTACTCCCGGGCCTCCCTGGCCAGCCACAGCTGACCGCCGTCGTAGCCGTCCCACTCGTATCGCGGCTGAGCGTCGGGGCCGCCGGGATCGTCGGGCTGGATGGACCGCATGTGGTCGTACACCTCGTCGGCGGACGAGCCGATGCCGAGCCGCAGGATGCTCAAGCCGGCCCCGGTCCCGGTGTCGAACAGCAGGTCCAGCACTTCCCGCTGGTGCTCCGGCGTCAGGCCGGGCGCCCCGTTCATGATGTCGGCGCGCTGGAACGCTTGCGAGATGCCGAAGCCGTCGATGAGCTGCCGCTCGTCGCCGAAATCGACGCTCCCGGAGGCGCGTGGCGTGCCGCCTGCGGTCTCGGCTCCGGCGGTCGCCGAAGCCAGCGGCAACAGGGTCGCGGCCCGGGTGCCGGCCACGACCGTGCGGGTCGTTCGGTTCACGAGGCTGTCCTTTCGATGGTCGCTGTCGAGACTTTCCGGTGGGATCCGCCGGTGTTCGGCACGCTGGGCGCTCGTACTCAGCTCGCCGCCGTGACGTTGTCCCGGAGTTCGCCGATGAAGCCCTCCGCCGCTTCCCGGGGGGCGGACTCGCCCAGCAGCACGTCCTGGGTGTACCGGTTGAACAGCGCGTCCAGGTCGCTGCCCCCGCTCGGGGTGATGGAGGCGGGCTCGCCGACTTCCTCGGCCATGGCCTCGGAGAATGCCAAGGCCTCCCGTCCGGTGTCGTCCAGGTTCGGGGTCAGTGCCTCTCTGAAGGCGTGGTTGGCCGGCTCCCCACGGTCGAGGGCGAAGATCTCACCGACGCGGGGGTCGTTGGTCAGGAAGTCGATCAGCAGGGCGGCCTCGGCGGGGTGGCTTGAGGTGGACGCGGCGGACCAGTACATGGTCGGTTTCAGGTACTGGAAGCCGGGCGAGGTGTCGCTGTCGGAGGGCCAGTTGGCCAGGTCGTAGTCGAAGTCGGGCGCGGCCGACTGGTAGGCGATGAACGCGCCGGCGGGGATGAAGGCCATGCCGGCCCGGCCGGTGACCACGTCGACCTGGTCCAGCGTCACGCCGGTCGACTCGATGATGTGCTCGACCGAGGGCGCGGCCCCGCTGTCGATCCAGTCGAGCTGGCGCTCCCAGTAGCTCGCCAGGGCTTCGGGGTCGAGGACGACCTCCCCGTTCTCGAAGACCTCCGAGCCCTGTTGGCGGGCCCAGACGCCGAGGTCGAACGAGTTGGAGAAGGGGGTGACGCCGCGGACCTCGCCGTCGGAGGCATCCGTCAGCTCCTGCGCGACGCGGGTGAAGTCGTCCCAGGTCCAGGTGGCGAGGTCGGGCAGGTCGATGTCGTACTGCTCGAACAGGGAGGTGTTGATGATGACGCCGTTGGCCGCGCCGCCGAGGGGGACGGCGTACTGGGTGCCGTTGACGCGGCCGGTCTCCAGGATCTCGTCGTCGAGGGCCGACAGGTCGAGGATGTTGTCGACCGTGGAGAGGTCCAGCAGGGCACCCCGCTGGGCGTAGGAGGCGAGGTAGATAGTTCTGGCCGGAGAGGTGGCTGGCCGTCATCTGCAAGCCCTTGTGCCAGCGGTGGTCGTTGGGCCGGTAGCCGGAGGCGAGGTTGCCGGACAGGGTGCGCAGCGGGTGGACGTAGGGCTTGCGGGACTCGAAGACGTCCGGGTTGGGGCGGTAGACGTAGTGCAGCAGCTCGACGTCGCCGTGCCCGACGACGATCCGCTCGCCGAGGCTGTGGGTGACCTGGATCGTCATCGTGCGGGGCTCCAGTCCGGGTGGTCGCCGTGCATGGACGTGTAGAAGGGGTCCTCGGGGTGATCTCGCCGGCCAGCACGGGCCGGGCGGTGAACGCCGACTTGTACAGCGCGGCGGCGAACTCCACGGTGGCGCGGGCGACCGGGCCGCTGCCGGCCGGCCGCTCGCCACGCTCGAAGGCATCAAGGAGGGCGCCGAGCTGGGCGGCGTGCGAACTGGGCACGTCGGCCGCCGGGGTGCGCCAGCGCTTGACCCGCGCCTCGTCCTCCAGCCCCGGACGCGGGGTGTAGACCCAGTCCTCGTTGCGGTGACCGTACAGGTGGGTGAGCTCGACGGTGGCCTCGGCGCAGTCGATCCTGATCCGGCTGACCTCGTCCGGGGAGAGCACACTGTTGACGACGGTCGCCAACGCGCCGCTCTTGAACCGCACCAGCGCGGTGGACACGTCCTCGCTCTCCACGTCGTGCACCAGACGACCCGCCATGGCGCGGATCTCGGTCCACTCCCCCAGCAGGTCCAGCAGCAGGTCGTACTGGTGGATGCCGTGACCCATCGTCGGGCCGCCGCCCTCGCTCTCCCACCGGCCCCGCCACGGCACCGCGTAGTAGGCAGTGTCCCGGTACCAGGTGGTCTGACAGTGCGCCACCAACGGCCGGCCCAGCTCCCCGCCCGCGATCAGCTCACGGGCGTGCACCGCGCCCGAACCGTAGCGGTGCTGGAAGACCACCGAGGCGTAGTTGCCGGTGGCCTCCTCGGTGGCCGCGATCGCGTCGTACTCGGCGAGCGAGAGGGGCAACGGCTTCTCCGACAGCACCCAGGCCCCGGCCTCCAGGGCCGCCACGGTCTGCTCGTGGTGCAGCACGGGCGGGGTGCCTATCAACACCACGTCGGGACGCTCCGCCGCCAACATCGCGTCCAGGTCGTCGAAGCCCCGCGGATCCATGCCGGCGGCCTCGGCCGCCTCCTGAAAGGCACCGAGCCTGATCCGGTCGACGTCCACGGCGGCGACCAGATCGACCCGGTCGACGTGAGCTTGAAGGGCTTTCAGGTGGCTGCCCGTGACGATGCCGCCGGTGCCGACGACCGCGACGCGCAAACGGGAGGGGGGAGAGGGCATGCGGGCTCCTCAGCGATGGAGCAAGCGCTTGCTTGCAGCGCCACCCTAACCTCGGGCTTTCATGAAGCGGGTTGTCCGGCAGGCGGTCAGGAAAGCAGAAAGTGCCTCTGACCAGCAAGAATGAGGATTGTCGAGGTCCTTGTTCCTGCCACCGCCGGAGGCACTTCCCAGGTGAA
>NZ_RBDY01000047.1 GCF_003626575.1 Streptomyces radicis | reverse complement strand
GGGTGGGTTGGCGGTTGCGCGGCTGGCCAGGGTCGCCGTTCCTGCGGGGGCCCGGTCTCGGTCGTTGGATCCGGGCGGGACGGTGTTGGTCAGTGGGGTGGGGATGATCGGTGGTCTGGTGGCGCGGCATCTGGTCACCGAGCACGGTATCCGCCACCTTCTCCTGGCCAGTCGGCGTGGGCCGGATGCTCCCGGTGCCGTCGAGCTGCGGGAGGAGTTGTCGGCGCTGGGGGCGGATGTGGCCCTGGTCGCGTGTGACACGAGCGATCGTGATGCCACGGCCGCTCTGCTGGCGAGCGTTCCTTCGACACGTCCGTTGACGGCGGTGGTTCATACGGCTGGTGCGTTGGATGACGCGGTGTTCACGGCGTTGACTCCGGGGCATCTGGATGCGGTTCTGGCGCCGAAGGCCGATGCCGCCGAGCATCTGTATGAGCTGACCCGGGACCGGGATCTCGCCGCCTTTGTCCTCTTCTCCTCCGCTGCGGGGACTCTTGGCAATCCTGGGCAGGCGAACTACGCGGCGGCGAACGCGTATCTCGACGCCCTCGCCCACCAGCACCGCGCCGATGGCCACCCCACCACCACTCTCGCCTGGGGCTACTGGACCCAAGCAAGCGACCTCACCGGTGGGTTGGGGGACAGCGACCGTGGGCGGCTGGCGCGCAGCGGCATCGTGGGCTTGTCGGCGGGGGAGGGGTTGGCGTTGTTCGACGCTGCTCTGGCGAGTGGTGAGCCGGTCGTTCTGCCGGTCAAGCTCGACATCGCCGCGCTGGGTCGTGGTGGGTCCGAGGAGGTTCCCGCGCTGCTGCGTGGTCTGGTGCGGCGTCCCGCGCGCCGGGCCGTGCACACGGCCTCGGCGGATCGGGAGTCCCTGGCCCAGCGCCTGGCCGGTCTTGCCGACGCCGATCGTGATCGTCTGCTGCTGGACCTGGTGCGTACCCATGCGGCCGCCGTGCTGGGGCGGGGTGCCAGCGATGTCATCGGTCCTGAACAGGCGTTCAAACAGCTGGGGTTCGACTCGCTCACCGCCGTCGAGTTGCGCAACCGCCTCAACCAGGCCACCGGACTCCGCCTCCCCGCCACCCTCGTCTTCGACCACCCCAACCCCACCGCCCTCGCCCGCCACCTCCGCGACGAGCTGCTGCCCGACGTTCCGCCGCCGGTCGACCCGAACGCGCGGGAGGCGGACATCCGCCGGGTGCTGGCGTCGGTGCCGCTGAGTCGGCTGCGCGAGGTGGGGGTGTTGGACGCGCTGACGCGACTGGCCGATGCGGCCGTCGAGGCGCCGCCAGTCGCGAAGGCGGACGAGACCGACCTGATCGCCGCCATGGACGCCGACAGCCTGGTGGCGCGGGCGCTGGGCAGCGCCGCGAGCTGATCCGGCCGCGACCCACGAGAGAGACAGTCCGGACGGTCCCGACGAGACCGGCCGGAGCCGCTTACTCACGGATGAGGACGGACATGGCCACGCCCCCGGAAAAGCTCGTCGAAGCCCTGCGGGTTTCCCTGATCGAGAACGAGCGGCTGCAACAGGAGATCATCAGAATCACCCAGGCGGCGACCGAGCCGATCGCGATCATCGGCATGGCCTGCCGCCTGCCGGGCGGGGTCGCCTCGCCCGAGGACCTGTGGCGCCTGGTGGACCAGGGTGTCGACGGCGTCTCCGCGTTCCCCGACGACCGGGGCTGGGACGTGGAGGAGCTGTATGACCCGGATCCGGACCGGCCGGGGACGTCGTACACCCGCGAGGGCGGCTTCCTTCACCAGGCGGGCGACTTCGACCCGACCTTCTTCGGGATCTCATCCCGTGAGGCGCTGGCTCTCGACCCGCAGCAGCGGCTGTTGCTGGAAACGTCGTGGGAGGCGTTGGAGCGTGCGGGCATCGACCCGACCTCGCTGCGCGGCACCAGCACGGGTGTCTTCGCCGGGGTGATGTACCACGACTACGCGTCGCGGCTCCAGCGGGTGCCCAAGGAGCTGGAGGGCACGCTGGGCGTCGGGAACTCGGGCGCCGTCGTCTCGGGGCGCGTCTCCTACACGCTCGGCCTCGAAGGCCCGGCGGTGACCGTGGACACCGCCTGCTCCTCGTCGCTGGTGACCCTCCACCTCGCGGCGCAGGCATTGCGGAGCGGGGAGTGCTCGCTGGCGTTGGCGGGTGGGGTGACGGTGATGGCCACTCCGGGGCTCTTCGTGGAGTTCTCGCGGCAACGTGGGCTGGCGGCCGATGGGCGGTGCAAGGCGTTCGCGGCGGCGGCGGATGGTACGGGGTGGGCCGAGGGTGTCGGCGTCGTTCTGCTGGAGCGGCTTTCGGACGCTCGGCGGAACGGGCATCGGGTGCTGGCGGTGGTGCGGGGGTCGGCGGTCAACCAGGATGGCGCGTCGAACGGTCTGACCGCGCCGAACGGCCCCTCCCAGCAGCGGGTTATTCGCGCGGCGTTGGCCAACGCCCGGCTCACCCCGGGCGACATCGACGCGGTGGAGGCGCATGGCACGGGGACGACGTTGGGCGATCCGATCGAGGCGCAGGCCCTGCTCGCGACCTATGGCAGGGACCGGCCTGCCGAACGTCCGTTGTTCCTTGGGTCGTTGAAGTCGAACATCGGTCACACCCAGGCGGCCGCTGGCGTTGCCGGGGTGATCAAGATGGTGCAGGCGTTGCGGCACGGCACCCTGCCCAAGACGTTGCATGTGGATGAGCCCAGCCCGAAGGTGGACTGGTCGGCGGGCGCGGTCGAGTTGCTGACCGACGCCCGGGACTGGCCGGTGGCGGATCGGCCGCGTCGGGCGGGGGTGTCCTCGTTCGGCGTCAGCGGCACCAACGCGCATGTCATCCTCGAACAGGCCCCCGAAGAAGCCGAGGTGGCGGCGGCCGTCGCGGGGCCGGTGCCCCTGCCCGTCTCCGCGAAGACGTCGGGCGCCCTCCAGGCCCAGGCCCGAGGGCTCGCCGAGCATCTGACGGCGCACCCGGACCAGCCCCTGGCGGATGTCGCCTCGACGCTGATCCATGGGCGGGCGGCGTTGGAGGAACGGGCCGTCGTCGTGGCCACCGACCGCGAGGACGCCCTCACCGGCCTCCAGGCGTTGGCCGAGGGCCAGCCCGCGCCGCACCTCATCACCGGCACGGCGCGCGAACTGGCCAAGACTGTCTTTGTCTTCCCCGGTCAGGGCACGCAGTGGGCCGGTATGGGTGCCGAGCTCTACGCTGCCTCGCCCGTCTTCGCCGAGGCCATCGATGAGGTCGCCGCCGTCCTCGATCCGCTCACCGGCTGGTCGCTGCTGGAGCTGATCCGGCAGGGTGACAACGCCCCCTCGTTCGATCGTGTCGATGTGATCCAGCCCGCCTCCTTCGCCCTGATGGTGTCGTTGGCCAGGCTGTGGGAGGCGCACGGCATCACCCCCGACGCGGTCGTCGGTCACTCCCAGGGGGAGATCGCCGCCGCGCACGTCGCCGGAGCGCTGACCCTCGACGACGCCGCGACCGTGGTGGCGTTGCGCAGCCAGGCCATCGCCGCCCACCTCGCGGGACATGGCGGCATGGCCTCCCTCACCCTCACGCCCGACGACACCCGAGCGCTTCTCACCGGCCATCCGGGTCTCGAGGTCGCGGCGTTCAACGGGCCGCACTCCACGGTCGTCGCCGGTGACCCCGGGGCTCTCGACGGGCTTCTCGCCCACTGCGAGAGCCAGGACATTCGCGCGCGTCGGATCCCCGTGGACTATGCCTCGCACACCAGCCATGTCGAGGCGATCCACGAGCACCTGACCACGCTCCTGGGCGAGCTGGCACCCAAGCCGCCCCGTGTCCCCTTCTACTCCACGCTCGAACAGGACTGGCTCACCCCCGGCACCCCCCTCGACGCCGACTACTGGTACCGGAACCTGCGGCACCCCGTGCACTTCGCGTCCGCGACCCGCACCCTCGCCGACGCGGGCCACTCGACGTTTGTCGAGGTCAGCACCCACCCCGTCCTGACCCACAGCATCCAGGACGCCAACCCCGACGCCACCGTCACCGGGACGCTCCGCCGCGACGAGGGCGGCCACCGGCGCCTCCTCGCCTCCCTGGCCGCGCTCCACACCCACGGCAGGCCCCTCGACTGGCGCGTTCCCCAGACCCCGACCCGGGCCGACCTGCCCACCTACCCCTTCCAGCACCGGCGTTACTGGCTGGAATCGCAACGTCTCACCATGACCCCCGCCGACCCGATCGCGGAGCTGATTCCGCAGGAGGAGACCGAAGTGTCGCTCAGTCAACGCCTGGCCGGGCTGTCCGAAGCCGAACAGGTCCAGGAGCTGCTGACCCTGGTCCGCGCCGAAGCCACGGCCACGCTGGGCAAGCCCGGCTCCGAGCTGATCGACGAGGGGGCCGCGTTCTTCGAGGCAGGATTCAACTCCCTCACCGCGGTGGAGCTGCGCAATCGCCTCATCGAGGCCACCGGCACGGAGCTGTCGGTGATGCTCCTCTTCGACCACCCCACCCCGGCGATCCTCGCCGAGCACCTTCAGCAGCAGCTCGCGGCAGCGCCCGCGCCCGCGACCGCTCCCGCCAGCCCGACGAAGACCACCAAGGAGTAGTGGCCCGCATGTTCTCCGTGGACACATACCTGTCGACCCTGGGCTGGACCGGCCCGGTCGAGCCCACCGCGCGGACGCTGCGCGAGCTGCACAAACGCCACATGATCAGGGTGGCGTTCGACAACTCGGCGCACGCGAGGCTCGGTACCTCGATCCTCAACGACATCGACATCGATCTCGACGCCGCCTTCGACGAGATCATCCTCGGCGGCCGCGGCGGCGTCTGCTTCGAGCTGAGCGGCCTGTTCCGCCGACTGCTGACGGAGCTCGGCTACGACGTGATCATCCTGTCGGCCGGGGCCCGCGGGGCGAGCGGGGAGTTCGGGCCCGACTTCGAGCACCTCTTCCTCGGCGTCCGCCTGGACGGTGAGCTGTGGCTGGTCGACGTGGGCTTCGCCGGTCCGTCGTTCATCGAGCCGCTGCGGCTGACCGACGAGGAGCAGGAGCAGTACGGCGTCACCTACCGGCTCATCCGGCGGGACGGGTACCACGTGCTCCAGCGGAAGGGGCACGTGGGTGACTGGCAGGCGGTGTACCGGCTGAAGCCGGAGGCCAGGACGCTCGCTGACTGGAACGGCTCGGCCACCGACACGCCGGACGACGACGACCCCGGGTGGAACTGGGCCGGTCAGCTCGTCGCCTCGGGAACGGTCATCCATGGCCGCTCCTTCGACACCGGGCAGCTCATCCTGGTGGGCCGCCGCTTCGTGCGCGTGGACAACGGGCACGAGGAGGTCCGCGTGCTGGTCGACACCGACGAATACCGGAAGACCGCGGAGCACATCCTGGGGCGGGACCGTTGACCGCGCGGCGACCCGAAGGCGCCGCGGACGGCCCCGGCGCGGCGGACGCGTGGGACGAGGCGCACGAACCCGATGTCGCGATCGTCGGCTATGGCCCGGTCGGGCAGCTCCTCGCCATCCTGCTGGCCCAGCGCGGCAGGCGGGTCACGGTCGTGGAGCGCTGGCCGCACCCCTACCCGATGCCTCGGGCGGTGGCGTTCGACGGCGAGGCCGCCCGCGTCCTGGCGGCGGCCGGGATCGGCGACCACCTGGCCGCGGTGGGCGAGCCCTCGGGCGACTACGCCTGGCGGAACGCCGCGGGCGATGAGCTGCTGCGGATCGAGGCAGCGGACGAGATCGGCCACTCCGGCTGGCCCGACTCCACGTCGATGTATCAGCCGGGGCTCGAGTCGGCGCTGATCGCGCGTGGCGCGGCGCTGGCGGGGCTGCGGGTGCTGCGCGGGTACGAGGCGGTGGGGCTGGCCGAGGCGGAGGACCGGGTGCGCCTCACGGTGCGGGACGCGGACGGCGGCGAGCGGGTGATCGCGGCCCGCTGGCTGGTGGGCTGCGACGGCGCGAACAGCTTCGTGCGCGCCCACATCGGCTCCTCCGTCACCGACCTCGGGTTCTTCCACGACTGGCTGGTCTGTGACGTGGTGCTGCGCGAGCCGCGCGAGTTCAAGCCGAACAACCTCCAGATCTGCGACCCGGCCAGGCCGCGCACCGAGGTGTCGGCGGGGCCTGGGCACCGGCGGTGGGAGTTCATGCGGGTGCCGGGCGAGACGGCGGACGGGCTGAACGACGAGGAGACCGCGTGGCGGCTGCTGGCGTCCTTCGGCGTGACGCCGGAGAACGCCACGCTGGAGCGGCACTCCGTCTACACCTTCCAGGCCCGCACCGTGGACCGGTGGCGGGCGGGGCGGGTGCTGCTCGCGGGCGACGCCGCGCACCTGATGCCGCCGTTCGCCGGGCAGGGCATGAGCTCGGGGTTCAGGGACGCCGCCAATCTGGCGTGGAAGCTGGACCTGGTGCTGCGCGGCCTCGCGGACGAGGGGCTCATCGACACCTATCCGCTGGAGCGGCGGGCGCACGTGCGGCACGCCATCGAGATGTCGGTCAACCTGGGCCGGGTGATCTGCCAGACCGACCAGGGCGCCGCCAGGGACCGGGACACGGTGATGCTCGCCGCGCGGAAGCGCGCCCCCGCCGCCTCCCAGGGCCGCACCGCGGTCAGGCCGCTGGCCGACGGCCTGTTGGCCGGCGCGGCCAGGGACGGCGGAGGCGCCCCCGCGGTGCCGCCCGCCGGGCAGCTGACGCCGCAGGGGCGGGTGGCGCGCGGCGCGCGCACCGGGCTGTTCGACGCCATCGTGGGGCACGGCTTCGTGCTGCTCACGGCCGAGGACCCGCGGCCCGAACTGAACGCCGAACGGCTGGCGTTCCTCGCGGGCCTCGACGCCCGCGTGGTGTGGGTCAGGGCGCCGGACGCCGCGCCGCCCACCGCCCACGAGGGGAGCGGCGACACGGTCGCCGTGACCGACGTGGACGGCACCTGGCTGCGCTATCTGGCCGCGTCCCGGGCGGCGGCGCTGCTGGTGCGCCCTGACTTCTACGTGTTCGGCGCGGCCAGGGACCTCGCGGGCGTCGGCCCGCTGGTGGACGAGCTGCGCGCCCGCCTGTAGCGGTGGGGCCGCTCGCCGACGCGGGGAGAACGCCGGGAAGAAGTACGCCACGAGGGCCGGACGGGGGACCTGGCCCCCGTGGCGTACGTATGGGGAGCCGCGCGGCGGCTCAGACCTTCGCGGTGAAGGTCAGCGGCAGGTTCCGCAGGCCGTGGACATAGGGGTCCTGACGCCAGATCAGCTCCTCGTCGGCGGCCGAGAGCTTCAGGTCGGGGCAGCGTTCGAGCAGCGCGGTCAGCGCGATGCGGCCCTCGAGGCGGGCCAGCGGGGCGCCGAGGCAGTAGTGCACGCCATGGCCGAACGCCATGTGGCGGCGGTCGGCGCGGCGCAGGTCGAGCCGGTCGGGGTCGTCGAAATGGTCCGGGTCGCGGCTCGCGGCGCCGATCGCGAGCAGCACGGCGTCACCGGCCTCGATGACCACGTCGCCGTAGGCGATGTCCTCGGTGGCGTAGCGGGCGGGGGTGATGTCGAGCGGGCCGTCGTAGCGCAGGAACTCCTCGACGGCGTTCTCCATCAGGGAGAGGTCGCCGCGCAGCAGGTCGAGCTGGTCGGGGTGGCGGAGCAGGGCGAGCACGCCGTTGCCGATGAGGTTGGTGGTGGTCTCCGTGCCCGCGATGAGCAGGAGGCGGAGCATGGCGACCAACTCCTGGTCGTCGAGCCTGCCATCGTCCTCGTCGCGCACGGCGATGAGCGCGTCGAGGAGGTCGCGGTGCTCGGCCTCGGACGTGGCGGCGGAGCCGGAGCGGGCCGCGGCGGCCTTGCGGGAGTCGACCAGCTCCGTGAGGTAACGGTGGATGCTGCCGAAGGCGTCGACGGCGTCCTGCGGGTCGTCGGGCCCTGACATCACCGTGGTGGTCCAGGCGCGGAAGGCGTGCTGGTCCTCGAGCGGGATGCCGAGCATGCCCATGATGACGACGATGGGCAACGGGGTGGCGAACTCCTCGATCAGCTCGACGTTCCCCCTGGCCTCGAACGAGGCGAGCAGCTCGTCGGTGATCTGCTCGACGCGGGGGGCGAGGGCCTTGACACGCCGGGCGGTGAAGACCGCGCTGACGACCCGCCGCAGCCGGGTGTGCTCCGGCGGGTCGAGCTGGAGCATGTGCCGGGAGAGGCCCATGCTCTCGTCGGCGAACTCCCAGGGCGCGGCCTTTCTGATGGCCGGGTCGGTGTGGACGCGGTCCTTGCTGAGGCGGGGATCGGTGAAGAGCCGCTCTACGTCCTCGTAGCGGGTGACCAGCCACCCGGGCAGGCCGCGCAGGGTGACGCGCCGGATGGGCGCCGCGCCGCGGGATTCGGCGTAGACCGGGTAGGGGTCGATGCTGTAGGCGGGCTCCAACGCGGACAGGTCCAGGACGTCCCGTGTCATGTCAGCTCCACGTGAGATGAGATGGGGCAAGGTCTCCGGGGCTGGCGCTGCCGATCCCCGGGGGCTCAGAGGGTGCGGGCCGCCTCGTCCTTCGCGGCCGGGTCCTTCGCGACCGGCGCGGTCTCCTCCGCGGGTTCGGCGGCGGGCGCGGTCGGCTTCTTGATGACGAACGCGAAGAACGCGCCCGCGGCGGCGGCGACGGCGCCGGTCCAGCCCGCGAGCTGGAGGCCGTCCACCACGTCGCTCACCGGGGCCGACTCGGAGTCGCCGCCGATGCCCGCGTTGGCCACCGCGACCAGCGCGGCGAGCCCGACGGCGCCGCCGATGTACTGCGAGGTGGAGGCCAGGGCGGAGGCGACACCGTGCTCGGCGGGGGGCGTCTCGGAGCTGGCGGCCATGTAGATCGGCGGGAAGGCGATACCGGCGGACAGGGCCCACAGGCAGACGCCGGGGAACACGGCCCAGTACGAGCCGTCGGGCGACATCCCGATGGAGACGAGGGCCATCGCGACGCCGAAGCCGAACATCCCGACGAAGAGCGTGACGCGCATGCCCCAGCGCTGGAGCATCACGGGGACGAGCTTGCCGGAGCCGAGCATGCTGAGGATGGACAGCGGCAGGAACGCCAGGCCGGTGCGGAGGGCGCTGTAGTCAAGGACGTTCTGGAGGTAGTCGGTGAAGAGGTAGTACTGGGTGCTGATCGTGCTCATGAAGATGAAGACCAGGATCATCGCGGTCGGCAGGCTGCGGTTGTGGAACATCCGCAGCGGCACCAGGGCGTCGCGCGAGCGGCTCTCGATGAGCAGGAAGACACCGAGCAGGGCCAGGCCGACGACCAGCGCGCCGCCGCCCCGGAGCGAGCCCCAGCCCTCGTCGGGGCCGCTGACCAGGCCGAAGACCACCAGGGTCGAGCCGAGCGTGGCGACCACGGCACCGGGCAGGTCGAAGCCGCCGACCCCGGTGGTGGGGCGCTCGTCGGCGCGGAGCAGCCGGGGCACGGCGACAAGGCCGAGCGCGGCGACCGGGACGTTGACCCACAACACCCATTCCCAGCCGAGGTAGTTGGTCAGCACGCCGCCCCCGAGGGCGCCGACCGCGGCGCCCGAGCTGCCGGCGATGCCCCACACGGCCATGGCGCGGATGCGCTCGGGCCCCTCGGCGAAGTTGAGGCCGATGAGCTTGAGGGTCGCGGGGGTCAGCATGGCGCCGCCGAGACCCTGAGCGGCGCGGGAGCTGACCAGCACCCCGGGATCGGACGCCAGGCCGCCGCAGAGCGAGGCCACGCCGAAGAGCGCGAGGCCGACGATGAACGTCCGCCGCGCCCCGAGGCGGTCCGCCGCCCGGCCGCCGAGCAGCAGGAAACCGCCGAGGGCGACGGTGTAGGCGCTGATGACCCACTGGAGCGACTGGTCCGAGAAGCCGAGGTCTCGCTGGATCTCGGGCAACGCGACGAAGACGATGTCGAAGTCGACGGCGATGATGAACTGAGCCAGTGCCAACAGCGCCAGCGTGAGTCCGGGCCGCGTCTGTGGCGCGGTCGTCGAAGCGTTCACGGGAGGGATCTTTCCTTCGGAGTCAGTCAGAGACCGTTCAACGGCATGCACCCCATGGGGCATGTCTTGTTACAGCATTCATGATCTGTGACCATGGAAGCCGACGGAAGGAGGCACTTTTATGTCTCAGAGTCACACCGGTGTATCACCGCAGGTCAACGGCCATGGGGAGGCCTGCTCGGTCCGGGAGGTGCTGGACCGGGTCGCCAGCAAGTGGAGCGTGCAGATCATCGTCTCCACCGCCAAGGGGCCCGTCAGATTCACGGAGTTGGAGCGCTCCATCGAGGGCATCAGCCGACGGATGCTCACCCTGACCCTGCGGAACCTGGAGCGGGACGGGCTGATCACCCGCACCGTCTACCCCACCGTTCCCCCGCGCGTGGAGTACACGGCCACGGACATGGCGCGCGAGCTGTACGAGTCGCTGGTCGCGCTGACGTCGTGGGCCGAGCGGCACCGGGCGACGATCGCCGCCGCCCGTGAGGCGTACGACGCCCAGCATGCACCGGACGGCGAGGCGTGCGCCAGTAGGCCGTTCGAGCCCGCGCACGGCACCGCGGGCGCGATGAGCTGACGCGCCGTTCGCGCCGGGCGCGCCGCGCGCGGCCCCGCGGTCGGCCACCCCGCGGGGCGGCCGACCCCGGGCCGACGTCACCGCCGAGGCCCCGGCGGCCATCACGCCCCACCGAGCAACTCTGCGGCCAGGGCGGCCAGTTCGAGCGACTGACGGGTGTTGAGCCGCGGGTCGCAGGCCGTTTCGTAACGCCCCGCCAGGTCGGCGTCGGAGATGCGCTGGAAGCCACCGAGGCACTCGGTGACGTCCTCCCCCGTGAACTCGATGTGCAGCCCGCCCGGATGGGTGCCGAGCGCGCGGTGGACCTCGAAGAAGCCACGCACCTCGTCGGCCACGTCGTCGAAGTGGCGGGTCTTGTAACCGCTGGGCGACTCACGGGTGTTGCCGTGCATCGGGTCGCACTGCCAGATCACCGGGTGCCCCGAGGCGGCGACCCGCTCCACGAGCGGCGGCAGCAGGTCGCGGACCCGGCCGCTGCCCATCCGGCTGATCAGCGTGAGCCGCCCTGGCGTGCCGTGCGGATCGAGGCGCTCGACGTACTCGACAACCTGCTCGGGCGTGGTGTTCGGGCCGATCTTGAGCCCGAGCGGGTTGGCGAGCAGCTCAGCGAACGCCAGGTGCGCGCCGTCCCGTTGACGCGTGCGGTCGCCGATCCACAGGAAGTGCGCCGACTGGGCGTAGAGCCGGGTCCCGCCCTCCCCGCGGTGGGCGCGGAGCAGGGCCAGCTCGTAGTCGAGGAGCAGCGCCTCATGGCTGACATACAGCCCCGGGTCCGCGTCGGGCCCGGGGAGCGCGCGCAGCAGGTTCAGGGTGGCGGCGGCGTTGGCGTGGGCGCGCACCATCCGCGCCGGGTCGGCCACCCGCGCCTCGGGCTCGGGGGCCAGGCCGTTGACGATGTCGCCCCGGTAGACCGGCAGGCCGAGCGCGTCCAGGGCGTTGGACCGCGGCTTGGCGTACTGCCCCGCCATCCGGCCCACGCGTACCACGGGCAGGCCCGTGGCGCCGGTGAGGATTCCGGCCATCTCGTGCAGCAGGCCCGCGGTGGCGCGGACGTGGGCCTCCGTGTTCTCGGTGAACGTCTCGGCGCAGTCGCCGCCTTGGAGCAGGAACGCCTCGCCGCGCGCGACGCGGGCCAGATGGCCGCGGAGCCCGTCGATCTCCGCGGGCAGCGTCAGCGGCGGCGCCGCCTCGAGCACCGCGCGGATCTCCCCGACCCGCTCGAGGTCGGGCCAGCGCGGCTGCTGCGCGGCGGGGCGCGCGACCGCGTCCGCCAGGGCGGCGCGCAGCTCGGGCGGCAGGGAACGCGCCAGCGTGCCGTCGGGCGCCGCCGCGTCGAAGGGGCGTTCCCACCCGGCCCCATGCGCCGTTCCCGGCGTTCCCGGCGTTCCCGCGAGCGTTGCTGAGGGCGTTTCCAGCGGCCGATTCATGTCGTTCACGGTAGGGGAACGGCGACAACTCCCCGCCAATCCACCAGTAATCCACGGGCCTTCCGCCGAATGCCCCCGGCCCCCCTTGGACACCCCCCTGTGCCACCCCGGTCCGGAACGCGGGGCGGGTCCGCACGGGCCAGGCCGGGGAGTTCTTTGCTACAACGCGTCCATGACCGAGTTGCTCCCTCCCGGCGTTCCCGACGCCCCAGGTGCCAGGACCGGCCACGCGCCGGTCGCCATCGACGGCTCGACCCGCCTGTTCGCGGTGCTCGGTGACCCCGTCGCCCAGGTCAGGGCCCCCGCGCTGCTCAACCCGCTCTTCGCCGGACTCGGGCTGAACGCCGTGCTGTTCCCCGTGCGGGTGCCCGCGGGGCGCCTGGCGGACGTGGTCCACGGGCTGCACGGCATCGCCAACCTGGACGGGCTGCTGGTCACTGTGCCGCACAAGTTCGCCGCCGGGCGGCTGGCGGCGCGCAGGAGCCGGGCGGCCGAGCTGATCGGCGGCGTCAACGCCCTGCGGCGCGGCCCCGACGGCGCATGGGAAGGCGACAACTTCGACGGCGCGGGCTTCGTCCGGGGACTGCGCCGCGCCGGGTACGACCCCACGGGGTGGCGCGCCGCCCTGGCCGGGGCGGGCGGCGCGGGCGCCGCGATCGCGGTGGCGCTGCTCGACGCCGGGGTGGCGCACCTGTCGGTGTGGGACCCGGACCCCGGCCGGCTCGACGCCCTCACAGGGCGTCTGGCGCGCCACTGGCCGGGCCGGGTCACCGGCGCGGCCGAGCCGCTGCTCACCGGCGCCGATCTGGCGGTCAACGCCACCCCGTTGGGCCTGCGCCCCGGCGACCCGCTGCCCTTCAGGCCCGCGGCGCTGCCCCCCGGCGCGCTGGTGGCGGACGTCGTGATGACCCCCGCGGACACGGCGCTGCTGCGCGTCGCGGCCGGGGTCGGGCTGCGCACGCACCGCGGCAGCCACATGCTGGAGGCCCAACTCGAGCTCTACCAGGACTTCTTCGGGCTCCACCCGACGCCCCGCACCCGACGCGGGTAGCCGCGCGAGCCGGGTGGTCGCGAGGCCGTCGACGCGGCCCCCGGCGCTTCCGCCGCCTCGTCGGCCCCCTGACACGGGCCGCCCCGGGGCACCGCGCCGGGCCGGTCCTGTAACCAGCGTGTTTCGCCTCTTGGCAGCGACCCGATCGAGGCGTACCGTGACGCCAAAGCGCTTTGGCAAAGTGCTTTGCATCACCCAACGTGTCAGGTGGACAAGGAGAAACCCCAGGCCATGGTCTCGATAGCCGATGTCGCGGCGCGGGCGGGCGTGAGCCCGACGACGGTGTCCCACGCGCTCAGCGGCAAGCGCAAGGTGAGCGACCGGGTGCGCGCCCGCGTGGAGAGCGCGATGCAGGAGCTCGGCTATGTGCCGAGCCGCTCCGCCCAGAACCTCGCCATCGGCCGGACCCGCCTGCTCGGGCTGATCGTCCCCGACATCCGCAACAGCTTCTTCGCCGACCTCACGCACGGCGTGGAGGCCACCGCGATCGGCCACGGCTACAACGTCATCCTCTGCACCACCGGCTTCGACCACACGCGCGAGGTCGACCACCTCGCCATGATCCGCTCACGCGCGGTGGACGGCCTGATCTACGCCGCGGGCGCGCCCCCCACCAACTCCCAGCTCGGGGCGCTCCTGGGCGACCTGCCGCTCGTGCTCGTGGACGAGGAGGTGCCGGGCGCGATCGCCCCCTCGTTCGTCTCCGACAACCTCAACGGCGGGCGGCTCGCCGCCGAGCACCTGCTCGGACTCGGACACCGCAGGGCGCTGGTGATCGCCGCCGACGGCGGCCTGGTGAGCAGCGACCTGCGCGTGGAGGGGTTCAGGGAGAGCTGGGTCGCCGAAGGGGCCGAGACCCCGGTGATCGCCTCGGGGGCGTTCACCGAGGAGGGCGGCCGCGAGGCGATCGCCCGGCACGCCGAGGCGTTCGGCGGCGAAGGGCCCACCGCCGTCTTCGCGGTCAACGACCTGATGGCCTTCGGCGCGATCGGCGAGCTCCAGCGCGCCGGGATCGACGTCCCGGGCCGGGTGTCGGTCGTCGGCTTCGACGACATCCCGGCCGGGCGTTACGCGCACCCCCGCCTGACCACCGTCCGCCAGGACGTGGACGAGCTGGGGCGCCGCGCCACCCACGCGCTCATCGCCGCGCTCGACGACGAGCCGGCGGGGCCGAAGGACAGGCCGGGGCGGCACGTCCTTCCGGTCTCCCTCACCGTGCGGCAGTCGACCGCGCCTCCCCCCGCGGCACAACGAAAGGCGGACAGCCGTGGCTGACATCTCCATCGACCGTGTCTCGAAGGTGTTCACGACGGCTCGCAAGCGCACGGTCGCGCTGAACGAGACGAGCCTCGCCGTCGCCACGAACGAGATCGTCTGCGTCGTCGGCCCGAGCGGCTGCGGCAAGACGACCCTGCTCAACCTGATCGCCGGGTTCATCGGGCCGACGTCAGGCACCATCACCGTCGGGTCGCGCGAGGTCGCGGGCCCGGGCGCCGACCGGGCCGTGGTGTTCCAGGCCGACGCGGTCTTCCCCTGGCTGAACGTCGGCGACAACGTCGGCTACGGCATGCGGGTCCAGGGCCTCGGCAGGCGCGAGAGGGCCGAGCGCGCGGAGCGCTACCTCGACCTCGTCGGGCTCGCGGAGTTCCGCTCGGCCTATCCCAAGGAGCTCTCGGGCGGGATGCGCAAGCGCGTCGACCTGGCCCGCGCCTACGCCAGCGGGCCCGAGGTCCTGCTCCTCGACGAGCCCTTCGGCGCCCTCGACCTCTTCACCAAGGAGGCGATGTGGCTCGCCCTCCAAGGCGTCGTGCGCGCCGAGCCGAAGACCATCGTCTTCGTCACCCACGACATCGAGGAGGCCCTCTTCCTCGGCGACCGCGTCGTCGTGATGACGCCGAGGCCCGCGCGGGTGCACAGCGTCGTCGACGTGCCCTTCGGCGCCGACCGCGACCTCGACCTCAGGGCGGGGCCTGAGTTCCAGGCGCTCCGCAACGAGATAGCCCACACCCTCAGGGAGGTTCACGATGACGCAGCGTGAGACGTCGGGCCCGGCGTCCTCCGTGGACATCGGCCCACCGGCTCCCACCGACCCCCTCGTCCCCGCCACCGAGCTCCCCACCACCGACCTCTCCGGCACCGAACGCCGCCGCCGCGACCTCGGCCGCCCGCTCAGCGCCCTCGTGGTGCTCGTCCTGCTCGTCCTGTGGTGGGTGCTCACCAGCGGGACCGAGACGATCGACCCGCTCTACTTCCCGACGCCCGAATCCCTCTGGGAGGCCGTCACCACGCTCGACACCCAGCTGCTCGACGACGCCCGCGCGACCCTGTGGCGGGTCCTCGTCTCCTGGATCAGCGGGTCGGCGCTCGGGGTCGGCGTGGGCCTGCTGATGGCCAGGGCGCGCTGGCTCTTCCATGTGCTCAACCCCGTCATCGAGGCGGTCAGGCCGGTGCCCCCGGTCGCCCTCATCCCGTTCGTCATCCTGTGGTTCGGCATCGGCGACAACGGCAAGATCTTCCTGGGCGCGCTGGCCTGCTTCATGGTGATGGTCGTCAACACGACGGTCGCCTGCGGCAACGTCTCCCCCGTCTACGTCCAGGCCGCGCGCTCGCTCGGCGCCAGCCGCAACCAGGTCTACCGGACGGTCGTGCTTCCGGCCATCGTGCCGGAGATCCTCTCGGGCTTCCGCATCGGCAGCGCCCTGGCGTTCGCCGTGGTCGTGGCCGCCGAGTTCCAGGGGGCCGACGAGGGCATCGGCCGCCTCATCATGAGCGCGAGCCGCACGCTCAACACCTCCGTCGTCCTGCTCGGCACGATCGTGATCGCGATCCTCGCCGTGGCGCTCGACCTGCTGATCTCCCGGATCAGCGCCCATGTCACCCGCTGGTCGGCCAACCGCTGACCCCCACCCCCACCGCGCTCGGGAGCGCAGCCCATACGACACATTCCCCAAGACACGAGGACACATCATGAGAAAGACGAGCATCGCCGCGGCGCTCCCCGCCCTGGCACTGGTGGTGGCACTCTCCGGCTGCGGCTCATCCGACGACGAGAGCGCCTCCGAGGACGGCCTGACGACGATCGACGTGGGAATCTCCCCGTTCCAGGACACCTACCTGCCGATCATCGGCCAGGAGAAGGGCTGGTTCGAGGAGGCGGGCCTGAACGTCAACCTCCGCTCCCTCGCCTGGAACGCGGCCATGCCCGCCCTCATCTCGGGCGACGTGGACATAGCCGTCAACAACACCACGGGCGTGGTCTCCGTCGCCAACGCGGACCCCGAGGTCGTCTACGCCTACGGCTGGAACCCCTTCACCGAGGGCTCGGCGCTCATGATCCGCCCCGACGGCGGCCTCGAGACGATCGACACGGTGGAGGATCGGGTCGGCGACCACGACGAGGCCCGCACCGAGGTGATCGAGTCGCTGGCCGGCAAGACCATCGTGACCACGCTCTCCACCGACATGGGCAAGCAGATCAACGACGCGCTCGCCTCCGTGGGGATGGACGAGGGCGACGTGACCTTCCTCGACATGGACCCCGACGCCGGACTCGCCGCGTTCCTCTCCGGCTCGGGGGACGCCTACCTCGGCGGGGTGCCGCAGCGCGGCAGGGCGCTCGAAGAGGGCATGGAGATCGGGCTCTCGGGCCCCGACCTGGCGGCGCCCCCCATCAACGGCGCGGTCACCACACGGTCGTTCGCGACGGACGAGGAGGACGCGCTGCTGGCGTTCATCGACGTCATGCACCGCATCATCCGCTACTGCGACGCCGAGACCGAGGCGTGCGCCACGACGATCACGGACCGGCTCAACGAGGAGACCGCCGCCGGGCTCACCGTCGAGGGCTTCGCGGAGTACTGGCAGAACATCGAGCTCTACGCCCCGAACGCCGCCGCCGCCGAGGAGATGATCCTCGACGAGCAGGGGGTCTCCTACTGGAAGACCACATGGGACAGCGACAACGCCTACCTCGTGGAGACCGACGCCATCCCCGCGGCCGTCGACGCCGAGACCAACTTCCTGATGCCCCAGGTGTGGCAGGCGTACGTCGACACGTACGGGGCTGACCAGACGGACTACTGACCCCGCAAGGACCACCGACCAAGGAAGGACAGCGACGATGGGCGTGAGGATCCATCACATCGTCACCGGCGAGCTGGAGAGCTCACTGCCGGTGTCCCTGCTCAACTCGGGCGCGCACCCCGACGTTCCGCACGAGCGCCGCCTGCCGTTCGGCTTCCGCGACGACATCGTCCGCAGGGACGGCTCGGTGCACGCGGGCGTCATGGTGCCGGTCCCGGTGTGGCTCATCGAGGGCACGGAGGAGACCATCCTCATCGACACCGGGCTCGGTGACATCGACGAGGTCTCCGCGATGCAGAGCCGCTACGGGGTGGACTTCGTCGCCTCGCGCACCCGGGACCAGGACCTGGTGGCGGGCCTGGCCAGGCACGGCGTCAGGCCCGATGACGTGGACGTCGTGGTGCTGACCCACCTGCACTTCGACCACATCGGCAACAACGAGCTCTTCCCCAACGCCCGCTTCGTCGTGCAGCGGGACGAGCTTCCGCAGGCCCAACACCCGCCGCACTTCTGCATGTTCTACTACCCCGAGTACGCCTACAAGATCGACGCCGTGCGCGACCGGCTCCTCGTCATCGACGGCGACCACGCGCTCGACCCGGCCGTGCGGCTGGTGAAGATCGGCGGGCACACGCCCGGCTGCATGGTCGTCATGGTGACCACCGACGTCGGCGTCGTCTGCCTGACGAGCGACGTCATGTACAACTACCGGAACCTCGAACTGAACTGGCCGATGGGCTCCTTCTGGAACCTGCCGGAGCTGATGGCCGGCTACGACCGGCTGCACGAGGAGGCCGACATCATCATCCCCGAACACGACTGGCAGTTCCTCGAGGAACACCCGAGCGGAACCGTCGGCTGAGGAACGAGGCACCACCGTGAAGAAAGCACTCCTGCTCGGCGAGTCCTGGACGACTCACATGATCCACCAGAAGGGCTTCGACTCCTTCACCACCACCGAGTACGTGGAGGGCGGCCAGGAGTTCCGCGCCGCGCTGGAGAGCGACGGCTGGCAGGTCACCCACCTCCCCGCGCACACCATCGAGGCGCGTTTCCCCTCGTCGGCCGCGGAGTTGGCCGACCACGACCTCGTCGTCATCAGCGACGTCGGCGCCAACACGTTCCTGCTCAGCCGGGCGGTCTTCGGCCGCAGCGAGTCCGAGCCCAACAAGCTGGAACGGATCCGCGACTACGTCATCGACGGCGGCGGGCTGCTGATGGTCGGCGGCTACCTCTCGTTCTCCGGCATAGACGCCAAGGCGAAGTACGCCGCCAGCCCGCTGGGCGACATCCTTCCCGTCGAGGTGCTCGAGACGGACGACCGCGAGGAGCACCCCGAGGGCGCGCCCGTCCTGGTGCAGGCGCCCGACCATGGCGCGCTCGGCGGCGTCGGCACCGAGTGGCCGCCGCTGCTCGGCTACAACCGCACCCGCGAACGCGCCGGAGCCCAGGTGCTCGCGCGGGTCAAGGACGACCCGCTGATCGCCGTGGGTACGGCGGGCAAGGGCCGCACGGGCGTGTTCACCTCGGACATGTCGCCGCACTGGGCGCCCCCGCCGTTCATGGAGTGGCCCGGATACGCGCCGCTGTGGCGGGCGTTGGCGTCATGGATCGCCGGTGCCTGACCGGCCCGGCCGAGTGGCCGTGGCGGTCGTCGGCTCGGCGAACATCGACCTCATCGCGTCCGTCCACGCCGCGCCCGCCCCCGGCGAGACCGTTCTCGCGTCGCGGTACGGCGAGGAGGTCGGCGGCAAGGGCCTCAACCAGGCCGTGGCCGCCGCCCGCACGGCGCCGACCGCGCTGATCGCCTCCGTCGGCGACGACCCCGAGGCCGATCGCGTCCGCGCGCACGCCCATCACAGGGGAGTGGACGTGAGCGAGGTGCGCGGCTCGGCGACGCGGACCGGCAGGGCCCTGATCACCCTGTTCGCCCAGGACAACGCCATCGTCGTGGCGGCGCTCGCCAACGCCCTGCTGACCGCCGACGCGGTGCGCGCCGCCCTGGAACGGCTCCGACCCGCCGTGGTCCTCGCCCAGTTCGAGATCCCCGAGAGCGCCGTGGCCGCCGCCGCGGCCTGGTGCCGCGGGTCGGGCGCACGGCTGCTGATCAACCCCAGCCCCGTGCGCCCCATGCCCTACGACGTCCTCGCGCTGGCCGACCCCCTCGTGGTGAACCTCGGCGAGGCCGCCGCCCTCGCCGGAGCCGCCGCGCCCGACGACGCGGGCGGCCGCGACGCGCGCGACCTCGCGAGGATGCTCGCGTCCAGGGCCCGCTCCGTCGTGGTGACCGCGGGCCCCACCGGCGCGTTCGCCGCCACCGGAGGGCCCGCCCGGCACATTCCCGTGCCGGAGCGGGTCGAGGTCGTGGACTCCTCGGGAGCGGGCGACGCGTTCACCGGACACCTCGCGGCCGCCCTGGCCACCGGCGGCGACCTCGACACGGCGGTGCGCTCGGCGGTCGCGGTGGCGACCCGCCTGGTGGCCACCCCCAGGGAACGCCGTTAACCCGTGACCTGGAGCAGCTTGTTGGGCGTGCCGGGCGGGACGCCGGTGAGGCGGTCGAGGACGGCCGCCGCGTCGATGGCCGCCCAGACATCGGCGGGCCCCGCGGTCGGGTGGTCGGCGAGGTGGAGGGCCGCGACGCCCGCGACATGGGCGGCGGCCATGGAGCTGCCGGAGAGCGTCGCGGTCGCGGTCTCGGAGGTGTGCCAGGTGGAGACGGTGTCGACGCCCGGGGCGTAGAGGTCGACCGAGGGGCCGTGGTTGCTGGTCGGCGCGGCCCGGTCGGCGCAGGTCGACGTGGCGGTGGTGATGACCTCGTCCACCCGGCCCGGGGAGAAGCCACCGGCGTCGCTCGCGGAGTTCCCCGCCGCGACGGCGTAGGTGACGCCCGCCTCGATGGACCGACCGATCACGTCGTCGAGGATCTCGCTCGGCGCGCCGCCGATGCTGAAGCTGGCGACCGAAGGCCCTTGGGCGTCGCCGGTCAGCCAGTCGATCCCGGCGACCACGTCGGCGACGCTGCCCGCGCCGCTGTCGTCGAGCACCTTGACCGACACCAGCGTCGAACGCTTCGCCACGCCGTGGGCGGCGCCGCCGATCGTGCCCGCGACATGGGTGCCATGGCCGTTGCCGTCCGAGCCGTCGCCGCCGGTCGCGTCGTAGCCGAACACGGCGCGCCCGCCGAAGTCCTGGTGGCTGTAGTGGATTCCGGTGCTCACCACATAGACCGTGACGCCCTCGCCCGCCGACTCGGGGTAGGTGTAGGAGCCGTCGAGCGGCAGGTCGGGCTGGTCGATCCGGTCGAGTCCACAGGAGGGCGGGGCGGGCTGCGTCAGGTCGGACGCCGTGACGGTGGTGTTCTGCTCGACCAGCGCGACGGCCGGGTCACCGGCCAGCCGCCGGGCCTGCTCGGGGGTGGCCCTGACGTGGTAGCCGTCGAGCGCGTCCTGGTAGGTGTCGAGCACGCGCGCCCCGTAGCGCTCGGGCAGCGCGGCGTCGGCGGTGCTCCCGCCCTCGGCGGCGCTCCCACCCTCGGCCAGGACCACCAGATAGCTCTCGGGAACGGCGTCAGGGGCGTGCGCGTTGACGATGGCTCCCGTCGCCTGTGTGGCGGCCCGTGCCTCGCCGGTCGGCAGGGTGCCGACGGCGGCGAGGCCAAGCAGGGCGGCGAACGAGGCGACGCTTCTCACGACCTTCACGGAACTCCTCAATCCATGGCGCGACCATGACAATTTCCGCCAGCCTCCCGCACCAGGCCGTCCCCGGCAACCCCGCCGGGCGGTGGCCTCGGTGCGCCGGAAGGGGTGTCAGTCCACCGGATTACGGTGTGCGGTATGGGAGACGTTCACGAACTGATGCTTGCCATGGATCTGCCCGGCGACCTGTCGGACGCCGAGCTGGCCGAGCTGCGTTGGCAGGTGGGTCTCGGCCCGCGGCCCGAGCACATCACGCGGGACACGATCGTCGTCACCGAGGTGGTCGACGCGATGCGGGAGGGCGGGGAGGAGCCGGTGCCGGCCGAGGGCGGCGACTGGGTGATCCAGCGCTACCCCGGACCGGCCTGGGAGAGCGGCGCGCCACGCGCCGCGTCCAGGGTCCCCGGCAGCTGCGTGTCCTCGTTGGTCCACGAGGACGCCCCGCACGGCAAGCGCTGGGCGCTGACGTGCCGTTGGGAGATACACCCCGACGGGTACCCCGAGGTGGACGCATTCTTCCGCTCGCTGGCCGCACTGCACCGGGACGGCGGCGCCTTCTTCGGCTATCTGCGCTGGTACGAGGACCCTGAGCCCGATGCCTGGCTGCGCGTCGAGGACCGGAAGGTGGTCGCTCACCACAAGGGCGCGCGCGTCGCGCTGCCCTGGGAGTGGACGGTGGAGGGCGGGCCGTGACAGCGCGCCCTCCACCGCCCATCCGAAAGGGGCTCAGGGGCGCCGACGGTCCGGCAGCGGGCCCGCCGGGTCCCGTACGGCACCCGCGAGCACGGCGAGGAACTCCTTCCCCCACGCCTCGATGGTCGACTCGTCGAACAGATCGGTGGAGTACTCGAAGGTCATGGTCATGCCCTCCTCATCGGGCGCCAGGACGACATACAGCTCCGTGCGCGCCACCCCCGCCGTGGGCAGGCCGCGCACCGTCGCCGACACCCCGTGCAGGTCGAGGACGGGGGGCGGCGTGGTGACCACGGTGAACAGCACATCCGGGAACGGGCCTTGCCCGGTGCCGGGCGCCACCAGGTCGGCCACCTCGGCGAGGGGGAGCTCCTGGTGGTCGAGCGCGGCGAAGAGCGAGGCGCCGACCTGGCGCACCAGGTCGGCGAAGGTGGCCGCCTCGCCGATCCGGGCGCGCAGCAGGACGGCCTCGCCCAACGGGCCGACGATCTCGGCCTTCTCGGGGCCCAGCCGGTTGGCGCTCGACGCGGCGAGCACGACGTCGGCGGACCGTCCGCGGCGCCCCGCGGCCCACAGGGCGAAGCCCGCCGCGAGAACGGCGTAGGGCGGAGCGCCGAGCCCATGGGCGGTCTCCTCGACCCGCCGCGCCAGGGAGCCGTCCACGTCCCAGGCGCGCAGGGCCCCCCGCCCTGACAGCGCGGTCGGCCTCGGCCGGTCGGTCGGCAGGTCGAGCCGGGGCGGGACGCCGTCGAGCTCGGCGCGCCAGAACCGCTCGAGGCCGCGCCGGTCGTCGAGCGCGTGCTCCGCGCGGGCATGGTCCGTGAACTGCGCGGGCGACGGCGGGAGTTGGGGGGTGGTGCCCAGGCGGCGGGCGTTGTGGAGCTCCTGGAGCTCGCTCCAGATGACGCCCATCGACCAGCCGTCGCACAGCGCGTGGTGCAGGACGGTCACCAGCGTCCAGCGGTCCGGGGCCAGCCGTGCGAGACCGAAGCGGAACAGCGGGGCGCGGTCCATCGCGAACGGGCGCGCCGCGTGCTCCCGGCACCAGGCGTCGAGCCGGTCCTCCGCCATGGCGTCGGCGGACAGGTCGGTGACCGGGAGGTCCACCGGCACCCGGCGGAGCACCTCGACGAGGAGCGCGCCGTCGCGGCGCACCGCGCGGGAGCGGAGCGCGTCGTGGCGGGCCACGAGGTCCGTGAGGGCCTGCCTGAGGTCGTCGGGCGAGAGCGGGCCGCGCACGTCGACGCGGTGGGCGACGTTGTACACCCCTGGGTCGGCCCGTTCGTGGTGGCGGCGCCACAGCCTGCGCAGGAACGACGTCATGGGCACGGTGGCGGCCACGTCGTCCGTGTCATCCGGGGCCGCGGGGCCCGGCTGTTCGAGCCGGGCCGCGAGCCCGCGGATCGTCGGCGCGCGGAAGAGGTCGGCCATGGGGACGGTCAGGCCGAGCTCCGCGGCCATCCGGTTCACCAGCCGGATCGCGCTCAGCGAGTGGCCGCCGAGCGCGAAGAACGAGCGGTCCACCGGCACCTGGCCGAGGCCGAGGATGTCGCACCACAGACCGTGCAGCGCCTTCTCCGTCGGCGTGACGGGGTCCGCGCCCTCCCGCCGCGCGCCCTCGTCCCCTGGGTCGGGCAGGCGGGTCCGGTCCAGCTTGCCTGAGGCGTTCAGCGGGAGGCGGTCCAGGCTCACCCAGCGGCGCGGGACCAGATGGTCGGGGAGCGCCGCGGCCAGCGCGTCACGCGGACCGGCGAGCCCGTCCCCGGGGACCGCGGGCACCACATAGGCGGCGAGCTCCCACTCGCCGTGCCGGTCGCGGCGGGGCAGCACGGCCGCGTCGCGGACGCCGGGCAGCGCGGTCAACGCCGCCCGCACCTCGGCGGGTTCGACGCGGTGGCCGCGGATCTTGACCTGGTCGTCGGTGCGGCCTCGGTACTGGAGCGTGCCGTCGGGGCGCCAGCGCGCCAGGTCGCCGGTGCGGTAACGCGCCGCCCCCGCGCCGTCGGCGAGGAACGCCGCCGCGGTCTCCTCGGGCCTGGCGTGGTAGCCGTATGCCACGGGGACGCCGCCCACGTGGATCTCCCCGAAGGCCCCCACGGGCACGTCGCGCCCCGCGCCGTCGAGCAGCTGGACGCGCGCCCCCGGGACCGGCCTGCCGATGGGCGGGTCGTCGCCGTCGTCGGGGTCCACGCGGTGCGAGGTGACGATGACGGAGGTCTCCGTCGGCCCGTACTGGTGGTACAGCGCGCACGCCGGGTGAGCGGCGAGGAACCGGCGGAAGGCGTCCGTGAGCCGCAGCGCCTCGCCCGCGGTGAACACCTCGCGCAGGGACGGCAGACGGGGGCCGGTCTCCATCAGGTACGTCAGCGGCGCGCACGGCATGAACACCCGCTCCACGCCGTGGTCGCGGACCGTGGCCGTGACGGCGTCCGGGTCGTGCCGCGCCTCGTCGGCGATGAGGACGAGGGCCGCCCCCGACGCCAGCGTGGTGAAGATCTCCTGCACGCTGACGTCGAAGGCCGTCGAGGTCCACTGGAGGGTGCGCAGGGCGGGGTACCGCCGCACATGGTCGCGCACGAGGTTGGCGGGGCCGCGGTGCGGCACCACGACGCCCTTGGGCCGACCGGTCGAGCCCGACGTGTAGACGCAGTACGCGGCGTCGTCGGGCCCCGCGCCGCCGTCGGGCCCTTCGGCGCCCGACGCCCCGTCGGCGGCCAGCATCCCGTCGGCGGCCAGCAGCACGGGCACCCGAGGGGCGAGGTCCTGGCGCCGGGTCAGGACGGCGTCGTCCGTCAGGAGCAGGACGGGGGCGCTGTCGTCGAGGAGCGCGGCGAGCCTGGGGGAGGGGAGCGAGGGATCGAGCGGGACGTAGGCCGCCCCGCTCCTGAGCACCGCAAGGAGGGCGGCGATCAGCTCGGGACCGCGCCGCAGCAGGACCGCCACGCGATCGCCGCGCCCCACGCCGCGGTCCCGCAGCCGCCCGGCGAGCCGACGGGCGCGGGCCGCCAACGCGCCGTAGCTGACGCGTTCCTGGCCCGACACCAGCGCGACGGCGTCGGGTGTGGCGCTGGCCTGCCGCTCGAACAGCCCGTGCAGGGTGTCCCGCGCCGCGGGCCATGGCTCGTCGAGGCGGCCGAGCCGCACGAGCGCGGCGCGGTCCGCGTCCGTGACCGCGGTCAGCTCGTGGAGCGGCGCACCGGGCGCGGCCAGGGCGCGCCGCAGCACGTGCTCCGTGTAGTCCACCAGTCGGCGCACCGTGCTCTCGTCGAAGAGGGCCGTGTCGTACTCGACCATGAAGCGGACGCCGTCGCGGTGGTGGGTGAGGTAGACGGTCAGGTCGAACGGCGCGCGGGCGCTCGGCACGTCGAGCAGCGTGGCGGTGAGGTGGGGCGGGTCGAAGTCGACCTCGCCTTCGTTCTCGTACTCCACCAGGACCTGGAAGAGGGGGTTGCGGCCGGGGTCGCGCGGGGGGTTGACCGCGGCCACCAGCGCGTCGAAGGGCACGCCGCGGTGGTCGTACGCGGCCGTGCTCGTCTCCCTGACGCGGCGCAGCAGCGCGGGGAAGTCCGGGTCGCCGCCCAGGTCGAGGCGGAGGGGCACGGTGTCGAGGTGGAGCCCGATCCGGTCATCCGCGCCCACCGGGCGTGCGGCGACGGCGGTGCCGACGACCAGGTCGTCCTGCCCGGAGAAACGCCCTAGCACGGCCGCGATGGCCGCCGTCAGCGCCATGAAGGGGGTGGCGCGGTGCGCGGCGGCGAACGCCCTGAGCGCGCCGACGAGCTCGCCGTCGAGCGCGTGGGTGAGACTGGCGCCCGCGCCCGTTCTGACCGGTGGGCGCGGCCGGTCGGTGGGGAGGTCGAGGTCGGGGGCGCCGCCGAGCGTGTGCCGCCAGAACTCCAGCGACGCGGCGGCCCCTTCGGCCTCATCGGCACCGTTCGCCCCGCCCTGGTCGGCGAGGGGCGGCAGCCCAGGGTCGCCGTCCGGCCCGGCGCGGTAGTGGGCGGCCAGGTCCCTGACCAGCACGGCGGTGGACGAGGAGTCGAACACGATGTGGTGGGCCAGCAGGAAGAGCAGGTGCCGCTCGTCGGACAGGCGCAGCAGGCGCGCGCGGACGAGGGGCCCGGTGCCGAGGTCGACCGTGCGGGCCCCCTCGCCCTCGAGGACCGCCCGCAGGGCCTCCTCCTCCGACGTCCCCGCGTGGTCGTCGACGGGGCAGTCGAGGTCGGCGTTCGCCAGGATCTCCTGGTACGGGACGCCGTCGTGCTGCCCGAAGACCGTGCGCAGCGCCTCGTGCCGGTCCACGACGCTCCGCAGCGCCTGGCGCAGCGCCGGAACGTCGAGCGGCCCTTCCAGGCGAACGGCCTTGGGCTCGTGGTACATCAGGGTCCCGGGGTGCAGCTGTTCGAGGAACCAGATGCGGCGTTGCGCGGGCGTCAACGGCCTCCGCCGGGGCGGCTCCTGCGCGCCGGGGGCGCCCGCGGTGCGCGCGCGGACCCGGTCGAGCAGCGGCAGCGCGGCCAGGACCTTCTCCTTGGGCACTCCGAAGTCCACGAAGCACGCGATCTCGTCCGCCCCCGCGGCCATGAGGCGGCGTATCGTCTCCTCGGCCTCCCGCCCGTCGCCGATCAGGGCGCGCGAGGCGCAGTAGCGGTCGTACGCGCGCTCCAGCAGGAACTCCACGTCCTCTTCGGGGGTGTTGTCGAGGTCCACCTCGACGCCCAGGCTGGTGGTCACCTGGTCGAACAGCGAGAGCGAGGACCGCAGATACGCCACGAAGGGCCGGTACGCCTCGGCCCGCGCCCGCTCCGCGTCCTCGTCGATGTAGGTGTGCACGAGCACCACGACCCGTCCGGCCGCCGGGTCGAGCCCGTGCTCGGCGCGCGTGCGCCGGTACAGCGCGACGTTCGCGGCCAGCTGCTCGACGGTCTGTGCCATCAGGTTGGTGACGACCCCCAGGTCCTCGGCGGCGGCCCGCCGGTAGCTCTCGGGGTTGCCGACCACCGCCACGGACATCGGCGGCCGCTCCTGGACGGGGCGGGGGTGCAGCCTGACCTCGACGGGGCGGCCGTCGCCCGCGGTGGTCGCCAGGGGCTGCCCCGACCAGAGCCGCCGCACGGTCCTCAGGTGCTCGTACAGCACCTCGCGGTGGCGGCCGAAGTGCTGCGGGGCGAGCGAGAAGTCGGTCGCGTGCCAGCCGCTGGCGAAGCACAGGCCGACCCTGCCGCCCGAGATGTTGTCGACGACCGACCACTCCTCGGCGACCCGGACGGGGTGGTGCAGCGGCAGCACCACGGAACCGGCGTGCAGCCGGATCCTGCGGGTCCGCGCCGCGAGCGCGGCGGCGAGGACGGAGGGGTTGGGGAAGAGCGCGCCGAACGAGTCGAAGTGCCGCTCGGGGAACCACAGGGCGTGGAAGCCGCTCCGGTCGGCGAACTCCGCCGCCGCCATGATCAGCCCGTACTTGTCGTGGGCGGCGTCGTCGGGGTAGTCGCCGAAGAAGTAGAGGCTGACGTCGCACCCGGCGGCGGGCGGGCGTTCCGGTGTGAGGGCGGGGGAGGGCGCGGGGGCCGGGAGGGCGGGTGCGGATGTCGCGGGCGGTTGCGTTTGTGGCTGTGGCTGTGGCTGTGGCTGTGGCTGTGGCTGTGGTGCCGGTGCGGGGGAGCCGAGCGCGTCGAGCTGCCGGGAGATCACCTCGCTCACCCGGTCGGCGAGCGTCTCGACGAGCCTGAGCTGCTGCCCGAACAGGGCGTGCAGCTCGGGCGTCCCGCCGTCCGCGGGGGGCCGCGGCGCCTCCACCGGCGCCGTCTCCCGCTCGGCGGGCAACGGCGCGGCGGGCGAGGGCGCCGGGGCGTCGTCGCCGCGCGCTTGGACGAGGAGGTCGGCCAGCCTGCGCGGGGTGTCGGCGCTGTCGAACAGCGCGCGGACCGGGACGCGGACGCCGTGCCGCGTGGCCAGCTCGGCCGTCATGCTCATCAGCGACAGCGAGTCCGCGCCCAGCTCGAAGACCGACGTGTCCGCCGTCACCTCGGCCACCGGCGCTCCCAGCGTGGCCGCCGCCAACTCCCTGATGTCCTCGACCAGTACGTCGTCCGCGGCGGGTGGCTCGGCGGCGGGCGGCTCGGGCGCGGGCGGCGGCGTGGCCGCCACCGGCACCGGGCGCAGCGGATGCCCTGGCAGCGGTATCCGCCGTCCGCCGCCGACGAGCGCGGGCCAGTCGAGCTCGGCGCCCCGGGTCCACAGGGACCCGAGGGCCCCGAGGAATCCACGGACCTGCTCGTCCGCGTCGCCCCCGCCCTGGCCGCCCCGCCACCGGCTGCCCGGGGCGCAGTGTCGGCCGAGGCCGATCAGGGTGTCCCCGGCCTCCATCGCCACGAAGTCGGCGCATCCCCGCTCGGTGCCCGTGGCCACGGCCAGGTCGAAGCGGACGGGGAGCCGCGCCTGACGGCAGAGGTACTCCGCGCCGATGACGCTGCCCACGGGGTGCGCCTCGCCGTCGGCGGCCGTCACCACGGTGACGCCGAGCGGGCGGTAGGTCACGCGCTCGGCATGCGCGCGGAAGGCGTCGAGCGCCTCGTCGACCGCGGCCGAGTGGAACGCCCGGTCGACCGGCAGCGCCTTCCACCGCACGTTCTCCCGGTCCAGCAGGCGCGCGGCCTCGTCCAGTGCCTCGGGCGGACCCGATATCACCTGGGAGCGCGGGCCGTTGACCGCCGCCACCTCGGCGCCCGAGCTCCTGGCGACGCGCCGCGCGGTGTCCGCGTCGGCGCGCAGGGCGAGCATGCCACCGGGGGGCCCGGCCTCCATCAGGCGCCCGCGCCAGGCGGTGAGGCGCAGCCCGTCATCCAGGCTCAGGGCCCCGGCCGCGTACAGCGCCGCGTACTCGCCGACGCTGTGGCCGAACAGCAGGTCCGGGCGCACGCCCGCGGCGCGCCATGCGTCGGCGAGCGCCGCCTGATGCGCGAACAGGGCCGCCTGGGCCGTCCCCGTGGGCCACACCTCGCGCGCGCCCGGGTCAGCGCCCGGGTCAGCGCCGGGTGGAGGGCCGGGGGGAGCGTCGAGCAGGAGCGGCAGCAGGGCCTCGCCGAACGCGTCGGCGTGGATCTCGGCGCACCGGTCGAGCGTCCGACGGGCGGCCTGGCTCGCGGCGTACAGGCCGCTCGCCATGCCGCGCCGCGCGCTGCCCTGCCCTGGGAAGACGAACGCCAGCGGGCCGAGCGGGGGTTCGGGGGCGCGCCTCGGCTCGTCGAGCGCCAGGGCGAGCTCATCCGCGGTGCGCCCGACCGCCGTGGCGCGCGCCGCCCGGTGCGGCCTGCCGAGGGCCAGGGTGGTGGCCACGTCGTCCGCCCGGGTCCCGGCGCTTCGCCGCAGCCGGTCGCGGAGCAGGGCGCCCAGCTCGTCAAGGGCCCGGGGGTCGCACGCCGACACCGGCACCAGGACGGGCAGCTCGGGCATCGCCCTCGGCGGCGCCGCGGGCGCCTCCTCGAGCACCACATGGGCGTTGGTGCCGCCGACGCCGAGGGCGCTGACCCCGGCCCTGCGCGGCACCCCGTCCGGCACCGACCAGGGCCGCAGCTCCATGGCGAGGGTCAAAGGGCCGCCGTCGAGGCGTAGTTCGGGGTTGGGGCGGGTCAGGTGCGGGGTCGGCACCAGGGTGCGGTGCCGCAGCATGAGGATCGTCTTGATCAGCCCGGCCATCCCGGCGCAGCTGTCGAGGTGCCCGATGTTCGGCTTGACCGAGCCGACGGCGCAGAACCCCGTGCGCCGGGTGCCCTCGCCCAGCGCCCGGCCGAGCGCCTCCAGCTCCACCGGGTCGCCGAGCGCGGTCCCCGTGCCGTGCGCCTCCACGTAGGAGACGGTCTCCGCCGGGACGTTCGCCCTGCGCAGGGCGCGGCGCACGACGTCGACCTGCCCGGCGATCCCTGGCGCGCTGAAGCCCGCCTTGTCCGAGCCGTCGTTGTTGACCGCGGAGCCGAGGATCACCGCGTGCACGGTGTCCCCGTCGGCCAGCGCCCGGTCGAGCCGCTTGAGCAGGACGGCGGCCACCCCGTTGCCGCCGACCGTGCCGTCCGCCTCGGCGTCGAACGCCCGGCAGCGCCCGGTGGGGGACAGGATCGACCCGGGCTGGCTGCGGTAGCCGGTCCGCTGGGGGTGGTGCACGGCAGCGGCGCCCGCGAGCGCGAGGTCGGCCTCGCCGCTCAGCACGGCCTGCGCGGCGAGGTGCACGGCGACGAGCGACGTGGAGCACGCCGTCTGCACGCCGATGGCCGGTCCGTTGAGCCCGAGGCGGTAGGCGACGCGGGTGGCGAGGAAGTCGGGCTGCCGCGCGATGGCCCACCGCATGCCGGTCGCGGGGTCGGCCGCGTCGCCGGGCCCGTGCGCCGCGCTCGGCCGCTGGTGGTCGTACAGGTTCATGCCGGAGCCCGCGAACACGCCCACCGTGGCGGCGGATCCGCCGCCCGCGTACCCGCCGTGCTCGAGCGCGCCGTGGCAGCACTCGAGGAACAACCGGTGCGCGGGGTGGGTGAGCTCGGTCTCGCGGCCGTTCATGCCGAAGAACGCCCCGTCGAACGCGTCGACGCCGTCGATCACGCCGCCCACGGGCACGAGGTCGGGGGCGCGCCGCTGCTCGGGGGTCAGGCCCGCCGCGGCCAACTCCTCGTCGCCGAAGGTCTGGACGCTGCTCACCCCGTCGCGCAGGTTGGCCCAGAAGCGCTCGGCCGAGTCGGCGCCGGGGAAGCGGAACGAGAACCCGACGATCGCGACGCGTCGATCGGCGGCGTCGTCGGGCGCGGCGCCCTCAAGGGCGCGCGCGGCCCGCTCCGCGCCGCCGCCCGACGGGTGCCCGCCCGATAGGTGCGTGGCGAGCGCGTCGGCCGTCGGGTGCTCGAACGGCGCCGTCGGGGCGATCGGCACGCCGAGCCGCTCCTCGAGCCGGGCGCGCAGCCGCACGAGCGAGGCGGAGGTGAGGCCGAGCTCGTAGAACGGCTGGTCGGCCTCCGCGTGGCGCCCCAGCACGGCGGTCAGCTCCTCGCGCACCACGCGCGCCGTCGCGTCGCGGTCGGGGCGCGCGGGCGCGGACTCTTCCGGCGACCGGTCCGGCGACCGGTCGGCGAGCCGCTCGATCAGCCGGTCCCGCAGCGCGCCGCGGCGCACCTTCCCCGCGGGCGTTCGCGGGAAGTCGCCCGGCGCGACGGGAACGACATGGGCGGCGGTGAGCCTCAGCCGCCCGAACAGCGCGGCCCGAACGTCGCGGCCGATGCGCGCGTCCTCGGCCGCGCCCCGGCTGACGAAGAACACGGCCAGCTCCTCCGTGCCCCGCTCCTGGCTCGGGATGCCGCAGGCCGCCACCTCGCCCTGCCTGACCCCGTCGACGGCGGTGGCGGCCTCCTCGACCTCGTGGCAGTAGACGTTGTGCCCGTTGAGGATGATGACGTCCTTGCGCCGCCCGGTGATGACCACCTGGCCCCCGTCCAGGAACGCCAGGTCGCCGGTGTCGAGCCAGTCCCGCCCCGCGGGGAACGCCTCCGCGTCCGCCGCGGGATCGTGGACATAGCCCGGGGTCAGGCGCGCCGGTGAGTGGACCTGGAGCCGCCCGACGCGGCCCGGCGGCGCGAGGTCACCGCGGTCGTCGACGACGCGCAGGGTCACGCCGTGCGCGGGTGATCCCGACGCGACGAAGGTGACGCACTCCTCGTCCGGCGTCTCCTCACCGGCCCTCACCAGCTCGCCGCCCAGGCTGCTCTTGAGCAGGCGGTGCACGGTGCCGGGGCGGTCGAGCCTGCCGTAGGTGCACGCGGTCACCGTCTCCGCCATGCCCCACACCGGCGCGATGTGCTCTTCGCGGACCCCGAACGGGGCCGTGGCGTCGAGGAAACGGCGCAGCACCGGCAGCACCACCCGCTCCCCTCCGCACACCAGGGACTTCAGGTGGCCGAGGTCCCAGCGCCGCCCGTGCGGCGCGTCCCCGCGCCCGGCGAGCGCCTCGGCGACCAGCTCGTAGGCGAACGTCGGGGCCCAGCCGTGCTGGGCGCGGTGCTCGTGGAGGAGGTCGAGCCAGCGCAGGGGGTCGGCCAGGACGCGCTCGGTGGGCGCGTGGACGTTGGTGCAGCCGACGAAGACGGCGAGGACGTGGTAGAGCAGGAACGCGCCGCTGTGGTCGACGGGGAGCCAGTTCGCCATGGTGTCCTCGGGGCGCACCCCGAGGATCCGTCTGCTGCTCGCCGCGAAGTCCGCGAGTCCCGCGTGCGTCAGCCGGGCGGCCTTGGGGCCCCCGGTGCTGCCGGACGAGAGCATCAGCAGCGCGGTGTCCGACCCGTCCGGCTCGACGTGGTCATCGGCGGGCGGCGCGTCCCGGCAGTCGCTCGCGATCGCGACGAGCAAGGCGGGCGCCACCTCGGCGAGGACGGCGGCTCCGGCCGCGTCACCGACGACCAGCGGGCTTCCGAGCAACCGGTGGGCGTGCAGGAGGCGTTCGAGGGCCGGGGAGCCGGGTGCGGGGGGCTCCGCTATGGCCACGGGTCTCGCGCCGCCGAGCACGCACGCCCAGAAGACGGGGAAGAAGTCCGCCAGGGGCAGGCCGCACAGCACGACCGTGTCCCCGGCCCGCACGCCGTGCGCGCGGAGCCCGGTGAGCGAGCGCCGCGCGGCGTCGAGGAGCTGGGCGTACGACCGCGACTCCGCCGTGCCGTCGGGGGCGATGGTGACGACGGCCGCGCCAGGGGCGGACCCGGCCGCCCGCAGCAACGCCGCCACCGCGTCGCCCGGATCGTCCTCGGCGCGCTCCGGCTCGGGCCCCCGGCAGAGCGCTTCTCCTCGGACGCGTTCCATACGAGTCAACTCCTAGTGTTGCTACGGTGCTTCGGCAGGCGGCCCTGAACGCCGCGCACGATCCACACCACGCCCGCCTCCGGTGGTGGCCACCACCAGTGCGAGCGCTCCGCACACGGCCATGCCGTGGAAGATGGCCACGACGGTCAGCGCCGACAGTTGCTCCAACGCGGCAGCGGCGGCGACCGTGCCCAGCGCGAACCCCGACTGTTCCACGGTGGCGGAGAGCCCGAACAACCGGTCGCGCCGCCGCGCGGGTTCGGCCTGGAGGCGCGAGACGTAGACGGTCTCCGTCCAGCCGTCCGCGAACCCCGCCGACAGGGCGGCAAGCACGAGCGCGGCCGCGGGCAGGTCGAGGAAGGCCGCGATGAACGAGAGCGCCATGGCGCAGGTCCCGAGGGCGAACGCCCGTTCCCCCCACGCCTTTTCGCCCGATCGCCGCCTGAGCACGAGCTGGGCGAGCACGGTGCCGATCGCCCACGCGGCCCAGAACCGCGCCATGAACAGGGCGGGTTCGCCCACCGCTGAGCCATGGGCGACCACGGGCAGGGCGACGTTGTGCGAGGAGGACGCCAGGGCGTCCACCCCCCGCAGCGCGACCAGCCCGACCAGGAGCGCGGGCAGCCCCGCGAGGATCCGCCGACGGGACGGCCGCCGCGCCGACGGCCCGTCACCCCCGCGCTCCTCCGCCGCCTCAGGGCCGCCGTCCTCCGCGCCGCGCGTGCCGTCACCGCCGGGGAACCACCCCCACAGCACCACGGCGGACACGGCGAAGCTCGCGGCGTTGACGGCGAACGCGAGCCCGTACCCGCCCAGCGCGATCACGGGCGCCGCCGAGGCGAACCCGAGCACCGTCGCCAGCGAACGCGCCGTGACCAGCAGGCCGTTCGCCCGGGTGCGCGCCTCCTGGCCGACCATGACCGGGACCGCGCTGCGCAGGCCCACGGTGAACAGGGTGTTCCCGGCGCCGAGCGCCACCGCCGCGGCGCCGAGCAGCCACAGCGGCGAGCGCGAGCCGCCGATCGCGAGGGCGACCATGAACGCGCCCTGCGCGACGTCAGCGCCGATCATGACGGCCCGTCGGCTCACCCTGGCGAGCACCGCCCCCGCGGCCAGGCCCGCGGCGAACCCGCAGAGCAGCCGCAGCGCCATCACCGCGCCCACGCCGAACGCCGTGCCGGTGACCTCGAAGGAGAACAGGCTGAGCGCGATCAGGTTGAGATAGGTGCCATAGGCGGAGACCCCGTAGGCGGCGGCGAGTCCACGGAATCGCGCGTCCAGCCTGGTGTCGGGCCGCCGGGGTCGCGTCGGTGAGGAACGTAAGCTCATGGGGCCGACGCCACGTCCCTCGCCCGGTCTTCCACGAACATCTCTCCCCTCCCGCCCCCGCGCTGCCCCCGACGCGCCGGAGCCTCATCGGCGACGGAGAGGCGCAGACTAACAGCAGCACACGGCGCGCGATGAGGGCGCCCACCGCGAACGCCCCGCGCCCTCGGGGGCATTGCGCTCAGGGCACCGCTCAGGGCACCGTGATCACCGCCTTGCCGCGGGCATGGCCCGACTCCACGTGGCGCAGGCCCTCGGCCGTGTCGGCCAGGGGGTAGGTCCGGTCGACCACCGGGGTGACCGTGCCCGCGTCGATGAGGGCGGCGACGGCGCGCAGGTCATCGAGGGTGGGACCGGCGGGGACCGCCGGGTGGATCGGCCGGAGCCGTTGCCGGACGAACGCGTTGACCGCGAGCACCCGCGGCATCGAGGCGATCGCCCCGAGCACGTGTCCCGGCGAGCCGCCGCCGTTGGCCACCAGGGTCCCCGAGGGGGTGAGCACCCGGCGCAGTCGGCGGAGCGGGCGGTTGCCGACGTTGTCCAGGATCACGTCATGGCGCACGCGCCCGTCCGTGAAGTCCTCCGTGGCGTGGTCGACGACGTGCGCGGCGCCCAGCGAGCGCACCAGGTCGGCGTTGCGGGCGCCGCACACCCCGGTGACCTCGGCGCCCAGGGCGGCGGCGATCTGCACGGCGAACGTGCCGACGCCCCCCGCGGCCCCGTTGATCAGCACCCGCTGCCCCGCCCGCACCCGGCCCGCGGTCGTGATGCCGCGCAGGGCGGTCACGGCCGCCATCGGCACGGCCGCCGCCTGCTCGAACGTCAGCCGCGCGGGCTTGGGCACCAGCAGGTCCGCGGTGGTGCGCGCGTACTCGGCGAACGAGCCGCGGCAGAAGCCGAGCACCTCGTCGCCCGGCTCGATGCCGCGCACGTCGGCGCCGACCGCCTCGACCCGTCCCGCCGCGTCGATCCCGGCCACCCTGGACAGCGGCCGGGTCAGCCCCATGCCGCCCAACAGCCGTGCCGCGTAGGGGTCGCCGCGCATCATGTGCCAGTCGTAGGGGTTGAGCGCCGCGGCGCGCACCCGCACCAGCACCTGGTCGGGCCCCACCTCGGGGCGCTCGGTGTCCGTCAGCCGCAGGATGTCCGGCGGGCCGAACCGCTCCTGAACGATTGCCTTCATTCGGAAAATCCCCATCCCCTGGGCGAGCCTCGACGGTGTACGGCGTACACCGCTGAGAAAACGGTAGGTGTACGCCGTACACCCGTCAAGGGGTAGGGAGAAGTGACGTGGAAACAGGGGGCGTTCGGGAGGGTCAGGCCGTGCCGCGGAGCCGTTCGAGGCCGTCGAGCGTCAGGTCGAGGGCGAACTCGAACTCGAACTGGTCGTCGCAGCCCGAGCCCACGACGGACCCCTCGTCATGGGCGACCGCCATGGCCAGCTCGGTGATGTGGGGGTAGCGCGCGGCCATCTCCTCGGGCGGCGGCGCGTCAGGATCCGGCTCGCCCCCCGGGCTGTCCTGGAACAACTCCTGGGAGAAGCCGAGCAGTCGGCTCCCCATGACGTGCATCGCGTGATGGACCAGGTCCAGCGAGAAGCCACCGGCCCTGAAGATGCCGATCATCGAGTCCAGATACGCCATGACCGCGGGCGTGGGGGTGGCGCGCGCCTTGGTCCGCGCCTCGATGACCTCGGACGCCCACGGGTGGCGCAGCAGCATGCGGCGGGCCGACAGCACCCGCAGGCGCACGGCGGTCTGCCAGCCGGTGTCGCGGGCCGGTGGGTCGATCTCGCCGACGAGGACGTCGATCATGCCGTCGAGCAGCTCGTTCTTGTTGGCCACGTGCTTGTACAGCGCCATCGGGACGACGCCGAGCGCCTGCGCGATCCTGCGCATGCTGAGCGCCTCGACCCCGCCCTCGTCGGCCAGGGCGACGGCGGTGCTCAGCACCCGCCCCCTGCTCAACGGGGCACGCGGCTGCGCGGCGTCGGCCTGCGTGGTGATCGCCACCACCTCCTCTCCAACGGGCGGCGAACGGGCCGCGAACGAGCGCCGTACGGGCCCCGACGACCGTACAGCGCCCCCGCCCGCCACCAGGACAGGGCCCGTACCGGGCCCACTCTGCACGGGGGTTCAACGGCTGGAACCGCGGGTGGCGCGCCCGTTCTCCCCCCTGCCGAGCCGGGAGAGCAGCCCCCGGTGCGCCCATCCCGTCCTGCGCAGCCCCATCCACACGCAGCAGGCGGCCACGCCGATCCCCAGCGCGGCCGCGCCGAGCGCGGACGGCACGGCGTTCATCGTGGCGACGCCGATCACCACGGCGACGACCCCGTCGAACTGCCACGCCACGATGCGCAGCCCGGACAGGTCGCCGAGCGGCGTGACGATCGGGAGAAGCAGCTCGAGCGGCAGATGGAGCTTCATCTCCCGCAGAAACCTCGCGCCAAGGGCCAGCACCACCGACCCCGCGACCAGCGGGGCCGCGTCCGCCACGGGCGCGCCGCGCCACGGCCACGGGGCCAGGAGCGCCAGGCCGCCTCCCAGGCACGCTCCGGCCGTCACGGCGACGACGGGCCACGTCAGCGTGCGGGCGAGCGTCCCGCCCCACCGCTCACCGAACAGCGGGGGCAGCGTCAGCTCGTCGCGCAGGCCGCGCCATGTCTCGCTCACCCACCCGGATCCCAGATACACGCCGACCGCTCCGGCCATCCACGCGAACAGCGCCGGACCGCCCTCGGGCCCGGCAGCCCCGAGCGCCAGCACGGCGCCGCCGATCAGCAGGGACGCCACGGCCGCGATCGCGCGCCCCAGCGTGCGCAGCGCCCGCGTCGCCCCCTGGGCGAGATATCCGCGCAAGAGCCCGCCCGAACGGATCAGGGCCGAGGTGAGCCCGCGCGGCTCGGGCCGGTACAGGTCGAGCGCGTGGTGCAGCGTCCCCGTCCACGCGTATGCCCGCGCCTGGGAGGCGCGCGCCGACTCGCGCGCCAGCCGGGCCAGATCGACCGTCCGGATCGACCTGAGGGCCGCACGCCCGAGGGCCGCGGCCCCCGCCGCGAGCACGAGGGCGAGGAGCCACAGGCCGCCCCCGCCGCCGGGGGCCAGGCGGCTCGGCGCCGCCACGACGAGCGCCATGGCGCCCGCGCCCGAGGCGAGCGCGAGATTGTCGGGCACCGCCCTGACCTGGCCCCACAGCCAGGCCACCGCGGCGAAGGCGCCGAGCCCCACAGCGGCCGCGAGACCCGGCAGCGCGGTGCCGAGGCGGTCGAACAGGTCGGTCGTGAGATACGCGGCCGCGCACGCCGTCACCAGCGTGGCCGCGCCCGCGTACACCAGGCGGCGCCGGGCGATCGCGCCGAGGTAGGACGCGGGGGACAGGTCCGTGGACATGAACACATACAGCAGGAACGGCTGGATCACCAGCGGCCCCCAGAACCGGCCAGCGAGTTGGGCGCCCCAGCACGCCGCCGCCGCGAGCGCGCAGGCCACGGGAGTCGCGTCGGCGGACGACCCCACGGAGACGAGCGCGGGCGATGTGCTCGCCGCGTAGAAGACGGGCACCAGATAGATGAGGCCGAACAACGCGACGAGATAGGCGGCGTACGCGCGGCCCCGCACCGTGGCACGGTCCCCGCGGCGCGCGTACCGGTGCCGCACGGCGTGGACGCGCGCCCCGGCGTCGGCGTCGGGCGCCGCGACACTGTGCGTCGTCATCCCAGCTCCACACGCCCTTCGCACGCTTCCACCAGGGCGGGCTCGTGGGTGGCGACCAGGAACGCCGTGCCCTTCCTCGCCCGCTCGGCGAGCAGCGTGGCCACCAGGCCGACGCGGTGGCTGTCGAGGTGCCGCTCGGGCTCGTCGAGCAGAACGGCGTCGGCGGGGCGGACCAGGGTCAGCGCGAGGCTGAAGAGCTGCAACTGCCCCGACGAGACCTGGTGGGGAAACCGCTCGCCCAGCGCGGGGAGCCCGAGCCGCTCGATGACCCGCTCGGCGCGTTCGGCGGCCTCGGGGGCGTTGCCGTACCACGAGGCGGCGACCAGGGTCACCTGCTCGCGCAGCGTCATGTCGCGTGCGACGGGGATCGGTTCGACGAGCGAGGCGACCAGGCGCCGGTGCCGCGGCTTGGCCATGTCGACGGGCTCGCCCCTCACCGAGCACGAACCGGCCGTCAGGCTCCGGCTGCCGAGAAAGGCCCGCAGGAGCGTGGTCTTGCCCGAGCCATTGCTGCCCGTGACGCACCAGAACTCGCCCGGCAGCACCGCGAACGTCGTGGGCGCGAGCAGCGTGGTGTCGTCCAGCGTGACCGTCGCACCGTCCGCCGCGAGCACAGGGAAATTGGTCACTTTCGCTCCAGAACCACAAGCATCTCTCGTGAGCGCGCGTCGTAGTCCTCACCCGCGTACGACCCGTTGACGCCCGTCACCTCAAGACCGGCCATCCGCGCCATCAGCCGGATCTCCGGCAGCGTTGCCCAGGTGGCCATCTCGTGGAACGCGGTGAGTGTGGACGCGCTCTGCACCAAGAAGATACTCATGATCGCCTGGGAGGCGCGATCGGCGGTCTGAGTGATGGTCACCATCCGGTCTCGGCCCAGCGGATAGGTCACCGACGTCGCGTCCCCACCCGCGCGAAGGAACTCGGCCGGGTCGGTGCAGTCGAGGAACGCCGCGCCCTCGGGCTTCAGATGGCGCTCGATGACACGCAGGAGAGCGATTTTCTCGTCGTGGCTCTGGGCAAGAAAGAAGGTGTTTCGAGACAGCGTGATGATGTCGAACGTCGAATTGAGCTGGATATCGCGGAAGTCGGCCTCGACCACGTCGATCTTGCGATCCCGGCACCTGCTCTCGAGCAGGTCCAACGACGGCCTTGACGCATCGACCGCCACCACCTGTGCACCGGCGTCGGCGAGTGCGAACGACGACACACCCGTTCCGGCGCCCAGATCGAGGACGACCTGTCCAGCCAGGGGCCGGTGCGCGGACACCCAGGCCACGAGACCGGCCCCCGGGGAAAGCATCGACGACACCAGGTCATAGGCATCGATCGCCTCCGGGGCATACACACTCGGGTCACTCATGGGGACGACCTTTCCTCACCATGTCGTTGGCCACGCCTATGGCGCCCGGCAGATTGAATCCCACCTCTGCCGTCGAGCGGCCATGGGCGCGCACGCCGGTCACCCGAGGCGCGAATCCGATATTGGAACGCGTCTCGAGAACGCGCAGATTACTTTCCACGATCTCGTTGGATCCTGGCAGCGTATCGGCGATCACGATGGGGCGGTTCGTCACCTGAAGCATCAACAGGGCGGGCGAATCCGCACGGCCCTGTGCCAGGCGCATCAGGGTGTCCAGGGTCGCAGGAAAGAGAATGAAACACTCGGATTCGCCGCTCTGCCCGCTGTTGACCTCTGGCGGCAGCTCCGAATCGTCCCAGGAGTCGGTCCACACCTGGCCGTTGGCCAGATGGCGCAGCGATCGCACCGCAAGGAATCGCGTGGCCGACCGGGTGACCGAGACATTCACGACGACATCGGGGTTCAATTCCCGCAGCCAGTGAACCCACCACGGAACGAGCGCGGCGCCGATGGATCCCGTGACATGCAGGTGCAGCTGGGCACCCTCGAACGGCTCCACGTTCATCGGGCCGCTTCCTCGGCGTCGGCCGGAGAGCCGAGAGCGATCCACTCGGAGGTGAGGATCGGCTTCATCCGCTGCTCGGGCGGCGCACTGGGAAAGACGTTCATGAGAAGAAACTGTAGGGCCTCGGAATCATCCGCCGCCGCGGCCCGGCTCGCGGCGAACACCAGCTGATACGGCGAGCTCTGGGTGACCCACGCGAAGTCGGCCTGGTTCGCGCTCATGACGGAGAGCTGCTGCATGGCGTCGAACAGCGCTTTCGGCCCCCGGCTTCCCGGATTCCACAGAACCTGTCGCCACCCGTGCTCCACCTCGGGAGTCACATCGCGCCACGGCGTTGGCTCCGCGCTGCCCGCCATGGCCTCGCGTACCAGCAAGTGGACATTCTGCACCCCGGGGTTCGGGGCGAAGAACCGCCAACCCGGCAGGGGCCAGCCGCCGGTGAATTTCCTCAGGTCCTGATTGTAGGAGTCGGGTGTGTTCTGCAATACGGTCGCGACCAGGTGCGCCGCGAGCGCCCCGATGGCGAACGCGCCCGCCGCGCCGCGGACACGGTCACCCCTCATGGAGAAACCTTCTGATGGCACCTTCGACCTTCTCCGCGTGATTCCTGTATCCGATGATCGATCGGTGCGCCGACCCTTCGACCACCTCGAAATCGGCTCCCAGCTTCTCGGCGAACACCGACTGCTGCTTGGCGTTCTCGCCCGACGCGATCACGAGGACGGACTTGACCGCGGCCAGGTCGGCCAGGACGCCTTCGGTGTGCACGCCGCGGTATTCACGGATCGAGTTGATGACGTTCCTCGGCGAGAACACGAACTGCACATGGCTGTACTGGGTATCGGGTGTGTAGCCCGCCTGGCGCTCCACCGCGTTGGGCGCCCACTCGTGGATCCCGGTCACCGCGGCGAAGAGCGTGTGCACCTGCGCCTGGACGAACGCCCCGAACCGCCTGCGGTCGGAACGGTCGGCCTTCAGCAGATCCGGGTCGGTGCCGTCGACCACGACGAGTGCGCGCACGCGGTGGGCGAAGCGGGGATCGCGGACGTAGGAGGCCGCGCTCAGAGAGCCGATGGAGTGGGTCACGACCACGATCTCCCCATCGGCCCGGACCTCGTCGAGGATGGCGCCGATGAGGTCACCGCTGGACGCGCGCGACTTCGTGAGGCCATATCCGGACCGGTGGTAACGAATGACCGTGTAGTCCCGGGCCAGCCCCTCCGCGACCCACTCCCACGAATCGAGTGACTGACCCAGGCCGCATTCCAGAACGATCACGGGCCCGGAGCGATCAGGGCCTTCCTGAGGGCGGTTCACGACATACTCGACGACGCCGATGTCGCCGCGGAGCCGCGAGACGCCCTTGGGACCGAGCCTCCGCTGCTCCGCGATCTTCCGCTTCTCGCGGGCGATCAGCGCGCTCGCAAGCGTCACGCCACCGGCGATTCCGATGACGGACTTCTCGAAGCTCCGCCGTTCGCCCCTGGTGTCCAGCACATAGCCGACCGCTCCATGGGAACCGACGAATCCCCAAACGAATCGCGGCAATTCCATGGTCGCCGCCACGCCCGCGTGGAACAGCTTGACCGCGGAGAGCGCATGGGACGCCTGCCTGCGCGGCAGCGTGTAGACGAGCGGAAAGGCTGCCTCCCACGCGACCGTCCCGATGGTCAACGCCCTACAGAGCCTCGGATGCCTCCGCAGGAGCTCCGCGGCCGGGCCCCGGCCATAAGCCTCCGTCCTGAGGACCTCGGGCAGCGCGTCGCCCTGCACCCAACTGCTGCCGAAAGCCTTGGATATTCCCGAGACGGCATAGCTGAGCCCCGCCTGGAAGTTGACGGCGCGCAGGAAGATGTCGTCGGACACCCGCTCGTCTGCTATCAGCGCCGTGATCGTCCGGTACTGCGTGATGACCGCCGTCATCTGGTCGGCGCCGTCCCGGCCGTACGGCGTGCGTATCTCGCTCAGCCGGTTGCACGCGCCGATGACCGCCGCCGCCGCGATCTGCACTCTGCGGTTGCCGCGCGCCAATACCAGCCCCGTCGACGCCGCGAGCGTGGCCCCGGCGAGCACCTTGGGGGTGCGCGGATGGTCGAGCACGCGACCGAGCCGGTGCCGCAGGCTGCCCGGCGGAAACTGCTGGGCCGAAACGCCCCTGAGGTAGCCGTCGTCGTCGAACACTCTCTTGAGACTCAGGGTCTCCGCCGACGCAAGGATCTGTCCGATCGCGATCGGCAGAAACACCCGATCAGCCGCCTTTTGAGCGGCGGTTGCGCGCGAAGCGCCTCGTCTCCACCGTTGCACACTCACCAAGCTCTTTGTCTCCCCGTCTCGGACCCACACCGGAAGCGCGTGCCGGAGAAGCCGCGGTGGTCCTGGCTTCTCCGGCACGCGGATCAGCCCCTCGTCAGCACACCAGGCAGATGGTGCTGCCCTGGATCACGAACTGGGCGGCGGTCGGCGTGGCCGGGGTGGCCATCGCGGGAATCTCGGAGTCCGAGTGAAACCCCGGGGCCGCATCGCGGAGGACGCCGTTGGCGAATTCCTGCGTCGCGATCGACTCCGGTCGTATTCCAGTGTCCTTTTCCTGAGCTGCAATCGAGTTCAGTCGCATTTTGCTACCCTTCCTCGTTTCTTTGCTGAGCGAAAGGGTCTCGACGGACCTGAAGTTGCCCATCCCCCGCCGCTCGCTCTGAATTGAACGTGCAATGCAACGCCGGCAACTCAACATTGCGGAAATACAGCGTAACCAGCCGATCGAGACCCGTCAACGCCGCACCCGCCCCCGCGCCCCGGGGCATCCCACGGCACGAAGTCACCCCGTTCACATGGGGGTTGACCCTGGTGACTCCCGCGAGGGCCGGAGCGCTGGGAGAGCGTACGAACCGGGGCAGACGGCACCTCGGCGCGATTTCGTCGTCTGGCCTGAAGGATTCGCTGAATGGCGGGAATGTGGGAGCCAGGAGCGCTAGCCTTGATCATTCATGAGGGTCTGTCAGCTTGCTGTCGGGCCCTTTGTGGTGGGTGTTGGTGTGGATTTTCGGAGTCCGGGCAGGGCTGTGGCCCGGCTGTCGCGTCGGGTGGGCGCCGGGTTCCACGGCTCCGGCCGGGGTGGTGCTGTTCGCAGGGACGGGAAGGCGCTGGTCAGCCTGGGTTGGGGAGGGCGTGGAGCCGTTGCAGGGCGTCGGTGATCACGTCGGTCCAGGGCCAGTGCGCCGCGAGGCGGAGGTAGTGGCGGCGGCCGGTGGTGACGAGCTGGGCGGCGGTGGAGAAGAGCCGAAGCCGCAGGCGGCGGGGTTGCCAGAGCCGGGCTTTGCCGGTCAGGGCGAGCAGGGGCATCCAGGCGAGCAGGTCGAGGGCGATCTGGACGATCTCCAGCCAGATCTGGTTCTGCGCGGTGTCGTGGAGGGGGAGGTTGCGCAGGCCGGTGGCGCGGGCGGCGCGGATGCGGTCCTCGGCGCGGGCCCGCTGGCGGTGTCGTAGTTCGAGTGGGGCGATCGCCTTGTCGGCGGTATTGGTGGCGAAGCAGGTCAGGCGCAGGCCGTCGGTGTCGGTGAAGCGCAGTTGGGCGCCGGGGTGCGGGCGTTCCTTGCGCACGATCAGCCGCATCCCTTTCGGCCAGCCCTTGAGGCAGTCTCCGGCGAGTTCGGCGACCCAGGCGCCGTCGCGGATGTCGCCGTCGGGTTTCACTGAGCGTTTTTCAACCTCAGTTTGAGCAGGTCAGGTGCAGGGTGAGGACGGCCTGAACGAGGTTGGTGATGCGGGTGGTGGAGCATCGCAGCCTGCGCAGGAGTCGCCAGGACTTGAGGGTTGCGAC
>NZ_RBDY01000046.1 GCF_003626575.1 Streptomyces radicis | reverse complement strand
GGCCCGATGAACTCCCACTCGTCGTCCGTCAGTTGCACTCGCGTCACGCAAGAAGATCTACCGGTCCAGGCCCCACCGTGAGGGAGAATCCCGCAGATTGATCACGACTCGATACGCTCCCTAGCCGTCTCGGGCGGAGCACCCCCGCTCGCGCGGGGAAAACTCCAGCGCCCAGGACGCCGCCTCGATGAAGCACGGAGCACCCCCGCTCGCGCGGGGAAAACGCGCGGGGCTGGGGGATACTGAGCCGCCCGCCCGGAGCACCCCCGCTCGCGCGGGGAAAACGCTGCGGCGGCGGGGCACGTGCCGCAGATGGCCGGAACACCCCCGCTCGCGCGGGGAGAACGCGCACGAGGTCGGTCGCGGCTGCGGTTTTGACGTCGACGGAACACCCCCGCTCGCGCGGGGAGAACGACTCGCGGGGCTTCGACGGGTTCATGAACCGCGGAACACCTCCGCTCGCGCGGGGAGAACCAGTAGTCTCCGGGGATCGGTGGCGGGAACGGCGGAACACCCCCGCTCGCGCGGGGAAAACCCCAGCATCTGGATGACAGGCGGCGGGCACGTCGGAACACCCCCGCTCGCGCGGGGAAGAACGCCCCGGGTGACGGGCAGGCCGAGGTGTCGATCGGAACACCCCCGCTCGCGCGGGGAGAACGCCCCGGGTGACGGGCAGGCCGAGGTGTCGATCGGAACACCCCCGCTCGCGCGGGGAGAACGCCCCGGGTGACGGGCAGGCCGAGGTGTCGATCGGAACACCCCCGCTCGCGCGGGGAGAACGGCCCAGTAGGAGTTCCCCGCCAGGTCAGCGTCGGAACACCCCCGCTCGCGCGGGGAGAACAGCGTGATGCGGCTCTTCTCTGGAGCGACCCACGGAACACCCCCGCTCGCGCGGGGAGAACACCTCGTGAGCTGGGGCGTTAGCCAGGCTTTGCCATTCCGTGATCGTTGCCGACGGACGCCGGGGGCGTGCCGCCGTTGTGGGTTGGCTCCCGCCGTGCCGCGCCCTTCGGCCACACCACATCCACCGGCAGCCCGGCCTCCCGTGCCTCGACCACAACATCCGCCGTGCCGCCGCCCTTTCCGCTCGGCGGGGCGCCGTTCCACACGGCGACGAGGCGATCGGCGCGTTCGAGCAACACCTTGTTCGCGGCCTCGTACGCCTCGCGGTCAGCCGTCTCGCGCGGCACCGTGTGCACTTCCGTGGCCGCCTCGACGAGGCGGTCGAACGTCGCGCCGTGCTCCGGCTTCACCTTCTTCCACCGGTAATCCCTCGACGGGACGACCACGACCAGCCGCCCGCCGCGCTGCAACACCGCCTCGGCGAACAGCGCGTCCGCGCCCGCCGCGATGCACGAAACGCAGACGAGCTCGGTGGGTGGGTAGACGGCCAGCAGCTCGTGCAACGCGTTCTTGACGAGTGGCACGCTCTCTTCGGTGAGGTCCATGTGCCCGGTCACGGCGATCGTCGTCATACCCTCGTTCTCGTTCTGCCCCGGTCGGCCGGATCAGTCGTACTCCCTCAGAACCTCGACCAGTTCAACCGCCCGTTCAATTTGCCTCCCCCTTCACGGAGTCGGGGCGGTGACCGTATTTCGCCGTCGTGGCTTTCGAGGTGGACGCTTCCTGGAACACCAGCTCCCACGGGCCGGAGTTGATGTCGAACTCCTTGCCGAAGCCGACCCACTTGCCGGTCATGCGGCGGCCGGTCGGGTCGAGGAGCATCTGGATCGCGCCGTGGTAGCGCGCGCCTCGGTAGTAGCCGTCCTGCGCGGTCTGCTCGGCCCAAGTGCCGGTGACGATGTGCCCGTCGACCTGGAGGTCGATGGTGAGCAGGGAGTCGGACGATCCGGGGACACTACGGACGGTCAGCTGGCTCCCGTGCTGGAGGATCACCACGTGGTGCAGGCCCTCGTAGGTCCCCGATCTCCCGGAGCTGTAGTACTCGTAACGCGAGAGCCAGATACCGGAGTAGGCGCCGCGCCCGGGCGCGGGTGTGGGCAACGGCTGAGCTGGCACCGGAGCGGGAGAGTCCGGCTCCACGTCGTGGCCGCCGCGCCCGTCCTCGTGAACCTGGGCGAGCACGGTGGTGAAGCCCAGAAGCTCGATGGGCGTGCGGGTGACTCGCTCCAGAGCCCGGGCGTGCAGCGGGCGCGGACAGGCGGTTTCGCCCGCCTCCCAGCGTTGGACCAAGCGCTTGGAGGCGCTGGCCACGCCTTCGGCGCGCAGAGCCCGGGCCAGGTCGTCCTGGCTCATGAGGAGACCCATACGCACGGCTTTGAGGGCGGTGTTGGGAGTGGCACTCATGGGCTCACAGTAGCCTGACGCGTCCTCAAATGACACCGGAATGACGTCTAGAACGTCGCCGCGCAATGTGCAGTACGCCCGCCACGCTATGTGATGCCCCGTAGCCGAAGCGTGGCCCGGGGCGCGGCCAACGCGATGAGGAGCACCGAGATGGGACACATGAGACGGCGCTGGCATCCGAACACCTCCGGCGGCGGCGAGTCGGTGTCGGCGGATCACGGCGCCCCCGAGTGGATCCCCACGGACATGGACAGCCCGCGCGCTCTCCCTGCCGGACGCTGGTGGGATGCGGTGCGGGTGGGGGTTTCGGAGAGTGTGGGGGTGTTCGCCTTGCTGGGGCGGGGAGTTGGGCCGGTCGTGGGGGACCAACGGGCCGGGCTGCACTGGTGGTTGATCCCGCCCGGCGTCGCTTCCGACTGGCGGCTGCCGGGAGTCGAGGTGTGGGGCCGTGGGCGGGAGTTGGTGGTGCCGCCGCTGGGGGCGTCGGCGGGGGCGTTGTTGTGGTGGGCGGGGGTGCCGGGGCGGCCGTTGACGGATCCGGAACGGCTGCGGGTGGCGTTGAGCGACATCGTTGAACGGCCCCGGCGCTCCCCTGACTGTGCCACCGAGCGCCATGCGGCCTGCCGTCATGGGGCCGTGGCGCGCGATGTCGGGTACGGCGTGCGCGCCGAGGCGTGCGCCTGCGGGTGCCATGTCGGTGCGGGGGGTGTGTGGTGATCCCTCGTTGTTCAACGTGTCGGACGGTGGTGCCGCCGTTGACCGTGGTGGCGATCGTGCACGCGGGGTCCGGAGGCGGGTGGAGTCAGCACGCGTGCCGGGCCTGCCTGGTGGCCGAACGGTTGATCCCGTTCTCGCTGCATCCGCTCAGCGCGCGCGGGACGCGCCTGACGTATCCGGACGTCGTGCCGAACGAACTGGTGGCTCGGCTGGCCGCGTTGGAGGAGCGGGCGGGCCTCATTCCGTTGGTGTCCCGGTTGATGAACGCGGTGGCCCGGTCAAGGGATCGGGCGGCGACGGCGGACGAACGGGCCGTTGCCCTGGACGACGCGCGGGCCGCCGTGGCCAAGCTGCGCGAGGTGGCGCGGTGAGGGGGTTGGGCCTGCGGCGCGGGCAACGGGTGGGGTCCCACTGCGTGGTGTGCGGCCGTTACGTGGTTGTCCATGCCCGCAGGCTCGGGCCGCTGTGGGCGTGCGCGCCCGCGTGCCCGCCGCTGGTGATCAGGGAGGCGAAGCGTTGATCCGCCGTGTCGAGGTCACGCCCGCGACCATACTCACGGGCGACGTTCTGACCATCGGGGAAAGGGACTTCATCGTCATGTCGATGGATCACGTTCATGGCGGGGTCAAGCTGAGGTTCGCCTCGGGGGAGCTGTTCGCGATGAGCCGCCGCACCACCGTGACCGTCTTACGCGCCGACCCGCCCGGGCTGCGCACCCGTTCGTTCTGGGAGGGAACGCGGCACCGACGACCGCCGACCCGTGCCGAGATCGTCGCCCAAACGGCCGTCGGCTGTGCGCTGGTGATCGTTCTGATGCTCGCGGTGGTGATCCGTTGAACGCGCATGATCTGGTGGCGATCGAGATCCGTTGCGACACCGTTCGGCCTGGCGATCGGATCGTGATCGGCCCCTCATCCGGCGCCAGGTGCGCGCACCCCATAATTCCCCCGTGGTGGACAACAGTTGGTGGATCGGGCTCATCACCGGGGGGACGGCCGTCGTCGCGAGTTGGGTCACCGGGCGGGGGGCCGCGCGATCCGCGCGGGTGCAGGCCGAGGTCACCGCGCGCGCCGCGCACGTCGCCGAGGCGCGCACGCGGCGGCGCGACGCGTACCGCGAGATGAGCGCGGCCGTTCATGGGCTCTCCGAGGTGTTCTGGCGCATCGAGGAGGCCGACGCCGCCCCCGAGGGCGAGGCGCGGGCCGCCGTCGTCGCGCACCTGAGCGCCGCCGCCAGGGCCGCGCTCAACGACGTGACCCGGGCCAGCCGCGAGGTCCTGCTCGAGGGCCCGACCCCGGTCGCCGAGGCCGCGCAAACGCTGCGCCGCGCGGCGATCACCGCCAACCGCGCGCTCGATCGGCTCGGCACCGAGGGCGACGAACGCGCCCGGTACGACGCCGCCTACCGGGACTTCCGCGAGGAGCACCTGCGTTTCCTCGAACGGGCCAGGGCGGCGCTCGACGTCGGTTGAGGCGGCCCCCGGGACCGCAGGTCACGCGTACTGCCCGACCCGGTAGTCGCCTGCGGGATGCTGGCCGATGACGTTGAGGCGGTTGAACGCGTTGATCAACGCGATGACGAGCGCCAGGGAGGCCAGCTGCTCCTCGTCGTAGTGCTTCGCGGCGTTCGCCCACGCCTCGTCCGTGACGCCACCCGCCGCGTCGGCGATGCGCGTGCCCTGCTCCGCCAGCTCGAGGGCGGCGCGTTCGGCGTCGGTGAAGACCGTGGCCTCCCGCCACGTGGCGATGAGGTTGAGGCGCGTCGCGGTCTCCCCGGCGTGCGCGGCCTCCTTGGTGTGCATGTCGGTGCAGAAGCCGCAGCCGTTGATCTGGCTGGCGCGGATCTTCACCAGCTCCGCCGTCGCGGACGGCAGGTCCGTGTCCTCGACCGCCTTGCTGGCCGTGACCAGGTGCTTGACGCCCTTGGCGGCGGTCGTGTCGAAGAAGTTGAGACGAGCGTTCATGGTGCGCTCCGTGTCGTCGTCGCGGGTGTTTCCACCTCCTTGACCCGGCGGCCTGCGGGTGGTGTGACAGGGCGCGGGTGTGGCGTACGTCTCCCCTTGACTTCAAGGGTGGTTGAAGTATCACAGTCGCTGTCCATGAAGCGCCCGCCGGGCGCCTCGCCCAGCACGTCTTCCTCTCCCTCGACGGCAACGGCCTCCTCTTCTACGCCCAGTGGACGAGCGACGACGACCACAGGGCGTGGGCCGCCACCCGCCGCCCGGCGATGGTCAGCCGCGTGGACACGCTGGTGCCCGGCATCCAACGGCCCGGTCTCGAACGGACCCGCCTCGACCACAGCGTGGTGCACGACGCGGTGCGCCCCACCGGCGTCTACGTCGTGAGCAGAACGGCGGCCGACGACGTGGAGAGCGCGATCCCGGTGGCGAGCGGCCTGCTCGCCGCGCACGCCCATCTGACAACGGACGGGCGGCGCGCCATCGTTGTCACGGAGTGGGTCGACGCCGCGTCCCACGAGGCGGCGGTCGCCCCCGCCGGTCCCGGCTTCACGCGCTACGCGCTCCACCACGCGTTCGCCGACGACCGCGTTGTCAGTCCCCCCTCCTAGGCTGGTCCCCACGAGATGACGACGCGGGGGAGGGAGCCGAGATGAGCAAGGCGATCATGGGCGCGGTGGTGTCGCTCGACGGTTCCATAGCCGACGGCGGCGATGGGGGCGGGCCGGTGTTCGCGTGCGTCCACGGCGTCGGGGCGAAGGCGCCGTGAGCGGTGGCGCCCCTCCCACCTCGGCGGAGGTGATGGGGTGGGCGCACGAGGACCATGGCGGTGTCGTCGACCTCACCCGCGCCCTGGTGCGCGTCCCGAGCCGCGCGGGTGTCGACCCGTACGAGCCCGTCATCGCCACGCTCACCGCGTGGCTGGGCGAACGGCGGCTCGCGCCACGCGTGTTGCGCGACGCGACCGGCGCGCCGGTCGCCGTCACGGCCGATGTCGTGGGGGAGCGGCCCGGGCCGCGCCGGGTGCTCGACGCCTGCCTCGACACCGCGCCGTTCGGCGACGAGGCGGCCTGGACACACCCGCCCACCTCGGGGCACGTGGAGAACGGGTGGCTGTGGGGGCGCGGCAGCGCCGACTCCAAGGTCGCCGTCGCGATCTTCTGCCACATCGCCGCCCGCCTCGCGGCCCGCCCGGACCGGCTGCGCGGCACCCTCAGCCTGTTGTTCGACCTCGACGAGCACACGGGTGGCTTCGGCGGCGCCAGGCGCTATGTCGAGGGGCCCGACGCGCCACGGGACATCGCCGGGGTCATGATCGGCTACCCGGGGCCCGACCATCTGGTCGTCGGGGGGCGCGGCGTTCACCGCGCGCGGATCCAGGTGCGCGGCGTGGCGTCGCACTCCGGCGGGCGCGCGGGCACGCCCAACGCCATCGTCAAGGCCGCCGACCTCGTCCGGGCCCTCGCCTCCGCCGAACTCCCCGCGCCCGCAGCCGACTTCCCCCTGCCCGGCAAGGTGACGGTCACGGCGATCACCGGCGGCGAGGGGTTCTCGGTGACGCCGGATCTCTGCACGCTGCATGTCGACATACGCACCGTGCCCACGTTCGACGACGCCGCGGCCGCCCGGCTCCTGGCCGACGCCGCCCGACGCGTCGACCGCGCCTGGCCCGACACCCCGCCCACTCGCGTGGATCCCCACACCCGTTGGCCGCCCTACGCCCTGCCCGAACGCTCGCCCCTCCGCACGGCGCTGCTCGACGCTGCGGCGGCGTGCGGGCTGCGTCCCGAGCCGAAGATCGCGGGCCCGTCGAACATCGGCAACTACCTCGCGGGCCTCGGCATCCCCGCCACGGCGGGCTTCGGCGTCGCCCATGTCGGTCTGCACGCGACGGATGAGCGGATACGCGTCGATACGGTGCCGGGGGTGCAGGCGGCTTATCACTTGGGGGTGTTGAGGCTTTGAGCTTGCGCTGCCGGATGGGGGTAGGGGGGGCGGCTACTGGCTGGACGTCCTCCCGTTCGCCGTCCGCCGACCTCCGCTTTCGTGGTGGGTGCGGGTCAGAGCTCGGCGCCTACGGGGGGAGGGGGCGTCGGGTGACCGGCCGCCTCGGTAAACGGCCGGTCTCGTCGCTGGCCGGGACCGTTCGCCGAACGGGCGCGGCCGCGAACGGTAGTTGGCGGCCGTTGTGCCGGTGGTCTGCTGAGGTGGCGCGCACCCTTCGGGCCTGCCCTGGCCGCCGCTCTCGTCGTTCACCGCGCGCACGTTGAGCTGATGTAGCGGGCCGGTCCTTATCTGCCTCTTACCCGGGGTCGGGGTCTCTCCTGAAACGCGGCACGTTCTGTTCAACACAAAGTGTGCGCCGTTTCAAAAGAGCACCCGCCCCGGCATAAAGCCCAGGTAAGCGCCGCACCGCCGAGACGGCATGCTCCATAAGCTCAACGGACATCAGGAATGAAAACGCTTCGGGCGGCCAGGGCAGGCCCGAAGGGTGCGCGCCACCGCAACCGACCACCGGGAGAACGGCCGCCCGCAAACCCTTCGCGGCCGCGCCCGTTCGGCGAACGGCCCCAGACATCCACAAGCCGACCGGTGACCGGGACGACCGCCACCCACCACCCTCCCTCCCGTAGGTGCCGCTCGGTAACCCGCACCGCCCCCCACCCGACACTCGGCGGACGACGAACGGGAGGACGTCCAGCCCGTAGCCGCCCCAGGACCCCACATCCGTGCAAACCCCCACCCACCGCCGTGCCGCGCACGGCAAGGGCTTCCCTTGTGCCACGATGTCGCGACGTCGATGGTGACAGAGAGCAGGGGGCACCGGGCATGAGCGATGGGGCAGCGGAGATGATGCGGGTCTTCGAGCAGACGGGGCTCGGGGTTCCGCCGGTGCCCGACGAACTGCGCGGGGACGTACGGCAGTTGCGGCCCTGGGCGTTCGCGACACGGGGCATCGACCCGATGGCGATGTACATGTTCGACCGGCATCCCGTGGACGAGGCCCTCGCCGGGCCGGGTGAGGACTACATGGCCGTCTGCCACGCGGGCCACGGCGCCAACTCCTATGCCGTCACGTACCACTTGGTGTTCGGCCCCCTCGCCCTCTTCGCGCAGACCGGCTGGGGCGGCGCCTACATGGACAGCGTGCGCACGGCCGTGCAGGTCAGGGAGCAGTTCAGGCGCTGCGCCGAGCTGGCCGAACGAGCCGAGCGGCTGCGCGACCTGCCACGCGCCGCGCTCGGCCGCGCGCCCCGTCGGCTGATCGTGGCGGACAGCGCCCTCCGCCGCACCGCGCACTGCGGCTGGCTCGACGAGGCGCCGGGCGACCAGGTGGCCGCGCAGGAGTGGTTCAGAGCGAACCGTTGCCCGCGACCCGCGCGGGGCGAGGACGACGGGGAGGACCCGTTCCCCGGCCTCACCGAGGCCGCCAGGCTCCTGGACGCGGCCCTCGCCACGGGGCACCGGTCAGGCTCGGGCGACCCGGCGGGCCGGGCGACGGCGCTCTGAGCGTTCGGCGCGCCACCGAACGCGCCCCCCGGCCCACCACCGAACGCCCCACCCCCGAACGCGCCACAGCCCCACCACCCGCCCCCCACCGTTCGACGCACCGATCAACGTCCGCACCCTTGACGCCCCTTGGAGGCATTGCGATACTCCGGGTGATCGCAAGCGCTTTCAGCAGACGCGCCGTCGCTCCGTCCAGCGCGCGATCTCCCATGGATCCTTTTGCCGAGGGCAACGGGCGGCCCGGCGAGTGAATCGATTCATGCAGGTGGCCCCCCGCACCAAGGCGGCGCGTCGTCCTCGATTCCCCCACCCTCAGGAGCGAACGATGGGACGCAGAGCCGCACTTCTCTCCGGAGTCGTCGCCTTGGTCACGGCGGCGACGCTCACCGGCTCGGCCGGTGCCACGCCCGCCGCCGCGCAGGACTGCGGCGGCGGCTCGTACCAGGCGGAGGCCGTGCGCAACGGCAACGTCTGGAGCGGGCCCGGCTATTCGGGCAGCGACATGCTGTCCGCCGTGCGGGCCGCCGTCGACAGCCTGCCCGCGGGCCGCACGTCCAAGGCCCGCGTCGTCGTGCGAGGCAGCGGCGAGATGCCCGCCAACAGGTCGTTGGACGTGCCCAGTTACACCGTTCTCGACTTCTGCGGCACGGTCGATGTCGCGGGCTCGGTGGGCGCCAACCACGCCCCGATCCGCACCCAGAACACCACCGCCGTCGAGATCCAGAACCTCACCATGACGGGCGCCCCCTACTTCGGGATCTTCGTCCGCAACGCCACCGACGTCCGCCTGGGCCAGATCGACCTCAGGCTCTCGGGCGGCCTCGGCATCCGCATCGACAACCACGCCAATCGCGACGTTCGCACCCGTGACGTTCGCATCGACAACGTCTATGTCTCGGGCACCGACAACCACGGCGTCGAGACCTATGGCGTGGACGGCCTGACCATCGGCACGGTCACGGCCCGCGACACCGCCTATTCGGGGCTGCTGCTCAACGACACGATCAACGCCACCGTCCAGCGCGTGGACGGCGAGGGCACCGGGGAGGGGACGGGCTACGCGGCGTTCCGGATGGCGAATCGCAACGGCCGTGTCGGCGACAGCTACCCCACCAACATCCGCGTCGGCGAGGTCATCGCCAGGGGCGGCGGGCGCGGCATCTTCTGCGTCTCGGAGAGCGGCGGCGCGGTGATCGACCGGATCACCCTGTCCAACACGGGCAATAACGCCATCCTCATCGAGAACTGCTACAACGTGAACCTCGCCGCGCAGAGCGGCACGGTCAGCGGCGGCGGCGAGATCAGGCTGGCGGCGCGGAGCGAGTTCCCGAACAACCGGGACATCACGCTCCAGAACCTCACGGTGACCAACTCGTCGATCCGTGAGAGCCCATGTGGCACCAACGTGGTCTACCGCAACCTCACGCTGAACAACTCCAGCCGCGACACCTGTAGTTGAGCCACCCCGCGGCCATTCCCCGGCGCACACCCGCGCCGGGGAATGGGCGCGCTCCCACGGTCTTGGCGGCCAATCCTGTCCGAACCGTTGACGTGAAGCTGAGCGCCGCCTAGCTTCGTCGGCACCGCGCCTCGTACGCCATATCTCATATACGAGACGCGGTATGCGATACGCGATACGCGAAGTGAGACCCGAGGGCAGCCCTTTGAAGAACGCACCCCTGTCCGCAGGCGCCGCGCCTGTGCCGATCCCGTCGAGGACGCAGTTCGTCCTCGAGCACCTGACCCATGTGATCCTCACCGGCCAACTCGCGCCCGGCACCGCCCTGGTGGAGACGGAGCTGGCGGCGCGGTTCGGGGTGTCCAAGACACCGGTCAGGGAGGCGCTCAAGACGCTGGCCGGGCGCGGCCTGGTGGTGATGAGCGAGTACAAGGGCGCCGCGGTGCGCACCGTCGACGCGGCGATGGCGCGTTCGGTCTACGACGTCCGGCTGCTGCTCGAGCCGGAGGCGCTGCGCCGCACGGTGGCGGGCGAGGCCGATCTGGCCGCCGCGCACCAGGCGCTCGAACGCGCGGCCACCGCCGGGGACAGCGCCGAACGCTCCCTGGCCAACCGGGACTTCCACCGCGCGCTCTACCTGCCGTGCGGCAATCCGCTGCTGGCCCGGATGCTGGACGACCTGCGTGACCAGGCGGCGCTTGTGTCGTCGGTGGCGTGGCAGGCCAGGCCGACGTGGGAGCGGGAGGCGGCCGAGCACCGGGCGATCCTGGCCCGCGCCGAGGAGGGCGAGGCGGACGCGGCGGCTGCGCTGCTGCGCGAGCACATCGAGGGCTTCGTGCGACGGGCCTTCCCGAACCAGGACGGCCCGAACCAGGACGGGGAGACGGCATGACCGACTTCACCGGACGACGTGCCGCGCTCGCCGGGGTGGTGGCCATCACGGTGAGCCCGTTCGACGAGGCGGACCGGCTGGAGCACGACACGTTCAGGGCGCTGATCCGTCGACTTGTCGACGGGGGCGTGCGGGCGATCACGCCCAACGGGAACACCAGCGAGTTCTACTCCCTCACCGCCGAAGAGCGGCGTGCCGAGGTGGAGTTGACCGTCGCGGAGGCCGGGGGAGCGGCCGAGGTGATCGTGGGCGTGGGGCTCGACGTGCCCACGGCGGTCGCCGAGGCCAGGCAGGCGCGGGAGCTGGGCGCGGGGATGGTGATGGTCCACCAGCCGGTGCACCCGTATGTGTCGCTCGATGGCTGGGTGGCGTACCACCGGGCGATCGCGGAGGCGGTTCCCGAGCTCGGCGTGGTGCCGTATGTGCGGGGTGCCGCGATCGATGGCGCGACGATCGCGCGCCTGGGCGAGTTGTGCCCGAATGTGATCGGGGTGAAATACGCGGTGCCCGATCCGGTGCGGTTCGCGACCGTTGCGCGTCAAGCGGGCCTGGAGCGCTTCGTGTGGGTGGCGGGTCTGGCGGAGCTGTCCGCGCCGCCGTTCTTCGCGTGCGGGGCCACCGGTTTCACGTCGGGCCTGGTCAACGTGGCGCCCCGGGTGTCCACGGACATGCTCGACGCGCTCCACGCCGGTGACCATCCGGCGGCGATGCGGGTGTGGGAGTCCATCCGGGTCTTCGAGGAGCTGCGCGCGGAGCACGGGTCGGCCAACAACGTGAGCGTCGTCAAGGAGGCCCTGGCCGCCCTCGGCCTGTGCGGCCGGGCGGTCCGTCCCCCGAGCAGTGTCCTGCCGGAGGAGCGGCGCGCGGTGGTCGCCGAGATCGTCCGGGGGTGGTCCATATGAGGGACGCTGCCGCTGTGGCTTCGCCGCGAAAGCTCTCCACCGGACGGGCCGCGGGGTCCGAGGCCGCCGGGTCCGAGGCCGGGGAGCCGCGCGCCGATGCGGGCCTTGCCGATGCGGGGCGCGCCGACATCGGTCGTGCCGAAGGTCCCGGGCCCGGTGAGAGGCAACGCCCCCTCCGTAGCGCTCAGTGGTACGAGACCGAGGGGCTGCGGTCGTTCAGCCATCGGGCGCGGACGCGGCAGCTCGGGTTCCTGCCGGAGGAGCACCTGGGCAAGCCCGTCATCGCGATCCTCAACACCTGGTCGGACATCAACCCCTGCCACCAGCACCTGCGCGAGCGCGCCGAGGCGGTCAAGCGGGGGGTGTGGCAGGCGGGCGGGTTCCCGCTCGAGTTCCCCGTGGCGACGCTGTCGGAGACGTTCCAGAAGCCCACGCCCATGCTCTACCGCAACCTCCTGGCGATGGAGACCGAGGAGGTGCTGCGCTCCTACCCCGTGGACGGCGCGGTGCTGATGGGCGGGTGCGACAAGACGACGCCCGCGCTGCTGATGGGCGCGGCCAGCGTGGACGTTCCCGCGGTGTTCGTCCCGGCCGGGCCGATGCTGCGCGGGCACTGGCGCGGCGAGACGCTGGGCTCGGGCACGGACATGTGGAAGTACTGGGACGAGAAGCGGGCCGGGCGCATCGGCGACCGCGAGCTGGCCGAACTGGAGTGCGGTCTGGCGCGGTCGCCCGGGACCTGCATGACCATGGGCACCGCCTCGACCATGGCATCGGCCGCCGAGGTGCTCGGCGTGACCATGCCGGGCGCCGCCGCCATCCCCGCCGTGGACTCGGGGCACAGCCGCATGGCCGCCGCCGCGGGGATCCGCGCGGTCGAGCTGGTCAGGGCCGACCTGCCGCTCTCCCGCTTCCTCACGCGCGAGGCGTACCAGGACGCGATCGCCACCGTGCTCGCGCTCGGCGGCTCGACCAACGCCGTCATCCACCTCGTCGCGATGGCCGGGCGCTCCCACATCCCGCTCTCCCTCGACGACTTCGACCGCATCGCGCGCGACGTGCCGGTGCTGGCGGACATCAGGCCGGGCGGCCGGTTCCTGATGGAGGACTTCCACTACGCCGGTGGCCTGCCCGGGCTGCTGACCCGCCTCGCCGAGGCCGGGCTGCTGCACCTCGAGCGCCCCACCGTCGCCCACGCCACGCTGCGCGAGCAGCTCGACGGCGCCGGGGTCCACGACGTTGAGGTGATCAGGGCGTTGGACAACCCGGTGGCCGAGCAGGGCGGGCTGGCCGTCCTGCGCGGCAACCTCGCGCCCGACGGCGCGGTCATCAAGCACATCTCCGCAGAGCCCCACCTCCACCGGCACACGGGCCCCGCCGTCGTCTTCGACGACTACCGGACGATGCAGGCCACCATCAACGACCCGGGCCTCGGCATCACCGCCGACAGCGTCCTGGTGCTGCGCGGCTCGGGGCCGCTCGGCGGGCCCGGCATGCCCGAGTACGGCATGCTGCCCATCCCCGACCACCTGCTCAAGCAGGGCGTCAGCGACATGGTCCGCCTCTCCGACGCCCGGATGAGCGGCACCAGCTATGGCGCGTGCGTGCTGCACATCGCGCCCGAGTCACACATCGGCGGCCCTCTCGCGCTCGTCGAGAACGGCGACCCGATCACCCTCGACGTCGCCGCCAGGACGCTCCATCTCCACGTGGACGACGCCGAGTTGGCACGCCGCCGCGCCGCCTGGCAGCCGCCGCCCCGGCGTTACGGGCGCGGCTACGGCGCCCTGTACGAGGAGCACATCACGCAGGCCGACACCGGCTGCGACTTCGCGTTCCTCTCCCGCGAGGGAGATGTCCCCGAGCCCCACGCGGGCTGACCCAGAACGGAGAAGCGTCCATGGCCGACGCCGTGAAGGAACGGACCAGGCCCCCGCGGCGCCGCCGAGGCGGGAGCACCCCACGCTCCCTTCCCTACCTGCTGCTCGCGCCCGCCGGGCTGCTGATGCTTGGCTTCATCGCCTACCCGATGCTCAGCGTCCTCTACTACAGCCTTCAGGACTACAACGTCACCAAGCCGTGGCGGAACGGGTTCGCCGGACTCGACAACTTCCGGCAGATCCTGACCGATGACCCCTTCTTCTGGGACACGCTGGCGTTCAGCGCCCGCTGGGTCGTGGTCGAGGTCGGACTGCAACTGATCTTCGGCCTGATCCTGGCGCTGCTGATCAACCAGACGTTCATAGGCCGCGGCCTGGCCCGCGCCCTGGTCTTCTCGCCCTGGGCCGTCTCAGGGGTGCTGACCAGCACGATCTGGCTGCTGATCTACAACCCCTCGACCGGCGTCAGCCGCTACCTGGCCGACGCCGGGATCGGGGAGTACGGCACCTCGGTACTCGCCGACACCGGCACGGTGTTCTGGGGGGCGGTGCTGGCCGAACTCTGGCGTGGCGTCCCGTTTTTCGCGATCCTCATCCTCGCCGACCTCCAGTCCGTCTCGAAGGACCTCTACGAGGCGGCGTCGGTGGACGGCGCGGGCCGCCTGCGGCAGTTCTGGCACATCACGCTGCCCCACCTGAAGGACGCGATCGTGCTGTCCACGCTGCTGCGCGCGGTGTGGGAGTTCAACAACGTCGACCTGCTCTACACCCTCACCAACGGCGGCCCCGCGGGCGTGACCACGACCCTTCCGCTCTATGTCGCGCAGACCGGTATCGAAGGAAACGAGTTCGGTTATGCCGCCGCGCTGACCACGGTGGCCTTCGTCATCCTCCTCTTCTGCTCGATCCTCTATCTGCGCCTGAGCAAGTTCGGAGGCGACGACAAGTGACCACCCTCGCCCTGCCCCGCCGCGCTCCCCGCCCCGGGCGCTCGCACGACCAGCCGCCCCGCTGGCAGATCTACCTGCCGCTCGGCCTCTACCTGCTGTTCACGCTCATCCCGTTCTACTGGATGCTGCTCTTCGCCTTCCGCGAGCCGGGCTCCGACTCGCTCGTGCCCTGGCCGATCACGGGCCAGCACTTCGAGAAGGTGTGGACCGAGCGCAGCTTCGACACCTACTTCGTCAACAGCCTCTACGTCGGCATCGCCTCCATGCTCATGACGATGCTCGTCGCGCTCACCGGCGGCTACGCGCTGGCCCGCTTCCGGTTCAAGCTGCGGATGCCGTTCATGCTGGCGCTGCTGACCTCGCAGTTCATCCCTGGCGCGCTCATGCTGGTGCCGCTCTTCGAGATCTTCCGCGAGCTGCGGATGCTCAACTCGCTGTGGAGCGTGATCATCGCCGAGACGGTCTTCCAGCTGCCGCTCTCGATGATCCTGATCAGCGGGTTCATCAGGAACGTCCCCGTCTCGCTCGAGGAACAGGCGTGGGTGGACGGCTGCTCACGGCTGCGGGCGTTCCTCGCGATCGTGCTGCCACTGCTGCGACCAGGACTGATCGCGGTCGGATCCTTTGCGTTCGTGCACAGCTGGAACCACTTCCTGTTCGCCCTGATGTTCCTCAACGCCCAGGACAAGCAGACCATCCCCGTCGGCCTCAACACGCTGATCGGCTCCGACAGCGTCGACCTCGGCGCCCTCGCGGCGGGCGGCGTCGTGGCGGCCGTGCCCGTGGTCATTGTCTTCGCCTTCATCCAGAAGTGGCTGATCACCGGCTTCAGCGCGGGCGCGGTGAAGGGATGAACGCGCACGCCGTCCCCGTGGTCCTCGCCGGGGCGCGCGGCCACGGCCGCTGGCACCTGGCCAACATCCGCAGGCTCGCCGACGAGGGCCTGGTCAGGCTCGCCGGGATCTGCGAGCTCGGGCCGCTCACCGACGAGGAGCTGGCCGGGCTCGGCACCGTCCCCGAGCAGTCACCCGACCTCGGGGAGCTGCTCGACCGCACCGGGGCCGAGATCGTCGTCGTCTGCACCCCGATCCACACCCATGGCGAGCTCGGCGCGGTCGTGGCCGCGCGCGGCGCGCACCTGCTGCTCGAGAAGCCGCCGACGCCTTCGGCCGCCGCGTTCGACCGGCTGGCGCGGGATGTCGCCGCCGCCGGGATCGCCTGCCAGATCGGGTTCCAGTCGCTCGGCTCCGCCGCCGTCGACGCCATCCGCGAGCAGGTCGCCGCGGGCGCGATCGGCGCGGTGCGCGGCATCGGCGCCGCGGGCGCGTGGGTGCGCGACGAGGCGTACTGGCGGCGCGCGCCCTGGGGCGGGCACCGCAGCCTGGGCGGGCGCGACGTGGTGGACGGCGTGCTGACCAACCCCCTGGCGCACGCCGTCGCCACCGCCCTGCGCATCGAGGGCTCGGACCGGGCCGAGCAGATCGCGTCGGTCGACGTCGAGCTGTACCGGGCGAACGACATCGCCGCCGACGACACGTCCTGCGCCCGCATCCGCACCACCGCGGGCGGCGAGATCACCGCCGCGGTGACCCTGTGCGCCGAACGCGACGGCGAGCCCTATGTGGTGGTGCACGGCGACGCCGGGCGCCTGACCCTCTGGTACAAGGCCGACCGCGTGGATCTCGAACGCCCGGGGCTGCCGACGCTGACCAGCCGCTACGGCCGCACCGACCTGCTGGCCAACCTGGTCGCCCACCTCCGCGAGGGCGCGCCGCTGCTGGTGCCGTTGGAGCGCACGGGCGCGTTCACGCGGCTCGTCGAGACGGTGCGCACCGCGCCCGAGCCCGCCGAACTCCCGTGCGGCGCCTGGACGGTGGCGGAGGGGCCGCGCGGCCCTCGCCGGGTGATCCCCGGCATCGACGCCCTGACCGACGAGGGCGCCCGCCGCCTGGCGCTCTACTCCGAACTCGGCGCGCCCTGGGCCCGCTACCCCGCGCCGCCGCCGCACGACACCTGACCCCCTGACCCACCCACCCTCATCGAGGAGCCGCAGCATGAGCAGTCGCATCCCACGCCGCACCCCACGGAGAACCCTGGCGCGCGGAGCCGCCGCCGTCCTGACCGCGTTGACCCTGGCCGCCACCGCCACCGCGTGCGGCGACGACGGGACGTCGTCGGGCGGCGAGGGCGACGGCACGGGCACCATCACGTTCTGGGACAACAACGGCGGTCCGCGCACCGACATCTGGAACGAGATCATCGAGGCGTTCGAGGCCGAGAACCCCGACATCGACGTCGAGTACGTCGGCGTCCCGATCTCGGAGGTGCAGTCCAAGTACGACGCCGCGATCCAGGGCGGCGAGGGCCTGCCCGACGTCGGCGGCCTCTCCACCGCCTATCTCTCCAACCTGGTCGCCCAGGGCGCGCTCGACCCGGTCACCGACCGGCTCGCCGAGAGCGGCCTCGAGGAGACCCTGATGCCCAACATGCTCGAGAGCATCCGCACCACCGTCGGCGAGGGCGACGAGGTCTACCAGGTGCCGACCTCGGCGAACCAGGGCGTGCTCTGGTACCGCACCGACCTGTTCGACGCGGCCGGGCTCCGACCGCCCGCCACCTGGGACGCGTTCTTCGCCGCGGCCGACGAGCTGACCGACCGCGGCGCCAACCGCTTCGGCTTCACCCTGCGCGGCGGCGAGGGCTCGATCGCGCAGGCGCTCGACATGATGTACGCGCAGTCCGGCATCGACTCCTTCTGGGACGGCGACACCACCACCGTCAACGACCCGGCGAACGTCGAGGCGTTGCGGAACTATGTCGACCTCTACAACACCGTGACCCCCGAGGCCGACCTCAACAACGACTTCACCAACATGGTCGCCACCTTCACCGGCGGCGAGGTCGGCATGCTCCAGCACAACCTCGGCTCCTACGCCGACCATGTCGCGGCCTTCGGCGAGGACGGGGTGGCGGGCCTGCCGATGCCGACATCGGAGGAGGGCGGCCCGCACACGTTCGTCTCCAACCCGGTGGACGGCCTCGGCCTGTTCCGCTCGAGCGACAACAAGGAGGCGGCCTGGAGGTTCATCGAGTTCGCCGTGTCGCACGAGATGAACAGCCGGTGGAACGAGTCGGCCGGGCAGATCCCCAGCAACCTCCAGGCCCTTGAGGACCCGTGGATCGCCGAGGCGCCGCCCACCCGGGCCGCGGTCGAGGCGCTCAGCGACGAGAACACCACGATCGTCGACCTGCCCTACCACCTGCCCGACTGGAACAACATCTCCAAGGCCGACACCGAGCCCAACTTCCAGCGCCTGCTGCTCGGTGAGATGAGCGCCCAGGAGTTCGCCGACGACCTCGCCGAGCGGCTCGACGAGGCGCAGGCCGAGTGGCAGGAGCAGCGGCGGTGAGGCGGGCCGCGACGGCGGGGGGCGCGGGGATCGCACTCGCGCTGGTGTGCGCGCTGGCCGCGCCGGTGCCCGGCGTGGCCGCAGAGCGCCACGGGGCGCACGACCCGGCGCGGGCCGTCCTCCCCGAGGGCGACGGCTGGGGCTCGGCGGCGGGCGGCGTCACCGGAGGCTCGGCCGCCGACCGCGACCACGTGTACACCGTCGCCACGCGCGCCGAGCTGGCCGAGGCGCTGGCCGACGACCCGGGCGAGCCCCGGATCATCCGGGTCACCGGGGCGATCGACGCCAACACCGCGCCCGATGGCACCCCGTTGACGTGCGACGACTACGCGACCGACGGCTACAGCCTGGACGCCTACCTGGCCGCCTACGACCCCGACGTATGGGGCGACGTCGAGCCCTCGGGCCCGCTGGAGGACGCCCGCGTGGCCTCGGCCGCGCGCCAGGCCGAACGGGTCCTGCTGCCGATCGGCTCGCACACCACCCTCATCGGCGTGGGCGACGACGCCCGCCTGCTGGGCGCCACGCTCGACGTGCGGGGCGTGGAGAACGTCATCGTGCGCAACCTCACGTTCGAGGACACCTTCGACTGCTTCCCGCAGTGGGACCCGACCGACGGCGACACGGGCAACTGGAACTCCGAGTACGACAGCCTCGTGCTGTACGGCGCCGAGCGGGTGTGGGTGGACCACAACACGTTCACCGACGGGCGCCGCCCCGACGCCGACCAACCCGAGTACTTCGGGCGGCTGTTCCAGCAGCACGACGGCCAACTCGACATCGTGCGCGGCACGGACCTCGTCACGGTCAGCTGGAACGAGTTCACCGAGCACGACAAGACGATCCTGCTCGGCAACAGCGACGGCGCGTCCGCGGACGACCGCGGCAGGCTGCGGACGACGTTCCACCACAACCTGTTCCACAACGTCAACGAGCGTGCGCCCCGCGTCCGTTACGGCCAGGTGGACGTCTACAACAACCACTTCAGGCAGGACCGGGGCGCCCGCTACGGCTACAGCTGGGGCATCGGCATCGAGTCCGCGCTGGTCGCCGAGCACAACGCGTTCACCCTGCCCCGGGGCCCCGAGGGCACGACCCCCGACCGCGTGCTGCACCGCTGGACGCCCGGCACCTCGGTGACCGAGGGCGGCAACTGGGTCAACGGCCGCCCCGTGGACCTGCTGGGCGCCTACAACGCGGCCAACCCGGACGCCGCCCTCGGGGACGACGTCGGCTGGACCCCCGAGCTGCGCCCGCGCGTCGACCACCCCCTGCTGGTCCCGGCGCTGGTGCGGGCGCACGCGGGTGCGGGGGAGCGGCTGTGGCGGTGACGCCCGCCGTGCACGGCACGACCGCGCCCGGATTCGAGGCCCTGCGCGTGGAGTTCGCGGCGGTGGGGCACGAGGAGGGCGCCCAGCTCGCCGTCCATGTGGACGGCGAGCCGGTGGCCGACCTGTGGCGCGGGCCCGGGGTGGAGGGGGACTCGCTCATGGGCGTGTTCTCCTCCACCAAGGGGGCGGCCTTCGCGGTGGTGGCGCTGCTCGTCCAGCAGGGCGCCCTCGACCTCGACCGCGAAGTGGCGTTCTACTGGCCGGAGTTCGCCGTCGAGGGCAAGGGCGCGGCGACCGTGCGCGACCTGCTCGGCCACCGCGTCGGGGCGCTGGGCACCGACGAGGGGCTGACACTCGATGAGGTGGCCGACGACCGGGCGGCGGCCGCGCGGATCGCGGGGCACCGCCCGTACTGGCGCCCGGGCGCGGCGTTGGGCTACCACGCGCTGAGCGTCGGCGCGCTCGCGGGCGAGGTCGTGCGGCGCGTGACGGGCCACACGCTCCAGGAGGAGTACGAGCGGCGCCTGCGCCGCCCGTTCGGCCTCGACTTCTTCCTCGGGCTGCCCGAGGGGGAGGAGCACCGCGTGCTGCCGGTGCTGCCCCCGCTCGACCCGCCGCCGCAGGGGCCGCGCGACGGCCTCGCGGGCATCGCGGGCAACCGCCATCACCCCGGCATGCCCGAGCTGGCCGAGCTGCCGAACCTCCGCGTCATCCGCGCGGGCGGCCCCGCCTCGGTCGGCGGCGTCGCCTCGGCGCGCGGCCTGGCCGGGCTCTACGCGGCCGTCATCGGCGGGCTGTGCACGGGGGCGACGCTGGCCGAGTGCGCGCTTGTGTCGTCGGCCGGGCACGACCTGGTGCTCGGCACGCACCGCGTCCATGGCCTGGGCTTCATGGTGGGCTGGCCGTTCCTCGGCGCGGGCGCGTTCGGGCACGACGGGGCGGGCGGCTCCATGGCGTTCGCCGATCCGCGCGCCGGGCTGGCGTTCGGCTACGCGCGCCGCCGCTTCCCCTCGCCCGGCGGCGCGGGCCAGGACGCGGAGCGCCTCGCCACGGTGGCGCGGGCGTGCGCGCTGGCGCGTCAAGGGCGCCGGGCGCGCCGGGGGCGCTGACCCGCGCGCGCCCCGGCGTACGCCCCGGCGTCAGTGCGGCCAGATGGGCGGGTCGGTGATGAACGCGCCGCCCAGGTGTTGGTGCTCGGGCAGGGACGCGTCGCGCTCGCCCTCCTCGGCGATCAGCTTGTCCGCGAACGCCTCGGAGTCGTCCCGCGGCGCGTAGCCGATGGCCCTGGCCGTGGCGAGGTCGAAGACGCCGCGCGTGTTGGCGGAGGCGCCGAAGACGATCGCGTGCCCGACGTTCTCGGCCGTCAGCGCCGCGTCGAACAGCCGGGCGCCGTCGGCGGGGCTCAGCCACAGCGACAGCATCCGAACGTTCCTGGGCTCGGGGAAGCACGAGCCGATGCGGACCGAGACCGTTTCGATGCCGTGCTTGTCCCAGTACAGCTGGGCCAGGTCCTCGCCGAAGCACTTGGAGAGACCGTAGAACGTGTCGGGCCGGTGCCGCGTCCCCGCCGGGACCGGCGGCTCACCGGCCGCGGGCCACGCGGTGTACCCGACGGCGTGGTTGCTCGACGCGAACACGATCCGCCCGACGCCCTCAAGGCGCGCCGCCTCGTAGAGGTTGTACGTGCCCTCGATGTTGGCCCGCAGGATCTTGTCGAACGTCGACTCGAGCGAGATCCCCGCGAGGTGCAGGACGGCGTCGCAGCCGCGCACCGCCGCGCGCAGCGCGTCCCGGTCGCCGAGGTCCGCGGTGACCGCGTCGGGGGCGCCCTCGATGGGCACCATGTCAAGCAGCCGCAGCCGGTACCCGTGGGCGGGCAGCAGCTCGCGCATCAACGTGCCGACGCCTCCCGCGGCGCCGGTGAGCAGCACCGTCCGTTCACCGGCGGGCCGAGCGGGCTCACTCGTGACCATGGGGCCACCTCTCCGTGTCCGGGACAACTTGACCGGTTCTTCGCGGCTGAACTAGCGTATCCGTTCAGCTATATGGACGACAATCATACTCGTGTACGGCCGAGAGAGGGACGCATGACCCACGCCGCACTCGCCCCGCGACTCGACGGCCTGCTGTTCTTCCCCGTCACCGCCTGCGGCCCCGACGGCTCGCTCGCCCTCGACGCCTACCGCGCCCATGTGCGGGCGGGGATCGACGCGGGCGCCCGTGCGGTCTTCGCCTGCTGCGGCACCGGCGAGTTCCACGCCCTGACCCCCGAGGAGTTCCGCCGTTGCGTCGCGGTGGCCGTCGAGGAGGCCGCGGGCGCCGTCCCCGTCGTCGCCGCCACCGGCTACGGCACCGCGCTGGCCGTCGAGTTCGCCGCCATCGCCGAGTCGGTGGGCGCCGACGGCCTGCTGGCCATGCCGCCCTACCTGGTCAACGCGGGCGGACGCGGCCTGCTCCGCCACTACACCGAGCTGGCCGCCGCCACCCGCCTCGAGATCATCGTCTATCAGCGCGACAACGCCGTGTTCACCCCCTCAGGGGTGGTCGAGCTGGCCAGGACCCCCGGCATCGTGGGCCTCAAGGACGGCCTCGGCGACCTGGCCCTGCTCCAGCGCACCGTCTCCGCCGTGCGCGCCGAGGCCCCCGAGGAGCCGTTCCGGTACTTCAACGGCATGCCCACCGCCGAGCTCAGCGCCCCCGCCTACCGCGGCCTGGGCGTCGACCTCTACTCATCGGCCGTCTTCTGCTTCGCCCCCGAGATCGCCCTCGCCTTCCACACGGCCGTGAACGCCGACGACCGCCCGACCGTGGAGCGCCTGCTCGACGGCTTCTACCGGCCCCTCGTCGAGCTGCGCGACCGCGGCGCGGGCTACGCCGTCTCCCTCGTCAAGGCGGGCGTGCGGCTGCGCGGACTCGACGTCGGCGGCGTGCGCGCCCCCCTCGCCGACCCCGAGCCCGCGCATGTCGAGGAACTGGCCGCGCTGCTCGACAAGGGCCTCGCGCTGGTCGGCGCCAAGGGGCTGAACGCCTGATGCGCGCCGCGACGTTCCTCTACCCCTGGGACGTGGTCGGCGACCCTGATGCCGCACGCCGCGTCGCCGATCTCGGCGTGCGGCAGGCCACGTTGGCCTCCGCGTACCACTCCACGCGCGCCCTCACCCCGCGCCACCCGCGCCACCGCGTCGTCACCGCGCGCCACGCGGCCGTCTACTACCCGCCGGATCCGGCGCGTTGGGCCGGGGCCGCCCTCGCCCCGCACCCGCAGCGCTGGGTCGCGGGCGCCGACCCGTACGGCGAGGCCGCGGCCGCCCTGACCGACGCGGGCGTCGAGGTCCACTCGTGGGTGATCCTCGCCCACAACACCCGCCTCGGCGAGGAGCACCCCGACATCACCGTCCGCAACGCCTACGGCGACCGCTACCCCTGGGCGCCCTGCGTGGCGCGGCCCGAGGTGCGCGACTACGTCGTCAGGCTCGCCGCCGAGGCCGCGGTGCGCCCGGGCGCGCGCGGCACCGAGCTCGAATCCTGCGGCTGGTACGGCCTCGACCACCTGCACGCGCACGACAAGATCGGCGGCGCCGCGCTCGGCGGCGTCGGCTCCGCGCTGATGTCGCTGTGCTTCTGCGACGTGTGCCGCGACGGCTACGCCGCGCACGGCGCCGACCCCGAGCGGCTGCTCGCCACCGTGCGGAACGCCCTCGCCCCCGCCTTCGCGGGCCGCCCCGCCCCCGCGGCGGCCGACCGAGCGGGGGAGTGGGCCGCGATCGCCGCCCTGCTCGGCGAGCACGCCGACGCGGTCGCGGGCTGGCGCGACGCGGTGGCCGACCGGCTGCGGCGCGACGCGGTCGCGGCGGTCCGCGCCGCCGCGCCCGAGGGGTTCCGCGTCCTGCTGCACGCCGACCCCGCGCCCCACCGCTGCGGCGCCAACGCCGGGATGGACCCGGCCGCGGTCCTCTCCCACGCCGACGGCGTCGTGGTGCCCTGCGCGGGTGGCGCCGGGGCGCGCGCCGGCGCGCTCGGCCCGTTCGCCGCGCACGCCACCGAACGCACCACCCTCGCGGCCAACTTCCCCGTGGTCGCCGGGATGGGCGGCAGTCCCGCGACGCTCGCCGCCGACGCCGCGGACGCCGCGTCGCTGGGCGCCACCGAGCTGCGGCTGTACCACGCGGGGCTCGCCACCGACGAGGACCTGGCCGCGGTCGCGGACGCGCTGCGGAAGCTGGCGGCGGGGTAGGCGGCGGGAGCGGCGCCGGGGGAGGCCGTAACGGTGCGGCATCGTGTTACACGCCGTAAACCCGCGCGGCGGCGCCGACGGGGAGAATCCCCCCGTCCCCGCTCCCCATGCAGCAAGGATTCCGCCATGCCGCCGCTCCGCAGCGCCGCACCCCCCGCAGGGCTCGACCGTTTCTTCCGCATAACCGAGCGTGGCTCCACGCTGGGCCGCGAGATACGCGGCGGCCTCGCCACGTTCTTCACGATGGCCTACATCCTGGTGCTCAATCCGGCCATCCTCTCCGGCGCCACCGATGTCAACGGCGACCGCCTCGCCCCCGACCAGCTGCTCACGGTGACCGCGCTGACGGCCGCGGTGATGACCGTCCTCATGGGCATCACCGCCAACCTCCCCCTCGCCCTTGCCGCCGGGCTCGGCATCAACGCGATGGTGGCCTACCAGTTCGCGCCCCGCATGACGTGGGACGACGCGATGGGCCTCGTCGTCATCGAGGGCCTGATCCTGTGCGCGCTGTCCGCGACGGGCCTGCGCGAGGCGGTCATGCACGCCATCCCGAACGCGCTCAAGCAGGCCATCGGCGTGGGCATCGGCCTCTTCATCGCCCTGATCGGCTTCGTCAACGCGGGCTTCACCGTGGGCGTCGCGCCCCCGTCCCCGCCGCTGAGCATGGCGGGCACGGGTGAGCTGCACGGCTGGCCGATCGCGGTGTTCTGCGTGGGGCTGCTGCTGACGTTCGCCCTGCTGGCCCGGCGCGTCAAGGGCGCGATCCTGATCTCCATCGTCGCGACCACGGTGCTGGCGATCGTCGTCAACGCGGTGGCCGACATCGCCGACGAGGCGTGGGGCGGCAACGCCGTGCCCGAGGCGCCCGACGAGGTGGTGGCCACCCCCGACTTCGGGCTGCTCGGGAACTTCAGCCTCTTCGGCGCCTTCGCCGAACTCAGCTTCCTGACCGTGGTGTTGCTGATCTTCACGCTGTTCCTGACCGACTTCTTCGACACCATGGGCACGGCCGTCGCGGTCACGAGCGAGGCGGGCCTGCTCGACGAGCGAGGGCGCGTGCCGCGTCTGGGCAGGCTGCTGTTCGTCGACGGCCTGGCCGCGGCGGCGGGCGGCGCGGCCTCCGCCTCGTCCAACACGTCCTACATCGAGTCGGCCGCGGGCGTCGGTGAGGGCGCCCGCACCGGGTTCGCGAACCTTGTGACCGGTGGCCTCTTCGCCCTCGCGCTCTTCTTCTCCCCGCTGGCCGCGGTCGTCCCCGCCCAGGCCGCGGCCCCGGCCCTGGTGGCGGTCGGCTTCCTGATGATGGCGCAGGTGGCGGGCGTCGACTGGACGGATCCCACGGTGGCGATCCCGGCGTTCGCAACGATCGTGGTCATGCCGTTCACCTACTCGATCACCAACGGCATCGGCGCGGGCTTCGTCATGTTCGTCCTGCTCAAGCTGGTCACGGGCCGCGTCCGCGAGATCCCGTGGCTCCTGTGGATCACGGCGGCGCTGTTCACGATCTACTTCGCGATCGACCCGATCGAGCAGGTGCTCGGCGTGAACTGAGCTGCCCTCCGGGCGACTTGGGCGGGGGCGGCTACGGGAGGAGCCTTCCACTGTCAAAGGTGCTTGACATCTCGGTGAGGTCAAGTAGCTTTGACACGACAGGCAGTGTCAAGGAAGCTTGACCTCTCGCTGCGGGAAGGACGGATCATGCAAGCGGAGAACCCGACCTGGGGCGGCCATCAGGACTCGATCAAGAGATCCGTTCACCTCGCCCTCTGGACGCTCGCGTGGGCGGCGACCCTTGCCCTGGCCCGCTTCGGCCCCAGCGTCCTGTGGGAATCGCAGCCGGTGGCGAGCTGGGTCGCGGTTGCCGCCAACCTCGCCGTTGGCGTCGGATGGATCGTCGCGCACGCCCGCTATCTTCGAGGAATCGACGAGTTGCAGCGAAAGATCATGCAGGATGCGTTGGCGGTCACCCTCGGAGTGGGGTGGGTCGGCGGATTCGCCTATGTCGTCGCTGACGGCGCCGACCTCATCGCCTACGCCGCCAGCACCGGAGTCTTCCCCGTGCTCCTGGGAGTCATCTACATGATGGCCATCGTCGTCGGCAACCTGAGGTACCGATGAAGAACCGCCTCAAGGACCTTCGGGCTGAACACAACTGGACCCAGGCAGACCTGGCCCAACGCGTCAGCGTGTCACGACAGACGGTCAACGCGATCGAGAAGGGGAAGTTCGACCCAAGTCTCCCGCTCGCCTTCCGCCTTGCCAGGTTGTTCGACTTGAAGATCGAAGACATCTTTCTCGGCGATCAATGAAGGGCCGGGTGGATTGTCCTGTGGCCGCCTGGGGCGCCAGCTCGTGTGGAGTGGCGCGCCTTTCTCGGCGTCACCATCGGCGGCACGTCGAGACCGGCCGCGCGCGTGCAGGTCGGCCGACGGTCGACGGCCGTCGACAAGGCGGAGCGGCTACGGGCTGGACGTCCTCCCGTTCGCCGTCCGCCGTCCTCGTCTTTCGTGGTGGGTGCGGGTCAGGGCTGGCACCTACGGGGGAGGGGGCGTGAGGTGTGCGGCCGTCTCGGTCAACGGTCGGTCTCGTCGTGGGCGGGGACCGTTCGCCGAACGGGCGCGGCCGCGAACGGTAGTTGGCGGCCGTTATCCCGGTGGTCTGCTGAGGTGGCGCGCACCCTTCGGGCCTGCCCTGGCCGCACGTGGCGTTTTCATTCTTGATGTCCGACGAGCTGATGTAGCGCGCCGGTGCTTATCTGCGGCTTATGCCGGGGCGGATGCTCTTTTCAAACGGCGCACACTTTGTGTTGAACAGAACGTGCCCTGTTTCAGAAGAGACCCCGCCCCCGGGTAAGCGGCGGATAAAGAACCGGCCCGCTCCATAAGCTCAACGTGCGCGCGGTGAACGACGAGAGCGGCGGCCAGGGCAGGCCCGAAGGGTGCGCGCTACCCCGGCCGACCACGCGGAAGTCGGCCACCCGCAAACCGGTATCCGCCTGCGCCCGTTTGGCGAACGGTCCCGGCCAGCGACGAGACCGACCGTTTACCGGGACGGCCGCACACCCGGCGCCCCCTCCCCCGTAGGTGCCAGCCCTGACCCGCACCGCCCCACACCCGACACCCGGCGGACGGCGAACGGGAGGACGTCCAGCCCGTAGCCGCCCCCGCTCGACCACGATCACGCGGGGCGCCGACCCACCGGCCGCGACCAGCAGCTCCGCGAGGCGTTCAGAGGTGGCGGGCCGCCAGGGCGAGGCGGTCGCGGGCGTCGAACAGCGCCTCCTTGATGAGCTGTTCGTGCGCGGGGGTCAGCCGGGCCACGGGCACCGAGCAGCTGACGGCGTCCCTGGCCGGGGTGCGGTAGGGGATGGCGATGCCGAAGCAGCTGAGCCCCAGCGTGTTCTCCTCGCGGTCGATGGCGTACCCGCGCTCGCGGACCAGCGCCAACTCCTCGATCAGCCGCTCTCGTTCGGTGATGGTGTGCTCGGTCAGCCGATCCAGCCTCTCGGGCAGCATCGCGCGCACCCGCTCGTCGCTGTGGGTGGCGAGCAGCGCCTTGCCGAGCGACGTCGAGTGCGCGGGGAGGCGGCGCCCGACGCGGGTGAAGGGGCGCAGATAGTGCTCGGACTGGCGGGTGGCGAGATAGACCACGTTGGTGCCGTCGAGCCTGGCGAGGTGGATCGTCTCGGTGGTGTCGTCCGAGAGCCGGTCGAGCGTGGGCCTGGCCGCGGCGACGACCTCGTCGCCGTCGATGTAGGACGTGCCCACCAGGAGCGCCCGGACGCCGATGCCGTACCGGGTGCCGGTGGCGTCCGTCTCCACCCAGTCCAGGTCGACCAGGGTCCGAAGGAGCATGTAGAGGCTGGACTTGGGGTACCCGAGGGCCGTCTGGACATCCGCGAGCGAGTGCATCCCCGGCCGTCCGGCGAAGAACTCGAGCAGCTCCACCGTGCGGACCGCCGACTTGACCTGGGAAGCGCCCGTCTCACCCGCTGACATCGCCTTGACCCCCTTGTTCGCGCCGCTATAGAGTCCCACAAAATTCACATACAGGGACGATGTTCAGTATCTCGAACGTCGACTATAGCGAATTCGGCAGGAGGAGCGATCCCGGTGGCAGTACCAGTGTGGAGCGTGGATCCGCGGACCGGAAACCAGCGCGAGGCGGTGGCCGCTGAGGCGACGGCCGAGGACGTCGACGCGGCGGTGCGCGCCGCCCACGCCACGCGTGGGGCGCTCTCCGATCGTGACACGAGGATCGCCCTGCTGCGCGCCGCGGCCGACGAGTTGGAGTCCGAGGGCGAGCGGATCATCGCCACCGCCGACGCCGAGACCGCGCTGGGCCAGGCCCGGCTCACCGGCGAACTGGCCCGCACCACAGGCCAGTTGCGCGCGTTCGCCGACGAGGTCGCGGAGGGCGGCCACCTGGACGTGATCATCGACCACGCCGACCCGTCCACCGCACCGCCCCGCCCCGACCTGCGGCGTTACAAGATCCCGCTGGGCGTCGCCGCCGTCTACTCCGCGTCCAACTTCCCGCTGGCCTTCTCCGTGCCCGGCGGCGACACCGCGAGCGCCCTGGCCGCGGGCTGCCCCGTCGTCGTCAAGGCGCACCCCGACCACCCGGCCACCTCCGAGCTCGCGGGCGCCGCGCTGCGCAGGGCCGCCGTCAAGGCCGGGCTGCCCGAGGCCGTCGTCACCGTGCTGCACGGCTTCGAGGCCGGGGTCGCGCTGGTCGAGCACCCGCTGGTGGCCGCCGCCGGGTTCACCGGCTCGGTGCGCGGCGGGCGCGCGCTGTTCGACGCGGCGGCGGCCAGGCCCGTGCCGATCCCGTTCTACGGCGAGCTGGGCAGCCTCAACCCCGTGGTGATCACCGAGGCCGCCGCGACCGAGCGCGCGGAGGAGATCGGCGCGGGCCTCGCCGGGTCGATGACGCTGGGCACCGGGCAGTTCTGCACCAAGCCCGGCTTCGTCCTCGCCCCCGCGGGCGAGGTCGGCGACGCGCTGCTCGGCGCGCTCGCGGGCGAGGTCGCCCAGGCCGCGCCCGGCGTGATGCTGGACGCGCGCATGCGGGAGGCGTTCCTCGCCGGTGTCGCCGAACGCGCCGCGCTCGACGGCGTGAGCAGCCCCGTCGCCGCCGCCGAGGGCGCCGAAGGCGGCACGGTCGCCGCCGGGTTCCTCACCGTGGACGCCGACAAGCTCGCCGCCGAAGGCCCCCACGACCTGCTGATCGAGGAGTGCTTCGGCCCGCTCACCGTCGTGGTCCGCTACGCCACCGCCGAGCAGGTCTCCGCCGTGCTCTCCCGCCTGCCCGGGAACCTGACGGCCACCGTCCACCTGGGCGCCGCCGAGGCCGAGGGCGAAGGGGAGGGCGCCGCGCTGCTCGCCGAGCTGACCCCGCTCGCCGGGCGCGTTCTCGTCAACGGCTGGCCCACCGGCGTCGCCGTCACCCACGCCCAGCACCACGGCGGCCCCTACCCCGCCACCACGTCCACGTCCACGTCGGTCGGCACCACCGCGATCGAACGCTGGCTGCGCCCCGTCACCTACCAGAACGCGCCCGCCCCGCTGCTCCCGCCCGAGCTGCGCGACGACAACCCCCTCGGCCTGCCGCGACGCGTCGACGGACGCAGGGAGGTCTGACGCCGACGCGTTGGGGCGCTGGCACGCGCGGGGCTGACGTTCCGTGCTCGCCGCCAAGTGAACTGTTACGGTGAATCGTCCGTATGTGCGCAGGTGGTTTCGTGTTCACCTTGGTGGCCACTGAGCGCCACTGACGCTCCCTAGCCTCACGGGAACTCCACTGCCGTCACATCTGCTAGCGAGGACCCAGGATGTCAGCTCAGCGCCCGGTTTTCCCCGAGTTCGACCCGGACGACGTCAGCTCCAACTCGTCGGCGAACCGGACCTTCGGTGAGGTGGTCGGGACGAGGATGTCCCGCCGCGCCGCCCTCAAGGGTGGCACCGCCGCGGCGGCGGGCTTCCTCGTCGCGGCCTCGGCCGCGAGTCCGGCCGCCGCCAGGACCCCCGTCAACGGCGGCGGCGACGGCGGCTGGGAGAGCGGCCACAGGCCCACCCGGCTGCTCGGCTTCACCGGCGTCCCGACCAGCACCGACGACGACTTCACGGTCCCCGACGGCTACCGGATCCAGGTCCTCATCCCGTGGGGCACCCCGATCCGCCCCGGCGGCCCCCGCTGGCGCGAGGACGGCTCCAACTCCGCCGAGGAGCAGGCCGAGCAGATCGGCATGAACCACGACGGCATGCACTTCTTCCCGCTCGGCGCGGGCCGCGAGTCCAGCCGCCGCGGCCTGCTGGTCCTCAACCACGAGTACGTCGACCAGTCGCTGCTCTTCCCCGACGGCGCCGACGAGATCACGGCCGAGAAGGTCGGCAAGGCCCTCGCCGCGCACGGCGTGAGCATCGTGGAGATCGAGAAGCGCCGCGACGGCGAGTGGCGCGTGGTGGACTCCCGCCGCGCCCGCCGCGTCACCGGCACCACCCCCGTGGAGTTCTCAGGCCCGGTCCAGCTCGACCACCCGAGCCTGGCGTCCCACAACGACCCGATGGGCACGCTCAACAACTGCTCGTCCGGCGCCACCCCGTGGGGCACCTACCTCACGTGCGAGGAGAACTGGAACAACTACTTCGGCACCGAGGACGAGTCCTGGGAGCCGACCCCCTCGCAGGCCCGCTACGGCGTCTCCGCCACCGGCGGCGGCTACCGCTGGCACGAGGCCGAGCCGCGCTTCGACATCGCGGCCAACCCCAACGAGGTCAACCGCTTCGGCTGGATCGTCGAGATCGACCCCGAGAAGCCCCGCGGCGCGCCGGTCAAGCGCACCGCGCTCGGCCGCTTCAAGCACGAGGGCTGCACCGTCACCGAGTCCCGCGGCAAGGTCGTCGCCTACTCCGGCGACGACCAGGACGGCGACTACATCTACAAGTTCGTCGGCGAGGGCAGCTGGCGCGTGCACCGCGCCCTGGGCCGCAGCCCTCTTGACCACGGCACGCTCTACGTGGCGCGCTTCGAGGACGACGGCTCGGGCTCGTGGCTGCCGCTGACCCACGGCACCGGCGCGCTGACCACCGCCAACGGCTGGGCCGACCAGGCCGATGTCCTGCTGCGCACGCGCGAGGCCGCCGACGCGGTGGGCGCCACCAAGATGGACCGCCCCGAGTGGATCGCGGTCAACCCCAAGAACCAGGACGTCTACTGCACGTTGACCAACGGCTCGGGCTGGGACAACGCCGTCAACCCCCGCAAGCCCAACCCCTACGGCCACATCGTCCGCTGGACCGAGACGGGCCGCGACAACGCCGCGCTCACCTTCGAGTGGGACATCTTCCTGCTCGCCGGTGACCAGGAGTACGACGACCGCGTGGACCTCGGCGCCAACATCTTCGGCTCCCCCGACGGCCTCGGCTTCGACCGCGAGGGCCGCCTGTGGATCCAGACGGACGTCTCCAACTCCGTGCAGAACTCCCCCTCCGCCGGGTACGACAACATCGGCAACAACCAGATGCTGGCCGGTGACCCGCGCACCGGCGAGGTCCGCCGCTTCCTGACCGGGCCGCGCGGCGCCGAGATCAGCGGCATCACGTTCACCCCTGACCACAAGACGATGTTCGTCAACGTCCAGCACCCCGGCGAGTCCACCGGCGCGTGGGGCACCCCCACCCCGGAGAACCCCCGCGCGGTGAGCAACTGGCCCGACTTCGACCCGACCGGGCGCCCCCGCTCGGCCACCGTCGTCGTCCGCCGCACCGACGGCGGCGTGATCGGCGCCGCCTGACCCGGGCACGCTGTCCGAATCAGGCGCGAGGACCGGCCGGGGCGCGCAGTCGGCGCCCCGGCCGGAGCCGTTCCACCCCGCCACGGGCGGCCAGGATGACAAGGCCGTGCGCGAGTGCGACAGTGAGATCCGTGACTTCGCCCGCCCCGCGCCGCCGCGCCGCCACCTCGGCCAGGGCGGCGTCCGAGCTCTCCGAGGTCGTCGAGCTGCTCGAAGTCCTGTGGGAGCGCGGCAGGGACGCGGCCTCTCCCGCGCCGGTCTCCTCAGCCCAGCTGCGGGTCCTCTACATCATCGAAAGGGACGAGGGCATCAACCTCAGGGGCCTCGGCGCCCTCATGGGCGCGGCGCCGTCCTCGGTGAGCAGGCTGTGCGACCGGCTCCAGGCGGTCGGCTTCGTCGAGCGCGGGACCAGCAGGGCCAGCCGCCGCGAGCTGGAGCTGCGCCTCACCCCGGGCGGCCGCCGCTTCCTGGCCGAGCTGCGCGCGCGCAGGGAGGAGGCGTTGACCGCCGCCATCGCCGCCATGTCCCCCGCGGCCCGCGGCGCCCTGGTGGAGGGCCTGGCCGGGTTCAGGACGGCGCTCGAGCTTCCGGCGTTGGAGGGCAACGCCCTTGTGGCGGACGGTCGTTCGGGCGAGGACATGGCATCACCCCGGCGGCCCTGAGCGCTCGGCCCGCTCGGCACACCCCGCGCACGGCATGTCACGGGCTCCTTCCTGCCCCGCTCGGAGGAACGCTAACATTTGCCGGGCAGCAACGATGATGCCGTGCTGAGAGGGTGAGGTTGTGAGCGCCATCGAGTCGGCCGTGGCCCGCACTCTCGGTGAACCGACCACCACCGCCCGCCCCTTGGGCGCCCGCGGCATCGTGGCCTGCATGCGCCCCCCGGTGGCCATCACCCCGGTGGCGCTCGGTTTGAAACCGCGTGGCGTGGAAACGGCCTTGAACGCGGAGCAGGGCATGGCCGCCCTGGGCTGGTTCCGCACCACGCCGTCACGGGAGGCTGCTCGTCGTGATGACGCCCGATGAACCGGCGCCCGGTCACGCCCGGCCCCCCGCGGGGGGCGTGGCCACCAGCGTCGAGGACGGGCGCGCCGAGTATCCGGTGCGCAGCGAGGAGGACCTCCTCGAAGCCCGGCACGCCGTGCGGGCCGTGTGCCTCACGGTGGGTTTCGGCCTTGTTGACCAGACACGCGTCGTCACCGCGGCCAGCGAGCTGGTGCGCAACGCCTACATCCACGGCGGCGGGGGCACGTTGACCATCGAACGCCTCGCCCGCCCCTCGGCCAAGGGCGTGCGGCTCACCGTGGCCGACGCGGGGCCCGGCATCGCCAACGTGGACGTGGCCCTCACCGACGGCTACAGCACCGGCGCGGGCCTCGGCCACGGCCTGGGCGGGGCGCGGCGGTTGATGCACGAGTTCTGGATCGACACCCGCCCCGGCGGTGGCACCACGGTGTGCGCCACGCGCTGGACCAGCGGGTGACGCGCGCCGTGCCCGCGCTCGGACCGCCTCCCGTGACGGCGGCCCGCGTGCGCGCCCTGTGAACCCCGAGGCCGTGGACCCCGAAGCCGTGAACCCCGAGACCGTGGACCGCGCCGATGCCGTGACCGCGACCGACCGACACCGGTTCAGCACGGGGGCCGATCTGCGGGCCGCCGTGCGCCGACTGGCCCGCGCCCACCGCCTGCCCGTCGACGCCAGGGGCCGCCTGGTGGTCGCGGTGACCGCCGTCGCGAGCGTCGTGTTCGACGCGGGCGGGGCCGTCGACCTGGAGACCACCGTGCGGCGGGCCGCCGAGCCGGGGCGCCCCGGGCTGCTCGCCGTCGTCTGCCGCCCGCTCGGCGGGGGCGAGCAGCCCGCGCCCGCGGAGCTGCCGCTGCCCGCCGAGGTCGGCGAGGACGGCGCGGCGATGTGGCGCGTTCCGCTGCCGCCGCCCACGCCCGGGAGCGACGCCGCGGAGCCGGGGCCCGAGGACGAGGCGCTGGAACGGGAGTTGCGCTACGCCATGGCCCGCGCCGACGCGCTGGCCGCCGACCACCGCAGGCTCAAGCACGAGCTGGCCGAGACCAACAGCGGCGTCCTCGCGCTCTATGTGCAGCTCGAGGAGCGCGACGAGAAGCTGCGGCGCGCGCACGGCAAGACGCTGCGCGAGCTCGAGGACGCGCTGCGCCCGCCGCCCCTCGCGATCGACGGGCTCGAGCTCGCCGTCCACTACGCCCCCGCGGGCACCGACGCGCCCACGGGCGGCGACCTGTACGACTGGTTCACGCTGCCCGACGGCTCGGTGCACATCACGGTGGTTGACGCGCTCGGACACGGCGTGACCAGCACGCGTTCCGCGCTCAACGTCACCCACGCGGTCCGGACCCTGGCCCTCGAGGGACACCGCCTCGAGTCGATCATCGCGCGCACGGACGAGATCCTGCTGCCGTTCGACCGCGAGCTGATGGCGACCGTGCAGCTGGCGCGGCTGATCCCCGGCACGGGCGAGCTGATGCTGGCCAACGGCAGCCACCCGCCCGCCCTGGTGGTGCGGGCCGGTGGCGCGCACGCGTACCTGGAGGCCAGGGGCCGGGGGATCGGCTTCCCGATGGCGGGCAGCGACGGGCTGCTGCGCGACCGGCTCGGCCCCGGCGACCTGCTGGTCCTCTACACGGACGGGCTGACCGAGAGCCGCAAGGACCCGCTGGAGGGCGAGGCCCGCCTGGTGCGCGCGGCGCTGCGGCACGTGCGGCGGCCCACGGCCGAGGTCCCCGGGGCCGTCGCGGCCGACATGCACACGCTGATCCTCCACCCGGACGACACCCTCGCCCTGGCCGTCCGGGTGGCGCCGCGCACGGGCGGCGGCGAGGTCGGCGGCAGGGTCAGCGTTCCTCGGGCGCGTTGACCCGCTCGAACGGCGCCGGGGTGGCGCCGGTCCAGCGGTAGCGGTGGGCGAAACCCTCCTGGAGGGTGGCGCCGCCGTCGTCGACGGGCCCGCCATCGGCGACGTAGTAGGTGCCGTCGCCGAGCGCGGCGAAGCCGTAGCTGCCGTGGAACTCCCAGCCCCTGATGCCCGTTCCCGGGTCACGCAGCCCACGGCGCACCAGGGTGAGCAGGTCGCCGCGCTCGGGCTCCGGCTGCCCGGTGACCGGGCCGCGCCTGGGGCGGACCGAGCCGTCGACCATGAAGAAGGAGTAGTTGGGGAACGCGGCCTTGGTGCCGGTGTAGACGGCCATCATCCAGTGGCCCGTGTACGCGTCGTACTCCAGGTTCTGCACGCCGTACGTGGTGTTGCCGGTGCGGACGAAGTACGTGCCCTCGGGGCGGCGCGGGCCGCTGCGGTGCGGGTCGGCCTGGCTGAGCGGGCGTTCGAGGCGGCGCCAGTCCCGCGTGTCGTACTCCAGGATCACCTGGTGGTCGTTGTCGGCTCGGCCGGTGTGCGCGTACACGCCATAGGCGACCATCAGCCGGGGCGCGCCGTGCCGCGAGCCGAACGACGGGCCGAACGAGACGCCGTCGATGCCGCTGCACCCGTAGCGGTGGTCGGCGGTGTCGGCCGTGTCGCCGTCGAAGACGCCGTCGCCGTCCATGTCGGCGGTGAAGTCGTCGACGACCTCCTGGAGATGGACGGCCGTCATCACGCCGTCGGTCTCGGCGTCCATGCCGACGCGGTCGATCTCCTCGACATCGAACACCGCGATGTAGAACGCCTCTTCCGCTTTGTACTCGAGCGAGCCGTAGACGCGCCCGTCGCGGAGGTCGAGGTCGATGTCCCCGAGGTGGCCGGTCAGGCCCTCGACGGTGCCGATCAGGTTGCCCGCCAGGTCGGTCTTGACCAGGGCCTGGGTGAACGACCAGTAGACAAAGCCGTTCTCCAGGTCCACGGTGACGCCCTGGACATGGCTGGTCGGCCACGCGCCGCCGTGGATGTACGCGGGCAGCCGGTGCTCGGTGCCATGGCGCGGCCTGGCCTCGGGCGCGGCGGCGTCCGCGGCGCGCAGCGCGGCGGGCCCCGAGGTGGGGGAGACGGCGGCGGGCGACGCGGCGGCGGGGGTGGTGGTGAGCGCGAGGGTGGCGAGGACGAGAGCGGCGAGGGAGGTCGACCTGGCGCGGGGCACGGCGTCTCCTGTGGGGGTCGGTACATCAGTGTGCACCGGGACCCTAGGAAGTGGGGATGGCCGCACCACAGGACGCGGGAGAAGCACGGTCGACAACGGCGTGAACAGCGGCCCGCCTGACGGCCGTTCCCGGAACCCCGTGGCGTTCAGGCCGAGTCGCGGACCACCAGATCCGTGGGGAGGATGACCGCCGACGTGTCCGCGCCGCCCACCTGGTCGAGCAGCAAGCGCACCATCTCGGCGCTGATCCGGTCCCAGGGCTGGCGGATCGTGGTGAGCTGCGGGCGCGAGTCCAGGGCGGCGGCCGAGTCGTCGAAGCCGCCGACGGCCACGTCCGCGGGAACGCCGCGCCCCGAGCGTGCGAGCTCGGCCAGCGCGCCCTGTGCCATCAGGTCGGAGGCGACGAACAGCGCGTCCAGGTCGGGGCGCCCGGCCAGCAGCTCGGCGGTCGCGGCGGCGCCGCCCGCGCGGCTGTAGTCGCCCGCGGCGATCAGCGTCTCGTCGGCGGGCAGGCCCGCCTCGGCCAGCACCTCGCGGTATCCGGCGAGGCGTTCGACGCCGCCAGGGGTGTCCAGCGGCCCGGTGACGGTGGCGACGCGGCGGCGGCCCGTGGCCAGCAGGTGGCGCACCATCTGCCGTGCCCCGTCCCGGTCGTCGGCCGCCACATGCGCGAGGCGGGTGGTGTGCCCCATGGGCTTGCCGCACATCACCACGGGGATCCCCGAGGTGACAAGACGCTCGGCCACCGGGTCCCCGGTGTGGCTCGAGACGAGCAGCACGCCGTCCACGTGCCCGGCCGACACATAGCGGACGAGGCGCCGCTGCTCCTCGTGGCTCCCGGCGATCATCAGCAGCAGCGGGATGTCGTGCGCGGCCAGGGCCTGGGTGCAACCGCGCAGCAGGACGTTGAAGTTGGGGTCCTCGAAGAACTTCTCCTGCGGCTCGGTCAGCAGGAACGCCGCCGAGCCCGAGCGCCCGGTGATGAGCGAGCGGGCGTGCCGGTTGAGGACGTAACCGGTCTTGCGGATGGCGGCGTTGACGGCGTCGGCGGCCGCGGGGCTGACGTAGTGGCCGCCGTTGAGCACCCGGGAGACGGTGCCGCGGGAGACGCCCGCCTCCCGTGCCACGTCGTGGATGGTCGGCCGACGGCGCCGGCCAGGGCCCTTCCCTGCCGCCTTGTCCGAGGCCGCCTTGTCCGAGGCCGCGTTGTTCGAGGTCACGCTCACGACTTTACGGCGCCCGAGAGGAGGTCGAGGCTCCAGAAGCGCTGGATGAGCAGGAACAGGGCGACCAGCGGAACGATGGCGAGCAGCGATCCCGTGATCACCAGGGTGTAGAGGGCGGGGCTGTTGGACCCCTGGTTGAGCAGGGTGTAGAGGCCCAGCGTCATCGGGAACTTCTCGTCGTCGCTGAGCATGATGAACGGCAGGAGAAAGTTGTTCCAGATGGCGACGAACTGGAAGAGGAAGATCGTCACCAGGCCCGGCAGCATCATCGGCAGGGCGACGGCCCTGAAGATCCGCCACTCGCCCGCCCCGTCCATGCGCGCCGCCTCCACGACGTCGGACGGCACGGCCGCCGCCGCGTAGATCCGGGCCAGATAGATGCCGTAGGGGGAGAGCAGCACCGGGAGCAGGACGGACAGGTAGTGGTCGGTGAGGTCGACCTCGGCGAGCAGCAGGTACTGCGGGACGGCGAGGATGACGGGCGGCATCAGCACGCCGGTGAGCAGCACGCCGAAGATCGCCTCGCGCCCGGCGAAGCGGTAGACGGCCAACGCGTAGCCGCCCAGCGCGGAGACCGCGCAGGACAGGGCGGCGCCGACGCCCGCGTAGAGCGCGGAGTTGGCCATCCAGCGCCAGTAGACGCCGTCGCGGTAGGCGTTGAGGTCGGCGATGTTCGTGAGGAGGCCGGTGCCGGGGGCCAGGGTGAACGTCGAGAACAGCTCGTCGCCCGCCTTGGTCGCGGCCATCACGACCCAGACGACGGGGACGAGGCAGTACAGCGCGCCCAGCAGCAGGGCGGCGGTGGGCAGGAGCGCGACGCGCCGCGGGGCGCGCGGGGCTGGTGGGGCTTGTGGGGCTTGTGGGGTGACGCGGGCCGTGGTCATCGGGCCTCCCCCTGCCGGGCGCGGGCGCCGGCGGCGCGCAGGAAGCCGAACGACAGGGCGAGGGTGACCAGGGCGATGATGACGGCGGTGGCGGCGGCGGAGTGGATGTCGCCGGTGCCGAACGCGTCCTGGTAGACCTTCATCAGCGGACTCCACGTGGTCGGGACGCTGTTGGTCAGGGGGCGCAGCGTGGTGGGCTCGCTGAAGACCTGGAGCGTGGCGATGATCGAGAAGAAGAAGGTGAGCACGAGCGAGGGCGTCACCAGGGGGATCTTGACGCGCAGCGCGATCTGGAGCTGGGAGCAGCCGTCGAGGCGCGCGGCCTCGTACAGCTCGGCGGGGATGGCGCGCAGCGAGGTGTGGATGACGATCATGTTGAATCCGGTGCCGCCCCACACCGCGATGTTGGCGAGCGCGAGATAGAGGGCGTTGCCGCCGAGCAGGTCGGGCTCGGGCAGGCCGAGCGCGTCGAGCGTGCGGTGCAGCGGGGAGACCGACGGCAGATAGAGGAACCCCCACAGCAGCGCGGCGATGACGCCGGGGATGGCGTAGGGCAGGAAGATCAGCAGGCGGCCCGCGCGGCGGCCTCGGACGCGCTCGGCGTCGAGCAGCAGCGCGAACACGAGCGCGAGGCCCAGCATGACGGGCACGACGATGAGGCCGTAGACCGCCACCCGCAGGGCGCCGTCGAGGAGTTCGGGATCGGCGAGGGCGTCGGTGTAGTTGGCGAGCCCGGCCCACACCTCCCGGCGGGCGCCGCTGCCGAGGCCGAGGCCCTGGACCTCGACGGTGCGCAGGCTCAGCTGGATCGCGTAGCCGATGGGCAGCGCGAAGAACAGCAGGAACAGCACGATCGCGGGGGCCAGGAACGCGTACGGCGCGCCCCGCCGCGGCCCGCGCCGGGTGGGGCGGGGGACGTCCTCGGCAACGTCCTTGGTGTGGCGGGTCATTCGGCGGGTCATTCGGGGGGTCATTCGGCGACCTGGAAGCCGTGCGACTCCATGTCGTCGACGGTGGCGCGGTGCACGGTGGCCAGCGCCTCGGCGAAGTCGCCCCGGCTCTCGGCGGCGGCGGCGAAGGCGTCGTTGAACGCGCCATACGCGACATTGACATTGGGTCCCCAGGAGGCGGGCGCGGTCCCCTGGGCTATCTCGGCGGCGCGGGCGTAGAAATCGGGCTGGTTCTCGAAGAACGCGGGCGGCCCGGCCAGCGCGTCGCCCGTCTGCGCGGCGGTGGCCGCGGGGTAGATGCCGCCCTCGGTGACCAGGGCGGCAAGCGCCTCGGGGTCGGTGTTGAGCCAGGTCGCGAACTCCACGGCGGCCTCGCGGTGTTGGCCGTCGTTGGTGACGGCCGTGGTCGAACCTCCCCAGCTGCCCGTGGCGTTGCCGCCCTCCTCCCACTGCGGCAGCGGCGCCATGGCCCATGAGCCCGCGGTGTCGGGCGCGGCGGTGGACAGGGTGCCGGGGGCCCACACGGCGCTGACCCAGGCGAGCTGCTCGCCGGTGTTGATGGCCTGGTTCCACGCGGGCGTGTACATCGGCTCGTTGAGGACGGCGTCCTCGGCGACGAGGCCGCCCCAGAACTCCGCGACGCGGCGGGTGGCCTCGTCGTCGATGGCGACGCGCCACGTCTCGCCGTCCGCGGTCCACCAGCGGGCGCCCGCCTGCTGGGCGAGACCGGCGAAGAGGCCCGCGTCGTTGGCGGAGAACGTCGTCAGGTACGTGTCGGGGTCCGCGTCCCGCACGGCGCGGGCGGTGTCGGCGAACTCCTCCCAGGTGGTGGGGACTTCGAGGCCGTACTCGGCGAACAGGTCCTCGCGGTAGTAGAACATCATCGGCCCCGAGTCCTGCGGCAGCGCGTAGACCGCGTCGGTGCCCAGGGTGACCTGCTGCCACAGCCCGGGCGCGAACTGCTCCTCGGCGCCGTCGAGTTCGCCGGAGATGTCGGCGAGCACGTCGTTGCTCACCAGGGTGGGCAGCGCCTGGTACTCCGCCTGCACCAGGTCGGGGGCCTCGCCCGCCTGGGCCGCGGTGATCGTCCTGGTGACGAGGTCGTCGCCCGCCGCCTGCTCCTTGACGGTCACCTGGATGTCGGGGTTGGCCTCGTTCCACAGCTCGACCACCTGCTCCATGCCCGGCGCCCAGGCCCAGTACGTCAGGTCGACCGGCCCGTCGGAGCCGCCGCCGTCGGACGAGCCGCAGCCCGCGAGGGCGGCGGTGGTGAGGGCGGCCGTGAGCGCCGCGACGGTGGTGCGCTGATGCATGGGTGCCTCCGGGAGACAGGGCGGGATCTGTGAGCGTTCACAGTAGAGAAAGGGGTCTTCGTCTTGTCAATGGTTGGGACTGTGCGGTTATGTGGACTGTGCACGTTCACAGAAAGGCTCAGCAGATGCGGATGGACCGGCTCGACCGGCTCGCCTTCGGCGGGGACTACAACCCCGAGCAGTGGCCCGAGGAGATCTGGCCCGAGGATGTCGCGCTCATGCGCGAGGCCGGGGTCACCCTGGTGAGCGTCGGGATCTTCTCCTGGGCCAGGCTCGAACCGAGCGAGGGCCGCTTCGACTTCGGCTGGCTCGACCGCGTCATCGACCTGCTGCACGAGGGCGGCGTCCGCGTCGCGCTCGGCACCCCGACGGTCGTGCCGCCCGCCTGGTTCTACCGCGCGCACCCCGAGGCGCTGCCGGTCGAACGGGACGGCAGGCGCTACGAGTTCGGCTCACGCGGCGCGATCTGCCACAGCTCGCCCGCCTACCACGAGGCCGCCGCCCGCATCACCCGTGCCCTGGGCGAGCGCTACGGCGACCACCCCGCGCTCGCCCTGTGGCACGTTCACAACGAGTACGGCGTGCCCGTCCTCGCCTGCTACTGCCCGCCCTCGGCCGAGCACTTCCGCCGCTGGCTCGCCGACCGCCACGGCACGGTCGACGCGCTCAACTCCGCCTGGGGCACCGAGTTCTGGGGGCAGCGCTACGGCGACTTCGCCGAGGTCGAGCCGCCCAGGCTCACCCCCACCGTGGGCAACCCGGCCCAGCGCCTCGACCACGCCCGTTTCGCCAACGACGCCGCACTCGCCAACTTCCGCCGCGAGCGCGACCTGCTGCACGAGCTGTCCCCCGGCGTCCCGGTCACCACCAACTTCATGGTGTCGCCCACCCAGTGCGACTCCATCGACTACTGGGCCTGGGGCCGCGAGGTCGACGTGGTCACCAACGACCACTACCTGGTCGCCGAGGAGGACCGGAACCATGTCAACCTCGCCATGGCCGCCGACCTGACCCGCTCCGTCGCGGGCGGCCGCCCCTGGCTGCTGCTCGAACACTCCACGAGCGCCGTCAACTGGCAACCCCGCGGCATCGCCAAGCGCCCCGGCGAGATGGCACGCAACAGCCTGGCCCATGTCGCCCGCGGCTCCGACGGCGCGATGTTCTTCCAGTGGCGGGCCTCACGCGCGGGCGCAGAGAAGTTCCACTCGGCGATGGTCCCGCACGCGGGCACCGACAGCCGCATCTGGCGCGAGGTCGTCCAACTCGGCGCCGACCTCGGCGCGTTGACGCCGATCCTGGGCAGCCGCACCACCGCGGACGCCGCCGTCGTGTGGGACTGGCAGTCCTGGTGGGCGCAGTCCCTGGAGTGGCGGCCCAGCGACGACCTCGACACCAGGGAGCGCGCCGAGTCCTGGTACCGCGCCCTCTACGACCGTCACCTCACCGTGGACTTCGTCGAGCCGGAGGCCCCGGGGCTCGCGGACCACCCCCTGGTCGTCGTCCCCTCCCTCTACCTCACCACCGCGGCCGCGGGCGAGGGCCTCACGCGCTATGTCCGCGGCGGCGGCACCCTCGTCGTCTCGTGCTTCTCCGGCATCGTCGACGCCCACGACGCCGTCCACCCCGGCCCCCACCCGGGCCCGCTGCGCGACGTACTCGGCCTGACCGTCGAGGAGTTCCAGCCGCTGCGCGCGGGCGAGACCGTCACCCTCACCGGGCCCGACGGGCCCGCGCTGACCGCCGACGTCTGGGCCGAGACCGTGGTCACCCGGGGCGCCGATGCCGTGTGGCGCTACGCCGACGGGCCCGCCGTCGGCGGCCCCGCCGTCACCCGGCACGCGCTGGGCGACGGCGCGGCCTGGTATGTCTCGGCGCGCCTGGGCCACGATGGTCTCGCCGCCGTCCTGGCCGCCGCCACCGCCGACGCCGGGCTCGCGCCGCGCGACGACCTGCCGCGCGACGTCGAGGTCGTCGCGCGCACCGGGGCGGAGGGCGACACCTATCTCTTCGCGATCAACCACACCGCCGCCGAGGCCAAGGTCCCCCTGGCAGCGGCGGGTACCGAGCTCCTCACCGGCGACCGCGCCACCGGCCACCTGGCCGTTCCCGCGGGCGCCGTGCGCGTCGTGCACCTCGCTCCACCCACCCGCTGACCCGCCATGAAGGGACCGCCACGATGCACAGACGAACGCTCCTGCGCGCCGGGACCGCCGCGCTGGCCGCGCCCGCCGCGTTCACCGCCCTGGCCGGTGGCACCGCCAGGGCCGTGCCCCTCCCCGTCCAGGGCGTCGACCTTTCCTCGGTCCCCAAGGCCGAGGACCTGGGCGCCGTCTTCCGCCACGCCGACGGCACGCCGGGCGACCCCGTGGCGATCCTCGCGGCGGGCGGCGCCAACCATGTGCGCCTGAAGGTCTGGGTGAACTCGCCCGACGGCTACCACGGGCTGCCCCACATCCTCGCGATGGGCCAGCGGGCCCACGCCCACGGCCTGCGGCTGCTGATCGACTTCCACTACTCCGACAGCTGGGCCGACCCGGGCCAGCAGAACAAGCCCGCCGCCTGGGCGGGCCTCTCCCTCCCCGACCTCGAACAGGCCGTCTACAACCACACCCACGAGATCCTGGGCGGCCTGGCACAGCAGGGCACCCCCGCGACCATGGCCCAGATCGGCAACGAGATCAACGGCGGCCTGCTCTGGCCCGACGGCGCGAGCGGCGACTTCGACGCCCTCGCCCGGCTGCTGACCGCGGGCTCCCGCGCCGCCACCGACGCCACCCCCGGCATCGAGGTCGCCCTCCACCTCGCCGAGGGCGGCGACAACCCCGCGACCGTCTGGTGGTTCGACAACGCGGTCAGCCGGGGCGTCCCGTTCGACGTGATCGCCCTGTCCTTCTACGGGTACTGGCACGGCACGTTGGACGATCTGCGGATCAACGCCATCGACTGCGCGGCCCGTTACGAGCGGGACATCGTGGTCGCCGAGACCGCCTACCCGTTCGTCCTCGCCGACTCCGACGGGCACCCCAACATCATCGCCGACCCCTCGCAGCTCGTGCCGAACTTCGGTGCCAGTTGGGAGGGGCAGGCCGACTGGGTGCGCGCCGTCTCCCAGGTGCTGTCCGAGGTGCCCGACGGGCGGGGCCGCGGCCTCTACTACTGGGAGCCCGCCTGGATCGCCACCCCCGGCAACGGCTGGGACCCGTACGACCCCGCCTCGGGCAACGCGTGGGAGAACCAGGCCCTCTTCGACTTCCGGGGCCGCGCCCTCCCGGCGGCCACCTGGCGATAGCCAGCGGTCCTCGATCAGCGCGTCGCATTCGACAACGCCGCGCGGCGGGCGGTCGAGGTCGCCGACATGATCCACCGGGCCGGATTCGCCTGGGAGTCCAGCTGCCGGATCGACCAGGTGGCGCATCCGGGCCGCGACACCGACTGGCACAGGGAACGCGCCGAGATGTGGCGCGCGCTCGTCGAACGGCACGGCCTGCGCCGGATGCTGTTCGGCGTGGAATCCGGCGTCGACTCCGTGCTCGCCCGCTTCAACAAGGAGACCACGGGCGAGCAGAACGCCCTGGCCATCCGTACGTTGTCCGCGCTCGGCGTGCCGACCCGGTTCACCTACATCACCTTCGACCACCTGATGACCCTGGACGAGCTCAAGGCCACGCACGCCTTCCAAGGCCGCACCGACCTCCTGCTTCACCCCCAACCCGGCGCTCGGTCGGCCGACATCGTGGCCGGGGTGCGCAACAAGGCATTCGTGGACGCGACGACCACAGGGCGCCCGCTGCACACCGCGATCTCCTACATGCTCGTCTCGATGGAGTGCCTGATCGGCGCGGCCTACACCCGCAGGGTGCAGGCGGCCGGGCTGGCCGGACGGACCCTGCCGTCCATGGGCCGGGTCGACGCGCGCTTCGTGGACTGGCGCATCGGCGTCGCGAGCGGCTGGGCACAGCGCTGGGTCGACCGCCACTTCGCCCTGGACTACACGTTGAAGTCGTTGGAGAAGGTCCTCGACGGCGAACAACGCGGCGCGGTGCGCGACGCCCGCGTCGTCCTCAAGGACGCGGCGTACGACGTGCTCGGCGACATGATCAGCGCCATCGAGGCCCATCCCCTGAAGGGCGCCGACCAGGACATCCACCGCGAACTGACCGGCCGGATCGGCGACATGCTCGAACACCGCGTGCACCGGTTACGCGACCGCATGGCCACCACGGTCACCGCGCTGGCCCGCCAGCTCGACCCGGCGCACTCCACGACACTCGGCCGCGAGCACAGCCGCTGGGAGTCCGCCGATGGCTGGCGGCTGATCAACGCCTCCGACCCCTGCGGAACCTAGGAGCCCCGCCATGCAATACCGCACGATCCCCGGCCTCGGCCGCGAGGTCTCCTCGGTCGGCGCGGGCTGCTGGACCATCGGGGGACCCGCGATCAACGACGGCAGACCCATCGGCTGGGGCGGCGTGTGCGAGCGGGCCGCGTTCAAGGGGCTGCTCCGGGCCCACGCGTTGGGGGTCACCCTGTACGACACCGCCGACGTGTACGGGCTCGGCCGGTCCGAACGCCTCCTCGGCCGCCTGCTGCGCGAGACACACCGCCAGGAGCTGGTGATCTCCAGCAAGGTCGGCCACTTCTCCGGCACCGCGCGACACCCCTATCTGCCGCAGCAAATGGAGAGCCAGCTCGCGACCACACTCGACAACCTCGGCACCGACCACCTCGACCTGTACCACCTGCACAGCGACGACTTCGGACCACGGGACACCCATCTGGGCCCGGCGATCGCGACGATGCACGGCCTCCGCGCGCGGGGGATCGTCCGCGCCATCGGCATGCGCGCGCCGCACCGGTTGGCCGCCGAGTGGGCGAACGACCCCGCGCATCCGCTCGGCCGCCAAGCGCGCCGCTTCCTCACGCTGTTCCGGGCGATACGGCCCGACGTGATCACCGTGCGGTACAACCTGCTGTCCCCGCTCCACCCGGCCGGGGAGACGGACATCTTCGCCTTCGCCCGCGCCGAGGGCGTCGGCGTCCTGATGAAGCAGGTGCTCGGCCAAGGGCTCCTGCTCGGCACCCAGCGCGCCCGCCAGGCAGCGGGCTTCAGCCCCGCCGACCACCGCTCACGCAAGAGCGTCGACCCGGACCTGCTCAACGCGGTCGAGGCCGCCCTGCACCGGCTCGCCCACCGATTCGGCGACCGGCGCGGCGACCTCGCGCGCGTCGCCGTCCACTACGCGCTGCACGATCACCCCCACGCCGCCGCGCTGGTCGGGTTCCGCGACGCATCGCAGCTCAACGCGACCCTCGCCCGCGTCGACGAACCCCTCGACAACGACGACATCGCCTTCGCGCGCGCGGTCATGACACCCGCGCGCGAGAGGATGAACGCACACGACACCGCAGTCCATCGAGCCCCTTGAGGATCACACCGTGGAGTACACCGAGGTCGAGCAGAAGTACCGGCTCACCGGCCCCGTCCAGCCGCTCAAGGACACCCTCACCGGCCTCGGCGCCAAGCCGGGCGAGCCCTCCCGCCAGG
>NZ_RBDY01000045.1 GCF_003626575.1 Streptomyces radicis | reverse complement strand
GTGGTCAGGCCCGTTTCCTCGCCTCCCTCTCCGAAGCCTGGGCGCATGGCGTTCCTGTTGACTGGGGCACGGTGTTCCCCGGCGCCCGTCGGGTCGATGTGCCCACCTACCCCTTCCAGCACCGCCGTTACTGGCTCGACGCGGGCGCCGGGGCCGTGGACACCGCGCGCATGGGGCTGGGGGAGACCCGGCATCCGCTGCTCGCCGCAGGCGTCGAACTGGTGGACAGCGAGGGGTTCCTGTTCACCGGCAGCCTCTCCCCGCGCACCCACCCGTGGCTCGCCGACCACGCGGTCAACGGCGCGATCCTGCTGCCCGGCACGGCCATGCTCGAGCTGGCGCTGCACGCCGGTGACCAGGTCGGCTGCTGGCACCTGGACGAACTCACCCTCGAAGCGCCCCTGGTGATCGCCGAGACCGGTGACACCCGGGTGCAGCTCAGCGTCTCCGCCCCCGATGACGCGGGGCGCAGGTCGTTGACGCTGCACGCCAAGGGCCAGGGGGCGGAGGAGTGGACGCGGCACGCCACCGGCACCCTGTCCACCCAAACACCCCACGCGCCGGGGGAGTTGGCTCCCTGGCCGCCGGAGGGCGCGGTGCCCGCCGACCTCACCGACTTCTACGCGACCGCCGCCGAGGCCGGGTTCGCCTACGGACCGGCGTTCCAGGGGCTACGCGCCGTCTGGCGCGGCGACGGCGAGCTGTATGCCGAGGTGGCGCTGCCCGAGGCCGCCCAGGGGCGGGGCGCGGACGACTTCTCCCCGCACCCCGCGCTGCTCGACGCCGGGCTCCAGGCGCTGCGCGTCGGGGGCGTCCTGGCCGGTGAGGGACGCCTGCCCTTCGCCTGGCGCGCTGTCTCACCGCACGCCACCGGCCCCGCCGATGTGCTGCGTGTGCGCCTCGCAGCGCGCGGCGAGGACGAGGTGGCCATCGAGGTCGCCGACGAGCGGGGCCTGCCCGTCCTGTCCGTCGGCGCGCTGGTCGCCCGCCCCCTGGCCACCGACGCGTTCGCGACCGAAACGGCGCGCGCGGCACGGGACTTCCTCTTCCGGGTGCGCTGGACCCCGCTGTCACCCCTCCCGGGTGACCCCGACGCCCCCGAGCCGGTCACCGTCGAGCTGGCCCCGCGCACCGGCGCGGAGGGCGACCTGCCGGGCGCCGCCCACGCGGCCGTCGTCGACGCCCTCGAGCGGGTCCGCGCATGGCTCGCCGACGACGCCCACCGGGACACCAGGCTCGTCCTGCTCACCCGGGGCGCGGTCGCCGTTCAGCAGGGCGAGGCCGTCGCCGACCTGGCGGGCGCCGCCGCATGGGGCCTGCTGCGGTCGGCGCAGGCCGAGCACCCCGGCCGGTTCACGCTGGTTGACACCGACGACGACCCCGCGTCCCGCGCGGCCCTGGCCGCCGCCGTGGCCGGGGGCGAGCCCCAGCTCGCGCTGCGCTCCGGCACGGCCCACGCCCCCCGCCTCGACAGGCCCGAGCCGCCGCTCGCCCCGCCGCGCGAGTCCCCTGACGCCTGGCGCCTGCGCCTCGGCGACGCAGGGGCGTCGGGTGGCACGGTGCGCGACGTACTGCTCGGCGCGTGCCCCGAGGTCACCGAGCCGCTCGGCCCCGGCCAGGTGCGGGTGTCCGTGCGCGCCGCGGGTGTCAACTTCCGCGATGTCGTCCTCGCCCTCGGCATGGTCACGGGCCGCGACGGCGGCGAGGGCCGCGACGAGCTCGGCGGCGAGGGCGCGGGCGTGGTCGTCGACGTGGCCGACGATGTGACGCAACTCAAGGCTGGCGACCGGGTGATGGGACTGCTGCCCGGCTCGTTCGGGCCGACCGCCGTCGCCGACCACCGCATGCTCGTGCGAATCCCGCGCGGCTGGTCGTTCGTCCAGGCGGCGACCGCGCCCATCGCCTTCCTCACCGCCGCCTACGGGCTGCGCGACCTCGGCCGCCTCCGCGCGGGCGAGACCGTCCTGGTGCACGCGGCGGCCGGGGGCGTCGGCATGGCCGCCGTCCAACTCGCCCGGCACTGGGGCGCGCACGTCCTCGGCACCGCGAGCCCCGCCAAGTGGCACGCCCTGCGCGCGGCCGGGCTGCCCGACGAGCACATCGCGTCCTCGCGCACCCTCGACTTCGAGGACGCCTTCCGCGCCGCCACCGGCGGCCGGGGCGTCGACGTCGTACTCAACTCCCTGGCGGGCGAGTTCGTCGACGCGGGGCAGCGACTCCTGGCGGGCGGCGGCCGGTTCGTCGAGATGGGCAAGACCGACATCAGGGAGGGCGCCGCCAGGGACGACGTCACCTACCGGGCGTTCGACCTCATAGAGGCCGGGCCCGACCGGGTGCGGGAGCTGCTGCACGAGGTGCTCGACCTGGCCGAGGCCGGTGTGCTCACCCCGCTGCCCACCACCACATGGGATGTGCGGCGGGCACCCGAGGCGCTGCGGTACCTCCAACAGGCCCGGCACATCGGCAAGATCGTCCTGACCGTGCCCCCGCCGCCGCTCACCGCGCTGTCGCCCGACGGGACCGTGCTGATCACCGGCGGCACCGGCACCCTGGGCCGCGCCGTGGCCCGCCATGTCGTCGCGGCCCATGGCGCGCGCCATGTGCTGCTGGTGAGCCGGAGCGGCCCCGCCGCCGAGGGCGCGGACGAACTCGTCGCCGAGCTGGCCGAGTTGGGCGCCAGCGCCACCGTCGCGGCGTGCGACACCGCCGAACGCGACCAGCTGGCCGCGCTCCTCGACAGCATCCCGGCCCAACGCCCCCTGACCGCCGTGGTGCACACGGCGGGCGTGCTCGACGACGGCGTGCTGGGCTCGTTGACGCCCGAGCGGCTCGCACGGGTGATGCGCCCCAAGGTGGACGCGGCCTGGCACCTCCACGAGCTGACGCGCGGGCGTGACCTGGCCGCCTTTGTGCTGTTCTCCTCGGCCGCGGGCCTCCTGGGCGGCCCGGGCCAGGGCAACTACGCGGCGGCCAACGCGTTTCTCGACGCCCTCGCCCTCCACCGGCGCTCCCTCGGCCTGCCCGCCGTCTCGCTCGCGTGGGGCCTGTGGGCCGAACGCAGCGGCATGACCGGGGGGTTGGGGCATGAGGACGTGGCCAGGATGCGCCAGGCCGGGATCGAGGAGCTGACCACCGAGGAGGGCCTTGCCCTCCTGGACGCCGCGCTGGCCGCCGGGGAGACGCTGCTCGCCCCCATCCGTCTGCGCACCGCGACCCTCCGCGCCAGGGCCGCACTCGACGAGGCGCCGCTGCTGCTGCGCGGCCTGGTGCGCTCGGCCACCCGGCGCCGCCTGCCGCGCGCCACGGGCGACGGCGGCCCAGGGCGCTACGCCCACGCGTCCGCCGATGAGCTGCTCGCGCTGGTCCGCGCCCAGGCGTCCGCCGTGCTCGGGCACGACACCACCGAGGCGGTGGGCGCCGAACGGGCCTTCAAGGAGCTGGGGTTCGACTCACTGACCGCCGTCGAGCTGCGGAACCGGCTCAACGCGGCCACCGGTCTCCGCCTGCCCTCGACCGCCGTGTTCGACCACCCCACGCCCCATGCCCTCGCGGCCGAGCTGCGGGCGCTGCTCGGCCCCGGCGAGCCCCAACGGGCGGCCGAGCCACCGGCGTTGGCACCGGTCGCGCCCGGTGACGATCCGGTGGTGATCGTCGGGATGGCGTGCCGTTACCCGGGTGGGGTGACGTCGCCCGATGAGTTGTGGCGGCTGGTGGCCGAGGGGGTGGACGCCGTCTCGGGGTTCCCGGGGGATCGGGGCTGGGACGTGGCGTCGTTGTTCGACGCGGATCCCGAGCGGGTGGGCACGTCGTATGTCCGCGAGGGCGGATTCCTGCGGGACGCCGGGGAGTTCGACGCGGACTTCTTCGGGATCTCGCCGCGTGAGGCCCTGGCGATGGATCCGCAGCAGCGGCTGCTGCTGGAAACGTCGTGGGAGGCGTTCGAGCGCGCGGGCATCGACCCCTCCTCGGCGCGCGGCAGCGCCACCGGCGTCTTCGCGGGCCTGATCCACGGCGGCTACGGGGGCGGCTCGCCCGCCGCCCGCGACCTGGAGGGCTATCTCGGCAACGGCAGCGCGGGCAGCGTCGCCTCGGGCCGGGTCGCCTACGCCCTCGGCCTCGAAGGGCCCGCCATCACCGTCGACACCGCCTGCTCCTCGTCCCTGGTCGCCCTGCACCTGGCGGCGCAGTCGCTGCGCAACGGCGAGTGCGCGATGGCCCTGGCCGGAGGCGTCACCGTCATGGCAACCCCAGGCGCCTTCGTGGAGTTCAGCAGGCAGCGTGGGCTGGCGGCCGATGGGCGGTGCAAGCCGTTCGCCGAGGCGGCGGATGGGACCGGGTGGGCCGAGGGCGTGGGGATGCTGCTCCTTGAACGCCTCTCCGACGCCCGTCGCAACGGCCACCGGGTGCTCGCCGTCGTGCGGGGCTCGGCCGTCAACCAGGACGGGGCGTCGAACGGCCTCACCGCCCCCAACGGTCCGGCTCAACAGCGGGTGATCCGTGCGGCGTTGGCCAGCGCGGGGCTGGGTGCCGCCGAGGTGGACGCCGTTGAGGCGCATGGCACGGGGACGACGCTGGGTGACCCGATCGAGGCGCAGGCCGTCCTTGCCACCTACGGTCAGGGGCGTGATCCCGAACGGCCGCTCTACCTCGGGTCGTTGAAGTCCAACATCGGCCACAGCCAGGCCGCCGCCGGGGTCGGGGGCGTGATCAAGATGGTGGAGGCCATGCACCGGGGCACCCTGCCCCGCACCTTGCACATCGACGCGCCCTCCTCCCATGTGGACTGGGAGGCGGGGGACGTTCGGCTGCTCACCGAGGCCGTGGAGTGGCCCGAGACGGGCCGCCCCCGCCGCGCGGGTGTCTCGTCGTTCGGCGTCAGTGGCACCAACGCCCACGCCATCCTCGAACTTCCCCTCGACGCCGCGGAGCTGGCCGACCCGGCGCCCGACCCCGACGAGCCGGGCCGCCCCGCGCTCCCCGTCCCCCTGCTGATCTCCGCCGAGTCGCCCGAGGCCCTGAGCGCGCAGGCCGCCCGGCTCCACGCCCACCTCACCGCCCACCCCGCGCCGCGCCCGCTCGACATCGCCCACTCGATCGCCCTCGGCAGGGCCGCCCTCAGCCACCGCGCCGCCCTCACGCTCCCCGGCGGCGGCGACCGCGCGGCGCTGCTCACGGCCCTCGACGCCCTGGCCTCGGGCACCCCCTCGCCCCGCACCGCCCAGGGGGCGCCGGTCGACGGCACCCTCGCGTTCCTGTTCACGGGGCAGGGCAGTCAGCGGCCCGGGATGGGCGCCCAACTCGCGGCCGTGTTCCCGGCGTTCGCCGAGGCGTTCGACGCGGTGTGCGGGGAGCTCGACCGGCACCTGGGGCGTCCGCTGCGCGACGTCATCGACGGCGAGCCCGACCTGCTCGACCGCACCCAGTACGCCCAACCCGCCCTGTTCGCCGTCCAGGTGGCGCTGTTCCGCCTCCTGGAGAGCTGGGGCGTGCGGCCCGACATCCTCCTCGGCCACTCGGTCGGCGAGCTGGCCGCCGCGCATGTCGCGGGCCTGCTCACCCTGCCCGACGCCTGCCGACTCGTCGCCGCGCGCGGGGCGTTGATGCAGGCCCAGCGCGCCGACGGGGCGATGCTCGCGGTCCGGGCGACCCCGGACGAGATCGGCCCGTTCCTCGAAGGACACGGTGAACGCCTCGCGCTCGCCGCCGTCAACGGCCCCTCATCCGTCGTGCTGGCCGGAGACGCCGACGCCGTCGACGAGGCCGCCGCCCACTGGGCCGGGCAGGGCCGCAAGACCAAGCGGCTGCGCACGTCGCACGCGTTCCACTCGCCCCACATGGACGGCATGCTCGGCGCGTTCGCCGCCGTCGCCGAGGGCATCGCCTACCACCCCGCCCGCATCCCCGTCGTCTCCGACGTCACCGGCACGGTCGTCGACGACGACGAACTCGGCAGCCCCGACTACTGGGTTCGCCATGCCCGCCTGCCCGTCCGGTTCGCCGATGGCATCGCCCACCTCCACGCGCGGGGCGTGGTGACGTTCCTCGAACTCGGACCCGACGCCGTCCTGACCGCCATGGGCGAGGACTGCCTGCCCGACGCCCGCGACACCGCGTTCGTGCCCACCCTGCGCTCCGGGCACGACGAACCCACCGCGCTCGCGGCGGCGTTCGGGCGCCTCCATGTGCGCGGCCACGCCCCCGACCGCGCCGCCCCCCTCGCGGGCGGCGGCGCCAGGACCGTTCCCCTGCCCACCTACGCCTTCCAGCGGCGGCACTACTGGCTCGCCGCCGGAGCCCCGGGCGCCGCCCCTGCCGCCACCGACGCCCACCCGCTGCTCCCCGACACGACGACGCTCGCCGACGGCGACGGGCTGCTGCTCACCGGGCGGCTCTCCACCGCCGACCAGCCCTGGCTCGGCGACCACACCATCCTCGACACCCTGCTCGTCCCCGGCACCGCACTCGTCGAGATGGCCTGGCACGCCGGAGCCCGCGTCGGCTGCGACCGCGTCGACGAACTCACCCTGCACGCACCCCTGTTGCTGCCCACCGACGGCGGGCGTCAGCTGGCCCAGGTGCGGGTAGGCCCGCCCGACGAGGCGGGGCGGCGCACGCTCACCCTGCACTCGCGCCCCGAGGCCGAGCCCGAGGCGCCCTGGACGCGCCACGCCGAGGGCGTCCTCGCCCCCGCCGCACCCGGCGACGCCCCCGCCCCCGAGGGCGCCTGGCCCCCGCCCGGCGCCACCGCGATCGACACCGCCGACTTCTACGACCGCTTCGCCGCCCGCGGCTTCGGCCTCGGCCCCGCGTTCCACGGCCTGCGCGCCGCCTGGCGCCACGGCGACGACACGCTCGCCGAGGTCGCCCTGCCCGACGACCAGCGCCCAGGGGCCGACCGCTACGGCATCCACCCCGCACTGCTCGACGCCGCCCTCCACGCGGGTGGCCTCGACTCCCTCGACGAGTCGACCGGGCGCCTGCCGTTCGCATGGCACGACGTCACCCGGTACGCGCCCGCGCCTGCCGCGCTCCGCGTGCGGCTGCGCCCCACCGGAGCCGACGGCGTCTCTGTCACCCTGATGGACACCGATGGGCTGCCCGTCGCCCACATCGGCAGGCTTGTCACCCGGCGTGTCTCCACGGAGCAGCTCGCGCCGCGCCAGGACGCCCTGCACCGGGTGACATGGCGGCCGCTGTCCACCGCGCCCGCATCGCCAGGGGCCCGGTGGGCCACCATCGGAGCGGACGCCATCGGAGCGGACGCCGTCACCATGGACGCGGCCCGGCTCGACGGCGCCGCGCACCACCCCGACCTCGGCCACCTGGCGAAGGCCGTCGCCGAAGGCGAGCCCGTCCCCCACGCCGTCCTCGTCACCGTCGCGCCCGACGCGGCACTCCCGCTCCCCGACGCCGCCCACCACGCCGCGCGCCGGGCGCTCGACCTCGTACAGGCGTGGCTGGCGGGCGAGTTCACCCCCGCGCGCCTCGTCGTCGTCACGCGCGGCGCGACGAACGCCGCCGACGCCCCGCCTGACCCGGCGGCCGCCACCGTCTGGGGCCTGCTCGCCTCCGTGCAGGCCGAGCACCCTGGCCGTCTCCTCCTTGTCGACGCCGAGCCGGGACAGCCCCTCGCCCCGGGGCCGCTCGCCGCCGCGCTGGCCTCGGACGAGCCAAGGCTCGCCCTCCGCGCTGGCACGCTCCACGCCCCCCGCCTCGTCCGCGCCACGGCAGCCGAAGGCGAACGCCGGGAGCCGCGCCCCTGGAACCCCGAGGGCACCGTCCTCATCACCGGCGCCACAGGCGCCATCGGCCGGGCGCTCGCCCGCCACCTCGCCCGGCGCGGCGCCCGCCGCCTCCTGCTGATCGGCCGCTCGGGCCCCGACGCCCAAGGCGCCGCCGAACTGACCGCCGAGCTCGCCGCGTTGGGCGCCACCGCCGACCTGCGGGCCTGCGATGTCACCGACCGTGAACGCCTCGCCGCCCTTGTCACCGAGGCTGGCACCCCGGAGCATGGCCACGGCCTGACCGCCGTCGTCCACCTCGCCGGGATCATCGACGACGGCGTGGTCGAGGCCCTCACCCCCGACCGGCTCGACGCCGTCCTGCGCCCCAAGGTGGACGCCGCCTGGCACCTGCACGAGCTGACCCGCGACCTCGACCTGGCCGCGTTCGTCCTGTTCTCCTCGGCCGCCGGGGTCATCGGCGGCGCGGGCCAGGCCAACTACGCCGCCGCCAACGCGTTCCTCGACGCCCTCGCCCACCAACGGCACGCCACCGGGCGGCCCGCGCAGTCCCTCGCCTGGGGCGCGTGGGAGGTCGGCATGGCCGGTGAGCTGGCCGCCGCCGACCGCGAGCGGCTCACCAGGTCGGGCGCGATCCCGCTCACGACCGACCAGGGCATGGCGCTGTTCGACGCCGCCAGCCGCACCGCCGAGCCCCACCTCGTCCCGCTGCGCCTCGACCCCGCCGCGCTCAGGACGGCCGACCCCGTGCCGCCGCTGCTGCGCGAGCTGGCCCCCGCCCGCACCCGCCACACCACCGGAACCGGGGGCGGAGCCGCCGCCGAGGCAGCCGCGCTGCGGCGCCGCCTGGCCGGGCGGGACACGGCGGAACGCGAGGAGGCGCTGCTCGCCCTCATCCGCGGCAAGGCGGCCCTGGCCCTCGGCCACACCGGCCCCAACGCCATCGACCCCACCCGCGGATTCACCCAGGCGGGCTTCGACTCCCTCGCCACCGTCGAGCTGCGCAACCGGCTCAACGAGGTGACAGGGCTGCGCCTCGCCTCCACCGCCCTGTTCGACCACCCGACCCCGCTGGCCCTCGCGCGCCACCTCGCCGAGCAACTCGCCCCCGCCCCCGACCCGTTGACCCACCACCCGAGCGGCCCCGCGAGCGGCACCGCGCCCGCCACGGGCCTCGACGTGCTCGACGCCCTCGACGCCCTCCCGGTCGACGGCATCGCCCCCGACGAACGGGACGCCGTCGCCGACCGGCTCGAACGCCTCCTCGCGCGCCTGCGCTCGGCCGAGGACGCCACCCCGACGGGCACCGCGACCGACGAGGACATCGCCAACGCCTCGGACGACGAGCTGTTCACCCTCATCAACGAGGACCTCGGCCTGTCCTGACCCCCACCCCCGCCGCCCCGCACCTGCCCCACCCGCCCGAAGAGGACAGATGTCGAACGAACAGAAGCTCCGCGACTATCTGAAGCTGGTCACCACCGACCTGCGTCACACCCGCGAGAAGCTGCACGACGTCCGGACCGCGGACCGGGAACCCATCGCCGTCGTCGGCATGGCCTGCCGCTACCCCGGCGGGGTGCGCACACCCGAGGAGTTGTGGCGCCTTGTCGCCCAAGAGATCGATGCCATAGGGGAGTTCCCGGCCGACCGGGGCTGGGACGTGGACGGCCTCTACGACCCCGACCCCGACACCCCCGGCACCTCCTACACCCGCTCCGGCGGATTCCTCACCGACGTCGGCGACTTCGACGCCGAGTTCTTCGGGATCTCCGCGCGCGAGGCCCTGGCCATGGACCCCCAGCAGCGGCTGCTCCTCGAGACCTCGTGGGAGGCCGTCGAACGCGCCGGGATCCGCCCCGACTCCCTCCACGGCGAGGCGGTCGGCGTCTTCGCGGGCGTCGCCTACAGCGACTACGCCACCGATCTCCCCGCCACACCGCCCGAGTTGGAGGGCTACCTCGGCAACGGCAGGTCGGGCAGCGTCGCAACGGGCCGCGTCGCCTACACGTTCGGCTTCGAAGGCCCGGCCGTCACGGTCGACACCGCGTGCTCGTCCTCCCTGGTCGCCATCCACCTGGCCTGCCAGGCCCTCCGCAAGCGCGAGTGCACGATGGCGCTCGCGGGCGGCGTGACCGTGATGTCGACGCCCGGCATGTTCGTGGAGTTCAGCAAGCAGCGCGGCCTCGCGCCCGACGGGCGGTGCAAGGCCTTCGGCGCGGACGCCGACGGCACGGGCTGGGGCGAGGGTGTCGGCGTGCTGCTGCTCGAACGCCTCTCCGAGGCCCGCCGCAACGGGCACCGCGTGCTGGCGGTGGTGCGCGGCTCAGCCGTGAACCAGGACGGCGCGAGCAGCGGCCTCACCGTGCCCAGGGGCCCCGCCCAGCAGCGCGTCATCGACGCCGCCCTCGACGCCGCGGGCCTGACCCCCGCCGACGTGGACGCGGTCGAGGCACACGGCACCGGAACGACCCTCGGCGACCCCATCGAGGCCCGCGCGCTCCTCGCCACCTACGGACGCGACCGGGACGCCGAACGGCCGCTGTGGCTGGGGTCGTTGAAGTCCAACATCGGCCACACCCAGGCCGCGTCCGGCGTCGCGGGCGTCATCAAGACGATCCAGGCCATGCGGAACGGCACGCTCCCGAGGACCCTGCACGCCGACACCCCCACCACCCACGTCGACTGGGCCACGGGCGCGGTCCGGCTACTCAGCGAGGCCAGGGAATGGCCCACCGCCGACGATCGCCCCCGCAGGGCCGCCGTCTCGTCCTTCGGCGTCAGCGGCACCAACGCGCACATCGTGCTCGAACAGGCCGCGCCGGACGACGGGCCCGGCGAGGCGGCACAACTGCCCGTCGTGCCCCTGATCCTGTCCGCGAAGAGCGCGCCCGCCCTGCGCGCCCAGACCGAACGCCTCCGCGCCCATCTCGCCGCCCACCCCGAACTCCCCCTCGGCGACGCGGCGTTCACCCTGGCCGCCGGGCGCTCCCCGTTCGGCCAACGCGCCGTGCTGCTCGGCTCGGATTCGGTGGTCGGCTCGGTGGTACCGGGGGCGGGGCGTCCGGTGTTCGTGTTCCCCGGGCAGGGGTCGCAGTGGGTGGGGATGGCGGTCGAACTCCTCGACGAGTCACCGGTGTTCGCGGGGCTGATCGGGGAGTGTGAGGCGGCGCTGGGTGGGTTTGTGGACTGGTCGCTCGAAGAGGTGCTGCGGTCGGGCGACGCCACGTGGTTGGGGCGGGTGGATGTGGTGCAGCCGGTGTTGTGGGCGGTGATGGTGTCGTTGGCCGGGTTGTGGCGGTCGCACGGTGTGGAGCCCGCTGCGGTGATCGGGCATTCCCAGGGGGAGATCGCCGCGGCGTGTGTGGCGGGGGCGTTGTCTCTTGAGGATGGCGCGCGGGTGGTGGCGTTGCGGAGCAGGGCGTTGCTGGCGCTCTCCGGGCTTGGGGGGATGGTGTCGCTGGCCGAGCCGGTGGCGGGGGTGGAGCCCCGGATCGCCGCGTGGGGTGAGCGTTTGTCCGTGGCGGCGGTCAACGGCCCGCGCGCCACGGTGGTGTCGGGTGAGCCGGGGGCGTTGGACGAGCTGCTGGCGGCGTGCGAGGCGGAGGGGGTGCGGGCCCGCCGCATTCCCGTTGACTACGCGTCGCACTCCGCGCAGGTGGATGGCTTGCGTGAGCGGATTCTGGTGGATCTTGCGGGTGTTGAGCCGCGTCCCGGCGGGGTGCCGTTCTATTCGACGGTGTCGGGTGGGGAGTTGGACACGTCGGGTCTGGACGCGGGGTATTGGTTCGAGAGTCTGCGTGGTCGGGTGCGGTTCGACGAGGCGGTGGAGGCGGCTCGTTCGGCGGGTCATGGTGTGTTCGTCGAGTGCAGCGCGCACCCCGTTCTGGTGCCGGGGCTCGAAGACGCCGTCGCCATCGGCTCGTTGCGGCGGAACGAGGGCGGCCTCCAGCGCCTTCTCACCTCCCTCGCCGAGGGCTGGGTCAGGGGCGTGCCCGTCGCCTGGGACACGGTGTTCGCCGGTGGCCGCCCGGTCGATGTGCCGACCTACCCGTTCCAGCGCCAGCGCTACTGGCTCAGCGCCGAGGGATCCGCGCCCGTCGGGGGTGGCCTCGACGGCACCGGTCACCCGCTGCTCGGCGCCTGGACCGGCCTCGCCCAGTCCGACGGCTTCCTCTTCACCGGGCGCCTCTCGCGCGGCGCCCAGCCCTGGCTCGCCGACCACGCGGTCAACGACGTCGTCCTGCTGCCCGGCACCGGCCTCCTCGAACTGGCCCTGCGGGCCGCCCACGAGGCCGGTTGCGAGACCGTCGACGAGCTGACCCTCGAAGCCCCGCTCGTCCTGCCCGAACGCGGCGATCTGCGCCTTCAGGTCGAGCTCGGCGCCCCCGACGCCCAGGGCCGCCGCGACCTCACCCTCCACTCGCGCCTGCCCGAGGAGAACGGGCCCGACGGCTGGACCCGCCACGCCACCGGCCTCGTCGGCCCCGCGCGCAACGAGCCCCAGGGCGTCGACGACCTCGCGCACTGGCCCCCAACCGGCGCCGATCCCCTCGCACTTGAGGGCCTGTACGAGCGGGCGGCCGCGCTCGGTCTGCACTACGGGCCGCTGTTCCGTGGCGTGCGGCGGGCCTGGCGGCGCGGCGACGAGCTGTTCGCCGAGGTCGAGTTGGCCGAGGAGCTGCGCGGCGAGGCCGACGCCTACGGCGTGCACCCGGCGTTGCTTGACGCCGCCCTCCACGCCGTCGGCCTCGGCCCCGTCGAGCACCCCGACCAGGCGCGCCTGCCGTTCTCCTGGCAGGGCGTCACCCTTCACGCGGCCGGGCCCTCCAGCCTGCGCGTCCGCATCACCTACCACGCGGGCGACTCCGTCGCGCTGGCCGTCGCCGACGCCACCGGCACGCCGGTCATCACCGTTGACGCCCTGCTCACCCGCCCGATCAACGCCGAGAGCCTGCGCGCCGCGTCCCGCCACCGCCACCAGGCACTCCACGAGATCGTCTGGCGCCCCCTCGACCCGGCGGACTCCGAGAGCCAGGGCGACGCGGACGCGACGATCGTCGAGCTGCGTCCCGCCGACGACGGCGATCCCGTGGGCGCGGTGCATGAGGTGGTGGTGCGTGCGCTGGGGGTGGTGCGTGAGGCGCTTGCGGGTGGGGGTCGTTTGGTGGTGGTCACGGGTGAGGTGTCCGGTGATCCGGTGGCTGGGGCTGTGTGGGGGTTGGTGCGGTCGGCGCAGTTGGAGCATCCGGGGCGTCTGGTGTTGCTGGCGTCGGGTGAGGGGGTGCCGTCCGGTGAGGTGTTGGGGAAGGTGTTGGCGTCGGGTGAGCCTCAACTGGCCTGGCGGGAGGGGCGGTTGTATGTGCCGTGCCTCGAACGGGTGCGTGATCTCCCGGCCGCCGATGTGGCCCTGGATCCCGAGGGTCTGGTGTTGATCACGGGTGGTACGGGGGCGTTGGGTGGGGAGGCGGCGCGGCATCTGGTGGTCGGGCATGGTGTGCGTCATCTGTTGTTGGTGTCGCGGCGTGGCCAGGAGGCCGAGGGTGTGGGGGAGTTGGTGGCGGGGCTGGGGGCGTTGGGTGCCTCGGTGCGGGTGGTGGCGTGTGATGTGGGGGATCGTGCGGCGCTCGCCGGGCTGTTGGCCGAGGTGGAACGCCCCCTCACGGCCGTCGTTCACCTGGCCGGTGTGCTCGACGACGGCCTGGTGGAGTCGCTGACTCCCGAACGGCTCGCCGCTGTGTTGCGGGCCAAGGTGGATGGTGCGTGGTATCTGCATGAGCTGACGCGTGAACAGCCGTTGGCTGCCTTTGTGTTGTATTCGTCGGCCGCCGGGGTGCTGGGGTCTGCGGGGCAGTCGGCGTATGCGGCGGCGAACGCGGCGTTGGACGGGCTTGCGGGGCTTCGGCGTGTGGAGGGTCTGCCGGGGGTGTCGTTGGCGTGGGGGCTGTGGGAGCGGCGCAGTGGGATGACCGGTGGCCTGGGCGAGGCGGATCTGGCGCGGATGGAGCGCGGCGGTCTCAAGCCCCTCACCACCACCCAGGGCCTCGCCCTGCTGAGCGCCGCGCTCGGCGGCGACCGCGCCTGCCTCGTCCCCGTCGCGCTCTCCCGTACCGGCCTCCAGGAGCTTGCCGCGACCGGTGAACTCCCTCCGCTGCTCAGGGGCTTGGCGCCCGTCGCCATCCCGCGCGGCGCCGCCGCCCGCCCGGACGGCGAGCTCGCGCAGCGGCTCGCCGACCTCTCGGAGCCCGAACGCGCCCGTGCCGTGCTCGACCTCGTCCGGTCACAGGTCGGCCAGGTCATCAAGCACCCCGCGCCCCAATCGATCGCCGGAGACCGGGCGTTCAAGGACCTCGGATTCGACTCCCTGACCGCCGTCGATCTGCGCAACCGCCTCGGCGCGGCCACCGGCCTGCGCCTTCCCACGACCCTGGTGTTCGACCACCCCACCCCCGAGGCCCTGGCCGCGTTCGTCGCCGGGCGCCTCACCGACGCGGGACCGGCACATGGCACCCGCGCCGCCTCCTCAACGCGCCGCCGGGCCACCGCCGTTGACGAGCCGATCGCCATCGTGGCCATGGGCTGCCGCTACCCGGGTGGCGTCGCGTCGCCCGAGGACCTGTGGAGCCTTGTCGCCGATGGCGGGGACGGCGTGTCCGGATTCCCGGCCGACCGGGGCTGGGACGTGGACGCGCTCTTCCACCCCGACCCCGAGCGCTCGGGCACGTCCTATGTGCGCGAGGGTGGCTTCCTGTACGACGCCGCCGAGTTCGACCCCGGCCTCTTCGGTATCTCGCCGCGCGAGGCCCTGGCGATGGACCCGCAGCAGCGGCTGCTGCTCGAGACCTCATGGGAGGTGTTCGAGCGGGCGGGCCTCGACCCGATGTCCCTGCGCGGCAAGGACGTCGGCGTCTTCGCCGGTGTGATGTACCACGACTATGCCTCCCGCCTGCATGAACTGCCGGACGAGGCCCAGGGGTTGGAGGGCTACCTGGGCAGCGGCAGCGCGGGCAGCGTGGCAACGGGCCGGGTCGCCTACACGTTCGGCCTCGAAGGCCCCGCCGTCACGGTGGACACGGCGTGCTCGTCGTCGCTCGTGGCCCTGCACCTCGCGGCCCAGTCGCTGCGGAACGGCGAGTGCTCGCTCGCCCTGGCCGGGGGCGTCACCGTGATGGCCACGCCGGGTCTCTTCGTGGAGTTCAGCCGCCAGCGCGGCCTGGCCCCCGACGGCCGCTGCAAGCCCTTCGCCGCCGCAGCCGACGGAACGGCATGGGCGGAGGGCGTCGGTGTGTTGCTGCTCGAACGCCTCTCCGACGCGCGTCGCAACGGGCACCGGGTGCTGGCGGTGGTGCGGGGCAGCGCCGTGAACCAGGACGGCGCGTCGAACGGTCTGACCGCGCCGAACGGACCCTCGCAGGAACGGGTGATCCGGGCGGCGTTGGCCCACGCGGGTCTTTCGGTGGGCGATGTGGACGCGGTGGAGGGGCATGGGACGGGGACGACGCTGGGTGATCCGATCGAGGCGGGTGCGCTGCTGGCGACCTATGGCCAGGGTCGGGACGCGGAACGGCCTGTGTGGTTGGGGTCGTTGAAGTCGAACATCGGGCATGCCCAGGCGGCGGCCGGTGTGGGTGGTGTGATCAAGATGGTGCAGGCGATGCGGCACGGGGTGCTGCCGCGCACGCTGCACGTGGACGAGCCATCGCCGCACATCGACTGGGACCAGGGCCAGGTCCGGCTGCTCACCGAGGCAAGGGAGTGGCCCGACACCGGGCGCCCCCGTCGTGCGGGCATCTCCTCCTTCGGCATGAGCGGCACCAACGCCCATGTCGTCATCGAACAGGGCCCGCCCACCCGGGAGAACGCCGGATCGGGCCCCGAAGTCCCCTCCTCCACCGTCCCGTTGGCGGTGTCCGGCGCGGACGACGGCGCCGTGGACGCCTGGGTGCGGCGCGTGCGCGGGGGAGTGGCATCCAACGACGTGGGCTGGTCGCTCGCGTCGGGCCGCGCGGCGCTGGCATCCCGCGCGGTGGTCCTCGGGGCCGACGAGATCAGGGGCCGCGTCGCACCGGGCGCGGATCGCCCGGTGTTCCTCTTCCCCGGTCAGGGGTCGCAGTGGGTGGGGATGGCGGTCGAACTCCTCGACGAGTCCCCGGTGTTCGCGGGGCTGATCGGGGAGTGCGAGGCGGCGCTGGGTGGCTTTGTGGACTGGTCGCTCGAAGAGGTGCTGCGGTCGGGCGATGCCGGGTGGTTCGAGCGGGTCGATGTGGTGCAGCCGGTGTTGTGGGCGGTGATGGTGTCGTTGGCCGGGTTGTGGCGGTCTCATGGTGTGGAGCCCGCTGCGGTGATCGGGCATTCCCAGGGGGAGATCGCCGCCGCGTGTGTGGCCGGGGCGCTGTCTCTTGAGGATGGCGCGCGCGTGGTCGCTCTGCGGAGCAGGGCGTTGCTGGCGCTCTCCGGGCTTGGCGGGATGGTGTCGCTGGCCGAGCCGGTGGCCGAGGTGGAGTCCCGGATCGCCGCGTGGGGTGAGCGGCTCTCCGTCGCGGCGGTCAACGGCCTCCGCGCCACGGTCGTTTCGGGTGAGCCGGGCGCGTTGGACGAACTGCTGGCCGCCTGCGAGGCCGAGGGGATCAGGGCGCGGCGGATCCCCGTGGACTACGCCTCCCACTCAGCCCAGGTCGATGGCCTCCGCGAGCGGATCCTGACCGACCTCGCCGAGCTGGCACCCCGCACCGCGACCGTGCCGCTCTACTCCACCGTCACCGGCACCAGGGCGGACACGGCCACGCTGGACGCCGCCTACTGGTTCGACAGCCTGCGCAGCCGCGTCCGTTTCGACGAGGCCGTCGAGGCCGCGCGCTCCCAGGGCCACGGGGTGTTCATCGAGTGCAGCGCGCACCCCGTTCTGGTGCCGGGGCTCGAAGACGCCGTCGCCATCGGCTCGTTGCGGCGGAACGAGGGCGGCCGAGCCCGCTTCCTCGCCTCCCTCTCCGAAGCCTGGACGCATGGCGTCCCCCTCGACTGGGACACGGTCTTCACCGGCGCCCGCCGCGTCGACGTCCCCACCTACCCCTTCCAACGCCAGCGCTACTGGCTCGACGCCGCCCCGCCAAGGCGTGGCACGCCCGACGCCGACGGCTGGCTGTACCGGGTCGCGTGGAAGCGCCTGCCCGACCCCGCAGCGGGCCACGCCCCCGGGCTCAACGGCACCTGGCTGCTCCTCACCCCCTCGGGCGTCATCGAGAACGACGCGATGGCCGCCGTCGCCGACGCGCTGAAGGGCGCGGGCGCCGATGTCGCCCTCGCCGCCCCCGGCGAGGCCGTTCCCCCGGCGCGGGAGATCGCGGGCGTGCTCTCCCTGCTGGCCCTGGCCACCGACGGCGATCCCCTCCCGGCCAGCGCGGGCCTGCCCCGCGCCCTCGCGAACGTCGGCGTGCACGCCCCGCTGTGGGTCCTCACCCGCGCCGCCGTCACCACGGGCGCCACGGACGCCGCGCCCGACCCGTGGCAGGCCAGGCTGTGGGGCCTCGGCCGGGTCGCCGCCCTCGAACACCCCGAGCGCTGGCGCGGGTTGATCGACCTCCCCGCCGGTCCGCCCGAACCACCCACACTGGAACGGCTGTGCGCCGTCCTGGGCGGCGCCGCGGGGCAGGGCGAGGATCAACTGGCCCTGCGCGGCCCGGCGTTGCACACCCGCCGCCTGCACCGCGCGCATCAGGCCACCGGGCGCCGCCCCTGGCGTCCCGAGGGCACGGCCCTCATCACCGGCGGCACAGGCGCGCTCGGCGCACATGTGGCCCGCTGGCTGGCCCGCGAGGGCGCCGCACACCTGCTGCTGCTCAGCCGCAGCGGCGAACGCGCGCAGGGGGCCGCCGAACTGGCCGATGAGCTACGGGCGTCGGGCGCCGAGGTGACCATCGCCGCTTGCGACGCCGCCGACCGCGACGCGCTCGCCGCCGTCCTCGCCGCCCACCCCGGCATCACCGCCGTCTTCCACACCGCGGGCGTGCTCGACGACGGGGCGCTCGGTGACCTCACCCCCGAGCGGTTCGCCGCCGTGGCACGGCCCAAGGTCGACGCCGCCAGCCATCTCCACGAACTCACCGCGGGCCTCGACCTGTCGGCGTTCGTGCTGTTCTCCTCGTTCGCCGGGGTCGTCGGCAACGTCGGCCAGGGCAACTACGCCGCCGCCAACGCGTTCCTCGACGCCCTCGCCGAGCGCCGCCGCGCCGATGGCCTGCCCGCCACGTCGCTCGCCTGGGGCGCCTGGGCCGACGCCGGACTCGCCACCGGGGACGTCGGCGAACGGCTCAGGCAGCGCGGCGTCGAACCCATGGACCCGGGGCGGGCCGTGGCCGCGCTGGCCACCGCCCTGGAGTCCAGCAGCGCATCGGGGCCAGCCGCCGTCGGCGTCGCCGCCATCGCATGGGAGACCTTCGCGCCCGCGCTGCGCGCCGTCCGGCCCACCACCCTGTTCGACGACCTGCCCGAGGCGCGCCCCGCCCCCGCGGCCGACACCCCGCGGGGGCCCGCGCTCGCCACCCGGCTCGCCGGGCGCGGCGGGGACGAACGGCGCGAGATCGTCGGGGAGTTGGTGCGCGAACAGGTGGCCGCCGTCCTTCGGCACGCCTCGCCCGACACCGTGGACGAGACGCGGGCCTTCCGCGACCTGGGGTTCGACTCGCTCACCGCCGTCGACCTGCGCAACCGGCTCGGCGTGGCCACCGGGCTGCCGCTCCCCACCACGCTCGCCTTCGACCACCCCACCATCGCGGACCTCACCACCCATCTGCTCGCCGAACTGGGCGCCGCCGACGGGGCGTTCACGGGCGGCGGCGCGGACGATGTCGTCGCGCTCATCAGCCGCATCCCGCTGCTCAGGCTCAAGGAGTCAGGACTCTACGACGCGCTGCTCGGCCTCGCCGCCGAACACGGCGCGTCCTCCGCCCCGGCCGCCCGGGCCAGCGAGACCGACGCGCCCGAAGAGACCGACGAGGCCGACGAGTTGGCCGAGGTCGACGCGATGAGCGTGGACGACCTCGTGCACCTGGTCCTCTCCGAGGCGGGCGACGGCGGCGACAAGGACGAGACCGACGGCGCCACCCGCCACGACACCGACACGGCCCACCACACAGGGAACCCGGGGGAACGAGCATGACCGGCACCGAGGCGACCGTCGTCGCCGCACTGCGCGCCTCCGTCAAGGAGAACAAGAAACTCCGGCGGCTCAACCGGGAGTTGACCGACGCCGCCCATGAGCCCATCGCCATCGTCGCCATGGGCTGCCGCTTTCCCGGCGGCGTCGCCTCGCCCGACGAGCTGTGGCGGCTGCTGGCCGCGGGCGAGGACGCCCTCGTGCCGTTCCCCGACGACCGCGGCTGGGACCTCGACGCGCTCACGGGACCCGACACGGGAGGCAGCGCCGCCGCGCGCGGCGGATTCCTGAGCGAACCGGGCGCGTTCGACCCGGCGTTCTTCGGCATCAGCCCGCGCGAGGCCCTGGCCATGGACCCGCAGCAGCGGCTGCTGCTGGAGACCTCGTGGGAGGCGTTCGAGCGCGCGGGCATCGACCCGGCCACGCTGCGCGGCAGCGCCACCGGTGTCTTCATGGGCACCAACGGCCAGGACTACGCGGCGCTTTACTCCGGCGCGCTCGACGGCGTCGAGGGCTTCCTCATCACAGGAACGGCCGCCAGCGTCGTCTCCGGGCGGCTCGCCTACACCTTCGGGCTCCAGGGCCCTGCCGTGACCGTCGACACCGCGTGCTCCGCGTCCCTCGTGACGCTGCACCTGGCCGCCCAGGCCCTGCGCCGCGGCGAGTGCGACCTCGCGCTCGCGGGCGGCGCGACCGTGATGGCCACGCCGACCGCGTTCGTCGAGTTCGGCAAGCAGGGCGGCCTGGCGCCCGACGGGCGTTGCAAGGCGTTCGCCGCCGCGGCCGACGGCACGGGCTGGGGCGAGGGCGTCGGCGTGCTCCTGGTCGAACGCCTCTCCGACGCGCGCCGCAACGGGCACCCCGTGCTCGCCGTCGTCCGCGGGTCCGCCGTCAACCAGGACGGGGCGTCCAACGGCCTCACCGCGCCCAGCGGCCCCGCCCAACAGCGGGTCATCAGGGCCGCGTTGGCCGACGCGGGGCTGACCGCCGCCGACATCGACGCCGTCGAGGCCCATGGCACGGGCACCACCCTCGGCGACCCCATCGAGGCCCAGGCCCTCCAGGCCGTCTACGGACAGGGCCGCGCGCCCCAACGCCCGCTGTGGCTCGGCTCGGTGAAGTCCAACCTCGGCCACACCCAGGCCGCCGCCGGGGTCGCGGGCGTCATCAAGATGGTGCTCGCCCTGCGCCATGGCACCCTCCCCGCCACCCTGCACGTCGACGAGCCCACCCCGGCCGTCGACTGGGACTCCGGCGCCCTGCGGATCCTCACCGAGCCCGCGCCCTGGGACGGCGGCGCCGGGCCGCGCCGGGCGGGCGTCTCGTCGTTCGGCGTGAGCGGCACCAACGCCCATGTCATCCTCGAACAGGCCCCCGAGACCGCGCCCGCCGAGACGACGCCCGCAGAGACGACGCCCCCCGAGACCGACCAGGACGGTGGCGACGCGGCGCCCCGCCCCCTCGCGTTCCTCCTCTCCGCCCGCTCCGCCGCCTCGCTGCGCGGCCAGGCGGGGCGGCTGCGCGACCACCTCGCCGCAAGGCCCGGCGAGCGCCTCGCCGACATCGCCCACTCGCTCGCCTCCACCCGCTCCCCGATGGAGCACCGCGCCGCGCTCGTCGCCCGCGACCGGGGCCAACTCCTCGCCGTCTGCGAGGCGTTGGCCGCCGGAAACCCCGCACCTCGGCTGTGGACAGGGCGGGCGCGGCGCGGCAGGCTCGCGTTCCTCTACACCGGGCAGGGCAGCCAGTGGCCCGGCATGGGCGCCGCCCTCGCCGCGGCGTTCCCCGCCTTCGCCGACGCCCTCGACGAGGTCACCGCCCACATCGAGCCGCGGCTCGGCCGCCCGCTGCGTGACCCGCTCACCGCCGCGCCCGGCACCCACCCCGCCGACGCGCTCGACGGGACCGACCTGGCGCAGCCCACGCTGTTCGCGTTCGAGGTCGCCCTGACCCGCCTCCTCGCCTCGTGGGGCGTCCGCCCCGACGCCGTTCTCGGCCACTCGCTCGGCGGCCTGACCGCCGCCCATGTCGCCGGGGTGCTCACGCTCCCCGACGCGTGCGCCCTCGTCGTCGCCCGTGGCAGGCTCATGGCCAGCGCGCCGGGCGGCGGCGCGATGGCCGCGATCGAGGCGAGCGAGCCGGAGATCGCGCCCTTCCTCACCGGCAACGAGGAACGCGTCTCCCTCGCCGCCGTCAACGGCCCCACCTCCGTCGTGGTCTCGGGCGACGCCGAGGAGGTCGGTCGCATCGCGGACGCCTGGCGCGAACGGGGCCGCAAGACCACCGCGCTCAAGGTCAGCCACGCCTTCCACTCGCCCCATCTGGCGGGCGTGCTCGAGGAGTTCGCGGCCGTCGCGCGCGGCGTCACCCACCACGCGCCCACGATCCCCCTCGTCTCCGACGCCACCGGCGCCCTCGCCGACCCCGCGCTCCTGGCCGACCCCGACCACTGGGTGCGGCACATGCGCGGCACCGTGCGCTTCGCCGACGCCATCGCCGCCTTGCACGCCCACGGCGTCACCACCCACCTGGAGGTCGGCCCCGACGGCGTGCTCTCCGGCATGGGTCAGGCCTGCCTCCCGCCGGACGCCGAGGGCGGGCTCGCGCCGACGTTCGTGCCGACCGTCCTGGCCGACGGCGACCCGGTCACCGACGTCACCACCGCACTCGCCCGGCTGCACACCGCGGGCCGGACGCCGGACCTGGCGGCGTTCCACGCGGGGCTCGCGCCGCGCCGCGTGCCGCTGCCCACCTACGCGTTCACGCACGACCGCTACTGGCTCGACGCCGGGCTCACCACCACCGGCGCCGCCCCCGCGGCCGCGCGGGACAACGCCACACAGGGCAACGCCCCACACGACCAGCCCGCCGACCCCTTCGCCGGTCTCGACCCCGACGCGCGGCAGGCCGCCGCCCTCGACCTGCTGCGCCGCCACATCGCCGCCGTCCTCGGCCACGCCGACCCGGACACCGTCGAGGCCGACGCGGCGTTCAGCGACCTGGGCTTCACCTCCCTCACCGCCGTCGAGCTGCGCAACAGCCTCGTCGCCGCCACCGGCGTCGACCTGCCCGCCAGCCTCGTGTTCGACCACCCCACCGCGCGCGCCGCCGCCGCGCACCTCGCAGCCGAGGCAGCCGAGGCCACCGAAGCCGCCGCGTTCACCGCCGCCCCCGGCCCACACCTCCCCCGCGCCGCCGCGCCCCGCCGCGCCACCGACGAGCCCATCGCCATCGTCGGCATGGCCTGCCGCTACCCCGGCGGCGTCCGTTCCCCCGAGGACCTGTGGCGGCTGCTCGCCGACGAGGGCGACGGCATCGGCCCGTTCCCCGAGGACCGCGGCTGGGACCTCGACGCCCTCTACCACCCCGACCCCGAACACCCCGGCACCGCCTACACCAGGGAGGGCGGCTTCCTCACCGGCGCCGACCTGTTCGACGCCGCGTTCTTCGGGATCAACCCCCGCGAGGCCCTGGCCATGGACCCCCAGCAGCGGCAGCTCCTCGAGGTCGCCTGGGAGGCCGTCGAGCGCGCGGGCATCGCCCCCACCTCGCTGCGCGGCAGCGACTCCGGCGTCTTCGTCGGCGCCGCGACCCAGGACTACGGCGCCGACACCGCCGAGCTGCCCGACGGCGTCGAGGGCTACCTCATGACCGGCAACACCGGCAGCGTCATCTCGGGCCGCCTGTCCTACGTCCTCGGCCTCGAAGGCCCCTCCCTCACCGTCGACACCGCCTGCTCCGCCTCCCTCACCGCGCTCCACCTCGCCTGCCGCGCCCTGCGTGCCGACGAGTGCTCCCTCGCCCTCGCCGGTGGCGTCATGGTCATGCCCTCGCCCACGCCGTTCGTCGCCATGTCCAAGCAGCGCGGGCTCGCCGAGGACGGCCGCTGCAAGCCGTTCGACGCGTCCGCCGACGGCACCGGCTTCTCCGAGGGCGTCGGCGTCCTCGTCGTGGAACGCCTCTCCGACGCCCGCCGCAACGGGCACCCCGTGCTCGCCGTCGTCCGTGGCTCCGCCGTCAACCAGGACGGGGCGTCCAACGGCCTCACCGCGCCCAACGGGCCCTCCCAACAGCGCGTCATCCGGGCCGCGTTGACCGACGCCGGGCTGCGCCCCGGGGACATCGACGCCGTCGAGGCCCATGGCACGGGCACCACGCTCGGTGACCCCATCGAGGCCCAGGCCGTCATCTCCGTCTACGGCCGGGACCGCGCGCCCGAACGCCCGCTGTGGCTCGGCTCGTCGAAGTCCAACCTCGGCCACAGCCAGGCCGCCGCCGGGGTCGCGGGCGTCATCAAGATGGTGCTCGCCCTGCGCCATGGCACCCTCCCGGCCACCCTGCACCTCAAGGAGCCCACGCCGCACGTCGACTGGTCACGCGGCGCCGTCTCCCTCCTCGCCACCGCGACGCCCTGGCCCGAGACGGGAAGGGCCCGGCGCGCGGGCGTCTCGTCGTTCGGCGTCAGCGGCACCAACGCGCATGTCCTGCTCGAGGAGCCGGACCCGCGGGACCGCGCCCCCGAGCCGGAAGCGCCCGAGCCCGAAGGACGCGAGCTCGAAGGCGGGGCGCCCGAAGGCGAGGCGCCCGTCGTCGTGCTGCCCGTCTCCGCGCGGACCGAGCCCGCCCTGCGCGCCCAGGCCGCCACCCTCGCCGCCCACCTGCGGAACGGCGGAACGCGCCCCCTCGACATCGCCCACTCGCTCGCCGCGGGCCGCGCCACGTTCGCCCGGCGCGCCGCCGTCACAGGCCGCCACCCCGAGGCGCTCGCCGAGGCGCTCACCGCCGTCGCCGAGGGCCGCGCCCACCCGGCGGCCGCCCTCGGCACCGCGCCCGACGAGCCGGTCAAACCCGTGTTCGTCTTCCCGGGCCAGGGCTCCCAATGGCCCGGCATGGCCGCCGAACTCCTCGACACCGCACCCGCGTTCGCCGAACGCTTCGCCGAGTGCCGCAAGGCGTTCGAGCCCTATCTCGACTGGTCCCTCGAGGCCGCCCTCCGCGGCGGGCCCGACGCGCCGTCCCTGGAACGGCTCGACGTCGTCCAGCCCGCCCTGTTCACCGTCATGGTCTGCGTCGACGCGCTGTGGCGCGCCCACGGCGTGCGCCCGGCCGCCGTGCTCGGCCACAGCCAGGGCGAGATCGCCGCCGCCCACGTCGCGGGCGCCCTCACCCTCGACGAGGCCGCCCGCATGGCCGCCCTGCGCAGCCAGGCGTACCAGCGGCTCGCGGGCACCGGCGCCATGGGCTCGGTCCTGCTGCCCCCCGAGGAGATCGAGCCCCGGCTCGCCCCCTGGCAGGGGCGGCTGTCCATCGCCGCCGTCAACAGCCCCTGCACCACCGTCGTCTCGGGCGACCCCGCCGCCGTCGAAGGACTGCTCGCGGAGCTGGCCGCCGACGGCGCCAAGGCCCGCCGCGTCGCCGTCACCGTCGCGGGCCACTCCCCGCACGTCGAGGTGCTGCGCCACGACATGGACACCGCCTTCGCCGGGATCGAGCCCAGGCCCTCCGACGTGCCGTTCTGCTCGTCCGTCACCGGCGAGATCACCGACACCGCGGGCCTCGACGCCGCCTACTGGTTCGCCAACCTGCGGCAGGCCGTCCGCTTCGACCGCGCGGCCGCCACGCTCATGGCCGCGGGACACCACACGTTCATCGAGATGAGCCCCCACCCCGCCCTCGGCCTCAACCTCCAGGAGATCGCGGCCTCCCTCGGCCGCGAGGCCGTCGCACTCGGCTCGCTGCGGCGCGGCGACGGCGGCCTCGACCGCTTCCTCGCGGGCGTCGCCGAGGCCCACGCGCACGGCGTGGGGCTCGACCTGCGCGCCGCCGCGCCCGGCGGCCGCCGCGTCGACGTGCCCACCTACGCCTGGCAGGGCGAACGCTTCTGGCTCGAGCCGGGGCGCGGCAGCGGCGACCTGACCGCCGCGGGCGCCGACGCGGCCGAACACCCGCTCCTCGGCGCCCGCGTGGACCTCCCCGACGGCTCGCTGGTCCTCACCGGGCGGCTCGCCGTGCGCGACGAGCCCTGGCTGGCCGACCACGCCGTCGCCGGAACGGTCCTGCTGCCCGGCGCCGGGATGCTGGAGCTCGCGCTGCGCGCGGGCGCCGCCACCGGCGCCGAGCGCGTCGACGAGCTCACCCTGCACACCCCCCTCGTGCTGCCCGAGCGCGGCGGCGTCCAACTCCGCGTCGTCGCCGACCCCGCCGACGCGACGGGCCGCCGCGCCCTCGGCATCCACACCCGCCGCTCCGACGACGAGCCCTGGCTCCGGCACGCCGACGGCGTCCTGGCACCGGCCACCGACACCCCGGCCGACGCCCAGGGCGGCGCGGGCCCCGACGACGCGTTCGCCGTCTGGCCGCCCGAGGGCGCCGAGCCCGTCGCCCTCGACGGCGCCTACGAGCGGCTCGCCGAGGCCGGATACGACTACGGGCCCGCGTTCCGCGGCCTGGCCGCCGTCTGGCGGCGCGGCGCCGAGACGTTCGCCGAGGTGCGGCTCGACGACAAACGCCGGGGCGAGGCGGAGCGTTACGGCCTCCACCCCGCCGCGCTCGACGCCGCCCTGCACGCCGCCGCCGTCGGCCGCGCCGAGGCGGAGGTGCGGCTGCCGTTCTCCTGGACCGGCGTCGCCCTGCGCGCCGTCGGCGCCGCGACCCTGCGCGTGCGGCTCGCCGACCGCGGGGGCGACGCGTTCGCCGTCACCCTCGCCGACGCCGCGGGGCGGCCCGTGCTCACCGCGGACGCCCTGGTCACCAGGCCCGTCGACGTGGCCGCCGTGCGGCGGGCCGCCGAACGGACCGACGCCGCCCACGACTGGCTGTACGAGACGGCCTGGACGCCGCTGCCGCGCGGCCCCGTGCCGAGCGTGCCCGCGGGGCGCTGGGCGGCGCTCGGCGACATCGCGCTCGCCGAGGGCCTCCAGGGCGTCGGCGTGCCCGTCGACGCCTATCGCGACCTGGCCGAGCTCGCCGCGGCCGTCGCCTCGGGCACCCCCGCCCCCGAGCTGGTCCTCGCCCTCGCGGGAGGGCCGACGTCGGGGCCCGACGACCTCGTCCGCCGCACCCACGCGGCGGCGGGGGAGACCCTCGCCCTGGTGCGCGACCTGCTCGCCGACGGCCAACTGGCCACCACGCGGCTCGCGTTGCTCACCCGCGGCGGAGCCGGACCCGGCGACGCGCCCGTCGACCCGGCCGCCGCCGCCCTCTGGGGCCTGGCGCGCTCGGCCCAGTCGGAGAACCCGGGGCGGCTGGCCCTGCTCGACATCGCGGGCTCCGACATCCCGGCCCCCGGCGACCCCGCGGCCCCCGGCGATCCCGTGCCCTGGCGCGACGTCGCCGCCGCGCTCGCCCTCGCCGACGAGCCGCAGCTCGCGCTCCGCGGCGGCACCGCCCACGCCCCGCGCCTGGCCACGGTGCAGGCCGCGCAACCGGCCCCGCAACCGGACGAGACGCGGGGCGAGACGCCGGAGGCCGCCCTCGCGCTGCCCGGCACCGCCCTCGTCACCGGCGGCACCGGCACCCTCGGCCGCCTGGTCGCCCGCCACCTCGTCACCCACCGCGGCACCACCCATCTGCTGCTGGTCAGCCGCGCCGGTGAACGGGCCGAAGGGGCCGCCGAGTTCGCCGCCGAGATGGCCGCGCTCGGCGCCGCAGTCACCACCGCGGCCTGCGACGTCGCCGACCGGGACGCCCTGGCCAGGCTCATCGACGGCATCCCGCCCGAGCACCCGCTCACCGCCGTCGTCCACGCCGCGGGCGTCCTCGACGACGGCCTCGCCGTCTCCCTGACCCCCGACCAGCTCACGCGCGTGCTGCGGCCCAAGGTCGACGCCGCCGTCCACCTCGACCAGCTCACCGAGGGCCACGACCTGAGGGCGTTCGTCCTCTTCTCCTCCGCCTCCGGCACGTTCGGCGGCCTCGGCCAGGCCAACTACGCCGCGGCCAACGCGTTCCTCGACGCCCTCGCCACCCGCAGAAGGTCCCAGGGCAGGCCCGCCACCTCCCTGGCCTGGGGCACCTGGGCCCCCGCGAGCACCATGACCGACCTCACCGAGACCGACCTGCGCCGCATGGCCAGGGGCGGCGTCGTGCCGCTCAGCGCGGCGGCGGGCCTCGAGCTGCTCGACCTCGCCCTGGCCCACCCCGAACGCCCCGTGCTCGTCCCCGTGCGCCTCGACCTCGACGCGCTCGCCGCCCAGGCCGAGGCCGCGGGCGTCCCCGTGCCCGGACTCTTCCGCGGCCTCGTGCGGCCCTCGGTGCGCCGGGCGACCCTCACCGCCGTCGACCCCGGCGTGCGGCAGCGCGTCGCGGCCCTGCCCGAGGGCGAACGGCTCGCCGCGCTCGGCGCGTTGGTGCGCGAGCAGACCGCCACCGTGCTCGGCCACGGGGCGGCCGACGCGGTCGACCCGGCGGCGGGCTTCGGCGACCTCGGCTTCGACTCGCTCACCTCCGTCGAGCTGCGCAACCGGCTCTCCACCGCCACCGGGCTCACCCTGCCGCCCACCCTCGTCTTCGACCACCCCACCCCCGCCGACCTCGCCGAGCGGCTGCACGCCGAGCTCGCCGAATCCCTCGGCGCCCCCGACGCCGCGCCCACCGGAACCGCACCGGGCGGCACGGGCGGCGGCAGTCTGCTTCCGCTGTTCCGGGGGGCCGTCGAACGCGGCGAGATCAGGGAGTTCGTCGCCTCCATGGACGCGCTCTCCCGCTTCAGGCCCGCCTTCGACGCCACCCCGCCCCACGCCACCCCGCCCCACGCCACCCCGCCCGACGGCGCCGCGGGCGTGCGGCTCGCGGGCGGCGACCACGAAGGGCCGCTGCTGCTGTGCCTCCCGCCGATCATCGGCGTCTCGGGGCCCCACCAGTACGCGCGGTTCGCCGCCGCCCTGCGCGGCAGGCGCACCGTCATCGCGCTGCCCCACCCGGGCTTCCGCGCGGGCGAGCCCGTCGCCGCCACGCCCGAGGCCCTGGCCCGCGCCCACGCGGAAACGGCGCTGCGGCTCGCCGACGGGACGCCGTTCGCGCTGGTCGGCTACTCATCGGGCGGCTTCGTCGCCCACGCCGTGGCCGAGGAGCTCCAGGCCCGCGGCACCGCGCCCGACCGGGTCGTCCTGCTCGACAGCTACCCGCCCGACGAGACCGAGCTGCTCGAACGCCTCATCCCCGCCGTCATCCGCGGCCTCCAGGACCGCGGGGACCGCGTGCTCGGCGGCGAGGACGACGCGTGGCTCACCGCGATGGGCCGCTACATGAGCTTCGACTGGACGCCGTCCCCGGTCTCGGCGCCGACGCTCCTGGTGCGCTCGAGCACGCCGCTCGCCGGGCTGCCGACGGGCGAGCCGTGGCGGGCCACCTGGAAGCACCCGCACCGGGCCGTCGACGTGCCGGGCGACCACTTCACGATGATGGAGGCGCACGCCGACGCCGCCGCCGAAGCGGTGGAGGAGTGGCTGGCGGGCTGACCGCGCGGCGCCGGGCGGCCGCCGCCGGGGCAGCCCCGACCCCGGGTCAGCCGCCCGGCGTCGCCGCGGCGAGCCGTTCGTCGATCGCCCGCGCCGCGCGCCCGTACCCGCCGTCGTCCCGGTGCAGCACCGAGTCCGCGTTGGCCATCTCCAGCAGCGCCGCCAACTCGAAGGCCAGCTGCGGCACATCGACGTCGGCGCGCAGCTCGCCGAGGTCCCGCGCCTCCTGGATCACGCCGCGCACACAGCCGATCCACTCGGCCCGCGCCGCCGCCACCGCGTCCCGCACCGCGCCGTCCCGCGCGCTGAACTCCGCCGCCACGGCCGTGAAGAAACAGCCCCCGCGGAACGTACGGCCCCGCGAGTACGCCAGATACGACGCGCACAGCTCCCGCACCCGGCCCACCCCCGGCGGCACCTCTTCGGCCGGGTGCACCACCCGCCGCGCGTAGACGGCACGCGCCGCGCGGATCGTGGCCAGCTGCATCTCCTCCTTGGAGCCGAACAGCGCGAAGACGCCGCTCTTGCTCAGCCCCAGCTCGGTGGCGACCCGCCCGATCGACAGGCCGTCGAGGCCCTCGACCGACGCGATGTCCATCGTCCGCCCCAGCACGAGCCGCCGCGTCTGGTTCCCCCGCGCCACCCGCCCGTCGACCCGCGCACCCGCCACCGGGACCACCCTTCCTCGCTGCCCCCATGGTAGGAGCCCTTCGACGCGGGCCCCTCAACGTCAGGCCCTCACCGCGGACCCCTCACCGCGGATCCCTCACCGCAGGAGGCCCTCGCCCGCCAGCACGTCGAACACCGCGTGGTCCACGGGCGCCGTGCGGTGCCGGTCGGCCAGCGTCAGCCAGGCGAGCTCCTCCACCTCGCCGCTCGCCACCGGCGTCCCCCGGTGCTCGGCCGTGTAGCAGGCCATCCGCACCAGCGTGCCCTCGGGGTGCCCGTCCGCGTGCGCGGTGAACGTCCCGACGTGCGCCACCGTCGCCGGGTCGATGGCCACCGCGAGCTCCTCGCGCACCTCCCGCACGAGCGCCGTCACGTCGTCCTCGCCCACCTCGCGCTTGCCGCCAGGGATGTAGAACAGCGTCCGCCCCCGGGAGCGCGCCCCCAGGATCCGGTGCCGCTCGTCCAGGTGCACCCACGCAACGGTCTCGATCAGCCGCGCCACGGCCGTTCCTCCTCCCCACGCCCCCATCCGACGAGGGCGACGCTCGGAGGATCATCCCATCAGGGCGCGGCGGGCGGCCGGTGGGCCGTGCCCAGCACATGGAACGAGAACGGCGTCCGCACCCGGGGAACGGAAGGGAAGAGGAAACGGACCGGCTCCGGCACCGCGAACCCCGTCCGCTCCACCGCCGACAGCGTGTCCCTGCCCGTGTGGCAGCCGCCGGCGAGCCGCGGCCAGACCGTCGCGTCCAGCAGCCGCTGCACCCCGCGCAGCCCCGCGGAAGGCGCCCGCACATGCTCCAGGTACCGCAGCTGCCCGCCCGGCCTGAGCACGCGGTACGCCTCGTTGAGCGCCGCCTCCTGGTCGGCGACCGAGCACAGCACCAGGCACGCCACCGCCGCGTCGAGCGACGCGTCGTCCACGGGCAGCCGCCCGGCCAGCGCGTCCACCACCTCGACCCGCACCGGCGCCGAGGCCGCCCGCTCCCGCGCCAGGCGCCGCAGCCTCGGCTCGGGCTCGACGGCCACCACACGGGTGACCTCGGGCGGGTAGTGCGGGAAGTTCCGGCCCTCGCCCGCGCCGATCTCCACCACGTCGCCCGCCAGGCCCGCGAGCAGCGCGGCCCGCCGCTCCGCCAGGCCCCGCCGGTCGAGCGCCGGGGCGGCGCGCGCGTACACGCGGGCGAAGAACGGGTGGTCCACCCGGCCGCCGGGCATCAGCGCCGCCCGTTCACTCGGCCACGGCGGACTGCCCGACGACGCTCTCGGGCGTGACCCGCACCAGCAGCTCGCCCGGCACGCCGTTGCGCGCCCCGAACTCCTCCGCGCGGTCCGCGCCCATGTACCGGCCGCCGATGCGCGTCGACCACGCGCGCAGCGACTCGACGTCCTCGCTCAGTGCCACCCGGCCCCGCACCACGACGAACGCGTACGGCGCCCGTTCGTCGTCCACGGTGATCGCCACCCTGCCGTCCCGCGCGAGATTGCGCCCCTTGACCGTCGCGGCCCCCGTGGTGAACACCAGCGCGTCGCCGTCGAGCACGAACCACACCGGCGCCACATGCGGCCAGCCGTCGGCCCGCACGGTCGCCAGCTTCCCCGTCCTGGTGCCCTCCGCGAGGAATTCCCGGCACTCCGCCGGGCTCATCGTGTGTGCCATGCGCCCATCGTCGGTCACCCGCCCGCCGTGGGCCAGCGGGCCGGTACCCCGTGCGGGTGCGCGAGCGCCAGCGGCCGCTCAGGACCCTTGTCCGAGCGCACCGAGAGCCAGAAGCCGCGCGTGCCCTCGACCTCACCCGGCTCGAACCTGATCACCGCGAACCCCGCATCGGGCCCCGAGGCCGCCGCGAGCCGGTCGAGCTCGCGCTCCACCGCGGCCCACTCGTCGGCGGGCACGTACTGCCGCATCACCGAGTGCCACACGACCGTCAACGTGCCCGGCTCGAGCTCGACCGCCGAGAGGAACTCCGCCGCCCCCGCGCTCTCCACCGTGGCATAGACCTTGGCCGCGATGCTCAGCGCGCCGTCGAGGCGCGCGAAGCGGTCCCGCTGGTCGGGCCACACATACGCCCGCAGCGCCAGCGAGCCGTCCGCCGACAGCGGGTCGATCGGCGTCAGGTCGCAGCCGCGCCGCTCCACGATCCGCAGCGCCTGGTGCCGCTCCGCGCCCATCCGCAGCCAGTCGGGCACCTCGCCGTCCCACGCGTCGGAGAGCCGCACGGTCGAGTCGGGCGGGCCCCACGCGAAGTCTCCGGCGGTGTAACGGAACTGCTCCGCCCTGAGGTTCAGCCCCGCGCTCGACCCCAGCTCGAACAGCCTGACCGGCAGCTGCGCCGACGGCACGGCGTACAGCAGCCCGGCGAGCAGCAGATTGGCGCGGCCCACCTCGTTCGTCTGCGGGGGCCGTCGCAGCCACTCCCTGATCCACTCGGACTCCGCCGCGACCACCTCGCGGAACGCGGGCCACGCCGCGTAGGGCCGCTCGGCGCTGAAGACGCCCCCCGCGCTGGGATAGTGCTCCGCGAGCCCGGGCGCGCGCCCGGTGAGCGCCAGCGCGTGCACCGCACCCGTGAGCCGGAGCGGTAACGCGTCGCCCCACGCCCCCTCCTCGTACCCCGCGAGCACGGCGGCGCAGGGCCCGCCCTCCCTGATGTCGTCCGCCGCGCGCTCCAGCAGCGCCGCGTAGAGCGGCGAACCGAGCCGGGCGCACGCCTCCGCCTGCTGGGCGAAGATCCGGGCGACAGGTTCACGGGGCATGTGTACTCCTCCCAGGGGATGGTCAAGATCATGGGGCCCCACGGGTGTCCAGTGGAAGACCCGCCGGGTGAATATGCCGCCGGATATTCCTTCGCCTCCGCCGCCGCGCCGGGCGAGGTGCCCCGGAATGGCGGTGATCATGACAGTTTCAACCGCCCGCCCGCGCCGGGCGGACCGCGGCGGCCGCGCCTACCATGGGACGCCATGAGCGATCCCCGGATCCTGGTCTATTCCCGCACCACCGGCTACCGGCACGACTCCATCCCCGCCGGGGTCGAGGCGTTCCGGCGGCTCGGCGCCGAGCACGGCCTCGACGTGACGGCCACCGAGGACCCCGACGAGCTGACCCGGGGGCTGCCCGGCAGCCGGGCCGTGGTCTTCCTGTCCACCAGCGGCGACGTCCTGACCGACGAGGGCAGGTCGGCGCTGCGGAGCTTCGTCGCCGACGGCGGCGGCTTCGTCGGCGTCCACGCCGCCTCGACCACCGAGTACGGCTGGCCGTGGTTCGGCGAGACGCTCGTGGGCACCGTGTTCGACGGCCACCCCGACCTCCAGCCCGGCGTGGTGTCCGTCGAGGACCGCGACCACCCGGCGACCGCGCACCTCGGCGAGCGCTGGGAGTTCACCGACGAGTGGTACAACTTCGCGACCAACCCCCGTGAGCGCGTACGGGTGTTGGCCGCCGCCGACGAGAGCACCTACACCGGCGGGCGGATGGGCGCCGACCACCCGCTCGTCTGGTGCCACGAACGCGCGGGCGGCCGCTCGTTCTACACCGCGCTCGGCCACTCCGCGGAGTGCTTCTCCGACCCCGACTTCACCCGCCACCTTCTCGGCGGCCTGCGCTGGGCCGCCTGCCTCCCCGAGAACGGCGCGTGACCGGGCCCGCTACCCCTCGCGGGGCGTCATGCGCAGGGACGCCAGGGCCGCGGCGAGCGGGAGCGGGTCGTCGTCCGACACCACGTCGAGCACCGTGTCGACCAGCTTGATGACGTGCGCGTCGCCGTGCTCGGCCGCCCGCGCGAAGACCTCGTCCGGCGTCGTCCCCGCCACGTGCTCCGGCGCGCGCGCCCCGTCGGGCGGGCCATAGGACGCCACCACCCCCGCGCTCGCCGTCCACGCCGCCGCCAGGCTCGCCCGCCACAGCGCGGGCGGCAGCGCGGGCAGCGTCCGCAGCACCGCGTTGGGCGCCGTCACCGCGTGCACCAGCATCACGGGGGAGCCGTGCGCGTGGGTGGCGTAGTGACGGGCCGCGCCCACCACCAGCTCCCGCAGCCGCTCGGGCGCCGCCGCCGCGTCCCCCGCCGCCCACGAAGGAACGTCCCGCACCTGCGCGAGGCGGTGGTTGATGCCGCCCGACCGGTCGGCCACGTGCGGCACCGCCCGCAGCGCCTCCTCCGCGCCCACCGGCGAGGGCGCCGCGGCGCCGCCCACCACGAGCGTCTGGTGGCGCGCCGCCCAGTAGCCGAGCGCGTGCGCCAACTCGGCCAGCCGCGGCCCGTTCTCGCCCTCCGCGAGAAGCGTCCGCACCGCGTGCCCGACGCGGATCACCGGGTGCGTCGCGCTCGCCGTGATGCCGGGCAGCAGCCGGGGCCACCACACGGCCAGCACATCGCGCCAGGGCGCCTCGGCGAGCCGCTCCGCGAAGTACACCGGCCAGTCGGCGAGATGGCGCGGATCGCCGAGCGCCTCGCGCCAGCCCCGCTCGGCGATCCGGCCGTAGGAGGTGGGAAGGTCCTCGAGACGGCCCCGATAGGCGTCCAACCAGCGGTGCACCCTTGCCCCTTCGCCATGGCGGATGAGCGCTTCCACGGCCATCGGCGCGTGATTGCTCAGCCACCCTTCGAATTCGGGTCCCGTGGTGTGCAGCCTGACCAGTGCCTCGTCGAGCGTGCCCGTGGCGTCTCTCTCCATGCCACCGACGCTACGGACCCCCTTCCCGCCCCGTAACCGACCGGAGGCCCAGCGCCTTCACGACGTTGGACCTACGGCGGCGGGCCCCCGGATACTGCCGGGATGGACCGACGCTCGGAACTCTCGGCCTTTCTCCGTTCCCGCCGCGCCAGGTTGACCCCGGCCGACGTCGGTCTGCGCAGCTACGGAGGGCGGCGCCGGGTGCCGGGCCTGCGCCGCGAGGAGGCGGCCTGGCTGGCCGGGATCGGCCTCGACTACTACGTGCGCCTCGAACAGGGCCGCAACGAGAAGGCCTCCGCCGCCGTGCTCGACGCGGTCGCCCGCGCCCTGCGCATGAACCCCGTCGAACGCCTCCATCTCCACCGGCTCGCACGCCCGGCGCGCGAGCCGTCGCGCGACTACGCCGAGTGCGCCGTGCCAGGGCTGCAACGCCTGCTTGACGCCATGCCCGCCACCCCCGCCTATGTCGCCGGTCGCCGCACCGAGCTGCTCGCCTGGAACCACCCGGCCCGCGTCGTCTTCGGCGGCATCCTCAGCCTCACCCCGACGGGCCGTCACATGGCGCGGCAGGTCTTCCTCGACCCCGCCGCCCGCGCGCTGTTCGTCGACTGGGAGGTCAAGGCACGCGCCGTCACCGCCCGGCTGCGCCTGAGCTTCGGCCGCTGCCCCGACGACGGGCGGCTGAAGGACCTCGTCGACGAACTCCTCGACCGCAGCGCCGACTTCCGCGCGATCTGGGCGGCACAGCACCTCACCAGCAAGACCCATGGCTCCTACCGCCTCGACCACCCCCGCATCGGCCGCTTCACCCTGCCCTACCGCGCGCTGTGGCTCCCCGAGGAGCCCGACCAGCTGCTGATCGCCTACACCGTCGAGCCCGAGTCACCCCTGGCTGCGGCGCTCGCCGCCGCCGGGGCGGGCAGCGGCTAGGGTCTGTTGTGAAAGTAGCGCCGTTCGCCCGGAGGGCGTGCCCCACGGCGTCTGGTACGTGCGATCGCAAGGCGGAGGGTCGGCCTCGTACTGGGCGTACTTGGGCGATCCCGACAACGCAGCGAGTGTGCGTGCCAGGCGTCGCGGGGCAGGCGGGACTTTCACCACAGACCCTAGGGTCGGGGGGCTGATGGCGAAGGGAGCGTGTCGGATGACGGAGCTGTGGGTGGCGGCCGACGTGTGCGAGGCGTTCCCCGCGCTCGCCGTGGCCGCGGTGGTGGCCGAGGGCGTGCGGGGTCAGGACCCATGGCCCGAGACCGAACGGCTGCTGTCCGACGTCGAGTCGTCGGCCGGGGACGGCGGCTGGACCGCGCCCGCCGAGTCCGACCCGTCGCCGGCCTCGTGGCACGCCGCCTACCGGGCGTTCGGCACCAACCCCCGCCGCTTCAGGCCCAGCATGGACGCGCTGGCCCGGCGGCTCGGCAAGACCGGGCGGCTGCCGCGCATCAGCCCCGCCGTGGACGCCTACAACGCCGTCTCGGTGACCCACGCCATCCCCGCGGGCGCGTTCGACCTGGGCGCCGTGCGCGGCGACATCGCGCTGCGGTTCGCGGTGCCGGGCGACGCGTTCGTCCCGCTGGGCGAGCCGGACACCGTCGAGGAGGCCAGGCCGGGCGAGGTCGTCTACGCCGACGGCGACGGCGTGCTGACCCGCCACTGGAACCACCGTGACAGCGACCGCACCAAGGTCACCCCCGGCTCGTCCGACGTGGTGTTCCTGCTCGAGACCGTCGAGCCGGGCACCGGCCGCAAGGTCGTCGAGCAGGCCGTCGACCAGCTGGCAGGCCTCGTCGCCCCGCACGCCACGCGCCTGACCACGCACCTGCTGACCCCGGCCCACCCGGCGAAACGCCTGCGCTGATCCGCCGCGGGGCGGCTCAGCACCTCAGGGCATCCGTCCGGGGCGGCGCACCCGATGCGGTCCCTCACGACCGGGTGCCGCCCGGTCCTGCCGCCCGGTCCTGCCGCTCGGCCCGCCCGGCGAGGGCCCCTCAGGGGCGGCGGCCCAGGACCGCGATCAGGCGGTCCTGGGGCGGGGCGGAGTCGGGGACGGGGACCGGGGGGTCGAAGATGCCGAGGTTCTGCCAGGCGGCCGACTTCTCCTCCGCGTAGCCGAGCAGCAGATCCGCCACGCCGGGGTCGATCCGGTCGTCCACCTCGATGCCGCGCGCCAAGTCCCAGCCGTGCACGGCCAGGTCCAGCGCCATCTGCGACAGATACTCCTCGGCCGGGGTCGGCCCGCCGCTCGTCTGCACCGGCGTGTCCAGCGCGCCGGAGGCGTGGAACGCCGCGCGCGAGCCCGCCGCCGCGCCGTCCCACGCCGCCACCGGGTCGTCGCCCAGCACATCGCCGTCGAACCGGTCGCCCACCTCGGCCAGCGTCGCGCCGCGCAGCAGCCAGGGCGCCCACAGGTGCTCGCTCGTCAGATGGTTGACCAGGTCGCGCACCGACCAGGCGGCGCACGGCGTCTCCGTGTCCCACCGGTCGTCGTCGACGCGGTGGACCCGCTCGGAGAACGTGTCGAGCGCCAGGTCGAAGCCGTCGAGCAGTCGCATGGGCCACCTCATTCACGCGCGGACCAGAACCACCTCAAGCGTACGCGGGCCGTGCACGCCCTCAACTCGGTCCAGCTCGATGTCGCTCGTCGCCGAGGGCCCGGAGATCCAGGTCAGCGGCCGGTCGGGGACCAGCAGGGGCAGGGCCCGCGGCACCGAGTCCACCACCTGGTCGGGGACCCTGACCACGCAGATGTGGTGGTCGGGGACCAGCGTGATGCGCCGCCGCCCCTGGTCGGGGCCGCCGTCAAGGACGATCGTGCCCGTCTCGGCGATCGCCAGGGCGCACCCCGTGACCACGCTGTCGACCGCGTCCAGGTCGTGCGGGGTCGCGTCGGCCGCGTCCGCCACGCGGCGGACGTCCTCCGGCGTCCCGCTCAGCCACTCGGGTGGCAGCCCGGGCGGCGTCACCACCGAGCGGCTGCCGCGCTCGGCCAGCAGCCGGGCGATCAGCCCCGGCAGGGCCGCCGCGTCGGCGCGGTGCACCAGGGCCCGGTAGTCGGCCAGGTTCTCGGCCAGGGTCTCCACCGCGTCGGCGGGGGAGTGGGTGGTGGCGTAGTCGCGGGCCACGGGCACGTCGTCGGGGCTCTCGTCGCGCGGCACGTCGGCCAGCGCCCGCCGCACCCGGCCGAGCACCACGTCGCGCCCGCTCATCGGCCCGCCCCCTTCGTGCCGTTCCCGCTCTCCCGCGTCGGCTTCTCCCTGGTGCGCCGCCACCAGTCGCGGAACGACTCGGCGGGCAGCGCCGGGATGTCCCTGGTGTCCGTCCAGGCGCGCCCGGGGCCCGGCAGCCGCCGGGGCGCAAGCCGGCGCGCCCGGCCCGCCACGCGCTGCCCGGCGCGCAGCACGCCCGGGTGGTCGAGCGCCCAGCGCGAGGCGCGCATCGCCGCGCGCTCCGCCGCGTGCCCGCGCGCCGGGCGCACGGTGGTGCGGGTGCCCCGCACGGTCACCTCGCCGCCCTCGACGACCCGCTCCCTCAGGTGCACCAGCGCCTCGGGGATGTCGATGGCCACGGGGCACACCTCGTAGCACGCCCCGCACAGCGACGAGGCGTACGGCAGCGAGGCATCCAACTCACTGGCCACGCCACGCAGTTGAGGCGTGAGAATGGCGCCGATCGGGCCCGGGTAGGCCGAGCCGTACGCGTGCCCGCCCGCCCGCTCGTACACCGGGCAGACGTTCAGGCAGGCCGAGCAGCGGATGCAGCGCAACGCCTGCCGCCCCACGGTGTCCGCGAGCGTGTCGGTGCGGCCGTTGTCCAGCAGGACCAGGTGGAACGTCCGCGGCCCGTCGCCTTCCGTCGTGCCGGTCCACATCGACGTGTACGGGTTCATCCGCTCCGCCGTCGACGAGCGCGGCAGCAGCTGGAGGAACACCTCCAGGTCGCGCCACGTCGGCACGACCTTCTCGATGCCCACCACCGAGATCAGCGTCTCGGGCAGCGTCAGGCACATCCGCCCGTTGCCCTCGGACTCGACCACCACCATCGTGCCGGTCTCCGCCACCATGAAGTTGGCGCCCGAGACGCCGACCTTGGCGTTCAGGAACTTCTGCCGCAGGTGCAGCCGCGCCGCCTCCGCCAGGTCGCGGGGGGAGTCGGTCAGCCCCTCGGGCGCGGGGCGGCCCCAGTCGGCCATGCGCTCGGCGAAGATGTCGCGGATCTCGCCCCGGTTGCGGTGGATCGCGGGGACCAGGATGTGGGAGGGCAGGTCGTCGCCCAACTGCACGATCAGCTCGGCCAGATCGGTCTCGTTGGCCCGGATCCCCGCGGCGGTCAGCGCGGCGTTGAGCCCGATCTCCTGCGTCGCCATCGACTTGACCTTGACGACCTCCTCCTCGCCGGTCTCCCGCACCAGGCGCGTGACGATGCGGTTGGCCTCGCGCGCGTCGGCCGCCCAGTGCACCTGGCCGCCCGCGGCGGTCACCGACTCCTCGAGGCGCTCCAGATAGTGGTCGAGGTGGCGCAGCGTCCGGTCCTTGATCGCCGCGCCCGCCGCCCTCAGCCGCCCCCAGTCGGGCAGCTCGGCCACGGCCTTGGCGCGCTTGTCCCTGATGGTGTGCGTGGCGTGCGTGAGATTGGACCGCAGCCGCTCGTCGCGCACCGCGTCACGCGCCGCCTCGGGGAACGCGGGCATCCCGAGATAGGTGCCTACCACTGCTCCTCCTCCGTGCTGGCCAGGATCTCGGCGATGTGCACCGGGCGGACCGGCGAGCCGAGCCTGGACAGCGTGCCACCGATGTGCATCTGGCACGAGTTGTCCACCGTGCACACGGCCGCCGCGCCCGTGCTGGTGATGTGGCGCGCCTTGTCGGCGCCCATGGCCGAGGAGACCGCGGAGTTCTTCACCGCGAACGTGCCGCCGAAGCCGCAGCACTCCTCGGCGCCCGGCAGGTCGACGAGCTCAAGGCCCTTGACCGCGCGCAGCAGCCGCGTCGGGCGGTCGCCAAGCCCCAGCATCCGCAGCCCGTGGCACGTGGGGTGGTAGGTGACGCTGTGCGGGTAGTACGCCCCCACGTCGGTCACCCCGAGCACGTCCACCAGGAACTCCGTCAGCTCGTGCGTGCGCGGCACCACCGAGGCCGCCGCGTCCGCCAGCTCCGAACCCCGGCCCTCCGCACGGGCCTTGGCGCCGATCCTCGGGTAGTTGTCCCTGACCATCGCCGCGCACGAGCCCGAGGGCGCCACGATGTGGTCGAAGCCGTCGAACGCCCGCGCGAAACGCCGCACCAGGGGCTCGGTCTCGTGCCGGTACCCGCTGTTGAACTGCGCCTGCCCGCAGCAGGACTGCTCCACGGGGAACTCCACCTCGACGCCGAGCCGCTCGAGCAGCGACACGACCGCCCGCCCGGTCCGCGGATACAGCGTGTCGTTGACACACGTGACGAAGAGCGCGACGCGCATTACTTCTCCTTCCCGCCGAAGGCCGTTTCGGCGTCGGCCGCTCCGGCGTCGGCCAGCCGGGCCGCCGCACGGTCCCAGACCGCTCGGTCACCCGACGGCTCATGGTGCCTCAGTGGCTGGGTGGCGGCCAGCAGCGCCCTCGATTCCGCCAGCCCCCCGGCCACCGCGCCCGCCGCCCTGGCCTGTGTCAGCACGTTTCCCAGGGCCGCCGCCTCCGCCGGGCCCGCCACCACGGGCAGCCCGCACGCGTCCGCCGTGAGCTGGCACAACAGCGCGTTGCGCGCCCCGCCGCCCACCACGTGCACGGTGTCCACCGCGCGGCCGGAGAGCCGCACCGCGTCCTCGACCGCGGCCCGGTGCGCGAGCGCGAGCGAGTCGAGCACGCAGCGCACCGTCTCCCCGGCGTCGCGCGGCACCGGCTGCCCGCCGCGGCGGCACGCCCGCGCGATCCGCTCCGGCATCCGCCCCGGCGCGATGAACGCCGGATCCCCCGCGTCCACCACCGAGCGCAGCGGCGCCGCGGCCGCCGCCCGCTCCAGCAGCGGGCCGAGATCGTGCGGCTCCCCGGCCGCGGCCCAGTCGCGCAGGCACTCCTGGAGGAGCCACAGGCCCATGATGTTCCGCAGGTACCGCACGGTGCCGTCCACGCCGAGCTCGTTGGTGAAGTTCGCCCTGCGGCTCTCCTCGCTCAGCACCGGCGCGTCCAGCTCCACCCCCGCGAGCGACCACGTGCCCGTGGCGATATAGGCGAAACGTTCCCCCGCCGCGGGGACCCCCGCCACCGCCGACGCCGTGTCGTGCGAGCCCACCGCCGTCACCGGAACGGGACCGGTGAGCCCCGTCCCGTCGAGCACCCCGGGCAGCAGCTCCCCCGCGGGCGCGCCGGGGAGGCGCAGCGGCGGGAAGAGGCCCAGGTCCACGCCCACCGCGTCCGCCACCACCGGCGACCAGTCGCGCGTGCGCGGGTCGATCAGCTGCGTGGTGGACGCGTTGGTCAGCTCGGTGCCCGCCACGCCGGTCAGCCAGTACGCGATCAGATCGGGGATCAGCAACAGCGTGCGCGCTGCGGCGAGTTGGGGCGTGTCCCGGGCGGCGGCCAGCTGGTAGACGGTGTTGAAGGGAAGCTCCTGCAATCCCGTCGCCGCATAAAGATCCCGCGGCGGCAGCGCCTCGGCCACCCGTGCCGCGACGCCCTCGGTGCGCCCGTCGCGGTAGTGCACCGGATTGCCGAGCAACGCGCCCGACGCGTCGAGCAGCCCGTAGTCCACCGCCCACGAGTCCACCCCCACCGAGGCCAGCCGCCCGCCCGCGGTCCGCCCGGCAGCCCGCAGTCCGTCGAGCACGCCCCGGTACAGCGCCAGGATGTCCCAGTGCAGCGTCGGGCCCACCCGCACCGGCTCGTTGGGGAAGCGGTGCGCCTCGGTCAGCGACAGCTCGCCGTCGGCGACCCGCCCGAGCATCACCCGGCCGCTGGCCGCCCCCAGATCCACCGCGGCGAAGGGACGGGGGGCGGACGGCATGGCGGTTCTCCTCGGTCGAAGGCGGTGCGAACGGTCAACGGGCGGACGCGGAAGGGGAGTTCAGCGCAGGAACGCCGCCGCGACGCCCGCGTCCACGGGGATGTGCAGCCCCGTCGTGTGGCTCAGGTCCCCGCCGGTCAGCGCGAACACCGCGTTCGCCACATGCTCGGGCAGCACCTCACGCTTCAGCAGCGTGCGCTGGGCGTAGAACTCACCGAGCCGCTCCTCGGGCACCCCGTACACCGCCGCCCGCTTGGCCCCCCAGCCCCCGGCGAAGATGCCGGAGCCGCGGACGACCCCATCGGGGTTGACACCGTTGACACGGATCCCCTGCTCGCCCAACTCGGCGGCCAGCAGCCGCACCTGGTGCGCCTGGTCGGCCTTGGCCGCGCCGTAGGCGATGTTGTTGGGCCCGGCGAAGACGCCGTTCTTCGACGAGATGTACACGATGTCGCCGCCCATCCCCTGCTCGGTCATCACCCGCGCCGCCTCGCGCGACACCAGGAACGAGCCGCGCGCCATGATGCCGTGCTGCCGGTCCCAGTCCTCGGTCGTCGTCTCCAACAGCGGCTTGGAGATGGAGATCCCGGCGTTGTTGACCACCAGGTCCACCCCGCCGAACGCGAGCGCCGCCGTGGAGAACGCCGCCGCGATCCCCTCCTCCGACGTGACGTCCACGGTCACGGCCACCGCCCGGTCGGGGCCGCCGAGCTCCTTGGCGACCGTCTCCGCCGCCTCGGCGTTGACATCGGCCACCACCACGCACGCGCCCTCGTCGACGAGGCGCCGCGCGGTCGCCCGCCCGATGCCCGAGCCCGCGCCCGTCACCAGCGCCACCCGCGTCGCCAGCGGCTTGGGCGGCGGCATGCGCCGCAGCTTCGCCTCCTCCAACTCCCAGTACTCGATGCGGAACTTCTCCCGCTCCTCGATCGGCGCGTACGACGACACCGCCTCGGCGCCCCGCATCACGTTGACGGCGTTCACATAGAACTCGCCCGCCACCCGCGCCGTCTGCTTGTCCTTGCCGAACGAGAACATCCCCACGCCAGGCACCAGCACGATCGCCGGATCCGCCCCGCGCATCGGCGGCGACGCCGCGTCCGCGTGCCGCTCGTAGTACGCCCGGTACTCCTCGCGGTACTCGGCGTGCAGCTCCCGCAGGCGCGCCACGGCCTCGTCGAGCGGCGCGTCCGCCGGCAGGTCGAGCACCAGCGGGCGGACCTTGGTCCGCAGGAAGTGGTCGGGGCACGACGTGCCGAGGCGCGCCAGGCGCGGGTGCTCGGCGCGCGCCAGGAAGTCGAGCACCGCCTCGGCCTCGCTGAAGTGCCCCACCTGCGGCCGGTCCGTGGACGCCAGCCCCCTGATCACCGGCGCCAACGCGGCGGCGCGCGCCCGCCGTTCACCCTCGGGCAACGCCTCGAACCCCGCCCGCACCGCGCCGAACGGCTCGGGCCCGCCGCGCTCCGCGAGGAAGCGCTCGGCGGTGCGGATGATCTCCAGGGAGTTCCGCTCGCACTCCTCGCTCGTGGCGCCCCACGCGGTGATGCCATGACCGCCCAGGATCGTGCCGATCGCCCCGGGGTTGGCCGCCTTGATGGCCGCGATGTCAAGGCCGAGCTGGAAGCCGGGCCGCCGCCACGGCACCCACACCACCCGGTCCCCGAAGCACTCCGCGGTCAGCGCCTCGCCGTCCGCGGCGCACGCGAGCGCGATCCCCGAGTCCGGGTGCAGATGGTCCACATGGGGCGCGTCCACCAGGCCGTGCATCGCCGTGTCGATCGAGGGCGCGGCCCCGCCCCTGCCGTGCAGGCAGTAGTCGAACGCCGCCACCATCTCGTCCTCGCGCTCCACGCCGGGGTAGACCTCGGTCAGCGCCCGCAGCCGGTCGAGGCGCAGCGCCGCGAGCCCGGCGGCGCGCAGCGTTCCCAGGTCGCCGCCCGAGCCCTTCACCCACAGCAGCTCGACGTCGCCACCGGTCACCGGGTCCTTCGCGGTGCCCTTGGCCGAGGTGTTGCCGCCCGCGTAGTTGGTGTTGCGCGGGTCCGAGCCCAGCCGGTGGGAGCGCGCGAGCAGCTCATCGACGGGTCCGTTGTCCTCGTGCGTCGTCATCGGTTCAGGCCCCCCAGCCGGCCTGCTGGCCGCCCTTGCGTTCCTCGGTGATCTTCTCCGCCCAGCCCGAGCGGTGATAGGCGGCCACCGGATCGGGGTCGAGCCCCGCGTCCGCGCGCACCTCGGCGAGCAGCGGCCGCACATCCGTCGAGAACGCGTCCATGAGCGCGGCGTTGGCGCCCAGCACGTCCCCCGACGCCTGCGCGGCGGCCAGCGCGTCGCGGTCGACGAGCAGCGCCTTGGCCGTGGCCTCCTGGACGTTCATCACCGAGCGGATGATGGCCGGGACCTTGGGCTCGATGTTGTGGCACTGGTCCAGCATGAACGCCACCCCCGCCGCCGGGTCGAGCCCGCCGCCGCGCACCACCTCGTACATGATGCGGAACAGCTGGAACGGGTCGGCCGCGCCCACCATCAGGTCGTCGTCCGCGTAGAAGCGGGAGTTGAAGTCGAAGCCGCCGAGCTTCCCCTCGCGCAGCAGGAGCGCGACGATGAACTCGATGTTGGTGCCGGGGGCGTGGTGCCCGGTGTCCACCACGACCTGTGCCTTGGGGCCGAGCTTGAGGCAGTGCGCGTAGGCGGTGCCCCAGTCGGGGACGTCGGTGGTGTAGAAGGCGGGCTCGAAGAACTTGTACTCCAGCAGGATCCGCTGGTCGTCGCCGAGCCGCTCGTAGACCGCGGTCAACGCCTCGGCGAGCCGGTCCTGGCGGGCCCTGATGTCGTCCTGGCCCGGGTAGTTGGTGCCGTCGGAGAACCACAGCTTCAGGTCGCGCGAGCCCGTGGCGTCCATGATGTCGACGCACTCGAAGAGGTGGTCGAGCGCCTTGCGCCGCACGGCCGCCTCCGGGTGGCACACGCTGCCGAGCTTGTAGTCGTCGTCCTGGAACACGTTGGCGTTGATCGCGCCGAGCCGCAGCCCCAGGTCGTCGGCGTGCCGTGCGAGCGCGGCGTAGTCGTCCACCCGGTCCCAGGGGATGTGCAGGGCGACCGTGGGGGCGACGCCGGTGTGGCGGTGGACCTGGGCGGCGTCGTCGAGCTTCTCCCGCGGGTCGCGGGGGACGCCGGGCTGGGCGAACACCTTGAAGCGGGTGCCGGAGTTTCCGTAGGCCCACGACGGGGTCTCGATGGCCTGCGAGGTGAGGGCCGCCTTGACGGCGGATGGGGCGGTCATGCGATCAGGGCTCCCAAGGTGCGCGACGCCGTGCGGATGCGGGGTATGAATCGTTTCACTGTCTGGACGCTAAGACGGGCGGCAAGGGCTGTCAAGACGGGCGGGCGTGCGCCGAACGCCGCGCGCCGCCGTGGTCACCCGGCGCTCGCCCGGGCGCCGTGCGGATCTTGACGCCGTCCGAGGGGCGTGGCTAGCGTGCGGCGACCGGTGAAACCTTTCAGAAGGGGGAAGGGGCCATGGAGCGGGTCTGCTTTCTGCTGAAGGTCCGCCAGGACCGGATCGAGGAGTACCGCGAGCGGCACGAGAACGTGTGGTCCGAGATGCGCGCGGCCCTCTCCGAGGCGGGCTGGCACAACTACTCGCTCTTCCTGCGCGACGACGGCCTCCTGGTCGGCTACCTGGAGACCGACGACTTCGCCGCGGCCCGGCGCGCCATGGACGCCACCGAGGTCAACGCCCGCTGGCAGGCCGAGATGGGGGAGTTCTTCGAGGCCCTCGACGGGGCCAGGCCGGACGAGGCGATGCGTCCGCTCACCGAGGTGTTCCACCTCCCCTGAGGCCCGCGCCACCTGGCGCGTTCCGGCCCTTCGGCGTCCCGCCGCGGAACGCCCCACGGCCCGGTGGTGCACATACCATGGCTCGGCGGCGACAGGGCGCGCGGACGAGGGAGCGGGACACGAGGATGGCGCACACGGTGGGGATCAAAGAGGTGGCACGGCAGGCAGGCGTGTCGGTGGGCACCGTGTCCAACGTCATCAACCGCCCCCACATGGTCGCCGAGGAGACCAGGCAGCGGGTGCGGGCGGCCATCGCCGAGCTCGGCTACGTCCGCAGCGAGTCCGCCCGCCAGCTGCGGGCCGGTCAGTCCCGCATCATCGCGCTGCTGGTGCTCGACATGGGGAACCCTTTCTTCGTCGACGTGGCCTCCGGCGCCGAACGGGTCGCGCGCGCCTCCGAGTTGGGCGTGATGCTGTGCAACAGCGCGCAGAGCACGTCCGAGGAGGCCGACTACCTCTCGCTCTTCGCCGAGCAGCGCGTGCGCGGCGTCCTGGTGACCCCCGCCGACATGTCGGGCCGCAACCTCGCCGACTTCCGCCGCCACCACATCCCGTTCGTCTTCGTCGACCGCGTCCTGCCGAGCGCCGAGGGCTGCTCGGTGTCCGTCGACGACGTGCTCGGCGGCGTGCTCGCCGTGCGGCACCTGCTGGAGCAGGGGCATCGGAGCGTCGCCTATGTGAGCGGCCCCATGTCGCTGCCGCAGTGCCAGGACCGCAGGCAGGGCGCGGTCGCCGCGCTCACCGAGTCCGGGCTCGGCGAGGACTCCCTCGTCCATGTGGAGGCCGAACGGCTCGACGTCGCGTGCGGCCGCGACGCGGGCGCCCGGCTGCTGGGCCTGTCCCCGCGCCCCTCCGCGGTGTTCTGCGCCAACGACCTGCTGGCCCTCGGCGTGCTCCAGGCCCTCTTCGCGGCCGGGGTGCGCGTGCCCGACGAGGTCGCGCTCGTCGGGTACGACGACATCGAGTTCGCCTCGGCCGCGGCCGTTCCGCTGACCTCGGTGCGCCAGCCCGCGGTGCGGATGGGGCGGCAGGCGGCCGAGCTGCTGCTCGAGGAGACCGGCGAGGGGGCGGGCCTGCACATCCACCAGCGGATCGTCCTCGACCCCGAGCTGATCGTCCGCCAGTCCAGCCTGGCCACGCCCGCGTAGCGTGGGAGGCATGAGTGACCCCCTGCGCAGCCGAGTGCTGCGCGTGCCGACCGGCTCGTCCGAGTCCGTCACCGACCTGACCCGCGCGTGCGAGGAGTTCGTCGGGGAGGCCGCGGGCGGCGCGGACGGCCTGTTCAACGTCTTCGTCCCGCACGCCACCGCGGGCATCGCCATCCTGGAGACCGGCTCGGGCAGCGACGACGACCTGCTCGCGGTGCTGCGCGAGCTGCTGCCCCCCGACGCCCGCTGGCGCCACCGCCACGGCACCCCGGGCCACGGCCGCGACCACGTCCTCCCGGCCCTGGTCCCCCCGCACGCGACGATCCCGGTGATCGCGGGCCGCCTCCAGCTGGGCACGTGGCAGTCGGTGTGCCTTGTCGACACGAATGTCGACAACGCGGAACGCCAGGTGCGGCTGAGCTTCCTGGGCTGAGTCCCGCCCCCGGGGGGCTGGCCGCCGATTCTCCCTGGGCTTCGCGCCGAAGGGGAGAGGGCGGCGTTCGACGCGGAGAGGGTGGAGCGTTCCTGCGATGGCCGCGGAACACGCCTGCTGGGCGTGCGTCGGCTCTCGCCTGAGCGGCAGCGCGAGAACGTGCTGCGGGCGGCGGTCGGCGTCGGCGGGCACATCTTCGCGTGGGCGGACGACCGGGAGGTCTCCGGCGCGACCGACCCGACGGGTGATCTTCGTCAGGCCGAGCGTGCACGAGGGTCGCGGCCGAGGAAGCGGCCAGGGCCCTCGCCGCGCGCATCGTCGCAGGTGGGATCGCCGACCGATGACGACAGAAACCCAGGACGGTCCGCCCGGCTCAGCCGCGGCTCCTACGCGCTCACCCTCCTCACCGCCTCCGTCGTCTGGGCCCCCGACGACTCTCGCGTCCAGCCGGAACAGGTGGGCCTCGTCGGCTTCGTGCTCCTGGCCAGCGCCGTCGCCGACTCCACCCGCAGCCGCCGCGACTATGTCGCCGCCGTCGAGGCCCGAGCCGAACTCGCCGAACTCACACGCGAGGACGAGGCACGGCATCGGGTCGGCGCCGAACGGATGCGCATCGCCCGCGAACTCCACGACGTCGTCGCCCACCACATCGCCCTCGCCCACGCCCAGGCCGCCACCGCCGACCACCTGCTGTCCGCCAAGCCCGACCAGGCGCGGGACGCCCTGCGCCACCTCACTCCCACGCTGCTCTCCGCGTTGAACGAACTACGCGCAACCGTGGGGCTGCTGCGCCAGACCGGCCACGAAGACCCCCTGGGTCCCGCACCCGGCCTTGCCCATCTCCCCGATCTCCTCGACACCTTCGAACACGCCGGGCTCACCGTGCGTCTCACCTGCGACGGCACGCCCAAGCCACCGTCACCAAGCGTCGACCTCACGGCCTACCGGATCATCCAAGAGGCCCTGACCAACGTCACCAAGCACGCCCGAACCCCCACAGCCTTCCTGCACCTCTCCTGCACCGGCCGCCTCTTGACCATCACGGTCTGCGACACCGGCCCTCGGCGCACAGCGGCGAACGCCATCCCCGGGTATGGACTCATCGGCATGCGCGAGCGAGTCCAGGCCGTAGGAGGACGTCTCCGAGCGCGACCGAAGGACGACCGTGGATTCGAGGTGATCGCCGAGCTCCCCGCCGACTCACCCCACCCCCACCGGCCCCCCGCCCGCCGACCACGAGGATCACCAGTGACCATCCGGGTGCTGCTCGCCGACGACCAGGCCCTCCTGGCCGGCACCTTCAAGATCCTCATCGACGCCGCCGACGACATGGAAGTCGTCGGCCTCGCCGAGGACGGTGCCCGGACCGTCGACCTGACCAGGGCCACCACACCGGACGTCGTGGTCATGGACATCCGGATGCCCGGCAAGGACGGGCTGACCGCCGCCGAAGAGATCACCCAGGGCGAAACCCTCGGCAAGGTCCGCATCCTCGTCCTCACCACCTTCGAGACCGACGAGTACGTGACCCAGGCCCTGCGTGCCGGTGCGACCGGATTCCTGGGCAAGGGCGCCACCCCCACCGAACTGCTCAGTGCCACCCGCGCCGTGGTCACCCGCTACCTCGCCATCCCCGGCCCATCAACCGCCGTGCCACGGGCACTTGAGACACTCACCTCCCGCGAGCGCGAAGTCCTGGCGCAGGCCGCCAGAGGGCTCACCAACGTCGAGATCGCCCAACTGTTGCACCTCAGCCCACTGACCGTACGCACCTTCATCCAGCGCATCATGACCAAACTCGAAGCCCGCCACCGCGCACAACTCGTAGCCATCGCCTACCAAACCGGCTTCGTACGCGCACACCGACCGCCCGCCACCTGAGCGGTCGCTACGTCGAGCGCCTGATCGACAGGCGCACGAGGGAGAGCCTCCGGGATCGGGGCGTGTGGGCGGGGCTTGTCGACGCCGCGGAGGGCGAGGCGGTCGCCGGGGCGTGGGAGGCTGACCCGGGGGTGGCCATGCGGCGCTTGCCGCCGTCCGGGACGTTCGTGAGTCGCTGCACGTCGGGCTTCTGGCGACCGCCGGTCTGGCGCCGGACGATGACGCGGCCCTGAGCGCGGCGCTCGACGGGCTGCACTGTCGGTGGGTGGCCGCGGCGGGGCGGTCCGCCCTTGAGCGGGTGGCGCGGGGCGCGGGAGCGGTGGCTGGCCGGGCTGCGCCGCCGCGCGCCGGACGGGGTGATCCTGGCCATGTGGGCCCTGGATCCCGCGTTCTACGAGGAGGTGCGGGGGCTGGGTGTCCCGGTGGTGGTCGTG
>NZ_RBDY01000044.1 GCF_003626575.1 Streptomyces radicis | reverse complement strand
GAGGAAGCGCAGCACGAAGCCGAGGCCCGCGACCAGGCCGCCCGCGAAGCCGCCGCCCGGCCGCAGATGGCCGGAGAACAGCAGGAAGAGCGACAGCACGACGATCGATGTAAAGAGCGCCCTGGTGAGGATCTCCAGCAGCATCGACCGCTCGGTGCCGGGGCGTTCGCCCGCGCCGGGAAGCCAGCGCTGCTGGGGCGCGTCCCAGTGCGCGGAGGGGGAGCGCGCGGCGACGCCCGCGCCCCGGCGTGGGCCCGGGGGCTCGTCGGGGCCCACGACGGGCGCGGACTGCCCCGGCTCCGCGCCCGCGCCGCCCCACACGCGGACGAGGCTGACCACGCCGATCGTGGTGACCAGCAGGACGGAGATCTCGCCGACGGTGTCGAGGGCGCGGAAGTCGACGATGATCGCGTTGACGGCGTTGGTGGCGCCGGTCTCGTCGAGGTGGGCGGCGTAGTCGGGGGCCTCGGAGCCGTCGCGCCGGTCGTCCGTGGTGACCAGCGCGAAGATCGCGACCATCGCGCCGATGGCCACGGCCACGAAGGAACGCACCCACGCGCCCACGACGTTGGGCCGCTCAGGGGTGAACCGGGGCGGCAGCCTGCGCAGCATCAGCACCATCACGACGAGGGTCAGCGACTCCACGAGGAACTGGGTGAGCGCGAGGTCGGGGGCGTCGCGCACGACGAAGAGGCCCGCCACGCCGTAGCCGACCGTGCCCGTGAGCAGCACCGCCGCGAGCCGCTGCCTGCTGGCCGTCGCGGCGACGGCGGCGCCGAGCGCGATCAGCGCGGGCGCCAGCTCCGCCGGGGTGCGCCACAGCGGCACGTCGCCGATGGGCGAGGCCCCGAAGAGCAGCGCCCCCGCGCCGAGCACCACGACGGTGGCCAGCACGACCGTCAGATAGGCGGGCAGCGAGCCGATCTGGGTGAAGCGCGTGACGCGCACGGACAGCTCGCTCAGGCCCCTGATGGTGGCGCGGTAGCCGTTCTGCGCGTCGGGCAGCCGGGGCAGGCCGCGCTGCAACGGGCCGAGCCGACGCCCCGCGGCGAGCAGGGCCGCGCCGCCGAGCAGGGTGGCCCAGGCCAGCAGGGTGGCGGCGGTGACGCCGTGCCAGAGCGCGAGGTGGTAGGGCTTGCCTTCCGGGGGCGCGAAGGCGTGGGCGTAGGGCGCGAGCAGCGCGTCGGTGCCGCCCGCCCACCCCCCGGCCAGGACGGCGAGCGCGGCGGGGACGGCGGCCGGGAGCAGCAGCGGCAGCGGGGAGCGGGCGCGGGGGACGCCGCCCTGCTGGGTGGCGAGCTGCTCGGCGACGGGCTTGGTGGTGAACGCGCCCCACACATAGCGGCCCGTGAACGCGAGGGTGAACGCCGAGCCCGCCACGACGGCGACCAGCACCCAGCGTTCACCCGGGATCTCGCCCTCGAGGAGCGCCGCGTAGACCGCGTCCTCGGCCGGGTAGCCGAGCAGCGGCGGCAGCTTGGCCATCGAGGCGGCGGCCAGGACGGCGACCGCGCACGTCGCGGGGAGGCGCGCGCCGAGCCCCGAGAGCCGGCGCATGTCGCGCGTGCCCGTGGCGCGCTCCACCACGCCGGTCACCAGGAACAGGCTCGACTTGAACAGCGCGTGGGCCAGCAGCATCGCCGTCCCGGCCAGCGCGGCGGTGCGGGTGCCCGCGCCGAGCAGGGCGGTCAGCAGGCCCAACTCGCTGATGGTGCCGTAGGCGAGCAGCCGCTTGAGGTCGGTCTCGCGCAGCGCGCGCCACGCGGCGAGCACCATGGTGGTGGCGCCGACGGCGAGCACCAGCGGGCGCCATGGCGGCACGTCGGCGAAGCCGGGCGCGAGCCGCGCCACGAGGTAGACGCCCGCCTTGACCATCGTGGCGGCGTGCAGGAACGCGCTGACCGGGGTGGGCGCGACCATCGCGGCGGGCAGCCACGAGTGGAACGGCACCTGCGCCGACTTGGTGAACGCGCCCACCAGCACCAGCACGAGCGCGACGGTCACGGCGCCGCCGCGCGGCGGGTCGGCCAGCACGGCGGAGAGCCTGAACGTGCCCGCCTGGTGGCCGAGGATCAGCACGCCGAGCAGCAGCGCGAGCCCGCCGAGCACGGTGGTCAGCAGGGCCTGCTCGGCGGCCCGCCGCCGCTTGGGCCCCGGCCGCGCGCCCGCGATCAGCAGGAACGAGACGACGGTGGTCAGCTCCCAGAAGACATAGAGCAGCAGCAGGTTGTCGGCCAGGACCAGGCCTGTCATCACCCCGGCGAAGGCGACGAGCAGCCCGGCCTCGCGGCCCGCGTTGGCCCTGCGGTAGTAGAAGGCGCCATAGGCCAGGACGAGCAGCCCCACGCCCGCGACCACCAGCGTCATCACGAGCGCGAGCGGGTCGAGGCGCATGTCGATGCGCAGGCCCAGGCTGGGCGCCCAGTCGAGCCCGGCGTGCGCCGGGCGCCCGTCGAGCACGGCGGGCGCCCGCGCGAGCGCCCAGCTCAGGGTGGCGAGCGCGGGAAGGGCGGCGACGGCCCAGACAAGGCGGCCGAGGGGGCGCGCGAGCAGCGGCAGCAGCGCTCCACCCACGAGGTGGACGGCCACCAGCACCAGCACGCCGTCTCCCTCGTCTCGCCCACCGCCGGGTCCGCCTTCAGGCCCCCGCGGGTTCCCCGCGCCGCCGAGTTGTAACGCCGCGGAGCCGTAACGCCGCCGATGTAACAGGGCGGAGCGGCTGAAAGGGGGTCAGCGCGCCGGGGCGCCCCGGCGATGGGGCCGGTCAGGCGACCCGGCGGCGCAGCGCCTCCCCCGCGAGCGCGCGGGCGGCCTCATCGGCGGCGAGGCGTTGCAGGGCGTCGAGGGACTCGGTGGAGTAGAACGCGGCGTGCGGCGTGAGCAGGACGCCGGGCGCCCCGCGCAGCGGGTGGTCGGGGGGCAGCGGCTCGGGGTCGACGACGTCGAGGGCGGCGCCCGCGAGATGGCCCGAGCGCAGCGCGTCGGCGAGCGCCCCGGTGTCCACCAGGGCGCCGCGCGAGGTGTTGACGAGCACGGCGCCCGGCCGCATCCGGGCGAGCCGGGCGCGGGAGATCAGGCCCCTGGTCCCTGGGGTGACGGGGGCGTGCAGCGAGATCGCGTGCGCCTGGGCGAGGAGTTCGGGCAGCTCGACGAGCTCGAACGTCGGCGCGGGGTCGGCGTAGGGGTCGCTGGCCAGGACGCGGAAGCCGAACGCGCGCAGCCGGTCGGCGACCGCGCGGCCGATCCTTCCTGTGCCGATCAGGCCGACCGTGGTGGCGGGGAAGCTGGGCAGCGGGCCCACGTCGGCGGGCGCGCACCAGCCGCGTTCGCGGATGGCCAGGTCATAGGCGGGCAGCCGCCGCAGCAGCGCGAGCAGGCAGGCGACGGCGTGGTCGGCGACGGTCCCCGTGCCGTAGTCGGGGACATGCGCGACCTGGACGCCCAGGTCGCGGGCGGCGGCGAGGTCGACGTTGTCGTGGCCGATGCCGTAGCGGATCACGGTGGCCCCGGGGCGCAGGGCGGCGAGCGCGCCCCGGGTCATCGGCGCGAAGTTGACGAACGCGACGTCCGCGCCCGCGAGCGCCTCGATCGTCTCGGCCTCGGTGATGCAGTGGTACTCGGCGAACTCGGCGCCGAAGGACGCCGCCACCGCCCGCTCGTGCCGCACCTGCCCGAACGCCTGGTCGGTGACCACCACGCGCGGCGCGCGGGCGCCGCCACCGGGCGTCACAGCAGCCCCCGCGCCGCGAGGTTGGCCATCAGGGCGCGGATGCCGAACGTCCAGGGCGCGGCCTGCTCGCTGTGCGCCACCGCGTTGACCAGGGTGCCGAGGGGCGGCGCCGCGATGCGCACCACGTCGCCGATGTGGTGGGTGAAGCCCTGGCCCGGCGCGTCGCGGTCCTGGGTCGGCGCGAACATCGTGCCGGTGAACAACATGATCCCGTCCGGGTACTGGTGCAGCCTGCCCATCGCCTGGGACACCAGGTCGAGCGGGTCGCGGCTGATCTCGCGCAGCGAGCTCACGCTCTCCAGCGTGAACCCGTCGACGCCCGCGATGGTGAGCGAGATGTCCAGGGCGCGGGCGTCGTCGACGGTGAAGTGCTCGTCGAAGAGGCGGATGAACGGGCCGATCGCGGACGAGGCGTTGTTGTCCTTGGCCTTGCCGAGCAGCAGGGCGCTGCGGCCCTCCACGTCGCGGAGGTTGACGTCGTTGCCCAGCGTCGCGCCGACCGCGCGGCCCTTCGCGTCGACGGCGAGGACCAGCTCGGGCTCGGGGTTGTTCCACGTGGAACGGCTCCAGATCCCGATCTCGGCGCCGACGCCCACGGAGGAGAGCACGGGGGCCTTGGTGAAGACCTCGGCGTCGGGGCCTATCCCGACCTCCAGATACTGCGACCACAGCCCCTCGGCGATCAGCACCTCCTTGGCGCGCACGGCCTGCTGGGACCCCGGCACCAACTCGCCTATGTGGCCGCCTATCACCTCGCGCACCCGGGCGCGGACGGTGGCGGCGCGCGACGGGTCGCCCGCGGCGCGCTCCTCGATGACGCGCTCGATCATCGAGCGGACGAAGGTCACCCCGCACGCCTTGAGCACCTGGAGGTCGCACGGGGCGAGCAGGTGCGGGACGTCGGTGCGCCCGGCGAGCGTCGCGGCCAGCACCTCGTGGACGGGCCACGCCGACGTCGCGGGGGCGAGCCGCGCGAACTCGGCGGCGCCCTCCCGGTCGAGCAGGTCGGCCACGGTCGCCGCGTGGTGCGTGAGGTCGACCAGCTCGTCGTCGCGCAGCGCCACCACACAGGGCCCGCCCGCCTCGGGGTCGTACAACCGGGCGACCAGCGTGGCGCGTTCGACGTCATCGGGCAGGATCTCGGCGAGGTGGGGCGACAGGTCGGGGGCGGTGACCGGCTGGGTCGTGGGGGCGGGTGTGGTGGCAGCCATGGTTCAGCCTCCGGTGTGTGAGTAGCGGCGGGCCAGGTCACGGTAGTGCGCGGCGTTGGCCCTGACCTTCTCGGCCTCTTCCCCGGTCAGCGCGCGGCGCACCGTGCCCGGCACCCCCGCGACGAGGGAGCCGGGCGGCACCTGGACGCCCTCGAGCACGACGGTCCCGGCGGCGATCAGCGAACCCGCGCCCACGCGCGAGCCGTTGAGCAGCACCGCGCCCATGCCGACGAGCGCGTCGTCCTCGACGGTGCTGCCGTGCACGACGGCCCGGTGCCCGACGGAGACGCGGGCGCCGATGACGGCGGGGAAGCCGGGGTCGGCGTGCAGGACGCAGCCGTCCTGCACGTTGCTGCCCCGGCCGATCTCGATGCGCTCGGTGTCGGCGCGGGCGACCGTGCCGAACCAGACGCTCGCCTCGTCGGCGACGGTGACGGCGCCGATCAGGGTCACGCCGGGGGCGAGCCACGCGCCGGGGGCGATGGCGGGGTGGTGGCCGTCGAAGGGGAGAAGGTTCATGCGGTGGGCACTCCGTACCAGCGGGCGGCGGTGTGGCCGCGGATCTCGGCGAGGCCGTCGGGTCCGACCCCTGCCCGGGACAGTACGGCGCCCAGGTCGGCGAGCGCGCCCCGGTGGTCGCGGCGGAGCAGCACGACGGGCCAGTTGCTGGCCAGCATGAGCCGCTCGGGCCCGAACGCCTCGACGGCGTGCGCCACATACGGCAGCAGCGCGTCGGCGTCCCAGCGCGGCCATGCGGTGAGGACGTCGATGCCGATCGAGACCTTGCACGCGACGCCGGGGTGGGCGGCGAGCGCGGAGAGGTGGCTCGCCCATGGCTCGAAGGCGCCGCTGTCCACCGGCGGGCGCGCCAGGTGGTCCACGACGATCCGCAGCTCGGGAACGGCCTCGGCGAGCGCCGTCACCCGACGCGTCTGCTCGGCGGTGACGGGCACGACGTCCCAGGCGAGGCCGCGCGCGGCCAGCTCGCGGAAGAGGCCGACGACGGACGGCGTGGCGAGCCAGTCGAGCGGGTCGCGCGCGACCAGGGCGCGCACGCCGCGCAGCGCCGGGTGGGCGAAGCGCGCCAGCTCGGCGCGGGCGGCGGCCGGGTCGGCGAGCGGCAGCCAGCCCACGAGCGCGGCCACGATGTCCGGCGCCTGCGCGGCGTAGGCGGCGAGGCGGTCGTTCTCCTCGGGCCCGTCAACCGACTGCACCAGCACGGTGGCGTCCACGCCCGCGGCGGCGAGGGCGGGCCGCAGGTCGGCGGGGGCGTAGTCGCGGTCGATGGCGGCGTGGGCGCCGGTGCGCCAGCTCTGGCTCTGGAGCGCGACGCGCCAGAAGTGCTGGTGCGCGTCGATCACGCGCGGGGGAAGCGCGGCGGTGTCGTTCGCGGCGGTGCTCGTCAACGGCCCTCCCAGCGCGGCGTGCGGTGGGCGAGGAACGCGGCGACGCCCTCGCGGAAGTCGGCGCTGCCGTACACGCCGCGCAGCAGGTCGTCGGTGTCGACAGCCGCGGCGGCCGCGGCCAGGCGGCGGTCGGTCTCCTTGAGCCCGGCCAGCGTCAACGGGGCGGCGGAGGCAAGGCGTTCGACCAGCTCGCCGGCGCGTTCCGCCAGCTCGTCGCGGGGCACGACCCGGTGGACAAGACCTGCGGCGTGGGCCGTCTCCGCGTCCATCAGCTCGGCGGTCAGCAGCAGCGCCATGGTGCGGGCGCCGCCGATCCGGTCCTTCAGGCGCGCGACGACGGGCGCGGGCAGCAGATTGCCCAGCGTGCGGGCGATGGGCGCGCCGAACCTCGCGTCGGGCGTGGCGAGCAGCACGTCGCACGCCGCGGCCAGGGCGAGCCCGCCGCCGACCGCGGGGCCCTCGACCACGCCGACCAGGGGGGCGCGCAGCGCGAGGAGGCGCGCGATGACATGGCCCACGCGCCGTTCATAGGCGAGCCCTTCCTCGCCCGCCGTCCCGGGGTCGAACGCCGCGAACTCCGCGATGTCCGTGCCCGCGGCGAACGCGTGGCCGCCCGCGCCGCGCAGCACCGTGACCCGCACCCCTGGCTCATCGGCGAGGTCGCACGCGGCGAGCAGCCGCTCGTACATCGCGAACGTCAGGGCGTTGCGGCGCTCGGGGTTGGCCAGGGTGATCCGGACGACCGCGCCCTCGCGGACCGCCCGCACCTCCCCCGGCGTCCGGGCGCTCAACGCTCCCCCTCGCGCCCGCGCTCACGCTCGGCGCGGATCTCGGCCAGCACCTCGTCGGTGTGCTCGCCGATGAGCGGGGGGTGGCGGCGGATCGTCGCCGGGGTGCGCTCCAGCGTGATCGGCGGCCCGAGCACCTTGACGCGCCCGGCAACGGGGTGGTCGATCTCCCTGACCAGGCCGCGCGCCGTGACGTGCGGGTCGTGGTCGAGTACCTGGGCGTAGTCGAGGATCGGCCCGGCGGGGACGCCCGCGGCGAGCAGGGTGTCCACCCAGACCTCGGTGTCGTCGTCGGCGAGCCGCTCCTCGAGCAGGGCGGCGAGTTCGTCTCGGTTGCGCATGCGGTCCATATTGGTCGCGAACCGCTCGTCAGCGGCCAGGTGTTCGAGGGAGAGCGCCGCGCACAGGGCCTGCCACAGGCGCTGGTTGTTGGCGCCGACCGTCAGGTGGCCGTCGCGGGTGCGCAGCGCCTGGTAGGGGCCCGACATGCGGTTGGCCGAGCCCAGCGGCCTCGGCGCCTCGCCCGTGGCCCAGTACTCGGTGGACTCCCACACCGAGAGGGCCACGAGCGCCTCGTAGAGCGAGGTCTCCACGCGCTGGCCCTCGCCGGTGCGCAGCCGGTGCAGATACGCCGCCAGGATGCCGCCGACCAGCAGCAGCCCGGCGCCCAGGTCGCCGATCGGCAGGCCGTTCTTGACGGGCCTGCCGCCCGGCTCGCCGGTGACCGACATCGCGCCGGTCATGCCCTGGGCGATCAGGTCGTAGCCGGGGCGCCCCGCGTAGGGGCCGCTGGCCCCGAACCCCGAGATGCTGGCGTAGATCAGGCGGGGGTTGAGCGCGGACAGGGTGGCGTGGTCGACGCGCAGCCGCTCGGCGACGCCGGGGCGCCAGTTGTGCACCACGACGTCGGCGGTGCGCACGAGGGCGTGCAGGTCGGCCAGGCCCTCCTCGGTCTTGAGGTCGAGGCACACGCCGCGCTTGTTGCGGTTGAGGGCGAAGAACGCGGTCGAGTCGCGGCCCTCGCCCGTCTCGCCCCAGGAGTGCCGGGTGGCGTCGCCGCCCGGGCTCTCCACCTTGATGACGTCGGCGCCGAGGTCGGCGAGCATCATGGTGCAGAACGGCCCGGCCATCACCTGGGTGAGGTCAACGACCCGCAGTCCTGCGAGGGCCGCGGCCCCGGGCCTGGGCTCGGATGCGTCGTGCATGGTGTCTCTTCCTGAGGTCGGAGGTCAGGTGGCGAGGCCCGCGTTGGCCTCGGCGAAGAACGCGTCCACGGCCTCGGGGACCGTCTTCTTGCCGAAGGCCACGTCGTCGAACGCGCGGCTGAACGCGGACTCGAAGACCGCCATGTAGCCCGGCGGATAGAGGAGGCTGGCCGGGTCGCGGTCCACGATCTCCTGGTAGAGGGCGAGTTCGCGCTTCTTGAGGTCGGGCAGTTCGGGGTCGTCCAGCTGGCGTTGCAGCAGGCGGGTGTTCGTGACCGCGCCGTTGTCGGACGCGTAGGTGTCGCCGCCGCGCTCGTCGTTGGCCCAGAAGTCGATGAACGCGGCGGCCGTGGGCACGTTGTCGCAGTTGCGCGGGATGGACATGCCGGAGGAGATCAGCACGTTGCCCGTGCGCCCTTCGGGGCCGCTCGGCAGCGGCAGGGTGACCACCTCCTGGCCAGGGTGCGCGCCGTCGAGGGCGTTCTGCACGGGGGTGAGCGCGTTGCCAGGGCCGCTGTCGCTCATGACGTCGCCCTGGGCGACATAGCCCGCCTCGGGCGAAGGGGGCTGCTCGGCGACCTCGGCGGGCGAGTTGGTCAGGCCCTCCTCGTGCAGGCCGACCCACATGTCCCAGTAGTCGGCGAGCAGTCGCTTGTCGAAGCCGAGCCGCTGGCCGTCGAAGAGGTCCTGGTCGAGGCCCTCGACATAGGCGATGAAGAAGTTGGGCAGGCCGCCCTGGTAGTTGACCGGGGCGATGTCATCGGGGAGCCCCGCGTCGGCGGCGCGCAGGAAGTCGGCGTAGTCCTCCCACGTGTAGGCGCCGTCGGGCAGCGCGGCCCCGGCCTCGTCGGCGAGCGTGGCGTTGACCGTGAGCGCGTCGTAGGCGGCGCCCGTGGGCAGCATGTAGAGCGCGCCGTCGGGGCCGCGCCCGGTGTCGAGGACCGGCTCGGGGATGTCGCTCACGTCGATCGCGCCCGACTCGATCATCGGGTCGAGCGGGAGCAGCGCGTCGCGCGCGGTGAAGTCGCCGAGCGTGCGGGCCTGGAGCTGGGTGACGCAGGGCATGTTGCGGCCCGCGCCCTGGACGTTGAGGCGCTTGAAGTAGTTGCCCCAGTCGGCGGCCTCGCGCTTGACGTCGGTGCCGGGGAACTCCTCCTCGAACAGGTCGGCGACCTCGTTGGTCCGCTCGTTGCGCGAGGCGGAGCCCCACCACGAGAAGCGGATGTCGCCGCCGATCTCGCCCTGGCCGCGCAGCTCCTGGGGCGAGTGGTCCGGCATCGGCTGGCCGCAGCCCCCGGCGAGCAGGGCGAGCAGCGCGGCGGCGATGACCGCCCGTGGACGTGCCGTGCGTCGCATCGTGGATCCCCTCACTTGAGCCCGGTGGTGGCGATGCCCTCGATCAGCAGCCGCTGGGCGGCGATGAAGAAGCCGACCACGGGCACCAGCGAGAGCGTGGACATGGCGAACAGCGAGCCGTACTCGGACTGGCCCGTGGCGTCGAGGAACGACGCGAGCCCCTGCGAGACCGTCCAGGTGTCCGGCTCGGTCAGGTAGAGCATCGGGCCGAGGAAGTCGTTCCAGGTGTTGATGAACGTGAACAGCGCCGTCGTGCCGAGGGCCGGGATCGACAGCGGGACGACGACCCGGCGGAAGATCCCCCAGTGGCCGCAGCCGTCGATGCGGGCGGCGTCGTCCAGGCTGGTGGGCAGGGCGCGGATGAACTGGACCATCAGGAAGATGAAGAACGCGTCCGTCGCCATGATCTTGGGCACCACGAGCGGCAGGAACGTGTTCACCCAGCCCAGCTGGTTGAAGAGGATGTACTGCGGCACCAGCGTGACGTGGTACGGCAGCAGCAGGGTGCCGATGACGAGCGCGAACAGCGTTCTCTTGAACCGGAATTCGAGGCGGGCGAACGCGTAGGCGGTCAGGGAGCAGCTGATCAGGTTGCCGACGATCGACAGGACCGTCAGGGTCAGTGAGTTGAGGAAGAACCGCGAGAAGTTGAGCTGGTCGCCGCCGCCCCAGCCGTTGGTGTAATTCTCGGTGGTGACGTCGCCGGTCCACAGGCCGAGCGTCGTGAAGACCTGGTTGTCGGGGCGGAACGACGCGCCGACCATCCACAGCAGCGGATAGAGCATCAGCACCAGCGCCATGATCATCACGCTGTGGCTGGCGATCGCGCGGAGCAACGGGTTGCGCGTGGGCCGGTTGCCGAACAGCAGCCGGCGCGTGCGCGGGGGGCGGGTGGTGTGCGGGGGGCGCGGGGGGCGCGCGGCGGTTGTCGCGGTCATCGTTCGTCTCCGTAGTGGACCCAGTACCGGGAGCTGAGGAAGAGGAGCCCGGTGAAGACCGCGAGGCCGAGGACCAGGACCCAGGCCATGGCCGCCGCGTAGCCCATGTTGAGCTGGGCGAAGCCCTGTTCGTAGAGGTAGAGGGTGTAGAAGAGGGTGGAGTCGGCGGGCCCTCCGGTGCCGTTGCTGACGACATAGGCGCCCGTGAACGCCTGGAAGGCGTTGACGACCCCGAGCAGCAGATTGAAGAACACCAGCGGCGAGAGCATCGGCAGCGTGACGCTGCGGAGCCTGCGCCAGGCGCTCGCCCCGTCCACCGCCGCCGCGTCGTACAGCTCCCGCGGGATCTGCCGCAGCCCGGCCAGGAAGATCACCATCGCCGAGCCGAACGTCCAGACCTGGAGCACCACGATCGTGTACAGCGCGGACGCCGGGTCGCCGACCCAGCTGCCGTGGTCGATGCCGACGAACGCCAGGGCCTTGTTGACGATGCCCTCCTCGCCGAATATCTGCCGCCACAGCGCGGCCACGGCGACGCTGCCGCCGATGAGCGACGGCATGTAGAACAGCGCGCGGTAGCCGGACAGGAAGCGCAGCCCGCGGTTGAGCACCATCGCCAGGGCCAGCGAGACCACGAGCAGCAGCGGCACCGACCACAGGACATAGGTGAGCGTGACGTCGACCGAGGTCAGGAACCTCGGGTCGGTGGTGAACATCCGCCGGAAGTTCTCCAGGCCGATCCACTCGGGAGGGTCGGCCAGGTCGTAGCGGGTGAACGCCAGATAGAGGGAGAAGAGCATCGGGCCGATCGTGAAGACCAGCATCCCGATGAGCCAGGGGGTGAGGAACGCGTAGGCGGCCGCGTTGTGCTCGGCGCTCCCCTTGGTACTGCCCTTGGCGCTGCTCTTGGGGCTGCCCTTGGTGTCGGCTCTGGGGCGGCCCTCGGCGCCGCCCTCGGTGTCGGCCACGGCTCTTCCGCGGCCCCGGGGGACATGGGGTCCCCCCGTGTCGTTCTCTTTCATCGCACAGCCTCCGCAGGGGAGTTGGTCGCGACGCGCGGCGCGCTGGGGCTCAGCGGCACCGGGCGGACCTGGCCGCTTCCGCGTGGGACTCCACGCGGTCGGCCATGATCTGGGCGAGGAGCCCGGCCAGCGGGAGGGTGACGCCCGCGGCGCGGGCCGCCGCGGTCACCTCCCACAGGTCCTTGCTCCACGGGCGTTCCGACACGGGCGTCCCACCCGCGTCGTACGCGGAGGCGACCTCGTCGAAGAAGCCCCAGTTCCGGGCCACCCACGAGTCGCCCAACCCGCCCGCGACCGCGGCGAGCACGTCCCGCTCGGCGATCCCATGGGCGGCCGCCAGGTCGATGGCCTCGTGGGCCCCGGCCAGCGCGGCGAACATCATCAGCTGGTTGGCGAGCTTGGCCGCGGACCCCGCGCCCGAGGGGCCCAGGTGCCGCACCTCGCCCCCGACCGTGTCGAGAACGGGCCTGGCGCGTTCCACCGCCGCCGCCTCGCCGCCGACCATCACGGCCAGGTCGCCGCGGGCGGCGCGCTCGGCGCCCCCGCTGACCGGCGCGTCGAGCAGGGCGACGCCCCGCTCGGCGGCGCGCGCCGCCAACGCGCGCGCCGTCTCCGGCAGGACCGTGCTGTGCACCAGCACGAGCGCGCCCTCGGCGAGCCGCGGCAGCAGCTCGTCAAGCACCGCCCCGACCGCCGCGTCGTCCGGCACGGCGAGCGCGACCACGCCGCAGTCGGCGAGCCCGGCCGGGGAGTCGACGACCTCGGCCCCGAACTCCGCGCCCGCACGGGCCCGTTCACGGTCCCGGTCGTGCACGGCCAGCCGCCAGCCGTCCCCGCGCAGGGCCTCGGCCATGGGGCGGCCCAGGTTGCCGAGTCCGACGAAGCCGATCCGCGTGGTCGCGCGCGTCACCGTCACCGCGGTGGGTCCTTCCTGGTCGGGAGCGGAAAGTCGAGGGCTTGGGGCGGCCCTTGGGTCGCTCAGACGGTCTCGTCGAGCGGACGGCCGAGCCTCTCGTAGAGCGCGCGCCGCCCGCGCTTGTCGTTCTCCAGCTCCTGGCGGGCGTAGGTCGCGACCGTCTCGGCGTGCTCGACGGGCACCGCCACCACGCCGTCGCCGTCCCCGACGACGATGTCGCCGGGCCGGATCAGCACCCCGCCGATGTCCACGGAGACGTCGAGCGCGTCGAACTCGACGCGGCCCTGCACCATGCTCTGCGCGCGATAGGCGCAGAAGATCGGCACGCCCTGCATGACGCACTCGTCGGTGTCGCGCACGCCGCCGCTCGTGAGGATGCCGGTGGCGCCCGCGGCGTGCCAGGCAAGGGAGTTGTTGGACCCGATCTCGCCGACCGGCAGCCCCGCGGACTGGATGACGACGATGTCCCCGCGCTCGATGACGGGGGTGATCCTGTCGGGGTAGATGTCGCGGTACCACCGCCCGGCCCACTCGGTGTACTCCTCGGGCGTCAGCGGCGGAACGGCCTTCTCCGTGGGGCGGAAGCGCATCGTGCGCGCGATGCCGGTCATCCTCGCGCCCTGGAACAGCGGCTTGATCTCGGGCGACACGGTGCCCTTGGCGTGCAGTCCGGCCCAGTCGAGGCCGTCGCGGACGTCGGCGACCCGCAGGCCGTCGAAGAGGCGGAGCAGTTCAGCGGTTCCCATGGAATCTCATCCCAGGTCGTTGCGGACCCGACCGACTCGGCCGGGCGAACTATTGTCTACAATAGGCATCCGCCGGTGACAAGACCCTGGAACGATGGGAGTTGTCGTCCGTTCACCGCGCACCCGCGATTTCCCGAAAGGCGGCCCATGGCTTCCCAGACCGCAAGCGAGCGCGAGCAGCTGAACCCCCCGAGCCTCGTCCAGCTCGCCGCCGGGGCCATCCGCACGATGATCCTCTCCGGCGAACTCGGCCCGGGCGAGCGGCTGATCGAGCTGGCGCTGACCGACAGGCTCGGCATCAGCAGGCCGCCGCTGCGCGAGGCGATGCGGCTGCTCCAGCAGGAGGGGCTGATCGTGGTGCAGCCGCGCCGGGGCGCGACGGTGGCGACGCTGACCGACCAGGACGTGCACGAAATCCTCACGCTGCGCTCGGCGTTGGAGCGGACCGCCGTCGAGCTCGGCGTGCCGGTGCGGGATCCCGCGCGCCTCGAGGCGTGCCGGGCGGCGCTGGCGCGGATGGAGGAGGCGGCGCGCGCCCAGGACAGGGCGGCGCTGGTGGAGGGCGGATACGCCTTCCACGCGTCGATCGTGGCGGTGGCGGGGCACCGGCGGATCGACGAGATCTACGCGTCACTGCACCGGCAGCTGCTGCTGTGCATGGCGCGGAACCTCTATGTGCGCGAGCGGTACTACGAGGACCTGGACAAGCATGTGGCCCGCCATCGGCACCTGTTGGAGCTGATCGAGGCGGGCGACCCCGAGCGGGTGCTCGCCGAGCTCGCGGTGCACGGCGAGCGGTCGTTCTCCGCGCGCTGAGCGTCCCGACGCCGGACCTCCCGACGCCGACGCCGCCGCGCCCGACGGGGGCGCGGCGGCGTCGCGGGAAGGAACCGTGGAACGCCGTGGCTCTACAGGGCGCTGCCCGCCTGCCAGTCGGTCCAGCTCATGTTCCACCCGTTGAGGCCGTTGTCGGGCTGGATCTCGCGGTCGGGGGAGTTGATCACGGTGACCACGTCGCCGAGCAGGGACTCCTCGAAGAACCACGCCCCGTCGGTGTCGGGGTCGTCGGCGCCCTGGGTGTCGTTGAGGCCGACGCAGCCATGGCTGGTGTTGGTGGAGCCGAAGACCGAGTCGGCGGCCCAGTAGTTCCCGTGGATGAAGGTGCCCGAGGTGGACAGCCGCATCGCGTGCGGGACATCGGGTATGTCGTACTCGCCCTCGCCGTCGTCGTCGGTGAACCCGACGGTCGCACCGTTCATCCGGGTCTCGACGAGCTTCTCGGAGATGACCATCGCGCCGTTGTACGTGGGGTTCTCCTCGCTGCCCGCGGAGATCGGGATGGTGCGCAGGGTCTCGCCGTCGCGCACGACCTCCATCTGATAGCTCTCCGCGTCCACGGTGCTGATCTGGGAGCGGCCGACGGTGAACGAGAAGGCGCGGTCCTGCCAGCCGACCACGCCGTCGGAGCCCTCGAGGCCGTCGAAGCCGAGCGAGACGCTGACCTCGGTGTTCGCCTGCCAGTAGTCCTGGGGGCGCAGGTCGAGGCGGGTGTCGCTGAACCAGTGGCCGACGACCTCCTGGCCGCTGCTGGCGTTGACCTCGACGGCCGCCTCGATGGCGGCGCGGTCGGTGATGGGCTTGTCGAAGTTGAGCGAGACGGGCATGCCGACGCCCACGGTCGCGCCGTCCTCGGGCGTGAAGTACCCGGTGAAGCTGTTGTCGGGGGAGACCGTCGTGAACGCCCTGCTCTCGTGCGCCTCGCGCCCCTCGCTGTCGCTGGCCTGCACGGTGAGCTGATACCGCGTGCCCCGCTCCAGCTGGGCGTCGGGCTGCCAGGTGAGCTGGTCGTCGGATATCGTCCCGGCGACGTCGGTGCCCAGCTCGGGCGCCGTCATCACGACCTCGTCGAGCACCCCGTCCTCGACGGCCACGGCCACGTCGTCGTTGATCCCGACGCCCTCGGCCGCGTCATCGGGTGTGATCGATATCACCGCCGTCGAGGTGTCGGCATCCTCTGCCGCCCGGTCCGCCTCGCTCTGCTCGGACCCCGAGCCCTCCGAGGGCTCGTCGTCTCCGCCGCCACTGCACGCCGTCAGCGTCAACACCCCGCTGAGCAGCGCCGCCGCCGCCATCAGGCCCTTGCGCCGCATCCCGTCCCTCATCTGATCGCTACTCCGTCCGCTGCCGCCCTCCCCGGAGGACATAGGGAAGAACGTCGTTTCGGCGGCAGCCGGTTCCACTCTAGGTGAATCCGTTCGATAGCTCATACGTTCGACTCATACCGTGTCAGATCCATCAGTCCTCGTCGTCGCCTTCCCAGGAGTCCTCGGGGTCATACACGACGGATTCGCTGCTCCATGACGCCTGCGCCAGGATCACGCCCGGCACCTCGGCGACCAGGTCCACCGGGTCGAGCAGGTAGGCGACGGCCTCGGCCTCGTCGCGCGAGACGGCCTGCGCCGCCTGGTCGCGCTCCTCCCTCGGCATCAGCTCGTCGCCCTCGATGCGCGCCCACGCGGCCCTGATCAGCTCGTCGGGCTCGCTGATCTCGAGCACCATCTCGACGCGGACGCGGACGAAGTGGCCCTCGGGCTCCAGGTCGCCGTGCTCGTCGTCATCGCCGAACTCCCCCAAATCCCCCAACTCCCCCAAATCGCCGTGCTCATCACGGTCCTCGTAGCGGTCGTCGCGGCTTACCTCATCACGGTCGTCGCGGTGGCCACCGTGCTCGTCGTGCGTGTCGTCGGTCATGGACCGGAGGGTAAGACCCCGCGACACCGCCCCTTCCCCGCGACCCGCACTCGCCCGTAACATCGCTCCCCATGGACGGTCAGCCCCGCGTTCCGGATCGCCGCACGCTCATATGCGGCGTTGTCGCCGCAGGCGCGCTGTGTGTCGGGTGGTTCCTGCCCTCGACCTACGCGGACGGCGGCGACGACCCGGGCTCCCGCGTCATCCCCATCGAGCAGCCCGTCGGCGACATCGAGCAGTCGCAGTAGCGGCCAGGTCCCCGCCCCGCCCCCGACGCCGCACTCCGGATCACTCCGATCCCTCCGGTCACTCCAGCGGTCCGGTCGCCGACTCGGCGGCCGCGATCAGCGCCCCGCTCCGCACGAACGCCTCGGCCGCCGCGAGATCCGGCGCGAGGAAACGGTCCTCCCCCGCCCCCTGAACGCCCGCCGCGCGCGCCGCCGCCACCACCGCGCGCGCCGCGGGCCCCGGGCCGGGGCCCGGCACCGCGGTGCCGAGGCCGTCCCGCAGCTCGAGCGCGCGCGTCGCCGCGTACAGCTCGATCGCGACGACCCTGGTCAGCCCGTCCACCGCGGTGCGCAGCTTCCTGGCCGCGGCCCAGCCCATCGACACATGGTCCTCCTGCATCGCGGACGAAGGGATCGAGTCGGCGGAGGCCGGGACCGCGAGCCGCTTGAGGTCGGCGACCAGCGCGGCCTGCGTGTACTGCGCGATCATCAGCCCCGAGTCGACGCCCGCGTCGTCCGCGAGGAACGGCGGCAGCCCGTGCGAGCGGTTCCGGTCGAGCAGGCGGTCGGTGCGGCGTTCGGTGATCGACGCCAGGTCGGCCACGGCGATGGCCAGGAAGTCGAGGGCGTAGCCGAGGGGGGCGCCGTGGAAGTTCCCGTTGGACTCCACGCGGCCCTCCACCACGACGGGGTTGTCGACCGCCGCGGCCAGCTCACGTTCGCCGACCGCCCGCGCATGCGCCAGCGTGTCGCGCCCCGCGCCTGCGACCTGGGGCGCGCAGCGCACGGAGTACGCGTCCTGCACGCGGGGCGCGTCGTCCTGGTGGTGCCCGGTCAGGCCCGAACCGGCAAGCACCCGGCGCATGTTGGCGGCGCTCGTGGCCTGGCCCGGGTGGGGGCGCAGGGCGTGCAGCTCGGGGGCGAGGACGCGTTCGGTGCCGAGCAGCGCCTCCAGCGTCAGGGCGGCGGTGATGTCGGCGGACGTGAACAGGCGGGCGAGGTCGGCGCACGCCATCACGAGCATGCCCAGCATCCCGTCGGTGCCGTTGAGCAGCGCGAGGCCCTCCTTCTCGCGCAGCTCGACGGGGGCTATGCCGTGCTCGGCGAGCAGCGCCGCCGCGGGCCTGAGCGCCCCGTCGGGGCCCTCGGCCTCGCCCTCGCCGAGCAGCGTCAGCGCGCAGTGCGCGAGCGGGGCGAGGTCGCCCGAGCAGCCGAGCGAGCCGTGCTCGTGGACGACGGGCGTGATGCCCGCGTTGAGCAGCGCGGCCATCGTCGCGGCCACCTCGGGGCGCACGCCGGTGTGTCCCGAGGCGATGGTCTTCAGGCGCAGGAACATCAGGGCGCGCACGACCTCGCGCTCCACGCGCGGGCCCATGCCCGCGGCGTGCGAGCGGACGATGTTGCGCTGGAGCCTGGCCCTCAGCTCCGGGGTGATGTGGCGGACGGCGAGGGCGCCGAAGCCGGTGGAGACGCCGTAGACCGGCTCGGGGGAGGCGGCCAGGTCGTCGATCACGCGGCGGGCGGCGGCCATCGCGTCGCGTGCCTCGGCCGAGAGCTCCACCGGGGCGCCGCCCCTGGCGACCGCGACGACGTCGTCGAACGAGGTGCCCGATGTGCCGAGGACGACGCGGGCACCGGACCCGTCGTGCCGGGCTTCGGCCCTGTTATGCATAGCCATATTCAGCAAGCCTAAGGAGTGAATCAACGCCAGTCATCGGGGGGTGGCTTCCTCGCCGGGCGCCGGGCGTGCGCGCCCGCGCAGCCCGCGTCGGTCGCCACCCGGCGCACCGGGCGCGTCCGCCAGCGCGACGGCCTCGCCGCCCGCCCCTCCGCGCCCCGCCACCACCGGCTCGCGCGACCCCGCGGCCTTGGCCCGGTACTGGGCGGCGTCGGCGAGCCGGAAGAGGCGGCGGGCGGAGGACACGGGCCCCACGGCCTCGGCGGTGGAGGCGATGCCGCACGCGACCCCTGAGCCGACGTCCAACTCGCCCGCGCGGCGGCACAGGTCGCGCGCGGCGCGTTCGACGTCGGCGAGCCCCGTGCCGTCGGCCAGCAGGCAGAACTCGTCTCCCCCGAGCCGCCCGGCGAGCGCCCCGGGGACGGAGGCGGCGCACAGGGCGAGCACCGCGCCGAACCGTTCGAGCAGCCGGTCGCCCGCCGCGTGGCCATAGGTGTCGTTGACGCGCTTGAGGCCGTTGATGTCGCACACGACGAGGCTGACGACGGCGCCCGTGGAGCGGTGCCGCTCCACGGCCTCGTCCAGGCGTATGTCCACCGCGCGGCGGTTGGCGAGGCCGGTCAACGCGTCGGTGAACGCGAGCCGCCTGGCCTCGGCGAGCCGCTCGTGCTGCGCGAGCCCGGCGGCCACGACGGCGGCGAGCACGGCGGCGAAGTCGGCGTCCCGCGCGGTGAACTCCGGCTCGCCGGGGCCGCGCGCCACCTGGAGCTCCCCCCAGACCCGGCCGCGCAGGACGGCGGGCGCGACGACGCGGCACGCGCGGCCGCGCCGGCGCTGCGCCTCGGCGCGCGGATCGGAGGACGCGCCCTCGGCAAGCGACTCCACGCGGGCGCGCGGCTCCCCGGCTATCTCGGGGAAGTCGCCGACGGGGTACGACTCGTCGGCGGGGAACGCCTCCTCGCCCTCGGCCAGCGCCCCCTCGTTGACGAGGACCCGCAGGCGGCCCCTTTCGGCGTCGAGGACGGACAGCGCGGCGAACGCCCCGCCCAGCGCCTCGCGCGCCCCCGCGGCGGCGGCCAGCGCGACATCGGGGAGCGCCTGCGCGGCGGCCATCGCCTGCGCCAACTCCACGACGGCCCGCAACCGCCTCTCGTCACCCACACGCCCAGGCTATGGCCGTTCACACGGGTCTACCTCCGGTGGGGTCCGACGCCCCGGCGCTGGCGCGCCGGGGTCCGGCCGCGCGAGGGCGCGCCCCCTCGCGCCCCCGGCCGGAGGGACGGCGAGCGCCGCGAGCACCCGACGGGCAAGCAGCCCCGCCGGGCCCGAGGCCGGTACACACCGCCAGCCGCCGTACATGAGACCGCCGCTCGGTGCGCCCGACCCGCCCGGCCGGAGGCCGGTGTGCACGGCGGCGCCGCGCGCCGCGAGCAAGCGGGCCGTCGCGAGCCCGATGCCCGATGTGCCGCCGACCACCGGGGCTGTGCGCTGGGACATGGAGGGGTCTCCTATTTTCGAACCGTTGCGTCTCGTTTAAGCTGGCCCCCATGGTCATGGAGCAACCCCCGCCCCCGGCACGCCGCGGGCGCAGGCGGAGCGAGGAGAGCCGGATGGCGATCCTGGCCGCGGCGTTCGAGCTGGTCGGCGAGGTCGGCTACGCGGATCTGACGATCGAGGGCATCGCGGCCCGCGCGGGCTGCGGCAAGCAGACGATCTACCGCTGGTGGCCCTCGATGGCCCATGTGCTGCTCGAGGCGCTGGCGGCCAAGGCCGACCTGTATGTCACCAACGCGGACCACGGCTCCTACGCGGCGGATCTGCGGGCGTTCATCGGCGACAGCTTCCGGCTCGGCCGCGGGCGCCTCGTCGCCGACATCCTGTGCGCGCTGATGGCGCAGGCGCAGATCGACGCGGAGTTCGGCGAGGTGTTCCGCGCGGACTTCCTGCGGCGCAGGCGCGACGCGCTCCAGGTGGTGCTCGACCGGGCGGCCGCCCGCGGCGACCTGCCCGCGAGCCCCGCGCCCCCCGTCGTGCTCGACATCGTCTTCGGCGCCCTGTGGTACCGCCTCATGGCCACGCGCCAGCCCCTCGACGACGCCCTCGCCGACGACCTCGTGACCACCCTCACCACCGCCTCGGGAGGCACCCGTTGACCGGCTCCCCCACCATCCTGATCACCGGGGCCACCGACGGCCTCGGCCTGGCGCTCGCCGAGGACCTGGCGGCCCGCGGCGCCGACCTGATCCTGCACGGCCGCTCACCGGCCAGGCTCGAACGGGCCGCCGACCGCTGCGCGGCATCCGGCGGGGCGCGCCCCCGCACCGTCACCGCGGACTTCGCCGATCTCGGCCAGGTCAGGGACATGGCAGCCCGGGTCCGCGCGTCGACGGACCGGCTGCATGTCCTGGTGAACAACGCGGGCATCGGCGCGGGCGCGCCCGAAGGCCGCACCCGAGGGACCAGCGCGGACGGTCACGAGCTGCGGTTCGCCGTCAACCACCTCGCGGGATTCCTGCTCACCCTCGAACTCCTCCCGCTGCTCCGCGCGTCCGCGCCCGCCCGCGTCGTCCACGTCGCCTCGATCGGCCAGCACCCGATCGACTTCGACGACCTCATGCTCGAACGCTCCTACTCGGGGACGCGGGCATACGGGCAGAGCAAGCTCGCCCAGATCATGGGCGGCCTCCACCTCGCCGCCCTGGTCCCCGCGGCGGAGGTGACGGTCAACAGCCTCCACCCGGCCACCTTCATGCCGACCAAGATCGTGCTCGCCGAGGTCGGCCACAGCGTGGACACCCTGGACGAGGGCGTGGCCGCCACCCGCCGCCTCGCCATCGACCCCGCCATGGCCGGGATCACCGGGCGCTTCCACGACCGCGCCCGCGAGGCCAGGGCCCACGCGCAGGCGTATGACTCCGAGGCCCGTACGCGCCTGTGGCGGACGAGCGCGCGCCTCACCGGCGCGCCGCCCCCCGCCCTTTGACGCCCCCTACGCGATCGGCGGCTTCGCCCAGCGTGGCGCGCGCTTCTCGTTGAACGCCGCCACGCCCTCCTTCCGGTCGGGGGAGAACGCCACCGTGCGCCACGCCGCGTCCTCCACCTCGAGGCCCGCCGCGAGGGGCAGGCCCGAGCCGGTGCGCAGGGCGCGTTTCGCGGCGCGCAGGCCGATCGGGGAGTGCGCCGCCATCCGCGCCGCCAGCGCCAGGGCCGCCTCGCGCGCCCCGCCGCGCTCCGTCAGCTCGTCCACCAGGCCGAGCGCGTGCGCCTCATCCGCCGCCACCCGCCGCCCCGTGAAGATCAGCTCCGCCGCCCTGGCCGCGCCCACCCGCCGCGGCAGCAGCTGCGTTCCGCCGCCGCCGGGGATCACGCCCACCGTCACCTCGGGCAGGCCCACCACCGCCGTCGGGTCGGCGACGATCAGGTCGCACGAGAGCGCCAGCTCGTAGCCGCCGCCGAGCGCGAACCCCTCCACCGCGGCCACCGCGGGCACCGGCAGGTCGAGCACCCCCGTGAACGCCGCCCGCAGCACCGCGCGGTGGCGGCCGAACTCCTCGTCGCTCAGGCCGTTGCGCTCCTTCAGGTCGGCGCCCGCGCAGAACGCGCGCGCCTGCGTCGAGCTGATCACCACCGCGCGCACGCCCCCGTGCACGGCCAGCTCGCCGCACGCCGCGGTCACGCCGCGCGCCAGCTCCGTCGAGATCGCGTTCATCGCCTCGGGCCGGTCAAGGAGCAGCTCGGCCACATGGCCGTCCACCCGCACCGCGACCCACTCCCCGTACCGCCGCTCGTCCATGGTCTCCCTCCGGGCCAGCTCGTGCGCCGGCGCGCGCCGGACCAGCCGAACGATAGCGGCACCTCCGTAGACTCACATACGCGCCAAAGTTCATCAATCAGACATATATGGCGACCACGCCAGAGGAGGTCCGCCCGGTGACCACCCAGAAACCCACGGCGACCCGCCCCACCGACACCGGGCCGCTCCCCGTGCGCGGCCCTGGCCCCGTACCCGTCACCCTCACGGTCAACGGCGCCGAGCACCGCGTCGACATCGAACCCCGCGTCAGCCTGCTCTCCGCCCTGCGCGACTCCCTGCTCCTCACCGGCGCCAAGCGCGGCTGCGACCAGGGCACGTGCGGCGCCTGCACCGTGCACGTGGAAGGGCGCAGGGTGCTGGCGTGCCTGACCCTGGCCATCGCGTGCGAAGGACGGCCGATCACCACCGTCGAAGGGCTCGCGGACGGCGACGAACTCCACCCGATGCAGCGGGAGTTCATCGCCTGCGACGCGTTCCAGTGCGGCTACTGCACCCCGGGCCAGATCATGTCGGCCGTCGCGCTGCTCGACGAGGGCCACGCCTCCGACGACGACGAGATCCGCGAGTGGATGAGCGGCAACCTCTGCCGCTGCGCCACCTATCCACACATCACCGCCGCCATCCGCGCCGTGCGTGACACGACGTCCGACCCCTCCTGAGGTGCCAGAGACCATGCGCCCCCTCACCTACTCCCGCGCCTCCGCCGTCGCCGACGCCGTCCACGCCGTCACGGTCGACCCCGAGAGCGCCTATCTCGCGGGCGGCACCACCGAGATCGACCTGCTGCGCCAGGACGTCCTCACGCCAGGCCGCCTCGTCGACATCAACGACCTCCCCCTCACCGGCATCGAGGAGACCCGCGGCGCCCTCGTGATCGGCGCGCTGGCCCGCATGAGCGACGTCGCCGCCGCCCCCGCCGTCCGCACCCGCTACCCGCTGCTCGCCCAGGCCCTCGAGGCGGGCGCGTCGGCCCAGCTGCGCCACATGGCGACCATGGGCGGGAACCTCCTGCAACGCGTGCGCTGCGGCTACTTCCGCGACACCGAGTCACCGTGCAACAAGCGCCGCCCCGGCAGCGGTTGCGGCGCGCTCACCGGCGTCAACCGCGGCCACGCCGTCCTCGGCACGTCCGAGCACTGCATCGCCACCCACCCCTCCGACGCCGCCGTGGCCCTCACCGCGCTCGACGCCCGCGTGCACACCCGCACGACCGCGGGGCACGGCGCCTACCACATCGACGACTTCTTCCTGCTGCCCGGCGACACCCCGCACCGCGAACACCCCCTCGAACACGGGGAGTTGATCACCTCGATCGAGATCCCCGACACCCCGACCGCCCGCAACTCCACCTATCTGAAGGTCCGCGACCGCGCCTCGTACGAGTTCGCGCTCGTCTCCGTCGCCGCGACCCTCCAGCTCGAGCAGGGCCGGATCAGCGGCGTGCGGCTCGCGCTCGGCGGCGTCGCCACCAAGCCGTGGCGGGCCAGGCGCGCCGAACGCCTCCTGCTCGGCGCCGGAGCCGACCGGCGGGCGTTCGCCGAGGCCGCCCGCGAGGAGCTGGCCGACGCCGCCCCGACCCCGATGAACGCGTTCAAGGTCGAGCTGGCCCAACGGGCCGTCGTCCGAGCCCTGGAGAGCCTCGCATGACCGCCACCGCCCCCACCCCCGTCATCGGCCGCCCGCTCCCCCGCGTCGACGGCCGCCCCAAGACGACCGGCACGGCACGTTACTCCGCCGACGTCTCCCTCCCCGGGCTCACCCACGCCGTCCTCGTCGGCGCGGCGATCGCGCGCGGCCGGATCACCGCGATCGACGCGGCCGACGCGCTCGACGCCCCCGGCGTGCTCGCCGTCCTCACCCACGAGAACCTGCCGCGCGTCACCGCCCAGCCGCCCCTGCTGCCCTCGCTCGCGGGCGGGCCCTCGCCCGGCCAGACGTTCTGCCCGATGCAGGACGACAGGATCCACTACGCCGGGCAGCACATCGCCGTCGTCGTGGCGGACACCTATGAACGCGCCCTGTACGCCGCCCGCCTCGTCCATGTGCGCTACCGCGAGGAGGACCCGGTCGCCGTCCTCGACCAGGGGCGCGACCAGGCGTATGTCCCCGAGAAGATCTTCGGCGGCCTCCTCCCAGGGCGCAGCGCGCGCGGCGACGTCGAGGCCGGGCTCGAACGCGCCGAGGTGCGCGTCGAGGCGACGTACACGTTCGCCCCCAACCACCAGAACCCCCTGGAGACCTCGTCGACCACGGCGATGTGGGAGGGCGGGCGGCTGTTCCTCCACGACGCGACACAGGGCCCGGCCGCCACGCAGCACACCGTCTCGGTGATGCTCGGCATCCCGCACGCCGACATCCGCGTGTACAGCCACTACGTGGGCGGCAGCTTCGGCGCCAAGGCGAGCACCTGGGACCACCCGCTGCTCGCGGCGCTGGCCGCGCGGCACGTCGGGCGGCCCGTGCGTCTCGCGTTGACGCGCGAGCAGATGTTCACGTCGTGCGGGCACCGCGAGGAGCAGGAGCACAGGATCGCGCTCGGCGCCGACCGCGACGGCAGGCTCACGGCGCTGCGCCACCACAAGCTGTCGCTCACCTCGCACTTCGACGACTGGGCGGAGACGTCGCTCGAGGCGCCCGCGCAGGTGTACGCGTGCCCGGCGCACGAGGGCGTCTACCGGCTGGTGCGCGGCAACACCATGACCCCGACGTTCATGCGCTGCCCGGGCGAGGGCTCGGGGATGTTCGCGCTGGAGAGCGCGCTCGACGAGCTGGCCACGCGGCTCGACATCGACCCGCTGGAGCTGCGGCTGCGCAACCACGCCGACCGCGACCCGGCGAGCGGCAAGCCCTGGTCGAGCCACGGCCTGCGGGAGTGCTACGAGCGCGGCGCCGAACGCATCGGCTGGGACCGGCGCGTGGCCGGGCGGCCCGAGCGCGAAGGGCCGTGGACGATCGGGCTCGGGATGGCGTCCGCGGTCTACCCGATCGTGCCGCCGAGCAACCCCCAACGCGCCAGGGCCCGGATCTACGCGGACGGCAGCGCGGTGGCGCAGGCGGCGACGGCCGAGTTCGGCACGGGCGCGGCGACGGCGATGGCGCAGGTACTCGCCGACGCGCTGGGGCTGCCGGTGGAACGGTGCCGCTTCGAGGGCGGCGACACCGACCTGCCCAACGTCGCCTCCACGGTCGGCTCCACCGGCGCCGCCATGGTCGGCTCGGCCGTCCACCTGGCGGCGGTCGCGCTGCGCGACCAGCTGATCGGCCGGGCCGTCGCCGACGAACGCTCGCCGCTGCACGGCGCGGACCCCGGCGCGGTGGTGCCGGTGGACGGGCGGATGGCCCTGCGGGACGACCCGGGCACGGGCGAGTCGTACGCGGAGCTGCTGACGCGCCACTTCCAGCCGGACGCGGAGGCCTATGGCTCCTTCGGGCCGCCCCAGGGCGAACCGCCCGCGGCGATGATCACGTTGGGGGCGCACTTCGTGGAGGTCGCGGTGGACGGCGAGCTGGGACGCGTGCGCGTCCGGCGCATGGCGGGGGCGTTCGCGCCGGGGCGCGTGCTCAACGCCAGGACGGCGAAGGGGCAGTTGATGAGCGGCATGCTGTGGGGGATGAGCCAGGCGCTGCTCGAGGCGACCCACATGGACGCGGCCACGGGCCGCTGGGCGAACCCCTCGCTCGGCGACTACCTGATCCCCGTCCACGCGGACACGCCCGAGGTGACGGTGGACCTGATCGAGACGGCGGACCACGTCGTGAACCCCCTGGGCGTCAAGGGCGTCGGCGAGATCGGCCAGTCGGGCACGGCGGCGGCGATCGCGAACGCGATCCACCACGCGACGGGCCGCAGGATCCGCAAGCTGCCGATGACGGTGGAAGACACCCTGTAGCCTGCGGCGCCCCGCCGCCCGCCCTCCGGGCGGGAACCCCCCACCCCGGTGGCCCGGCCCCCCCCGGCGAAAGGGCACCGCCTCCGGCGGGGGGAACTCCCCCACCCACCCACCCTTTACCGCCCCCGGCAGGAGGCGCGGGGCGCAGCCCCGCAACCCGCGAGCAAAGCACCGGCCCCCGGCCGGGGAAACACCCCCACCCACCCACCCCTTTACCGCCCCCGGCGGAAGGGGTCGCGGGGCACCGCCCCGGAACCCCTGCCCGGGGGCCTCTCCCACTCAGCGACCTCCCCCCACGACGGCCGCAGGCCGCACCACCCCTCCCCCGGCGGAAGGGGTCGCGGGGCGCAAGCCCCGCGATCCCGAGGCGAAGGCTCCGGCGCTCCGCCTCCGGCGGAAAGAAGTACCGAGCCCCCCCCAACCCCCCACAGACACACGCGCGACGCGCGCGTCGGTCGCCCGGCAAGGGCTATGTGCGGCGGCTCAGCAACCACGGCTCCACGATGCCGAGGCCGCGCACGGGGCGTTGGTACAGCGGCTGCAAGGCGAAACGGTACTGCGCCGCTCTGCCCTCCTCCGTGTCCGCCGTCTTCTCCGACTGCGGCGCGAGGCCCGCCGCCGTGAGCTCTTCGCGCGTCGCGCCGTCCACGAGCACCATGTCCTTCGGCGCTATCGACGTGAGGCGGCTCGCGAGGTTCACCGTGTTCCCGAAGACGTCGCCCATGCGCGTCGTCACCGTCCCGAACGCGATCCCGACCCGCAGCTCCGGCATCATCGGGTCGTCCCCCAGCGTCTCCACGAGCCGCAGCCCGATGTCGGCCGCCATGCCCGCGTCGTCCGCCGCGAACAGCACCTCGTCGCCCAGCGTCTTGATCAGCCGCCCGCCCTGCGCCGCCACCAGGTCGGCCGCCGTCGTCTCGAACGCCTCGACCAGCTCGCCGAGCTGCTCCTCCTCGAGGCGCCGCGTCAGCCGCGTGAAGCCGACCAGGTCGGCGAAGCCGACCGCCAGGCGGCGGTTCACCATCTCCTCGTCGTCCTGCGCCTGCACCACGCGCCCCGTCGCCGCGGCCAGCTGCCGCCGCCACACATACACCAGGAACTCCTCGAGCTCCGGAAGCAGCAGCTCCACCAGCGGATACGCCACCTCGGTGCGCGTCATCCCCGGCTCGGGCGGCTCCGTCAGGCCCTCGAGGAACGAGTCGATCTGCCAGTCCGCGAGGCGCGCCGTCGTCTGCCCGGTCGAACGCGCCACCTGGATCGCCATCGACTCGCTCAGCAGCCCCGCCTCGACCATCCCCGCCAGGCGCCGCAGCGCCAGCACGTCCGCCTCGGTCAGGGCCCTGGCCTGGCCGATGTCGGGGAAGCCCATCGCCCGCCAGAGCCGCGCGGCCAGGTCCATCGGGACGCCCGCGGCGCGGGCCGCCTGGAACGGCGTGTACTGCCGCTCGGCGCCGATGATCAACTGCTCGATGCGCAGCGCGATGCTCTCGGGTGTCTCTGGTGTCTCGGGGGTGTCGGCGTCGTCCACCGGCCCGGGGGCCACGTCGGTGCCGTCGTCTGTCGGGCCGCCCGCCTCAGCCTCGGCCACGGCCACCGCCCGCCTTCAGGGGAGGAATCCCTTCGCTGCGCACTGCCGCCCTACCGTTCCGCTCAGCCGCGCCCATGGGCGGGCACGGTCGTTCCCCCTCGCCGCTCCGCCGCCGCCCGCGCGGGGCGTCACGCACTGGGCCAACCCTACGGCAGGTGTGCCCTATGTCACGTCGTCCTGAGGTGCACGATGTCCGCCGCGGCCAGCGGATGGCGCGTGCCGTCGGCGGCCCGCACGACGAGCCGTCCCTCGCCGTCGAGCGCCGTCGCCGTGCCGCGCAGCTCGCCGCCGCCGGGCAGCTCGGCGCGCACCGGGCGGTCGAGCGTCGCGCAGCCCGCCACATAGGCGTCGAGCACGCCGCTCGCCGCCGGGTCGCCGCACGCGGCGAGCCACCGCGTGTACCACTCGGCGAGCGAACGCAGCACCGCGCGCAGCAGCGGGTCCCGGTCCGTCGAGACGGCCCCGGCGAGCAGCAGCGACCCCGCGTGGGGCACGGGCAGCTCGTCGGCGCGCAGCGAGACGTTGACGCCGATGCCGAGCACCACCGTTCCGTGGCCCGTGCGCTCGGCGAGGATGCCGCCGCACTTGCGCTCCTCGCCCTCGACGGTCACCAGCAGGTCGTTGGGCCATTTGAGGGCGGTGTCCACGCCCCCGGCGCGCGCGACGGCGGTCGCGGTGGCGACCCCGGCGAGCAGCGGGAGCCAGCTCAGCCGCTCGGTGGTGACCTCCGGCTCGGGCTGGAGCAGCACCGAGAAGAACAGCCCGGAGCGCGGCGGCGCGCTCCAGCCGCGCCCCAGCCTGCCGCGCCCGCTGGTCTGCTCCTCGGCGACCAGCACGGTCCCGGCGGAGGCGCGGCCCGCGCGGGCGGCCTCGGCGAGGTCGGCGTTGGTCGATCCGGTGGACTCGACGATCTCCAGCTGGGTCCACAGGCCCTCGGGCCAGATCATCGCGGGGCGCAGGGCCCGCGCGCTGAGCGGTGGACGGTCGAGGTCGGACCAGCGGCTCCCCGGTGAGGTCATGGGGGCAGCCTACGGGTGTGGCCAACGCCGCACCTCCGGGGCGGGCGCGCGCGGTTAGCCTACGGAGCGGTAGCCGTCCGAGCCCTCGACGGCGACCCCCGACGACAGCCCCCGACGACGAGGAGCGCACCCGTGGCCGAGAACATCCACACCACCGCCGGCAAGATCGCCGATCTGGCGCGCCGGACGGAGGAGGCCACGCACGCGGGGTCCGCGAGGGCGGTGGAGAAGCAGCACGCCAAGGGCAAGTTGACGGCGAGGGAGCGGGTGGAGCTGCTGCTGGACGAGGGGTCGTTCACCGAGTTGGACGAGTTCGCGCGGCATCGCGCGACCGGCTTCGGGATCGCCGCGAACCGCCCGTACGGGGACGGCGTGGTGACCGGCTACGGCACGGTGGAGGGGCGGCCCGTCGCGGTGTACTCGCAGGACTTCACGGTGTTCGGCGGCTCGCTCGGCGAGGTCTACGGCGAGAAGATCGTGAAGGTGATGGACTTCGCGCTCAGGACGGGCTGCCCGGTGATCGGGATCAACGACGGCGGCGGCGCGCGGATCCAGGAGGGGGTCGTGGCGCTCGGCCTGTTCGCGGAGATCTTCCGCAGGAACGTCCATGTCTCGGGCGTCGTGCCGCAGATCTCGGTGATCACGGGGCCCTGCGCGGGGGGCGCGGTGTACTCGCCCGCGATCACGGACTTTACGGTGATGGTCGATCAGACCTCCCACATGTTCATCACCGGTCCCGATGTGATCAAGACGGTCACGGGCGAGGACGTCGGCTTCGAGGAGCTGGGCGGCGCGCGGACCCACAACACGGTGTCGGGCGTGGCGCACCACATGGCGGGCGACGAGAAGGACGCGTTCGAGTACGTGCGCGCGCTGCTCTCCTACCTGCCGTCCAACAACCTCTCCGAGCCGCCCGCCTTCCCCGAGGAGGCCGACCTGTCCCTCACCCCTGACGACGAGGACCTCGACGCGCTCGTGCCCGACTCGGCGAACCAGCCGTACGACATGCACGAGGTGGTCGAACGGGTGCTTGACGACCGGGAGTTCCTGGAGACGCAGGCGCTCTTCGCGCCGAACGTCATCACCGGCTTCGGGCGCGTCGAGGGCCACCCGGTGGGCGTGGTGGCGAACCAGCCGCTCCAGTTCGCGGGGTGCCTCGACATCAACGCCTCGGAGAAGGCGGCCCGCTTCGTGCGGACGTGCGACGCGTTCAACGTTCCGGTGCTGACGTTCGTGGACGTGCCGGGCTTCCTGCCGGGCACGGACCAGGAGTACAACGGCATCATCCGGCGCGGGGCCAAGCTGATCTACGCCTACGCGGAGGCGACGGTGCCGCTGATCACGGTGATCACGCGCAAGGCGTTCGGGGGCGCGTACGACGTGATGGGCTCCAAGCACCTGGGCGCCGACCTGAACCTGGCCTGGCCGACGGCGCAGATCGCGGTGATGGGGGCGCAGGGCGCGGTCAACATCCTGCACCGGCGCACGCTGGCCGCGCTGGAGTCGGACGAGGAGCGCGAGGCCGAACGCGCGCGCCTGACAAGGGAGTACGAGGACGCGCTGCTCAACCCGTATGTCGCGGCCGAACGCGGCTATGTGGACGCGGTGATCCCGCCGTCGGCGACGCGGCGCCACGTGGTGCGCGGGCTGCGGGCGCTGCGGAACAAGCGGGCGCAGCTGCCGCCCAAGAAGCACGGGAACATCCCGCTGTGAGCCCGCCCGTCGAGAGACTCGAGGAAGCCGAGGAAGCCGAGGAAGTCGAGAGAGGAGCACCCGTGATCCGGGTCGTGCGCGGCAACCCGACCGCGGAGGAGCTGGCCGCGGCCCTCGCCGTCGTCCAGGCGCGCGCCGCGGCGGCCGCCGCGACCCCGCCGCCCCCCGAGCGCCCCCGCTCGCCGTGGTCCTCCCCGGCGCACAACCTCCCCCGCGCGCTCCCGGCCCCCGGGCCCACCGCGTGGCGCGCCAGCTACCGGCGCGCGTAGCACGCGCATAGCACCCGGTGGCGCCCGCGCGCCTGAGTACGCGTACTCAGGCGCGCGGGCGCGGCGCGCGGCAGCCTGTGCGCCATGCTGTGGTCGGACCTGAGGAAGACGGCGGACGCCCCCGATGCCCCGGACGACGAGGCGCGGACCGCGCTGGCCATGCTCGGGCGGGTGGGCTGGGTGCTCGCCGTCGCGATGGTGACGGCGGCGACGCTGCTGCTCAGATGACGCCGAAGGAGCACCGCGGAACCGGGGGCGGCGGTGTCGGAGGCCCCCGTTACGCTGGCCGCCATGGAACGTCCCACGCCCACCCGCCGCTTGGTGCTCGCCTCCCAGTCGCCCGCCCGGCTGACCCTGCTGCGGCAGGCCGGGCTCGCGCCCGAGGTGATCGTCAGCGGCGTCGACGAGGACGGCGTGAGCGCCGCGTCGCCCGCCGAGCTGGCGCGCGTGCTGGCCGAGGCGAAGGCCGCGGCCGTCGCCGCGCGGCCCGAGGCGGCGGGGGCGCTCGTCGTGGGCTGCGACTCGGTGCTCGAGCTCGACGGGCGCGCGTACGGGAAGCCGCAGGACGCGGAGGACGCCATCGCGCGCTGGAAGGCGATGCGCGGCAGGTCGGGCGTGCTGCACACCGGGCACTGCGTCGTCGACGCCGCGTCCGGGGAGCGCGCCGCCGACACGGAGTCCACGACCGTGCGGTTCGGCAGCCCGTCAGACGCGGAGGTCGCCGCCTACGTCGCCACGGGCGAACCCCTGCGGGTCGCCGGCGCGTTCACCCTCAACGGCAGGTCGGCGCCGTTCGTCGACGGGATCGACGGGAACGCCGGGAACGTCATCGGCCTCTCCCTTCCCCTCCTGCGCGCCCTGCTGGCCGGGCTCGGGACCCCGATCACCGACCTCTGGACCGCCGCCGCCCCCGCGGCCCCCGCCGCCTGAGTCGCCGGGCACGCCGGGCGCGTCCGGCGCGCGGGGAACGTCCGGGGGTGGATAGAGCGTCAGGGTCAGCATGAGCAGCCCGAAGACCGCCATCAGCACGAGGAACGCGGGCCAGCCCACCAGGCCGACCGACAGCGCGCCGAGCACCGCGTGCAGCACGGCCGCGCCCGCGAGGGCGGCGCGCGCGAGCCTGCCGGGCGCCAGGTCGCGCACCGCGACGCGCGCGAGCAGCGCGCCGCACACCAGGAGGTACGCCGCGACAAGCCCGCCCGCGGTCCAGGCCCCGACGCTGATCGTCGTCGCCGAGACACCCCCGATCGTCATCTCCTGCCGCTCGGCGGCCAGTCCGAGGACCAGATGCACCAGTCCGAGGACCAGCGCCCCGCCGAGGGACACCACCGCCGCCACCGCGGCCACGCTTCGTCTGCCCCGGTTCACGCCGCGCACGCTACTGCCGGGTAGAGCGCGGGACAACCCCTCGCGCCCCCACTGTTCGTCGCGCAAAGTTTCCCGGGGCTCTTTGTGGGGTTCTCACAAGTCCCTCTCGTCGCTGATGTGTCAGCTCGATGGAGGCCCAAGGCGTAGTCGCACGTCTAAGGTAGAGCCCAGCGAGGCGCGTACCTTGGTACCGCAAGGCAGCACGTCCGTCGGGTGGTGAGCCCTCACAGCCCGTGTGGGCAAGGTCACCTTCTCGGGCGACTCGTTGTGTGGTGTTGCCCGTACATAAACTCGCCTTGTTCCGAGGAGGGAGCCATCGTGCGCAAGGTGCTCATCGCCAACCGCGGCGAAATCGCCGTTCGGGTCGCCCGGGCATGCCGTGACGCCGGCATCGCCAGTGTGGCCGTCTACGCCGAGCCGGACCGTGACGCGCTGCACGTGCGCGCCACCGACGAGGCGTTCGCGCTGGGCGGCGACACCCCCGCCACCAGCTACCTGGACATCGACAAGGTACTCAAGGCCGCCGCGGACGCGGGCGCGGACGCCGTGCACCCCGGGTACGGATTCCTCTCCGAGAACGCCGACTTCGCGCAGGCCGTCCTCGACGCGGACCTGACCTGGATCGGCCCGTCCCCCGACGCGATCCGCGCGCTCGGCGACAAGGTCGCGGCCCGGCACATCGCGCAGCGCGCCGGCGCGCCCCTGGTCGCCGGGACGACCGACCCGGTGTCCGGCGCGGACGAGGTGGTCGCGTTCGCCCGCGAGCACGGCCTGCCGGTCGCCATCAAGGCGGCGTTCGGCGGCGGCGGCCGTGGCCTGAAGGTCGCGAGGACGCTCGAGGAGATCCCCGAGCTCTACGAGTCGGCGGTGCGCGAGGCGCAGGCGGCGTTCGGGCGCGGCGAGTGCTTCGTCGAGCGGTACCTCGACCGGCCTCGGCACGTCGAGACCCAGTGCCTCGCCGACGGGCACGGCCAGGTCGTGGTGGTCTCCACGCGCGACTGCTCGCTCCAGCGCCGCCACCAGAAGCTGGTCGAGGAGGCCCCCGCGCCCTACCTGACGGACGCGCAGAACGCCCAGCTCTACGCCGCGTCGAAGGCCATCCTCAAGGAGGCGGGCTATGTCGGCGCGGGCACCTGCGAGTTCCTGGTGGGCCAGGACGGCACCATCTCGTTCCTCGAGGTCAACACCCGCCTCCAGGTCGAGCACCCGGTGACCGAGGAGATCACCGGCATCGACCTGGTGCGCGAGCAGCTGCGCATCGCGCGCGGCGAGAAGCTCGGGTACGGCGACCCGGAGCGGCGCGGGCACTCGATCGAGTTCCGGATCAACGGTGAGGACCCGGGGCGCGGATTCCTGCCCGCGCCCGGCACGGTCACCACGTTCGCGCCCCCCCTCGGCCCCGGCGTCCGCGTGGACACCGGCGTGGAGTCGGGGTCGGTCATCGGCCCCGCGTGGGACTCGATGCTGGCCAAGCTGATCGTGACCGGCGCGGACCGCGGGCAGGCGCTGGAGCGCGCGGCGCGCGCGCTGGCGGAGTTCCGGGTGGAGGGCATGGCGACGGTGCTGCCGTTCCACCGCGCGGTGGTGACCGACCCGGCGTTCGCGCCCGAGGTCACCGGGCGCGAGGGCGAGCCGTTCGCCGTCCACACCCGGTGGATCGAGACGGAGTTCGTCAACGACCTGCCGGCGTTCGGCGCGGGCGCCGGGGCCGAGGCCGACGAGGGCGTCAGCCGGGAGACGGTGGTCGTCGAGGTCGGAGGTAAGCGCCTCGAGGTCTCGCTGCCCGCCACGCTGGCGATGCCGCTGGCGCGCGCGGCCGTCGCCGGGGGGGCGCGTCCCGCGCGGCGCAAGCCCACCAAGCGCGCGGGCGCCGCCGCCACGGGCGAGACGCTCGCGTCCCCGATGCAGGGCACGATCGTCAAGGTCGCCGTGGAGGAGGGGCAGCGCGTCGAGGAGGGCGAGCTGGTCATCGTCCTCGAGGCGATGAAGATGGAGCAGCCCATCAACGCCCACCGCTCAGGCACCGTCGTCGGCCTCCAGGCGGACGTCGGCGCCTCGGTCTCATCGGGCGCCGTCATCTGCGAGATCAAGGACTGAGCCCGGGGCCCGGTCGGCCCTGACCTGGGCGGCCGGCCGGGCCACGGCGCCCGGCCGGTCCTTCCTACCGGCGGCGCGACGGCGCCAGGTCGGACAGCCGCTGCCCGAGCGGCGCCGACCCGCCCATGCCGGGGTGGACGCCACCGCGCGGCCCCGGCACCGGCATGTCACGGCGGCCAGGATCGCCGCCGCGCTCCGCCCGTTCGCCCCGGTCGGCGCCCGGCTTGCCGCCCTGCGCCCCCGGCGCGGCCACCGAGACGCGCACCCCCTGGTCGGCCAGCGCCTCGAGCTCGGTGCCCGCGCGTTCGGCCTCGGGCGGCGGCTGGTCGGTCACCAGCTGGGTGATGAGATCCGTGGGCACCGTCTGGAAGGCCGTCTCGGCGCCCAGCTTGCTGTGGTCGGCGAGCACCACCACCTCGGCGGCGGCGCGCACCAGGGCCCGGTCCACGCTCGCGGCGAGCATGTTGGACGTGGACAGGCCGCGATCGGCGGTCAGCCCCGAGCCTGAGAGGAACGCCCGGCTCACGCGCAGCCCGAGCAGCGACTGCTCGGCGCCGCTGCCGACCAGCGCGTAGTTGGACCCCCTGAGGGTTCCCCCGGTCATCACCACCTCCACGCGGTTGGCATGGGCGAGGGCCTGGGCCACCAGGAGGGAGTTGGTGACGACGGTGAGCCCCGGCACGCGGGCGAGCCGGCGGGCCAGCTCCTGGGTCGTGGTGCCTGCGCCGACCACGATGGCCTCGCCCTCCCGCACCAGCCCTGCCGCGTACTCCGCGATGGCGGTCTTCTCCGCCGTCGCGGCCATGGCCCGTTGAGGGAAACCCGACTCCCGGGTGAAGCCACCCGGGAGGACCGCACCACCGTGTCTGCGGTCCACCAGTCCTTCTGCCTCCAAGGCGCGCACATCGCGCCGCACGGTCACTTCCGAGGTCTGGACAACGCGGGCGAGCTCACGGAGCGACACGGCTCCGTTGGCCCGCACCATTTCGAGAATCATCTGGCGACGTTCTGCAGCGAACACGGAACCGACAGTAACCCCAACGACCATCTTGTTTCAGCCGGTTGCGGGGAATTACCGAAGTTGACTGTGCGTACGCCCCCGGCGTGTTATATGCCACGAGCGCATTCGCGCGATACCCGCGCTGACCAGTGCCTACTGGTCACCGTCGACGCGATGCGTATGCAGCTGCCTGGCCGCCTCCGCGATCGAGCCCGACAGAGACGGGTACACGGTGAACGCCTTTGCGACCTGTTCCACCGTCAGACTGTTGTCGACCGCGATCGATATCGGGTGGATCAGCTCGCTGGCCCGGGGGGCCACCACGACGCCGCCCACCACGATGCCCGTGCCGGGGCGCGCGAACAGCTTCACGAACCCGTCGCGCACCCCCTGCATCTTGGCCCGTGGGTTGCGCAGCAGCGGCAGCTTCACCGCCCTGGCGACGATCCGGCCCTCGTCCACGTCCTGCTGGGTGTAGCCGACCGTGGCGATCTCGGGGTCCGTGAAGATGTTCCCCGAGACGGTGTTGAGGTCGAGGGGCGCCACCGCGTCGCCGAGGAAGTGGTACATCGCGATGCGCCCCTGCATCGCCGCCACCGACGCGAGCGCGAGCACCCCCGTGCAGTCCCCCGCCGCGTACACGCCGGGCGCGGTCGTGCGCGACACCTTGTCCGTCCAGATGTGGCCCGACTCCTTGAGCTTGACCCCGGCCTCCTCGAGGCCCATGTCCGCGGTGTTGGGCACCGCGCCCACGGCCATCAGGCAGTGCGTGCCCGAGATCCCGCGCCCGTCGGACAGCGTGATCTCCACGCGGCTGCCCGCCCGGTGGACGGCGGCGGCCCTGGAGCGGGCCATGACGTTCATCCCGCGGCGGCGGAAGACGTCCTCGAGCACGGCCGCCGCGTCGGGGTCCTCGCCTGGGAGCACGCGGTCCCGCGACGACACCAGCGTCACCCGGGAGCCGAGCGCCTGGTACGCGCCGGCGAACTCGGCGCCCGTCACGCCCGAGCCCACCACGACCAGCTCCTCGGGCAGCTCCTTCAGGTCGTACACCTGCGTCCAGGTGAGGATCCGCTCCCCGTCCGGCTTGGCGTCGGGCAGCTCGCGCGGCTGGCCGCCGGTCGCGATCAGCACGCAGTCGGCCTCGAGCTCGTCGACCTCCCCCGCGGGGTCGGTGACCGAGACCCGGCGCGCGCCGTTGGGCCCCTGGTGCGGAACGAGGCGCGCGCGCCCGCGCAGGACGCGCACGCCGGCGCGCGTCACGGACGCGGTGATGTCGTGCGACTGGGCGAGCGCGAGACGCTTGACCCTGCGGTTCACCTTGCCCAGGTCCACGCCGATGCCGCGCACCTCGTCGCCGATGCCGTCGCCGTCGTGGTCGATCTCGATGCCGAGCTCCTCGTGCGAGGAGTCGAAGCTCGTCATCACCTCGGCCGTGGCGATCAGCGTCTTGGACGGCACGCAGTCGGTCAGCACCGACGCGCCCCCGAGGCCGTCGCGATCGACGACGGTCACCTCCGCGCCGAGCTGCGCCGCCACGAGCGCGGCCTCGTAGCCGCCGGGTCCGCCACCGATGATCACGATCCGAGTCACCTTTCCAGTGTCTCGCACGAGACGCCCGTTCTCGCCCCGGCCCCCGGCGGGCCGGATCGGCCTGCCACCCGCGCCACTCCCGTACGCTCAGTGTCATGTCGCTCTACGCCGCTTACGCCGGAAACCTCGATCCCCGGCTGATGGCCCGTCGTGCACCGCACTCGCCCCTGCGCGGCACCGGCTGGATCACCGGCTGGCGGCTGACGTTCGGCGGCGAGGAGATGGGCTGGGAGGGCGCGCTCGCGACGGTCGTCGAGTGCGAGGGGACGCCCGAGCCGCTCGATCCCGGCGTGTTCGTGGCGCTGTACGACATCGCGCCGATGGACGAGGAGGCGCTGGACCGCTGGGAGGGCGTCGGACTCGACATCTACCGGCGCGCCCGCGTCCGCGTGGACACCCTCGACGGCTCGGTCCCGGCCTGGCTGTATGTGCTCAACGCCTATGAGGGCGGCCTGCCGTCCGCCCGGTACCTCGGCGAGGTCGCCGACGCGGCCGAGGCGGCGGGCGCCCCGCACGACTACGTCATGGAGTTGCGGAAACGGCCGTGTTGAGCGGCCGTTCCGGAACTCAGGGCCCGCCCCCCGGGTAAACCCCAGCAAATCCCAGCGAACGACGCCCCTGACCCCCCGCCATGAAGGCCAGGTGGGGGCATGGAAAGGGGTACACCTTCTACGCGCGTAGGCCGTTACCCGTTAGGCTCAGCGCGTGAACGCATCAGAAATCGAGGAGGCGGCGCGCGCCGCCGCGGCGCGCCTGCGTGAGCTGACCGGTGTGAGCAGCCACGACGTCGCGCTGGTGATGGGCTCGGGTTGGGTCCCCGCCGCGGACGCGCTGGGCGCGCCGAGCCACGAGTTCGACGTCACCGAGCTGCCCGGCTTTCCGCCCCCGACCGTCGAGGGGCACGCCGGGAGAGTCCGCTCGCACCGGCTCGGCGACAAGAGCGCCCTGGTCTTCCTCGGGCGTACGCACTACTACGAGGGCCGGGGCGTGGCCGCCGTCGCGCACGGGGTCAGGACGGCGGTCGCGGCGGGGTGCAAGACGGTCATCCTCACCAACGGCTGCGGCGGCCTGCGCGAGGGCATGCGCCCAGGTCAGCCGGTGCTGATCAGCGACCACATCAACCTGACGGCCGCGTCCCCCATCCTCGGCGCCCACTTCATCGACCTCACCGACCTCTACTCCCCGCGCCTGCGCGCCCTGTGCCAGGAGATCGACCCGTCCCTCGAGGAGGGCGTCTACGTCCAGTTCCCCGGGCCGCACTACGAGACGCCCGCCGAGATCCGGATGGTGCGGGCGATCGGCGGGGACCTGGTGGGCATGTCCACGGTGCTCGAGGCGATCGCGGCGCGCGAGGCGGGGGCCGAGGTGCTCGGCATCTCGCTGGTGACCAACCTCGCGGCCGGGCTCACCGGCGAGCCGCTGAGCCACGAGGAGGTGCTCCGCGCGGGCGCCGAGTCGGCGACGCGCATGGGCGCGCTGCTCGCCCGGGTGCTCGACCGGCTCTGACGGCGTGATGGGATCGTTCAACGCGTGTTGCGGCGGTAACGGTTGACAGCGGCGACGGGTGACGGCGGTGACAGGTGACGACGAGGGAGAGCGCGGCGGCGATGGGTGACAACGGTGACGACCTGTTCGCGCGGGCGCGGGCCTGGCTCGCGGAGGACCCCGACCCGGAGACCCGCGAGGAGCTGAAGGGGCTCCTCGAGCGGGGCGACCTCGACGGGCTGGCGGCGCGTTTCTCGGGAACGCTCCAGTTCGGCACGGCCGGGCTGCGCGGCGAGATGGGCGCGGGCCCGATGCGCATGAACCGAACGGTCGTCATCCGCGCGGCCGCCGGGCTCGCCGCCTATCTCACCGGGCGCGCCGGGGGCGGGGAGCCAGGCCTCGTGGTCATCGGCTACGACGCGCGGCACCGCAGCGACGTCTTCGCGCGGGACACCGCGGCGGTGGTCACGGGCGCGGGGCTGCGCGCTGCGCTCCTGCCGCGGCCGCTGCCGACGCCGGTGCTGGCGTTCGCGATCCGCCACCTGGGCGCGGTCGCGGGCGTGATGGTGACGGCGAGCCACAACCCCCCGCGGGACAACGGCTACAAGGTCTATCTCGGCGACGGCAGCCAGATCGTCCCCCCCGCGGACGTGGACATCGCGGCGCGGATCGCGGCGGTCGGGCCGCTCGCGGACGTGGCGCGGCCCGCTGAGGGCTGGCGGGTGCTCGGCGACGAGGTCGTCGAGGCGTATCTGGCGCGGACGGACGCGGCGCTGCGGGTGGGCTCGGCGCGTTCGGTCTCGGTCGTGTACACGCCGCTGCACGGGGTGGGCGGCTCGGTGCTCGGGGCGGCGTTCCGGCGGGCGGGGTTCCCCGTGCCGTTCGAGGTGGCCCCGCAGGCGCTGCCCGACCCGGACTTCCCGACCGTGGCCTTCCCGAACCCCGAGGAGCCGGGCGCGATGGACCTGGCGTTCGCCACGGCCCGCGCGACGCACCCTGACCTGGTGATCGCCAACGACCCCGACGCGGACCGGTGCGCGGTGGGCGTTCCCGACGCGGGGGCCGAGGGCGGCTGGCGGATGCTGCGCGGCGACGAGCTGGGCGCGCTGCTGGCGACGCACGTGGTGGCGAAGGGCGCGCGGGGCACGCTCGCGGCGTCGATCGTGTCGTCGTCGCTGGTGGGGCGCATCGCGGAAGCGGCGGGACTGCCGTTCGACGAGACCCTGACGGGCTTCAAGTGGCTGGCCAAGGTGCCCGGGCTGGTGTTCGGGTACGAGGAGGCGCTCGGGTACTGCGTGGACCCGGGCGGGGTGCGGGACAAGGACGGCATCACGGCGGCGCTCGCGGTGGCCGAGCTGGCGGCCGAACTACGGGCGGAGGACCGCTCGTTGACCGATGTGCTGGACGATCTGGCGCTCGCGCACGGGCTGCACGCGACCGATCAGCTGTCGGTGCGGGTGACGGATCTTTCGCTGATCGCGGCGGCGATGCGGAGGCTGCGCGAGGCGCCGCCGCGGGCGTTGGGGGGGCTCGCGGTGACGTCGGTGGAGGACCTGTCCGATGGCGCGTCCGGGTTGCCGCCGACGGATGGGCTGCGGTATGCCCTGGCGGGCGGCTCGGGGGGCGGCTCGACGGGTGGCGGGGGTGTGCGTTCGGCGCGCGTCATCGTCCGGCCGAGTGGGACGGAGCCGAAGCTGAAGTGCTACCTGGAGGTGGTGCTCCCGGTCGCGGACCGGGCGTCCCTCCCGGCGGCGCGGGAGGCGGCGGCGGGGGTGTTGGGGGCGCTGCGGGGGGACCTGGCGGCGGTGGTGGGCTGAGGGTTCCATGGCCGCCGTGGCCGCCGTGGCCGCCGCTCCGCGCGGGACGCCTCAACGTCGCCCGCGCCCAGCGTTCAGCCGTGCCGCCCGGCGGGTCAGGTGGTCGCGCTCGGCGTGAGGCTCCGGAGCGGGGCCTCGTCCATCGGTGGGGTCACTCCGTGATGGTGGGCGGCGCGGCGAGGAACGGGCGCAGTTCGAGCCACTCGTGGATCGGCTTGCCGCCCGCGCCGGGGGCTGCCGACAGCTCCCCTGCCAGCTCGACGGCGCGTTCGTAGCTGTCGACATCGATCACCATCCAGCCCGCGATGAGGTCCTTCGTCTCGGCGAACGGGCCGTCGGTGACCGGCGGGCGCCCCTCGCCGTCGTAGCGGACGAACGTGCCCTCGGGGGCGAGCGCCTGGCCGTCGACGAACTCGCCGGTCTCCTCGAGCCGGGCCGCGAAGTCGCGCATGTACCACGTGTGCGCCGAGACCTCCTCGGGCGTCCAACGGTCCATGGGCACGTCGTTGACCGCGGCAGGGGCGCCTCGGTAGTGCTTGAGCAGCAGGTACTTGGCCATCGTGTCTCTCCTCGGTGCGGATGCGACCATCTTGGTCGCGTTCACCGCGGGGACGGAGCCGGACGCGGGTTCTCGACATCGCCGCGCGAGTTTTCTCCGAGGGGACTCCACAGTCCGCCCGGCCCGCCATCCACCATGGGAGGAGATCGGCGGCCTCGCCGCCCCCACCCCCGTCGGGGGCGGCTCCCCCGCCGCCGAACACCCCGCATTCTTGGCGAGCCCCGCTCCCGGGACCCACGTCCCACGCCCCGGGTACGCAGGAGTGCGTACCGTGGCGCCACGGCCGAGCACGCGTGCGCGACCGCGTGCCTCGCCCCCGGGCCCCGTTCCGTGCCCACGCGGGACGCCGGTGGCCACGTCGCAGGTCGCGTACCCGCCGCTCGCGGCCGACCCGGCGCGCTACTGGGGTGCGGTGGCCGCCAGCCGGTCGCGGTAGGCGCGGGCCGTGGCCATCACGGCGTCGAGGGAGTCCCGCGTGCGCACGAGGTCGTCGATGTGCGCGGAGAGGCGGTCGCGCTCCTGCTCCATGCGCTTCAGCGCCGCGTCGGAGTGCGCCTCGCTCGGGTCGTCGACGCACGGCAGCAGCTCGACGATGGTGTGGCTCGAAAGGCCCGCGGCATAGAGGTGCTGGATGAGCCAGACCCGTTCAACCTGCTCCTCCGTGTAGCGCCGCTGGCCGCTCGCGCTGCGGACACTGGTGAGCAGGCCCTGCTCCTCGTAGTAGCGCAGCGACCTGACGCTCACTCCGGCGCGCGCCGCAAGCTCCCCGATGCGCATGGCGTTTCCTCCTGGAGGTGATGCGCGACACAACCCTTGCCTCTGACGTCAGTGTCAGGTTTTAGCGTAGCGGACGCCACCGCCAGAGGCGGGCGGTGTCCCGGTTCCCGCGATTCCAAGGAGCGCTGACGTGACCACCCTCTTCGACGGTTACGCACTCGGCAGCCTGCCCCTGCCCAACCGCGTCGTCATGGCCCCCATGACCCGCTCCCGCGCCGCCGCGGGCGGGCTCGCGACGGCGTCGATGGCGACCTACTACGCGCAGCGGGCGAGCGCCGGGCTGATCGTGAGCGAGGGGGTGCAGCCGAGCCTGATCGGGCAGTCCAACCCCGGAACGCCCGGGCTGCACACCGATGAGCAGGTGGCCGCGTGGCGCCCCGTGACGGCGGCGGTGCACGCCAACGGCGGGCGGATCTTCGCGCAGCTCATGCACGGCGGGCGGGTCTCGCACCCGGACACGACGGGGATGACGCCCGTGGGGCCTTCGGCGGTGGCGGCTGCGGGTGACGTGTTCACGCCGTCGGGGCCACAGCCCGCGCCGGTGCCGCGCGCGCTGGAGACGGCCGAGGTGCCCGAGCACGCCCGTTCGTACGCCGAGGCGGCGCGCAACGCGGTGGCCGCCGGGTTCGACGGCGTCGAACTGCACGGTGCGAACGGCTACTTGATCTCGCAGTTCCTGTCGTCCAACGCGAACGTGCGCACCGACGCCTACGGCGGCCCCGTCGCGCACCGGATCCGCTTCGCCGTCGAGGCGGTGACCGCGACCGCCGAGGCGGTCGGCGGGAGCAGGACGGGGATCAGGCTGTCGCCCGGCGGGACGTTCTGGGGCGTGCGGGAGCGCGACGTTCCCGAGCTGTACGCCGCGCTGCTGGGCGAGCTGGCGCGGCTCGACCTCGCGTATGTGCACCTGGAGGCGACGCTCCCCGAGGAGCCGCTGGTGGAGCTGCGCCGGGCGTGGCCGGGGACGTTGATCATCAACCCCACGGTCCCGATGGGCCCCAAGCAGACCTCGCGCGCCGACGCGGACCACTGGCTCGGGCTGGGCGCCGAGCTGATCAGCTTCGGCCGCGGGTTCATCGCCAACCCCGACCTGGTCGAACGCCTCCGCATCGGACTGCCGATCGCCCCGGTCGACGAGGCGACGTACTACCAGGGCGGCGACGCGGGCTACCTCACCTACCCGGCGTACCAGCACGCGGCCTGACCGGCCCCCGCCGACGGCCGGAGAAACGGCTGGCCGTCGGCGGGCGAACGCCGGATGCTGGCCGGATGCCCCCGCGGAACGCTTACCACGGCCGACTCGGCGACCACTTCGCCAGGATCGCCGGCAGCAGCCCCTACAACGCCTTCACCGACCGGCCCGCCCTGCTCGACCTCGTCGGCGACGTCGCGGGACTGCGGCTCCTCGACGTCGGGTGCGGCGCCGGTCACTACCTGGCCGACCTGCTGGAACGCGGCGCGCGCGTCACAGGCGTCGACGGCAGCGCGACGCTGCTCGGCCACGCGCGCGAACGCGTGGCCGAACACCTGGGCGCCCGGGCCGAGTTGCGGCCGCACGACCTGAACGCGCCGCTCGGCTTCGCCGAGGACGCCACGTTCGACGGCGCCGTGTGCGCGCTCCTGCTGCCCTCCTCCGCCGCGCATGAGGGGCGACGGCGCGTGTCACAGGTCGTCGGGCAGGAGCCGGAAGGCGTGGCGGCCGGTGAGGGGGGTGACGGCCCTGAAGTCGCGGCGGTCGAGGGTCAGCACCGTCTCGGTGTCGTACTGCTCGGCCAGGACGACGTTCACCGCGTCCGTCAGGTCGAGCCGTAGCGCCGCGTAGCGGTTCTGGACGGCGCGCGCCCTGCGCAGGGTGCCCGCCGACACCTCCGGAACGGCCACGCGCCCGGTGCGCTCCTGCCCCATGAGCCAGTCGTTGACCGCGTGCGCCGCGCGGCGGTCGATGGTGCGGGTGGTGATGTGCTCGATCTCCAGGATCACCAGGGGCGAGACGACGGTGAGCGCGGCGTCGCGCAGGGCCGTGCGCGCGGTCTTGTGCTCCGGGTCCGAGGTGTTGAGGGCGGCGACCAGACCGGAGGTGTCCCCGATGACGATCACTCCGCGCCCGCCACGCCGTCCCCCACGGCCCGATCGATCTCCTCGGCGGTGACCGGACGGCCGAAGTCGAGCTCGGGGATGTCCCAGTCCTCGTCCCAGCGCCGGGTGCGGAGGGCCACGAGGTGGAACGCCTCACGGAAGTACTCCGACTCGGGCCGCCCTTCCCTCGCCGCGGCCTCCTTGACCAGGGCGAGGTCGTTCTCGTCGACCATGACGGTCGTCTTCTTGAGAGCCATATGGTTATGGTACCCGCGCCATATATGCCCGGTGGGCCGTTCAGTCGTTCCGTGCCGTCGTCGCGTCGAATGTCGCCTGGTGGTGGCGGATCTCCGCCTGGTGGTCGGCCGACCACGCGGCCAGGGCCAGGACCGTGTCGAGGAGCGACGCGCCGAGGGGGGGCAGGGCGTACTCGACGCGGGGCGGAACCTCCGCGTAGGCGGTGCGGGTCACGAGCCCGCTGCGCCGGAGGTGCTTCAGGGTGAGGGTCAGCATCCGCTGGGAGATACCCGGGATCGCGGCCGTGAGATCGGAGTAACGGATCGGGCCTTCGGCGAGGGTGCCGATGATCAGCACGCTCCACTTGTCGCCAACCATGTCGAGAACCTCGCGGATGAAGTCCGCGTCCTGATCGCCCCACCGCGCGCAGGGCCCGGGAACACGTCGCACGTTCGCCGCCTCTCCTCGGTCCTCGGGCGATCGTCGCGGCCCCGCGATCGGCAGCTCGACCGGGCGTCGCGCGTCGTAGCGGGGGTCGTGGTCGGCGCCGACGCTCCCTACGCCGCGCGCGCGAGCGCGTAGGCGTCCACGCCGGAACGGATCTCCCCGGCGTCGACCGCCGCGTCGAGCGGCGGGGCGCACACGGGCACGAGCCCACCGACCGAACCCCCAAGCGGACAACGCTCCACGGCCATGCTGCCAGAGCGGACAGCCCGTGCGCCACGTGCCTCGGACCGCGGGTTCACCGGATGAGGCACAACAGTAGCCAGGCAAATTTTCCCCTGATCACCACTTTCCTGGTTGAGTAAAGTGGTGATTCCAGTAAAGTTCTCGGAGGGCCGGACCCGGACTCAGGCAGAGGGGTGTGAACGTGGTCGACGGTGCACCATCATCCGATGACCTGCTCGAGCAGGGGTTGAAAGCGCTGGCCGATCTGCTCGGGCCCGGCTGGGCGATCACGCCGCTCCCCGAGGACGAGGGCCTTCGCGCCGTCGATGCCATGGTCGAGGTGAGGGCCCAGGGTGACACGTCAGCAGCGCGGCTGCTCGTGAACCTCAAGTCGTCCCTGACACCCCGCGCCGTGGAGGAGCGGTTGGCGCCCACGATGGCCCTGCTCCTGCGGGTCTACCCTGGGACGACCCCGGTCCTCATGACGCCCTGGCTCTCGCCGAGCGCCCGTTCCGCGCTGCGGCGGCACGGCATCGGCTATCTGGACCTGACCGGCAACGTCTCCCTCGAGGTCTCCCACCCCGCCATCGTGATCCGCACCGACGGTGCGACCCGGCCTCCGCGCGGCCCGGCGCCGGAACGCACCAGGACCACGCTCGCCGGTGCGAAGGCCAGCCGCCTGGTCCGCATCCTCGCCGATGTCCGACCGCCCTATCGCGCGCTGGATCTCAGCCACCACACGGGGCTGAGCCTCCCCTATGTCTCCCGGCTGCTTGATGTGCTCACGGACCAGCTGCTGGTCCGCAGGAAAGGGCGCGACATCACCGACGTCGACTGGCCGGAGCTGCTGCGCGCCCGCGCCGCTCACGACGTTCTGCTGAGGCGCGGCGAGCACGTGGGCACGCTGGCCGCCAATGGTGTGCCCTTCACGCTCGGGCGGCTACGCGATCAGGCCCGATCCGACGACGTCGCGCTGACCGGCTCCTACGCGGCTCGGCGCATCGCCCCGGTGTCGGCGGGTGGCCAGCTCATGCTCTGGGTGGGACCCGGGCGGGACATCGACGAACTCGCCGAGCATCTCGGCCTGTTGGAGGTCTCGGAGAACGCCGATGTCATCCTGCTGCGGCCTCCTGATCCGGTCGTCCTCGATCGCTCCGCGGTCAACGGCGACGGCCTGCGGCAGGTCGCCCTGAGTCAGCTGGTCCTGGACTGCCTCTCGGGGCCCGGGCGTATGCCCGCCGAGGGCGAGGCCGTCCTGGAGTACATGGCGGCTCATGAGGACGAGTGGCGCGCTCGGTCCATCGCGAAGCGGAAGCCCCTGCCCTGAGTCCACGTCCCGCACCGTTCCCCAGAATGTGAGTTGTTATGGCAAAGGCACCCGAAGGCGTCGACCGCGATGAGCTCACCGTGGTCGCCCGGAAGGTCCTCCTCGACGGCCTGGAGGCGTTGAAGGAGCACCTCTCCGCCCTGACCATCGTCGGTGCGCAGGCCGTCCATCTGCGCACCCCCGACGCGGTCATGAGCACCGCCCCCTACACCACCGACGGCGATCTCAGCATCGACCCACTCCTGCTGGGCGAGCACCCACACCTGGACGCGGCCCTGCGAGCGGCGGGGTTCCAGCTCATCAACAAGAGTCAACCGGGGCTGTGGCAAAGGCCCGAGGCCCTGGGCGACCGGACCATCCCCGTGGAGCTGGACCTGCTCGTCCCGAGGCAGCTCTCGCCCAAGAACGGCAGCCGCAGCGCCAAGGTCCCTCCGCACGGGGTGATGTCCGCCCGCTGGATCGAGGGGCTCGAAACGGCCGCGGTGGACCGGAGCCCTCTGACGGTCGGCAGCCTCGACCCCCGAGACGGTCGCAGCATCACGGTGAACGTCGCGGGGCCAGCGGCGCTCCTCGTCGCCAAGGCGTTCAAGATCAGCGAGCGCGTCGAGCAGGCCGCGACGCGTCCGGACCGCCTCGTCATCAAGGACGCGGGCGACGTGCTGCGGATCATGATGGCCACGCCCGTGCGTCAGGTGGCCGCGGCCTTCGTCGGCCTTCGGGCGGATCCGCGCGTCGGCGACGTCACTTCTCAGGGCTTGGAGAAGCTCCACGCGCTGTTCGGCGGCGCCGCCACACGTGGTGTGGAGATGGCGGTCGGGGCCCTCGCCGGCGACATCTCCGAGGCCCGCGTCCGCGCCCTGGCCCCGGCGTTCATGAGGCGACTGCCGCGCTGAGCAGGCCTCAGCCGGTGAGCCACAGGATCGTCAGGGCGATCGCGCCCGCTGCCAGGGGGGCCAGGATCTCGTAGCTCCAGCGGGCCGTGACCGTGCCCTGGGCGTAGTCCTCGTCGTGGTGGCGCTCGGCCAGCTCGCGCAGCTCCGCGACGGCCACGTCGCCGGGGGCCGTGCGGGGGCCCTCGTCCGGCTGGGGGCCGATGCTGCCGCCGCCGAAGCCGAGCAGGCCGACGCGCGGGGGCTTGCCGGAGGCCGCTCGCTCGTTGTGGCGGGTGGCCTTGGAGCGGGCGCGGAGGGAGACCGGGATCGCCCAGAGCTGGTACTTCGCGTCCCCGGCCAGCACCTCCGTGGAGTATCCGGCGCGGATCGTGTCGACGGTGGCCCAGGGGAGGGTGACCGTCCGGAAAGGGTTCCGCACGCGGAGCCGCTCGTCCGACGCGAACACCGCGGGGCGGAAGGTGAACGCCGTGACCAACGGGACCACGAACAGCAGCGCCGCGATGGCCGTCACCGGGGCGCGGCCGTCGCCCCGCACGATGGCGTCCCCGCCAAGCCAGCCCGCGAGGCCGAGCAACATGACTCCCCCGACGATGGCGGAGCCCGAGCGGTAGATGCGGTCGGCGTACTTCACGCGCTCACTCATGGGTCCGATTCTGCCGGAACGACCCACCCGAACGCGCCGCCCCCGACGACCTTTACCGTCCGTGAGCGCCACTCCGCATGGGGTGGTCGTCGACGCGCCGCCTCACGGGCGGTGGCGCGGAGTCCGCGCCACCGCCCGTCCCCCCGAACGGTGGTCCGTCGCCTCACCGGCGCCCGTGGGTCGCGTCCTCCCGGGAGTCATAGACCACCTCGCCCTCCGCGTCATAGCCCACGACGACCGGGGCGCCCTCGGCCTCCTGCTCCGCCATGCCCGCCGCGACGTAATACCCGGTGTCGAGCGCGGCCTCCTCCGTCTCGCCCGCATAGGTCACGGTGACCCGCTCGACCTCGGAGGTGACGACGCCGAAGTCGGCCCAGCGGAACGGCAGGGTCCACTCCCCCACCTGCGGGCCCTGATAGCGGCCCGCGCCGATCTCGGGGACGACCGGCTGGGTGCGCTCGGCGGGGGAGCCCGACTGCATGTTCGCCGCGCCGTCCTCCCTGGCCGCGCACACCAGCTGGAGCGGGGCCTCGTCCGGGACGGCGGTGACCGCGACGACCTGGGTCATGGGCTCCGGTCCTCTGTTCTCGTCGCCCTGGGAGACCCAGGCCAGCACGATGCGGAGCTCCGAGAGGTCCATGTCCAGCGGCTCGCCCTCGACGAACTCCGTCTCGCCCGAGCCCTCCCCGGGGGCGGAGACGGGCGGCTCTCTGAGCGGGAACTCGGCGAGGCAGCTCTCCAGCGATGCCGTGGCCTGCTCGAGGGTCACGCCGTCGAACAGCTGCCGCTCGGGGTCCGAAGGCCCCTGGGGCACCTCGGGCGACGGCTCGGCGGGCGACTCGCTCGGCGGCGCCTCCTCCGGCCCCGACCCCTGCTCCGCCCCCTGCTCCGACTCGGCGGGCGCGGCGGCCGTGGCGGTGTCGCCGTCGGCGAGCCACTCACCCTGGGCCGCTATGGCCGCGCCGGGGACGGCCACCAGCACGGCGGCCCCGGCGCTCAGCGCGATACGGCCCCGGCGCCTGGCCCGGCGCCCGCTGTCGACGATCGTGTCCACCGGCGCCTCGGCCGGGGCGGCATCCCGCGCCCGCTCGGCCAGCAGCTCGCGGAGCTTCGCTTCCAGGGGGGTCTCACTCATGACGTCTGACATCCTCACTGTCTCGGAACGGTCTCGGGCGCAACGGTCTTGGGCGGCGGTGGCACGGTGGCGTGGTGGCGTGGTGGCGACGGACGGACGAGGAGGGCTCATGGAACGGTGGCGATCTGGCCCTGACCGAGAGTGGCGCGCAGCTTGGACAGCGCCTTGGACGCCTGGCTCTTGACCGTGCCGATCGAACAGCCGAGGGTCTGGGCCACCTCGGCCTCGGACAGGTCCTCCCAATACCGCAGGACCACCACCGCACGCTGGCGCATCGGCAGGCGGGCGAGCGCGGCGGCCAGCCGGTCCCGCTCGTCCGCCCGCGCCATGTCGTCCTGTGCCGCTATCGCCTCCGGCGGCACATCCATCAGATGCTCGGGAACCCGGCGCTTGCGGAACCGGTCCCTGTGGCAGCTGACCAGGATCCGGCGCACATACGCGTCCGGATTGTCGCTGCGCATCACGCGCGGCCAGGACCGATACGCCTTCGCCAGCGCGGTCTGGGCCACGTCCTCCGCCAAGTGCCGGTCCCCCGTGAGCAGATAGGCCGTCCGCACCAGTCCGGCCCAGCGGCTGCGCACGAAGCCGTGGAACGTGTCCACTTCCTCAGTCCTCATCCGGGCACCTCCTCACCCTCCCGACCACCATCCAGCGCGATTTGGTTGCCCCGCCCGCGCCAGGAGTTCGCGAGGACCCGATGACACCCGCCTACGCGCGTAGATATGCTGATGTGGTGAGCATGTCTTCCGCTTCCTCCGCCGCTTCCTCCGCCACCTCCGCCGCTTCCACGCCCGCGTCCTCATCCGCCGCCCCCGCGCTGCCACTTGCGGATGTCACCGCGTCCGATGCCACGCTGCGCCGTTTCCTCCATGGTCTGCCGGGTGTGGACGCGGTGGGGTTGGAGGCGCGGGCGGCGGGGTTGGCGACGCGTTCGATCAAGACGTCTTCGAAGGCGTTCGCGATCGATCTGGCTATTTCGATGATCGATCTGACGACGTTGGAGGGGGCGGACACGCCGGGGAAGGTCCGGTCGTTGTGCGCCAAGGGCATGCGCCCCGATCCGTCGGACCGCTCGGCGCCCGAGGTCGCGGCGATCTGCGTCTACTCGGACATGGTCGCCGTCGCCAAGGAGGCGCTGCACGGCAGCGGCGTCGCGGTCGCGTCGGTGGCGACGGCGTTCCCGGCGGGGCGCGCGGCGCGCGCGGTCAAGCTCGCGGACACCCGGGAGGCCGTGGCGGCGGGCGCCGACGAGGTCGACATGGTGATCGACCGGGGCGCGTTCCTCTCGGGCCGCTACCTCCAGGTCTTCGAGGAGATCGTGGCGGTGCGGGAGGCGTGTGGGTCCGCGCATCTGAAGGTGATCCTGGAGAACGGCGAGTTGGCGACGTATGACGCCATCCGGCGCGCGTCGTGGCTTGCGATGCTGGCGGGCGCCGACTTCATCAAGACGTCCACCGGCAAGGTCGCGGTGAACGCCACCCTGCCCAACACCCTGCTGATGTTGGAGGCGGTGCGTGATTTCTTGGTGGTGTCTGGGCGGCGTGTGGGGGTGAAGCCGGCGGGTGGGATCCGGTCGGCGAAGGACGCGTTGCGGTATCTGGTGGTGGTGAAGGAGACGGCGGGGGAGGCGTGGCTGGATCCGGGGTGGTTCAGGTTCG
>NZ_RBDY01000043.1 GCF_003626575.1 Streptomyces radicis | reverse complement strand
GGATGGCGCCCGCCTGGCAAGGCGCCGGATCGCAGCTCGTACTTGGCCGTACTCGCGCGATTCGGCAACGCAGCCAGGCGGGATGCCAGTCGTCGCGAGCCCGCCGGGGATTGTCAGACAGGCCCTAAGGCCCCGAGGGCATCCGCGTCAACGCCGTCGCCCCAGGCGGCACGTTGACCGAGATGATCAGCGCGTGGGAGGCGGCCTCCCCCGGGGTCGTCGAGCGGCTCGCCGCCATGATCCCGCCGCGGGTGCGACAGGGAGGGGTCCCGGACGTGGCGTGGTTCGATGGCGACCATGATGCGTAGGTCGCCATCCGCCGCCGTTGTCGCCGTTGTCGCCGCTGTCCTGTTCGCCGCTCTCACGGCGTGCTCCTCGGACTCCGAGGGTTCCGAGGATTCCTCGGGTTCCTCGGGTTCCTCGGATTCCAAGGACGGGTCCACCGCCGAGGACGCGGCCGGTGGGTCGGGCTCAGAGGCCCCCGCGTCCGACCCCGCGGCCACGCCCACAGAGGAGGCCACGCCGTCGCCCTCGCCGACCGGGCCGTGCGCCGACGGGACGTGCGAGATCGAGGTCGCCGTGGGGGACGTCGTGACCGTGCCGCAGGCGTACGGCCTCGGGCCGATCGAGGTGATGGCGGTCACCGGCGACACGGTCGAGATGGTCGCGCCGCTGACCGGGTCGGGCTTCAGCGTCGCGGGCTGCTCCGGCGGCGGCAGCGCGTCGTCGGACGGCGGCGGCGGTGTCGGGCTGAACTGCGGCGTCGGTACCGTCGCGACCGTGAACGACGTCATGAGCCTCGAGGTCGTCGAGGTCGTCGACGCCGCCGCCGTCCTCCGCATCGAACCCGCCGGGTGACACACGCCCCAGCGGCGCGGGCACGGGGTCATCGTCGTTCCCCTCCTCGGTCGCGCACCAGGTCGAGCAGCCGGGTCAGCACCCGGCCGCTCGTGATCCCGTCGTGCTCGTACTCGTTGGTCACCCACACCTGGGCGTTGCCGAGCCGCTCGGCCGTGGCGAGTTGCGGGCCCGCGTCCACATACATGTCGTCGTGGTAGACGGCGGCGCCTCGCCCCGCCGCTCGGGGTCGACGAACTCTCAGGCGAACACGGTCGGTTCGCGCTGGTCGGGGGCGTTCCACACCAGCGGCACGGTGATCTCGTGCTCGCGCACCCACGCCCCGCCGAGCGCGTACTCCACGGCCGTCATCGGTCCTCTCCCTCCGCCGTCCAGGGCTCCTTGCGCTCCACGGTGTGCCGGGGGTTGAGCGACGAGCGGGGGCACACTCCGCGGGCAACGGAGTGTGCCCCCGCGTCAGGAAGGGTGTCGGTCCTCAGGCGCCGTTCCCGGCCCCCCGCAGGGGCAGCCGCGCCTCGATCGCCGCCACGAGCTCCTCGTCCTCCGGCTCGGTGCGCGGCCTGAACCTGCCCACGACCTCGCCCTCGGGGGACACCAGGAACTTCTCGAAGTTCCACTGGACGTCACCCGCCTCCCCCGAGCCGTCCGGCGTGCGCGTCAGCTCGGCGTAGAGCGGGTGCCGCCCCGGGCCGTTGACCTCGATCCGCTCGAACATCGGGAACGTCACGCCGTAGGTCGCGGAGCAGAACGTCCTGATCTCGTCGGACGAGCCCGGCTCCTGCCCGGCGAACTGGTTGCACGGGAAGCCGAGGACGCTGAAGCCGCGCTCGCCGAACTGCTTCTGGAGCCGCTCGAGACCCGCGTACTGCGGGGTCAGCCCGCAGCGCGACGCCACGTTCACCACCAGGAGCGCCGTGTCGCGGAAGTCGCCGAGCGAGATGTCCTCGCCGTCGAGCGTGCGCAGGGGGGTGTCGTACAGGCTCGCCATGATGTGATGTCTCCCTTTCGCCGGTTCGTGGGCACAGCGTGTCACGCGAGCCGCCGACCGGGCGCGCCTACGCGTCCCCGACCGGCGCGGTGAGGACCTCGGCTCCGTCCTCGGTGATGGCGATCGTGTGCTCGCTGTGTGCCGTCCGGCAGCCCGTCGCGCTGCGGAGCGTCCACCCGTCGGCATCGGTGACCAGCGTGGCGGTGTCCGCCATGACCCATGGCTCGAGCGCCAGCAGCAGCCCGGGGCGCAGCTGGTATCCGCGGCCCGGCCTCCCGGTGTTGGGGACGTGCGGGTCCTGGTGCATCGTCGATCCGATGCCATGGCCGCCGAACTCGGTGTTGACCGCGTACCCGGCCTCGCCGAGGACCGTGCCGATGGCGTGGGAGATGTCGCCGACGCGGGCCCCCGGCCCGGCCGCGGCGATCCCCGCGGCCAGCGCGCGCTCGGTCGCGCTGATCATCGCGACGCTCTCGCCGGGCTTCGCGTCGCCCACGATGAAGCTGATGGCGGCGTCCGCGGCGACCCCGCCGCGCGAGACGGCGAGGTCGAGGGTCAGCAGATCGCCGTCGGCGAGCGTGCGGTCGTGGGGCCTGCCGTGGAGCACGGCGTCGTTGACGGCCGTGCAGATGTAGTGGCCGAACGGGCCGCGTCCGAACGACGGCGCGTAGTCGACGTAGCAGGACAGCGCTCCCGCCTCGACGATCAGGGACTTGGCCCATCGGTCGATGTCGAGGAGGTTCGTGCCGACCGTGCTGCGGCCCTTCAACGTCCGGAGGATGTCGGCGACCAGGGCGCCCGTGTCCTTCGCGCGGTCGAGCAGGGTGGGGGTGAGGATCTCGATCATGGGGCGCCCTTCGCATGCGGCCAATAACTATACCGGCCATACTGTATCGGTATGAGAATTGGAGGGCGTGGCGGGTCGCCGCTCACCCCGCCACCGGGTCACTCGCCGCCCGGCGTCGTCCGCGCCGCCTCCCGCGTGGTCGCCTGTGCCTCCTGGGTGGCGGCCAAGGAAGCGAGGAGGCGCAGGCCTTCTTCGGAAGGGGAGCCGGGCTCGGCGGTGTAGATGGTGAGCGTGAGGCCGGGCTCCGCGGTCATCTCGAGGCCCTCGTAGGCGAGGGTGAGGTCGCCGACGGCCCGGTGGTGAAAGCGTTTGGTGCCGGTGCCGTGGTGGCGGACGTTGTGGGCGCCCCAGCGGGTGCGGAAGGCGTCGCTGCGGGTGGAGAGTTCGCCGACGAGGTCGTGGAGGTCCTTGTCGTGGGGGTCGCGGCCCGCCTCGGTGCGCAGGATCGCGACGGAGATGTCGGCGGCCTGGTCCCACTCGGGATAGAAGCGCCGGGAGGCCGGATCGAGGAAGGTGAACCGGGCCAGGTTCGCCTGGTTGCCCGGGGCCGCGTGGACGTCGGCGTAGAAGGCGCGGGCGAGCCGGTTGGCGGCGAGCAGGTCCATGCGGCCGTTGCGGACGAACGCCGGGCCCGCGGTGATGGCGTCAAGGGCCCACTGGAGACCGCGGTGCGCGGCCCACGGTCGGCCGGTGCGGCGTCGTGGCCGGGTGAGGGCGTCGGAGCCGTCGGCAGCCTGGGCCAGGCGCAGCAGATGGGCGCGCTCGGCGTCGTCGAGCCTGAGGGCGCGGGCGACGGCTTCGAGAACGCCGGGGGAGACCCCGGCGAGGTTCCCGCGTTCCAGCTTGGCGTAGTACTCCACGCTCATGTCGGCGAGGGCGGCGACCTCGCTCCTGCGCAGCCCCGGCACGCGACGGCGGCTGCCGGATGGCAGGCCCGCCCGCTCGGGGCTGATCTTCGCTCGCCGCGAGGTGAGGAACTCGCGGACCTCTGCTCGGTTGTCCACACCTTCGACGGTACGTCCCGCGCGCGGCCGCACGGGTGTACTGCCCGTACACCCCTTGACGGTGACTCGATGCGCGCGCCGGGAGCGGGTTACCTGGCTGATGTGGTGCTCTCCGCTGGTACCGCGACCCCGGCACGACCCCGGCACGACCCCGGCACGTAAAGGAATCCCCCTCATGCGCGGCGCAGTGATCCACGCCCCCCGTGACATCCGCTTCGACACCCTGGAGGACCCGAAGATCGTCCACCCCACCGACGCGATCATCCGCACGGCCGTGACGTGTGTGTGCGGCTCCGACCTGTGGCCGTACCGCGGTGTGGAGCCGACCGGCGAACCGCATCCGATGGGGCACGAGTACGTCGGTTTCGTGGAGGAGGTCGGCGGCGAGGTCACCGCGGTCAGGCCGGGGCAGTTCGTCGTGGGCTCGTTCGCCACCTCGGACAACACGTGCGTGAACTGCCGCAACGGATTCCCGTCCAACTGCCTGCACCGCGCGTTCATGAGCACATGCCAGGCGGAGTACATCCGCATCCCGAACGCCCAGGGCACCCTGGTCGCCACCGACGACGTGCCGGGCGAGGAGCTCTGGCCGAGCCTGCTGGCCGTCTCCGACGTCATGGGCACCGGCTGGTGGGCCGCCGACGCCGCCGAGGTGAGGCCCGGCTCCACCGCGGTGGTCGTCGGCGACGGCGCCGTCGGTCTGTGCGCGGTGATCGCCGCCAAGGAGAGGGGAGCCGGGCGGATCATCGTCATGAGCCGCCACGAGCCCCGCCAGAGGCTGGCCCGCGCGTTCGGCGCCACCGACATCGTCACCGAACGCGGCGACGAGGGCGTCGCCCGGATCAAGGACCTCACCGACGGCATCGGCGCCGACAGCGTGCTCGAGTGCGTCGGCACCGCCCAGGCCATGCGGCAGGCCCTGCGCTCCGCCCGCCCCGGCGGCGACGTCGGCTTCGTCGGCGTCCCCCACGGCGTCGCCGTCGACGGCCAGGAGCTGTTCTTCTCCCATGTCGGCCTGCGCGGCGGCCCCGCCCCCGTGCGCCGCTACCTGCCCGATCTGATCGACCGCGTCCTGTCGGGCCGGATAGCCCCGGGCCGGGTCTTCGACCTCGCCCTGCCCCTCGACCAGGTCGCCGAGGGCTACCTGGCGATGGACGAACGCCGCGCCATCAAGACCCTCCTCAGGCCCTGACCCGCGTGCCCTCCGCCCTCCGCGCCGTTCTCATCGGTGGGGCGGCCGGAGACACCGGAGCCCAGCGTCCCGCCCAGCTCCGACAGGAACACCCCCATGGACATCCGTGTCACCCTCGACGGCCGAGCTGTCGAGGCGGATGTGAACGACAGCCCCGCGGCCCGCGACCTGGCCACCCTGCTCCCGCTCACCCTGGAGCTGAGGGACTTCGACGGAACGGAACGGATCGGCTACCCGCCGCGCGAGCTCACCACCGAAGGCGCCCCCGCACCTGTCGCGGCCAGGGTCGGCGACATCGCCTACTACGTGCCCTGGGGCAACCTCGCCCTCTTCCACCGGGACGGGCCCTCCGCCTCCGCTGACCTTCTCGTCCTGGGCCACATCGACGCCGCCCCCGACCGGCTGGCCGGGGCCGGGCGGATCACCATCGAGGCCGCCTCCTGAACCACCCCTCGTACCAAGGACGTTCATGAACCCCACATATGACTTCACCGGCCAGGTCGCCCTTGTCACCGGCGCCAGCTCCGGCATGGGCCTGGCCACCGCCCGGGCCTTCGCCGCCTCGGGCGCCGCGGTCGCCATGGCTGACATCGACGAAGCCGCCGTGGACGCGGCCGCGAAGGACCTCACCGACGCGGGCCACCGGGCCCTGGCCCTGGTCTGTGACGTCACGGACGAGGACCAGGTCGCCGCCGCCGTCGACCGCACGGTGGAGACCTTCGGGCGCCTGGACATGGCCTACAACAACGCGGGCATCCAGATCCCGCCCGCCGACGCCGCCGATGAGGGCGCCGAGATGTTCGACAGGGTCAACGCCGTCAACCTGCGCGGCGTCTGGGCGTCCATGAAGTACGAGCTGCGCCACATGCGCGCCCAGGGCAGCGGGGCCATCGTCAACTGCTCCTCCCTCGGCGGTCTGGTCGGCATCCCGGGCCGCGCCTCCTACCACGCCGCCAAGCACGGCGTGATCGGCCTGACCAGCAGCGCCGCCCTGGAATACGCCCCCCGCGGCATCCGCGTCAACGCCGTCTGCCCCGGCACGATCGACACCCCCATGGTCGGCGACATGATCGCCAAGGGAGAGCTCGACCGCGCCGAGGCCGAGGCGAACCAGCCCGTCAACCGGCTCGGCACGGCCGACGAGATCGCCCAGGCCGTCCTGTGGCTGTGCAGCTCGGGCGCCAGCTTCGTCATCGGCGTCGCCCTGCCCGTCGACGGCGGCTACGTCGCCCGTTGACCCCCCTCGAACAGCGTTGACCACCCTCGAACAGCAAGGAGAGGCACACCGATGGAGTTCGTCGAGCGCCCGCCCACCAGCAAGGCACCGGCCGACCGGTTCACCGGGGACGTGTGGTGGGACGTCATCGTCGCGGGCCTCGAACCCTCACGGATGCGGGCCAACCTGGTGCGCTTCTCACCCGGCGCCCGTACCCACTGGCACTCCCACGCGGTGGGCCAGACCCTCCACGTGGTCTCGGGGATCGCGCTGATCGGCGTCCGCGACGGCACCGTCTTCGAGGCCCACCCCGGCGAGACCGTGAGCTGCCCGCCCGACGAGGACCACTGGCACGGCGCCGCCCCCGACCGCTTCATGGAACACATCGCCCTGTGGGAAGGCACCGGCGACGACGCCCCCGAGACCGTCTGGGCCGAGCCCGTGGCCGACCAGCAGTACAACGGCCCCCGCGTCAGCAGCCGTTGACCGCCGATGGCCCCTGAGTGACGCGCTCGCCGGTCAGCGCGTCCGGCGCAGCGCGAGCAGGCGGCGTTCGCTCTCGCTGCCCGGCTCGGCCTGGTAGGCGACCAGCTCGTGGCCCGGCGAGCCGCCGATCGCGAACGTCTGGAAGTCGAGCGCCAGCTCGCCCACCTCGTCATGGACGAGGACCTTGCGCTCGCGCGTCTTGGGCTCCACGTCGTAACGGGCCCAGAGCGCGGCGAAGCGCGCGTCCTCGCCCAGCGTGGCCAGCAGCTCGGCCAGCCTGGCCCGGTCCCCGAGGTGCCGCGTCGCCCGCAGCGCGGCGACACAGGACGCCGCCGCGCGGTCCCAGTCGGCGTGGAACGCCTTGCCCGCCTCGTCGAGAAAGGTCATCTCGGCGAGGTTCCTGGTGTGTGCGAAGGCCGAGAACAGCGCCCGCGCCAGGGAGTTGAGGGCCACGATGTCGAGCAGCGGATCCAGGACGAACGCCGGGGTGCGCGGCCATGAGTCGAGCATGCGCGGCAGCACGTCCCCGAGGCCGCGCTCGGGCGCGGGCCGCTCCTTCGGCACCACCCCGCACAGGAGGTGCAGGTGCGCGCTCTCGTCGGGGGTGAGGGACAGCGCCCTGGCGAGACCGGAGATCACGGCGGGCGACGGGTGCCGTTCCCTGCCCTGCTCCAGGCGCGTGTAGTAGTCGACGCTGATCCCCGACATCTGGGCCACCTCGTCGCGCCGCAGCCCGGGAACGCGGCGGGCGCCCCTGGTGGGCAACGGGAACGCCTCGGGCGGCAGCGCTGCCCGCTTCGCGACGAGGAACTCCGCCAGCGCGTGGTCGGCCATGTGTCCAGGTTACGTGCGGCGGCCCGCGGCCGAGCCTGGCAGCGCCACACCCAGGAAGATCCCGGACTCCCTCGCGGCGGGCGCGCGGCCGATGCTCGACGGCGGAAGAGGCGGAAGAGAGGAGCACCATGCACGGGATCGACCCGGACCGCCCACCGACCGACGACCACCCCTACCACGGCCTGTGGGAGACGGCCGACCGCCACGTCCGCCACCGGCTGCTGCCCGCCGGGCGGTACGACGAGGCGCGCGGCGACCGGGAGAGCGCGTACACGGGGCGCTACTGGGTGGACGGCGACCACATCACGTATCTCGACGACACCGGGTTCACCGCCGACGGTGACTTCCGCGACGGCGTCCTCCACCACGCCGGAATGGTGATGCGCCGCCGCGACGAGGGCGGCGAGGGCGGCGAGGCGCGGTGAGGGACACCCTTGACCCCCGCGTGCCGCCCACGGAGCACGGCCTGCTGCTCACGGGCGGCACGGTGGTCACGATGGACGAGCGGCGCTCCGTCGTCGCGGGGGACGTGCTGGTCGAAGGCGACACGATCGCCGCCGTGGGCCCCGGCCTGGCGGAACGGGCCGAGCTCGGTGACCGCGTCGCCCGCGCCGCCCGCGTGGATGTGCGCGGCTGCGTCGTCGCCCCGGGGTTCGTCGACACGCACCGGCACGCGTGGCAGACGCAGTTCCGCCGTTCCATCGCCGACGTGGACGACCTCGCGGGCTATCTGGAGACGACCCTCGCCGGGCTCGCGCCCCACTACGCGCCCGAGGACATGTATGTCGGCACCCGGCTCGCGGCGCTCACCGCGCTCGACGCGGGGATCACGACGATGCTCGACTTCTCGCACAACTCCCGGTCCGCCGCGCACTCCGAGCGCGCGATCGAGGCGTTGATCGACACGGGCATCCGGGGTGTCCACGCGGCGATGGGCCCGCACTTCGGGGAGTGGGACCGCCAGTGGCCCGGCGACCTCGCCCGCCTCGTCGGGCGCTACGCGGGGGCGGCCCGCGGGCTGATCGGCTTCCGGCTCGGCGCGCTCGCCACCGACGAGGTCGCGGGACCCGACCTGGCCTACGGGCCCCGTCTCGCGGCGGTCGCGGCCGACCTGGACGTGGGGGTGAGCGTCGACGCGGTGCTCGGGCCCTCGTCGTCCGAGGCCGTTCTCGGCTGGGAACGCGCGAAGCTGCTCGACGACCGGCTCACGCTGATCCACTGCACCGATCTCACGCCTGAGGCGTGGCGGGCCATGGGCGACGCCGGGGTCGGGGTCGCGCTCGCCCCGACGTCGGACGCGCAGATCGGCCTGGCGACCGCGGTGCCCGCGATCGACGAGGCGCTCGCCGTCGGCCTCAGGCCGGGCCTCAGCATCGACGTCGAAGTGGCGCTCGCCTCCGACATGTTCACGCAGATGCGGGCGCTGCACGCCATCCAGCGGATGCGGGCCGTCGCCGCCGCACACGGCGAGGGCGAGGTGGCGCCGCGCCTGTCCACGGCCGACGTGCTCGACCTCGCCACCGCGCGGGGCGCCGCGGCCATCGGGCTCGGCGACGTGACCGGGCGCGTGGTGCCAGGGCTCGCGGCCGACCTCCTGATCGTCGCGGCCGAGGACGTCAACACCATGCCGCTCAACGACCCCGTCGCCACGCTCGTCCTCGGCGCGGACGCCAGGAACATCCGCGCCGTCCTCGTGGGCGGCGCGTTCATGAAGTGGAACGGGCGGCTCGTCGGCGTCGACGTCGACGCCCTGCGCCGGGACGTCCTGCGCTCCCGCGACGCGATCAACCACCGTATGCACGCGTCCCGTTGAGGGACCCGACAGGACAGGAACGCCGACCATGACCCTCGCGGAACTCCGCGGCACAGCCACCCTGGACCGCGTCCGCGGCGCGGGCCACCGCCCGCTCCTCTTCGCACACGCGACCCTGCACACCGCCGACCCGTTGATCGGCGGCTTCCCCCGCGGCGACCTCCTCCTGGGCGGGGACGTCGTCGTGGGCGTGGGCCCCGGCATCATCACCGCGGCCGAGGACGACGACGCGGTGGTGATCGACTGCTCGGGGGCGACGATCGTTCCCGCGACCATCGACGCGGTGACCCTGGCGGGCCGCCACGCCTCACGCTCCGCCGCCCGTGGCTCGCTCGCGCCCGGGCAGCCCGCCACGTTCGCCGTCATCGCGCGCGCCGACGCGGACCTCGGGAGCGCCGCCGCCGACCTCGTGGCGCTCTCGCCCGCCGTGCTGGCCCTCGTGGTGGACGGCGCGCCGGTCCTGTGGAACGGCCGCTGGCTCACGGACGCGGGCCCGGCGTCGGTGCCGGGCCTCGACGAGGGCGCGGGCCCGGACGCGCAGGGGCGCGTGGGCCGATGGATCGACGAAACGGGCTTTCTGATCCAGGAGTTGACGGCGGAAGGGCGGTACACCGAGACCCGGGGCGGCCGTCCGCACGCCTTCGACGGCACCTACCGGATCGAGGGCGACCGCATCGACTACCTGGACGACCTGGGCTTCTGGGCGTTCGGCACGTTCGATGGCGACACGCTGCGGCACGCGGGCTATGTGATGCGACGGGCCTGAGGAACACCGCCCCTCGGTCAACCGCCCCCGGGTCAGGGGACATCGGCGAGCGCGGCGAGCAACTCCTCCTTGCGCGGCTGCCCCACGGCCCGGCGGACGACGCGGCCCGCCGGGTCGAGCAGCAGCACCGTGGGCGTGCGCACGACGTTCAACTCGCGGACGAGGTCGAGGCGTTGCTCGGCGTCCAGCTCGATGTGACCCACGCCGTCCACCGCCCCCGCCACCTCGGCGAGCACCCGGCGCGTGGCGCGGCACGGCGCGCAGTGGGCGCTCGAGAACTGCACGAACGTGGCCCGCCCGCCCAGCGCGCCGCCCAACTCGTCGGCGCCGAGCCGCCGTTCGTCCGGGGTCCGAGCCCTCTTGAGACGGCCGCGGGCGCGGCGGTCGAGCAGCCCGAACACCGTCGCGGCGGCCAGCACCGCCGCGCACACCACAAGGCCCGTCACGCTCACCCGGGCAACAGCGTTCACAAGACTGCAAAGTATTCCCCCGGGTCCGCCGCGGCCGTTCCGTTGGATGCTTGGACCCATGGAACTCGACACCAGGGGCCCGCGCTTCGGCGCCGCCGTCACCACCGTCGTGCTGGCCGCCGCGCTCGTCACCGGGAGCGCCGCGCCGCTCGCCTGGCAGGCGCTGTGCTTCGCGGCGGGCGCGCTCCTCGGGGTCGGGCGGTCGCCCTACGGCCTGCTGTTCCGTGCCGTCGTGCGCCCCAGGCTCGGGCCGCCCACGGAGCTCGAGCCGCCCGGGCCGCCGCGCTTCGCCCAGGGCGTCGGCCTCGGCTTCGCGCTGCTCGGGCTCGTCGGCCACCTCGCGGGCGCGTCGTGGCTCGCGGTGGCGGCCACCGGGTGCGCGCTCGCGGCGGCGTTCCTCAACGCGGCGTTCGGCTACTGCCTCGGCTGCCAGCTCTACCTCCTGCTGCGCCGCGCCGCACCCCTTTCCGGCTGAACTCACCGCGCATGGGCGGAGAAGCGCGTAGTGTGATCTTGCCCACAGTCAGCGCTTACTCTCCGATGCAGAGAGTTACATGGGCATGACATGGACGTCTCCACAGTGTTGTCACGCCGTGAAGGGGCGGAGAAGCCGCTGATCGACGCGGCGTGAGGGCGATTTGGCTGGTCAGCGGTGATGCGCGCAAGGCTCACACTGAGCAACGACGGCTTGTCGGCAGTGTGTTGACCGTACTCGAACCATCCACGTTTACTGCCGTCGTCTGCCCCCACACGACACCTGGAGTCGAGAGCCCCCATGCGGATGCCACAGCCAGGCATGTCCCCTCACCCCTCACCTCCCGGCCTCGTCGGTGCGCTCATCGCCGTCAACCCGCTGCACCGCCCCTCCCCACGGCTCACCGCAGCGGCGGCCCGCGCCGGCGCCCTCGGGGTGCTCGAACTGCCCGTCGGCGACCCCGGCGCGGCGGCCGAGGCGCTCGAGCTGACCGCGCGCTGGGCGGCGCGGCCGTTCGGTGTCCGCCTCCGCCCCGGCGCCGAGGTGGCGGACGCCGAGCTGCCCGCCCTCGCCGAGACGGTGCTGCTCGCCGACCCCGACGCCTCGCCCGCCGCGTTCCCCGGGCGGCGCGTGCTCGTCGAGGTCACCGAGCCCGAAGCGGCGCGCCGCGCGGTCGCCGAAGGCGCCGCCGGGCTGATCGTGCGCGGCACGGAGTGCGGTGGCCGATCGGGCGAGTTGAGCACCTTCGTGCTGCTCCAGCGGGTCATCGCCGACCCCGACGTCACCGTCCCGGTCTGGGCCTGCGGCGGCATCGGCCCGCACACCGCGGTGGCCGCCGTGGTCGGCGGCGCGGCGGGCGTCGTCCTCGACACGCAGCTCGCCCTGCTCCCCGAGGCCGAGGCGCCGCTCGAGGTCGCCGAGACCCTGGCGGGGCTCGACGGCTCCGAGACGGTGCGCCACCACGGGCTGCGGGTGCTGCGCCGCCGCGGTCCAGGGGCGCCCGAACTCCCCGTCGACCGCGCCTCGTTCGAAGCCATGGTCGGCCCGGATCTACGCGCGCAGCTCCTCCCGGTGGGGCAGGACGCGTTCCTCGCCGCCGCGTTCGCCCGGCGCTGGTCGAGCGTCGCCGAGGTGGTCCGCGGCCTCGACGCCGCGCTGCGGGAGGCCGTCGCCGACGACGCGGCCGCCGCGCCCCTCGACCCCGGCTCGCCCATGGCCCGCGTCCTGGGCACCCGACTCGCCGTCGCCCAGGGCCCGATGACCCGGGTCAGCGACCAGCCCGCGTTCGCCGCCGAGGTCGCGGGCGCCGGGGGGCTGCCGTTCCTCGCCCTGGCCCTCTCCGACGCCGAGCGGACCGCGGCCCTCCTCGAGGCCACCAGGGACGCGCTCGGCGACGCGCCGTGGGGCGTGGGGATCCTGGGGTTCGCCGACGAGGACATCCGCAACGCCCAGCTCGACGTCGTGCGCCGGATCCGCCCCACCCACGCCATCGTCGCGGGCGGCCGCCCCGCCCAGGCCGCCGCCCTCGAGGCCGAGGGCATCGCGACGTTCCTGCACGTGCCGTCGCCCGGGCTGCTGCGGCAGTTCCTGGACGCCGGGGCGCGGAAGTTCATCTTCGAGGGCGCCGAGTGCGGCGGCCACGTCGGGCCGCGCAACAGCTTCCCGCTGTGGGAGGCCCAGACCGCCGTCCTGCTCGACTTCATCGCCGAGAACGCCGCCGCGGCCCCCGATGTCGCCGTGCTCTTCGCGGGCGGCGTGCACGACGAGCGCTCGGCCGCGATGACCGCGGCGCTCGCCGCCCCGTTGACCCGGGCGGGCTGCTCGACCGGCGTCCTCATGGGCACCGCCTACCTGTTCACCGAGGAGGCCGTCCGCGCGGGCGCCATCACGCCGGGGTTCCAGCGGCGGATCGCCGAGGCCGAGGAGACCGACCTCCTCGAGACCGCCCCAGGGCATGCCACCCGCTGCGCGCGCAGCCCGTTCAGCGACGACTTCGCCGCGCTCAAGGAGCGGCTGCGCGCCGATGGCGTGCCCGACCGCGAGGCGTGGGAGCGGCTCGAACGCTTCAACGTCGGTCGGCTGCGGCTGGCCAGCAAGGGCATCGAACGCGTCGGCGACGAGCTGCGCGCGGTGGACGAGCGACGCCAGGCCGCCGAGGGCATGTTCATGGCCGGCGAGGTCGTCGTGCTGCGCTCCGACGTGACGACCCTGGGCGCGCTGCACGCCTCCGTCGCCGAAGGCGCCGCCGCCCTGCTGCGCGACCGCGCCGCCGAGCTGCGCGACGCGCTCGGCCTCGGCGCGCCGGAGCACGAGCCCGCGCCCGAGCCGCTGCGGATCGCCGTCGTCGGCATGGCCTGCATGTTCCCAGGGGCCCCCGACCTGGCGGCGTTCTGGTCCAACGTGGTGGCGGGCAAGGACTGCGTCACCGAGGTGCCCACCGAGCGCTGGGACCCCGCGCTCTACTACGCGCCCGACGGCGACGGCGAGCGCACCCCGTCCCGCTGGGGCGGCTTCCTGCCGCGGATACCGTTCGACCCGCTGGCCTACGGCATACCGCCCGCCTCCCTCGGCAGCATCGAGCCGGTGCAGCTCCTCGCCCTCGAGGCAGCCCACCGCGCCCTGGCCGACGCCGGATACGCCGGGCCAGGGACCGACCACCGCCGCACCTCCGTGATCTTCGGCGCCGAGGCGGGCAGCGACCTGTCCAACGCCAGCGTGCTGCGCACCGTGCTGCCCGCCTACGTCGGCGAGCTGCCCGAGGCCCTGGAGACGCAGCTGCCCAGGCTCACCGAGGACTCCTTCCCCGGCATGCTGGCCAACGTCATCGCGGGCCGCGTCGCCAACCGCCTCAACCTCGGCGGCGCCAACTACACCGTGGACGCCGCCTGCGCCTCGTCCCTGACCGCGGTCGACGCGGCCTGCAAGGAGCTGACGAGCGGCACGAGCGACCTGGTCCTGTGCGGCGGCGCCGACCTGCACAACGGCATCAACGACTACCTGCTGTTCTCCTCCGTCCACGCCCTCTCGCCCTCGGGCCGCTCCGCCACGTTCGACGAGAGCGCCGACGGCATCGCGCTGGGCGAGGGCGTCGCGTGCGTCGCGCTCAAGCGGCTGGCCGACGCCGAGCGGGACGGCGACCGGATCTACGCCGTGATCGACGGCGTCGGCAGCGCGAGCGACGGGCGCGCCCTCGGCCTGACCGCGCCCCGCCCCGAGGGCCAGCGCGCCGCCCTCACCCGCGCCTACCGCAACGCCGGGATCTCGCCCGCCGACGTGGGCCTTGTCGAGGCGCACGGCACCGGCACGGTCGTCGGCGACCGCACCGAACTCGCCACCATCACCGAGGTGTTCGACGAGGCGGGCGCCGCGCCGGGGTCGTGCGCGATCGGCTCGGTCAAGTCGCAGATCGGGCACACCAAGTGCGCCGCCGGCCTCGCCGGGCTCATCAAGGCGGTCCTCGCGGTCCACCACGGCGTCAAGCCGCCCACGCTGCACCTCTCCAGGCCGAACAAGGCGTGGGACCCCGAGCGCAGCCCGTTCGCGTTCCACACCGCCGCCCGGCCCTGGGCCGCGCCCGCCGAGCAACGCGTCGCGGGGGTCAGCGCCTTCGGATTCGGCGGCACCAACTTTCACGTCGTGCTACGCGCGTACACCAGCGCACCATCCGCACAGGCCCTCCAGGAGTGGCCCGCCGAGCTGTTCACCTTCAGGGGCAGGGACGCCGCGGCGGCCCGGCGCGCGGCCGGGGCCCTGCTCGGCCTCGTGGAACGCGGGGGCGATCACCCGCTTCGGGACTACGCGCGTCACGTGGCGCGCCACTCCGACCTCGCCGCCCTGCGCGGGGAGCCGGTGCGCATCGCGCTCGTCGCCACGTCGACGGCCGACCTGCCGGGGCTGCTGCGCCGCGCCGCCGATGGTGAACACGCCCCGAAGGAAGGACTCTTCGCCGCCGACGGCGACCCGGTCAACGCCGAAGTCGCCGATGGCGCGCTGGCGTTCCTCTTCCCCGGGCAGGGCAGCCAGCGCCCCGGCATGCTCGCCGAGCTGCTCGTGGCCTTCCCCGAGGTCCAACGCCATCTCCAGCTCGGCGCCAGGTGGGCCGACGCCCTCTACCCGCCCGCCGCGTTCGACCCGGGCGCCGGGGCCGAGCAGGCGGCCCGGCTCACGGACACCGCCGTCGCCCAACCCGCATTGGGCATCGTTGAGTTGGCCGCCGCCGAGCTGCTCGCCTCCGTCGGGATCCGGCCCGACATGACGGCGGGCCACAGCTATGGCGAGCTGGTCGCCCTCGGCGTCGCCGGGGCGCTGTCCCCTGGCGCGGTGCTGGCCGCGAGCGCCGCCCGCGGCGCCGCCATCGTGGACCAGGTGCGCGAGGGCGACCCGGGCGCGATGGCCGCGATCAACGACACGCCCGAGCGGATCGATGAGGTGCTGCGGGCCGCCGGTCTTGACGGCGACGTGGTCACCGCCAACCACAACGGCCCACGCCAGACGGTCATCTCGGGCCCCACCGAACGCGTCGCCGCGGCCGTCGAGCGGCTGAAGGAGGCCGGGTGCTCCGCCAAGCCCCTCCAGGTCGCCTGCGCGTTCCACAGCCCCGTGGTCGCGGGCGCGGGTGAGGCGTTCGCGGCCGATCTCGCCACGCTGCCCGTGCGGGCGCCCGCGGTCCAGGTGTGGGCCAACCGCACCGCCGAGCCCTACCCGGCCGACGCGGACGCCGTGCGCCGCGGGCTGGCCGACGGCATCGCGGCCCCCGTCAGGTTCACCGAGCAGATCGAGGCCATGTACGCGGCGGGCGCCCGGGTGTTCGCCGAGGTCGGGCCTGGAAGGACGCTCAGCGGGCTCGTCAAGAAGGTGCTCGGCGACCGCCCGCACCGCACCGTCGCGCTCGGCGCGGGCCGGGACGCGGGCCTGCCCGCCTTCCTCACCGCGCTCGCCCAACTCGCCGTCGCCGGAGTGGACATGCGGGCCGGGGCGCTCTTCCGCGGCCGCCCCACGGGCGACCCCGAGGCCGCCCCCGCGCGCCGCCCCGGCTGGACCGTGGACGGCCACCTCGTGCGCCGCGCGGACGGCACCCTCCAGCCAGGAGCCCTGAGTCCCCCTCGTCTCGTCAGGGAGTTGATCGTGTCCCAGCAGTCCCCCCACAACGGCGCGGGTGCCTCGGGCCCCGACGCCCTGATCGCCGAATTCCTGCGCAGCAGCAGGGACATGGTGACCGCGCAGCGCGACGTGCTGCTGCGCTACCTGGGCGCCACCGATGTCGCGCTCTCCGCGCCCGTGGCCCCGGTGGCCCATGTCGCCGCCGCGCCCGCGCTGTCCGCGGCACCCGTCGCCGTGACCGCCGCCCCCGCGCCCGCGCCCGCCCTGGCTCCCGCGCCCGCCCCGGCGCCGCCCACCGACGTCTCCGTGCTCGATGTGGTGCGTGGGGTGTTGGCGGAGCGGACGGGCTATCCGGTGGAGATGATCGAGCCGGATCTGGATCTCGAGGCCGATCTGAGTGTGGATTCGATCAAGCGGGCGGAGATTGCTGGGGAGTTGGCGCGGCGTTTGGGTTTGTCGGTGGATGCGGGTGCGGATGTGGAGGAGTTGAGTGCGGCGCGTACCGCCGCGAGCATCGCCGAGCTGGTCGCCGGGCGCCTGGGCGGAACGGCCACCACCGCCGCGCCCGCCGCTTCGCCTTCGTCGTCGCCTTCGCCGTCGAGCGACGTTCCCGTCCTTGATGTGGTGCGTGGGGTGTTGGCGGAGCGGACGGGCTATCCGGTGGAGATGATCGAGCCGGATCTGGATCTTGAGGCCGACTTGAGTGTGGATTCGATCAAGCGGGCGGAGATTGCTGGGGAGTTGGCGCGGCGTTTGGGTTTGTCGGTGGATGCGGGTGCGGATGTGGAGGAGTTGAGCGCCGCGCGTACCGCCGCGAACATCGCCGAGCTGGTGACCGCGCGCCTCGGCGGAACGCCCACCGCCGCCGCGCCCACGCCGCCCGCCCCCGCCCCCGCCGCCGGAGCCGCAGAGCCCGCGCCCGAGGCCCTGGTCGTGCCCCCGCAGCGGCTCGTCTTCGCCGACGAGGAGCTGACCGAGGCCCCCGCGCCGCTCGCCACGGGCACCGCCGTGCTGCTCATCGGCGAAGGACCCCTCGCCGACACCGTGTCCGAACGCCTCACCGGCGCGGGCGCCACCGTCGCCGCCGCCCCCATCGACCGCCTGCCCGAGCGGCCCGCCGACACCGTGATCTGGCTGGCCACCGGGGCCACCGAGGCGGCCGACGACGCCGACGCCCAGGGCGAACGCGCCCCGCTGCCCGACGCGTTCCCCGCCCTGAAGGACCTGCTCGCCGCCGCGCCCACCCGGCTGCTCGCCGTCGAGCGCCGCACCGCGGGCGCCGCCACCGGGCTGCGCGGCTTCTTCCGCAGCGTCGCCCGCGAGTACCCCGACGCGCGCGCGGGCGTGCTCGAGGTCCCCGCAGAGGCCACGCCCGACGCGGTCGCCGCGGCGGTCCTCACCGAGCTCGGCACACCGGGCGACGAGCCCGTCGTGCTGACCGACGGCGCGACCCGCCGCGCCCCGCGCCTGGTCCGCAGCGACCTGGGCCCGCTGGCCGCCACCGGCGCGGGCCCCGCGGGGGACGGCGCCGCCGAGGCGGCCGCCGCGGGGCTCGACCGCGACGCGGTGCTGCTGCTGGTCGGCGGCGCCCGCGGCATCACCGCCAGGTTCGCCGCCACCGTGGCCTCGGCCGCCCGCTGCCGCATCGAGCTGGTCGGCCGCACCCCCGAGCCCGAGGCCGACGAGGAGCCCGCCATCGCCGCGGCCACCACGCGGGCCGCGCTGCGCTCCGCGTTCCTCGCCGCCGGGCTGACCTCGCCCGCCACGATCGAGCGCTCGGCCTCGGCCGTGCTCGCGGGGCGCGAGGTGCGCGGCACCCTGGAGCGCCTCAACGCCCTTGGCGCCACGGCCCGTTACCACTCCGTCGACGTGCTGGACGCCGAGGCGGTCCGCGCCGCGGTCAAGGACGTCCACGCCCGGCACGGCCGCCTCGACGGCGTCGTCTACGCGGCCGGGGTGATCGAGGACAAGCTGATCGCCGAGAAGGCGCCCGAGTCGTTCCGCCGGGTCTTCGCCACCAAGGCCGAGGGCGCCAGGGTGCTGCTCGACGCCGTGGACGAGCTGCCCGAAGGGCCGCGGTTCGCCGTGCTGTTCGGCAGCATCGCGGGCGCGCTCGGCAACCGCGGCCAGTCCGACTACGCCGCCGCGAACGACGCCCTCGAGGAGCTGGGCCGCCGCTGGTCGACCCCGGAGCGCCGTGGACTGACCGTGCACTGGGGCCCCTGGGCCGCGGCCGAGACCAACGGCGGCATGGTGACACCCGAGCTGATGCGCTCCTACGCCGCCCGCGGGATCAAGCTGATCGACCCGGAGGAGGGCCCGTTGAGCCTGCTGCGGGAGCTGGCCTGGGGAGCGCACGACGCGCACGCCGTCGTCCTCGCCGCCTCGGGGTGGTGACCGCGATGACCACGGTGACCGCGGGCTCGCCGGTCGCCATCGTCGGCATGGCCGTCTTCCTGCCGGGCGCCCGCGACCTCGACACCTACTGGCACAACATCCGCACCGGCGTCGACGCGATCAGCGACGTGCCCGCGGGGCGCTGGGACGAGGAGTTCTACGCGCCCTCGGGGCCGCCGCGCGCCGACCGGGTGTACTGCCGCCGCGGCGGATTCGTCGACGGCGACGCGGAGTTCGACCTCACACGGTTCGGCATCATGCCGACCTCGGTGCCAGGGGCCGAGCCCGACCAGCTCATCGCGCTCCAGGTGGCCCACCAGGCCATCGAGGACGCGGGGGGCGGCGGGACGCTGCCCGACGACCGGGAGCGCGTCGGCGTCGTTCTCGGCCGCGGCGGCTACCTCACCCCAGGACTGGTCCGCCTCGACCAGCGGGTCCGCACCGCCAACCAGGTGGTGCGCACCCTGCGCGAGCTGATGCCCGAGCTCGACGGGGAGCGGCTCGAACAGGTGCGGGCGGCGTTCGCCGACCAACTCGGGCCCGAGCGCCCCGAGAACGCCATCGGCCTGGTGCCCAACCTGGCCGCTTCCCGCCTCGCCAACCGGCTCGACCTGCGCGGCCCCGCCTACACCGTGGACGCGGCGTGCGCGTCCTCGCTCGTGGCCGTGGACCACGCGGTGCGCGAACTCGCCGCCGGGCGCTGCGACATGATGCTGGCGGGCGGCGTGCACCACTGCCACGACATCACGCTGTGGAGCGTCTTCAACCAGCTCGGCGCGCTCTCCCCGACCCAGCGCATCAGGCCGCTGCACCGCGACGCGGACGGCGTGCTGATCGGCGAGGGCACGGGCGTCGCGGTGCTCAAGCGGCTCGCGGACGCCGAGCGGGACGGTGACCGCGTCTACGCCGTGGTCACCGGCACCGGGGTGGCGAGCGACGGGCGCTCCGCCAGCCTGTTCAACCCCGACCCCGGCGGGCAGGTGCGCGCCGTGCGGCAGGCGTGGCAGGCCGCTGGCCTCGACCCGCGCGCCGAGGACGCCATCGGCCTGATCGAGGCCCACGGCACCGCGACCCCCGCCGGTGACCGGGCCGAACTCACCACCCTGGCCGAGGTGTTCGGGCCCCGCGCCGGGGAGCCCGCCGCCATCGGCTCGGTGAAGTCGATGATCGGCCACACCATGCCCGCGGCCGGGATCGCCGGGCTTGTCAAGGCGGCCCTCGCGCTCCACCACGAGGTGCTGCCGCCGACCCTGCACTGCGACGACCCGCATCCGGCGCTCGCCGACACGCGGTTCGCGCCCCTGGCCGAGGCCAGGCCATGGGCCGCCCCCGAGACCGGCGCCCCCCGCAGGGCGGGCGTCAACGCGTTCGGCTTCGGCGGCATCAACGCCCATGTGGTGCTCGAACGGCCCGCCTCCGCACCGTCGTTCACCGCGGCCCTCCCGGTGAACGGCGCGCACCCCGCCGCGTCAGGCACCGCGAAGGTCACCGTTTCCGAGCCCGAGCGCGTCCTGCGGCTCGCCGCCCGCACCCCCGAGGAGCTGGAGGCCCAACTCGCCGCCGACGACTCCGCGTTGCTCGCCGTCGGCCTCGACGAGCGGCGCCCCGACGCGCCCCCGGTCCGCCTCGGCATCGTCGACCCCACCGCCCGCCGCCTCGCGCTCGCCCGCAGGGCCGTCGCCAAGGGCGCGCCCTGGCAGGGCCGTAGCGACGTGTGGTTCAGCCCCAGGCCCCAACTCGGCGACGCGGGCGGGCTCACCGCGTTCGTCTTCCCAGGCCTCGAGGCCGAGTTCACCCCGCGCGTCGCCGAGCTGGCCGCCGCGTTCGGGCTCGACCGGTCGCTGGAGGGCGACGCCCGCGTGGGCGACGTCGGCCGCCACGGCGCCGCCGTCTTCCAGCTCGGCAGGCTGCTCGACACCGCGCTGCGCCGACTCGGCGTCCGGCCCGACGCGGTCGCCGGGCACAGCGTCGGCGAGTGGACCGCGATGGCCGCGGGCGGCATCCACAGCGCGGCCGAAGTGGACGCGTTCCTCGCGGAGTTCGACCCGGACGCGCTGCGCGTGCCCGGCGCCGCGTTCGCCGTGCTCGGCATGCCCGCCGAGCGCGTCACCGCCGAACTCGCGGGCCGCGACGACGTGGTGCTCTCCCACGACAACGCGCCCAACCAGTCGATGATCTGCGGCCCCGAGGACGCCGTCGAAGAGATCGTGCTGCGGCTGCGCGCGCGGGGCGTGATCGGGCAGATCCTGCCGTTCAGCTCGGGCTTCCACACCCCGATGCTCGCGCCCTACCTCGACCCGATCAGGAAGGCCGCCGAGCGCTACACGCTGCATGTGCCGACCACCCCCGTCTGGTCGGCCACCATCGCCGCGCCCTTCCCCACCCGCCCCGCCGAGGTGCGGGAGCTCTTCGTCCGGCACCTGCTGGAGCCGGTGCGGTTCAGGGAGTTGATCAACGCGATGCACGACGCGGGATTCCGCGCGTTCATCCAGCTGGGCGCGGGCCAGCTCGGCTCGCTCGTCGACGACACCCTCTCGGGCCGTGACCGGCTCGTGGTCTCCGCGCACGCGGGCGTCCGCGACAGCCTGGCGCAACTGCGCAGGGTGGCCACCGCGCTGTGGGCCAACGGCGCGTCGCCCGATGTGACGCCCCTGCTCACCGCGCGCGAACGCCCCGGCGCAACCACCGCGACGGCCCCCGCCCCCGTGGCCAGGCCCGTGCCCACCGTGCGACTCGACCTCGGCGGCGCCCTGGTGTCGCTGCCCGAGCGGGCCAGGTCCGCGCTGGCCTTCGCCCGCCCCGCGCCGGGGAACGGCACCGGGGCGCTCGACCAACTCGGCCGGGTGGGCGCCAGGTTCCCGGTGGCCGCCGAGCTGGCCGCGCTCCTGCACGAGACGGCGACCACCGCCGTCGACCTCATCAACGCCCCGAGCGCGCCCCGCGCGGCGACCGCCGTCACGGGCGCGACGGCCGTCCCCGCCGTGCCCGTGCCGCCCGGCGTCCCCCTGCCGCCCCCCGCGCCCGCCAGGGCGCCCGAGCCCGCGCCGCCCGCCGTGCCGCCCAGCCTGCGGATCGACGTGGCGACCATGCCCTACCTGCTCGACCACTGCTTCTTCCGGCAGCGCCCCGACTGGCCCGACGACGCCGACCGCTGGCCCGTGGTGCCCGCCACCACCGTGCTCACCCACCTCATGGACCTGGCCGAACGCGCCACCCCTGGGCGTCGCGCGGTGGCGGTGCACGAGGTCAGGCTGCTGAAGTGGATCGAGGCGATCCCGGCGCACGACGTGCCGGTCACCGTCAGACACCTGGGCCCCGACCGCGTCGAGGTCTCCCTCGAAGGCGCCTCACGGGCCGAGGTCTCGCTGGCCCCCGGCTACCCCGAGGCGCCCGCGCCCTGGCCGTTCGACCCGGCGGGAGAGCGCGTTCCCGAGCTGGCCGCCCGGCAGCTCTACGACGAGCGCTGGATGTTCCACGGCCCCCGCTTCCAGGGCGTCACCGCGCTCACCGCGATCGGCGAACGCCACGTCAGGGGCGTCATCACCGCCCCCGGCGCCCCGGGGGCCCTGCTCGACAACGTCGGCCAGCTCCTCGGCTACTGGATCATGGCGAGCCGCACCGAGCGCACCACCGTCTTCCCCGTGGGCATGAGCGAGATCCGCTTCCACGGCCCCGAGCCCGCCGCAGGGGAGCGCCTGGCCTGCCACATCAGGATCACCGAGCTGACCGACGGCGCCCTCAGCGCCGACATGCAGCTCACGCACGAGGGCCGCGTATGGGCGGAGATCACCGGGTGGCGCGACCGCCGCTTCGACACCGACCCCGGAATCCGCGCCGTCGACCGCTTCCCCGACCGGCACACGCTCTCCACGCGCGACCCCGACGGCTGGGCGCTCGTCCACGAGCGCTGGCCCGACCTGGCCACGCGCGAGCTGCTGATGCGCAACGTCCTCGGCGGCGCCGAGCGCGCCGCCTACACCGCCCTGCCCCCGCTGCGCCGCCGCCAGTGGCTGCTCGGCCGGATCGCCGCCAAGGACGCCGCCCGCGACCTGCTCTGGTCCGAGGGCGAAGGGCCCATCTACCCGGCCGAGATCGTGGTCGGCAACGACGACGCGGGGCGCCCCGTGCTGCGCGGCGAACACGGCCGCGAGATCGGGGCGTTGACGGTGTCCCTCGCGCACAGCCGTGAGGCGGGCGCGGCCATCGCAAGGCGCGGCCCGTGCGGCATCGACATCGAGGAGATCACCGAACGCCCGCGATCGGCCGTCGAGGCCGCCTGCGGCCCCGAGGAACGTGCGCTGCTCGATGAGCTCTCGGCCGCGACGCCGGGCTCCGCGGCCGAGTGGTTCACCCGGTTCTGGGCCGCCAAGGAGGCCGTCGCCAAGGCCAGGGGCACCGGCCTCGGCGGCCGCCCCGACGCGTTCAGGGTGCGCGCGGCCGAGCCCGACCGCCTGCTGGTGACGGTGGGCGACCAGGCCCACGACGTCAGGGTGTCGCGGGTCACCAACCCACCGGGACTGCCCGAGCGCGCCTACGTGGTCGCGTGGACGGCGGGGGACGAGACGACAGGAGAAGAAGGATGACCACGGAGATCACCGCAGAGATCAGCCCGCCCGCGGCCGACGCCGACGCGGTACTCGCCGACCTCACCGGCATGCTGCTGACGCTGCTCGAGGAGTACGGCCTCGACGCGGCCGAGATAGGGCGGGAGACCACGTTCCACGGCGATCTTGAGCTGGAGAGCATCGACCTGGTGACGCTCTCCGGCGCCCTGCGCGAGCGCTACGGCGACCGCGTCAACTTCGCCGACTTCATCGCCGACCTGGAGCTTGACGAGATCATCGAGCTGACCATCGGCCAGCTCGTCGACCACGTGGTGGCGTCGCTGCGCGCCACCGAGCGGAGCTGATCACCATGGCCATGATCCCCACCGGGGCCATCACCACCCACGCCCAGACGCTGCCCGCGCGGACCCGCCCCGACGAGGGCGGCGAGCCGCCCGTGGTGGTCTTCGTGCACGGCCTGCTCACCGACTCGCTGGCCAGCTACTACTTCACGCTCGGCCCCGCCTTCGCGGCGGCGGGCATCGACGTGGTCATGTACGACCTGCGCGGGCACGGCCGCAGCGAACGGCCGCGCGGCGGCTACCACATCGAGGCGTTCGTCGACGACCTGGTCGGGCTGCTCGACGGGCTCGACGAGCGCCGCCCCGTCCATGTCGTCGGCAACTCCTTCGGCGGCAGCATCGCCGCGGGCCTGGCCGCGTGGCACCCCGAGCGGGTCGCCACCGTCGCCATGATCGAGGCCGAGCCGCCCGTCGCGCTGTGGACCCGGCACATGGCCGACGGGCTGTCCGACGCCAAGCGCCAGCTCGCCAGGGAGGAGGCGATCGGCTGGATCGCGGCGCACCACGGCGCCCACACCGCCCGCCTCTCGCGCGGCGCCAGCAGGATCCTCCAGACCACCACGCTCGCCGAGGACATCCCGGCGAGCCGCGTCATCGACGACGACCTGAGCGGGCTGACGTGCCCGGTGCTCGCCATCTTCGGCGACGAGTCGGGGCTCGCGGCCCAGGTGCCCGACTTCGAGGCCAAGCTGCCCCGCTGCCGCACCGTGGTGCTGCCCGAGCAGGGCCACTCGGTGCTGGTCGAGCGCACCGACGAGACCCGCGAGCTGCTGCTCGGCTGGGTGCGGGAGCACAGCCTCGCCGGGGCCGAACGGTGACCCGTTTCCTCTTCGTCGTCCCCCCGCTGGTCGGCCACATCAACCCCCTGGTGGGCGTCGTGGGCGAGCTGGCCCGCCGCGGCCACCGGGTGGCGTGGGCCGGGCACGAGGGCCAACTCGCCGCGCTGGTCGGCCAGGACGCCACCGTGTTCGACTGCGCGGTCCCGAGCGCCGAGCTGAAGCGGCCCCCGGAGCTGACGGGGCCCGCCGCGTTCCGCTTCCTGTGGGAGGAGGTGTTCCTGCCGCTCGCCGAGGTGATGGCGCCCGGCGTCGAGGCGGCGATCGGGGCGTTCGAGCCCGATGTGGTGGTCACCGACCAGCACGCCCTTGCCGGGGCGTTGGTCGCCGAGCGCCACGGCATCCCGTATGTCACCTCGGCCAGCACCTCGGCCGAGGTGGTGGACCCGCTGGCCGGGATGCCCAAGGTGGCCGCCTGGCTCTCAGGCCTGCTCGACGAGCTGCGGGCCAGGCACGGCGACCCGGACGCCACGGGCGACCCGCGGTTCTCGCCGCACGGGATCCTCGCGTTCACCGGGCCCGAACTCGTGGGCGACGCGGCCGAGCGCCACCCCGGGCTGTGCCTGGTCGGGCCCTCGATCGCGCCGCGGCCCAGCGCCTCCGACTTCCCCTACGACCGCCTCGACCCGGGCCGCCGCACCGTGCTGGTGACGCTCGGCACGGCCAACGCCGACGCCGGGGCGCGCTTTCTCGCGGTGGCCGCCGACGCGCTCGCCGGTCTTGGCGACCGGGTGTTCGGCATCGTCGTCGACCCCGGCGGCGTGCTCACCGACCCGCCGCCCGGGGTGCTCGTCCGCTCGCACGTTCCCCAACTCGAGCTGCTGGCCAGGGGCGTTGACGCGGTCGTCTGCCATGGCGGCCACAACACCGTGTGCGAGTCGCTGTGGCACGGCGTCCCGCTCGTCCTGGCCCCCATACGCGACGACCAGCCCCTTGTGGCGGGCCAGGTCGTCGCCGCGGGCGCGGGCGTGCGGGTGCGGTTCGGGCGGGTGGACGCCGCCAGGCTCACCGCCGCGATCGAGGCCGTGCTCGACCCCGATGGGGGCCACCGGGCCGCCGCCGACGCGGTCGGCCGCTCGTTCAGGGCCCTGGGCGGCGCACGGGCCGCCGCCGACCTGCTGACCGCGGTCGCCACCGCGCCGCGGCCCGTGTCCACCCCCGCCTGAGCATGGTGCGGGAGCGCCTGCCCGAGCGCCCGCCTGACCGCCCGTCACCGCCCCCGACGTCGGGAACCCCCACATGACAACGGCCTCCGAGACCCCCACGGCGACGCCCCCCGCCCCGTCCGCGCCCTTGGCCGAAGGGCCGCCCCCCGAGCCGGTGCCCGACCGGGCCGCGCCTCAACGGGCGCCGCTGCGCGTCCTGTTGGGCTACGCCCGACCGCACCGCGCCGTTCTGATCCTCACCCTGCTGCTCGCGCTCGCCGCCAGCGGCTCGGGCCTGGTGCAGCCGCTGGTCGCCCAGCGCGTCCTCGAGGCGCTCGGCGACGGCGAGAGCGCCCTCGGCCCCGTCGTGTGGCTCGCCGCGCTCGTCGTGGCGGGCGCGGCCCTCACCGGGCTCCAGTCCTGGTGGCAGCAGCGCACCGCGGAGCGCGTGGTCCGCCAGGTCCGCCGCGACCTGGTGTTCCGCCTCATCAGGCTGCGCGTGTCCGAGCTCGACCGGCGGCCCCCCGGCGACCTGATCGCCCGCGTCACCTCCGACAGCACCCTGCTCCAGAACGCCGCGACCGAGGGCCTGGTCAACGTGGCGAGCGGCGCGCTCACCATCGGCGGCGCGCTGCTCCTGATGGGCCTTGTGCACGTCGGGCTGCTCGCGGTCACCCTCGCCGTGCTGCTCTCCGTCGCCGCCGTGATGCTGCTGGTGCTGCCCCGCATCCGCCAGGCGGTCGCCCGCGCCCAGGAGTCGGTCGGCGCGGTCGGCGCCGCCCTCGACCGGGCCCTCGGCGCCGCCCGCACGGTGAAGGCCAACGGCGCCGAGGCCAGGGAGACCGCGACGGCCGACGAGGCCATCGGCGAGGCGTACCTGGCCGGGCTGCTCGGCGCCCGCTACGGCGCCTGGGTGCGGGTCCTGTCCGGGGTGTCGATCCAGGCGGCGTTCCTCGCCGTGCTCGGCGTCGGCGGCGCCCTGGTCGCCTCGGGCGACCTCGGCACCCCCGCGCTGATCGCGTTCCTGCTCTATGTCTTCTACCTGGCGAGCCCGATCGCCTCGCTGGTCGCCGGGCTCGCCCTCCTCCAGCAGGGCCTCGGCGCGGTCGGCAGGATCGAGCAGGTCAGGAACATGCCGATCGAGGAGGACGTCGACCCGGCCGAAATCGTGGACCACGCCGGGGCCGCGGCCCCTGCGGGCGCCCAAGGCGCCCAAGGCGCCCCGCCCAGCGTCGAGTTCGACGGCGTCCGGTTCTCCTACCCGGGCCGCGGCCCCGCCCTCAGCGGCGTCTCCTGGACGGTGCCAGGGGGCACGCGCACCGCGCTCGTCGGGCTCTCGGGCGGCGGCAAGAGCACGTCGTTCGCGCTGCTCCAGCGCTTCTACGAGCCCACCGCGGGGCGCATCCTGCTGGGCGGCACGGACATCGCCACGCTGGGCCGGGCCGAGGTGCGCCGCCGCATCGCCTATGTCGAGCAGGACGCCCCGGTGCTCGCGGGCACGATCGAGGACAACCTCCGCTACGCCGCCCCCGACGTCACCGCGGACGAGATCGCCGAGACGCTGCGGCTGACCCGGCTCGACACCCTCGTGGACCGGCTGCCCGAAGGGCTCGCCACCCAGGTCGGGAACCGCGGCGACGCCCTCTCGGGCGGCGAACGGCAGCGCCTCGCCATCGCCAGGGCCCTGCTGCGCCGCCCCGACGTGCTGCTGCTCGACGAGGCGACGGCCCAGCTTGACGCGCGTAACGAGCAGGCGCTGCGGGAGGCCGTCGACCAGGCGTCGCGGCGCTGCACCGTCCTGCTGATCGCCCACCGGCTGTCCACGGTGACCGACGCGGACCAGATCGTGGTGCTCGAACACGGCCGCGTCCGCGGCACCGGCGACCACCGTGAGCTGGTCGAGGCCGACGGCCTGTACCGCGAACTCGCCACCTCCCAGCTCCTCGTCGGCGATGACGCGCCGGGCGGCGCCGCATAGCGGAACGCCCGGGGGCATCCGCGTCGCGCGGATGCCCCCGGGCGCCGTGCGTGGGGGGAACGGCCCCGGATCAGCCGGTGAGCGCGGTCAGCGCGGGCAGGTACCCGTCGCGGTGGCCCGCCTGGTTCGGGTGGTACGACTCGTTGAGATCGCTCCACTCAAGGCTGGTCACCCACTCGCTGTTCCCCGAGCAGAGCGTGTGCGGGTCGAACACGGGCCTGGCGTCCAGGAATTGGAACCCGGCCTCGGCCGCGCGCTGCGACATGACGGTCGCCAGGGTGTCGGCGGCGCCGTTCAACGCCGTCCGCTCCCGGTCGCTGAGCCCGAGAATCCCGCAGTTCCCGCCGATGGTGTAGAGCCGCGGATAGCCGACCACGACCACCTGGGCGGAGGGCGCGGCCGCCCGCACCGCGGCGTAGGTCTGCGCCAACGCCGGGGAGAGGGCCGCGTGGGCCGCCTGCTCGGCGAGCGCGACGCCGTCAAGGCAGTCCTGGTCGTCGATGGTCAGGATGCAGTTGGTCAGCACGTCGACGAAGCCGACGTCGTTGCCGCCCACCTGGATGGTGACCAGCGTGGTGTCCGGGGTGATCTGCGGCACCTGGCTGGCCAGGAGCTCCGCGGTGGTGGCGCCGCTGCACGCGGCCTCGACGAAGCTCACCGACGGGTGCGCGGCGGCCCACAGGCGCGGGTACGTCAGCGGCCCACGGCGGCACTCGGCGTCGGGGTCGTCGTATGTACCGGTGCCGGGGGCGGTCGTGTACGAGTCGCCGAGGGCGACATACTTCCCTGCCGCCTGGGCCCCGGAGTCCGCGGCCTGCGCCGGCGGGGCGAGCGTGAGCGTGGCGACCAACGCCAGAAGGGCGGTGGCCACCAGCGTTCTTGGTGAACGTATCGAGCGGGTCACTTAACCTACTCCAGAAGTGGGGGAATAAGACGCCCTAGAAATATCACTTCAACCGGGCCCTGAATACCCGGAGTCGCATGAAATCTCGGTTAATGAACAGGCCGGGAAAGGGAGTTGGGAGGGCGGCCCGCGCTGCCCCGAAAAGGTGCGACCGCGCGGAGTGTATTTCCGTCGTGCCCGCGCGAGAAAACGCCTCGGAAAACGCCGGAGAAACGCGGGAACCGGCGTCCGGGGAATTCATCGGGCCCCGGGCGCCGAGGCCGCCCCCGCGGCGGGCCGTTCGATCGTGACCGTCCCCGCGGCCCCGTCGACGGTGATCAGCTGGCCGGTCACGACGCGTTCGGTGGCGCCGGGCACGCAGATCACGGCGGGGATGCCGTACTCCCGCGCCACGGTGGGGCCGTGCGCCATCACCGCGCCGGTCTCGCTGACGAGCCCGCCCGCGGTGAGGAACAGCGGAGTCCAGCCCGGGTCGGTCGTCGGCGCGACAAGGATCTCGCCCGGCTCGATCGACGCGGTGGCCGGGTCGAGGACCACGCGGGCGCGCCCCGTGGCCCGCCCTGGCGCCGCGCCCATGCCGGTGAGCGTGGGCCCCTCCGACGCCCGAGCGGGCAGCAGCGTCTCCACGTCGGTGCCGTCGGAGAGCAGCGCGACGGGAACGGTCCGGCGCCGCAGCTCCCTCGCGTACTCCGCCCGCCGCCCCGCCACCGTCGCGCGCGGGTCGTCGCCGCGCTCCACCGCGGCGCGCAGCTCGGGGAGCGTGAGGAACATGACGTCGTCGGCGCGTTGGAGGAGCCCCTTCTCCTTCAGCTCGGCGCCGATGAGCAGCAGGCGAAGGCGCCGGTCGCGCAGCGGGTGGAGACCCGCGAACTTCCCCGCCTCGCGCAGCCCGGTCAACTCCCGTGCCCTGCCCAGGAGAAAAGCCGCGAGCCGACCGCGCACCGGGCGGGCGCGGCGGGCCCGCGGGGCGAGCTCGGCGAGCATCGCCTCGGCCCTCGCCGCGGCGCGCTCGAACCGCGCGTCGGGAGCCTGCTCGGGATCGGTGACCCGCAGGTAGCCCGCGAGCGCCGCGAACACCGGCGTCGGGTCCTCCGACCAGCGCGGCACGCCGACATCGACCTCGGCGGCCGACCTGACGCCATAGGAGTCGAGGAACGCGCCGAGCCCGAAGTCCGGGAGCTCGCCCGCGAGATGGGCGGCGGCGAGCCGGTCGGGCGGCGTGTGCAGCAGGGTCTCGCGGTGGGGCGCGGCGCGCCGGGCCACCCGCCAGAGCGCGAGGTCCATCTCGATCGTGACGTTGTGCGGCATCCCGCCGAGCACGGTGCGGATCTCGTCGTCGCTCGCGATGCCCCGCAGCAGGGGCGGCAGCGCCGCGGCGACCACGAGCCCGCTGACCACGGGCCAGATGATCGCGTCGAGGCCCGCGTCGGACCGCCCGGTCTCCTCGACCAGGTCGAGCAGCTCGGCGGCCGTGCCGGGGGCGCGCTCGGGGAGCGGCCGCCGCCGAAGGCGTTCGATCTCGCCGAACACCCGGGCCCGCGCCGCCGCTGGCCTGGCCACCGCGCGGAGGATCCCGGCCACCGCCCTTGGCCCCGTCGTCAGCGCCGCCGCCCCGCGCCGACGGGCACCACGCCGCTCCGGGGCGAAGCGCGGGTCGTTCAGCAGGTGCTCGACCACCGCCTGGGCGCGGGGCCCGAAGTCCACCGCCATGAGCCGCACCAGACGCCGCCGGGTCGACGGGTCGCGCATCGCGTCGGTCAGGTCGCCGTAGAGCCGCCCGCCGATGTCGACGATCTCGACCGTGAGGCCGAACGAGGCGAGCATGTCCGCGAGCATCGACCTCAGCGTCGCCATGCCCATGGGCGTCGCGGGGCGGAGCATGCCCTGGACATGGCCGAACTCGACATACAGCCGGGTGCCCGGCCTCCCGCTCTCGGGCGGCGCGGGGAACAGCGTGGTGATCGGCCGCGATTGCAGCAGCCACAGCGTTCCTTCGCGGTCATAGGCCCACTCGACGTCCTGCGGCGCGCCGAGCCGGTCCGCGAGGCGCTCGCCGACCTCGCGCAGCTCCCTCAGCCTGGCCGGGGTGAGGCAGCCGCGCTCCGGCGGATCCGCGCCGTCGAGCACGTAGTGGTCGGCCGCCGCGGTCCCGTCGACGACCGCCGTGCCGAGGCCGGGGGCGGCGTCGACGACGGTCTCGGCGCGCGAGCCCGTGAGGGGGTTGGCGGTGAACAGCACGCCCGCGACCGAGGCGTTCACCATCCGCTGGACGACGACCGCCATGCGCACGGCGTCGTGCGCGACCCCCGCGGCCTCGCGGTAGGCGATCGCGCGCTCGGTGTGCAACGAGTCCCAGCAGGCCCGGATCGCGTCGAGCAGCTCGTCGGGGCCCTCGACCCCGAGCCAGGTGTCCTGCTGGCCCGCGAAGCTCGCGTCCGGCAGGTCCTCGGCCGTGGCGCTCGAACGGACCGCGACGGGCCCGCCGCCGAGCTCGTCGTACGCCGCGAGCACCTCGGCCCGTGGCACCTCGCCGCGGCGGTGCGCCTCGGTCGTGACGCAGAAGCCGTCCGGCACGCGCTCGCCCCGCCTGATCAACGCGGCGAGCCCGGCGGCCTTCCCGCCCACCAGGTCGCGCCGCCCCGGATCCACCGCCGCCAGCCCGAGCACGGTCATGCCGACCACCCCTTTCCCAATACGGTCGCAATGTTTCCGAGGATAATACAATCGCAATGTAAAGTGGCCCGCATGCCCCGCAAGGTCGATCACCGCGCACGCAGGGAGCTGCTCGCCGACGCGCTCATGCGGCTCGCCGCCGCGCGCGGCCTCGAAGAGGTGAGCCTGCGGCATGTGGCGGCCGAGGCGGGGGTCTCGACCGGGATGGTGCAGCACTATTTCCGCACCAAGGACGAGATGATGGCGTTCGCCCTCGGCATGGTCATGGACCGGATCCGCGAACGATCCGACGGCGCGGTCGCGTCGGCGACGCCGCGCGAGCTCGTCCGCGGCCTGCTGTGCGAGGTGCTGCCGCTCGACGAGACGCGCAGGCTGGAGAACCACGTCGTGCTCGCCTTCCTCGCGTACGCCGCGGTGAAGCCGTCGATCGCCTCGGGGCTGCGCGAATCCGCCGCGGGGATGCGGGAGTTCCTCGCCGACCAGCTGCGGGCGTCAGGGGCGGACGGCATCGACCCCGAACGCGCGGCGGCCGGTCTCCTCGCGCTCGTCGACGGCCTCGGCATCCAGGTGCTGTCCCGGCAGCTCACCGAGGAGGCGGCGATCGCCGCGCTCGACAGCCACCTCGCCCTGATCTTCGACTGAATCGGCGCTCCGCGGGGTTCGCCGCACGACGCGGCCGCGCACCTGCCGCTGGTGCGGGCGGCTCGCGCCGCGGCGTGTGCGGCGCTGCGGCCTCGGCCGTGTGCCGCCGTGGTCGGTGCGCGCGGCACGATGGGCCGCCCATCTGGCCGTGCCCGCCGCCGCTGGTGAACGCGGCTCGCGCCGCATCCGATGCGGCGTGGCCCCGACCCCGCGCCGTCGCGCCAGGTGCCACGCGCCGCGCCAGGCGTGCCGCGCGCCATCGACCGTGCCCGCTGCGGTTGGTGAACGTGGCTGGTGTCGTGGGCAACCTTTGTGCGCCACCGTGGTCGGCGCGCGTGGCCCGCGCGGTGCGGCCTTGGCCGTGTGCCGCCGTGGTTGGTGCGCGCGGCTCGATGGGCCGCGCATCCGGCCGTGCCCGCCGGGCTGGCGAGCGTGGCCCGCACCGCGTGCCATGCGGCGCTGTGGCCTCGGTCGCGCCGATCGCGGCTCGCGCCGCCGCGCCCCCGGCCGGGGTCCCGCCGCGGCTGGTGCTGCGGCACATGTGGGGTGTCCTCGCCCTGCCGCAGGCACACGTAGCCTGCGGCGCGGCGCGTACTGTGCGGCCCCCGGCCGCGCCGACTGCGGCTCGCGCCGCGGCACCCGCGGCGTCCGCCGCGGGCTACTTTTGGCCATCGCCGCATTGCGGCGATGTGAACCAGCGGCCTTGACAAGGGAGTTGGCCGCGCGTGCCGTGCCCGCGTCCGCGCACGCCGTGCCGCCTCCTCGGTCGCCCGGGCGGCCAGCCCTCCCCTTTGACCGGATCCCGGCTCACCCGGTGCGGGGGATGTGTGGATGCTTGGTGGTTATCTACGCGAGTCACATGGAGGAGATCGGTATGTGCGTCACGCCATGTTCAAAAAAACCCTTAGCGTTCCCCGAGTGTTCGCCGAGCGTCCCCCGGGTCAGGTGACGCCGGGTGGCCGCCTCCCCGGCTCCCGCGAGCCGTGGACCGCGCACGTTGCGGTTCCAGGTTCTCGGCCCGTTGGGCGTCGTCCGCGACGGGCGCCCCTGCACACCCAGCGCGCTCAAACGCAGGGTGCTGCTCGCCGTTCTGCTGCTCTCCGCCAACAGGCCCGTCTCCGTGGGCCAGTTGATCGATGAGCTGTGGAGCTCGCGCCCGCCGCGGTCCGCCGTCGCCACGCTCCAGATGTATGTGTCGGGGCTCAGGCGGGCGCTCGACCCCGCGCACAGCGCCGCCCACCGCGACGCCCGCAGCCATCCGCGGCTCAGCACCGAGCTGGCGGGCTACCGACTGCGGGTGCGGCCTGGCGAGTTGGACCTCGAACGGTTCAGGACGCTGGCCTCCACGGGGCGGCGGCTGGTCGGCGAAGGTCACTGCGGGCAGGCGGGGCTCGCGTTCCGGCGGGCGCTCTCGCTGTGCCGGGGGCGCCCGTTGAGCGATCTCGGAACGGTCGGCATGCTGGCGCCCTCCATCACGCGGCTCGCCGAGGAACGCCTCGCCGTGGAGCGCGAGTCCTACGAGACGGCGCTGTGCCAGGGCCATGGGCCGCTGGTCATCGGCGAGTTGAAGGAGCAGTGCGTCAGGCACCCGCTCCAGGAGACGTTCCACGAGCAGCTGGTGCTCGCCCTGTGCCAGGCGGGGCGCAGGGCCGAGGCGCTCGCCGCCTACGCCTCGGCGCGCCGCCTCATCGTCGGCGAGATCGGCGTCGAGCCCGGGCCCGCGCTGCGCGCGGCCCAACGGGCCGCCCTGCACGACCAGTACCTCGTCACGGCCCGGCACCCGCGCTGCCGGGCCACCCCCACCTGATGGGCGCCACCCCCACCTGACGGGCCACCCCCACCTGACGGGCCACCCCCACCTGACGGGCCACCCCCACCTGACGGGCCACCCCCACCTGACGGGCCACCCCCACCTGACGGGCCACCCCCACCTGACGGGCCACCCCCACCTGACGGACCGCGGGTCCGTTCATGGCTCCCCGGCCAGCCGCCACCCCAGGCTCCGCCGGTAGTAGACGAGCGGGTCATCCCCGCCGAGGTCGCAGCGCACGACCTCCCCGATCACCACGACGTGGTCCCCGTGCCCGAACGCGGCGCCTGGCGCGCACCTGAGGTAGGCGCACGTCCCGGCGAGCCGGGGCACCGCGCCGTCCCAACTCCACGCCGCCTCGGCGAACTTGTCCTCGCCCCGCCCGGCGAAGACGGCGGCCAGCGCCGCGTCGCCGCGGCCGAGCAGGTGCACGCCGAACTCCGCGCCGTCCGCCAGGACCTGGCAGGACCGCGAGTCGCGGGCGACCGACACCAGCACGGAGGGCGGCCTGGCGCTGTAGGAGCACAGTGAGGAGACCAGCAGGCCGCAGGGCGCGCCGTCGGGGCGGCGGGCCGAGACCACGGCGACGCCCGAGGCCAGCCGGGCCATCGCCTCCGTGAACGCCGAGGCCGACGCCGCGGTGACGCCGGTTGACACCGTTACACCCCGGCGCGCTCGGTCGCGCGCCGACAGTCGTCGTAGTGGGCGCGGGCGTCGGCGTCGTCGGTGACGGCGAGGACGGCGGCGAAGTCGGCCGCCGCCTCGCCGAAGCGGCCCGCCGCCTCGTGCACCAGGCCGCGGTTGTAACGGAGTTCGGGCAGGTCGCCCAGGGTCAGCGCCCGGTCGAAGTCCGCCGTCGCCCCGGCCAGGTCGCCCGCCTCGAACGCCAGGACCGCCCGCACGCCCCACGCCTCCGCGAGCCCGGGGTCGTGGTGGACCGCCGCGTCGAGCGCCGCCCTCGCCCCCTCGTGATCGCCCGCCTCGGCCAGCAGCCGCCCCCGCAGCGACAGCAGGTGCGCGTCGTCGGGCGCGCCCGCGAGCCCTTCGGCGACGCTGCGCAGCGCCGCCTCGCCCTCGCCCAGGTCGGCCAGCAGGCTCGCCTGGTTCAGCCGGGCGTCCAGGTGCGAGGGGTCAAGCTCGAGAACGCGCTCGAAGTCGGCCAACGCCCCCTGTACGTCACCGAGTTCGAGGCGCGCGTCCCCGCAGTTGTAGTACGCCTCGGGGAACGGCGGCTCCAGCCGCAGCGCCTCCTGGTAGTCGGCGAGCGCCTCCTCGACCCGGCCCATCCGCCGCAGGATCGTCCCGCGGTTGAAGTAGTGGTCGGCGAAGTCGTTCTCCGACGCCATCACCTCGGCGTAGTCGGCGAGGGCGGCGTCGAGGCGCCCGCTCATGGCGTTGACCTGCGCGCGGTTGTAGCGCAACCCCGTGCGGTGCCACGTGCGTTCGCCCAGGTGCAGCTCCTTGTCGAGCCGTTCGATGCCCTCGTCGAGCAGCCGCAGCGCCTCGTCGACGCGGCCGACGCGGGTCTCGATCAGGGCGAGCCCGTTGCGGTTGAACACCGAGTAGAACGTGCGCTCACCCGGGTCAGGCAGCTGGTCGGCGAACGCGATGGCCTGGTTCACCCAGGCGCGCGCCCGGTCGGGGTCGCGCCGGTCGCTCGCGAAGTGGCGGGCGTAGAGCATCGCGGTCTCGTACGCGAGCTTCATGTGCACGACCGGGTCGAGGCTCGTGCGGCGCGCCCGGTCCTGGAGCGCCTCGGACTCCTCGGCGCGCCCGGCCGCGGCCAGCGCGACCGCCGTGTCCCTGATGATCTCCCACCAGGCGTCGGGGCGTTCGGCGTGGTCCACCAGGCGCAGCCCCAACTCGCCGTAGAGGATGGCCGATTGGTAGAGGCCCAGCTGCTTGCACCGGGTCTGGGCGTGCCGCACGGCCTCGACGCCCGCGCCGCCCGGGTCGCCGCCGTTCACCAGGTGGTGCAGCAGGGCGCCCATGCGCAGGGACGGCTCCGCGTCGGCCGCGTCGGCCAGTTCGGCGGCGCGCGCGTCGTGCAGGGCGGCGCGCGCCGCCGGGTCGAGCGCCGCGTACGCGCGGGCGCGGGCGGCGTCCTCGTCGGTGCCGTCGGCGGCGACGTGCGCGCGGGCGGCCGCCGCGGCGGCCGCCCCGGGTGCGGCGTCCGTCCCCGGTGCGTTGTCCGTCCCCGGCGCGGCGGCTTCCGCGGGCTCGGCGGGGGCCGTTCCCGTGAGCGCAACGCAGTGGGTGGCCACCGCCTCGGAGAGCGACGCGTCGACGGGCCCCGGCGGGTCGCCCGGCAGCTCGCCCCGCGTGGTGAGCACGAGGGTCAGCCGCTCGGCGGGCATCCGGCGCAGCAGGACGGCAAGGAACTCGCGGTCGGTCGGGTCGGCGTGGTCCACCGCGTCGACCACCAGCGTGCGCGGCCCGCCGCCCAGCGCGTCGAGGTAGGCGGTGAGGAAGTCGGTCAGGCCGTGCGCGATGCGCAGCGAGTGCTGCCTCGCGGGATAGCGGGCGACGGGGGCGACGCCCTGCTCGCTGCTGGTGGCCGCCCAGGTGACCTTGGGCACCAGGGTCACCAACTCCGGTGCGGCCTCCTGGAGTTCGATGCGGTGCCGGGGGCCGAGATCGGGGCGCAGGCGCAGCGCGTCGGCGGCGACGGCGCGCAGCAGGGTGCCCGCGGCGGTGTACGGGCCGCGCAGGCTCCGGTGCGCGCTGACCCGCGCCAGCGGCGGGGGCAGGTCGAGCCCCGCCCGAAGGGTGTCGCGTTCCGCGGGACGCGCCGCGGCGATCCAGTGGTGACTGCGCATGGCGCCCTCTCCTTTCGCGGCCCTGTCCAGGCCCTCGTTCAGGCGGTTCGGGTGGTTCAGGCGGTTCGGGTGGTTCGGGTGGTTCGCGGGTGGTTCCGGTGGCTCAGGCGATGACGTGCTCGAGTCGGCTCGCGCGCCTGGCGGCCCGCTCGCGCAGGGCGATCCGGGCGGGCAGCACGAACTGGACGGCGGTCAGGCCCAGGAAGACGACGGAGTCGAGCAGCCGCAGCGGGTCGGCGTCGCCGCTGTCGAGGAAACGGTCCACCGAGCCCGCGACCATCTCGATGAACACCGGGGCCAGCGCGAACACCGTGGTGGCCACGCTCAGGGCGTAGCCGACCAGGACGAGCCACGCGTACCAGCGGGCGATCCGGCGGTCGGTCGGGTGCAGCGTGCTCTCGTCGACGAGCCGGTGCCGTCGGCGCAGCAGCCGCCAGAAGCGGTTCCGCAGGACGCGCATGGCGGCGCCGTGCAGGTCGACGCAGCCGACGACGGTGGTGATGAGCACATAGATGTCGGTGCGGATGTAGAAGAAGAACTGCCACAGCAGCCGCGTGAACGTGGCGAACGCTATGCCGAGGCACACCTGGGCCGCGAACGACGGCTCGGCGCCCGCGCCCCACAGCGCGTCGGCCAGCAGGACCAGCGTGGCGAGGGCGAGGACATCGGCCAACATCCCGGCCAGGATGGGCAGATACCGTCTGCGCCGGGGGACCGTGACCAGCCCGTCGAGCGCGGTCTCCACGACGAGGAAGTAGAAGCGGTGGCTCAGCGACACCGTCGAGCGGATGCCGAGGCGCCGCCCCGCCAGGGCGTGGAAGCTCTCGTGGAACGCGATCAGCGGGATGACCACGAGCAGCAGGGTCACGTTGACGACGGAGTAGTAGTCGCTGAAGATCAGGTCGCTCGCCTCGGGCACGCGCTCGGGGGAGCGGACCAGCACGGCGCAGGCCCAGGCCACGAGGGCCGCGTAGCAGAGCCAGGCCACCGGCGAGAACATCGCGCGCCCCAGCCGTTGCCAGCGGATCGGGGGCGGCGCGGCGACCCGTTCGTCCGCGTCGCGGGTGAAGCCCAACTCCCGTAACGCGCCCACCATGTCGCCGATGTCGACGCTCTCGCCGTAACGCCGCAGATAGCGCTCGGCCGCCTCGGCCGGGGTGGCGCCCTCCGCGAGCCAGCGCACCAACTGCGCGCCGTCGGGCGGGAGGATGGCGTAGGAGTCGGTGTCGGTCCTGCCCACCGTGACGCCGTCGCCGTCCTCCAGGTAGACCAACGGGTGCATCAGCACCGGCCGGTGCAGGTCGACCGGCGGGTCCGGGTCGACCGGTGGGGCCAGGTCGACGGGTGGGGCCAGGTCGTCCGGCGGGTCGGCGAGCTCGGGCGCGCCGGGCGGTCCGCCGGTGGTGTCGGGCTGCTCGGACACCGCATGCCGCCTTTCGCTCTCTCGCTGAGTCTCTCTCCCTGGATGCCGCCGTCCGGCCCTGGGCGAGCCGGACGGCGATCGGTCGACCCGGGGTCAGTTCGCCGGGTACGTGCTGCACGCGGCCGTGGTCAGGCGGACGGGGCCAGCCTTGCGGATAACGATCTTCTTCATCTCTGCACCTCCTCGGGAGTCGTCGGAGCGATCGGGCACTCCGTACGCTCCACGGGGGCTCCAGAGTTCCCCCAGAGCGGCGCCAAATCCCTTGCGCTGCGGGGGCGTTGGGGCGCGCGTTGGGGGGCGTCGGGTGTGCGGCCGTCCCGGTCACCGGTGGGCACACGTGTCCCAATGTCATCTCTGTTCACACATCCGGGAACCGGTGGGTGGTTCCCCGCGTACCTTCATGCGCCACGTAGTCAAGAACACATGAGGAGGCCGCGATGCGGCAGGTGCGGCGGAACCGAGCGGTCACGGGAACGGCTCTGGGGGTGTTGTCGCTGCTCCTCGCCACGGGCTGCTCGAGCGAGGATCCCGCCGTCGACAGGGACGAGGTCGGCGAGCAATCGTCCGAGGTTCTGGAGGAGCAGTACGGCGGGAACATCGACGTCGCCTGCGATGAGGACCTCCCGGCGGAAGTGGGGGCCACCATCCGCTGCGAGGTCACGGGGACCGGCGCGACGTACGGTGCGACCGTCACGGTGACCTCGGTCGACGGGAACGACGCCCGGTGGGACATCGAGGTCGACGACGAGCCCATGGAGTGAGCCCGGTGTCGGCCTGGCGGGATACGGGATGCGATGAGCTCGCGGATGAGCTCGGCCACGAGGACGTGGAGGACCTGGCGCCCGCCGGGGCGCGTGGGTTCACCGCGATCGGCGAGTGGGCCCACGACGCCGGGGCCGCGCCGTCGGCCCGGCCGAACCGGTGCGATGTCGCACCGGTCGCTCATCGAACAGGACCCCGCTCAGGTCGGTCGCGGTGAGCGTGGTCTCGCGCAGAGAGCAGCGGGAGAAGATCACGGGCCCGGCGGCCCTGACGCGGGTGAGGGTGCTGTAGTCGAGCTTGCAGCTCTCGAACACGACGTTGTCGAGGGTGACGTCCTCGAGCATGGCGCCCATCAGCTTGCAGTCGCGGAAGACGGCGCGGGTGACCTTGCTGTCGGACCAGCGCAGGGCGGACAGCTCGCAGCCGGTGAACTCCACGGAGTCGACGCGGAGTCGGGTCAGCCGGACCTGCTGGGTGCTGAGTCCGGTGATGCGCCCGTCGATGAGGTGTGTGTCGGCCAGGTCGAGCCCGCGCAGGTCGGCGTCGCCGTAGTGGAATTCCGCGACCCGGCCGCGGCCGCCTTCGAGCGAGGTCACGTTGGCCAGGTACAGGCCGGGCTCGTCCAGCGAGGGCAGGGTGACGCTCGTGCGGCGGATCGTGCGGGTTCCCATCGGGATGCCTATCAACGAGGCGGGCCTGTGCGGCGCCGTCGGCGGCCCGTGTGGGCGAGTGCGCCGTCGGCGGTGGGGTCGCTTCTTCTTGTTCCAGTTGTCCCAGGTAGGGCGGTTGTCGAAGGGTGCGGGGTTCTTCGGCCAGTTGTCCCACGTGGGCTGGTTGTTCCACGCCGCCGCGGTGATCGCGTGGGCCGGGGTGGTGTGGGTGGAGATCAAGTTCATCACGACGGGCGCGTCGGATGTGGCTACGGCGTCAAGGGGCGTCATGCCGCTGGTTCCTTCTCTGTGGTCGCGAGGGTGGACAAGGCTGTGACCAGGGCTTGCCGGGAGACCCGGCAGTAGTTGGTCTCGGTGGTGGTGAGGCTGCCGTTCTCGAAGTAGCGGTTGGCGGCCTGGGCACCGCGGCAGAAGTCGAAGAACGCGCACTGGGTCTGGCAGTTCTCCAGGCCGACGAGGAAGTCGCGGACGTATTTCAGGCGGTGCGCGCCGTCGAGGATGTCGGCCTGCGCCTGGACGGCCATCCGGAACCCGACGTCGAGGCCCTGCGCACGGCTCTCCACACGCCGCGCGTCGATACCTGGTCCGGGATGACGCTGGCGGGGGATGAATCGAACGAGCACCTCGACCTGTTGTTGATGACCGTCCTCGACAACCGCACGGTGCGGTCCACCGCCGCCGACCCCGACCGGTACGAGCTGGGTGTCATCGCGCACGGGCCCGGCGCTTGCTCAGCGGGCCCGCCCCGGCCTTATGCCCCGCTTATGCGAAGCCGGGTGCTCTTCTGAAACGCGGCACGTTCTGTTCAACACGGGTGGGATTGGCGGTTCGCATGGCGAGTGGTGAGGCGACTTCTCTAGGCTGCGGCGGCATGAAGGGGCGGCGTCCGGTGACCGCCTCACGAAGACAGGTGCGGGAGAGCACGGGTGGAGCCCTACAGCAGGCACGGCAAGTTGGTGCGGGACCGGATTCCGCAGATCATCCGGGAGGACGGCGCCGAGCCGGTCACCTACACCGCGGGCCGGGAGGAATACCGCCGCCGGCTGCGGGACAAGCTCGGCGAGGAGGTCGCCGAGTTCCTTGAGGCGGATGAGGACTCGGCGCCGGAGGAACTCGCGGACGTGCTGGAGGTCGTGCGCGCGCTCGCCGCGGACCTGGGGGTCGACGCGGATCAGCTGGAGAAGATCCGTGAGGCCAAGGCGGGTGAGCGGGGCGGCTTCGCCGACCGGATCGTCTGGACGGGCAACCGCTGACCGCAGGCCGTCCTCGGCGACGAGTCAGTACCCGACTTCGTGCACAACTACGTACGCGACCGGGGACGTTGGTTGGTACGCGGCTTCGTGCACCAGGATGCGGGCGACTGGGGACGTTGGGCGGTACGCGATTCACGTCCGGGGATTGGCCAGGACGGCATGACAGACCCCGGGCAGCGGCAGCACAGGGGCACCGGCGGCGGGGGCGAGCCCGGCCCGGCGGGCGAGGGCGGTGATCTCACCCGGGTCGATGCCACGCTGGAAGGTCCCCTTGCTCTGGCTGGACCAGAAGCCGTCGTGGTGGGCGGTCCAGCTGCCGTCCGCGGCGGCCTTGGTGATCTCCTCCGGCGAGCGGGTGACCACGACGACATGGCCGCCGGGGCGGGCGAAGGACGCCGCGTCCTTGAGGGCCTGGATCCGCTGCCAGGGGTCGGGCAGCACGTTGAGGACGAACATCGAGGTGACCAGGTCGAAGCCGGTCCGCTCGGGGCGGGGCCAGCCGAAGTCGTCGTGAGGGTCGAACCCTTCGGCATCCAGGCCCGCCGAGCGGTAGTGGGCGACGTCAGCGCCGCGGCCGCAGCCGTGGTCCAGGACGCTTTGAACGCCGAGGGGGCCGGTCAGGTGCTCGGTCACGGCCCGGGAGGCCGGAGAGGGGCCCTGGCGGCTCATCGCGGTCTTATGGGGCTGATACTCCCTTGGGGCCGGGGCGGCGGAGCCCTGGCCGGTGAGCTCGCTCAGCGCGAAGAGCACGTCGTCCGGCTCGGCCGCCTGGCCGGTGACGGGCAGGTCGATCAGCAGCGCGGAGTGGTCGGTGAACGCCTTCGGGCCACTTCGCACGCTCGCGTCGGGGGTGACGGTGGTCGTCGCGGTCAGGTGGTCGCTGAGCAGGGCGAGGTCGCAGCGGAAGCGGCTGGGCTTGCCGGAGAAGACCCGCTCGAAGGTGAAGGCGGGCGCCGTCTCGGCGGTGGTGTCGACCAGGCCCGCCCTCTGCATCAGCTGCCTGAGCGTCTGCCGTTCGGCGTCGGTGGTGAAGGTGCTGGTCTCCTCGCCGAAAAGGCCGTCCTCGGGGCGGGGGGCGAGGTTGAAGTCCCCGCTGATAAGCAGCGGGCGGCCGTCCTCGGCGGCGGCCATCGCGGCGAGTTCGGCCAGCTGGGAGGCCCGGGAGGCGCCGGCATAGGCGTCGAGATGCACCTGGAGGACGAGAAGCCACTCCAGCTCGATCCGCTGGACCCACGTCCTGGGTGAGGACACGGCGGGCGGGGCGAGGTCTTCGCTGGTCCAGGCGGCCAGGTGTCCGTCGCCGCCGGCGAAGGTGAAGCCGCCGAGGGCGGGCGGTGTCGGGTCGGTGGGCTTGAACGGCTCCTGGGCGAGCACGGCCTTGACGCCGTGCTCACGCAGCCAGGCGGCGAGGTGCGAGCGGGCGCCTGCGGCGCCGAGACGCTTGTTGAGGTTGACCGAGGCCAGCAGCACGAGGGGTCCTTAAGGTCACAGGGGCAGGGGCCTGCCGGAGGCGGCCTCGTCACGGAAGGCGTCCCACAGGATGTTCAGAGGGTGGGAGGCGTCATACATCTCGCGTTCGCCCTTGCGGGCGAAGACACCGGAGATCAGCTGGAGCATGGGGTCGAAGTCGTCGGCGAAGCCGATGAGCCGGAAGTCTTCGCTGGTGGGCAGGCGCCCGTCGACGGCGGCCTCGCCGATGGAGCGGGCACACAGCATGCACCCATAGGTCATGCGGGACCGCAGCAGGGCGAGTCCGTAATAGATGTCGTCGATCTCGGCGGCGATCTGCAGCTGCGAGCGGAAGTCGGGGCCATACCAGCGCTCGACGAAGTCGGTTATCACCCCGCGGGAGGGGATGACCAGCGGCAGCGTCCGCAGCCGGTCGACGCCGACGGTCCTGGCGGCGAGCTCGCGCACCGGCAGGTTCGTCAGCAGGGCCAGGCCCTCGCGATGCCATTCGAGGAAGTCGTACTCGGGGGCGACCCGCTCGGCGGCGGCCTCGGCCGCCAGCCCGCCGCACAGCAGGTCGACCTGGTTGGAGTCCAGGCGTTTCCAGAAGTCGCGGGTCCGCACATGCACGACCTTCAGCTCGACCTCCCGCTCAAGCAGCTGCGGGGCGACACGCTCCCACACCCGGCCCAGGAAGCCGAGGGTGAACTCGGTCGTCCCCACGGTCAGCGTCGAGCCGAGCCGGCGGCGGGAGTCGGCGATGCCCTGCAGCCAGTCGGCGAAGGTGGCCCTGGCCCGCTCGACGACCTCCAGCCCGGTCGGGGTGAACAGGAAGTCCCGGCCCCGTCCCTGCTTGACCACCAGCAACTCACCGGTGAGGGCCTGGAAGTTGCGGTTAAGGATGTCGAGCTGCTTCTGGACGCTGGACTGCTCACGCCCGAGGACCTTCGCCGCGGCCAGCGCGGTCCCCGACTCACGGACGACGATCAGCGTCCGCATCTGGTCCCAGGTCAGGTCCAGCAAGTCCGGGGAACACGCCAGCAGATCGCCGCGGAACCCCTCTGGGCCCGGCACCTTCAACGGCCCGGACGGCAACGACGGCACCATCACGCCCCCTCCCTGACGCGGCCTCAACCAGCTTGCACTGTCCGTACGGCCAGCAGAACTGAACTTCTCCGCATTTCACCCCGAGAAAACCTTTAAATGCCCTATCGGGCATATGGATATCGCGGACTATCCCGGGGAACATTTCAGCAGCCGCCTTCGATCCGAAAGGCGATGCCCACAGCGCTGCCTACATCCCCGGGGGTGAGCCATGCTCTCAGCCGAGTTGATCACCTGGCTGATCAGTCAGGGCGCCATGGAATGGCCCGGCCAACTCCGCGGCGACGGGCTGCTGTTGACGCTCGGCTCGCCGCTGCAGCCACTCGCGGCCCCCGGCACGCTGGTGATCGACCTGGCCGACCAGTCCAGCATCGACGACCTCTACGGCGAGCCGGTCACCGAGTGGAAGACCCACGAGCTGATGCCCGGCGAGATGCTGCTGGGCGCGGTCGAGGAGCCGCTGCGGCTCGGGGCCGGGCTGATGGGCATGATCGGCGGGCTGAGCCACCTGGCCCGCGTCGGCCTGGCCGTCCACGTCACCAGCCCGTTCGTCCTGCCCGGCTGGAACGGGCACCTGACGCTGGAGCTCGTGAACACCGGCCCCGCCGTCCTGCGGCTGCACCACGGCATGCCGCTGGCCCGCCTGCTCGTCTTCTCCCTGGACGGGCCCCGCAGCGACGACGTCGCGTCCCACCCCTTCTACGGCCGCGAGGCCGACCTGAAAAGCCGATACGCCGACGAGTTCCCCGTCGGCCCGATCCGGAGGTGACCCTGATGGACTGCCAGTTCTGCACCGAGTTCACCGCACGCGAGAGCACGACCCGGATCATCACCGAGACCGTCGGCGGCTGGGTGCTGCTGCCCACCATCGGCGCCCTGGCCCCGGGCTACTGCCTGTTCATGCCGCTTGAGCACATGGACGCCGCCGCCGACGTCACCCCGGCCGATCTGGAGCGGGTCGCGGCGGAGACGGAACAGATGCGCACGCTCATCCAGGCCCGCTACGGGCCCGTCATCCTGGCCGAACACGGCCCGCGCGACTGCGAACTGGGCGCCTCCTGCTGCAGCCACTGCCACCTGCACCTGATCCCCGTCCCCGACCCGGACGCGATCACCGCCGCCTATCAGAAGACCGGCGGGCCCGGCCTGCGGCTCACCTCCATGGCGGCCCTCCCGGCCGCCGCGGACGGCTCCTACCTCTACCTCTCCGCGCGGCCCGGCGAGCACTACTACTGGCCCTCGGTCGGCTTCACCCGCCAGTTCGTACGCCGCGTCTGCGCCGACGAGCTCGGCATCGGCGACTTCTTTGACTGGCGCGACCACCCCTTCACCGAGAACCGCGAGCGCACGTTCGCCGAACTGTCCGCCGACCTGCACCTCGCGGACGCCGCCTGACGAAGGTAAGGGGGAAACGGCGCGATGGCGATATCCCTGCCCCGCCCGTTACACGCACTCACCGCCGACGAACTGACCGCCGCGGCCAAGGACCGGCGCTGGCCGAAGTGGCAGACCATGGCCCTGCTGCACTCGCTGCAACTGCCCGTCCTCAACGCCTGCCTCATCGAGCCCGGCCACAGCACGGCCGCCCTCCGCACCGCCGCCCACGTCCTGGCCGCCGCCACCGGCACCGAGAAACTGATGATCCGCTCCGACGGAGGAGTGGAGAAGAAGCAGTACTACCGCGGCGGCAACACCTTCCCCGTCGAGGAGATCCCGTCCCGCACGGCCGGGCTCCTGGCCGACGGGCGGGCCGTCATCCTGGCCGAGCCCACCAACCGCTTCACCAACCGCCTCACTGTCCTGATCCGCATGGACCGGCCCGGCCCCAGGCGGCCGGGCTCGCTCACACTGGAGGCCCTCGGGCCCGGCTACGACGTCGCGGACCTGACCCGCGGCCAGATCCCGCCGCAGGTCACCGCCCACCTCGACGACATCGACTGGGACCACTACCAGCCGCCCCGCTGGAACGAATGGAACATCACCGGCGACCGCTGCCCCGGCGGCGAGGACGCCCGACGGCACCGCCGGGTTGAGCGGCTGGCCACCCAGACCCTCACCGACGGCGGCCACCTGGACGGCACCGTCGGCGCCGAGCACGCCGAGGCATGGCTGCGTGAGCGCGGATTCCTGCACCTGTTCGCCCCGCAGCCGACCCGCGAGGCCCTGGCCAAACGCGCCCGCCGGCTGTTCGAGGACGCCTTCTTCCTCGCCGCGGCCCAACCGAACCGGAACTGGCACTGCCTGGCCACCGCGTTCTCCGTCTTCGACGAGCCCCGCACCATCTACTGGGACCTGGTCGACGGCGAACGCAAGTACGCCGCGACGGCACCGGCCGCCGCCCGAGACGAGGAGCGGGCCGCATGAACACCCCACCGATCTACCTCGACCACCAGGCCACCACCCCGCTCGACGAGCGCGTCCTGGAGGCGATGCTGCCGTTCTTCACCAGTGAGTACGGCAACCCCTCCAGCCCGCACACCTGCGGACGCACCGCCGCGAGGGCGATCCGCACCGCCCGCGAGCAGGTCGCCGACCTGGTCGGCGCCAAGAACGAGCTGGAGATCGTCTTCACCTCCGGTGCCACCGAGGCCGACCACCTCGCGATCGTCGGCGCCGCCCTGGCCGCCCGCCCGCACGGCGGGCACATCGTCACCACCGCGATCGAGCACAAGGCCGTCCTCGCCGCCTGCCAGCGGCTCGTCGACCACCACGGCTACACCCTCACCCGCGTCGGCGTCGACGCGCACGGCCGCGTCCACCCCGCCGATGTCGCCGCCGTCCTCACCCCGAACACCGTGCTGGTCTCGGTGATGCACGCCAACAACGAGATCGGTACCCTGCAGCGACTCGCGGCCATCGCCGAGATCACCGCCCCGCGAGGCATCGTCCTGCACACCGACGCCGCCCAGAGCGTCGGCTGCGGACTCCTCGACGTCGCCGAACTCGGCGTCGACCTCGCCTCTTTGTCCGCTCACAAACTCCACGGCCCCAAGGGCATCGGCGCCCTCTACATCCGCGGCGGCCTGCGCATCACCGCCCAGCAGACCGGCGGCGGACAAGAACGTGGGCTGCGGGCCGGCACCCCCAACGTCCCCGCGATCGTCGGCTTCGGCGCCGCCGCCCACCTCATCACCACCGACGCCGTCCCGCCCCCGCCCCGCATCCGGGCCCTGCGCGACCGGCTTCAAGACCGCCTCTTGGCCGCGATCCCCGGCGCCACCGTCAACGGTCACCCGCACCGGCGACTGCCCGGGAACCTCAGCCTCACCCTCCCCGGCATCGAGGCCACCGACCTCCTCGACCGCGTCCCTGGCATCGCCGCCTCCACCGGCTCGGCCTGCAACACCGGAAGCGGCGAACCTTCCCACGTCCTCACCGCGATCGGACTCACCCGCGACCAGGCCCGCGCGACCCTCCGGCTCAGCATCGGCCGCACCACCACGGACACCGACGTCGACCAGGCCGCCGACCTCATCACCCGCACCGCACACACCCTGGTGCCGGCGCCCGCCAACGCGGCCTGACCCGCCACTCGAACCGGGCCACCCCCGCGGAAGGATCCCCCCAGGGCCCGCCGGGGCGGCCTAAACCTGTGGCTGGCCCGATAGCAGCGGCAGCCTCAACGGCGAGGGCGTCCCGCGGCGGTGGACAGGGGTGGTGACGGACCCCGGCCGCCGCCCGGGGCGCCCTTCGGCGTTCCCTCGTTCGGTCACGCGGGGGTGGTGCGGTCTGACCCTCGGGGGTGCGCGGGCCGGGCACCGCGCCAGCCCGCGCGGTCAGGTCCAGCTCCAGGCCGCTGTTCACGTCCAGTTCGAACCGGCCGTAGGCGTTCACGTGGGTCCAGAACCGCCCTCGTGCAAGCGGTGGATATGTACCGGCGCGCTGGCTGAGCTCAGGGCAGGGGTGAAGGGTGCGGCGGGCACCTGGGGTGGGGGTGGTGGCCCGCCGCAGGGTCAGAGCTTCGTCATGCTGATGAACGCGCGCCATGCGTCGTGGCTGATCGTGAGGATCGGGCCGGTGTCGCGTTCCTTGGAGTCGCGGACCGCAACAGCGTGGTGGCTTTCGGCGCGGGTTTCAAGGCAGTTGCCGCCGTTGCCGGAGGAGTGGGAGGACTTGTGCCAGGTGGTGGTCATGAGGTGGCCATGTCGATGAACGCGCGCCATGCGTCGTGGCTGATCGTGAGGATCGGGCCCGCGCCGTGTTCCTTGGAGTCGCGGACGGCTATGCCGTGGTGCCTCTCGGGGCGGGTCTCCAAGCAACTGCCGCCGTTGCCGGATGAGTAGGAGGACTTGCGCCACGCGTGGTGGTGCGGGTCAGGGGTGGTCATGAGAGTCTTCCTCAGCGATCTTCGCGATGAACGCAGCCGACTCACGCGGTCCCAGCGCGTCCGCCCTCAGCCGCTCGTACGTCTGCACCGCGGAGTCTACGCGTTCCTTGTCCTCGGACATCTGGCCGCCCATGATGGTGTCCGCGTACAGCGTGAGGCGTCCGTCGGCCTGACGCAACAATTCGAGCGGTTCGGTGCTCGGCGGCGCTCCCACCCGGAAGGGGAGCACCTGGACCGTCACCTTGGGCAACGTGAGCAGCTTACCCAGCTGTTGGTACTGCTCGCGCATGATTTCCGGGCCGCCCATCTGCATGCGCAGTGCCGACTCATGGATGACCGCCCACACCACCGGGGGTGCCTCCCGCGACAGGACCTTCTTGCGCCGCATACGGGTGGTGACTTGGCCGGAGATGACCGACGGGTCCGCCCATGGGTCGTATGCCTCGAAGACGGCACGGGCGTAGTCGGGGGTCTGAAGCAGGCCGGGGAGCACTGTCAAGGAGTAGATCAGGATCTCCACCGCCGTTGACTCCTGCTTGACGAACGGCAGGAACCAGCTGGGGTGGCCGCGTTCGAGGAGCCGTTCGCGTAGTCGCTCGAAAATCCCCTCGGTGCCCAGCACATGGTCGCATCGGCGTGCGAATTCGGCGGAGGGGATCTTGCGTCCCGACTCGACATTCGAGACATGCCCCTGGGTATAGCCCGTGCCCTCCGCGAACTTGGCCTGCGTGAGCTTGCGTCCGAGGCGGGCTCTCTTCACCTCACCGCCGAAATATTCAAGATCGGAAATGTCATTGGGGACCGAGTCGGTACCTGCCACGGCTACCTGCGCTTCTGTGTTCGAAGACCCTCAACTGCCGGGGTCTGAGCTTTTCTTGCTGCCCGGCATACCCACGAAAACGGCCTTCAATCTGGTTCTCTTGGGCTCCTCGCGACAAGCGACTCAAGGAGGTTCCCCTGATGGACTCGCCCCGTCGGGATGCGGAAAGAGCACTGTTCGAATTGAAGGCCGCGTTGGAGGTCCACGGAATCGCGTTGCCCATTCTGCGGATTCACGAGTGCGTCCCTGACGCACCCCTGGTCGAGTTGGGCCGGATCAGGCCCGAGACGGCCCGCGCGCTGACCCGGGTGTTGACCGGCGGCGGTCGTGTTCGCCGCTGAACCGCCGCTCGTGGAGCGGGCGTTGCGCGAGCGGGACCGGCTGCGCGGTCAACTCGCCGTGCGGGCACTTGAATCGCACCGGGTGCAGGTGATGGAGACGACCGAAGGACGGATCAGCGTGACGCTCGACCTGTCCGTCGACGTCGCGGCGTTCGTCGCCCACCGGCTCGCCGCGCTGGTCTACGAGCCCAGCCCGGGAACGTTGCTCGCCAGCCAGGACACCGGCCTGGTGGGCGTGGTGACGCGGCGCGAGAGCCCGCAGTCGGTGCGGATGCGGGGCGTTCTCGATCCGCGCCGGGAGTGGTCCCACTGGCTGACCGATCTGCGCCCCGTCCGGCTGGGCGAGGTGCTCTCACTGACGGGGAAGGTACATCGACCCACACCATGACCCACACCATGACCGAGACGATCACTTGGGGGCCGAAGGCCCTGCCCGTGCCGTACGCCGCCGCGTGGACGGGTGAAAGCACCCGCGTGGCCGTGGCGTTGGCCGTGCGGCCCGGCGGGAACGGGCTGGGATATCGCGACGAGGTGCCGGGTGACCGCGACCGGCATGGGGTGCTGTGGACGCGGATGGACGCCGAACCCGGCGCGGGGAGGCCGGACTTCAGGGCGCTGCACCCGGCCCGTCAGCGGCGGACGATGTTGGAGCGGCTGTGTCAGGTGTGCGGTGGTCCGGCCGACCGGACGTCGCGGGGGTGGCTGTTCCTGGTGCAGCGCGCCGAGGTCGCGGACTTCGGGGACGTGGAGGGGCTGTTGTCGACGAAGCCGCCGGTGTGTCGTCCGTGTGCGGCGCTGGCGGTTCGGCACTGTCCGCATCTGACCGATCCGTTGCTGATCCGCTCGCGCAAGCCGCGTACGTGGGGGGTGTTCGGGGGGTTCTTCACCCCCGACCCGGACAGCGACGGCATCGTCCCGCACCCGGAGGACCATCACCTCCCCTACGGCCACCCGGACGCGAGGTGGTTCCTTGCCGCCCAGCTGGTCATCGAGCTCACCCGCTGCACCGTCGAGAAAGAGGAGAGGAGGGAATGAGTGGCGCCCCGCGTTCAGTCGTGCGGCACGACCGCGACGGGCGCGGGGGAGTGGTGGAGCGCGGCGTGGGTGACGGGGCCGATGCGGGGGCCGAGGGCGGCCTCGCGGGTGCGGCGGCCCACGACCAGGAGCGCCGCACCGGCCGCCGCCCGCACCAGGTGGTGGGTCGGATGGCCGATGAGCACCTCCTCGGTGACCTCGACGCCGGGGTGCCGGGCGCGCCAGGGGCGCAACGCCTCGTTCAGCGTGCGCGCCCGGCGCGCGCCCAGGTCCGCGCGCCGGTCGGGGGCCGCCTCCTCGGGGCTGTAGGCGTGCAGGGTGGGCGGCTGCCAGACGTGGACGACGCGCAGCGTGGTCGCGTGGTGCGCGGCGGCCTCGAACGCGAAGGAGATGAGGGCGTCGCACGGGCGGCTCAGGTCGAGGCCGAGGACCACCTCACCGGCGCGCCTGCCGTCCGCCGCCTCGTCCCTCGTCCGCACCAGGACGACGGGCCTGGTGGTGCGGGCCACGGTCGCGCGGGACACGGAGCCGAGGAGCAGTCCCGTCATGCCGCCGAGGCCGCGCGAGCCCAGGACCAGCAGGGCGGACTCGGCGGCGGCGGTGGACAGCACCGTCGAGGGCTGTCCGTAACGGTCGTCCGTGCGGATCGCGAGCCCCGGGTGGCGGGCCCGCAGGCGTTCGGCCACCTCGTCGGCGAGGCCCGCGGCGGGGTCGGGCCAGGCGTGCGGCCTGGCCTCCTTGATGTGGATGAGCCGGAGCGGAAGCCCGCGGCGCTCGGCCTCGGCGGCGGCCCAGTCGGCGGCGTTGAGGCTCCGCTTCGAGGTGTCGAGGCCGACGGTCACGGTCGGGATCATGTCCCCTCTTCTCTCTGGGTCTTTCGGGGTCTCTCTGGGGCTCTCAGGACGGGCCCGGGGCGCCGGTGGTGGGCGTCCCGGGCGGGGGTTGGGGGTCAGTGGAGCCAGGGGGTGGTGCGGATGAGGGGGAGGCGTTGCCAGAGGTGGGCCAGGCCCCAGGTGCGGTCGGCGTGGAGGGCGGCGAGGGTGATGAGGGCGAGGGCGTAGACGAGGTGGGAGTCCATGAAGGGGTTGGCGGACATGCTGGGTGTGCCGTCGGAGAGGTGCTGGGCGAGGGGCCATTCGGCGGCCCACATGAGGGCCATC
>NZ_RBDY01000042.1 GCF_003626575.1 Streptomyces radicis | reverse complement strand
CGCCCGGAACCAAGAACCGCCGTCCCGCACCCCGCTACGACGTTGGCAAAACCGTCAAACGACCTGAGACCCTCAAGGCCATCGGCAGACCTTGCCGATCTTGGTAGATAAAGAACAAGCTAAGCGGGGCATAAAGCCCAACAGGCCCGCTGAACGGCGCACGCGCTCGCCTCGGACCGGCCCGCTCCATCAGCTCAACGGGTCCGCACTGAACGACGAGAGCGGCGGCCAGGGCAGGCCCGAAGGGTGCGCGCCACCGCGACCGACCCCCGGGAAGACGGCCGCCGACGAGGGACGCGGCCGCGCCCGTTCGGCGAACGGCCTCAGACGCCCACAGGCCGATCGGTGACCGCGACGACCGCCACCCACCACCCTCCCTCCCGTAGGTGCCAGCCCTGACCCGCACCAGAAACGAAACAAGCCACCGCGGCAGGCGGCCCGCACCACCGGACCCTCCGTAGCCGCCCGCCGTCCGGGCCGCGCCGCGCCGCGCCGCACCGACACGTTCCCCGCCTCCTCGTCGCCCCCCGGGCGTACGCCCCCCGCCAGCAACGAGTTTCCGGCCGCGGGCCCGGCGGGATGCCACCCCTCACGGGGACGCGTCGTACCGCGCGCGGGCTCTTCTGATGTCCTCGCGGTGGCGGGCGCTCCAGTCGCACACGGTCAGCAGCGGTTCGCGGAGCGAGAGGCCGAGGGGGGTCAGGGTGTACTCGACCCGGCGCGGGTAGGTCTGGTGATCCCTACGGGTGAGCAGGCCGTCCCGTTCCATGCCGCGCAGCGTCTGCGTGAGCATCTTCTCGCTGATCCCGCCCGCGAACTCCCGCAGGGCGGACCTGAGTTCGGCGTAGCGCCTGGTGCCGTCGGCCAGGAGCAGGATCACCAGCCCGCTCCACTGGTCGGCGAGCCGGTCCATCCCCACGCGGTCGTCGCGAGTCGCGTGCCCGCGCGCCGCGCCGGGCGATCCCGGCCGTGGGCGGATGCGTGCGTCGTCCATGCCCCGACCGTACAAGCGGCCCCGACCGTACAAGCGCCCCGGCGTCCGCGTGTCCCCGCGTCCGCACTTGCAAGTGCGTACTCCCCAGCCGACCTGCGCCGATCTAGCGTCGGGGACGGATTCATCCCCGAGGAACGGCACCAGAGATGACCCTTCCCGCGCACCGCGCACACGTCCGCGTCGGCTCGACGATCGTCACGTATCTGCCGGACGGCCACGGCATCCACCCCGCCGCGGCGACGTTTCCCGACGCGGACTGGACCGCGTATCCGGACCAGCTCGACGACGAGGGGCGGCTCACCCTGTCCTTCGGGGCCTTCCTGCTGGAGGCCGGGGAACGCAGGATCCTGGTGGACCTGGGAGTCGGCGCCGTCGACGTCGAACTCCCGGGCGGCGGTGGGGCGGTCGGGGGCGCGTTGCTCAAGAACCTTGCCGAGGTGGGCCTTTCCGCCGACGACATCGACACCGTCGTCTTCACCCATCTGCACCTCGACCACGTCGGGTGGACCACGGATGTGCCCCCGCACCCCGTGGATCCTGCCGAACGGGCCCCGGCCGGGCTGACGTTCCGCAACGCTCGGCATCGCGTGGCCGAGGCCGAGTGGGCGTACTGGACACGGACCGGCGGCTGGGGAGCGCCCGACCGGCGTGTCGTGCTCGAACCGCTTTCCGGCGTCGTCGAGTTCCTCAGGGACGGGGAGACGATCGCGCCGGGGATCACGGTGCACGCCACGCCTGGGCACACGCCGGGGCACCTGGCGGTCGCCGTGGCCGATCCGGACCGGCCGGAGGCCGAACGCGTGCTGATCGTGGGGGACATCCTGCACTCGGCGGTGCAAGTGGCCGAGCCTGACTGGTCGTTCGCCACCGATGTCGATCCGGGCCGGGCGCTCGCCGTGCGCAGGGACGTCCTCGCGACACCCGACGCCGTGCTCGCGGCCGGGCACGTCACCGGGCACGTCTTCGGGCGCGTCGAACGCACCGCCTCGGGAACGGTGTGGGCCCCGGTGTTCGACGGGGGCGGCGCGTGATGCGCGTGCACCACATCGACTGCGGCGCGATGCGGCCGCTCGGCGGGCGGCTGATCGACGACCGGCCCGGGCTGCTGCGCCGGGGCGAGATGGTCACGCACTGCCTGCTGATCGACACCGGCGCCCAACTCGTCCTCGTGGACACGGGGTTGGGAACGCCAAGCGTGGACGGGGCCCGCGACTGGCTGGGGCGCGGGCTGGTTGCCGCGTTCCGACTTGGCGGCGACGCGGGGGAGACGGCCGTGGCGCGGGTGAGAGGGCTCGGCCACGACCCGGCGGATGTCTCGGACATCGTGCTCACCCATGGGGACGGGGACCACGCCGGTGGGCTCGTGGACTTCCCCGACGCCAACGTGCACGTGTTCGCCGAGGAGTTGAGGGCGCTCAGCGCGCCCAGGACCCGGCTGGAACGCACCCGCTACCGTCGCGCGCACTTCGCCCACCGGCCGCGCTGGATCCCGTACGAGGACGCGGGCGAGCGGTGGTTCGGATTCGAGGCCGTCCGTGCGTTGAAGGGGCTGCCGCCGGAGATCCTGCTGGTCCCGCTGGCGGGGCACACGCGCGGGCATGCGGGTGTGGCCGTCGACACCGGGGCGGGCTGGCTGCTGCACGCGGGCGATTCCTACTTCCACCGCGGGGAGTTGGACGCCACGAGCCCTCACTGCCCGCCGGGCATCGGCCTCTTCCAGCGGATGGTCGAGTCGCGGCGCCGCGAACGCCTGGCGAACCAGCGGCACTTGCGCGAGCTGGTCCACGACCACGGCGACCGGGTGACCGTCTTCTCCGCCCACTGCGCCGACGAGCTCGACGCCTTCGGCGGCTCGCGGGGCGCCGCGTCGGCCTGACTGTCGGTGCGACCCCGTACGGTTCCACGGTGGAGAACACGGCGACGAGGGCGCTCATGGCGCGGGCGCTCGAGGCGTTCCGGGTGGCGCCCGTGGGGCGGCCGGGGGTGGCGCTCGAGTCCAGGTCGGGGGCCGGGGTGCACACCGTGCGGGCGGAGGGCGGGGAGGTCGCGTATCTCAAGGTCACCGGGGCCGAGGCGGGGCGTGGGCCGTTGGCGGCGGCCCGGCGGGAGCTGCGTTTCTACCGGGAGTTGGCGCCGATCGTGCCCGTGCGCACGCCGCGCCTGCTCGGCGCGTTGGACGCCGACGACGGGGTGGCCCTGCTGCTCGCGGCCGGGGGCGAGGCGCGGGACGCCGCGTCGTGGACCCCGGGGATGTGGGCGGCGCTCGGCCGTGACCTGGCCGCGCTGCATGGCACGCCGGTGCCCGAGGCCGGTGGCTGGGGCGGCCGCCCCGACGCGTTGCTCGCGGCCCTCGACGCCGCCGACGCCCCCGACGCGGCCGACACCCCCGACGCGGCGGGGATCGGCGCGTTCTGGGCGGCCTCGCTCCCCCGGCTGCCCGACCTGCTCGACCGCCGTGACGCGCTCAGGGCCCGGCTCACCGAGCGGCAGCCGCCCGTCCTGGTCCATGGCGACTGCCACACGGACAATGTCGTGCACGACGCGGGCTCGCTCGTCTTCTGCGACTGGCAGGAGACACGGATCGGCCGCCCCGCCTCCGACCTGGCCTTTCTCCAGGTGCGCGCGACCCCGGCGGGGACGACCGTGCCCCGGGCGCTCATGGACGCCTACCTGGACGCGCGCCCATGCGACCGGGACGCTCTCGAACGTGCCCTGGTCGCCGAGGAGTTGGCGATCCTGCTGTTCCTGTGGCCGCCCTTCGCCCCGTTCAACGCCCCCGAGGCGGTCGAACGCGTCCGCCGCAGGGCCCGCGCGCTGGCGGCGCGGTACCTCGGCGAGGAGGTCGACCCTCAAGCGCGGCCGTCCTGAAGAGGCGGGACGCGGGAGCTGGCCGTAGGGTGGCCCCATGGAAGACAAGGACATTCTGGTCCATGTCGGGCAGCTCGTGGACGAGGAGCGGGTGCTCCGGGCGCGGGCGGCCGGGCGTGGGCTGGGGGAGGACGAGCAGGCGCGGCTCGCCGGGGTGGAGGCCCGGCTGGACCAGTGCTGGGATCTGCTGCGACGGCGGCGGGTCAGGGAGGGCGCGGGAGAGGACCCGGACGAGGCGACGGTGCGGCCCGCGTGGGAGGTCGAGGGGTACGAGTCGTAGCCCGAGGTGCTGGGGTAGCCTGCTGGGGTGGCGGCACAGCGGATCACGACGCGTAACGCTCGGTTCCAGCAGTGGCAGGCACAGCTCACCAACAGGAACAAGCGGCAGAGGGCCGGGGAGTTCCTGGTGCAGGGGGTGCGCCCGGTGTCGCAGGCGGTCGAGCACGGGTGGCCCGTCAGGGCGCTGCTCTTCGACGAGAGCCGTCCGCCGACGCGTTGGGCCAGCGGCCTGTTGCGGGACGTGAAGGCCGAGAAGATCGCCATGGCACCGGAGTTGCTCGCCGAGCTGGGCGAGAAGGACGAGGGCGTCCCCGAGTTGGTCGCGGTGGCCGAGATGCCGCCGGACGAGCTGACGCGGATCCCGGTGGGCCCCGGCTTCCTCGGGGTGCTCTTCGACCGGCCGACCAGCCCCGGGAACATCGGCAGCATCGTGCGTTCGGCCGACTCCTTCGGCGCGCACGGCCTGGTGGTCACGGGGCACGCGGCCGATGTCTACGACCCCAAGTCCGTGCGGGCGAGCACGGGTTCGCTGTTCGCGCTGCCCGTCGTCCGGGTGCCGGGACAGCGCGAGGTCGAGGCGTGGCTCGCGGCGGCGGCGCCCGAGGTGACGGTCGTCGGAACGGACGAGCGCGGGTCGGTGGACATCACCGAGGCCGACCTCACCGGGCCCGTCCTGCTGGCCGTCGGGAACGAGACGACCGGCCTGAGCGCGGCCTGGCGCGAGCGGTGCGACGTGCTGGTGCGGATTCCGATGACGGGCTCGGCGTCCTCGCTCAACGCCGCGAGCGCCGCCAGCGTCGTGCTCTACGAGGCGGCGAGGCAGCGCGGGTTCAAGCACGGCGCGTCCGAGCGCGGCGGATCCGAGCACGGCGCGTCCGAGCACGGCACGTCCGAGCAGGACACCTAGCGGGAGCGAGGGGCGGCATGGCGCGGATCCTGGACATCGTCGTCGACTGCGCGCACCCGGCGCCGCTGGCGCGCTTCTGGGCGGCGGCGCTCGACGGGTACGCGGTCGCGCCGTACGACGAGGCGGAGCTGGCGCGGCTGCGGGCGCTGGGGTACGAGGGCCCTGAGGACGATCCGACGGTGCTGGTCGAGTCGGCGGACGGCGGGCCGCGGCTGTGGTTCCAGAAGGTGCCCGAGCCCAAGCGCGTCAAGAACCGGGTCCATCTCGACCTGCGCGCGGACGCCCCGGGGGCGGAGCTGGCGCGGCTCGGCGGCCTGGGCGCGCGGGTGGTCGAGGAGCACGAGACGCTGACGGTGCTGTGCGACCCGGAGGGGAACGAGTTCTGCCTGATGCGTTCCTGATCCCCTCCGGGGCGGTGTCCCTCAGGCCGCCGGATCCCGCACGAGTCCCGCGCGGAGCAGGCTGTCGCCGGTCTCGACGATGGTGGTCTCGGGGTCGCGCGGCCGCCAGCCGAGGACGGTGCGGGCCTTGTCGGTGCGCAGCACCGGCCTGCGGCCCAGCTGGCTGAGCACGCCCCGCAGGTCCGCGTGGGAACGGGCCGCCTCCCGCGCCTGCTCCTCGGTCAGCTCGGTGGTCGGCACGCGCGTGGCGCGCTCCCCCAGGTGCTCGGCGAGGGTCCTGGCGAGCTCGAGGAACGTCATGGTGGCGTCGCCGCTGGCGAGGAACCGCTCCCCCGCGGTGGCCGGGTGCGCCATCGCGCGCACATGGATGTCCACGACGTCGCGCACGTCCACCACGCCGAAGGCCACGGGAGGAACGGCGGGCATCGCGCCATCGAGCATCGCCTTGACCAGGTTGACGGAGGTAGACAGGCGGGAGCTGAGGACGGGGCCGAAGATGCCGGTCGGGGTGATCACCGTGAGTTGGAGATCGCCCCCTTCCTCCCGGACGAAGTCCCAGGCCGACCGTTCGGCGATGACTTTCGACCGGACGTAGGGGGTGTGGTCGGCGGACGGGATCGTCCAGTCCGTCTCGTCGTAGGTGTCACCCGGCTTGGGCGTGTAGCCGACCGCGGCGAACGACGACGTCAGCACGGTCCGCCGCACCCCGTGGTCGCGCGCGGCCCGCAGGACGCGCAGCGCGCCGTCCCGCGCGGGAACGATGACCTCGTCCGCGTCCTCCGGCTGGGAGGCAGGGAAGGGCGAGGCGACGTGGTGGACCTCGGCGCAGCCCGCGACGGCCTCGGGCCAGCCGTCGTCGGACGACAGGTCGGCGGTGACGATCTCGAGGCGGTCGCCCGGGTCGGTCCCCGCGGTCGCGAGGGCGGCGCGGACCTCCTCGGCGCGGGTGGGTGTGCGGACCGTGGTGCGCACGCGGCGGCCGTCGCGCAGAAGGCGGTCGACCAGGTGCGTTCCGAGGAAACCGGTGCCGCCGGTGACCAGAACACGTGCGCCGTTCGGCGTGGGGGTCGTGCTGTCCATGGATGTTCCCTCTCAGCGAAGCGCGTCCGCGCCGTGGATGAGTTCGTCCGTCGCCCGGCGTTCGGCCTCGGCGTCGGAGCGCCGCCTGGCGGCCCACAGGTCCGCCTTGAGCCGCAGATAGCGCTGGCGGGCGCGCAGCCGCCGGATCTCCTCGTCGACCCGCTCCACGTTGCGGCGGAACAGGTCGTGCAGCTCGGCGGCGGCGCCGGGTCCCCCGCCGAGGTGGCGGAGGTAGGCGCGCATGTCGCGCACGCTCATCCCGGTCGCCCGCAGGCAGGCAAGCGCCTCGATCGTCTCCACCGTGGCGGCGTCGTAACGCCGGTGGCCGCTGCTCTCGTCGCGGTCGACGCGGGGGATGAGCCCGATCTTCTCGTAGTACCGCAGCGTCGGCTCGGACAGACCGCTGCGCCGTGACACCTCCTGAATCGTCAGGGGCGGGCGGTCCACGCGTTTCTCCGTCGCTGCCATGCGGCCGAGTCTCCGGCACTTCAAGCGCTTGAGGTCAAGCGCACCGCCCCGCCGCCCCCGGCAGGTCGCGCGCCTGGCGCAACGGCGCGCGGCTCAGCGCGCGCGGTGGACATCGCCCCGGCGGGCCGGGGCGCGGGGGCGGGCCTACTATCGAACATGTGAACGATCTGCCGTCCGATGTGCCCCGCCTGCGGGCCCTCGCCGCCTGGCTCGAGTCCCAGCTGGGCGCCGTGCGGAAGGCCATCGACGCGGCGGAGGAGCGGGACGGGCCGCGCTGGTGGGTGCAGTGGATGCGCACCGCCCCTGGCGAGCCCCGGCGCGGCGTGCTGCACCGCGCGGGCTGCTGGTGCCCGGGCGCGCCCGACCTCCACCTCGCCGACGCGCGGCGCGTGCTGGCCGAGCACGGCACCGGGATCGAACGCTGCCTGGTCTGCCGCGCCGAGGTCACCCCGCAGCCGCCGGGGTGACCCCATCACCCGTGCGCCGAAGGGGAGTTGCGCGGAACGAACCCGTCAACGGAACGAGCCCGTCAACGGATCGGGTGGCCCGAGATCGCGCGCGCGATCACCAGGCGCTGGATCTCGCTGGTGCCCTCGAAGATCGTGTAGATCTTGCCGTCCCGGTACATCCGCTCCACCGGGTGGTCGCGGCTGTAGCCCGCGCCGCCGAGGATCTGGATCGCCTTCTCCGTGGCCGCCACCGCGAGCTCGCCCGCACGCAGCTTGGACATCGAGCCCTCAGCCGCGTGGAAGGGCCGCTCCGTGCGCGCCATCCACGCCGCGCGCCAGATCAGCAGGCGGACCGCGTCGATCTCGGTGCGCAGGTCGGCGAGGGGAAAGGCGATCGCCTGGTTCTCGATGATCGGGCGCCCGAACGCCTCGCGCCCCTTCGCGTACTCGAGCGCGTACTCGTGGGCCGCGCGGGCGATGCCGAGGGCCTGGGCGCCCACGGTGGGGCGGGAGACCTCGAACGTCGCCATCGCCGCCTGCCCCTTGGCGCGGCCGCCCTCGCGCGCCCGCGCGAGCCGCCGTTCGAGTCGCTCGCGCCCGCCGAGCAGGCAGTGGCCCGGCACGCGCACGTCGTCGAGGAAGACATCGGCGGTGTGCGAGGCGCGCAGCCCCAGCTTTCTGATCTTCCGGCCGCCGGTCAGCCCGGCCGTCCCCGGCGGCACGACGAACGCGGCCTGCCCGCGCGAGCCCAGCTCCGGGTCGACGGAGGCGACCACGACATGGACGGCGGCGATGCCCCCGTTGGTGATCCACGCCTTCTGGCCGCCGAGCACCCACTCGTCCTTGGCCTCGTCGTAACGCGCCCGCGTGCGCAGGGCGGAGACGTCGGAGCCCGCGCCCGGCTCGGAGACGCAGAACGCCGCCACACGGGGGGCGTTCGCGTCGCCGAAGCACTGCGGCACCCACTCGGCGAGCTGGTCGGGGGTGCCCGCGGCGAAGATGCCCGCCACCGCGAGCGACGTGCCGAACAGCGCCATGCCGATGCCCGCGTCGCCCCAGAACAGCTCCTCGTTGGCCAGCTGGAGGGTGATCCCCGTGGGGTCGCCGAACATCTCGGCCAGCGACTCGAAGCCGTAGAGGCCGATGGCGGCGGCCTCCTCGATGATCGGCCAGGGGGTGTCCTCGCGCTCGTCCCACTCGGCCGCCGCGGGCCGCACGACGTCGGCGGCGAAGCCGTGCACCCAGTCGCGCACGGTGCGCTGCTCGTCGGTCAGGTCGAGGAAGAAACCGCTCAACGTCCCGCCCTCCCTCAGCCCTTGGGGATCTCGAAGAGGCGGGTGAGGCCCGAGGCAAGACCCATGTCGCCGCCGACCCTGAGCTTCCTGGCCATGAACATCATGACCGGACTGCCGTGCCCCGACACGAGCTTGAGGAACTCCGCGTCGCCCATCGTGAGCACCGTGCGCGGCTCCGCGTCCGAACGGCCCTCGGCCACCGCACACTTGCCATCGGCGATGGTCGTCTCGTACACCACCACCGGGTCGCCGGTGATCTCCCAGCGGATGAGCGCGGTGAGGCCGCCCGCCTGCTCGGGCCTGAACTGCCCCGCCAGGCGCCCGAATATCTCGGCCAGCACGCGCGGGCGCGTCTCGCCACGCATCAGCCGCTCGATGTCCTTGCCCGACGCCTTCCCCACCAGCGCCGCGAACTCCTCGGGCGTGATCTCCCCGAAGTCCCTGCTCTCCAGACCCTCAAGGCCGGTGTCACCCATCAGCCGCTCACCCGACTCCCTGCCGCCCGCACCTTCCTTACCAGGAAGTAAACTTACCAGAGAGTAAGGTATGAGGGGAACGTGGGTAGGGTGACCAGGGTGAAGGACAAGCCGAAGCGCCGAGTGCCGAGGAGCGTGCGCGAGCGGGAGATCGTCGACGCGGCGGTCCACGTCTTCTCCCAACGCGGGTACCGCGCGGCCGTGGTGGACGAGATCGCCGAGCTCGCGGGGATCTCCAAGCCGATGGTCTATCTCTACTTCACCTCCAAGGAGGGACTGTTCGTCGCGTGTGTGCGGCGGGAGGCGCGGCGCCTGGCGGAGACGTTCAGGGAGGCGGCGCAACGGGCGGGCGGCTCACCGGAGTTGCGGCTGTGGGCGGGGCTCTCGGCGTTCTTCGCCTTTGTCGCGGAGCGGCGGGACAGCTGGGTGGTGCTGCACCGGCAGGCGCCCGAGCAGAGCGAGGCGATCGCCGCCGAGCTCGCGGAGGCGCGCCGGACGGTGATGGCGGAGGTCACCGCGCTGGTCGCCTCGGGGATCTCGGACAGCGACGGGGGTGACCATCTCGGGGAGTTCGAGGCGGAGTTCGTGGCGCACGCGCTGGTGGGCGCGGCGGACGCGGTCACCGACTGGATGGAGCGGCACCCGGACAGCCCGCCCGACGGGGCCTCCCTGCGGCTGATGAACATGGTGTGGATCGGCATGCGCGACGTGCTCGCGGGCGGGACCTGGGCGCCTCAGGCACCCTGAGGCCCTTGACCCAACGCCCGTGTGCGGCCCGTCAGATGGACGCGGTCGCCGGTGGCGGAGCGCAGGGTGAACGGGCCTGGCGTGGTCGCGTGGAGCGTCACACGGGCGGGCAGCGGCACGGGGGCGCTGAAGGCGGCCTCGACGGTGAACGCCCCCGGCAGCGCGTCCTGTTGGGCGGCGAGGCAGCGGGCGAGCGACCACATGCCGTGCGCGATGGGTCCTGGCAGCCCGAACAGGCGGGCCGTCAGCGGGTGGAGATGGATGGGGTTGCGGTCGCCCGAGGCGGCGGCGTAGCGGCGGCCCGTGTCGGCGGGGACGTCCCAGGGCTCGCCGGGGCCCTGGACCTCGGGCGGCACCTCGGGCGGCACCTCGCGCGGGCCATCGCGCGGCGCGTCGGGCGCACGCCTCGCACCGGGCCGTCGCCGCCCGTCCCGGCGCAGATAGGTGCTGGTCGAGTGCCACACGGCGGCGCCCGTGGCGTCGAGCGCGGTGGTCCTGATCTCGAACGCCGTGCCCCTGGGGTGCGGGGCGAGCCCGCCCGCCTCGACGCGGTGGCGCAGCGGCTCGTCGGCGGCCAGGGGCCTCCGCTGCTCGACGCGGACTCCCAGGTGGATCAGGCCCGTCGGGCGGAACGGGAAGTCGCGCCGCGTCATCAGGTCGAGGGCCAGGGGGAACGCCGCCGTGTGCGGGTGGGTGGGCGGCAGCGGGTCGGTGCGGGCGAACGCGCAGACCTCGGCGTAGCGCGCCAGCGAGGCGGGCTCGGCGGCGGCGGGCGCGCCGGTGACGACCCGGGTGGGCAGCGGCCCGCGGCCCGTGCGGGGCAGCAGCAGGGCGCGGGCGTAGGAGCGGGCGAGACCCGGCACGGTCACGCCCCCACCAGGGACTGGCCGCACACGCGCAGGACATGGCCCGTGACCGCGCCGGAGCCGGGGGACGCGAGCCAGGCGACGGCCTCGGCGACGTCGACGGGCCGCCCTGGCTGGCCGAGGCTGTTGAGCCGCGCGGCGACCGTGCGGACAGGGAACGGCATGGCCGCCGTCATGCCGGTGGCGATGAAGCCGGGCGCGACGGCGTTGGCGGTGATGCCGCGCGGCGCGAGCAGCGGGGCGAGCGCCTGGACCAGGCCGATCGAACCCGCCTTGCTCGCCGCGTAGTTGGTCTGCCCCGCGGCCCCGGCGAGGCCGTTGACCGACGAGGTGGCGACGACGCGTCCGCCGTCGCGCAGCAGCGGCGCGAGGGCCGCGGTGAGCCGCTCGACGGCGGTCAGGTTGACGTCGATGACGGCGTTCCACTGCTCGGCGGGCATCCGGGCCAGGGTGCGGTCGCGCGTGATCCCCGCGTTGTGCACCAGGATGTCGAGGCCGCCGCCGTGCGCGTCGCGCACCCGCGCCTCGATCCTGGCGTCGGCGTCCCGCGCCGTGATGTCCACGGGCACGGCGGTGCCGCCGAGCCGGTCGGCGAGGGCGTTCAACGGCTCGGCAGCGCCGGGCACGTCAAGGCACACGACGCGGGCCCCTTCGCGGTGCAGGACCTCGGCGACGGCGGCGCCTATGCCGCGCGCCGCGCCGGTCACCAGCGCGGTGCGGCCGTCGAGCGGGCGCTCCCAGTCGGCGGGCCGCGCCGCGGCCGACGGCACGGCGGGCGGGTCGAGGCGCACGACCTGCCCGCTGACGTAGGCGGAGCGGGCGGAGAGCAGGAAGCGGACGGTGGACTCGGTGAACTCCTCGGCGCCCGGGGCGACATGGAGCAGATGGGCGGTCGAGCCGCCGCGCAGCTCCTTGGCGAGCGAGCGGACGAAGCCCTCGAGCGCGCGCTGGGCGGCGCGCTCGCGTGGCGTGGTGGTCAGCTCGGGCGGGGTGCCGACCACCAGGACGCGCCCGCAGGGGGCCAACGACCGTACGCGAGGCCCGAGGAACGCGTGGAGCGCGCCGAGCCCCCGGCTCTCCCTGATGCCGGTGGCGTCGTAGACCAGCGCGGCGGGCCGCGCGGCGCCCGGCTCCACGGTGGCGCCGCAGGACGCCAGGACCGCGCGCAACGCCGTTGCCACGCGGGCGTGTTCGCCCTCGCCCAGCTCGACGGGACCGGTGAGCACGGGCCGCCCCCTGTGGTGCCGCGCCAGGGGCGCGGGTCGGGGCAGGCCGAGCCGCCGGGCGAGAAACGCGCCAGGTCGGCTGGTCACGAAGGAGAGATACCGGTCGGCCATTGATTTCCTCCTTACCGCGCGGTAAGTCTACTGATGAGTCAAGTCCGCGGTGACCGGAAGGGGTGAGGGCCATGGGGGCGTCGGGTGTGCGCCGGGTGGCGGTGCTCGGCGGGAACCGGATCCCGTTCGCGCGGGCCGACGGGCCCTACGCCACCGCGTCCGACGGGGAGATGCTGGCCGCCGCGCTCGAAGGGCTGGTCGAACGGTTCGGGCTGCGCGGGGAGTTGCTCGGCGAGTTCGTGGCGGGCGCGGTGCTCAAGCACAGCAGGGACTTCCAGCTGGCGCGCGAGACGGTGCTCGGCAGCGCGCTCGACCACCGCACCCCGGCGTTCGACGTGCAACAGGCGTGCGGCACGGGCCTCGAGGCGGTCATCCTGGTCGCCAACAAGATCGCGCTCGGCCAGATCGACGCGGGCGTCGCGGGCGGCGTGGACACCGCGAGCGACGTGCCGCTGGCGTTGGACGACGGGCTGCGCCGCCTGCTGCTCCGGGCGCGCCGTGAGCGGACGCCGCCCCGCGGGCTGCGGGCGCTCGCCGGGCTCCGCCCGCGGCATCTGCTGCCGGAGATCCCGCGCAACGCCGAGCCGCGCACCGGGCTCCCGATGGGCGAGCACGCCGCGCGCACCGCCGCGGCGTGGGGCGTGACCCGCGCCGACCAGGACGCCTTCGCGGCGGCGAGCCACCGGCGGCTGGCCGCCGCGTACGCGCGGGGCTTCTTCGACGACCTGCTCACCCCGTTCCGCGGCCTCGACCGCGACCAGAACCTCCGCCCCGACAGCACACCCGAGCAACTGGCCGCGCTCCGCCCGGTGTTCGGCGTTCGACAAGGGGACGGCGGAGAGGGTGCCACCATGACGGCGGGGAACTCCACGCCGCTCACCGACGGCGCGGCCACCGTGCTGCTGGCGAGCGAGGAGTGGGCCGCGGAGCGCCGCCTGCCGGTGCTGGCGTATCTGACGCACGCCCGCACCGCGGCCGTCGACTTCGTCGAGGGCGACGACGGGCCCGACGGGCTGCTGATGGCGCCCGCGTACGCCGTTCCCCGGCTGCTCGACGACGCCGGGCTCGGCCTGGCCGACCTCGACGTGCTGGAGATCCACGAGGCGTTCGCCGCCCAGGTCCTCGCCACCCTCGCCGCCTGGGAGGATCCCGCGTTCGGGACCCAACGCCTGGGCCTGCCGGGGGCGTTCGGCGCGGTGGACCGGGCGCGGATCAACCCCATGGGCTCGTCGTTGGCCACCGGGCACCCGTTCGCGGCGACGGGCGGGCGGATCGTCGCCACGCTGGCCAAGGAGTTGCACGAGCGCGCCGGTGAGCGCGGCGGCGGACCCGTCAGGGGGCTGGTGTCGGTCTGCGCGGCGGGCGGCGTGGGGGTCACCGCCATTCTGGAGAGCCGACAAGGGAGTTGATTCCGTGAGCGTGCACCGGGACCTCAGGCGATTGCGGCGCGGCCGACTGGCCGCCCGCGTGACGCCCGAGCTGATCAGGGAGGGCGGCGCGGTGCGCGAGGTGCGCGTGCCCCCGCTCGTCCCACCGCTCGCGCGCGGCAGCGTCGCGGACATCCCCTTCGCCAACGCCGCCGAGGCGCAGGGCGCGGTGGTCGTGCGGCGCAAGGAGGGCGACCGGTGGGTGCCGGTCACCGCCGCGGCGTTCGCGGCCCGGGTCACCGAGGTGGCCAAGGGCCTGGTCGCCGCCGGGCTCCCGGCGGGCGGCCGGGTGGCGCTCATGGCCCGCACGAGCGCCGACTGGGTCGTGCTCGACTTCGCGATCTGGGCCGCGGGCGGCGTCACCGTCCCGGTCTACGCGACGTCGTCGGCCGACCAAGTGGCCTGGATCCTGCGGGACTCGGGCGCCTCGTTCCTCGTCGTGGAGACGGCCGCGCACGCCGGAACGGCGGAGCAGGGGCGCGTCGAGTCGGGGATGCCGACGCCCTGGGTCATCGACGACGGCGCGCTCGACAAGCTGGCCGGGCTCGGGCGGACCACGCCGGACGCGGCCGTGGACGAGCGGCGCGCCGCCCTAGGCCCCGACACGGTGGCCACCGTCGTCTACACCTCGGGCACCACGGGCCGCCCCCGGGGCTGCGCGCTCACCCACCGGAACCTGCACGCCGAGGCCACCACCCTCGTCGCGCTGCTCAAGCCCGTCTTCGAGGAGGCCACCGGGCAGACGCCCACGACCCTGGTCTTCCTGCCGCTCGCCCACATCCTGGGCCGGGCCATCCAGATCGCCTGCCTGTCCGCGCGCATCGAGACGGGCCACTGCCCCAGCGTCAGGCCGGACGACCTGCGCCCCGAACTCGCGTCGTTCCGGCCGACGTTCCTGGTCGGCGTGCCGTATCTCTTCGAGAAGATCCACGACACGGGGCGGGCCACGGCCGAACGCATCGGCAGGGGCGCGTCGTTCGACCGGGCCGACCGCGTCGGCGTGGCCTACGGCGAGGCCAGGATGCGCGCCCACCACGGCACGGGCCCTGGCCCTGGGCCAGGGCTGCGGCTGGCCAAGGCGCTCTACGACGTGCTGGTCTACCGCCGCATCCGCAAGGCGCTCGGCGGCCGGGTGCGGTACGCCATCAGCGGCGGCTCGCCCCTCGACCCGAGGCTCACGCTGTTCTTCTTCGGCTGCGGCATCGTCGTCTACGAGGGCTACGGCCTCACCGAGACCACCGCCGCCGCCACCCTCAGCCCGCCCCTCGCGCCGCGCCCCGGCACGGTCGGGCTCCCGCTGCCCGGCACGGCGGTGCGGATCGCCGACGACGGCGAGGTGCTGATCCGCGGCGGGATCGTCACCACCGCCTACTGGAACGCCCCCGAGGCCACCGAACGCGCCCTGGACGACGGCTGGTTCGCCACCGGTGACCTCGGCGTGCTCGACGACGAGGGCTATCTGGCCATCACCGGGCGGAAGAAGGACATCCTCGTCACCAGCGGCGGCAAGAACGTCTCGCCCGCCCCGCTCGAGGACCGGCTGCGCGGCCGACCGCCCATCGGCGCCTGCATGGTGGTCGGCGACAACCGCCCCTTCGTCGCCGCGCTGATCTCCCTCGAACGGGAGGCGCTCGACCACTGGCTCACCGTCAGGGGCCGCCCCGCGGGCACGCCCGTGGCGGAGCTGCGCGAGGACCCCGAGCTGCTCGCCACGGTGCGGCGCGCGGTCGACCACGCCAACGAGTCCGTCTCACGCGCCGAGTCGATCCGCGCGTTCGCCCTCGTGGACGGCGAGTTCACCGAGGAGAACGGCATGCTCACCCCGTCGCTCAAGGTGCGGCGGCAGGCCGTGGCGACGGCCTACGCGGCGGAGATCGAGCGGCTCTACGATCGGAGCTCCTGACCAGCGCATGGATCCGGCGGGAGGTGGGGCGGGGTGGGCGTGGCGATCCGTCCGGCGCGGCAGGGCGAGGCGGCGGCCCTGGGCGCCCTCATGCTGCGCTCCAAGGGCCACTGGGGCTACGACGCGGCCCACCTGGCGGCGTGCCGCGATGAACTGACCCTCGATCCGGGCGAGTTGGCGGCCCGGCGCGTGGTGGTCGCCGAGGACGCCCACGAGGTGCTCGGCCTGGCCTCGCTCGAAGGCGAGCCGCCCGAGGGCCTGCTGGGGCTGCTGTTCGTCGAGCCCTGGGCGATCGGGCGCGGGATCGGCTCCGCGCTCCATGCCCATGTTCTCGGCCGGGCACGGGAGTTGGGCTTCACCCTGGTGCGGGTCGAGGCCGACCCGCACGCCGCGGGGTTCTACGAACGCGTCGGGGCCCGCCACCGGGGCCCCGGCCGGGACGGGCTTGTGCTGTTCGAGGCGGCGCTGGCGCCGCGCGCGGGCTGGCTCGACGCCTGGACGGGCGGGCGCCGCGCGGTCCACGTGGGCAATGTCGCCGACTTCCAGGGCCAGTTCGGGCCACTGCCGCCCGCCGCGCGCAAGGGCGCGGGGCACTACTCGGGGCTCGCGGCGTTCGCGGGACCGCACCCCGCGGCGCTCGTGCTGCCCCGCGCGGTGCCCGAGGGCTGGGTCGACCTGGTGGGGCGGCAGCTCGGCTGGGGCGCGGTGGAGGTGTTCGACGGGCTCGACGGGGAGCGTGGACCGGCGGGCGCGGTGCTCGAACGCCCGGCGCTCGCCGCCCATCTGCGTGGCCTCGCGGCGCCGTTGCTGCCCTGGGGCCGCACCGCCGCGTTCGCCGAGCTGGCCGGGGAGCCCTGGCGGCCCGGCGCGCTGCGGAACGAGTCGAAGCGGGCGGCGCACGCGCTGTTCACGCGGCTGGCCGGTGGCCACCCCGGGATCGTGGTGCCCGCGCAGTGGGCCGCCGCCACCCGGCGCGAGGCGGCCGGGCTGCTGCGGGCGCGTTCCGGGCTGCGGTCCATGGTCAAGTCCGCGCATGGCGCGGGTGGTTCGGGGGTGCGCCTGGTGGGGTCCCGCGACCGGGGGCGGGCGGCGCTGCGGGGGCTGCCCGAGGGGCCGCTGCTGATCGAGGAGTACCTCGCGGGCGACGGCGACGGGCCACGGGACCTCACCTATGACGGCGTGGTGGCCGCCTCCGGCGAGGCGTTCGACGTCGGCGTGGCCGAGATGGAGGTGCGCGGCCTGGCGTACCGGGGCGCGACGGTCGGCCCCGGCGTGGTCCCCGCCCCACTCGTGGACATCGCACTGAGCTTCGGCAACGCCGTCGGGGCCGCGCTGGCCGAGGACGGCTACCGCGGCTGGTTCGACGTGGACTTCGTGACCGCGCCCGGCGGGCGTCTCGCGCCCACCGAGGCCAATCTGCGCCTGACGGGACCGGCCGTGGCGTTCATGGTCAAGGCCCGCCTCGACGAGCTGCGCGGGGCCGACGACGGCTTCGTGGTGCGGGCCATGGACAGGCTGGAGCTCGGCGCCCGGCTGCCCGACGGCGAACTCCTCGACTGGCTCGGCACGTTGACGACGCGCTGCCGGGCGGTCGACGCGGTGTGCGTGCCGTCGATCGCCACGGCGGCGTTCGAGCCGAGCCCCTGGCTCGGCGTCGTCCTCGCGGCCCGCTCGAAGCACCGGCTGCTGCGCGCCGAGTCTCTTGTGCGCACGGCCGCCCGCGAACTGGCCAGGACCTTCGCCCCGTTGAGCCGGTAGCCCCGCACCGTCACACGCGCGCGGAACGTTCCTCGTGGTCCTCCTCGTCGCGGCGCCACGGCGGGCGCCACACCGCGAACACCGCCACCACGACCGCGGCGATCATCAGCGGGACGTTGAACACATAGACGAGCAGCGCCTGTTGGGGCCAGTCGTCCTTGGCGGCCAGCCGGTAGGCGTTGTCCTGCGGCCACCACGACGCCATGAGCCACACCAGCGACACATGCGCCGCGACGGTCAGCGACAGCGGCTTGCCCTGGCGGGCAAGCAGCGGCCAGCCCGACAGCAGGAAGGCCACGCCCGCGCCGAACGCCGCCCACTCGGCGACATAGAGCGCCCGAAACAGCTGCCGCCACGGCCCCGGCACGCCCGTCAGGTCCGTGGAGCCCGGCCAGATCGCGTCCGTGGCGATCGCCGCGAACACCGCGGCGATCACCGGCACGAAGAACCAGCCGACCACCGCCCTGCTGTCCTCGTCACGGATCGAGACGCCCTTCCCGCCCCCCGAGGCCCTGGCCGCCGCGGGCACGGCGGGGAGCGACAGCGCGCCGCGGTCCACCTTCCCCGCCCGGTCGCGCGGCAGCGCGTCCGTGGTCACGACCGTGTCGGGCAGCGCCCGCTCCTCGATCCCCCTGGCCCTGAGGTGCTGGCGCAGCACGGCGGCGCCCGGCACGCGGCGCGCGTCCGACGCGGGCTCGACATGGGCGACCAGGTACGAGGCGCGCCCGCCACCGGGCCCCGTGTCGCCGATGATCACCGCGTCGCGGATCCGCGGGTGGGCGGCCAGGGCCAGCTCCGCCTCATGCGGGTGGACGACCCCGCCGCCGACCTTGATCCGGTGGGCCGCCCGGCCGCGGAACTCCAATGGCCTGCCCTTGCGTTGACGCCCGAGGTCGCCCGTGGGCACGGCGGCGCCGCCGCCCGGCGGGGTCAGCCACACGAGCCCTGAACGGATCCGCACGCCGCACCCCGGCATCGGGCGGCCGAGATAGCTCACGGCGTGCGGGTCGGGCGCCGGGTCGGCGAGCTGGCCCGTCTCGAACCACGTTCCGCAACCCGCCACTTCGGCGGGGCCGTAGACGTTGATGACCCTGGCGCCGGTCCACAGCAGCTCCTCCAGCTCCACCTGCTCGGCCAACGTGAGCCGTTCGCCGCTCACGGCCACCAGGCGCGGCGGGCGGTCGCGTTCGGCGGGCCGACCACCGCCCTTGGCGTGGTCGCCGCCCGCGCCCCTCGGGCGGGCCAACAGCCGGGCGGCGGTGGCCGGGTCGGTGTCGAGCACCGTGCAGGAGAGGCCCTGGCCCGTGGGGCGAACGTTGAGCAGCAGCGTCGCGCCCGCGCACAGCGCGCGTATCCAACCCCCCGTGAACGCGGCCGAGTCGGGCGGCGCGGTCACCAGGCAACGGTCGTCGGGCTCGATCCCGTACACCTCCGCCCAGGCGGCGTGGGCGGCCAGCAGCGTGCGGTGCGTGGCGGGCAGGGCGCGGCGGTGGCTCGTGGTGCCCGCGCTGAACAACAGGGCGGCCCTGCCTGCGGAGTTGGCGGGGACCTTTGCCTCGATCGGCGCGGGCCGCGCCCGGTCGTCGAGGCAGATGACGGGGCGGCCGCCCTCGTCCACCCGCGCCCGGTGGGCGCGTTGGGTGACGACGGCCACGGCGGCGGCGCGGCGCAGCAGCCCCGCCGCCTCGGCGGGCTTCTCGTGCGGGTCGACGACGGCGTACGCGCCCCCGGCCTTGAGCACGCCGAGGATCGCGACCAGGCCGTCCGGCACCCGGTCGGTCCGCACCGCGACCGTCGCGCCGTCGGGCAGCCCGGCGGCGCGCAGCCGGCGCGCCAACGCGTCGGCCGCGCGGTCGAGTTCGCCGTAGGTGAGGTCGGTGGTCTCCGTCTGGATCGCTGCCCGCTCGGGGGCGAGCCGTGCGTGCGCCTCGAACAGGTGGTGGATGCGTGTGGCGTCTTCCGTCCCCCCTGGCATGTTCGGGGATTCTTCCAGAAGTTCGCCTCCCGCGGGGTTGGACGCCCGCCTCCGGCGGGGGTTTCGCGCTCGCGGGCGTGCGGTGGGGCGCGGCCCGCCTCCGGCGGTTGTTTCGCCCGCCCACCCACCCCTTTGCCTGCGGCATGGTGCCGCCGGGTTCGCTCCCGCGGCCATCAGCCGCGAGCGGTGCGCTCCGCGCTGCGGATCCGGCCCGGGGCCGGAAGGGGTGCGGCACCGCCGCCAAACGACGCGGGCCCGCAGGGGACCCCGCCGAAGGCGGTCCGCCCCGCGCAGCAGGCCCCTGCCGGGGGCGAGAAGGAGCGGCAGCGCCGGGGCGCCCGGCCGCCCCGGCAGGGCCCATCTCCGGCCACGCCGGGTCACCCAGGCCGCGCCGCTCGACACCACCCCCGGCAGAGCCCCCTCAGAAGCCCCGCCGAAGGCGGTCCGCCCCGCGCAGCGGGCCCCTCGCCCCCGGGCGAGAAAGCGCGGCAGCGCCGCCGCACGCCGGGCCCGGGCCCCGCCGGAGGCGACGCGCTGCGCACAGCGGACGGGCGAGGAGAGGGCGCCGGGCGACCCGCGGGAGGTGGGGGCATCCGCGCAGCGGAAACCCATACCGGCCGCGAGCCGCCCCGGCGAAGGGGCGCGGCACCGCCGCCAGGCGACGCGGGCCGCAGGCCGGGCCCGCAGGGAACCCCGCCGGAGGCGACGCGCCCCGCGCAACAGGCCCTCGCCCCGGGCGAGAAGGCGCAGCAGCGCCGGGGCGCCGGGCCCGGGCCCCGCCACAGACCGCACCCCTTCATCACCCCCGGCAGAGCCCCCTCGGAAGCCCCGCCGAAGGCGGTCCGCCCCGCGCAGCGGGCCCCTCGCCCCCGGGCGAGAAAGCGCGGCAGCGCCTCCGCACGCCGGGCCCGGGCCCCGCCGGAGGCGACGCGCCCGCGCAGCGGAAACCCGTGCCGGGCCGGGGCACCGGCCGGGGGCCGCCCCCCGCCGGGGAGGGGCGGACCGCCGGTGGGGGAACGTCGGGGCCAGCGCAGCGGACTACTCGTAGACGCGCACCCAGTCCACCTCGAACACCGCGGGGCGCAGACCGCCGTCGCCGGTGAAGTTGTCGAGTTGGATGTTCAGGTGGCCCGACGGCATCGTCTGGATGTCGCCGCGGTCCTCGTTCGCGCCGTTCGACGCGCGGAACCACTCCTCGCCGTCCACGTAGCCGACCAGCGCGTCAGGGGTCCACTCGAACGCGAAGTTGTGCCACTCCGTCATGTCGAGCGGGCACAGGTCGTAGCGCTCCTTCTCGTCCGTCGGGCTCTCCGGGTAGTGCAGGAACGCCGTGAGGCACTGCTCGTCGGGGTCGGAGTACTCGACCCAGTCGTACTCGCCGTTCTCCAGGCGGTTGCCCTCGGTGGGCCAGATCAGGTGGAGGGGGTGGTAAAGCCCGCCGCTGTCACCGGTGTTGCGGGAGCGGGAGCGGATCTCCCAGCGGCCGTACTGCTCGTCGCGCTCCTGGCGGAGCCACCCCGTGTCGCCGTTCTCCTCGCCACGCATGGTGAGGATGCCGTCGGCGACGGTGCTGTTCTTGGCGCAGCGGCGGCCGTTGCCCGCGTGCCCCTCCCAACAGCCCTCCGTGCCACCGACGTTGCCGGACGGCACCGCCCACCTGTCGGGGTCGACCGGGCCCGTGTAGTCGAACTCGTCGGAGATCGGCAGGGGTTCGCCCCAGCCGTAGCGGTCGGCGGCCGAGGTGTCGTCGGTGCCCTCGCTGCCGTCGCCGTCGCTGTGTGTGACGGTCAGGTCGTAGATCTCCACCTCGCCGTAGTTGTCGTCGCTGCATGGGGATGAGCGCTCGCAGTTGGCCTGCGTGTAGGCGCCCGCCTTGAAGTAGTTGGTGGAGTCGGAGTGGTCGATCGTCGTCTCCAGCTCACCGTTGTAGTAGATCTCGATCTCGCCGTCGCTCACCACGTACTCGAGCTCGAAGACCGTGCCCAACTCGTACTCGTCGGTGATCAGATGATGCTGGACGGTGTCTTCGTCGGTGATCCACAGCCGCGAGCCCTGGAGGCGCAGCGCGGTGACGTCGTCGTCGCCGCCGTGGATCTGGGCGCCGACGACCTCGGGCTTGTCCTCGGGCAGGTGGGTGAACGCCTCGCGCACCGTCATCGTGTGCGTGCCGGACGTCGAGGACCACTCGATCTCGTCCTCGCCGCCGCTCTCCATCTCCCGCAGCTCGGAGCGCGGATAGCTGGAGCCGCCGGTGGTCACGCCGTTGACGGGCGCGCGGAACGTGACCGCGTCGCCCGCGTCGTTGACCCGGAAGAAGGGGTCATGGGAGTACTCGTCGAGATCGGGCTGGAAGATCTCGGTCGGGTCCTCGTCGTCGCCGATGGGCAGCGTGACCTTCCAGTCGCTCAAGTCAAGGACTTCCGACGGGAGTTCGGCGTCGCCGCCACCGCCGTCGTCGCCACCACCTTCGCCGCTGCCCCAGACCTCGACCTCGGTGAGGCTGTTCCAGTCGCCCTCGCCGTCGCCCTCGTAGCCATGGCCGAGGTAGCGGATCCTCGACGTCTCGACGGGGTCGTCGAACGTGAACGTCTCGAGAGCCGTCGTCGTGCCGCTGGTCAGGCCTTCATAGGTGGTGACCCAGCGCGAGCCGTCCCAGTACTGGAGCTCGAAGACGTTCTGCCGGGTCGTGCCCTGGTGCACGGCGAGCTTGACGTGGCTCACGGTCCGCGTCGCGCCGAGGTTCAACTGGAGCCAGGCGCCGTCGCCTTCGCCCGACCAGCGGGTGCCGAGGTCGCCGTCGACGGCGTTCGCGGGCACGTTCTCGTCGCTGGTGCTCGCGCTGACCGCGCCCCCGCCCGGGGTCAGCTCCTCGTCGGCGGCCTGCGCGGTCGCCGGAGCGCTCAGCGCCGCCGTCGCCACGGTGAGGACGGCGACCGCCAACGGCAGCCGCCCTCGCCCTCTCCCGGCGGAACGGGTTACGCGGGTACCTCTCACGGGGATGCCCTCCTTCTCTTCGGGGTCCGCCCCCCGAGCCCGGGAGGCGTCTCGTCAGGCGTGACCGTAAGCGGCGCGGCGCGGGACGGGTCCCGCGCCCGACCGCCGCGTGGACGGCGAGGAGTGGCCCCGTTTCTGAAAAAGTTTCGGTGGCGCGGCCTCAGCAGGTCATCCCGTGGATGGCGTTCGCCGCCCGTGCTGACCTGGAAATCCCGGGGTAACGGAGTATTGACCCGCGCATGACTTGTCCTTAGCTTCTTCCGGAACCCTCTCGGAAATTATCGGTCCCGCCCTCCTCTTCCGCGTGGAGTACGAAGCCCATGACAAGCCGCCGTGCCTTCCTCAGCCTTCTGCCCCTGACCGTCGCGGCGACCGCGGCCGCGCCCACCATCGCCGCGACGTCCGCGCGCGCCGCGGAGAGACGTGACCTCTTCGTCTCGCCCTCATGGCAGCCAGGCAGCCTCACCCTCGCCAAGGGCGGAAGGGCCGCGCCGATCCTGGTGAGTTCGCGGGACCACCCCGGCGTCATCCGCGCCACGGGCGACCTGGCGGCCGACGTCGAGCGCGTCACCGGCGTCAGGCCCCAGGTGTCGCAGGGCGACTGGAGCCGCATCCGCGGCGACGAGATCGTGGTCGTCGGCACCATCGGCAGCAGCCCGCTGATCGACCGGCTGATCCAGGAGGGCAAGCTCGACGTCGAGGGGATCGCGGGCAAGTGGGAGACGACGCGCGAGCAGGTCGTCGACAACCCCGTGCCCGGCGTCCGTCGGGCCCTCGTCATCGCGGGCAGCGACCAGCGCGGCACCATCTACGGCGTCTACGAGACCTCGCGGCAGATGGGCGTCTCGCCCTGGCACTGGTGGGACGACGTGCCCGCGCGACAGCACGCCGAGCTGTACGCGCTGCCGGGCCGTCACACACAGGGCACCCCCGCGGTGCGGTATCGCGGCTTCTTCGTCAACGACGAGAACCCCGCGCTCGGCACGTGGGCCCCCGCGTTCTTCGGGCCAGGACACGCCCCCGGATTCCCCAACGGGTTCAACAGCGAGTTCTGGGCCAAGATCTTCGAGGTCATGCTGCGGCTCAAGGCCAACTACCTCTGGCCCGCCGTCTGGGGCCGCGCGTTCGCCGAGGACGACCCGCTCAACCACGCGACGGCGACCGCCTACGGGGTGGTCATGGGCACCTCGCACGAGGCCCCGATGATGCGCGGCATCGAGGAGTGGAACCGGCACGCGACGGCCGCGGTGCGCGACGAGGAGGGCGCCATCGTCACCCCGGGCGATGACCCCTACGGCGGCACGGGCGAGTGGAGCTTCGTCCGCAACGCCGAGGCCATCAAGGCGTATTGGCGCGACGGCGTGCGGCGCATGGTCGACGAGGACTTCGAGGGCGTCATCACCCTGGGCATGCGCGGCAACGGCGACGTCAGCCTGCCGGACGGCGACGGCATCGAGCTGATGGAGTCCATCCTCGCCAGCCAGCGCGAGATCATCGAGGAGACCTTCGACGGCGACATCACCGAGATCCCGCAGGTGCAGACGCTCTACAAGGAGGTGCAGCGCTACTGGGACCAGGGCCTGCGCCCGCCCGAGGACGTCACCGTCATCTTCTGCGACGACAACTGGGGCAACATGCGCAAGGTCCCCGACCTCTCGCTCCCCGAACGCGCCGGCGGCTACGGCATCTACTACCACTTCGACTACGTCGGCGGCGGCCGCAACTACAAGTGGGTCGACACCATCAACCTCGCCTCCACATGGGAGCAGTTGCACCTGTGCCACCAGTACGGCATCGACCGGCTGTGGATGGTCAACGTCGGCGACATGAAGGCCGAGGAGATGCCGCTCCAGTTCTTCCTCGACTACGCCTGGGATCCCGGGCGTTGGACCCTGGACCGGCTCGGCGAGTGGGAACGGCGTTACGCCGAGGAGAACTTCGGCCCCGAGCACGCCGACGCCATCGGCGAGCTCCTGCACACCTACGGCGTCCTCCAGGCCCGCCGCAAGCCCGAGTTGCTCAACCGCCGCATCACCCTGGACCCCGGGAAGGACCTGGCCACCGACCCGACCGCGGTGGTCTACGACGACCGGGCCACGCCGTTCAGCCTCACCGGCTACCGCGAGATGGAACGCGTCACCGCCGAGTGGGAACGCCTCGACGCCGAGGCGCAACGCATCGGCGACGCCCTCGACCCGGCCTGGTCGGAGGCGTACTACCAGCTGGTGCAGTACCAGGTGGAGGCCACGGCCAACCTCTACGCCCTGCGCTACGCCGAGTTCGCCGCCCTCCACTACGCCGAGCAGGGCCGCGCGCTGACCAACGAGCTGGCCGACGCGACCGACGCGCGGTTCGCCGACGACCAGGCGATGTCCGACTACTACAACAACACGCTCTCGGACGGGAAGTGGCAGGGCTTCCAGACGCAGCCGAAGATCGGCTACGGCGACATCGAGCGCTATGGGCCCGACGCGCCGTGGCAGCAGCCGCAGACGCCCGACCATGTGGCGCTGCCCGACGAGGTGTTCCCCGCGGTGCGGCGGATCGAGCTGGCCGAGGGCCCCGAGATGGGCGTGGCCATCGATGGCTCGACGGCATGGTGGCCGCACGCCCAAGAGCCCGCGACACTCCCGCAGTTCGGCCCGTACCAGAGCCAACCCACCCAGTACATCGAGGTGTTCAACCGCGGCTCCGCGCCGTTCGAGTACGCGATCGAGCCCGCCGAGCCCTGGGTGACCGTGACCCACGCGTCCGGCACCGTGGACACCCAGGTGCGCGCCGAGGTGACGGTGGACTTCTCGGCCGCGCCCCGCGGCGAGACCACCGTGCCGATCACCGTGTCGGGCCCCGACGGCGCCACCGTCGAGGTGCTCGCGCCCGTCTTCAACCCCGGCACCCCGCGCCGCCGCCTGTCCGGCTTCATCGAGGCCAACGGCTATGTGTCCATCGAGGCCGCGCACTACTGGCGCGCGGTCAACACCTCGGGCGTCAGCTGGCAGGTCATCCCCGACATCGGGCGCACGGGCGACGGCGTGACCCCGTTCCCCGTGACCGCGGCCCGGAGCACACCCGGCGGCCGAGGGCCGCGCCTCGAATACGAGGTGACACTGTTCACGGCGGGCGAGGTCACGTTGCACACGCACCTGTCGCCGCGCAACAACGCCCTTCCGACCGAAGGGCTTTCCTACGCCGTCTCGTTCGACGACGCCACGCCGCTGACCGTCAACGTCACCGAGGTCACCGGCTCGGACGACACCTCGATGAACAAGCAGTGGGAGCGCAACACGTCCGACAACGTCACCGTCACGTTCACCACGCACACGATCGCCGAGCCGGGGCGGCACGTGCTGAAGTTCTGGATGGTGGACCCGACCGTGGTCGTGCAGAAGCTGATCATCGACACGGGCGGCCTCCAGTACAGCTATCTGGGCCCGCCGGAGAGCCTGCGCGCCCGCGACTGACCGACCGCGACCGACTGTGACCACCCGCGACCGGCCGCCACGACCGTCATGCCCGCACGTTGTGCGGGCATGATGGCGGGTATGGGACGAATCACGGAGCGCCGCCCGGTGGTGCGGATCAGGGACGGCGTGGTCAGCGAGCGGGCGGACACCCTGGTGGGCGAGGAGCCGCTGGAGATCCGCGTCAACGGCCGCCCCCTGGCCGTCACGATGCGCACCCCAGGCGACGACTTCGCGCTCGCGGCGGGCTTCCTGGTGAGCGAGGGCGTGCTGGCATCGGCCGACGAGGTGGCCCGCATCGCCTACTGCGCGGGCGCCACCGCGGCGGACGGCGAGGGGCGCGTGACCAACACGTACAACGTCGTGGACGTCCGGCTCGCCGACGGCGTCGCTCCCCCGTCCCTCGACGGCCTGGAGCGCAACGTCTACACCACGTCGTCGTGCGGCCTGTGCGGCAAGGCGAGCCTGGACGCCGTGCGCACCACGGCGCGCTGGCCGCTGCCGCTGACGGGCGGGCCGCGCCTCGCGCCCGCGGCGCTGGCCGCGCTGCCCGACCGGCTGCGCGCGGCGCAGCGGGTGTTCGAGCGCACCGGGGGCCTGCACGCGGCGGCGCTCTTCGACGACGAGGGCACGCTGCTCGACGTCAGGGAGGACGTGGGGCGGCACAACGCCGTGGACAAGGTCGTGGGCCTGGCCCTGACGCGCGGGGACCTGCCGCTGTCGGACGCGGTGCTGATGGTGTCGGGGCGCGCGTCGTTCGAGCTGGCGCAGAAGGCCGTGATGGCCGGGATCCCCATGCTCGCCGCGGTCTCCGCGCCCTCGTCGCTTGCCGTCGACCTGGCCGCCGAGTCCGGCCTGACGCTGGTCGGCTTCCTGCGCGGCACGTCGATGAACGTCTACGCGGGCGCCGAGCGGCTTGTCCTCGGGGAGGCGGCCGCGACCGCACGCTCCTGATCCGCGCGCCCCTCATCCGCGCCCCCCGCGGCGGCGGGAGTCTCGGGCGCGCGCGACCAGCGGCGGGACAGATAGGCGCACACGATCAGCTGGAGCTGGTGGAACAGCATGAGCGGCAGCACCGCGAGCGCGGCCTGGTCCTGGAAGATCACGCTGGCCATGGGCAGCCCCGCCGCGAGTGACTTCTGCGACCCGGCGAGGACGACGACGATCCGGTCCTCGCGACCGAAGCGCAGCCTGCGCGCCACCAGCCAGGTCAACAGCAGCATCACGACGAGCAGCAGCGCCTCGACGCCGAACAGCGCGCCGAGCCTCGGCCAGCTGACCTCGTTCCACACCCCCGCGTTCATCCCCTCGCTGAACGCCGCGTAGACCACGACCAGGATCGAGCCGCGGTCGACGAAGGACAGCGCCCGCTTGTGGCGCCTGACCCACGCGCCGATCCAGCGGCGCAGCAGCTGCCCCAGCGCGAACGGCGCGAGCAGCTGGCCCGCCACCGCGAGCAGCGTGTCGGCGGAGAAGCCGCCGCTGCCACCGATCAACGCCGCCGCGAGCAGCGGGGTCAGCAGCACGCCGAGCACGCTGGAGAACGAGCCCGCGGCGATCGCGCCCGCGACATTGCCGCGCGCCATCGACGTGAACGCGATCGAGGACTGCACGGTCGACGGCACCAGGCACAGGAAGAGCAGCCCGTCGTACAGCTCGTCCGTCACCAGCCACGGGGTCAGGCCGTACGCGGCCAGGCCGAACAGCGGGAAGACGGCGAACGTGAAGGCCAGGACGGTCAGATGGAGCCGCCAGTGGCGGATGCCGTCGAGCGCCTCGCCGGTGGAGAGGCGGGCGCCGTAGAGGAAGAACAGCAGCCCGATGCCGCCCGTGGCCGCGCCGTCCGCCACGTCGGCGGCCGCGCCCGAGGCGGGGAGCAGCGCGGCGATCCCGACCGTGGCGAGCAGCAGCACGATGTAGGGGTCGATCATCCGGATCAGTCTGCGCACGGCGGCGGGCCCTCCCTGGCGTCTCTGCGATGTCCTGGCGTCCCCGGCGCCCCATCCGGAAACATTTCGTCCGATCATTCTTCCATTGCCGGGCAAGCCGCAACGGGCTCGGCCCCGCGCACAGCGCCGACACGGCGTTTCGGCGGCTGATCCGCGCCCGGGCATCGGGCGCGTGGAGGCGCGGGGTGGACGAAGGGACGGGGCGGGAAGGCGCCGAGGGCGGCGCGTTCGGCGGGCGGCGCGTCAGCGGGCGCCGTGGGCGGGGGCCAGGGCCTCGACGCGGCGGGCGAGGGTGACGTCGAGCTCGGTGACCTTGCCGCCGACGCTGTGGGTGTGCACGGCGACGCCGAGCCGGTTGTAGGTGAGGGCCAGATCGGCGTGATGGGCCAACTCCTCCTGAACCGTGGCCACATGGACCAGGAACGCCACGGCGGGAAGGTGGGCGGCGAAGCCGTAGCCGCGGATCAGCCGGTCGTCCTCGAAGGTCCAGCCCGGCAGCGATTCCAGGGCCTCTGCGATCTCGGACTCGGACAGCGGGCGCGGTGCCATGGTCGTTCCTCTCACGGTGCGGTCACACGGGTGCGCCTTCCAGCGTAGGCGCCGGGCCCACGCGTCCGGCGTGGCGACGCGAGCGCCGCCGCCTCCGCGCGGCGGCCACGTGGGGGCTCGGGCTCAGGGACGCCGGGCAGCACTCGTGGGTCACGGTGAACTCCCGGACCGAACGCGGGCGCGGCCCTGGTGGGTCGGCGCGCCGGACGGTGAGGGTGGTGCCGCGGCCCATGACGAACAGGTGGCCCGGGGTGCCCGTTCGGTCAGGTGCGGCGGGCGGTCGCGTTCGCTCTCGTCGGCGCGGGCCATGGCGTGGATGCCTCGGTCGGGCAGGGCCTGGCCGACGTGCTCGCGCCGGTGAACGAGAGGGGATGACCGTGGCGGACGCGCCCGTTCCACTGACCGAGGACGAGATCGCCGAAGGGCTCAGGCGCGGGCCGCCGGGTGGGACGTGTGCGTCGTTCTGTCGCCGTCGGCCGCGCGCCGGTGGGCCGACCGGCGCGGTGAGCTCGAGGAGCTGACGGGGCGCCCGGTGCGTTCCGCGTACAAGCTGCCGGGCGAGCGCGACGCGTTGCCGGGGGCGTCGGCGATGCTCGTGGCGTGGTGTTCGCGCCCGGCGAGCCGCACGCGCCGAAGCGGGGCGACGCCCATGCGTTCGCCTGGTCCGCCGGGATCGCCGCACTGCGGGCATGACCGAGGCGGCCGGGCCCCCGGGGCCGTTGCCGCGCCGCCGCCCCGGCGACGCGCAAGGGCCCGGGGCGGCGACGAACCCTTGAGTCCGCCGCCGACACCGGGGCCCTCCGTCCAGCGGCGTCAGCCGACGGTGCAGGCGTTGCCGTTGAGGGTGTAGCGCGCGGGGGGCGCGGTGTCACCCGTGTGGGTGGCAAGGAAGCCCAGGCTCACGCTGCCGCCTGGCGGGATGGTGGCGTTGTGCGCGGAGTTCCTGGCGCGGACGAGGTCGCCGCCCTGGAAGAGGTCGGTGTTCCAGTCCGACACGACGGTCTGCCCGATGGCCAGCGGGAAGATCAGCTCCCAGCCGTCGACCGGCTCGTCGCCCGTGTTGGTGACGGTGAGGTCGACGGTCATGCCGTCGCCCCACACCTCGCGGGTGACCTCGACCGCGCACGCGGGCTGGACCCGCTCGAAGCCGACGCGGTGCAGGCCGCCAGGCAGGTCGTTCACGACGTAGAACTCGCCCTCGGGCGTGGTCCCGAACGCCGTCACCTGGGTGGGCGTCTCCCCGATCTCCGCCTGGAGATAGCCGCCCGCGCCGTCCTCGCGCAGCGCCCAGACCGTGGAGGAGCAGTAGTCGGTGGCGATGTAGGTGCCGCCGACGAGGTCGGCGAACTCCTGCCCGCGGTAGACGTGCCCGCCGATGACCGCGCAGCCGCCGGTCTGCGGGGAGTAGGTGAAGACCGGCTCGGTGTACTCGGCCGCCGGGTCGCACTGGGCCTCGTCGAAGACCTCGAGGCCCTCGTAGCACGACCAGCCGAGATTGGCGCCCGGCTGCTCGCCCGGGGTGAGGTGGTTGATCTCCTCCCAACGCCCCTGGCCGACGTCCGCGATCCACGCGTCGCCCGTCTCGGGGTCGATGGACCAGCGCCAGGGGTTGCGGCCCCCCGACATCCAGATCTCCTCGCGCGCGCCCGCGACGCCGACGAAGGGGTTGTCCTCCGGAACGCAGTAGGCGAGGTCGCCGCACGCGGCGCCGACGTCGATGCGGACGATCTTGCCGAGCAGCGTGTCGAGGCGCTGCCCGCTGTCGAACGGGTCGCCCGAGCCACCGCCGTCGCCGATGCTCAGGTAGAGGTGGCCGTCGGTGCCGAAAACGAGCTGGCCGCCGTTGTGGTTGCTGAACTCGGCGTGCTCCTGCGACAGCAGCGGCTCAAGGGTGCCGTCGTCCAGGCCGTACCTGCCGAGCGTGACCGCGCCGTCGGGCAGCGCGGTGTAGGCGAGGTAGAGGTCCTGGGTCCCCGCGAAGTCGGGCGCGAGGGCGATGCCGAGGAGGCCGCGCTCGTTGCCCGACTCGTCGACGGTACCGGTCAGGTCGACGAGCGGGTCGGGCGCGAGCCCGGTGTCCGGGTGGTAGACGCGGACCACGCCGTCCTTCTCGGTGATGAAGAGGCGGCCCGACCCGTCGTCGGGCGCGGCGATCGCCGTCGGGCGGTAGAGGCCCGAGGCGACCTGGGTGGTCGTGGTGGTCAGCTCCTCGAGGGGAACGTCGGCGGCGCCCACGTCGGCGGCCCGCGACGAAGGGGAGGGCGAAGGGGAAGGGGAGGGCGAGGGGGACGCGGATGCCGAGGTGGCGGCGGTGAGGGGGGCGAGCAGGGCGAGGATCACTGCGGACAGCACGGGGGCTGCCCAGCGTCTTCTGGGCATGTCGGCTCCAGGGTGAGGGGACTTCCTGGGAACGAACGGCACGCGCGGCCGCGGAACCCGACCGGGCTCGTTCGCTCGACGTCCCAGAGCGATCAAGTCCGGTCCGGCGCAGTGGAGTTCCGCGCACGGATGTGCCATTCGGGACCGTATCCGCTTACCTCCTGCCACACCAGAGTGCGGCACCCACCGAATGGAACCGCTCCCACGCCCCGGCCCACGCCCCAGGGCCCGCGCCCCCGCGCTCAGGCCCCTGTGCGGGCCGGGGCGTCGGCGGGGCGGGCGGGCTGGGCCGCCGCCTCGCGCTGCCAGCGGCGCAGTATGCGGTGCACGGCCTCGGCGCCCACGGGCTCGAACGGCGGCGCGGACAGCGTGCGCGGCGACAGCAGGAACGCCAGGCTCTGCGGCCCGCCGAGGCCGCCGTGGCAGCCGATCTGGTCCTCGAAGGCGTGCACGGCGCCGGTCCCGGGGTCGACCGATGAGTTGACCATGAGGTCGGCGACATGGGGGTACGCCGCCACCCGCCGCACGGCGTCCGCCGCGCCGGGGCCGAAGGGGGCCAGCGGGTCACGCCCCCTGATCTCCCCGGTGGCAAGGCGGTGTTCGGCCCCGTCGGCGCCGAGCACGACGGGCCCGTGCCGCTCGTCGCGGACCAGCACGAAGCCGATGCCGGGGTGGTCCGCGAGCGCGGGCAACAGGTCGGGGTAGCGGCGTTCGATGTCGCCGCGCCCGGCGCGGCCCGGCAGGTCGGGGAACGAGATCAGGCCCAGATTCCCCGAGGCCAGGACGATGGGCGCGGTGCGGCGCCCCGGCTCGCCAGGGGGGCGCGAGGGCGGCTCGCGGGGCACTTCGGGGCGGTGCAGCGCGGCGCGCGCCACCTCGCGCGCCTCCGCACCGCTCTCGCGCCGGCGCCTGGTCCGGCGCACGGGCCGCCCCGCGCCGGCGCGCACAACCTCCTCGAGGGAGTGGCCGAACGCCGACTCGAACGTCTCGCCCTGGCTCTGCCCATGGTCCGAGAGCAGCACCAGGTGGTAGGGGCGGGGCGCGTACGCGGTGGCCTGGGTGATCAGCTCGACACAGCGGTCGAGGCGGGCGAGCACCTGGCGGGTGTCGGGCCCGTGCGGCCCCGAGTGGTGGGCGACCTCGTCGTAGGCGACCAGGTCGGCGAAGACATGGGTGCGGCCCGTCAGGATGTCGCCGACGACGACGGCGGTGACGACGTCGCGCTGCACCACGGTGGCGAACGCTCGGATGAACGGGTAGAGCCCGCCGCGCGCGACGCGCGGCCGGTCGCCGCGCAGCCGCGCGCGCGTGGACTGGCCGATCTCGCGGAAGAGTTCGGCGGTGAACGACGCGGCGGTGCGGGCCGCGCGGGCCGGGTCGGAGAAGTACGCGAAGTACCCGGCGCGCGAGTGCCGCCCGCGCCCCCGGCGGGCGGCGATCGACAGGACGAGCGCGACCTGCTCGGCGCCGCCGGTGAACAGGTTCCCGCGCGACGCGCCGTCCTCGGCCAGCAGCCCCGGGTCCCCGGCGCGGGCGACCGCGCGGCGTTGCAACTCGGCGGCGCCCGAAGGCCGGTTGCTGACGATGACCTCGCCGGTCTCCTTCTCGTACCAGCGGAACGCGGGCACGTCCTCGTTGCTGCCGTGCAGCAGGGCCAGCTGCGCCGCGCCCGTCTGGCTCGACCAGTCGGTGCGCCAGGGCGTGAGCCGGTGGGTGGCCGCGCACATCGCGGCCACCGTGGGCATGGCCGGGTCGTCGCCCTCGATCGCGGCGCACAGCACGTCGTGGCCGATGCCGTCGAGCTGGAGGAAGACGATCCCCGGGGTGTGCGCCGGGGGCGCGGGCGCCCGGCGCGTGGCGCGCCAGCCCGCCATCCGGCGCAGGCGCCGCGCCTGCGCGCCGGGGTCCCTGACGGCGAGGAACGTGCTGGCGGCGGAGGCCGTCACGGACATCACGGACGCCACGACGACCGCCGTCACCGGGCCCACCTCGCTGTTCACCTCGGGCACGGCGCTGAGCGCGATCCACAGCAGCGATCCGTTGAGCAGGAAGACGAGCGAGCCGAGGGCGAAGGCGGGGACGAGCAGCAGGGCGCGCACGAGCCAGGGCCAGACGAGGGCGCTGAGCAGGCCGAACGCGCCCGCGCCCAGGGCGGCGGTGAGCGCCGAGCGCGTGAGGCTCTCGCCGCCGGGCGCCTGGATGCGGAAGTCCGGCAGCGCGAGGGCGAGCACCGCCATGGTGAGGGTGCCGACCGCCCACACGGCGAGCAGGCGCAGCAGCGCCCGCCCCGCGCTCCGCCAACCGGTCACCGGTATCGACCTGCCCTTCCTGGTCCCGCAATTCTCGCCGACCCGCGCCTGGCATCCTGGGTGAAAGCCTGCGATGGGCCGGAAGGAGTTCCTCGTGCCGGTCGAGATCACCTGGTGGGGGCATGCCACCGCGAGTGTGCTGGACTCCGGCACCACGGTGCTGACCGATCCCCTGTTCACCCGGCGGTGCGCCCATCTGCGGCGGCGGCGCGGGGCGCTGCCCCCTCAGGCCGCGTGGCGGCCCGACGCGGTGCTCGTGTCGCACCTGCACGCCGACCACCTGCATCTGCGCTCCCTCGCGCGGCTCGCGCCCGGGACGCGCCTGGTCCTGCCGCGCGGCGCGCTGGGCGCGGTGCCGGGGCTGCGGCGCGTGGCGGCGCGGCTGGACGTGCACGAGATGCTGGCCGGGGAGTCGGTGGAGGTGGGGCGCGTGACGGTGCGTTCCGTGCCCGCGGCGCACGACGGGCGGCGGCTGCCGCTCGGCCCGCGCCGGGTGCCCGCGCTCGGCTATGTGGTGGAGGGCGAGGCGCGGACGTACTACGCGGGCGACACCGACCTCTACGACACGATGGCCAGCGAGACGGGCCCGGTGGACACCGCGCTGCTGCCGGTCGGCGGCTGGGGGCCGCGCCTCGGCCATGGCCATCTGAACGCCCAGCGCGCCGCGGAGGCGCTGGTCAGGCTCAAGCCGCACAGCGCCGTTCCCGTGCACTACGGCACGTACTGGCCGGTGGGGATGTCGGCGGTGCGGCCGCACGAGTTCCACGCGCCGGGCGACGAGTTCGTGCGGTGCGCGGCGCGCGTGGCGCCCGAGGTGCGGGTGCACCGGCTCGAGCACGGGCAAAGCGTGCGGCTGGCGGTGACGGGGTGACGGTGGCGGCCGGCGCGGACTGCGCGCTCGCGGCCTCGGGGGCGTTGACGCCGGAGTCCACGCAGCACGCGATCGGCTATCCGACGCTGTTCGCGCTCGTGCTGCTCGGGGCGCTGCTACCGGTCATCCCGACCGGGGCGCTGGTGAGTTCGTCGGCCGCGGTGGCGTTCCACCATCACAACGCGGCGGTCGCGTCCGGCGCGGTGTTCGCGGTGGCGGCGTCGGCCGCGTACTCGGGGGACGCGCTGCTGTTCTGGCTGGGGCGGCGCGGCACGCGGTCGCGCAGCGGCTCGCGCTGGCTCGACCGGATGCGGCGGCAGGTGGACCCCGACCGGCTCGCGCGGGCGGAGGACAACCTGGAGCGGCACGGCACGACGGTGCTGACGGTGTCGCGGCTGCTGCCCGCGGGGCGGCTGCCCACGATGCTGGCCTGCCTCCTCGCGCCGATGCCGACGCGCGACTACTTCCGCGGGAACATCCCGGCGGTGCTCGCCTGGACGACGACCTACCAGGTGCTCGGCACGCTGGGGGGCGCGCTGTTCCCGCACCCGTGGCAGGGCGTGGTGGCGGCGGTGGGGCTGACGCTGCTGGTCGCGGCGGTGCCGTTGCTGTGGCGCAGGATCCGTGACGGCCGCGCGCGGCGCCGCGCGGCGGCACGCTAGTTTCTCCCGGGACGGCGGCCACGGAGGGTCCGGTGGTTCTCGCCGTCCGCCGCGGTGACGTGTCTCGTCCTGGCGCGGGTCACCGATCGGCACCTACGGGAGGGTGGTAGGTCTCCTTTCACGCGGCGCACACTCTGTGTTGAACAGAAAGTGCCGCGTGTCAGAAGAGCACCCGTCCCCGCGTAAGCGGGGCATAAAGCCCAACGGACCCGCTGAACGAAACGCGCCCGTGCCCCGGACCGGCCCGCTCCATCAGCTCAACGTGCGCGCGGTGAACGACGAGAGCGGCGGCCAGGGCAGGCCCGAAGGGTGCGCGCCACCCCGGCCGACCACCGGGAAAACGGCCAAAGACCACGGCAAGCGGCCGCGCCCGGCTGGCGAACGGTCCCGGCCGACGACGAGACCGACCGTTCACCGGGACGGCCGGTCACCCGACGCCCCCTCCCCCGTAGGTGCAAGCCCTGACCCGCACCCACCACGAAAGCAGCACTCGGCCGACGGCGAACGGGAGGACGTCCAGCCCTTAGCCGCGCCCGCCAAAGCGCCGCTAGGGCACCATCACCCGCGAGCCGCCGATCGGCAGGGCCCACAGGTCGGGGGTGGGGCGACCGGTCGCCGCCCATGCCGCGCGCGTTCTCCGCAGCGGCTCCGCCGGTGGCTCGCCCGACAGCAGGAACGTCGCCCAGTGCATGGGCGCCATGCGCGCCGCGCCCACCTCGACGCACGCCCGCACCGCCTCCTCGGGGTCGGTGTGCACGGGCTGCTGGAGCCAGGGCGGGTCATAGGCGCCGATGGGCATGAAGGCCAGGTCGATGCCGGGGTGGCGGGCGCCGATCTCCGCGAAGAAGTGCCCGTATCCGGTGTCCCCCGCGAAGTAGAGCCGCCACCCCGCGGCGTCGGTGAGCACCCAGCCGCCCCACAGGGAGCGGCAGGTGTCGGTGAGGGTCCGCTTGGACCAGTGGTGCGCGGGCACGAAGTCGAACCGCACCGGGCCGCCGGGCCCCGGCAGCACGGCCGCCTCCCACCAGTCGAGCTCGGTGACCCGGGCGAAGCCGCGCCGCCTGCACCAGCCGCCGAGGCCCGCGGGGACGAACAGCGGGGTGGCGCGCGGCAGTCGGCGCAGGGTGGGCGCGTCGAGGTGGTCGTAGTGGTTGTGCGAGATCACCACGGCGTCCACCGGCGGCAGGTCGCCCCAGCGGACGCCGACGGGCGTGAGCCGGGGCGGGGTGCCGAAGATCCTGCGCGACCAGACGGGGTCGGTCAGCACGGTCAGGCCCCCGATCCGCACCACCCAGCTGGCGTGCCCCGCCCACGTGACCGCGACCGTGCCAGGGCCCGCGGCGGGCAGCGGGGCGGGGGCGAACGGCAGCCCCGCCGTCTCGCGCAGCTCCGCGGCCGAGGGGCGCAGATCGCCCCTGCGGGCGGCCACGGCGAGGGTGCGCAGACCGGGCAGCGGCGTGGTCAGCCGGTCGGCGAAGCTGCGCGGCCACGAGCGCCGCTCGAACAGCGGGCGCGGGGCGGCGAGGTCGTGCGTCATTCCATCAAGCGCAGCACGCGGCGCCGCGGCGGCCATCCGGCGGCGTGGCGCGTTGCGCCGAACCGGTGACGGCGTCCGCATCGCGGAACCGTCTTGCCCGGATGGCGAGACGGAGGCAGGGTGGCGCCATGCCGGAAGCGACCTACACCCATGGGCACCACGAGTCGGTGCTGCGTTCCCACCGCTGGCGCACCGCGGAGAACTCCGCCGCCTATCTGCTGCCGAGGCTACGCCCCGGGCTCGCCCTGCTGGACATCGGCTGCGGCCCTGGCACCCTGACCGCCGACCTGGCGGAACGTGTGGCGCCCGGCCCCGTGACGGCGCTCGACCACGCGCCGGGGATCCTCGACGCGGCGCGGGCCGAGGTGGCCTCGCGCGGGCTCGCGGGGGTGAGCTTCGCGACGGGCGATGTGCACGCGCTCGACCTGCCCGACGCCTCGTTCGACGTCGTCCACGCCCACCAAGTGCTCCAGCACGTCGCCGACCCGGTGGGCGCGCTGCGCGAGATGGGCCGGGTGTGCCGCCACGACGGCGTGGTGGCGTCGCGCGAGTCGGACTACGCGGCGATGACCTGGTATCCGCGGGTGCCGGGCCTGGACGAGTGGCGCTCGCTGTACCGGCGGGTCGCCAGGGCGAACGGCGGGGAGCCCGACGCGGGCCGCCGCGTCGCGTCGTGGGCGAGGCGGGCGGGGTTCGCCGACGTCACGGCCACGGCATCGGTGTGGTGCTTCGCGTCGCCCGAGGACCGGGCCTGGTGGAGCGGGAGTTGGTCGGAACGCTCGACGGCGTCCGCGTTCGCCAGGGCGGCGGTGGACGGCGGCCACGCCACCGCGGGGGATCTGGAGCGGATCGCCGCCGCCTGGCGTGCGTGGGGCGAGCGGCCCGACGGGTGGTTCACCGTGCTGCACGGCGAGGTGCTGTGCCGCTGACGGTCAGCGGTCCCGCCCCCAGAGCCAGCTGCCGAGCGCGGCGAGCAGCAGCGACAGGCCGCTGACGACCGCGCGGACATGGTTCCAACGGGTCCAGCGCGGCGCGTAGTCCGCCCACGCCTCGGCCGCCCGTGCCGCGCTCTCCGGGGTGCCGAGCGCGGCGAGGGTGTCGTTCATGGGGACGTTGACCGCCCCGGTGGGCAGGAGCGCGCCCAGCGCATAGACGGCTCCCGAGGCGAGGAACGCGACGCCCGCGGCCCGGTGCCCGAGCAGGATCAGCAGCACGCCTGTGGCCAGGGCCGCGACGGGCAGGCCGAGGAACGCCAGCAGGAACGCCGGGTTGACGATCGCGACGTTGAAGGACTGCATGGACCGCACGGCGAGCGGGGGCTCGACGGCGTCGAGCCCTGGCATGACCGAGACCGAGAACGCGAAGAAGACGCCGGTCATGGCGGCGGCGAACAGGAGGGCGAGGGCGGCGGTGACCGCGGCGACGATCGGCATGCCGCGAGTACAACCGGTGGGGCGCGCCCCGGCCCATCGTTCAGCCGCTCGACCCCATATGCGGGGCGCCACGGCGCCAGGACGGGACCTTGCGGCGCGTCACGGCACCACCACGATCTTGCGGCCGACGCCCGCCGCGAACCGGTCGAGGGCGCGCGGGTAGTCGTCGAGCGGCAGCCGGTCGCTGATGAACACCGCGGGGTCGAGCAGGCCACCGGCGAACAGGTCGGCGGCGCGCTCGTAGCTGTGCAGCACGGCCATGGAGCCGGTGATGGTGATCTCCTGGTTGTAGATCTTGAACGGCTCGATCGTGGCGCGCGTCGCGTAGTCGGCGACGCCGAACTGGAGGAACGTTCCGGCCTTGGCGACGCGCCCGAGGCCGTCCTGGATGGCCGCGGCGTTGCCCGTCGCGTCGATCACCACGTCCCAGCCCTCGGGACGATCGAGCTCGTCGGCGGTCGCCGCGGCCGATGAGCAGCCCAACTTCCGTGCGGTGGCGAGGCGTTCGGGGTTGAGGTCCAGCACGTCGACGCCGCTCGCGCCGGTGCGCTTGGCCAGCTCGAGCATCATCAGGCCCATCGTGCCCGAGCCGTAGATCAGCACGCGGGCGCCCAGGGTCGAGCGCATCACGTCGTAGCCGCGGATCGCGCACGACAGCGGCTCGATGAGGGCCGCGTCCTGGAGGCTGACATGGTCGGGCAGCTTGACGCAGTTGGCGACGGGCGCCAGGGCGTACTCGGCGGCGCCGCCGGAGACGGTGACGCCGATGGCGGCCCAGCGGTCGCACAGGTTGTTGTGGCCGGCGCGGCAGTAGCGGCACTCGTGGCAGTACAGCGACGGGTCGACGGCCACCCGGTCGCCGACGGCCAGCTCCGTGACGTCCCGGCCGATCTCGGCGATCTCCCCCGCGAACTCGTGCCCCGGCACCACCGGCAGCCGGGGCGCGAACTCGCCCTCCCTGATGTGCAGATCGGTGCCGCACAGCCCGCAGGCGGCCACCTTCACCACGACGTCCCGCGGCCCTGGGGCCGGGTCGGGGACGTCGGTGACGGTCACCTGGCCGACGGATTCGATGAGGGCGGCTTTCACTTGACTGCTCCTAGCGACAGGCCCTGGACCAGCTTGTCCTGGGCGGCGAACCCCGCGGCGAGAACCGGCAGGGAGATGGCGATCGAGGCGGCGGACAGCTGGGCGAGGAAGAGGCCCTGGCTCGTGATGAACCTGGTCAGGAAGACCGGGGCGGTCTCCGCCGTGACGCCGGTCAGCACCCGGGCGAAGAGCAGCTCGTTCCAGCTGAAGATGAAGCAGATCAACGCCGTGGCCACGATCCCCGGCAGCACCACGGGCGCGACCACCCGGCCGAGCACGACCGGCAGTCTGGCGCCGTCGAGCTGGGCCGCCTCGATGACGGACACGGGCACCTCGGCGAGGAAGGACTGGAGCATCCACACGGCGATGGGGAGGTTCATCGACGTGTAGAGGATGACCAGCAGCCAGATGTTGTCGAGGAAGCCGATCTCCCTGGCGAACAGGTAGACCGGCAGCAGGCCCGCGATCACCGGCAGCATCTTGGTCGAGAGGAAGAAGAACAGGACGTCGCGCCACGCCCGCACGGGCCTGATGGTCAGCGCGTACGCGGCGGGCAGCGCGAGCAGCAGCACGAGCACCGTGGAGGCGAGCGAGGCCGTCAGGGAGTTGATGAGCGGCGGCCACGGGTCGGGCCCCCCGCCGGTCCCGAAGAACTCGCGGTAGCCGTCCAGGGTGAGCGGCGCGGTGAACGCCGGGGGGTTGCTCGCGGCGTCGGACTCGGAGTGGAACGACGTGAGCACCATCCAGGCCACCGGCAGGAAGAAGACCATCCCGGCCAGCCAGGCCCCGAGGGTGAGTGAGGCGTTCTTGATCCTCATGCCCTGCTGCCCTCCTCACGGAACAGGGAGGACACCACGCGCAGCGCGAGGGTGGCGATCAGCAGCGAGCCGATCACGACGAGCACGCCCGCCGCCGAGGCGACCCCGTACTCCTGCGCGGCGTAGAACTCCTGGTAGACGACATACGGCAGGTTCGCGGTGCCGAGGCTGCCCCCGGTGATGGTGAAGACCGCGTCGAAGTGCTGCACGATGTAGATGGAACCGAGCAGCGCGCCGAGCTCGAGGTAGCGCCGCAGGTGCGGCAGGGTGAGATGGCGGAAGAGCTGCCAGTTGCTCGCGCCGTCGAGGCGCGCGGCCTCGTAGAGCTCGAGCGGGCGGCTCTGGAGCCCGGCGAGCAGGATCAGCATCATGAACGGCGTCCACTGCCAGATCAGCGCCGCCTCCACGGCCACCAGCGGCATCTCGGAGATCCAGTCCCGCTCGGGCGCGGTGAAGCCGAAGATGTCGCCGAGCTGCGCGAGCAGCCCGTTGAGCAGGCCGTACTCCGGGTTGAACAGGATATGTTTCCACAGCAGCGCGGCGGCGACCGGGACCAGCAGGAACGGCGTGATGGTGATCGTGCGCACAAAGCCGCGGCCCGCGAACTTCCGGTCGAGCAGCAGCGCGAGGCCGAGGCCGAGCAGCAGGCTGACCAGCACCACGGTGGCGGTGAGCACGGCGGTGGTGACGACGGCGCCGCGCAGGTCGGCGTCGCCGAGGACCGTGTCGTAGTTGCCGAAGCCGGTGAAGGCGCGGTCGTCGGGGTAGAGGGCGTTCCAGTCGAAGAGCGAGATCACCAGCGTGGCGACGAACGGCAGCTGGGTGACGACGATCAGGAAGATCAGGGCGGGCAGCAGGGGGGCGCGGGTGGCCCACGCCTTGGCGCGGTTCGCGCGCCGCCCCTGGCCCGGGGCCGTCCGGGCCCCGGGCCGCGGTGGCGCGCCCTGGCCGCCAGGGGCGGCCTTGGTCGTGGCGCTCGTCATCGGTTCCTGTACTCCTCCGCCACATCTTCGGCCAGGGCCTGCGACGCTTCGAGGGCGTCCTGGACGCTCTGCCGCCCGGCGATCGCCTCGCTGATCTCCTGGGAGACGCGGGTGCCCAGGTCGGCGAACTCGGGGATACCGACGAACTGCACGCCGGGCGCGGGGCGTTCCTGCACACCCGGGTCATCGGGCCTGGCCTCGGCGATGGCGTCGTGCGTGACCTGGTAGAACGCGCCCGCCGCTGCCTGGTAGTCGGCGTTCTCGTAGGTCGAGGCGCGCTTGCCCGCCGGGACGTTCTGCCAGCCGAGGGTCTCGCCGACCAGCTCCTCGTACTCGGCGCTCGAGGCCCAGGAGATGAACTCCCAGGCGTTGTCGGCGTTGTCCGAGGCGCGCTGGACGCCCCAGGCCCACGTGTAGAGCCAGCCCGATGACTCGGTCTCGACGACCGGGGCGGGGACATAGCCGATGGTGCCGCGGACCGGGGAGTCCTCGGCCTCGAGGGATCCGGCGCCCGCGGTGGCGTCGTACCACATCGCGGTGTTGCCCTGGACCATGTTGTTGAGGCACTCGGCGTAGCCCGCCTGCGCCGCGCCCGACTCGCCGTGCTCGCGGACGAGGTTCACATAGAACTCCGTGGCCTCCACGAACTCGGGGTCGGTCAGCCGGGCGTTCCACTCGGCGTCGAACCATGTGCCGCCGAACGTGTTGACGACCGTGGTGAGCGGCGCGATGACCTCGCCCCAACCCGGCAGCCCGCGCAGGCAGATGCCCTTCATGTCCTCCTCGGCCCCGTCCACCTCGGCGGCCAGTTCGGCGACCTCCTGCCATGTCGGCCGCTCGGGCATCTCCAGGCCGTGCTCGTCGAAGACGTCGGTGCGGTACATCAGGAACGAGGACTCGCCGTAGAACGGCTGGGCGTAGACCTGCCCGTCAGCGCCGGTCAACGAGGTCTGGATGGGCGGCAGTATGTCGTCGACGGCGTAGTCGGCGTCGTCCGCCAGGTAGTCGTCGAGCGGGTGCAGCCAGTCGTTGCCCGAGTAGATGGGCGTCTCGTAATTGCTGATCGTGGCCACGTCGTACTGGCCCGACTGGTTGGCGAAGTCCTGGCTGATCTTGTCCCTGACCTCGTTCTCCGGCAGCACCGTGAAGTGGACGTCGATGCCCGTCTCCTCGGTGAAGTGCTCGGCGGTCAGCTCCTCGAGCTGGGTCATCTGGGGGTTGTTGACCATCAGGACGTTGATGCTGTCTCCCCCGCCTCCGCCGCCGGAGCCTCCGGCCCCGGCACACGCGGCGAGAAACGTGGTGGCCGTCGCTCCGGCCATGATCGAACGCAGGACAAGTCGGCTCTTGGTACGCATGGTTGGGGACTCCTGGATGTCGCGGGGCGCTGGGGGCGGGTCAGACCCTGATGAGGTGCGGCCCCAGCAGGGAGTAGCGGTGTGCCTCGGCCGTGCCGAGGCTCGTACTGGTGACGATCACGTCGAGGTCGGGAACGTCGGCGAACCGGCAGAAGCTCGCCGCCCCGAACTTGGTGTGGATGCCCACGAACACGCGGCGCCGCGAGGCGAGCACCGCCTGCCGCTTGACCTCGGCCACGGCGGGGTCGGGGGTGGTGAGGCCGTGCTCACGCGAGATGCCGTTGGCCCCGATGAAGCCCAGGTCGATCACGAATCCGGCGAGCATCTTGGCCGTCCAGTGGTCCACCGTGGCCAGCGTGGAGCCGCGGACGCGGCCGCCGAGCAGCAGCACGGTGTAGTCCTTGACCGGCGCCAGGGCGGTGGCCACCGCGAGGGACGCGGTGACCACGGTCAGCGGGCGGTCCCTCGGCAGCGACTCGGCGATGAGCTGTGGGGTGAAGCCCTCGTCGACGAAGACGGTCTCCGCGTCGCCCAGTTGGTCGGCCGCCGCGGCGGCGATGCGGCGCTTCTCCGGGATGTGCCGGGTGGCGCGCGCCGCGAGCGTCGTCTCGAAGCCGCCGCTCTCCACCGGGTACGCGCCGCCGTGGGTGCGGCGCAGCAGCCCGTGCGCCTCCAGGACCTTGAGGTCGCGGCGCACGGTCTCCTTGGCCACGCCCAGCGTCCTGGCGAGCTGGGTCACCTCGACCGAGCCCGAGCGTCGGGCGGCCCCGACGATGGCGCGCTGACGCTCCTCCGCGGTCATGGCGTGCCTCCTCGCAGCCGTCCCGGTCCTGCCTCGATGCCCGTGTGGGCCCGTGTGGAGAGTTCTACCCCGGGGTCATGGCCCTGACCAGGGGCCCCAGGCGCGCGATCGTGCCCGGTTATGCCCGTTCGACGAGCTGTGACCAGGCGGGGCCGGGGTGCGGCTGCCCGAACGGACCGCGACCCCTGCCCGTTCGCTGCCCGGTAGGGGTCCTGGTATCCGGGCGGTCGGACGCGGGCGCGGGGGCGACGAAACGGGCAGTCGCCTCAGGCGGGGCGCATCCGGAACTCGTACGCGGCGGGCAGCGGGTCGTCGGTGAGCAGGGCCCATGTGGTGCTCAGGATCTCGTCGCCCTCGCGGAGGTCGGCGACCTCGAAGCCCGCGTCGAAGACGGCCCGCGCGCCCTCCCTGTCGCCGAGCGCGAGCAGGATCCGCGCGTCGAGCAGCCTGAACCGCCCTCGGGCCCGCACGTCCTGGGGCAGCCGGTCGAACACGCGGCGCGCGATGTCCGCGCGCCCGGCGTCGAGCAGCACCGGGATCATGTCCCTGGCCAGCGCGGCGAGCGCGACCGGGTCGACGCCCTGGGTGGCGAGGGCGCGCTTGGCCGCGGCCAGCGACACCGCGATGGCGCGCTGCGGATGGCCGCCCCACGCCTCGGCGAGCGCCAGGCAGCGCGCGGTCCACGGGCTGGGCGCGGCGGACAGCGAACGCTCCCAGCTGCGCCGCGCCTGCGCCCGGTCGCCCGCGTGCCACTGGGCGACGCCCAGGTGGTAGTCGGTGAGCGGCCCGCCCGGCGCGCACTCGAGGCGCTCGCGCCAGGGCCCGCCGACCAGGCTGGGGCCCGGCGGGCGTTCGGGCGCCGCCTCCTCCTCGGGGAAGCGGCCCGTGTCGAGCAGCGTGAGCCACGGCCGCTGGTCGGGCCCGAGCGTGGCGGGGTCGTACGGCGTGCCGGGCAGCGCGTAACCGCCGCGCGCGACCTCCAACGCGCCCCACCCGCTGCCGGTGTGCAGCACGTCGTCGGGGTCGCGGTCCGCGAGCGGCAGCCACGCCAGGTACGCCGCGTCCACGGTGGCCTCGGGCAGCGTCGCGGCCAGCCGCTTCTCGGCGTGGGCGCGGGCCGCCGCCCAGTCGGGCCCGTGCACCACGGTCGGGTCGGCGTCCATCGGGCCGTAGCACTCGACCCAGGACACCTCGCCGCCCGCGGCCAGCGGCACATGTTCGAGCTGGGTGCGGGCCAGGCCCGCCTGGATCTCCGCGTACCCCGGCGCGCCGTCCTCGGTGAGCCACCGCTGCCAGCGCCGCCCGCCGGGTCCCGCGCCCCACACGAACAGCTTCCTGCCGCGCAGCGTCGCGGTCGAGGTCTGCACCAGGCCGTCGCCGTCGCGGTCGACGGCGGCGATCCACTTCCTCGACCCGGCGGGCACCTCGTAGAAGTAGTCGGCGGGGAAGTCGCCGTGCAGGGGGTAACTCCGGTCGGCGCCACGCCACTCGGGGAACGGGATCCGCGTGAGGCTGTGCTCGTACCCGAAGTGCCAGCCCTCGTCGGCGGGGACGAGCACCCGGCCGTGCCGCGTCTCGGGCACGGCGATGTTGGACCACCAGTAGACGGGCACGGTGCCGTCGTGGGGATTGCGCAGCCTGACCCCGGCATACAGGAAGTCGGAGCCCTCGGGCAGCCACAGGTCGACCTGGAACGGCAGGTCGCGCAGCCGCTCCCACTCCCACAGCCGCAGCATCGGCGCGCCGCCCGGGCCGTCGAGCACGGCCGCGTGCAGGGGCGCGCAGGAGAGCGTGGTGTGCCCGGTGGCTCCTATGTTCCACTCGATGCCGCCGGAGAACCACGCGCCGTTGAGCGCGAAGTCGGCGGGCTGGATCACGGGGTTGGTGTAGAGCAGGTCGCGGCCCGTGGGCTTGTGGCGCATCGCGTACACCCGGCCGCCGTAGGCGGGGAGCACGGTGACGGAGAGCCGGTCGTTCTCCAGGACGATCGTGTCGAGGTCGGTGGGGACCCGGTCGCGGCCGTAGCCGTCGCGCAGGCGGGTCGGGAGAACGGAGGTCAGCGGCGCGTAGCCGACCTGGCGGGCCATGTCGGGCGGCAGCGTGGCGCGCTGCCTGGGGTCGATCCGGTGCGGGTCGTCCCTCGGGAGGAGCGGCGGCAGGGGGTTCTCGGGCCCCAGCGGGGCGACGGGCACGGTCAGGGTGGAACGTCGGATGGTCGTGGCGCTGCGTGCCATGGAGTCTCCCCCCGCCGGACGACTGCGTCAGGCCCCATGGAACACCGCGCGGCCTGACGGAACAACAGGGCCCATGACCGCACTCATTTGCGGTGGCGCAGATACCGTCCTGCCAGGGCTCCGATGATCAGCGTGAAGAGCAACGCCAGCCACAGGGGCATCGTCACCTCGGGGATCCAGAGCCTGATCCGGGTCTGTCTCGTGTTCGCGAAGACGAACCACAGGGTGAGGCCCGCGATCACCGCGACGACGACGCGCCCCGTGGTCCAGAAGGTCTCGGTCTCCCGCGTGGTCCCCTGCCGCTCTGAGTGGTGGTGAGAGTGCATGGCACCAGCATGCGAGCGGCACGGGAATGCCGCATGCCGCCGGAGATCCGGCGGCATGCGGCGCAGGCGCGGTGGGCGGGCGCCGTTTACGCGTAGACGTGCTCGACGAACTCGCCGATCTGGTCGTCGGTGAGCGACCTGGCGAGGTCGGCCTCGCTGATCATGCCGACCAGGCGCTTGTCGCCGTCGATCACGGGCAGCCGGCGGATCTGGTGGATCTCCATCTCCTGGAGAACCTCCTCGACGCTGGCCGAGCTGCTGATCCAGCGGGGCGTCCCACGGCACAGGTCACCCGCCGTCACCCGGGCGGGGTCGTGACCCGCGGCGATGCAGTGCACGACGATGTCACGGTCGGTGACGATGCCGCACAACCGCTCGTTCTCGTCGCTGACGGGCAGCGCGCCGACGTCGTGCTCGCGCATGAGCTGCGCGGCACGGTCGAGCGTCTCCGTGTCGGGGATCCACTGGGCGCCGGGGCTCATGATGTCCGCGGCAGTGGTCATGTCATCCCTCCTCGGTTCGGACAGTCTCATCCTCCGACTCCATCGTCACCCGGGACGGCCACCTGCGCCATTCGAGTGATCGTCGACCGGCCGAAGGGCCAGATCGAGGGCGGGCGCGTCCGGACGTTCGATGCCGAAAACGGTCAGATACAGACCCAGCTCGGCCTCGATCGCCCGGCGGATGGTCTCCGCCCGGCGGAAGCCATGGCCCTCGCCAGGGAACGTGAGATACGCGTGCGGCACCCCGCGCCCGGCCACCGCGGCGAGCAGCGCCTCCGCCTGGGCCGGCGGGCAGATCGGGTCGTCCAGGCCCTGGAGCAGCACGAACGGCACGGAGATCCGGTCGGCGCGCGCGGCGGGGGAACGCTCCCTGTACAGGTCGGCGGCCTCGTCGCGCGGGCCGATCAGCCCGTCCAGGTAACGCGCCTCGAAGTCGTGCGTGCCGTTCTCGTCCCACGTGGCCAGGTCGATGACCGGGTAGGTGAGCGCGGCGCACGCGTAGAGCCCGGCCGTGGCGGGCGACGCCAGCGAGGCGGCGGCCGTCCAGCCCCCCGCGCTGCCGCCGCTGATGGCGATCCGGTCGGGGTCGGCGGCGTTCTCCGCGACCAGGGCGCGGGCGACGGCCGCGCAGTCCTCGACGTCGACCACGCCCCACTGCCCGGCGAGCCGCTCGCGATAGGCGCGGCCGTACCCGGTGGACCCGCCGTAGTCGACGTCGGCGACGGCGAAGCCGCGCGAGGTGAGGTGGGCGATCTCCAGGTCGAGCAGCATCGCCGTGCGCCCCGTGGGCCCGCCGTGCGCGCGCACCACGAGGGGCGGCGCGGCGCCGTCGGGGCCCGTGACCTCGGGATGGCGCGGCGGGTAGACATACGCGTGCACCTCGCGCCCGCCTGGCCCGGCGACGGTGCGGGCGACGGGCTCGGGGTAGTAGGCCGGGTCCACCGCGTCCCTGTGCTCCTCGGCCACCGTGCGGCAGCGGCCCGTGACGGTGTCGAGGCAGACGATCTCCCGGCCGCGGTCAGGGCCTCCGGCGATGGCCGCCACCCGGGTGCCGCGGACCGCGAGCGGCCCCGACCACTCGGCCCAAGGGCCTGCCGCGTCCGCCAACTCCCCGGTGGCCGGGTCGAGAACGCCAAGACGCCGCGCGCCACGGCCGTGCAGCACGGCGACCCTGCCGTCGTCGAGGGGCGCGAACCAGCGCGAACCGACGCGCCACAGGGCGTCGGCGAACTCCTCGTCGCGCGGGCACAGGCCGACGGCGTCGCCCGTGTCGGGGTCCACCCGGTGGAGGTTCCACCAGCCGGTGCGGTCGGTGACGGCCAGGAGCGTGCCGTCGGGCGCCCACTCGACCTGCGCCACGGACTCGCCGGGGCCGCCGATCAGGGTGCGCGCCCCGGTGAGCTCATGGCGCCCGCCGGGGCCCGAGGTGATCCCGGCGATCATCAGCTCGGTGCCGTCCCACGGCATCCGCGGGTGGTCCCAGGCGAGCCACGCAGCGCGCGTGCCGTCGGGGGAGATCCGAGGCCCGGTGACGAAGCGGTGCCGGTCGTCGGTCAGCTCGGTGACCGCGGAGCGGTCATCCGCCGCCGTGCCGTCGAGCGGCACCGCGGCAAGCAGCCGCCGCAGCTCGCCCGGCCGCTCCCCGGTGAACTCCTCGAGCACGCACCACACGTCGCCGCCCCTGATCACCGGGTCGCACCAGCGCAGGCCGCCGCCCACCGCGGAGAGCGGCGTCAACGGGCGCGGCTGGGCCGCGCCAGGACCCTCGGCGGTGTCGGGCTCGACGGCGTGGAGCCGCTGGTCGGCGAAGTCGGCGAACACGATCAACGGGCCGCCGCCGTTCCGCGCGAGCCCCGCCCAGGGCTGGCCACCGTACTCGTGGACGCGGCTGCGGACGTTCCACGGCGCGGGCAGCACCGAGACGGCGCCCCCCGCGTCGGGCGCGAGCCGCATCAGCGCGCGCCGCCCGCCCTCCTCGGGCCTGGGCGCGGTCCACCACAGCTCGTCGCCGATCGCGCCGAGGTACTCGGGGGCGCCCGAGCGCGTGGCGACCAGCGCGGCGTCGATGGGCGAGGGCCAACTGCCGTACGGGGCTTGGTGCACGGGGCCTCCCGTTGCGTGGGGACGAGCGGTGCGGGGCGTCACAGGGCGCGCAGGGCGCGGTCGAGAACGCGGGTGCCGAAGTGGAGGGCGTCGACGGGGACGCGTTCGTCCACGCCGTGGAACATCGCCTGGTAGTCGAAGCCCTCGGGCAGCCGCAGCGGCATGAAGCCGTAGCCGACGACGCCGAGGCGCGAGAACTGCTTGGCGTCCGTGCCGCCCGACATGCAGTAGGGGATGATGTGCGCGCCGGGGTCGAAGTGCAGCAGCGCGTCCCGCATGACGGCGTACGCCGGCGCGTCCACCGGCGCCTGGAGCGGGATCTCATGGTGGACGTGCTCCCAGTCCACCTCGGGCCCGGTCAGCCGGTCGAGGGTCGCGGCGAACTCCTCCTCGCCGCCCGGCAGCACCCGCCCGTCCACCTGCGCGGTGGCGCTGCCGGGGATGACGTTCACCTTGTAACCGGCGGACAGCATCGTGGGGTTGGCGCTGTTCCTGACGGTGGGGGCGACGAGCGCGGCGGCCGGGCCGAGGCGCGCGAGCAGGCCGTCGACCGCGTCGGCGAGGCGCGCGGGCTCCGCGGTGTCCAGGTCGGGCAGCGGCACGTCGTAGACCGCGGCGAGCTCGGTGAGCGCGGCGCGGACGGTGGGGCTGAGCCGGACGGGCCACGTGTGCTCGCCGATGCGGGTGACGGCGGCGGCGACGCGGGTGACGGCGTTGGCGTGGTTGATCTTGGACCCGTGCCCGGCCCGCCCGCGGGCGGTCAGCCGCAGCCACGCGGTGCCGCGCTCCCCCGCGGCCAGCGGGTAGATGCGGCGCCCGTCGCCCGGGTGGAAGGTGAACGCGCCCGATTCGCCGATGGCCTCGGTGCAGCCGTCGAACAGCTCGGGGCGGCTGGCCACCAGGAAGCCCGAGCCGAACTGCGCGGTGTCCTCCTCGTCCGCGGTGAACGCCAGCACGATGTCGCGCCGCGGCCGCACCCCGGCCCTGGCCCACGCGCGGACCACGGCGAGCACCATGGCGTCGGAGTCCTTCATGTCCACCGCGCCCCTGCCCCAGACCACGCCGTCGCGGATCTCGCCGGAGAACGGGTGGACCGCCCACTCGGCCGGGTCGGCGGGCACGACGTCGAGGTGCCCGTGCACCAGCAGCGCGGGGGCGGCGGGGTCGGTCCCCTGGACGCGCGCGACGACGTTGGTGCGCCGCGGCGCCTTCTCGAGCAGCAGGGGCTCGATGCCGACCTCGGCGAGGAGGGCCGCCACATACTCGGCCGCCGGGCGCTCGACCCCGTCGCCGCCGCCGCGGTTGGTGGTGTCGAGGCGGATCAGGTCCGACGTGAAGCGGACCGCCTCCTCGAGCGCCGAGTCGTCGATGTGGGGGGCGTTCGCCTCAGCCATACCATTCCTCCACCGCCGCGGATACCAGTGTCGTGACCGCCTTGAAGCAGCGGATTCCCTCGTACATGTCGGGCGCGGTGTACGCCACCCGGCGCGGCCCGGTCTGCTCCACCCCTGGGACGACCGTGGCGGCGCCCGCCAGGTGCTCGGCGTCGAACTCGATCTCGACGGTACGCGGCCTGGGCCCCGCCGGCTCGTGGCGCACCGCGAGGGCGACGGCCTCGGCCGCGGCGGCGCGGATGTCACCGGCCGTGCGCGCGGGGGTGCGGCAGACGGCGGCGTAACGCGACACATAGTCCTTGACGGCGACCGTGCGCGCGTGCGGCGCGTACCCGCGGGCGTCGGCGCACGCGCGGTCGTCGCCGGTGACCAGGACGACCGGGGTGCCGTACTCGGCGGCGACCAGGGAGTTGAGCAGGCCCTCGCTCGCGCGGACGCCGTCGACGAAGACGCCGGTCAGTGAGTTCCCGAGGTAGGTGTGGGCCAGCACGCCCTCGTCGCCCGCGCCCGTGTGGTAGCCGACGAACGCGATGCCGTCCACGTCGCCGCGCTGGACGCCCTCGACCATGCTCAGCGCCTTGTGGCGGCCCGTCAGCATCTCGGCGCGGTCGTCGAGCTGTTCGAGCAGGAGGTTCCGCATGGTCATGTGCGCCTCGTTGACCAGGACGGAGTCGGCGCCGCCGTCGAGGAAGCCGACGATCGCGGCGTTGACGTCGGACGTGAACATCGGGCGGCAGCGCTGCCACTCGGGAGTGCCCGGCAGGCAGTCGGCGGGCCAGGTGACGCCGGTGGCCCCTTCCATGTCGGCCGAGATCAGGATCCTGGTCATGGAGCGTCACGTTACCCGGCGGGCCTGACCACCAGCCAGATCAACGGCGACTCCCGGGGGCGGGCTCGGGTGCGGCGGGGCCGACGGACTGCTCGAACCAGACGGTCTTGCCCCGGCCCGCGCGGCTCGTGCCCCACGCCCTGGCCAGCCGGCTGACGACGGCGAGGCCGCGCCCCGCCTCGTCGTCGGGCGCGGCGTCGCGCAGCACCGGGAGCTCGGGACCGTGGTCGGTGACCTCGCACAGCAGCGCGTCGGCCCGCACCAGGCGCACCCGGACAGGGCCGCGGGCCGCGTGCCGCACGGCGTTCGTCAGCACCTCGCTGACCAGCAGCTCCGTGGTGTCCGCGAGGTGGCCGAGGCCCCAGCTCGCCAGCCGCTCGACGACCAGGCGGCGGGCGCGCGTGACCTGGGCGGGCTCGGCGTCGAAGTGCCAGGTGGCCACGTCGCCCCGCGGCATCCCGCCGAGCCGCGCCATGAGCAGCGCCACGTCGTCCTTGCGCTCGGCGGGCGCGGTCGCGGCGGCGAGCGCGCGGATGATCGTGTCGCACGCGTCGTCCATCGAGGCGGCCGGGTGGGCGGCGGACTCGCACAGCGCGGCGAGGCCGACGCCGATGTCCCGGCCCCTGACCTCGACCAGGCCGTCGGTGCACATCACCAGGCGGTCGCCCGGCGCGACGGGCACGGTGACGGTCCCGAACGCCACGCGCCCGACGCCGATGGGCGCGCCGGTCGGCAGGTCGAGCAGCTCGCCCCGGCCATCGGCGGCGCGCACGAGAACGGGCGGAACGTGACCGGCGTTGGTCAGCTGGAGCTCGGATCCGACCGGGTCGTAGACGGCGTAGAGGCATGTGGCGAGGTAGTGGTCGCCGAGCCGCTGGGCGAGGTCGTCGAGGCCGCGCAGCACATGGACGGGCTCGGTGCCGAGCGCGGCCATGGTGCGCACGGCGGTGCGCAGCTGGCCCATCATCGCGGCGGAGTGGATCCCGTGGCCCATCACGTCGCCGACGACCAGCGCGGTGCGGCAGCCCGGCAGCCTGATGGTGTCGAACCAGTCGCCGCCGACCCGGCCGAGCCGGGTGCCCGGCAGATAGCGGGTCGCGGTCTCGCAGCCCGCCATCCTGCGCGTGACGCGGGGCGGCACGCTGTCCTGGAGCGTGTCGGCCAGCGACTCCTGGAGCGTGTACAGCCGGGCGTTGTCGAGCACCAGCCCGGCGCGCGCGGCCAGCTGCGCGCCGGTGGAGCGGTCCATGTCGTCGAACGCGTCGCGGTCGGCGTGCCGCAGCAGGACCATGAAGCCGAGCACCACCCGGCGCGCCGTGAGCGGCAGCACCAGCATCGAGCGGTGGGTGAGGAGGGGGCGCAGGTCGCGCTTCTCGAAGCGGGAGGCGATGGCGTCGCCCATCTCCTGGGTGACGCGCGGCACCAGGATCGGCTCGCCGGTGACCATGCAGCGGAAGAACGGCGTCTGAACGGGCAGCGTCGTCGACTCCCCCACGGGCACGACGTCGTCCCAGCGGCCCGGCTCGTCGTCGTGCTCGATCGTGACGCGGTGCCAGAGGGTCGAGGCGAAGGGCGGCCCGTCGGCGAACCGCTCGCCCGCGACGACCTCTTCGCGCAGATAGGTGCCCACTGCGTCGCCGAACCGAGGCACCACGGCGCGGCTGATCTCGGTGAGGGTGCGATGCAGGTCGAGGGAGGAGCCGATGCGGGCGCTGACCTCGTTGAGGAACTCGAGGCGCTCACGCGCGGCGGCGTGCTCGAGGTCGGAGAGCAGCTCGGCCTCGGCCGCGGCGACCGCCTCGTCGTCCGCGGCGGCCCTGGCCTCCTCGGCGGCGCGCAGCAGCCGCGCACGCCGGGTCACGCGCCGGGGCACGCCCCAGTCGGGGGTGACGGGAACGCGTGTGCTCCGGCTGAACTCCAGGACCGGGTAGCCGAGTCGGAGGACCTGGGCCGCGATGCGGCCGCCCTCCGCCGGGCTCATCCGGGGCAGGATCTCGGGGAGCCGCTTGGCCAGCTCGGCGGCCTCGGCGAAGTCGGTGTGGGCGGCGAACGCGGCCGCGACGCGCTCGCCCGGCTCGTCGTCGGCGTCGGGCCGCAGCCCGCTGCCGTCGGCGGCGAGCACCAGGACGCGGGCGCCGCCGGGGCCGCGCAGGGGGTACACCCACCACAGGACGTCGCTCGGGCAGCGGTCGCGCTCGGGGTGGCGGGTCCAGAAGCGGCCCGAGGTCGGCTGGGTCAGCTCGGCGGTGTCCGCGCCGAACAGCACGTCGACCCGCGCCTCGGGGTCGAGGCGGCCGAGCGCTGCGGTGGTGGGGTCCTTCGGGTCGGGCGGCTCGGCGCCCGCCTCCGCGAGCTCGGCGGCGCGGTCGATGACGCCGGAGACGGGCATGATCTCGGTGGCCGGGCGGCCCACCGCCTCGTCGGCGGCCAGCCCGAAGAGGCGGCGGGCGCCGATGCTCCAGTGCGAGACCAGGCCCGCGCCGTCGACGACGATGACGGCGAGCGGGACGCGGCCCGAGGCGGTGGTCGGGGGTAACGCCTCGGGGTCCTCAGGCCGTTGACGCACGGGTTCCTGGTGGGCGGGATGGGATGCCACCGTCTCTCCTTCCGGGCCTGGAGCCCCTCCACGGTACGCGCCCATGGGCCCCCGTCGCAGGCGAACCCGAGGGCGCCCGCGTGACCGCGTGACCGCGCGCCGGGGGGCGCTTCCACGCCCCGGGCGCGTTGGCCCGATGGGCGGCGCGCGTCGGCCGTCGCGCTCCCCGGCGCGCTCCGACTCCCCCACGGGGTCAGGACGCACAGGAGCCAGGACGCACAGGAGCCCGGCGCCTTCGGCGCCGGGCACGGTGTACGTCGCGATCGGAGCCCCTGAGGGGGAGCCGGGTGTGGGGCTACTTCTCCGTCTCGGTGGCGAGGTTGGCCAGGACCTGGTCGTAGATGGCCTTGAGCGCGCGGGGCGCGAAGAGGCGTTCGAAGAAGCCGCCCACGCCCCCGGCGCCCTCCCAGGTGGTCTGGATGGTCACGCGCGCCTGCCCGGTGCCGCCCTCGGCGACGGGCACCACGGTCCAGGTGGTGACGAGCGTGGAGTTGCGGTCGGTCTCCACCAGCGTGTCGTCCCGTGGCTCGGTGACGTCGAGCAGGCACTCCCGCACCCGGCGGGAGGTCGCCTGGAGCTTGAGGTACAGCACCGTGCCCTCGCCGTCGCCCCCCTCGCGGACCTCGTAATCCGTGAACTGCTCGGGCAGCAGCTTCGGGTGCACCTCCTTGTAGTCCGCGATCGCGTCGAGCACGTCGTCCGGCTCGGCCTTGATGTCCCGCCGCGCTACGACCTCGACCAGCGCCATGCCTTGTTCTCCTGCCTGTTGAGGAACGTGGCGGCCCAGTCTGTCAGTGCCGCGCGGGGGCGCGGGCCACCGGGGCGGCGGGATCCGGGTTGACAGCCTCGCTGCGAACATGTGTTCTATTCGGGTACGACAGCAGCGAGGAGATGCCCATGCGCTGGAACCAGCTGAGCGAGGGATCACCGGCCACCGCCCCCGCCCTCTTCGGCACGGACGTCGTGACCCGGACGTTCGACACCCCCGAATTCCGCGGGATCACCTTCCACGAGGTGCGGGCCCGCTCCCTGGTGAACCGAGTCCCCGGCGCCTCCCGGATGCCGTTCACCTGGACCGTCAACCCCTACCGCGGGTGCAGCCACGCCTGCGTGTACTGCTTCGCCCGCAAGACGCACAGCTATCTGGACCTCGACACGGGCATCGGGTTCGACACCCAGATCGTCGTGAAGGTCAACGCGCCCGAGCTGCTCCGCCGCGAGCTCCGCGCCACGCGCTGGCGCGGCGAGCACATCGCCATGGGCACCAACGTCGACTGCTACCAGCGCGCCGAGGGCCGCTACCGCCTCATGCCCGGCATCATCGCCGCCCTGCGCGACCACGCGAACCCGTTCTCGATCCTCACCAAGGGCACGCTGATCCTGCGCGACCTCGAGCTGATCCGCCAGGCCGCGGCGGTCACCGACGTGGGCGTCTCCGTCTCGGTCGGCTCGGTGGACCGCGCCGTGTGGCGCACCGTCGAGCCCGGCACCCCGGCGCCCGAGCGGCGCCTCGACGTGGTCCGCGCCCTGCGCGGGCACGGCATCCCGTGCGGGGTGCTGATGGCGCCTGTCATCCCCTATCTCACCGACTCCCCGGCGCAGTTGCGGGAGACGGTCCGCGCGATCGCCGCGGCGGGCGCCGAGTCCGTGACCCCGCTCGCGCTGCATCTGCGCCCCGGGGCGCGCGAGTGGTTCATGGCCTGGCTCGCGCACCACCACCCCGATCTGGTGCGCCGGTACCAGGTGTTGTACGCGGGAGGCGCGTACGCCCCCACGTGGTACCAGCGGCGGATCACGGGCCAGGTGCACGAGCTGGCCGCCGAGTACGGCATGGGCCCGGTCAGGCCGGGCACGCACCGCAGGCCGCCGCGGGCCGACGAGGACGACGGCGACCCGGAGCCCGAGCCCGCGCCCGAGCCCCTGGGCACCCAGCTGACGCTGCTGTGAGGACGCGCCGCTACGAGCCGCCGAGGTGGGCGGTCAGCGCCGCGCCTCCCGGGTAGGGCCGTTCGACGGGCAGCAGCCGCCGCGCCGCTTCCAGGTCGCCGCCCCGCACTAGTGTCCCGAGTCAGGAATTCTGTTCAGATGTATAGGCTTGCTCTATGGCACGGACGGGGCGGCCCAAGGCCGAGTTGACACTGTCGGACGAGGAACGGGCCGCACTCGAGGGATGGGTGCGGCG
>NZ_RBDY01000041.1 GCF_003626575.1 Streptomyces radicis | reverse complement strand
AGTACGAGTCCACCGTCTCCGACCCCGAGGCGATCACCCGCCTCCTGGCCGCGCTCGACTGCACACAGATCGCCGTCGTCGACAAGGTGCGCGAGGAATGGATCACCGCCGACGGCGACATCGCCGTGGCGTTCGACGAAGTCGCCGGGCTCGGCACGTTCATCGAGTGCGAGTTCAAGGGCGAAGCCGAGAACATCCAGGCCGCCACGGCCCGCCTCGATGCCTTCGTCTCCACCCTCGACGCCGACCTCGGCGACCGCATCCACGCCGGATACCCCCACCTGATCCTCGACCGCCACCCCGCGGCCTGACCCACATCGCCCTCCCGGCGGTGATCGGCCGCCCCTCAGGCCAGGGGCACGCCGTACACGTGTCCGTCCTCGCTGGTCACATAGGCCATGGCCGCGCCGGTCGCCGGGCGGCTCAGGGGCGCGTCCCCGCCCATGAACGACCACAGCGGCCCGCCGTCGTCGGCGTCGAGGGCCCGCAGGTGGCCCTCGGTGTCGGGCACCAGGACCGTGCCGTCCACGGCGGCGGGCGGCGCCGCGGCGCCGGGGGAGTGCTCCCAGCGCACATCGCCGGTCGCGGCGTCGAGCGCGCGCAGCGGCGCGTCGCTCCCGCCGACGTATACCGCCCCGTCCACCGCGACGGGCGCGGAGATCGCCGTTTCCCCGTCGAGGCGCAACGACCACCGCTCCTCGCCCGTGGACGCGTCGACCGCGTGCAGGAACGGGTCGGGCGCCACCGTCGCGTAACACACCACGCCCCCGGTGGACGCCGCGGGCGTGGCCGCCGCGGCGGAGCCGAAGGTCCAGCGGCGCTCGCCGGTGGCCGGGTAGAGCGCCAACAGGCCCTCGGACGTGGGCACATGGATCAGCCCCTCGGCCGCGGTCGGGGCCAGCGCGCCGCTCGCGGTCACGGTCCAGTGCTTCCTGGACGACTCCATGCCGATGGCGAACACGCCGGAGTCGAGTACGCTCACATAGGCGTCGCCCTCGGCCACCAGGGCGGGCGCCGCGTCGTTGCCGAGGTCGAACGACCACCGCTCGACGCCGGACACCGCCTCGATGGCGTACAGGGTCCCGTTCCCGCCGGTCACCAGCACGACCCCGCCCGCGACGACCGGCTCCACGACACCGCCCCCGGTCGGGAACGTCCAACGCTCCTCGCCCGTCGCGGCGTTGACGGCGCGGATGAACCCGCCCGCGTCGCCGAAGTACACCGTCTCGCCCGCGACGGCGGGCGGGGAGAGCGCCCCACCGGGCGCGATGTCCCACCCCGCCGCCCGCGCCTCCCCACCGTCCTCGGGCGCGAAGGCCCGCCACGCGAGGGCGCCACCGCCGCCGATCGCGACGACGGAGGCGGCACCGAGGAGGGTACGCAACGCGCCGCGGCGGGTGGGGCGTTGGGGCGGCGTCGGCGGCCGTTGCGGTTGCGGCTGCGGGTGCGGCCGCGCGGAAACGGACGCGGGCGCCGGTGCCGCGTCGGCCGTCCTCGCCGCCGCGGCGGCCCTGCGCACCGCCAAGGACCGCAACTCGGCGGCGGCGACACGGCGTTGCTCCTGAACGGCGGCCCGGCGCAGAAGGAGGGCCCGCAGCGCGGTGGCGAGGAGGCGCTGCTGCTCGGCCCGCGCCGCGGCGGCGCCGTGGTCGTGTCCCGCGGTGGCGGGCGGCACGCCGCCCCGCACCACCCGCAGCACGGCGGTGCGTTCGTCACCCTCCGCGTCAACGTCGCCGATGGCCGCCGCCAGCTCCTCCAACAGCGCGTCAACGGAGGGCCGTTGACCCGGATCCTTCGCCAGGCAGCGGCGTATCACCGCGAGCCCCGGCGGGAGTTCGCCCAGCTCGGGCTCCTCGTACACCGCACGGAAGTTGAGCGCGTGGGCCGAGCCGGTGCCGAACGGGCTCGCGCCGGTGGCCGTGTAGCCGAGGACCGCGCCCAGCGAGAACACGTCGCTCGCCGGGCCCACCGGCTTGCCCGTCAGCTGCTCGGGCGACATGAAGCCGGGCGTTCCCACCATCATCCCGGTCCTGGTGAGCGCGCTCGCCTCGGCCGCGACCGAGATCCCGAAGTCGATGACGCGCGGGCCGTCATCGGCGAGCAGCACATTGGACGGCTTGAGGTCGCGGTGGATGACGCCCGCCCCGTGGATCGCCTCCAACGCCTCGGCCAGCCCGGCCGCCAGCGCCAGCACGGGGCGTTCACCCCAGGGGCCGTCCGCGCGGATCGCTTCCTCGAGCGAGCGTCCCGGCACAAAGGCCGTGGCCAGCCAGGGCGGCGACCCGTCGGGGTCGGCGTCGACCACGGCCGCCGTGAAGAACCCGGTCACGCGCCGGGCCGCCGACACCTCGCGCGCGAAGCGCCGCCTGAAGTCGGCGTCGTCCGCCAGCTCGGGCCGCACCACCTTCACGGCGACGCCGCGCCCGCTGGGGGAGCGCCCCAGATACACCCGGCCCATCCCGCCCGACCCGAGGCGCGAGACGATGCGGTATCGCCCCACGCGTCTCGGATCCCCGGCCTCAAGATCCCCCACCGAAGGCACCCCCGTCACCTCATGCCGTAGACCTGCGTCGCTGAGAGGTTACTGTGCCGCCGTGCCCCGGGTGAGGAACAGCACCCCACTGTTCAGCGCCTGGTGGTCGACCGGTCGCCAACTCGTCGGATCGAACGCGGCATCGCGGCGAGCGCACCCCCAAGTGGCGGCTCTCATAGGAAGGTTGACGCCGGGGCGGCGTCCCTTGTGCAACGGGCCGTTCAACGGGCGGGGCGGCGGCCCGCGGCCAACTCCCCGTAGACATGGTCGGGATCGTGCTGCTTCCAGTACCGGAACATGAGCGAGACGCCCCCGCCCTCCGCCGCGAACGACGCGATCGGCCGCGACGCGTCGACGAGGAAGCGCGGCCCGTCCCACTGCTGCGCCACGACGCCCAAGGGGCGGTCGGACTCGAGGATCCAGGTGGCCATCCCGCCCGCGATCGACGCGAGGAAGTGCCGCGCCAGCAGGCCCGCGACCACCTCGGCGAGCGGCGTCTCGGGCGGCACGTCGAACGTCTCGTCATGGGGACGGGCGTCGTCCCCCATGGCAACGCTGCCCCGATCCACGGTGATGCGCATTCGTTCAACCTACCGAGAGGTGGTGGACATCGGCGCCTCCTTCAGCGCCCCGAGGACGAGCGGGGCGTCGCGCCGCCGCGTGGCGACGAGGACCGGCCGGTCGCCGTCGCGGCACTCGATGACCACGCCGTCATGGCGGTAGGCGCGCATCCACCCCTCGGGATCGTCGGGCTCGAACGCCCTCACGCGCAGCACCGTCAGCGTCTCCGGCAGCGCTCTGCGGGCAACGCGCCCTTCCGGATCGGGAGTTGCCGCCGGACGCCCGTCGCCGACCACCAGCGTGTCGAAGCCGTCCACGCTGTAGGGGACGTCCCCGCGCACGGTCGCGCGCACACAGCGTTTCCCCTCGGGCGGCACCGCGACGATCCCGCTGACGTCCGCCGCGGCCTTCATGCGCCGCCCCCACCACCACGCGTACGCGGCGCCCAGGACAGCGGCTGGCGGCGCGGAGGCGGCCGTGACCAGCAACGCGTTCGGCACATCGCTCGCCTCCATGCCCGCCACGAAGCCGACGCTGCTGACGACGGCGCCCGTCAGGACCCCCGCGATCACGAGCCAGCGGTGGCGCCGCCACCGGCCGAGCCCCAGCGCGGCGAGCCCGAGGGGCAGCAGGATGAGACCGAACGCGAGCGGCCGCCGCCAGTCGTCCACCGGCGACGCCCACGTCTCCTGCTCGGCGTCGCCGAACCCCACGCGGCGGATCTCACCCCGCCAGTACGTCAGCGCGACCTCGTCACCCGGGCGCACGGCGTTCAACACCGGCTCGGCGCCGATCATGCGGACGCTGCCCTGTTCGGCGAGGTGCAACCAGTGGCGCACGCCCCTGCCGTGCGGGTCGTGCTCGGTGTCCCGAACGGTCCCCGTGGCCGTCGTCGTGCACGCGTCCGAGGCCACGTCGCCCCGGCAGGCGGACGCGCCCTCGTACGCGCGCTTGTCCGCCAACGCCGCCGACACGACGACGAACAGCGCGGCGGAGACCAGCACGAGCACCATCCCCGTCCCCGCGGCCACCCGCGCCTGCCCCACCCTCGAACCCACCGCCCCCACCGCCTCCTTCTCCCCACGCTCTCCGCAGTGTGCCCCAACATCCTTCACCGGCCGTCACCCGAGCACGCGGCGGCCATGGCGCACGTTTGACGGCCCGATCAGTGACGAGAGCCACGCGACGGCGCGACGGTAGGGTTTCGCACGTCAGCAGTCCCAAGACCTGCTGGCCTTGCCCGGGAGTGTTGGCGCGCTCGCCGGGCTCTGATCGAGCCCCGCCCGCATGTTCCGGGCACGGGACCTTCCATGAGCCGTCGCACGTCGCGCAGCCGAAGAAGCCGAAGCAGTGCGGACACCAGATCCGCTCACGCGGATTCGGCAGTGGCGGGCTCGTCGGCGGTGGCCACCTCCACGGCGGACGCCAGACGCTCCCCTATCGCGCAGCGCGCCCCGCCCCGGCAGCCCTCACACTCCCGGCCATGCAAGTCCCGTGCTGCCACCAGCGTTTCCACATCGCCGGGCCGGGGATACCGAGAAACGTCGCGGCGAATCATCCCTCCCCCTCCGCGGAGCAACAATCACCGTTAGTCTTGATCATGACTGACGTCCTTTCAGGTGATCCAAGCCCCCGGACCGGTCCCACGGTGGCGGGGGTGCGGCATACGCACGCCCTACGAGCTTGGTCAGGGCAGGCGGGTGGGAACACCGCGAACGGGGCACCCCGCAAGGGCGTTTGGGGCACCCCGCCGAGATATATGACTACCCTTGGGGCCGATCACCGCCGAACCTCCTAGGTGGAGCCATGGACGACCGCGAGACCGCACGAACCGGCTACCCGCTGACGATTCCCGACGCGTTGTTGCACAGCGAAGCGATGCAACGGGCGTGTGCCACCCGCAACTTCGGTGAGATCTTCCGGCTCGTGAATCGGCGGACGGGCTCCAGCTATGCGGACATGGCCGCCGCCATCGGCAAGATGACCAGCTCACGCGTCGGCGACATCATCCGAGGCGCCCGAGGCGTACGCGGACAAGGAGTCATCGAACGAATCTGCGACGGATTCGGAATCCCCGGCGACATGCTCGACGTCCCGGCGCGATCTTGGGAGGAATTCCGGCGTGACGGTTTCACTGAAACTTCGCTATCAGGAAAATGCGATCTGGATACAGGCGAGCTGGACGAAATGATTCGGCGTGACTTCATGCGGCTCATGAGCATGGCGAACGTTGCTGTCGCCGCGCCCCAATTGACCTCACCGGACCTCGTCGAGCGTGTGGACGCTATCGACTCCTACCAGCGCATGAATTCTCATCTCTGGCAAGCCTTCGGGCTCTCCACGGCGAAACATGCTGTCTACCCGGTGGTGCGGAATCAATTGGCCGAACTCACTGGCAGCATGAAAAGGGCGACCAGCGGTCGGGAATACAGGAAGCTTTGCTCCGCCGCCGGGAACCTGTTCCAGCTCGCGGGGGAGATCCACTTCGACAGCGACAGATACTCTGAGGCTGCCCATAGTTACACATTGGCTGCGAGCGCGAGCAAGGAGGCTCGCGAATACGATCTGTGGGCGTGTGCCCTCACGCGGCAGGCGTTCATCGGGCTGTACGACAGGGAATACAGTGCCACTGTCCCGCTGCTTGAATCTGCCGCACATGTTGCTCAGCGCGGCGATGGGCAGCTTTCCACGCGCTATTGGGTCTCGGCAGTACAGGCCGAAGCATTTGCAAAGCTGGGCAACTATGATGCGTGCCGTCGTGCCCTGGACAAAGCCGGTGAAGTACGCGCTCTCTCCGGTGCGGTGCATAACGGAGGCTGGTTGCGCTTCGACGGTTCCAGACTGGCCGAGGAACGCGGCACTTGCTTCGTCGCACTGGATCGGGCAGACCTTGCAGAAGCAGCGCTCACTGACGCATTGAAACAGCCTCTGTCCGCCCGCCGAAGAGTCGGCGTGCTCGCTGATCTCGCCACCCTGGGAATCCAGCAGCGAGATGTGGACATGATCCTTGAGAACGCGCGCGCGGTGATTGAGCTGTCCCGGCAAACGAAGTCGGGTTACGTCGGGCGGAGGCTGCAATCAATCCGGATGCGGTTGACCCCGCTATTGGCTGATCTGCGCATTTCTCAGTTGAGTGAAGAAATCGCAACGTTTGAAAGGAAAGTCACATGACTGAAGAGGTAGGTGGCCGCATCTTTAGGGAAGCGTGGATCGCCGGAGTGAAGAAGCATTTCCCTGGCGACCCAAAGCCTGGTTATATCGCGCCATGGGAAGACACGCCAGAATGGGAGAGGGAAGCCGCCGCCGCAGTATACCGGCAGGTTCGGCAGTTCGCGGAAATCAGTGCTGGGAAGACAGCGGAACTGACCCGGGAGCAAAAGGGAAGGTTTGTGGCAATCTGTTGGATCGCGCAGATTCACAAGCACTTCGAGACACCAAAGCCAAGCTACGTCGCAGACTGGGAAGCACTTCCGCAATGGCAGCGCGAGACTGACAGCGACATCTTCGAAGCGATCGAGTGAAGAACTCCACCTCTTTTGGGTCCCGTACCCGCTGACGCGTCGGCGTCCGGGGCACCTGAGGTTCGCTGTTGGCGTCATCGGTCAGCCGCGCGGCCGTCACCCGCCACCCCGCGCACCGCCCACCTCCGCCCCGGAACCCGCCCGGCCGCCCCGGGGCGCGCCCCCCACCGCGTCCCGGCGTCGCAACGCCGCGGCCAACCGACCATCGGCGGAACGCCGTTCACCGTGAGGGACGGGCCCCTCTCAACTCGGCGACGACTCCGGTGACTTGATTCCGTGCGTGCCCCTCGGCCGCGGGGCACGCACCTGGCATGCTGGCGCGCGTTAGGAATGGACACGTCAAAGAGGAGGCGCTATGCGGCGGATGCGGCCTTGGAACGAGCTGATGGCCGTGGTCGCGGCCTGTGTGCTGGCGGCCTGCGGGGCGTCGGCGGCCGACGGCGACAGCTCGGGTGGTTCGTCCACCGGCGGCGCGGGCGGAGGCGGCGGCGGAACGGGCGGAGGCGGGTGGTCGCAGGAGAGATGACGCCGACGACGGGCGCCCTCGCTCATCCGCGGGGCCGCAGCACGCCGCGGGAGTCGGCGTTCGTCGAGAGGTGGACGGTGCGGTAGCGGGCCGCGAGCCATCCGTAACGCGTCCGCTCGACCCGCTCACGGTGCGCGGCGTCGGGGAAGAGGCCGTGGCGGTCCGCCCACTTTGGCGTGCGGCGCTCCACGTCATCGGCATGCGGCGAACACGGCGGCGGGCGCGTGTCCGGCTACCGCCTCGTGCTCTGCGCCCGGGCCTGGTCCAACGGCTCATTGGTGGGGCCCCGGCGGGCGACACGACCACCGGGGCCCCTTACGGCTCAACGGCCGGTCATTCAGCCGAAGTTGACGTCGCTACAGATGAAGTACGTCTGGTCCAGGTGCGACGCCTGCCAGATCGTGTAGACGATGTGGTGGCCCGAGCGACCCGGGGCGCTGACGTCGAACGTGATGTCCTGCGCGGGCGGGTAGCTCCCGGTCTCCTCGACCAGCTCGAGGTCGTCCCAGCCCAGGGCGTCGGTGGTGGGGTCGAAGCCCTGCCTGGTGACATAGACCTGGAAGTAGTCCGCGCCGTGGCTGGCCGTGTCGTACAGGTGGACGCTGAAGTCGCTGCCGACGTCCGTCGTGGTCCACTCGCCGGGGTTGTCGAGCGAGGTGGCCAGGCCGCCCTGGGCATCACCGGCGCTGCACAGCTTGCCGTTGGGGATCGAGCCCTGGAAGTTGCCCGCGAGGTTCTCCCGGAACAGGCTCATCCAGTTCCACATGGTGTTCGGGTTGGCCTGGAACGCCTGCCAGCACATGGGGTCTTCCTCCGCCATGTCCGGGTTCATGTGGTCGCCGCCCCAGCGGTCCCAGCAGCCGTAGCTCCTGGAGGCGGGCTCCACGATCGAGCCATGGGCGCTGGCCGAGTCGCTCCAGGGGCTCATGAACAGGGTCAGCAGGCCGACGATCGCGGCCATCACCGGCGTGATCACCCGCAGCGTCCAGCGGCGTGTGGGGGTCTCTGCGTACATTGTGCGGTCTCCGTCTTCCGGAAGGGAGTGGGGGATGGTTCCGGGGTTGGGAGCGCTCCCATGATACGGGGACCTTACCCGAGGACACACCCGCGAAACAGCCCCTGGCGCCCGTCGAGCACGGGGCACGCTTTGTGTTGAACAGAACGTGCCCCGTTTCAGAAGAGACCCCGACCCCGCGTAAGCGGGACATAAAGTCCAACGGGCCCGCTGAACGAAACGCGCCCCCGCCCCGGACCGGCCCGCTACCTGAGCTCAACGTGCGTGCGGATGACGACGAGAGCGGCGGCCAGGGCAGGCCCGAAGGGTGCGCGCCACCGCAACCGACCCCCGGGAAGACGGCCGCCAACTACCGACGCGGCCGCGCCCGTTCGGCCAACGATCCCGGCCAGCGACGAAACCGACCGGTTACCGGGACGGCCGCACACCCGACACCCCTCCCCCCGTAGGTGCCAGCCCTGACCCGCACCCCAACGAAACCGACCAACCGGCAGACGGCGAACGGGAGGACATCCAGCCCGTAGCCGCGCGCGAAGCCGCCCGCAGGGCACCCGCTCACCCCCCACCCACCCCCCGCGACGCGGCCAGACTCCGATCCGCGAGAAACCGCAGATACTCGTCCATGTTCAGCGGATTGCCGTCGAACCGTTCGCGGCGCGGCGGTGTGCCCCTGACCGGGCGGGTGGGGGCGGGGTGCGACCACAACGCGCCCTCGCCATGGGTGAGTCCGGGCAGGGCCGCCGTCAACTCCTGGGAGACGCGGACCGGCAGGTCGGCCATGAGCACCCATGAGCCACCACGTTCGAACGATGCGCCGATGTCCGCGCCCAGCGCGGCGAGCAGCCCGGTCACGGCGCCCGATGTGGCGGGCGGGACCTCCAACTCCACGCGCTGGCACGGCTCGTGGACCCGGACGCGGGCCGCCCGCAGGGCGCGGTGGAGCACGATCGGCGTCACGTCGCGGAAGTCGGCCGCGGTGCTCAGGGGCGCGGCGTAGCCGATGCGGGTCACGGTGACCGCGCAGTCGACCACCTCCCAGCCGTACAGGCCCTGGTGGAGCGCGCGCCGCGCCGCCTCCTCGATCGCGCGGTGGAACGCCCGGGGGAGCGCGCCCCATTCGACGTCCCGGGTGAACGCGATCCCCGTGCCCGGCGGGGCGGGTTCGACGCGCAGGCCGACCGTCGCCCAGAAGTCGTTGGGGCCGTGGCGGGCGAACTCCCACACCGACTCGCCCGTGCCCAGGGGCCGTTCGACCAAGACCGGGGTGATCGGCTCGAACGCCGCCGCCACGCCGAACTCCCGCCGCAGCCGGTCCCCGATGACCTCGCGCTGCACCGCCCCGTACAGCAGCACCGACGTCGCGCCGCCGCCCGCGTGGCGGGTGCGGATGAGCGGGTCCTCGTCGGCGAGCGTCGTCAGCGCGGCGTGCAACGCGGCCTCCCCGCCCGGCTGTTGGGGCCGCACCACGGTCTCGAGCCCCGGCGGCGGGAAGTGCCGCACGCCACCGGAGGGGGAGCGTTCGCCCAGCCGGTCGCCCACCCGCACGCCCGGCAGGCCGCTCAGCCGCGCGATGCCACCCGCCGTCAGCGACCCCACGACATGCCCCGTGACATGCCCCGCGACACCGGTCGCCCCTGGCGCCGTCACGACGTCGAGCCCGGTGACCCTGCCCCGGTGGCGGCCGCCGTCGGGGTGGTGGAACGTGAGGCGTTCCCGTTCCCTGACCGTGCCCGCGAACAGCCGCACATAGGCGACCTTGCGCCCGCCCCCGGTCCGTTCCACGGCGAACACCGTGCCGCGCGCGGGCGCGTGGGGATCCGGGGTGGGCGGGCGCAGCAACGTCCGGATCCCCTCGGTCAGTTGGGCCACGCCCTCGCCGGTGAGCGCCGAGCCGAAGAAGACCGGGTGCACCAGGCCCGCCGCGGTCTGCTCGGCCAGTGCGGCGCCCAACTCCCGTGCACCCGGCGGCGTTCCGTCGACGAGCCGGGCCAGCAGGGCGTCGTCGTGCTCGGCGAGCGCCTCGGCCGCCGCCTCGCCAGGCGGCAGCGGAACGGCCAGGGCGTGTGCCGTGCCGGGGTCTCGCACGGCGCTCAACGGCACGATGCCGGGGGCGAGATGGCGCCGGATGTCGGCGAGCAGGCTGTCGGTGCGGGCGCCCATGCGGTCGATCTTGTTGACGAACAGCAGCGTCGGAAGGCGCAGTCGCCGCAGCGACCGCATCAGGACGCGGGTCTGCGCCTGGACGCCCTCGACGGCGGACAGCACGAGCACCGCGCCGTCGAGCACGGCCAGGGCGCGCTCGACCTCGGCGATGAAGTCGGGGTGTCCGGGGGTGTCCACGACGTTGACCTGGGTGTCGCCCGTGGCGAACGCGGCGACCGCGGAGCGGATCGTGATGCCGCGCTCGCGCTCGAGGTCGCCGCTGTCGGTGCGCGTGGATCCGGCGTCCACGCTGCCGAGTTCGGGGATGGCCCCGTGGTCGAACAGCAGTCGCTCGGTGAGGCTGGTCTTACCCGCGTCGACATGGGCGAGAACGCCCAGGTTCAGGGTGGTGCGCGGAAGGGGGGTGGAAGGGTCGGGCACGGAGGTCCTCGGAGATGGGGGAGGGGGTGGACAGCGGCTCGGTCGCTCCGAGGTGACGCCGCATCCGTCTCTCCCTTGCTCTCCCGGCCCGTGCGCGGGCCGACCTTCCTGGTGAACGCTCCGGAGGGTACAACAGCGGCGCCCGGCAGGCCGCCCATTAAACGGAGCGGTCGGCCGGGCGCCGGTCACACGAGGCCGCAAGGCCGCAAGGCCGCGAGGCCGAGCGGCCGCGCTCAGCGCACCGGGGTGAAGTCCCTGGCGCCGATGTACTCGGGGCGGCGGACCGGGGCCGCGAAGGGCTCGACCGCCGCGTTCTCCACGCTGTTGAACACGATGAAGACGTTGCTGCGCGGATACGGGGTGATGTTGTCGCCCGAGCCGTGCATGCAGTTGCAGTCGAACCAGGTGGCCGAGCCCGCCTTGCCCGTGAACAGCTTGATGCCGTGCCGGTCGGCGAAGCCCGTGAGCGCCTCGTCGGACGGGGTGCCCGCCTCCTGCATCTGGAGGGACTTCTTGTAGTTGTCCTTGGGCGTCTCGCCCGCGCAGCCGAGGAACGTCTGGTGCGAGCCCGGCATGATCATCAGGCCGCCGTTGGTGTCGAGGTTCTCCGTGAGGGCGATCGACACCGACACCGCGCGCATCCGCGGCAGGCCGTCCTCGGCATGCCATGTCTCGAAGTCCGAGTGCCAGTAGAAGCCGCTGGCGCCGAAGCCGGGCTTGACGTTGATCCGGCTCTGGTGGACATAGACGTCCGAGCCGAGGATCTGCCGCGCCCTGCCCACCACGCGCGGGTCGCGCACCAGCCGGGCGAAGACGTCGCTGATCCGGTGCACCTCGAAGACGGACCTGATCTCCTGGGACGAGGGCTCGACGATGGAACGCTCGTCCGCCCGCACCGCGGGGTCGCTGACCAGCCGGTCCAACTCGGCCCGGTGGACCGCCACTTCCTCGGGGGTGATGAGCTGCTCCACGGTGGTGAACCCGTCCCGTTCATGCCCCGCGAGCTCCTCGGGGGTGAACGGCCCCCTGGCGTCCGCGGGGGACCACACGACGGGGTCCTGGCGCGGTGTGGCCACCTCGGTGGCCCCTCGGGTGGGATACAGGTCGGCGGTGCGTTCGGGTGCGGTGGTCATGGGGTCGCTTCCTCTCTCTCCTTCACTCGTCGCGGCCCTTCACCCGTCGCGGCGTCCCCGCAACGGGTCATGGGGGTCTCAGGCCTCGGTGAGCAGGGGGTAGACGCCGTTCTCGTCGTGGTCCTCCCGGCCCGTGACCGGGGGGTTGAACACGCACAGCGCGCGGAAGTCGGTCTTCGGGCGCAGCGTGTGCTTCTCGTGGCCGTCCAGCAGATACATCGTGCCGGGGCTGATCCAGTGCTTCTCGCCGGTCTCGTCGTTGGTCAGCTCGGCCTCGCCCGCCACGCAGAAGACCGCCTCGATGTGGTTGGCGTACCACATGCTGGTCTCCGTGCCCGCGTAGAGCACGGTCTCGTGGAACGAGAACCCCACGCCCTCCTTGGCCAGGACCAGGCGCTTGCTGCGCCAGGTGCCGGAGGCGGACTCCACGTCGCGGTCGGTTCCCTCGATGTCGCTGAGCGATCGGACGATCACAGTGGTCTCTTCCCTTTCGTTCGCTTCGATGGGCCGGTCGGGCGGTGGGCCGCCGGTCAGGCGGTCTCGCGGACGGCGCGCGTGAGGACGCGCAGGCCCTCGTCGAGCTCCTCGGGCGTCATGGTCAGCGCGGGCAGCAGCTTGACCACCTCGCTCTGCGGGCCCGAGGTCTCGAGCAGCAGCCCCAGCTCGAACGCCCGCCTGCACACGGCCGTCGCGCGCGTGACGTCGTCGAACGTCAGCCCCCACACCAGGCCGCGCCCGCGGACCGCCGCGCCGCTGCCCGCGTGCTCGGCGGCGATGGCGCGCAGCCCGGCCTCGACCTGGTCGCCCCTGCTGAGGGTCTGCTTCTCCATCTGCCCGTCGGTCCAGTACGTGTCGAGCGCGGCGGCGGCCGTGACGAACGCGGGGTTGTGGCCGCGGAACGTCCCGTTGTGCTCGCCCGGCTCCCACAGGTCGAGCTCGGGCTTGAACAGGGTCAACGCCATCGGCAGCCCATAGCCGCTGATGGACTTGGACACCGTGACGATGTCGGGGACGATGCCCGCGTCCTCGAACGAGAAGAACGCCCCGGTGCGCCCGCAGCCCATCTGGATGTCGTCGACGATCAGCAGCATGTCGTGGCGCGCGCACAGGTCGGCCAGGCCGCGCAGCCACTCGGGGCTGGCGACGTTGACGCCGCCCTCGCCCTGGACGGTCTCGACGATGGTGGCGGCGGGCTTGTTGAGCCCTGAGCCCGCGTCCTCGAGCAGCCGCTCGAACCAGATGAAGTCGGGCGTCTGGCCCTGGAGGTAGTCGTCGAACGGCATCGGCGTGCCGTGCACCAGCGGGATCCCCGCCCCGGCGCGCTTGAACGCGTTGCCCGTCACGGCGAGCGAGCCGAGCGACATGCCGTGGAAGGCGTTGGTGAACGAGACGATCGACTCGCGGCCCTTCGCCTTGCGGGCCAGCTTGAGCGCGGCCTCGACCGAGTTGGTGCCGGTGGGCCCGGGGAACATCACCTTGTAGTCCAGGTCGCGGGGCCTGAGCACCACGTCGCGGAACGTCTCGAGGAACGCCCGCTTGGCCGTGGTGGCCATGTCCAGGCCGTGCGTGATGCCGTCCCGCTCCAGGTAGTCGAGCAGGGCGCGTTTGAGCACGGGGTTGTTGTGGCCGTAGTTGAGTGAGCCCGCTCCGGCGAAGAAGTCGAGGAACGTGTGGCCGTCCTCGTCGTACAGGTAGCTGCCCTGGGCCCGGTCGAAGACGGTGGGCCAGCCACGGCAGTAGCTCCGCACCTCCGACTCCAGGGTGGTGAAGACGCTCAGGTCCGGCTGGGTGATGGTCACGGGAGACTCCTGGTTCAGGGGGATGTGCGAGGGGCGTTCGGTGGATCGGGGGCGCGGAGCGCGGGGCGCGGGTCAGCGCCCCGCGGCGGCGCGGTCCGCGCGTCCGCGTGACTCCTCCGCTTCGCGCCCTGGCAGGGGCCCGATCCGGTACAGCACCTCGGGCTGGTGGCCCTGGCCGTCGGGGAAGACGGCCGCGTCGAACAGCACCTCGCGCGTCAGCTCGGCGCCGCGCCGGGCGGCGAACGAGGCGAAGAGGCGGTCCGACGCCGTGTTGTCGGGGGTGACGGTGGTCTCGACGAGATTCACCCCCCACTCACCGGCCGCGCGGTCGGTCAACGCGTCCAGCATCGCGGCAGCGAGGCCGCGTCCACGCTGCCCGTGGTCCACCGCGACCTGCCAGATCAGCAGGGTGCGCGGGACCTCGGGGCGGGTGTAGCCGGTGATGAAGCCGACCGGCTCGCCCGAGGCGGCCCTCGCCACGATAGACGTGCCGGAGTAGTCACGGCACCACAGGAGGTAACTGTAGGGGGAGTTGAGGTCCAGGACCCGCGAGTCGCGGGCGATGCGCCACAGGGAGGCGCCGTCCGCGAGGCGGGGTATGTCGAGTGTCAGCCCTTCTCGGCCTGCCGGAAAATCGTTGTCCAGGAAATCGGGGGTGGGACGTGTATGGTCCGCTTGTGCGGGGCTCATGCAGATTGAATTTACCCAGCCATCGATGAAGATGCATCGCCGGAGGGGGTTAACAGGGTGAGCCCGATGTGTTATCGCGCACGCGTGGGGCCCGGGTGGTGACCCGGGGGAATCTCGGGAGAATGTGGCGTTCTGTCCGTTAGTTACCGGGCAAATCGGGCGGCGTGTGCCCGGAAGTCACAGCTTTGTAACAACCGTGTGATCGTCCGGGACCCGTCCTGTGCTGTGTCAAGAACCCGCGAACGTACCGTTTAGAAGCCGTCGAAGCGGGAAGACGAGGCCCCGAGAGGTGTATCCGAAATAGGCCGGGAATCGACATCCGAATTTCTTCCCACGGCCTTCGGCGCCACCCCAGGAATTCAATTGGCGCGATCCGGGGAAACGGCCTTCCGCCGTCACCCGCACCCCGGGCCCCTCGCCCGTCACCGCACAGCGGTCGCCCGCCGTGTCCCGCGGCCCGCCCTCGTGGTCGTACCGACCGGCGAACACATGCTCACCCGGTGGCACTTCGGCCCCCGCGCAGCTCCCACCGGAACACCGGCGCGCCCTCGTCCACGGCTCGGCCGTCTCCACCGTGACGTTGCTCTGCGACCAACGCTCCCCGCTGCCCAGGTCCAACGCGCCCGACGACGGGAGCGCCCGCTCGGCGCCCGCCGCCCGCTCCGCGCAGCACCCGGAGCAACTCCCGCGTCTCGGCGCGGATCCGCGCGCGCCATGTCCGCCGGTGCTGGGCACGTGGCCCGCCTCGTCGACGGCCTGACGAACGGTCGCGTCCCGTGGGAGTGTCCGATGGGTCGTACGCTGTTCGTCCCTACGTCCAGCTCCCGGCGGGTGAGGGGCGTAACAGGCGAACGCGCCGCTGCCGAGCGGTCGTCGGGCCCCGACGCGTGTGATCATGGGCCGCGTGTTCGCACTCCACATCACGGGACGCGTGCTGATAGGGCCTGATGACGAGATCAGGGACGAGGTCTGGGTGGTCGGCGGCCGGATCACGTTCGAACGGCCCACCGCCGCACGGGACATGACGACGCTCACCGGGTGGGTGCTGCCGGGCCTCGTGGACGCGCACAGCCACGTCGGGCTCGGCGTCCGCGGGGCCGTGGACCGCGCCACGGCCGAGGAGCAGGCCATCGCCGACCGGGACGCGGGCGCGCTGCTGCTGCGCGACGCGGGCTCGCCCGCCGACACCCGCTGGACCGACGCCCGCGACGACCTGCCGCCCGTGATCAGGGCGGGCCGCCACATCGCCCGCACCCGCCGCTACCTGCGCGACTTCGCCGACGAGGTCGAGCCCGAGGCCCTGACCGCCACCGTCGTCCGCCAGGCCAGGCGCGGCGACGGCTGGGTCAAGCTCGTCGGCGACTGGATCGACCGGGAGCGCGGCGACCTAACCGCCTGCTGGCCCGTGGACGCCGTCCGCGACGCCATCGCCGCCGCCCACCGCGAGGGCGCCCGCGTCACCGCCCACTGCTTCGCGGAGGACGCGCTGCGCGACCTGGCCGAGGCCGGGATCGACTGCGTCGAGCACGCCACGGGCCTGACCGACGACACCATCCCGCTGTTCGCCGAGCGCGGCGTGGCCATCGTCCCGACGCTCGTCAACATCGGCACGTTCCCCGCGCTCGCCGACCAGGGCGCGCCCAAGTTCCCGCGCTGGGCCGACCACATGAGGCGGCTGCACGCGCGCAGGTACGACACGGTGCGCGCCGCGTACGACGCCGGGGTCCCGATCTACACCGGTACGGACGGCGGGAGTTCGCTGCCGCACGGGCTGATCGGCCGGGAGGTCGCCGAGCTGGTCGCCGCGGGCATCCCGGTCGGCGACGCGCTCGCCTCCGCGACGTGGAGCGCCCGTCGCTGGCTCGGCCGCCAGGGGCTCACCGAGGGCGCACCCGCCGACCTGGTCGTCTACCCGGCCGACCCGCGCGAGGACGTCGGCGTGCTGGGGCACCCGAGCCGCGTGGTGCTGCGGGGGCGCGTCGTGGCGTGAGGCGGCGCGAGGCGCGCATGGGGTCCCCCGTTCGGGTGAACGAGGGCCGGAACGCCGCCCGCCAGGGGCCGCGGCGCCAAGGATGACGGGCGTCCCCCCGCGTCCCGAGTTCGCCGTTCCACACCCTGGAGAGTTCCGCCCGTGAACCACACCGCCCGCCGCGCCGCCGCCACGCTGCTCACCACCGCCGCGCTGATGGCACAGGCCGCCGTGACCGCAGCCCACGCCGACGAGTCCGCCCCCGCGGCGGGCGGCCACGGCGCCGCGAGCGCCGCGGTCCTGCGCGCCGGTCTCGAAGTCTCGCTGCTCGACGGCACGTTGGGCGTGCCGCTGAATGTCACCCTGAACGAGGTGCAGGCGCCTGGCCAGGCCACCGCGGCCAGGGAGACGCTGCTCACCGCCTCGCTCGACGGCGTCGACGGGGGGCGCCCGTTCGAGATGCTGCGCGCCGACGTCGCCGACGCGACCGCCACCGTGGACGCCGAGGGCAGCGTCGCCGAGACGTCGCTCGCCGCCGCGCAGGTCACCGTGCCGGGGCTGCCGATGCGGCCGCTGATCGAGCTGGACGCCATCGCCGCGCGGGCGCACTGCCCGCTCGGCGGCACCCCGGTCGCCGAGACGGACATGCCCGCCGCCGTCACCGTCTTCGGCCAGGAGGTCCCGCTCACGGTGGAGGGCTCGGTGAACGTCCCGGTGCCCGGCGTCGGCGAGGTCACGCTCGACCTGTCGCGCACCGAGACCTCGGAGGGCGCGGCGGCGGCCAGCGCGCTCGACCTGTCGATCGAGGTCAACCCCCTGAACCTGGACATCGCCGGGGTCACCGGCACCCTCACGCTCGCCGAGGCCGGCTGCGAGACGCCCGCCGCGCCCCCGCGCACCCAGACGGTCTCCGAGGAGGAGACCGAGGAGGCCGAGGACGCCCCGGAGATGGCGGCCACGGGCGGTGGCTCGGCCACGCCCTATGTCATCGGCGGCGGCGTGGGCCTCCTCGCGGCGGGCGCGGCGACGGTCCTGATCGCCAAGCGCCGCCGCCGCACCGCCTGAGCGCCGACGGCGGCCCCTCGAGCCGCTCTCAGGTCGCCACGATCCAGATGCCGTAGCCGACCGCGGCCGCGCACAGGGCGAACGACACCAGCCCGAGGGGCCGCGCGGCCGCGGTCGCGGACGCGCGGCCCGCCGTCCTGATGCCGACCGAGAAGAGGCCCACGAGGACCACGGTCAGCAGCACGGAGACGAGGACGACCTGGCCGAGGACGTTCCACTCGACGGTCATGGCGAGGTGCATGGCTCACTCCGGAGGTCAGGACGTGGACGAGACGGAAGGGGCGGGCGTGGGCGGGAGGTCGACGGCGACCGGCTCGGGCGCCTCGTCGTCGGCGTTCACCTCCGCGTTCACATTGGCGTGGTCGACCGGCCTGCGGCGCGACAGCAGCCAGATCCCGGCGCTGACCGCGACCAGCAGCGCCGCGACCACGCCGACGCCCCAGTCGCCGCGCTCCGCGATCAACGCCCCCACCGCGCCGATCAGTCCGGCGGCCGGAAGGGTCAGGCCCCACGCCACCACCATGCGGGTCGCCGTGGACCAGCGGACCGTTCCGCCCGCGCGCCCGAGCCCGCAGCCGAGCACCGCGCCCGAGCAGACCTGCGTCGTGGACAGCGCGAACCCCATGTGCGACGACGCCAGGATCGTGGTGGCCGCGCTGGTCTGCGCGGCGAAGCCCTGCGGGGGCGCGATGTCCGTGAGGCCGCGCCCCATCGTGCGGATGATGCGCCAGCCGCCGAGGTAGGTGCCGAGCGCGATGGCGACGCCCGCGGAGGCGATGACCCACAGCGGCGGATCGGCGCCGGGGGCCAGCGCGCCGCCGGTGATCAACGCGAGGGTCATCACGCCCATCGTCTTCTGCGCGTCGTTGGTGCCATGGGCGAGCGAGACCAGCGCGGCCGAGGCGATCTGCCCGGCCCGGTAGCCGCGCGCGGCCTCGCGCTCGTCGGCGCCGCGCGTGATCCGGTAGGTGAGGCGCGTGGCGAGATACGCCGCGACCCCCGCGACCAAGGGGGCGGCGAGCGCCGGGATGACGACCTTGGTGACCACCGCGTCGGCGTTGACCGCGCCCGTGCCGACCGAGGCGAGGGTGGCGCCGATGAGGCCGCCGAACAGGGCGTGCGATGAGCTGGACGGCAGCCCGGCCAGCCAGGTCAGAAGGTTCCAGACGATGGCGCCGACGAGCCCGGCGAAGATCACCTCGGGCCGGACGCCCGCCTCCTCGTCGATGATGCCGCCGGAAATGGTGCGGGCGACCTCGATCGACAGGAACGCGCCGACGAGGTTGAGCGCCGCCGACATCGCCACCGCGGCACGGGGCTTCATGGCCCCGGTCGAGATCGTGGTGGCCATGGCGTTGGCCGTGTCGTGGAAGCCGTTGGTGAAGTCGAACGCCAGGGCTGTGATGATCACGATCGCGATCAACAGCGTGATGTGTTCCATGTACCGGACAATCATTCGGCGGGTCGGGGGGGCAAGCGCCCGTTAACGTAAGGTGAATAGGTGAACGAGAGATGAACATGCGACGTGGGATTCCCGCCGAGTGGCGCAGGGCCTGGTCCGAGCTGCTTCTGAGGGCGCGCCAGACGGTGGCGGACGGCCTGGTCGTCGGTACATCGGGCAACCTGTCGGTCCGCGTGGGCGACGCGATCCTCGTCACGCCGAGCGGCGTCCCCTACGACCGACTCCGGCCCCGCGACCTGCTGGTCGTCGACCGCCGCGGCCGCCCCCGCGCCGGAACGCTCGCCCCCACGAGCGAGCTTCCGCTGCATCTCGCGATCTACGAATCGACCGACGCGGCGGCGGTCGTCCACACGCACGCGCTGCACGCGACGGCGGTCTCGACGCTCGTGGACGAGCTGCCGCCGATCCACTACATGACCGCCGCCCTCGGCGGCCCGGTCCGGGTCGCGCCCTACGCGACGTACGGCACCGAGGAGTTGGCGACCCACATGCGCGAGGCACTGCGCGACCGCACCGCGTGCCTGCTCCGCAACCACGGCACGATCGCGCACGGCAGGACCCTGCGCCAGGCGTACGAGCACACGGCACAGCTGGAGTGGATGTCCCACCTGTGGCTGACGGCGACGTCATCGAGGACCCACACCCCGACCCTTCTGTCCGGGGCGGACCTGGAGGCGGTGTCCGCCAAGCTGGTGGCCTACGGCCAGTCCTGACGCCCACCTCCGGCGTCCAACGACGGCCTGGCGGCCGTCGGTTGTCGCCTCCGGCGGGGGGGTTGCGGTTGCGGTGGGGTTGCCGCCCCCGGCGGGGATGTCCCCCGCCCACCCGCCCCTTTTCCGGCCTTGCGGCCGGGGCGTTTTCGCGCGACCGGTCCGGTGGGTGGGTCGCGCCGCATCCGGCGGGGAGGTTGCCCGCGCACCCGCCCTTCTTCCGGCCTTGCGGCCGGGAGTGCGGTGCCCTGCGGGCGGCATGGGCGCGCCTTCGGCGGGGGTTGGGGTTGCGATGGTGAACGACGGCCTGGCGGCCGTCGGTTGCCGCTCCGCAGGGGCAGCTCCGACGTGTTGGCCTGGCTTGGCGGGAACGTCGCACCCCCGGCCGAGACGCCGACGGAGGGCGGCGCCGGGCCCTGACGGCCGCAGGGCGCGGCGTTTCCGCCGAAGGCCGGAAAAGGGTGGGTGGGTGGGCCGCAATCGACGGCCGTCAGGCCGTCGCCGCAGCCCGGGATGGGCCGGTGCCGTCCGCGGGGCGGCGGTGTTTCCGCCGAAGGCCGGAAAAGGGTGGGTGGGTGGGCGAAATCCCCGCCGGAGGCGGGTCGTCGCCTCGGCCGCGAACCTGCCGGTACGGTCCGCCGGGCGGCGCCTCCCCGTCGGAGGCGGGTTGTCACCCTCGGTCGGGGACGTGCCGATGCCGTCCGCAGGACGTGGCCTCCCCGCCGGAGGCGGGTTCCCCGCCCGCAGGGCGCACCGCCCCGCCGCGGGCGGGACCCCACCGGCCGCAGGCCGGTGCGTCGGGGCGCTCAGGCCGCCAGGCCGGGTTGCTCAGGCCGCCAGGCCGACTGGCGACCCCCCGCCCCCCGGTCCATCCTGGGGTGCATGCGTCGGCGCACGTCGGCGGCCGTGGCCGCCACCACCTTGCTCGGGGCCGGAGCCGCCGTGGCCGCGGTCGCCGCCGGGCGGTGGGCCAGCGATGTCGCGCTCAGCGCCCGCAGGGCCCCGCGCCCGGCGGGGTTCCGGCACGCCGGGCTGACCGTGCACGCCACCACGGCCGACCGCGTCACGCTCTCCCGCACCCCGGAGTCCCTGCGCCCCGGCGTCTACGGCCTCGCCGCCCGCTCGGGCCACGCGGTCGTCGGCCCGGTGCTCGACGTTCCCACCGCGCCCGACACCGTCGTCCGCAGCCTGGAACGGATCAACCGCGGCGACCTGATCCCCGGCACCCCGGTGGACCTCACCCCGCAGACCCACGTCGGCGACCCCACCGCCCTGGGCATCGCGCACACCAGCGTGTCGCTCACGGGGGAGCGCGGCACCCTCCCCGCGTGGTACGTCGACGGCTCGCGCGACACGTGGATCATCGCCCTGCACGGCCTCGGCGCCACGCGCGAACACCCGCTCAACGTGCTGCCGTTCCTCCACGACCAGCGCTTCCCCGTGCTGATCCCCGGCTTTCGCGGCGACCCGGGCGCGCCCCGCCCCGCCGACCGCGTCAACCGCCTGGGCGCCGCGGAGTGGCACGACGCCGACGCCGCCCTGCGCTACGCCGTCGACCGGGGCGCCAGGCGCGTGGTGTTGTACGGGTGGTCGGCGGGGGGCGCGATGGCCCTGCGCGCCGCCGCGCACTCCCCGGAGCGCACGCGCCTGTGCGGGCTTGTGCTCGACTCGCCCGTGCTCGACCCCGAGGCGACCCTGCGGGCGCTCGCGGCGCAGCGTGGCGTTCCGCGCCCGTTGCTGCCCTTGGCCGTGCGCGCCGCGCGCGGCGGCTTCGGGCTCGACCCGGCCGACCGGCCGCCCGACTTCCCGCACGGAGCCCGTGGCGCGCTGCCCGTTCTGCTGCTGCACGGCCCCGACGACACCGTCGCGCCATGGGCCGCGTCGCGCGACCTCGCGGCGCGGCATCCGGGGAGCGCCACCCTCCACACCGTGCCCGACGCAGAGCACGCCGCGATGTGGAACGCCGACCCCGCCGCCTACGAGGAGCGCCTCGGCCGCTTTCTGACCCCGCTCGGGTAGACGCCGACGCGGGCGCGGACACGGATGCCGACGCGGCCGCTCATGTACCCCGCTGGGCGGGGGGTTTGGGCTTTCGCGGCCCGACCGGTGAGACTGCTGCCGTGACGTCCCGAACTCCGCGTGAGCCCCGGTTGCGACTTGTCCCTCAGACACCCACCCAACGCGCCGCGGCGGGCAGACGCGCGTCGGCCGGAAGGAGGGCCCCCACACCCCCCAAGGGCGTCGCCCCCCAGGACGAGCTCGCCCGGCGCGCCCGCGCCATCCTGGCCGACGCCGTGCGCCTGGCCCACTGGGCCGAACGCACCGGGACCTCGCCCGACGCCGCCGCCGAGCGCGCCGCCGACGAGCTGGGCCTGACGCCCACCCAGGTGCGCGAGCACTGGGGCCGCGCCCGCCTCGCCGGGCTCGTCGAGCACAGCGCCGCCTCGGCCCCCGTGCGCGCGGGCTGGCGGCTGCGCGCGTGGGACCGCGACGACACGGCGGCGCTGCGCGGCTGGGTGGCGTTGTTCGACGCGTGGTCCCTGGCCCGCCCGGCGCCCCCGGACGCCGACCCCGGCACGCTGGCCGACGTCGTGGCCGCCGTTCCGCAGCTGCTCTCGGTCATGCAGCTCTCCGACGGGCCCGTCACCGGGGCCGGGCTGATCGACCTGCTGCGCCGACGGATCTCCGAGCTGCGCGCCGACCGCGACCCGGCGGAGCGGGACGCCGCCGAGCGCGACACCGCCGAGGTGGTGCGCCTCCTCGGCTGGGCCCTGGACACCCTCTCGTCCGTCGGCGCCCTCACCCTGCACGCGCGCAGCCACCACCCCGAGCGGGCCCGCCTCACCGAGCTGGGCAGCTGGGCGATGTGGACCAAGCTCGAGCACATCTGCATCGCCGCCCAGAGCCCCGCGGGGAACATCGAGCAGTCCGCCGTCGCCATGCTCCGCGGCTGCGCCAACCTCACCCCAGGGCCCGCCCGCGCCGAGTACCGCGCCTGGCTCGCCGTGCGCCCCTCGGGCCCCGCCGTCACCGAGCTGCTGAACGCCGCCCGCGGGGAGGACGCCCTGATCCGCGGCCTCGCGTTCGAGGCGCTGCGCGTCGTCGGCGCCCCCGCCCTCCCGGCGATACGCGCCGCCGCCGACGAGCCCGTGCTGCGCCCCTACGCCCTGCTGTGGCTCGCCGACCACGAGGAGGGCGACCCGCGCGACCACACCGACTCCGCCCATGGCGTCCTCACCCGCGCCGAGGAGACCTGGCTGTGGGTGGACACCGCGTCGGCCGCCCACGAGCACGGCGCCGACCGCGTCCTGCTCGACCACGTCGACGCCGCCCCGCAGCCGTCCGTGGTCGAACTGGTCAACGAGATCCGCACCTGCGGCCACCCCCGCACCGTGCAGGTGCTGCTCGCCCTGGCGGCGGCCCACCCCGACCCCGCCGTGGCGAAACGCGTCAGGCGCGCGGCGTTCCAGGTCCACACCGGCGGCGCCTGACCCATGGCCGCGCCCCGGGTGGACAGGCGGCCGGAAAACGGGTTGTGCAACGCCGTTAGAATGACCCCATGGACTTCTCGCTCCTCGTGCGTTAGCGGGCGTACGACCCACACCAGCCAAGACCCGCACGTTGTCCCATCGCCACCTGGAGTCCGTCCGTGATCACCGCATCCGGCGTCGAGCTACGCGCCGGCGCCCGCGTCCTCATCGAGTCCGCGTCGTTCCGCATCGCCAAGGGCGACCGCATCGGCCTGGTCGGGCGCAACGGCGCAGGCAAGACCACCCTCACCAAGTGCCTCGCGGGGGAGGGCATCCCCGCGGGCGGGACCATCACGCGCGGCGGCGAGGTCGGCTATCTGCCGCAGGACCCGCGCACCGGCGACCTCGAGACCCTCGCCCGCGACCGCATCCTGGCCGCCCGCGGCCTCGACACCGTGCTGCGCGGCATGCGGGAGAACGAAGACCGGATGGCCAACGGCGAGGGCGCCGTCCGCGACCGCGCGATGCGGAGATACGAGCGTCTCGAGACCGAGTTCCTCACCAAGGGCGGCTATGCCGCCGAGGCCGAGGCCGCGACGATCGCCGCCAGCCTCGGGCTGCCCGACCGGGTGCTCGGCCAGCCGCTGCACACGCTCTCCGGCGGCCAGCGCCGCCGCGTCGAGCTGGCCCGCATCCTCTTCTCGGACGCCGACACCCTGCTGCTCGACGAGCCGACCAACCACCTGGACGCCGACTCGATCGTCTGGCTGCGGGACTTCCTCAAGACATACAGGGGCGGTCTCGTGGTGATCTCCCACGACATCGCCCTGATCGAGACCGTGGTCAACAAGGTGTTCTACCTGGACGCCAACCGATCACAGATCGACGTCTACAACATGGGCTGGAAGCAGTACCAGGTCCAGCGCGAGGCCGACGAGAAGCGCCGCAGGCGCGAGCGGGCCAACGCCGAGAAGAAGGCCGCCGCGCTCAACGCCCAGGCCGACAAGATGCGCGCCAAGGCCACCAAGGCCACCGCCGCCCAGAACATGGCGCGCCGCGCCGAGCGCCTGCTCTCCGGGCTCGAGGAGGAGCGCCAGCGCGACAAGGTCGCCAAGCTGCGCTTCCCCGACCCCGCGCCCTGCGGCAAGACCCCGCTGACCGCGGCGTCGCTGTCCAAGTCGTACGGCTCGCTCGAGATCTTCACGGATGTCTCGCTGGCCATCGACAAGGGCTCACGCGTCGTGATCCTGGGCCTCAACGGCGCGGGCAAGACGACCCTGCTGCGGCTGCTCGCCGGGATCGAGAAGCCCGACACGGGCGAGGTCGCCCCGGGCCATGGCCTCAAGCTCGGGTACTACGCGCAGGAGCACGAGACGCTCGACGCCGACCGCACCGTTCTTGAGAACATGCGCTCGGCCGCCCCCGACATGGACATGGTCGACATCAGGAAGACGCTGGGCTCGTTCCTGTTCTCGGGCGACGACGTCGACAAGCCGGCGGCCGTGCTCTCCGGCGGCGAGAAGACCCGGCTCGCCCTGGCCACGCTCGTCGTCTCGTCGGCCAACGTCCTGCTGCTCGACGAGCCGACGAACAACCTCGACCCCGCGAGCCGCGAGGAGATCCTGGGCGCGCTGCGCGGCTTCACCGGCGCGGTCGTCCTCGTCACGCACGACGAGGGCGCCGTGGACGCGCTCCAGCCCGAGCGCATCATCCTGCTGCCCGACGGCGTCGAGGACCTCTGGAGCGCCGACTACGCGGACCTGGTCGCGCTGGCCTGACGCCCGCGTGTCCACCGTTTGTGATCATGTCCGGTGGATCATTCGGCCGACGCTTGATCATTCATCTGAGTGAGCCCTGACGTATCCCCGCGTGTCGCCCCGCGCCGCGGGGCGGGGCGTGCCCGTCCGCGCTGACCTGCCCGTTTGCCCCGTGGAACGATCCCGCCCCCGCCGTCCACGCCTGGGGCGACCGGATGCGCGCTGTCCGCTTGTCGTACCGACCTCGGTGAATGGGTGGCCAGGAAGCGGGATAGGGGTGATCATGAGAGGGCAGAGCGCACTTCGCACGAGGAGGCACGAGTGGCCGAGACTCTGAAGAAGGGCAGCCGGGTGACCGGCGCCGCGCGCGAGAGGCTCGCGGCAGACCTTAAGCAGAAGTACGAGTCGGGAGCGAGCATTCGGGCCCTGGCCGAGGAGACCGGCAGGTCGTACGGCTTTGTGCACCGCATGCTGAGCGAGGCCGACGTGACCCTGCGCGGCCGGGGCGGCGCCACCCGTGGCAAGAAGGCGGCCCCCACCCCCTGAGCGCACGACGGGTCCGGTGGAGCGTTACCCTGCGGACAGCATTACCGCCGAGTAACCACCACCGGAGGCCGCGATGAGCCTGCTCGACACGGACGGAGTCCACGCCACGGTCCACGAGGCCGTGGCGACCGTCACGCTGACCCGCGCGGCCAAGCGCAACGCGCAGACGCCCGCCATGTGGCGGGCCCTCGCCGAGGTCGGTCGGCGGCTGCCCGGCGAGGTGAGGGTGGTCGTGCTGCGCGCCGATGGCGCCTCGTTCTCGGCCGGGCTCGACCGCCGCGCCTTCACCCCCGAGGGCATCGAGGGCGATCTCTCCTTCGCCGACCTGGCGCGCGCGTCCGACGCCGAGGTGGACGCGGCCATCGCGACGTTCCAGGAGGCGTTCACATGGTGGCGCAGGAGCGACCTGCTGAGCGTCGCCGCCGTCCAGGGCCACGCCATCGGCGCGGGCTTCCAGCTCGCGCTCGCGTGCGACCTGCGGATCTGCGCGGACGACGCGCGGTTCGCCATGCGCGAGACATCGCTCGGCCTCGTCCCCGACCTGGGCGGCACCCAGCCGCTGGTCTCCCTGGTGGGCTACGCCCGCGCCCTGGAGATCTGCGCGACGGGCCGCGCGGTCCACGCCGCCGAGGCCGAACGCGTCGGGTTGGCCAATCTCGTCGTCCCCGCCGCCGAGCTGCCCGCCGCCACGGCCGACCTCACCGCCGCCCTGCTGGCCACGGACCGCGACGCGTTGATCGAGACCAAGGCGCTGCTGCGCTCCGCCGTCGACCACTCCTACGACGAGCAGCGCGCCCACGAGCGCGCCGCCCAGGCGAGGCGGCTGCGGGCCCTGGCGGGTCTCGGCGAGTGAGGCTCAGCCGGGGCGCCGCGCCCCGGTGCGGGTCACCAGCACGCTGACCCGGGGCGCGCCGGGCGCCGCCTCCGCCGCGGCCCGCCCCGCCGCGAGCGCCACGTCGCGGGCGCGGCGGTCGGGGGCGACCACGAGCTGACACCTGATCAGGTCCTCGTCGACCGTCAGGGCCGAGGCGGGCCCGCCGAGCGCGGCCGAAAGCGCGCGCACACCCGGCACGGACAGGATCGCCACGGCCACGTCGGCGGCGGGCCCCGCGCCGAGCGCGGGCACCGGCTCGTCGGCGTCCCCGGCCGCCTCGCCCGCCTCGGCCACCCCGCCCGCGGGGGGCGGGCGTTCGCCGTCCCCGAGCAGGCCCGTCACCTCGCAGTCGACGAACGCCACGGCCAGGCCGAGCCGTTCGTCCGCCGCCCACGCCAGGGCCGCGCGCACCTCGTCCGCGTACTCGGGCAGCGGCCGGTCAAGGCCCGTGGCGATGCCCGCGCCGATGCGCAGAGGGCCCGGCGGCAGCCCGCTCGGCGGCGGCGGAACGGCGAGCTCGCCGGGCGGGGCTTCGCCGGGCGGGCCTTCGCCGGGCCAGGCGCCGCCGTCCGCGGCGGGCGTGATGTCGATCCGCTCGACGGCGACGCCGGGGACATCCTCGGCCGCCGAACGCAGCACCGGACGCGCGGCTCGTTCGGCCAGCCAGGCGCCGACCCCGCCCTCGGGCGGCCCGAGCGGCACCAGCCTGCCGAGACTCAACTGCCGCCGCACGGCGGCACTCAGCGGGTCCGCACCCATGACCTTTACTCTCTGTTCTCACCCGGTCGTACTCAATCGGCCGGGGCTGGGTAACAGGATCTCGTATGTCGCGTGTCCGAGGACACGCTTACTGTGGCATTCGGAAAGGGGTGAAGGCGCAGTGACCGACACCGGTACGGAGCAGGGCACGAGCACCACCAGCACCACGACGATCGACGCGCCGGGCAAGCAGCTGGGGACCCGGCGTGGCACCGGGGACCCCGCGACGCGGGGCCGGACGACGATCGCCGACGGTGTGGTGGCCAAGATCGCCGGGATGGCGGCGCGTGACGTGGTGGGCGTGCACGCGATGGGCAGTGGGCTCGCCCGTACGTTCGGCGCGGTCAGGGATCGGGTGCCGGGCGCGAGCAAGTCGGCGACGCGCGGCGTCAAGGCGGAGGTCGGCGAGGTCCAGACCGCGCTCGATCTCGAAATCGTTGTGGAGTACGGCGTTTCCATCGCCGACGTTTCCCGTACGGTACGGGAGAACGTGATCGCGGCGGTGGAACGGATGACCGGTCTCGAGGTCGTCGAGGTCAACATCAACGTCGGCGACGTCAACCTCCCCGAGGGCGAGGAGGACGACGACGAGCGGCCTCCGTTGCAGTAGCGGGGACGGAGCGGGAGCCAGGAGCACATCATGAGCATGGCTGTGGTCGGCATGATCGCCGGCATGGCGCTGGGCTTCGCCACGTACTTCGGTGGATTCGGGGCCTTTCTGCTGGTGGCGGCGCTGGGCACGATCGGCTTCGTGGTCGGCAGGTTCGTCGACGGCGACCTGGAGCCCGGAGACTTCTTCCGGCTCAGGGACCGCGACGACGACCGGCGGCGGTGAAGGCCGGGTGACGGACACGGTGGAGGCGGGGGCCGTCGAGCCCGAGGTGCCCGCGCGGGACCGGGGCGCGACGCGGATCTCCGAGCGCGTCGTCGCGAAGCTCGCCGTGCAGGCCGCGCGTGAGGCGCTGCGCGCGGAGGGCCAGGGCCCCGTCGCCCCGCGGCTGCACGGCGACCTGCCCCACGCCACGGCCGTGGTCACCAGGCCGCCGGGCGCCGAGGGCGGCACGGGGGTGGCGGGGATCCAGGTCGCCGTCGCCCTCGGCTACCCGTCGGACATCGGGGCGCAGTGCGGCGCGGTGCGGCGCCATGTGACCCTGCGCGTCAAGGAGTTGGCGGATATGGAGGCGTCGTATGTGGCGGTCTCCGTTGAACGTCTGTACTCCCCGCACTTCAACGGCGAGGCCACGGGGAGGGTGCGGTGAGCGAACCCGCGGGCCCCGCGGGCCGGTTCTGGTCCGTCCGCCGCGCCCCCGCCGCGCTGCTCGCCGTGGCGCTGCTGATCGCGTCGGGGATGCTGCTCTACGACATCGTCTCCGTGCGCGCCGACCGCCCGGTCGCGGCCTGGCGCCGCACGCTTGCCGACGACCTGGCCACCCGCCGCCTCGACGACGGGTGGGTGGTGGCGGGCGCGGTGGCGGCGGTCGCGCTCGGCGTGTGGCTGATCGCGCTCGCGGTCAGCCCGGGCATGCGCGGCCTGCTGCCGATGCGCGCGAACGCCGACGGCATGCGCTCAGGCATCGAACGCTCCGCCGCGGCGGTGGTGCTGCGGGACCGCGCGATGGAGGTGTCGGGCGTGCGGGACGTGCGGGTGCTGGTGGGCCGCCGCCGGGTCAGGGCGCTGGCGGAGGCGCACTTCCGCGAGCTCGACGTGGTCAAGGCGGATCTGGACGCGGTGCTCGACCACGGCATCAGGGAGCTCGGCCTGGCCAGGCCCCCGGCGTTGAGCGTCCATGTGCGCCGACCGGCGAGGCGGTGACGCGGCGTGCTGCGCACGGTGAACCGAGTGCTGATGGCCCTGCTCGGGCTGCTGCTGATCGGCGTCGGCCTGGTGGCCCTCGCGGCGGCGCTCGACCTGCCGCGCCGCTGGGGCCTGTGGCTGCCCTCAGGGTTCTCGTGGCGGGCGCCGCACGACGTGTTGCTGACGCACACGGACCGGACGCGGTTCGCGCACCTCGGCTGGTGGTGGCCCGTGGTCATCGGCGGCCTCTCGGTGCTGATGCTGCTGTCGCTGTGGTGGCTGCTCGCGCAGATCAGGCGGCCCCGGCTCGCGGAGATCCTGATCGACAGCGGCGACGGCGCGGGGGCGGTGCTGCGGGGGAGGGCGGTGGAGGAGGTGCTCGCCGCCGAGGCCGAGACGTTCCCCGGTGTGGACCGCGCCCGCGTGTCCCTGACCGGCCGCCGCAACGCCCCACGCGTGCGCGTCGGCCTGCTGCTCACCCCGCAGGCCCACCCGGCCGAGGTGGTGCGGCGCTTGCACGAGGAAGCCGTGGACCACGCCCGCACCTCGGCGGGCCTCCCGGCCCTCCCGACGGAGACCCACCTCCGCCCGTCGCGCCACACGGTGGAACGCGTGAGCTGATCGGCCTCCCGCCGGGTCCGACGGCGCGGCGGCCGCGCCCCCTGCCGCCGGAGGCGGGTAACGGGGCGAATCCCGCCGGGCGGTTCGGATGCTCGCCCGGGCGAGTGGCCGACGCCCGCGAAGCCTCCCTGCCGGGGGCGGGTCCACCTCCGCCGGGGGCGGGTAACGGGGCGGACCCCGCCGGGCGGTTCGGATACTGGCCCGGGTGAGTGGCCGACGCCCGCGAAGCCTCCCCGCCGGAGGCGGCCCTGCCCCCTCCCGCCGAAGGCGGGCCACCCCCCGCCGGAGGCGGCCCTGCCTCCCGCCGAAGGAAGGCCTCCGCGCCGGGGGCGGGTCCACCTCCGCCGGAGGCGGAAAGGGTGGGTGGGTGGGGAAACAGGGCCCCGGCCGGAGGCCGGGCCGCAGGTGGCGAACGACGGCAACGTGGCGCGCCCCACCGAAGCGGACCGGCCACCCTCCTAGCGAAGACCCGCCCGCACCGCACCAGAGGCAGCACGGGGAACCGACCCCGAATCCCCACCCCCCGCCGGAGGCGAACCCGCCGGGAGGCGCCTGTCACCGACCTCACGCCGCAGCAGCAGCACCCACCCCACCGGCACCCCCGCCGCGAAGAGCCACCACTGCACCGCGTACGCGAAGTGCGCCCCGATCCCGGTGTGATCCGGCTCCGACAGCATCTCCGGCTGCCCGGCCGCCTCCGCCTCCGCGAGGGCCGGGGATGTCTCGCTCAGCTCCAGGTGGCCGCCGAGCATCGGCACCCCCGCCGCCTCCGCACGCTCCGCGCTGCTGATCATCATGACCATGCCGTCGGGCAGTCCCGAGCGCTCCCTGATGCCGGTCGTTCCCGTGGACTCGTCGGCCATCAGCCGCCCCGTCACGGTCACCTCGCCGGACGGCGGCCCCGGTACCTCGGGCATCCGCGTGATGTCGTCACCGGCCGGGATCCAGCCGCGATTGACGACCACGCCCGTGCCGTCCGCCTGCACCAGCGGCGTCAGCACGTGGTATCCGACCACCCCGTCGCCGTCCGTGCGCTGGCGCACCACGACCTCGTGGTCGGTGTCGTACACCCCGGTCGCCGTCACGGGCCGGTACCGGTCGTCGGGGTCGACCGCGCCGCCGACCCCGGTCAGCTCGGCCATCGGCACGGGGGGCGCGTCAAGGCTGGTGGAGATCAGATCGTTGCGCGCGACCCGCTGCTCGTGGCGGTTCAGCTGCCAGAAGCCCAGCCACACCATGGCCGGGATCAGCAGCAGAGCGACGAGGGTGAGCAGCACCCACTGCCGGGACAGCAGAAAGCGGTACACAGCTCACGACCGTACCCGAACGGGGTCAGTCGCCCGCCGCCGGGGGCGTCCGGCGCCCCGGCGCCACGTCCCGCAGCAGCTGCGTGAACGCCGCCTCGTCGAGCACCGGCGTGCCGTACGTCCGCGCCTTGGCGACCTTGCTCGTCATGGCGTCGGGGTCGTTGGTGACCAGCAGGCTGGTGAGGCGCGAGACGCTGGTCGCGATGTGCAACCCGGCCTCGAACGCCTGGTCCTCGAGCAGCTCGCGGTCCACCGACGTGTCCCCGGAGAACGCCACCCGCATCCCCTGCGTCAGCCGCCCGCCCGTCTCGTAGCGCCCGGGGTTGGGGTAGGGGCACGGCGGGCGCCGCTTCGACTGCCGCCAGCCGCCCCGCCACGCCGCCGACGACGCCCCTGACGACGAGGGCGACGCCGCCGTCGGCGGGTCGGACCACTCGCTCAGCGCGCGGCACGCCAGCAGCGGCAGCGTCAGCTTCCTGGCCGCCGCCCGGTGCAGGCTCGGCCTGAACGCCTCGGCGAGGACCCGCGCGTCGTCGAGCGCGTGGTGCGCCCGCCGCTGGGTCACGCCGAAGAACGCCGCCAACGACTCCAGCCTGTGGTTCGCGAGCGGCAGCCCGAGCGCCTTGGACAGCGCGATGGTGCACAGCCGCTGCTCGACGGGCGCGGTCCGCTCCGTGCGGGCGAACTCCCTGGCGATCATGGTCCAGTCGAACACGGCGTTGTGCGCCACGAGCACCCGGCCCGCGAGCCGCTCCGCGAACTCCCCCGCCACGTCGGCGAAGAGCGGCGCGTCCGCGAGCATCGCCGCGGTGAGGCCGTGGATGTGCACGGGCCCGGGGTCGCGTTGGGGGTTCACCGGTGAGTACCAGTGGTCCTCCACCTCGCCCTTGGCCGTGAGCCGGTAGACCGCGGCGGACACGATGCGGTCCTCCCTGCGCAGCCCGGTGGTCTCGACGTCCACCACGGCGTACCCGGTCGGATACGCCGGCGGCCAGGGAACGCCTGCTGACTGCTGGTCGGGGATGCCGGCCAAGGTCGTCTGGTGGTTCTCGAGCATGGTCCCCGAGGATACGGCCAGGTTCGGACAGCGCCCGTACCGGCGCCCGGAGTTGACGTCCCGTCGAACGGCGAGGGGGGGATCGCGAGGGCGCGGGTGTGCGGATGTGAACGGGGTCATTTGTCACACGTGTGCCGTACCCTGCGAAATATGCTGCTGGACACCTATGGCAGGACCGCGACCGATCTGCGGGTCTCGCTGACCGACAGGTGCAACCTCCGCTGCACCTACTGCATGCCGGAAGAGGGGCTGGCCTGGCTCGACAAGCCCGAGCTCCTCACGGATGACGAGATCGTCCGCCTGGTCGGCGTCGCCGTGACCCGGCTCGGCGTGACGGAGGTGCGGTTCACCGGGGGAGAGCCGTTGTTGCGCAGGGGGCTCACGGGCATCGTCGCGCGCTGTGCCGCGCTGACCCCGCGCCCCCGGCTGTCCCTGACGACCAACGGCATCGGCCTCGCCCGGCTCGCGGCGCCGCTGCGCGAGGCGGGCCTCGACCGGGTCAACGTCTCGCTCGACAGCACCGACCCCGACGTCTTCGAGCGGATCACCAGGCGCCGCCGCCTCGACGACGTGCTGCGCGGCCTCGAGGCCGCGAGGGAGGCGGGGTTGACGCCGGTCAAGGTCAACGCCGTGCTGATGCCGGGGCTCAACGACACGGAGGCCCCCGGGCTGCTCGCCTGGGCCGTCGAGCACGGGTATGAGCTGCGGTTCATCGAGCAGATGCCGCTCGACGCCCAGCACGGCTGGGACCGGGAGCGCATGATCACCGCCGAGCAGATCCTGGAGTCGCTGCGGACGCGCTTCGCGCTCACCCCCGAGCAGGCCGAGAGCCGGGGCTCGGCGCCCGCCGAGCGGTGGCTCGTGGACGGCGGGCCGCACCGCGTGGGCGTCATCGCGTCGGTCACGCGCCCGTTCTGCCGCGCGTGCGACCGCACCCGCCTGACCGCCGACGGCCAGGTGCGCAGCTGCCTGTTCGCGCGCGAGGAGTCGGACCTGCGCGGGGCGCTGCGCTCGGGCGCGGACGACGACGAGCTGGCCGGGCGCTGGCGGGCGGCGATGTGGGGCAAGAAGGCGGGCTCGGGCCTCGACGACCCGGAGTTCCTCCAGCCGCAGCGCCCGATGTCCGCGATCGGCGGCTGACCGCCGGGGGAGCCGCGGACCCCCTAACCTCCGGACGCCGACCGCCACTCGGCGAGCGGCACCACGTCCTTGAGAAAGCCGCGCACCCCGAGGAATCGCGACAGATACTCCCGGTGCTCCTCACACGCCAGCCACGTCTTGCGGCGCTCGGGGGTGTGCAGCTTCGGATTGTTCCAGGCCAGCACCCACAGGGCCGCCTCACGGCAGCCCTTGGCCGAGCAGATCAACGGAGCGGCGGCGGATTCGTTCGACACGAAATCCATACAACACCCTCAAGAAATCGCCAGGACGTCTCCGCAATACAAGAAGCGACGCCGGGCAGCCACGGGGGGAGCCGCCCGGCGTCGGATCGTCGCTCCGACGGGGGATACGGAGCGCCCTTGAAGTATGACATGCAATGCACCGATCGGCGCAGGGGAACGGCCCAATTGAGCTGAGGATTTATCGAGCTTCCCAGGTCGGAGGCGTCAACTCCGCTTGTGAGGATCCTCGTTCGCGGGCGGGAGCGACCGCGTGGCGCCGTCGGCGAGGAACGTCGACGGCAGCGAGGGGGCGTTCTCGCGGCCCGCGTTCGCCACCACGACGGCCACATACGGCAGCACGGCGCCCAGGACGAGCGTGACCGCCGCGAGCGGCGTGCTGACGTTCCACAGCAGAAGCGTCAGCACCACCGCGGCGGTGCGCACGAGCATCGAGATGACATAGCGGCGCTGCCGCCCGCGGACGTCGTCGGCGAGCCCCTGCCGTGCCCCGGTGATCCGGTGGACCGCGGGGTCCTGGGCCGCGCCCCTTCGCCTGAGCATCGCCTCACCGCCTCGCCTCGTGCCCGGCGCCCGAGCGCGGCGGGGCCTCGTGACCTGTCTCGTCCCTGACCTGGGCGAGCTTGCGCCCGGCCTTGAGGTAGACGCCCTTGGGCGGCTCGGCGGCCCCCGCGAGGCGCTCGTCGATGACCTCGCCGAGCGGGCGCAGCGCGTCCGCCTCGGCCAGCACGGCGCTGCTCTGGCCCTCGCCGGTCTCGAGCACGAGCCGCAGCCCGTTCTGCTTGGCCAGCCGCCGGGCCGCCGACGCGCTCGGCGTGAAGCCGAGCACCTTGGTCAGCAGCGTCGCGATGCCCTCGCCGCCGTGCTCGGCGAGCGACAGCTCGGGCAGCGCCTCGACCTCGGTGAAGCTCCGGCGCGAGAACCGCGCGGTGAACCCCGCCCTGGCCGCCATCGCCGCCTCGACGCCGTGCAGCACGGTGACGACCTCGCCCGCGAGCACCTTCTTGAGGTCCATGGGGTGCAGCGAGGAGTCGGCGAGGCGGCCGAGCGCCAGCGCGAGCTCCTCGTCGGTCCACTCGGTCCAGGCCCGCAGATAAGGCTCCATCAGCCGGTCGGGGATGGACATGACCTTGCCGTAGACGTCGTCGGGGGTGGCGTTCAGGCCGATGTAGTTTCCCTTGGACTTGGACATCTTGGCGCCCGAGCCGTCGGTGCCCTCGATGAGCGGCATGCTGACGATGCCCTGCGGCTCCAGGCCGTAGATCTCCATCACGCGGCGGCCCATCTGCATGTTGAGCAGCTGGTCGACGCCGCCGAGCTCCACGTCCGCCGCGATCTCCGCCGAGTCGATCGCCATGGCCACCGGGTAGATCAGTTCGGACATGCTCAGCCCGTGCCCGCCCTCGAGGCGCGTGCGGAAGTCGTCGCGCTGGAGCAGCGCGGAGGCCGGGACCTGGGCCAGGACGCCGATCAGCCGGGGGAGCGCGATCTCGCCGAGCCACTCGCTGTTGTGCCTGAACCTGACGCGTTCGAAGTCGAAGAACGGCCTGACCTGCTCGCGGTACCCGGCGAGGTTCCTGGCGATGTCCTCGTCGGTGAGCGGCGGGCGCTCGGTCGAACGGCCCGTCGGGTCCCCGATCTTGGCGGTGATGTCGCCGATGATCAGCGTCACGTCGTGGCCCATCCGCTGGAACCGGCTGAGCACGATGATCGGCACCGCGTGCCCCAGGTGCACGTCCACGGCGGTCGGGTCGATCCCCAGCTTGACGTGCAGCCCGCGCCCCGTGGCCCGCGCGGCCCCGATGCGCTCGGTGAGCCGCTCGACCGAGGGCAGCACGTCGACGGCGCGCGAGGCGATCAACGCCGCCTGCTCGCCCGCCGACAGGTCGCCGAGGTCCAGATAACGCCGTGCGCCGGTCTCCTCGAGCAGCTGCCTGACGGTGGTGTCGGAGGAGAGGTCCCGCGTCAGCAGCGCGCGGGCGCGCTGCACGGAGTCGCCGAGGCGTGTCACGTTGAGTCCTGGAAGTCGGGGGGAGGGCTGGGACGTGGCCCATCCTACGGTCGGCGGCTCAGCCGGGGCCCGGGGAATCCGCGGCCCCCGCGCGGCCCACGCCGCCGGGGTAGCGCGCCCGCATCGCCGGGCTCGCCGCGGGCCCCGCGGCGAAGACGAACGCCTCGCTGTCGTCGAGCCCTCGCCCGGTGGCGGCGTCCACGACGACCGGCTCGACCTCGTTGCCCGTCCTGGCGTCCACCAGGATCATGCTGCGCTCCTCGGGGGCCAGCCTGGCGTTCCCCCAGGCGGCCAGGGCCACCACGACCGGGCGCAGCGAGCGGCCGAGGTCGGTCAGGACGTACTCGTGGCGCGTGGGGCCCGCGCGGTACGGGCGGCGCTCCAGGATCCCGTCGGCCACCAGGGCCTTCAGTCGCGTGGTCAGCATGCTGGACGATATGCCCAGGTTTGCCTGGAACTGGTCGAAGCGTGTGTAGCCGTCGAACGCGTCATGCAGGATCAGCAGCGTCCACCACTCGCCGACCCGCGCCACGGTCGTGGACAGCGGGCACTCGCGATCCTCGAGTCGGACACGGCCAGGCATGGGGCCTCCCGGGATGATGGTGCGACGAGGTGACTGCTAAAGTCGAAGTGAGTAGCTTCCACTTTAGCAGTCGAGGAGTTCCCATGACCGGCCGGCCGATCGACCCCGCGGAGCTGCCCGAGACGGTCACCCGCTTCCTGGCGGCCCACCGTGTCAGGGACACCCCGACCGCGCTCGCGCTGTTCGCGCCCGACGCCACCGTGACCGACGACGGCGCCACCCACACGGGCGGCGCCGACATCGCGCGCTGGCTCGACCGGGCCGCGTCGGAGTACACGTACACCACCGAGCTGACCGGCGCCCGCCACGAGGGCGACGACCGCTGGATGGCCACCCACCACCTGGCGGGCGACTTCCCCGGCGGCCAGGTCGACCTGCGCTTCCGCTTCGCGCTGGACGGCGGGCTGATCTCCTGGCTCACCATCGAGCCCTGAGCCCTGAGCCCTCAGACCCCGGGGCTCACCGAGCTCATGTTGAACTCCGGCACCCGCAGCGTCGGCATCGACGTGCGCGGGAAGTACTCGCCCCACTCGCGCGAGCGGCACAGCTCGGCCCGGCTCGCCTCGACGGCGCGGGACAGGAGGTCGACGGGTGACTCGTTGAACCGGAAATTGTTCACCACGCCGACCACCTCGCCGCCCTCCACCAGGTAGACGCCGTCCCTGGTCAGCCCGGTCAGCAGCAGCGTCTTGGGGTCCACCTCGCGGATGTACCACAGCGTGCTGACCAGCAGCCCGCGCCCGGTGTCGGCCACCAGGTCGGACAGGGGGCGCGTCCCGCCCGCGTCGAGCAGCAGGTTGTCGGTGAGCGGGGCCACCGGGAGGCCGGTCAGCTCCGCCGTGTGCCGGGTGGTCAGCAGCCGCCGCAGCACGCCGTCGGAGATCCACTCGGTCCGCCCGATCGGCAGCCCGTTGTCGAAGACGGAAGGCGCGGGGACGAACGTGTCCGTCGACGAGTGCGCCACCACGAACGGCGTCGCCGCCACCCCGGGCGCGCCCGGGTCGCTCGACAGGGTCAGGGGCAACGGCGAGAGCCGCTCGCCCACCCGCGTCCCGCCGCCCCGGCCGCTGAAGACGGTCCTTCCCTCGTGGGCGTCGCGCGCGCCCGCGTTCCAGTACAGATAGGTGATCAGGTCGGCCACCGCCGTCGGCGGCAGCAGCGTCTCGTACCGCCCCGCGGGCAGGTCGATCCGGCGCTCGGCCCAGCGCAGCCGCGTCGCGAGGTCCGCGTCGAGCGCCGCGGGGTCCACGGCGGCGAAGTCGTCCGTCGGCGCGGTCACGAAGGCCGAGCGCCGCCGGTCGGGGGACTTGGCGTTGAGCTCCACATGGCCCGTGTGCTGGTCGTGCCGCCGCCGCAGCCCGGCCGAGGTACCCAGATAGGTGGAGACCACCTCGTCGTTCGCGAAGCCGAACAGCTCGCGCCCCTCCGCGCGCGCCCGCGCGAACGTCTCACCGAGCGCCGGCGCGAACGCGTCGAACGCCGCCGCCGACGTCGCGTCGGGCGCGGCCGTGAAGTCGCCCGCGGGCGCGCCCCCGAGCAGCGCCCGTGCGTCCTCGGCCGACGGCGACTGCCGCGCGGCCTCCTCGGCCGCGCGCACCAGCGGCTCCAACGCGTCGGCGCCCACCGCGGTCCCGCCGACCACGCCGGCGGCTGTGCCCTCGGCGCCGTTCACCGTGGCGATCACGGTCACCCGCCGCCCGCGCGTCACGCCGTTGGTGGTCAGCGCGTTGGCCGCCCAGCGCAGATGGGCCGTCGACGTCTCCTCGACGATCACCACCGCGCCGTCCGCGCGGGACAGCTCGAGGGCGCGTTCGACGATCTCGTGCGGCGCGTCGGCGCCACGCCTTCCGCTGCTCATCTGCCCGACTCCTGGGTGGTGTTGAGGACGCTGATGTCACGGAACAGGGCCGCGGGGCAGCCGTGCGAGACGGCCGCGACCTGCTCGGGCTGCGCCTTGCCGCACATGAACGTGCCGCCCAGCACATAGGTCTCCGGCCCGCCGACGGCCGCCATCGACCCCCAGAAGTCCGTCGTGTTGGCCTGGTACGCCACGTCGCGCAGCTGACCGGCGAGCCTGCCGTTCTCGACGCGGAAGAAGCGCTGCCCCGTGAACTGGAAGTTGTAGCGCTGCATGTCGATCGACCACGAGCCCGCGCCGACGACGAGGATGCCCCGCTCGACCCCGTCGATCAGCCCCGCCGTGTCGGGCCCCTCGGGATCCGGCAGGAGCGAGACGTTGGCCATCCGCTGGAGCGGCACGCGCGCGGACGACTCGGCGAACGCGCAGCCGTTGGACCGCTCGAAGCCCTGGAGCGCGGCGGTCCTCCGGTCCATCTGGTAGCCCACGAGCACGCCGTCCCTGACCACGTCCCAGGACCGCGTCCGCACGCCCTCGTCGTCGTAGCCGATGGTCGCCAGGCCGTGCTCGACGGTCCGGTCGCCCGTGACATTCATCAGCGGCGAGCCGTAGCGCAACGTGCCCAGCTGGTCGAACGTGGCGAACGACGTGCCCGCGAACGCCGCCTCGTAGCCGAGCGCCCGGTCCAGCTCGGTGGCGTGGCCGATCGACTCATGGATGGTGAGGAAGAGGTTCGACGGGTCGATGACCAGGTCGTAACGCCCCGGCTCCACCGACGGCGCGGCCATCTTCTCGGCCAGCAGGCCCGGCAGCTCGGCCAGCTCGGCGTCCCAGTCCCAGCCCGTGCCCCGCAGATACTCCCAGCCGCGGCCCACCGGCGGCGCCAGCGTCCGCATCGAGTCGAAACGCCCGCCGGCCGCGTCCACCGCGGTCGCCGTCAGCTCGGGCAGCACCCGCACGCGCTGCTGGGTGGTCACGGTGCCCGCGGTGTCGGCGTAGAACTTGTTCTCCTGCACCGCCCACAGCCGCGCCATGACATGGCTCACGCCCTCGGCGCCAAGCAGCCCGGCGCTCCAGTCGGCGAGCAGCGCGGTCTTGTCGCCGTCGGGGACGTCGAAGGGGTTGACCTCGTAGGACGAGACCCACGTCCGATCGCCGTGCGACGGCTCGGGCGCCAGCTCCACCCGCCCGTCCGAGCCCGCCGCGGCGATGACCTTCGCGGACAGCCGCGCCATCGCCACCGCCTGCCCGGCCACGGCCGCGGCGCCGTCGGGCGTCATGTCGATGCCCGCGGCGAACCCCCAGCTCCCGCCGTGGACGACGCGCACCGCGTACCCCACGTCGGTGGTGTCGGCGGATCCCGCGGGCCTGGCGTCGCGCAGCACCCAGTTGGCGCTGCGCACCCGCTCGCAGCGGAAGTCGGCGTGCTCGGCCCCCAGCGCCCTCGCCCTGGCCAGCGCCGCGTCGGCGAGGCGGCGCAGCGGTAGCGCGAGGAACGTCTCATCGATGGATCTGGGCACGGAGTCTCCTGTCCTCGGCGGTCATCTGTCCTCGGCGTTCGTCGGACACGGCGTTCGTCCGTCCTCGGCGGTGGCGGCGACGGTGGTCACCCCGGCACGATCATGCCCCGCCACCTCCCGCCGTGTCCCGGGCAAAGGCCGCCCGGCGCACCCCCGTTCGGCACCGCCACGGCCCCTCGCTCTCCCGGCGACGCCGCGGCCGCGTTGTGGAGGACCAACAGATCCCCGGCGGCCCCCCTGTCGCGCCCCGCCCCCCTGGGCGCGGCGCGGGGAGGCTAGGTTTGTCCGGAACACCTGACGCAGAAGGAGGGCAGGCCCTTGAGCCGCTCGGTACTCGTCACCGGAGGAAATCGCGGGATCGGCCTGGCCATTGCCCGTGCCCTCGCCGACGCAGGCGACCAGGTCGCCATCACCTACCGCTCGGGTGAGCCACCGAAGGAGCTGGCCGAGCTGGGCTGCCTGGCGGTGAAGTGCGACATCACCGACCCCGAACAGGTGGAGCAGGCATACAAAGAGATCGAGGACGCGCACGGCCGCGTCGAGGTCCTCGTCGCCAACGCCGGGATCACGCGCGACCAGTTGATCCTGCGGATGTCCGAGGAGGACTTCCAGGCCGTCCTCGACACCAACCTCACCGGCACCTTCCGCGTGGTCAAGCGCGCGGCGCGCGGCATGCTGCGCGCCCGCACGGGCCGCGTCGTGCTGATCTCCTCGGTCGTGGGCCTCCTCGGCTCGGCCGGGCAGGTCAACTACGCCGCGAGCAAGGCCGCCCTCGTCGGCTTCGCGCGCTCCCTCGCCCGCGAGCTCGGCTCGCGCAACATCACGTGCAACGTGGTCGCCCCCGGCTTCGTCGACACCGACATGACCAGGGCGCTCCCCGAGGAGCGGCAGGCCGAGATCGTCGGCCAGGTGCCGCTCGGCCGGTACGCCGAGCCCGCGGAGATCGCGGCGGCCGTCCGCTTCCTGGCCTCGGACGAGGCCGCGTACATCACTGGAGCCGTCATCCCGGTTGACGGCGGATTGGGCATGGGGCACTGACACATGGACGGACTGCTCGCAGGCAAGCGCATCCTGGTCACCGGGGTGCTCACGGACGCCTCGATCGCGTTCCACGTCGCGCGGCTCGCGCAGATGGAGGGCGCCGAGGTCGTGCTCACGGGCTTCGGCCGGCTGAGCCTGGTGAAGCGCATCGCCCAGCGGCTGCCCAAGGAGGCGCCGGTGATCGAGCTCGACGTGCAGAACCAGGAGCACCTCGACTCCCTCGCCGCCAACGTCGCCGAGCACCTCGGCGAGGGCATCGGCCTCGACGGCGTGGTGCACTCCATCGCCTTCGCGCCCCAGGACGCCCTGGGCGGCAACTTCCTGAACACCGGCTGGGAATCGGTCGCCACGGCCGTCGAGGTCTCGGCGTTCTCCCTCAAGTCCCTGACGATGGCCCTGCTCCCGCTGCTCGAGCGCCGCGGCGGCTCGGTCGTGGGCCTCGACTTCGACGCCCAGGTGGCCTGGCCCAAATATGACTGGATGGGCGTGTCCAAGGCGGCCCTCGAGGCCACCTCGCGCTACCTCGGCCGCGACCTGGGGGACCGCGACATCCGGGTCAACCTGGTCTCCGCGGGCCCGCTGAAGTCCATGGCCGCCAAGTCCATCCCGGGCTTCGACGAGCTGGCCGACATCTGGGACAACCGCGCGCCCCTCGGCTGGGACCTCGCCGACCCCGAGCCCGCGGCGCGCGGCGTGGTCGCGCTGCTGTCGGACTGGTTCCCGAAGACCACGGGCGAGATCGTGCACGTGGACGGCGGCGTCCACATGATCGGCTCCTGAGCCCGGCCGCCCCTCACACCGCCCCTCACACCGCCGCGCGCGGGATCAGCCCCCGGCAGATCAGCGCGTACGAGCCGGCCTCGGTGGCGGCGGCCTCGGCGTCCGCCGCGGTGATCGCCGCCACCAGGCCCGCGTGCTCGACATAGTCCTCGGCGCGCAGCTCGTCCCCCACCTCCTCGCGCAGGAACGACCGCACCACCGTGCCGAGATCGGCGTAGAGCGCGGTCAGCACCTCGTTGTGCGACGCCTTGACCACCGCCATGTGGAACGTCGCGTCCGCCTCGACGAAGCGCTCCACGTCCCCGTCGGCCCACGCCGCCTCGCGCCGCCCGAGCAGCGTCTCCAGCTGCCGCAGCTCCTGCGGGGTGCAGCGCCGCGCGGCCAGCCGCGCCGCGCCCGCCTCGAGGGTGGAGCGCATCTCGGCGACGTCCTGCGGGGCCGCGTCGGCGAACCTGCGGTGCATCACCCCGGCCAGCTCGCTCGTGGCCACCACATAGGTGCCCGAGCCCTGCCGGATGTCCAGGAGCCCGTTGTGCGCCAGGGCCCGGATCGCCTCCCGCACGGTGTTCCTCGCGACGCCGAGCTGCTCGACCAGCTCGGGCTCGGTCGGGATGCGCGAGCCGACCGGCCACTCCCCCGAGGTGATCTCCTGGCGCAGCTGGCTGATCACCTGATCCGCCAGCGCCGAACGTCGGGGCGCGGTAAGTGACATATCTCTCCCGGGATGTCCGAACCCCTCGGGCAAGGGATTCATCCCATGATTCTATGATGCGTTGCATGGGGTTGACGAAGGATGACCGTACTCTCCGGAAGACTTCCCCCGCACCGCGGCCACCGCACGACGCCGTGCGGGGGGCCGGATCCGGCCAGCGGCGCGCGTGGCTCGTCCTCGCGCTGATCCTGGCGGCGCTCAACCTCAGGCCCGCCATCTCCTCGCTCGGCCCCGTGCTCGCCGAGGTCCGCGCCGACCTCGGCATGAACGGCACCGTCGCCGGGCTGCTCACATCGCTGCCCGCCCTGTGCTTCGGCCTCTTCGGCTTCGCCGCCCCGCGCCTGGCCCGCAGGTTCGGGCCCGCCGCGGTGGTGATCGCGGGCCTCGTGGCGCTCACGGTGGGGCTCGCGCTGCGCTCGCTCATGCCGACGACCGTTCCGTTCCTGCTGACCACGACGGTCGCGCTGGCCGGGATAGCCGTGGGCAACGTTCTGATGCCCGTGCTCGTCAAGCGCTGGTTCCCCGACCGCATCGGCACGATGACCGGCGTCTACGCGGGCGTCGCCGCGCTCGGCGCCGCCGTCTCCGCCGCGATGACCGTCCCGCTGACCGGCGCGCTCGGCGACAGCTGGCGCCTCGGCATCGGCGTGTGGGCCGTCGTCACCGCCCTCGCCCTGCTGCCCTGGCTCGCCGCCAGGCCCTCCTTCCGGCGCGCGGAGCTCCGAAAGGGCGGCGCGGGCGGGGGAGAAGGAGAAGGAGAGGGACGGGGAGCAGGGGGAACGGGCTCGGCCGCCGCGCCGCCCGTGCCGTCCCTGGCCCGCTCCCGCACCGCCTGGGCGCTCGCCGTCTTCTTCGGACTCCAGGCCACCGCCGCCTACATCACCCTCGGCTGGGCCTCCCAGATCTTCCGCGACGCGGGCGTCGGCGCGGGAACGGCCGGGCTGCTGCTCGCCCTCGTCATGGGCCTCGGCGGCCCGCTCGGCTTCGTCGTCCCGCGCGTCGCCGCCCGCATGCGCCACCAGGGCCCGTTGGTCGCCGTGCTCGGCGCGTGCGGCCTCGTCGGCTACGCGGGCCTGTGGCTGGCCCCCGCGTCGGGCGCCTGGGTCTGGGCCGTCTTCCTCGGCGTCGCCAACTGCGCCTTCCCCGTCGCCCTCACCATGATCGGCCTGCGCGCCCGCAGCGCCACGGGCGTCGCCCGCCTCTCCGCGTTCGCCCAGAGCGTCGGCTACCTGATCTGCATCCCGGGGCCGCTGGTCATCGGCAGCCTGTACGAGGCCACCGGCGGCTGGGACGTGCCGCTCGCCGTGATGGCCGGGCTCATGGCCGTCCAGATCGCCGTCGGCGTCGTCGCGGGGCGGGACCGCCGCGTGGAGGACGGCGACTGAGGGGCGAAGGCGACTGAGGTGGGACGCGTGGGCCATGGGACAATGGCCGCATGCCAGCGCTCGAACCCCACCCCACCGGCGGCCAGCGGAAGCTCCTCCAGATCCTCGGCGCCATGCTCGGCATCAGCGTCGTGATCGCCGTGATCGCGATCATCGCCTCCCCCTGACGTTCCCCCGACGCCTCCCGATGCCTCCCGAAGGCCCATGGTGGTGCCAGCCCCACCGTCCCCTAGGGGGTCAGGTTCAGGGGGGACTGGGTGGCTCACCGGATGGGCCCGCGCCCGGCGCGTTGCGTAGGTTGGACTCACCGGCCGGGGAACAGAGTTGACCCCGGCGCCCGACCGAGGGAGACCCGTCATGGCCGCCCCCCACGCGAATCGTTCAACGGGGGACATCCGCCTGCGCTGGTGGGCCGTCGCACTCCCGGCCGCCGCGTTCGTCGCCCTGCTGATGCTGCTCGTCTCCGGCACGGAGGCCGACGCGGCCACCGACACCCCGTGGCAGCCCGTCGGCGACCTGGTCGCCCACGTCCACGCCGCGCTGCTGCCCTGAGAGCGGGCCCCGCCCCCACCTGGGCATCAGGGCCTTTCCGATTCCCAACCACCCGCGCCCGCCCACTCCTTTCGTGCGAAGCTGGGGCACATGAGCGTCGATGTTCCCCGCAGGATCGTTCTTCTCCGACACGCCAAGGCCGACTGGCCGCAGGTGCCCGACCACGAGCGTCCCCTGGCCGAGCGCGGCCGCAAGGACGCGCCGGCGGCCGGGCGCTGGCTCGCCGGCGCCGGCGTGGCCCCTGATCTGACCCTCTGCTCCACCGCGGCCCGCGCCCGCGAGACCTGGAAGCTGTTCGCCCCCGAGCTGCCCGAGCGCCCCAGGACGGTCTACGACGAGCGGCTCTACGAGGCCACGCTCGGCGAGTTGATCGCCGTGATCAACGGCACGGACGACGCGGTCAAGGACCTGATGCTCGTCGGCCACAACCCCGCGGTCCACGCCCTCGCCGACGCGCTCGCCGGGGCGTCGGACGGCGACACCCGCGAGCGGATGAACCGAGGCGGCTACCCCACCTCGTCGCTCGCCGTCCTCAGCCTCAGCGGCGACTGGAAGGCGGTGGAGCACGGCTCCGCCCGCCTCGTCGCCTTCTGGAGCCCGCAGTCCTGACGCACGCCGGACCCCGGGGCACGCACGCGTCAGCCCTGGGCGTCCGCCGCCTCGACCTCTTCCCTGGTGATCCCCAGCAGGTAGAGGACCGTGTCGAGGAACGGCACACTGACCGCCGTGTGCGCGGCCTCGCGCACCAGCGGCTTGGCGTTGAACGCCACCCCGAGCCCCGCCGCGTTGAGCATGTCCAGGTCGTTGGCCCCGTCGCCGATGGCCACCGTCCGCGTCAGCGGCACCCCCGCCTCATGGGCGAAGCTCCGCAGCAGCCTGGCCTTGGCCGCCCGGTCCACGATCTCCCCGACGACGCGCCCGGTCAGCCGCCCTTCCGCCACCTCGAGGGTGTTGGCCGCGGCGAAGTCGAGGCCGAGCCGCTCCCGCAGCACATCCGTCACCTGGGTGAACCCCCCCGACACCACGCCCACCTGGCAGCCGAGCCGCTTGAGCGTGCGGATCAGGGTCCTGGCGCCCGGCGTGAGCCGCACCTCGTCGCGGACCTTGTCCACCACCGACGCGTCGAGGCCCGCGAGCAGCGCGACCCTGGCGTGCAGCGACTCCTCGAAGTCCAGCTCGCCCCGCATCGCGGCGGCCGTCACCTCGGCGACCTCGCGCTCGCAGCCCGCGTGGGCCGCGAACAGCTCGATCACCTCGTCCTGGATCAGCGTGGAGTCCACGTCCATCACCACGAGGCGCGGCGCCCGGCGTTGCAGCCCCGAGGCCACCACCGCCACGTCCACCGCGCGCGCCGCCGCCTCCGTGGCCAACGCGGTGCGCAGCGCCTCCGTCGCCACTCCCGACACGTCGAACTCCACCGCGGTCACCGGGTACTTGGCCAGCCGGTAGATCCGGTCGATGTTCCCGCCCGCCAGCGTTATCCGCGCGGCGATCGCCGCCGTCACCTCGGCGCTCAGCGGGTGTCCGAGCACGGTGACGTGCGAGCGGCCCGCGCCCCGCGCGGGGTTGTCGCCGAGCCCCGAGATGATCTCGGCCTGCACGCCCGCCGACTCGGCCCACGAGTGCACGGTGGCGCGCAGCTCGCCCTCCGTGCCGGTGCCGGGCGCGGGCATGGTCACCAGGGCGCAGAGCGTGATCCTCCCGCGCGTGACGACCTGCTCCAGATCGATGACGTCCACGGCATAGGCGGCCAGAGTCTCGAACAGCGAAGCGGTCAGTCCTGGCCGGTCCCTGCCGAACACCTTCACCAGCAACGTGGGAACGCCAGGGAGCACGCCCTCAGCGGATTCCTCGGCCATATGTGCAAGGGTCATGGTTCTTCCACGGTAGCCGCTTCCGGCGTCCACGCCATGTCCGTTCCGGTGCGTGGACGCGGCCTTGAGGTGAACGTCACGGAGCTACGCACGCTCTGCACCAGCTTGGTGACTTTCGGGGGGCGGGTTCCCGATCGCCGCCGGAGCCTGGAATAGTTCCCCCACGATGTTCAAACATCCCAAGACCTCCTGGCGGGGGTCTATTCGGGGGACAACTTTGTGGGGCATGGAGTGCCGGAACTCGTACTCGAATTGAACGGACAAACCTGGATATTGGATCCGACCAGGTCGTACCAGGTGGGCAGAGACCCCCAGGGCGACGTCGTCCTCCAGGACTCCCGCGTCTCGTGGCGGCACGCCACCGTCCGCTGGGTCGGCCAGGGCTGGATCGTGGAGGACCACGGCAGCACCAACGGCACCTACGCCCAGGGGCAACGCGTCCAGCACCTGCCGCTCGGCCCCGGCGTGGTCGTCCATCTGGGGAACGCCGCCGACGGTCCGCGGCTCACGTTCGCCGCCGGCGGCGCGCACGTGCCGCACCAGCAGCAGGGCCAGCAGTACCCCGCGCAGGGCCAGTACCCGGCGCAGGCGCAGTACCCGGCCCAGGCCGCCGCCATGGCGGGCCACCCGCCCGCGATGCCCCAGGGACACCAGCCCCCGGCCCAGCCACCCCAGCAGCAGCCACCCCAGCAGCAGCCGCCGCACCAGCCGCCGCCGCAGCAGGGGAGCGGGGCGGCGGGCGCCGACCGCGGCGCCACCAGCCTCCACCAGCTCGCCGTCGGCCAGGTCACCCGCATCGGCCGCGCGCTGGAGAACGAGCTGGTCGTCTCCGACCTCCAGGTCTCCCGCTTCCACGCGGAGTTCCTCGCGCACCCCGACGGCCGCTTCGAGATCCACGACCTCGGCAGCCACAACGGCACCTATGTCAACGGCCAGCAGCTGCCCAAGAACGGCCGCCAGTACCTCGGCCAGAACGACACGGTCGGCATCGGCCACTCGACGTTCCGCCTCGTGGGCAGCCAGCTCCAGGAGTACGTCGACACCGGCGAGGTCTCCTTCTCCGCCCGCCACCTCACGGTGCAGGTGAACAACAACCAGCTGACGATCCTCAACGACGTCTCCTTCGGCGTCCCCGAGAAGTCCCTGGTCGGCGTCATCGGCCCCTCGGGCTCGGGCAAGTCCACGCTGCTGCGCGCCCTCACCGGCTACCGCCCCGCGACCTATGGCGAGGTGCTCTACGACCACCGGAACCTGTACACGCACTTCGCCGAGCTGCGCCACCGCATCGGGCTGGTCCCGCAGGACGACATCCTGCACACCGCGCTCCAGGTCAGGCAGGCCCTCAGGCTCGCCGCCAAGCTCCGCTTCCCCGGCGACGTCGCCGACGCCGAGCGCAACGCCCGCGTCGAGGAGGTCCTCGCCGAGCTGAAGCTGAGCCACCACGCCGAGAAGCGCATCTCCTCGCTCTCCGGCGGCCAGCGCAAGCGCGTCTCCGTCGCCCTCGAGCTGCTGACCAAGCCGTCGCTGATCTTCCTCGACGAGCCCACCTCGGGCCTCGACCCCGGCATGGACCGCGACGTCATGCAGCTGCTGCGCGGCCTCGCCGACGACGGCCGCACCGTCCTGGTCGTCACCCACTCCGTCGCCGAACTCGGCCTGTGCGACCGCGTCCTGGTGATGGCCCCCGGCGGCGGCGTCGCCTACTTCGGCCCCCCGGACGAGGCGCTCAACTTCTTCGGCTACGACACCTGGGCCGACGTCTTCTCCGCGTTCGAGAACTACCGCGACTACGACTGGATGGGCCGCTGGCGCGGCTCGCAGCACTACCAGATGTACGCCGCCGACCTGGACGCCGCGCAGCCGCAGCCCCAGCAGTACTGGCCCGTCGCGCCCGTCCAGCAGAAGGCGCAGACCTGGGGCTCCCAGGTGCTCACGCTGATGCGCAGATACGCCGCCGTGATCATGGCCGACAAGGGCTTCCTCGGCCTGACGATCGCCCTGCCCATCGTCCTCGGCCTGGTCAGCACGTTCATCCCCGCCGACCACGGCCTCGGCTACGGCCCGGTCGAGAACGGCGGGCGCAACGGCGACGCCAGCATCATCCTGCTGATCCTCGTCGTCGGCATGTGCTTCACCGGCTCGGCCAACGCGGTCCGCGAGCTGATCAAGGAACGCGTCATCTACGAGCGGGAACGCGCCGTGGGACTCTCACGGTCCGCGTATCTCATGTCAAAGGTCTTCGTCCTCGGCATCGTCACCGTCTTCCAGGGCGCCCTGCTCAGCATCATCGGCTTCTTCCCGCGCGACATGCCCCCCGAGGGCGTGATCATCGAGGGCTCGCCCGCCCTCGAGATGGCCTTCGTCCTGATGGTCCTCGGCTGCACCTCGATGATGATCGGCCTGCTCATCTCCGCCCTGGTCCGCACCTCCGAGATGACCATGCCGCTGCTCGTCATGATCTCGGTGGTCCAACTCGTCTTCACCGGCGCGCTGTTCCAGGTCCACGGCAGCCTCGGCGTCGAGCAGCTCGCGTGGCTGATGCCCTCCCGCTGGGCCCTGGCGGGCACCGGCTCGACGGTCGACCTCAACGTCCTGACCGCCTCGCCCGCCGCCGAGCCCGACCCCGACCCCATCTGGAAGCACGAGGCCGGGTACTGGCTCCTCGACGTCACGATGCTCGTCCTCATCGCCGTCGCCTGCGGCTTCCTGGTGATGAAGTTCCTGCGGCGCCACGAGCCCGAGGTCATGCGCGACTGACCCGCCACCCCCGACCTGGCCCACGGCGGCGGGCGCCCACCCACGGGCACCCGCCGCCCGCCGTCCACCCGCCGTCCGCCCTCCGCCCCCGGACCTAGGTCCACCGTCGCAACGCCGCCCCCGCCCCCGCCCGATCCGGCCGGGTGCCCTCACGCGTTACCTTCTCCCCATGGGCCCACGCACGGGGCTCGCCGCCGTCAGCGCGGCGCTGCTCGCCATGAACCGCACCCTCCAGGTGCGCGACGTCCTCCAGACGATCGTCGCGTCCGCGCGCGAGCTGCTCGACGCCCGCTACGCCGCCCTCGGCCTGCCCGACGGGAACGGCGGGTTCGCCCAGTTCCTCGTGGACGGCGTCAGCGACCGCCGGTGGAAGGCCATCGGCCCCCTGCCCCGCCAGCACGGCATCCTCGGCGCGATGCTCAGGAGCGCGACCCCCGTCCGCCTCGCCGACGTCCGCCGCGACCCCCGTTTCGAGGGCTGGCCCGGCGCCCACCCCGAGATGTCCGACTTCCTCGGCATGCCCATCGCCGACGGCGAGGAGGTCCTCGGCGCCCTCTTCCTGGCCGACAAACGCTGCCCCCCGGGCCGCCGCGGCCCCGACGGCTGCGCGTTCACCGCGGAGGACGAGGACCTGCTCCGCCTCCTCGCCGAGCACGCCGCCATCGCCCTGACCAACGCCAGGCTCTACGAGCGCAGCCGCGAGCTGACCATCGCCGACGAACGCGCCCGCCTCGCCCACGAGCTGCACGACGCCGTCGCCCAGAAGCTGTTCTCGCTGCGCCTCACCGCCCAGGCCACCGCCACGCTCCTCGACCGCGACCCCCGCCGCGCCAGGGCCGAGCTGGCCCAGGTCACCTCGCTGGCCGCCGAGGCCGCGGACGAGCTGCGCGCCGCCGTCATCGAGCTGCGCCCCGCCGCCCTGGACGAGGACGGCCTCGTCGCCACCCTCCGCGCCCAGACCCAGGTCCTCGACCGCGCGCACCCCGCGCGCGTCACGTTCGACTGCCACGCCTCACGCGCCCTCCCCGCCGCCCACGAGGAGGCGCTGCTGCGCGTCGCCCAGGAGGCCCTGCACAACGCCCTGCGCCACGGCGACCCGCACACGGTCAGGGTCTCCCTCCTCCACCGCGGCGTCGGCACCGTCCTGCGGATCGCCGACGACGGCACCGGCTTCGACCCCGAGGCCGTCCGCACCGCGGGCCGCCACCTCGGCCTGGTCTCCATGCGCGACCGTGCCGCCTCGGTCGGCGGCCGGCTCACCGTCGTATCCGCGCCCGGCGAGGGCACCACGATCGAGATGGAGGTCCCCGGTGGCTGACGCCATCCGCGTCCTGCTCGTCGACGACCACCAGGTGGTCCGCCGCGGGCTGCGCACGTTCCTCGAGGTCCAGGACGACATCGAGGTCATCGGCGAGGCCGCCGACGGCGCCTCGGGCGTCGCGCGCGCCGAGGAGCTGCGCCCCGACGTGATCCTCATGGACGTCAAGATGCCGGGCAGCGACGGCGTCGAGGCCCTGCGCCGCCTCGGCGAGCTCGGCAACCCCGCCCGCGTCCTGATCGTCACCAGCTTCACCGAGCGCCGCACCGTCGTCCCCGCCCTGCGCGCGGGCGCCGCAGGCTATGTGCACAAGGACATCGACCCCGACGCCCTCGCGGGCGCCATCCGCTCCGTCCACGCCGGGCACGTCCTGCTCCAGCCCGAGGTGGCGGGCGCCCTGCTGGCGCGGGAAGGCTCGGGCGAGAACAGCCGCGCGGGCTCGCTCACCGAACGCGAGCGCGAGGTGCTCGCCCTGATCGCCCGCGGCCGCTCCAACCGCGAGATCGCCAGGGCGCTGGTCCTCTCCGAGAAGACCGTGAAGACCCATGTCTCCAACATCCTGATGAAGCTCGACCTGGCCGACCGCACCCAGGCCGCGCTGTGGGCCGTGCGCCACGGGATCTCTGACTGACCCACCCCCGGCCCGTTACCCCACGGAGGCCGACGACGCCAAGCCGGGCGTCACCGTCCGGGATGAGATTCATACCGTCGTGTGGATGTAACCCGTTCAGCGCAACTCCCAGGAGCCCCAGGCGTTGTGCAGGTCACGCCGCGGCGAGTGGCCGCGGCGGTCGTGCAAGGAAGGTCTGGAAGTGAAGAACCTCAAGAAGGCCACCGCTGTCACCCTGATGGTCGGCGGTCTCGCCGCCGCCGGTGCGGGCGTGGCCTCGGCCCAGGCGAACGCCGCCGGCACCGCTCTGGAGTCCCCCGGCGTCGTCTCGGGCAACCTCGTGGAGGTGCCCGTCCACGTCCCGGTGAACGCCGGCGGCAACTCCGTGAACGTGATCGGCGTCCTGAACCCCGTCTGGGGCAACGTCGCCACCAACAACTGACCGGTCCTTCCCCGGACGGAGCGTTGGGCCGAACGTGGGTATCGGGCGCCTCGCCCGTGCCGCGCGCTCGGCCCGCGCGTTGTGCAGCGTGCGACTCCGTCGCCGGAGTCCTTGCACAGTTCCGTCCAGGAGGATCCCAACCATGAACACTGCCAAGAAGGTCGCCTTCGTGCTGGCCGCCACAGGAGCCGTCGTGGGTACCGTCGCCGGCGCCGCTTCCGCGGATTCGGCCGCCGGGGGCGGGGCGGTGGCCTCGCCCGGTGTCCTCTCGGGCAACCTGCTCCAGGTGCCGCTCAGCATCGAGCCCAACATCTCGGGGAACACCCTGAACCTCGTCGGCCTGCTGAACCCCGCGTTCGGCAACACGGCCGTCATCCGCTGAGCCACCGCGCCGTAAGGGCCCCGGGAACGCACGCCGTTCCCGGGGCCCTTCGCTTTCCTCCGCTCCCCGCCCCCTCAGCCCCGCTGGCGCTCCAGCTCCTCCGCGTACGCGTTGTACGCCGCCACCCTCGCCCGCCGCGCCGCGCGCTCCACCGCCCGCAACACCCGGTCACGCTCGGCGATCTGCGCCGCGCTCACCGCCGCGCCGTGCCCCTCGCCCGCCGCCTCGTCCGCGATGTCCACCAGCGCGCCCACCCGCCCCGCGAGCTCGAGCACCCGCACCGCGCGCGGCGGATACCCGGGCGCGAGCAGCTGCCGCCCGCGTTCCATCCGCGCCCGGTACGCCTCGAGCCGCGTCATCGCCATGGGCCCGGCCCCCGCGACATCGAGCCGCGTCAACGCCTCCGTCGCCTCCCGCAGCACCTCGGCGAGCTCCCGCTCCGCCTCGCCGAGCGACGGCACGTCCGCGGGCGCCGCGGGCCGCACCGGCAGACAGCGCCACACCACATCCGTCAGCACGTCGCCCGCGGGGCCCACCTCGTCGACCTCCGGCACGAGCCCCAGCGGGCAGCCGGACGCCAGCACCGCCTCACCCGCCTCGATCGCCGCGGAGTTGAACGCCGCGGGGCCGCTGAGCCCCAGCGGGTGCCCGGGCGCGGGCAGCGCGATCCGCAGCCCCCGCACCCCCAGCGCCCGCATCCGTCCGAACGCGAGCGTCAACCCGACGGCGCCCGGCTCATCCGGCAGTCCGACGACGCGGTGCACCGTATCCGTGCCCACCGCGCCCACCATGGCGTCATCGGGGGAGACAAGTCCGGCGAACAGGGCATTGCCCCAGGCGGCCAGCCGCCCCGCACGAGGTTCATCCAGCATGCCCTCTACCTTAGGGAGGTGCGTCCAACAAGCCTCCTGACGCAAGGCGACGAGAGGCCGTGGCGTAGGTTTGTGACCGACGGCGACTGCAAGGGGAGATACCGCGCGCATGAGCGATGTACTGGAGCTGGTGGACGTATCCGTGGTCCGCGAAGGCCGGCCTCTGGTGGACAAGGTCTCCTGGTCCGTCGCCGAAGGCGAGCGCTGGGTCATCCTGGGACCCAACGGGGCGGGCAAGACGACGCTGCTGAACATCGCGTCGAGCTACCTCTTCCCGACCTCGGGAACCGTCCAGATCCTCGGCGAAAAGCTCGGCGGCGTCGACGTGTTCGAGCTGCGCCCCCGCATCGGCATCGCGAGCAGCGCGCTCGCCGACAAGCTCTCCCGCCGTCAGACCGTCCTCCAGACGGTGCTCACCGCCGCCTACGGGATGACCGCGGGCTGGCAGGAGAGCTACGACGACGTGGACGAACGCCGCGCCCGCGCCTTCCTCGACCGGCTCGGCATGAGCGCGTTCCTCGACCGCAGATTCGGCACCCTCTCCGAGGGTGAGCGCAAGCGGACCCAGATCGCCCGCGCGATGATGACCGACCCCGAGCTGCTTCTCCTCGACGAGCCCGCCGCCGGGCTCGACCTGGGCGGGCGCGAGGACCTGGTCCGCCGCCTCGGCAGGCTGGCCCGCGACCCCTACGCCCCCTCGATGCTCATGGTCACCCACCATGTCGAGGAGATCGCCCCCGGGTTCACCCATGTCCTGCTGATCCGCCAGGGCAAGGTGCTGGCCGCGGGCCCCGTCGACGACGTCCTCACCTCGGCCAACCTCAGCCGCTGCTTCGGCCTCCCGCTGATCGTCGAACGCCGCGCCGACCGCTGGACCGCCCACGGCCTGCCGCTCTCCTGACCGTCGCCCGATCCGGCCCACCTCCCCAACGAGCCCTGTTCCACGCCGCGTTCGGCGCACTACCATGAGTTGATGGACTTCTGGGTGTGGTGGCTCATAGCCGCCGGAGGATTCGCGATCGCTCTCGTCCTCACCACCATGCCCGAGCTGGGCATGCTCGCTATCGGCGCGGCCGCCGCCGCCCTGACGGCCGGTCTCACCGACAGCCTCGTTCTCCAGGTCGTCGTCTTCGCCGTCGCCTCCACGGCCCTGATCCTGGCCGTCCGGCCGCTCGCCCGCCGCTCCCGCGACCAGCTTCCCGCGCACCGCAGCGGCTCCGACGCGTTGATGGGCCGCTCCGCGCTCGTCCTCGAGCGCGTCGACGCCCACACCGGGCGGATCAAGCTCGCCGGGGAGGTGTGGTCGGCCCGCTCGCTGGGGGAAGACACCTACGAGCCGGGCACGCAGGTCAGCGTCGTCGAGATCGACGGAGCCACGGCCGTCGTGATGTGATGGCCCGGTAGTTCACCGACAATCATCCCAACTCGTCCAACTGCAAGGGGAGTCACGATGGACGCCATCATCATCGTGCTGGTCATCCTGGTGGTGCTGGTCGTCATCGCCCTCGTCCAGACCATCCAGGTGATCCAGCAGGCGAGCGCCGCGATCGTCGAGCGCTTCGGCCGCTACACCAGGACGCTGAACGCCGGCCTGAACATTGTCGTTCCGTTCATCGACCGCATCCGCAACCGCATCGACCTCCGCGAGCAGGTCGTACCGTTCCCGCCCCAGCCGGTGATCACCCAGGACAACCTCGTGGTGAACATCGACACGGTCATCTACTACCAGGTGACCGACGCCAGGGCCGCCACCTACGAGGTCTCCAACTACATCCAGGCCATCGAGCAGCTCACCGTCACCACGCTGCGGAACATCATCGGCGGCATGGACCTTGAGCGCACCCTGACCTCGCGCGAGGAGATCAACGCCGCCCTCCGCGGCGTCCTGGACGAGGCGACGGGCAAGTGGGGCATCCGCGTCAACCGCGTCGAGCTGAAGGCGATCGAGCCGCCGACGTCCATCCAGGACTCGATGGAGAAGCAGATGCGCGCCGACCGCGACAAGCGCGCCGCGATCCTCCAGGCCGAGGGCGTCAGGCAGTCGGAGATCCTCCAGGCCGAGGGCGCCAAGCAGTCCGAGATCCTGCGCGCCGAGGGTGACGCCAAGGCCGCCGCGCTGCGCGCCGAGGGCGAGGCCCAGGCCATCAGGACGGTCTTCGAGGCCATCCACGCGGGCGACGCCGACCAGAAGCTCCTGTCGTACCAGTACGTCCAGATGCTCCCGAAGATCGCCGAGGGCGACGCCAACAAGCTCTGGATCGTGCCCAGCGAGATCGGCGACGCGCTCAAGGGACTCGGCGGCAACCTCAGCAAGTTCGCCAACGGTGGCGGCGGCGGGAACGAAGCGCCCCCCCAGTCCTCCCTCGACAAGTCCGTCCCCCCGCAGCAGCCCCGCGTCGACTGACGACCGAGCACGCGACAGGGGGGCCGTTCCCCCGCATCCGAGGGAACGGCCCCCCTGTCACACGCCCTCGCGCCTCACGCCGACGCGGCCTCGGGCAGCGCCCCCGCGCCCGTCACGGCCAGCCAGTCCGGCAGCGCGTCCCCGTCCTGCGCCCCCACCGCGAGCAGCAGCGCGTCCGCGGGCGTCGGCTCGAACGGCGGGGCCAGCATCCGCATCCCGGCCTGCGCCGGCGTCCGGTTCGCCTTCCTGTGGTTGTCCTCGGCACACGCCGCCACCGTGTTCAGCCAGGTGTCCCCGCCGCCCTGGGAGCGGGGCACCACGTGGTCGATGGTGGTCGCCCTGCGGCCGCAGTACGCGCACCGGTGCCGGTCACGCACCAGGACGCCGCGCCGCGACCACGGGGCGCGTTGTCGGAAGGGCACCTTCACGAAGCGCCTGAGCCTGATCACCTGCGGCACCGGCATGTCCACCGCCGCCGCCCGCACGCGGAGCCCGGGGTGGGCGTGCTCCACCAGGGCCTTGCGCTGCATCACCAGCACCACGGCCCGCCGCAGTGACACCGTCGAAAGCGGCTCGTAGCTCGCGTTGAGCACCAGAGTCTGCCGCACCCCGCCCACCTCCCGTTCTTCTCCCCCGCCCCGCGGCGGGCTGCGTCCACTGTGCCCCCGGCCCCGCGGGCGGACAATGCAATTTCCCCGGGGTCCGCGGGACAGGAAACCGAAGGGAACGGAAACGCCGGATGAAGCGCGGCCCTCGGCTCAGCTCTCCGCGGGGTTCTCGTACTCCCCGATCAGGTGCGCCCGCCCGATCGCGTGGAACCGCAGCATGAACCCGACCTGCGCGGGCGTCGCGTTCTCGTCGGGGCCGAGCTCCTCCTTGTCCACTGCGTAGACGGTGAAGACATAGCGGTGCGGCCCGTCCCCCGGCGGCGGCGCGGCGCCCCCGAAGTCCCGTGTGCCGTAGTCGTTCCGCGCGTGCACCGCGCCCGCGGGCAGCCCGGCCTTTTCCCCGCTGCCCGCCCCCGCGGGCAACTCGGCGACGGACGCGGGGATGTTGAACAGCACCCAGTGCCAGAACCCACTGCCCGTCGGCGCGTCGGGGTCGTAACAGGTCACGGCGTAGCTCCGCGTGCCCTCGGGGGCCTCCGCCCACCGCAGGTGCGGCGACGTGTTGCCCGCCGCGAAGACCTGGCCGTCCCCCAGGCGCCCGCCGTCGCTGACGTCGTCGCTGAGCACCGTGAACGAGGGCACCCGCGGGTGGAAGTCATGGGGGAGCGGACGCCTCTGCGGCTGGGACATGAGGAACCTCCTTAACGTCGTGATCACTGGCGCCGCTAGCCTAGGGCCAGGCCCTCGGCCCTGTCCTGGCCAGCGGGAGGAGACGATGACCAGCCACCGGGAGCACGGCGAGGACGTCGGGATCCCCCTCGCGCCCGGGGTCCACCGGTGGCTCCCCGGCGCCACCGAGGCCGGTGCGGAGGCCGCGCTCCGCCGGGCCGCGAGCGAGGGCCGCCGCGCGACCGCCCTCGACCTCACGGCCGTTGTCGACAAGGAGACCTTCCTGGCCGAGTGCGCCCGCGCCCTCGACCTCCCCGGGTGGTTCGGCGGCACATGGGACTCCCTGTACGACTGCCTGATCGACCTCTCGTGGTGGGGCACCCCGCGCGGCTACCTGATCGTGGCCCGCGGCTGGCACGCCCTCGAACGGAACGCCCCAGGCCTCACCGGGACCCCGGCCGGGATCGCCGAGGACGCCACGGCACACTGGCTGAGCCGGGCCACCCCGATGACCGTGCTCCTCGGCTGAGCCGGACGACGACCGGAAGGACCATGGACACCCTGCCCCGCGACTTCTTCGACCGCCCCGTCCTCGACGTCGCGCCCGACCTCCTCGGCCGCACCCTTGTCCGCCACCTGCCCGAGGGCGAGATCACCCTGCGCCTCACCGAGGTCGAGGCATACGCGGGCGAGGCCGACCCCGGCTCCCACGCCTACCGCGGCCGCACCGCCCGGAACGCCACGATGTACGGCCCCCCTGGCCACGCGTACGTCTACTTCACCTATGGCATGTGGTACTGCCTCAACCTGGTCTGCGGCCCGAAGGACCACGCCAGCGGGGTCCTGCTGCGCGCGGGCGAGGTCAGCTCGGGCGCGGAGCTGGCCCGCGCCCGCCGCCCCAGGTCGCGGACCGACGCCGAACTCGCCAGGGGGCCCGCCCGGTTGGCGACGGCCCTCGAGGTGGACCGCGTCCTCGACGGCACCGACGTCTGCTCCGCCGACGAGAAGGCACCCCTGCGGGTCCTTCCGGGCAAGCCCGTCGCGACGGGCTCGATCAGCACGGGTCCGCGCACGGGCGTCGGGGGCGACGGCGCCGCCCACCCGTGGCGCTTCTGGATCACCGACGACCCCAGCGTGAGCCCCTACCGGGCCCACCAGCCCCGCCGCCCGAGGACGCGACTTGACGCACCCGGTCCTGGGTCGTAACGTAGGTCGAGTCGCCTGAAGCGGATATCGCCCCACAGAGTCGAAAGACTCGCGGGAGCGGCTTCGCAGGCGGACCACTCAGCTCAGCACGACTTTCCCCCACCGGGGTCTCTTTCGGCACGCCGAAAATCCGGAGCGGGAAACGGGGTGCGGAGCACTCCGAGAAGTCCGCTAATATGGTGGACACAGCGAAGGGAAACGCCCGGAGGGTCCTGAGAGGGGCTTGAAGGAAGTGTCCGTTCCTTGAGAACTCAACAGCGTGCCAAAAGTCAATGCCAGTTGTATTGATGAAGTATGTTCAGCG
>NZ_RBDY01000040.1 GCF_003626575.1 Streptomyces radicis | reverse complement strand
GCATCGCCATCGACCAGGGACTTCGCTGGTCGATCTGGCGGCGTGCGCATCAGGCAGAGGCACGACGGCACCATTTCCGAAGACGACTACGACTCCAGATGATCAAGATCTAGCCCTGTAGTACTAGTGCGGACCCGTCTCGAACTCCGTGCCGCACGGGCCCGCCCCCTCGCTCTCCGGCAGGGACACCGCGTCCCCGCGCATCGAGAGACACCGGTACCAGTGCCCGATCCGCTCCGTCGACGCCCCCACGTAGTGGCCGATGAACGAGCGGCGGAAGCGGTCGGCCGTCGCGTTGGGCCGCGAGCCGTGCACCAGGCTGCCGTTGAAGAACAGCACGTCCCCCGGCGCCATGTCGACCGGCACCGCCGCCAGCCCGGGCGGCGGCGGCACGTACTCCCGCACGAACGACAGCTCGGGATCCGCCTCCTCAGGGCAGAACAGGTCCATCGCGTGCGTCCCCGGCACCACCTCGAGCCCGCCGTTCGCCCGGTCGATCTCGTCGCACGCGACCCACGCGGCGACGCATGTACCGGGCTCGACGCGCAGATAGAAGTTGTCCTGGTGCAGCGCCTGCCCCCGCGCCCCCGGCGGCTTGAAGTAGAACATGCTCTGCGCCGCCAGCACCTCCTCCCCCAGCAGCCGCTCGAGGATCCGCCGCAGCCGCGCGTCCAGCAGGTACCGCAGCGCCACGTCGTTGATCCGGTGCGGGTGCATCACCCGCGGATAGCTGTGCAGCGGGTCGGCGGGCCCTTCGCTCTCCCGGCCGCGCGGCTCGAAGTGGCCGGGGATCGGCCCCGCCGCGTGCATCGCCATGAACTCCCCGCGCAGCTCCTCGATCTCCGCCGGGGAGAACAGGCCGCGCGCCACCAGGAAGCCCTCGTCCTGGAATTGCCTCACACTGTCGTCGATGGCCGTGTCGGTCGTCATCGAGAACGCCCCTTCCTGCGCCGTCTCCCGCCGACGCTAGGCCCGCCGCATCTCACGTGGGATATCCATGAACGCTGATGACCTCTCCGAGGCTGCTGCCCCGCCCCCCGGCCTTGTCACCGTGGCGTACTTCGACGAACGCCCCGGCTACGCCGTGCGCCGCCCGCGCGGCGCGGACAGCTGGCTGTTCACCTGGACCGCGGCGGGCAGCGGCCTGCTGCGCCAGGGCGACGCCGAGGTCGTCGCGGGGCCAGGCGACCTGGTGGCGCTCGGGCCTGGCGTGCCGCACCGGTACGGGGTGGCCGACGGCGCGGAGCGCTGGGCGTTCTGGTGGGCGCACTGCCAGGCCAGGACCGCGTGGGGCGCGTGGCTGCGGCCGCACCTGGACGGCGGGCGCCTGTACGCCGTGACCCCCGTGCCCGATGCGGTGCGCGCGCGCATCGCCGCGGCGTTCGCCCGCGTGCACGCCGACGCGCGGTGGTCGGGGGACGGCGCGCCACCCGCGCCGGACCCTTCGCCCGAGCCAGGCCGGGTCGCGGTGGCGCACACGGCCGCGGCCAGGGAGCTCGCGCTCGGCGGCCTCGAGGAGGCGGTGCTGCTCGCCGTGTCCACCACGGCGGGCGGCAGGGGCGCGAGCGCGGGCGCGGACCCGCGCGTGCGCCGGGCCGAGGCGCTGATCGCGGCCGACCCGGGCGCCCCGCACACTGTGGAGTCGCTGGCCGCGCAGGTGTCGCTCTCGGCGTCGCGGCTGGCGCACCTGTTCTCCGAACAGCTCGGCCACACCCCGATGCGGGCGCTGCGCGACGCCAGGCTGCGGCACGCCGCCCGGCTGCTGGAGGCCACGGACCTGCCGGTCGCGCGGGTCGCCGCGGCCTCGGGGTTCGCCAGCGCGTTCCACTTCAGCCGCGTCTTCAGGGAGCGCTACGGCGTGCCGCCCGGCGCCTACCGCCGCCGGGTCGGATGACGCGTCACATGAACGCGCGTCAGACGACGCCGAGCGCCGCGGCGCCCCGGTCGAGCAGGCCACGCAGCGCCAACGCGTCGGGCGCCACCGCGGTGACCAGCGCGGCCGGTCCCACCAGCGGCGTGAGCACCGCCGTCGCGCCCAACGCCAGCGGCTCGGCGGGCTTCTCGGCCAGCGCCGGGTCCACCACGAGCAGCTGACCCACCGCCCGGTGGCCGCCGATGACCGCGCCGCCGTCCCAGCCGGGGGCGCCAGGACCACAGGCCAGCTCCTGGTCGAGCAACGCGCGCCCCCCGTGCGCGACCACCAGGCGCGTGGTCAGGGAGCCAGGCTCCTCCCCGGCGCGGCCGAGCACCTGCTGCTCGCGCAGCACCAGCCGGGCGGTGGCGGCCAGGGTGACCCGGGTGGTCATGCGCAGGGCGCTGCCGCGCACGGAGATCACGGGCTCGGGCAGCCAGCGCAGCTCGCCACCCTCGCCGACGGTCAGCTCCGTGTCATAGGTGGCGGGCTCCCGCGCGCCCTGCCCGGGGAGGGCGAGCGTGGCGGCGGCCGAGGTGACGGACAGCGCGGCGCCCGGCTCCACCACGGCGGTCAGCCGCAGGGAGTCCCCGGTCAGCGGAACGCTCATGGCGCCGACGACGGTCACCTGCGCGCGCCCCGGCTCGCCCCGCGTGCGGCGCAACGCCAGCGCGCCCTCCCCGCGCAGCACCGGCAACGCGCCCCCGGGGGCCGCCGTCACGCGGGCGTGCGCACTGACCCGCGCGCCCCCGTTCACGCGAAGCCCCCGTTCACGCGACGGCGCGCCAGGCGGCGAGGCGTTCGCCCACCCAGTCGGCCACGGGGCGCACGCCGTCCGGCGCGCGGAGCGAGGTGAACGCCACGGGCAGGTCGCCGCGTTGGGCCTTGGCGTCGCGGGCCATGGCCTCCAGGTCGGAGCCGACGTGCGGGGCGAGGTCGGTCTTGTTGACCACCAGCAGGTCGGCGGCGGTGATGCCGGGGCCGCCCTTGCGGGGGATGTCGTCGCCCGCGGCCACGTCGATGACGAAGATCTGCGCGTCGACCAGGCCAGAGGAGAAGGTGGCCGTGAGGTTGTCGCCGCCCGACTCGACCAGGATCAGGTCGAGCGGCCCCGTGGTGCGTTCGAGCTCCTCGACCGCCTCCAGGTTGGCGGAGATGTCGTCCCTGATCGCGGTGTGCGGGCAGGCCCCGGTCTCCACCGCGGTGATGCGCTCGGCGGGCAGCACGGCGTTGCGCAGCAGGAACTCCGCGTCCTCGCGCGTGTAGATGTCGTTGGTGACCACGGCGATCGACAGCCGGTCGCGCAGGGTGGCGCACAGCGCGGCGACCGTCGCGGTCTTGCCCGAGCCGACGGGCCCGCCGAGGCCGACGCGCAGGGCGCGGCGCGTGCCGTCGTCGCGCAGTCGGCTCGTGTGGCGCGGGGGGTAGGTCTCGCGGTGGTCCAGGTGCATGGCGGGGTCCCTTCAGGAGGCGAACAGGCGCACGGGCCTGGCCGCGTGCGCCTCGGCTGCGATGTCGAGGAGGGGCGCCGAGGCGGCGGGCAGGGCGTCGGTGCCGCGCGCGGCGGCGTCATCGGCCGCCGCCGTGGCCAGGTCGGCGACGCGGTCGAGGTCACCGGCGAGCCGCGCGGTGACGGCGGTGGCGTCGAACGGGTCGAGCCCGAGCAGCCGAACGGTCGCGGTGGTGGGGCCGCCGACCGACTCGTAGGCGGCGGCCAGCGCGGCGTCGCGCGGCGCGAGCCCGGCGGCGCGCGCGGCGAGCCCGAGCACGACGGGCTGGTGCAGGCCCCCTGGGTGGTCACGCGCCACGGCGTCGAGCTCGGGGGCGGGCCACGTGGCGCGGGCGGCGCGCAGCAGCTGCCTGCCGAGCCGGCGCGCGGTGGCGCGCAGGGCGGGCGAGGGCGTGCGGGCATCGGCGGCGGCGTCCAGCGCGCCGGGGGGCACCGCCCCGGCGCACGCCGCCGCGGCGAGCGCGGCCGCGGTGAGCCCGGCGGTGTGCAGCCGCCCCCGGCAGAACGCCGCGAGCGTCTCGGGGCCCGTGATGCGCCCGGCGCGCACCGCCTCCTCCGCGCCCCCGGAGTGGGCGTGCGCGCCCGCGGGGAACCGGCCGTCCGCGAGGAGCAGCAGCGCCGCGGCAGTCATCGAAGACCCATGGAGCACACGCCCCTCAGAAGAGGAAGTAGCGCTGGGCCAGGGGAAGTTCGGCGGCGGGCTCGGGCACGATCGGCTCGCCGTCGACGGTCACGGTGAAGCTGTCGGGGTCCACGGTGACCCGGGGGCACGCGTCGTTGAGCCGCATGTCCGCCTTGGTCACGCCGCGCGTGGACGCGATCGCCGCGAACCGTTTCCCCAAACCCAGCCGCTCCGGCAGCCCGTCGTCGAGGGCGAGCGGCGCGACGAAGTTGACAGAGTTCGCGGCCGGGGCCCGCCCGATCGCCCCGAACATCGGCCGCGGCATCACCGGCTGCGGCGTCGGGATGGAGGCGTTGGCGTCGCCCATCTGCGCGTAGGCGATGTGCCCGCCCTTGAGTACGAGCAGCGGCTTCACCCCGAAGAACGCGGGCTGCCACAGCACCAGGTCGGCCAGCTTCCCCGGCTCGACCGAGCCGATCTCGCCCGCCATGCCCTGGGCGAGCGCGGGGTTGATCGTGTATTTGGCGACATAACGACGGGCCCTGACGTTGTCCGCCGCCCCGTCGCCTGGCAGCGCGCCCCTGCGCCGCTTCATCACGTGCGCCGTCTGCCAGGTGCGGATGATGACCTCGCCCACGCGGCCCATGGCCTGCGAGTCGGACGAGATGATCGAGATGGCGCCCAGGTCGTGCAGCACGTCCTCGGCGGCGATCGTCGACGGCCTGATGCGGGACTCGGCGAACGCCAGGTCCTCGGGAACGGCCGGGTTGAGGTGGTGGCACACCATCAGCATGTCGAGGTGCTCCTCGACGGTGTTGACGGTGTGCGGCCTGGTGGGATTGGTCGAGCTCGGCAGGATGTGCGGCTCGGAGACCACGGTGATGATGTCGGGCGCGTGCCCGCCGCCCGCGCCCTCGGTGTGGTATGCGTGGATCGTCCGGCCCCCGATGGCGGCCAGGGTGTCGGCGACGAAGCCCGCCTCGTTGAGCGTGTCCGTGTGGATCGCCACCTGCGCGCCGGTCTCGTCGCACACCGTCAGGCACGCGTCGATCGCGGCCGGGGTCGAGCCCCAGTCCTCGTGGAGCTTCAGGCCCACGGCGCCGCCGCGCAGCTGGCTGAGCAGCGCCTCGCGGGAGACGGTGTTGCCCTTGCCGAGCAGGCCGATGTTGACCGGGCTGCCGTCGAGCGCCTCGAGCATCCGCGCCAGGTGCCAGGGCCCCGGCGAGACCGTGGTGGCCTTGGTGCCCTCGGCCGGGCCCGTTCCGCCGCCGACGAGCGTGGTGATCCCGCTGGCCAGCGCCTCGTCGACGATGCCTGGGGTGATGAAGTGCACATGGGCGTCGACGCCGCCCGCGGTGAGGATCCGGCCGTTCCCCGCGATGATCTCGGTCTCGGGCCCGATCACCAGGTCGGGGTGGACGCCGTCCATCGTGTCGGGGTTCCCCGCCTTGCCCAACGCCGTGATCCGCCCGTCGCGGATGCCGACGTCGGCCTTGACCACCCCGGTGTGGTCGAGCACGACGGCCCCGGTGATGACGGTGTCGGGCGCGCCGTCGGCGCGCGTGGCGACGGACTGGCCCATCGACTCGCGGATCACCTTGCCGCCGCCGAACACCGCCTCGTTCCCGGCGAGCCCGGGGCCGCCCGCGAGGTCCCGCTCGATCTCGATCAGCAGGTCCGTGTCGCCGAGCCGCACCCGGTCGCCCGTGGTGGGCCCGTAGAGGTCGGCGTAACGCGCCCGGCTGAGCCGCGCGCCGCCCCCTTCCGCCACGCCGCGCCCGCTCTCGTGTCCCGTCCGCTCAGTCATCGAGCGCTCCCCCCGTCTCCCCGCGCAGCCCTGGGACGACCCGGCGCCCAGCCAAGGGCACGAGGCCGACCTCGACCGGCACCCCGGGCTCGAAGCGCACGGCCGTGCCCGCCGGGACGGCGAGCCGCCTGCCGTGCGCCGCCGCGCGGTCGAAGTCGAGGCCCGGATTGGCCTCGGCGAAGTGGTAGTGCGAGCCGACCTGCACGGGGCGGTCGGCGGTGTTGACCACGGTCAGCCTCACCACGGGCGCGCCCTCGTTGAGCGGCACGGGGTCGGCGGCGAACAGGATCTCTCCGGGAATCACGGGCGCTGCCCCCTCAGGCGATCGGCTCGTGGACGGTGACCAGCTTGGTGCCGTCGGGAAAGGTCGCCTCGACCTGGACGTCAGGGATCATCTCGGGGACCCCCTCCATCACGTCGGCGCGGGCCAGGACGCGGCGGCCCGAGTCCATCAGCTCGGCGACGGTGCGCCCGTCGCGGGCGCCCTCGAGGACATGGGCGGTGATGACGGCCACCGCCTCGGGGTGGTTGAGCCTCAGCCCGCGGGCGCGCCGTCGGGTGGCCACGTCGGCCGCCACATGGATCAGCAGTCGCTCCTGCTCGCGCGGGGTCAGTTGCACGCGTTCCCACCTCACCGTCTCCGTTGCGAAGCCGCCGGTGCTGACGCTAGTTCGCACGCGTTACGGCGGCGTTACTTTCATTCAGAAGTATCAACGCCCGACGGCTCACCGAGTGTGACCGGCGTCAAAGAATTGGCCGTCGTTGGGCCGGACGGTGCAGGGTAGGAGCAGCGACGTCAGGGACGCAGCGGACGTGAGGAGCCTCATGAAGATCGGGATCGTCGGGGCCACCGGGCAGGTCGGTGGCGTGATGCGGCAGGTGCTGGCCGAGCGGAAGTTCCCGGTCGACCAGCTGCGTCTGTTCGCCTCGGCCAGGTCGGCGGGCAGCACGCTGCCGTGGCAGGACGGCGTCGTCACGGTCGAGGACGCGGCCACGGCCGACTACGCGGGCCTTGACGTCGTGCTGTTCTCGGCGGGCAAGGGCACCTCACGCGCGCTGGCCGAGAAGGTGGCCGCGGCCGGGGCCGTCGTGATCGACAACTCATCGGCGTGGCGCATGGACCCCGAGGTCCCGCTCGTGGTCTCCGAGGTCAACCCCCATGCCGTGGCCCAGCGCCCCAAGGGCATCATCGCCAACCCCAACTGCACCACCATGGCCGCCATGCCCGTGCTCCGCCCGCTGCACGCCGAGGCCGGTCTCGAGGCCCTGGTGGTCGCGACGTACCAGGCGGTCTCGGGCAGCGGCCTGGCCGGCGTCGCCGAGCTCGACCGGCAGGCCAGGGCGGCGGTGCGGCAGGACGTCGCGCGGCTGGCGTTCGACGGCACGGCCGTGGACCTCCCGGCGCCCGAGGTCTACGCCGGACCCATCGCGTTCAACGTCCTCCCGCTCGCGGGATCGCTCCAGGACGACGGCTCGGACGAGACCGACGAGGAGCAGAAGCTGCGGAACGAGAGCCGCAAGATCCTGGAGATCCCCGGGCTCGCCGTCTCCGGCACCTGCGTCAGGGTCCCCGTCTTCACCGGGCACTCACTCCAGATCAACGCCCGCTTCGAGCGCGAGCTGACCCCCGAGCGGGCCAGGGAGCTGCTCGCGGACGCCGAGGGCGTGCGGCTCTCCGACATCCCCACCCCGCTCGAGGCCGCGGGCCGTGACGACAGCTATGTCGGCCGCGTCCGCCGCGACGAGACGGCGGAGCACGGTCTGGCCCTGTTCGTCTCCAACGACAACCTCCGCAAGGGCGCGGCCCTCAACACCGTGCAGATCGCCGAGCTGATCGCCGCCGAGTGACGGCGCGCGCCGAGTGACAGGGCGCGACGGGGGCGACGCGACGGGGGCGGGACGGCGATCGCCGTCCCGCCCCCGCTTCACGCGTGGTGCGGTGCTTCCCCGAGCGCTTCAGGCGCTACCCGGGCCGCCGCCCTGACGTCATCGTCAGGGGAGCGACGCGCCCGTGGCCGCCAGGGCGTCCACGACCGGGTAGAAGAACGTCACGCCGCCGAAGGAGCAGTTGCCGCTGCCGCCCGAGGTGATGCCGAGGGCGGTGCTGCCCGCGAAGAGCGAGCCGCCGCTGTCGCCGGGCTCGGCGCACACGGTCGTCTCGATCGTGCCGTGCACGGTGCCCTGCGGGTAGCTGACGCTGACGTCGGTGCCGGTGACCTCGCCGCCGTGCAGCCCGGTGGTGCTGCCGCTGCGCTCGACCTGCTGGCCGACCGTCGCCTCGCCCGCGCCGGAGATGGCCGTGGTCGTGCCGTCGTAACGGTTGACCACGCTGGGGTTGTCGACGCTGGCGGTGTACTCCACCAGCGCGTAGTCGCCGCCCGGGAACTCGCCCGCGGTCAACGTGCCGATCGCGCCGCCGCCGGACGAGTCCGACCACGTGCTGCCGACCGAGCCACAGTGACCCGCGGTCAGGAACGCCGGGGCGCCCCCGACCGAGACGTTGAAGCCGAGCGAGCAGCGGGCGCCCGACGAGTAGATCGCGTCGCCGCCGGCGATGTACGGCTCGTACGCGCCGGCGCGCTGCTCGAAGGTCGCCGCGCTGCCCAGCGCCTCGACCGCGTCACGGACCTCGGCGAGCTCGCCGCCGGTGACCGTGCTGTCGACCGTCACCTTGACGGTGTTGGTCAGTGGGTCGGCCGTCCACGAGGTGCCGGGGACGGCGAACTCCTCGACCTGCGCCTTGACTTCGTTCAGCTCGGCCAGGCTCCGCTCCACGAGCCTCGCCTCGGCGCCCGCCTCCTGGACGACGGAGACCGCGGACTCGTCCACGACGTTGACCACGAGGGTGCCCGTGGCGTCGTCGAAGTACGTGCCCGCGCCCTCGGCGCCCAGCGTGTCGGTCAGGGTGGTCGCCAGCTCCCCGGCCTGGACCGAGGTGAGGACATCGGGTGTGGGGGTGGGGGCGGCGTTCGCCTGCGAGACGGCGAACGTGCCTGCGAGCAGGGCGGCGACTCCGGTGGCTGCGGCCGCGAGGCGCCGATATGAGGTACGTCGGTGTGTCACGCTCGTTTCCTCCTGTGGGGGTTGGAGCCCTGTGGCTCCGGAGAGAGCATGGAGATGAGCCAGTTGGGGACCGGCCGCGTCCATGCCAAGCGGTGCAGGCGAGTATTCCCAGCCCACCCGGGTTCGCGCAAGACCGAGTTCTTGCCCCAGACATACGAACACACAAGTTGGGGTTATGCGCGTAAACCATCCAGAAGACTTCGGGTTTTCCTGCCGGGAGTCCACAGGGCGGCGATCCCCGCGCCGGGCGAGTTCACGTCTTGAGGCGTCCGGGCCCGGAGGCGCTCAGGTCCGTACCTGACCGAAAACGCCCTTCGCCCGGGGACCGCCCAGGCAAAAGCCCCCACCCGCGGTGACGGGTGGGGGCGGATGGAACTGATGGGGCGCCAGGGATGGAGGCACCCCGGGGGCGCGTCAGAGCACGCGCACGCCGTAGGCGTTCGCCGCCTCGACGATGGGCTGGTAGAACGTCGTGCCACCGAACGAGCAGTTGCCGCTGCCGCCGGAGGTCAGGCCGAGGCCGACGCTGCCCGAGAAGAACGGGCCACCGCTGTCGCCGGGCTCGGCGCAGGCGTTGGTCCTGGTCAGGCCGGAGACGATGTCGCCGCCGCCGTAGTTGACCGTCTGGTTGAGGGCCTGCACGGTGCCGCTGCGCAGACCGGTCGTGCTGCCGCTGCGCTGCACGGACTGGCCGACGGTCGCGTTGGCGAAGCTGGTGATGTCACGCGTGGAGCCGTTGTAGAGGTTCACCACGCCAGGGCGGGAGACCGAGCTGTCGTAACGCACGATCCCGTAGTCGTTCCCGGGGAAGCTGGAGCCGGTCGTCGGGCCGATGTACGTGCTCAGCGACGAGTTGGTGTACCAGTCGGGGAAGCCATCGGTGCAGTGGCCCGCGGTGATGAAGAAGTCGCTGCTGCCGTTCGTCACATTGAACCCGGCGGAACAGCGCCAGCCCGCGTCGGCGTAGATGGCGTCGCCGCCCGCGAGGAACCGCTGCAACGTGCCGTCGAGCCGCTCGATCGTCAGCGCGTCGGCCAGGCCGGCGGCGCTCGCCTCGATCTGCGCGATCTCGGCCTCCGTCACGGTCTCGTCGACCGACACGACGACGCTGTTGGTCGCCTTGTCGATACCCCACGCGGTACCGCCGATGTCCGCCGTGAGCACCGCGTCGCTCACGGTCGACAGCTGGGCCGTGCTGAACGTCTGGACGGGCTCCGCCTGGGCGGAGGTCGGCAGGACGAACGCCGCGATGGCCACAAGACCTGAGGCGGCGGCGGTCAGCCCGAGGCGTCGGGAGAAGCGTCTGTGGGGGTTGGTGCGCTTCATACTCACTCTTCTTTCCTCCATAAGGAACGGGGTCCGTTGGGTAGCGGACCCGTGAGGCGTGGCCCGAGGCACCCGTTGTCGGCATGCCCCTGACAAGCGCTGCCCGGAATCCTGTCCTCCGTCAGGCCCGTTGCCAAGAACACCTTTCGGCCACTGCGCGCCACGGGGCGTGTCACCCGGATGGCGGGGCGTGCGCAACTTACTCTCCGTCAGCGCCCGGATACCACAACGCCCCTGATGGAAGGGCACATCGTATGCACCAGAACCGTTACGAAACCCGGTAAGAGCGGCTATCCACTTGGCGCATTGTCGGCGTCATGGTCGACCATAGAGGCGCGAACGGGGTATGGACCGCGTGAGCAGAGAGGAGGCGTCCATGGGATCGGTACGGAGGGCGAGTGCCTGGCTGGGCCTCGTCGACGACCGCGACATGCGTGACTACGACGATGAGTACGCCGAGGGTCCCGAGCCCGGTGAAGGCGCCGCGGCGTGGACCACCGACCCCCGGCTGCGGCTGGCCACCGAGTCCGCCGACGAGCAGGGCGGACGGATCGCCACGGTCACCCCGGGAAGCTTCAAGGACGCCCGCCGGATCGGCGAGCTGTTCCGTGACGGCATCCCGGTCGTCATCAACCTCACGGCGCTCGAGGGCGCCGACGCCAAGCGCGTGGTGGACTTCGCCGCGGGCCTCATCTTCGGGCTGCGCGGCGACATCGAGCGCGTGGCCACCCGGGTCTTCCTGCTGACCCCCGCCGACTACCAGGTGGTGACCGGCGACCGCCATTCCTCAGAGGGCGGCTTCTACAACCAGAGCTGACCGGGCCCGGGGCCCGCCCTTCCCGTCAGGGAGGCCCCGAGCCGGTCAGCCACAGGGCGCCGTACACCGAGGCGCCGACCGCCGCCACGCCCACCGTGACCGCGGCGGCGGGCCGACGCGCCCCGGCCAACGCCACCGCGGCGGGCAGCAACAGGGGGAACGCCGGAAGCAGCAGCCGGGGCTTCGACCCGAAGTACCCGGCGGCACAGACCGCGAGCAGCACCAGCACGGCCGTGTAGACGAGCAGGGGCAGCGGCGGGCGCAGCCGCACGAGCAGCAGGCAGACCCAGGCGAGCAACGCCACCCCCGCGCACAGCCCGACCCCCGCCAGGGGTGCACCGTCCGTGAACTTCTCGGCGATGAACCGGGCGAACCCAAGACCCCCGTCGAAGCCGTTCCCCCAGCCCCCCTGCACGTCGAGATAGCCGAGCGGCTGGCCGGATCTCGCCCCCACCCACAGCACATAAGCGGCCCAGCCGGACGGCGCGAGCACCACCGCCCACAGCGGCCCCAACGGTATCCGGCGCCGCTCCGGGTCGCCGAGCCGGTCCACCACCGCCGCCGCCGCGATGGCCGCCGCCACCGCGAGCCCGGCCGGGCGGCTGAGACCCGAGGCCGCCGACAGCACGCCCGCCGCCACCCACCGGCCCGTCAGCAGCGCGTACAGCGCCCAGGCGGCGAGCGCCGTGAACAGCGACTCGGTGTACGCCATCGACTGCACGATCCCGACCGGCACCGCCGCCCACAGCAGCGCGAGCAGTGTCCCGGCCCTGCGGCCGTGCAGCAGCTCCCCGAGGGCGAACAGGCCCGCCGCCGCGGCCAACGAGGCGACCGCGCTGACCACCAGGCCCGCCTCGCCCGCCGAGAGCGGCGAGACCGCGGAGACCGCCCGCTCCAGCCAGGGCAGCAGCGGGAAGAACGCCAGGTCCGAGTGGACCCCGCCGTCCTCGGCCACCACCGTGCGGCCATAGCCGTGCTCGGCGATGCTGGCGTACCACACGGAATCCCAGCGCCCGGAGAGCAGATGGAGCGCGTCCTTCCGCTCGTCACCGTCCCACAGCGCGAGGACGACGACCCCGAGCAGCCGGATCGCCGCGAACCCGAGCAGCGCGGGCCCGGCTCTCCGGGTGAACGCCACCAGCACCGGGAGCCCGAGCCGGCCCCCCGGTCCCTGGGCTCGGGAGGGCACGTCCGGTCCGGCGAGGTCGGTCACGCCCCTGATTATTCGCGATGCCCGAAGGCCGCGCGGACCAGGGGCGGCCGACGCCGTCTCCGGTCATCAGCCGCGGAACGCGTCGAGGCCGGTGAGCGCCTTCCCCAGCACCAGCTGATGCATCTCGCTCGTGCCCTCGTAGGTGAGCACCGACTCCAGGTTCGCCATGTGCCGCATCACCGGGTACGCGAACGAGATCCCGTTCGCCCCGAGGATCGTGCGGGCCGTGCGGCAGATCTCCAGCGCCTCCCTCACGTTGTTCAGCTTGCCGAGGCTGACCTGCTCGGGCCGCAGCCGCCCGGCGTCGAGCCGCCGCCCCAGGTGCCAGGCGAGCAGCAGCCCCTTGTGCAGCTCGACCGCCATGTCGGCGAGCTTCGCCTGGGTCAGCTGGAAGCCCGCGATCGGCCTGCCGAACTGCTCGCGGGTCCCGGCGTACTCCAGAGCGGCGTCGAAGCAGCTGCGGGCCGCGCCCATCGCGCCCCACACGATGCCGTAACGCGCATAGCTCAGGCAGGCCAGCGGCGCGCGCAGCCCGGTGCCGCCCGGCAGCGCGGCGTCGGCGGGCAGCCGCACCCCGTCGAGCACCAACTCGCTCGTGACCGAGGCGCGCAGCGACCCCTTGTGCGCGACCGGGATCGCCGTGAACCCCGGGCTGTCCGCGGGGACGAGGAAGCCCTGGATGCCGTCGTCGGTGCGGGCCCATATCACCGCCACGTCGGCCACCGAGCCGTTGGTGATCCACATCTTCCGCCCGGTCAACACCCAGTCGCCGCCGTCCCGTACCGCGCCCGTGCGCATCCCCGCCGGGTCGGAGCCGTGGTCGGGCTCGGTCAGCCCGAAGCAGCCGATGGCCTCGCCCGCGGCCATCACCGGCAGCCAGCGCCGCTTCTGCTCCTCGGAGCCGAAGCGGTGGATCGCGTACATCGCCAGGGAGCCCTGCACCGAGACCAGGGAGCGGATCCCGGAGTCCACCGCCTCGAGCTCCAGGCACACCAGCCCGTACTGCACGGCCGACGCGCCCGCGCAGCCATGGCCGTCGAGCGTCATGCCGAGCGCGCCCAGGGAGCCCAACTCCCTGGCCAGCTCGCGCACCTCGGGCACCTCGCCGCGCTCGAACCACTCCGCGACGTGCGGGGCCACCCGCTTCGCGGCCCACTCACGCACGGTGCGCCGTATGTCCAGGTCCGCCTCGTCGAGCAGCTCGTCGAGGCCGAGCGGGTCGGCGGGGTCGAAGGGCGGCCTTGACGGCCGGCGCGGGGGCGTGTCGGATGCCATGACGCAATGTTACCGATGGGTAACCGGGCTGGGCAAGAGCGTTCGCCCCTCCTCCGCGGGGCGCGCGGTGCACCGGACCAGCGCGCGCGGCAGCCGAAGCGCCGCCACCGCGCCGACCACCAGCATCAACGCGCTGACCAGCAGCGTCACATGCATCCCCCGGACGAACGCCTCACGCGCCGCCTCCTGGAGCGCCTCCCCCCGCTCCCCGCCGAGCCGGGCCGCGACCGTGTGCGCGCCCCCGAGCGAGCGCCCCGCCTCCTCGGCGTCGGCCCGCTCGACCCCGGCGACGTCGCGCATGCCCGAGGCGTACACCGCGTTCATCACGCTCCCCAGCAGCGCGATCCCGATGCCCCCGCCGAACTGGTACGCCGTCTCCCCGATCGCCGCCGCTCCCCCGGCCTCCGCCACCGGGACGTCGCCCAGCATCGACTCGTACGACGCGAACAGCGTGGTCTCGAGACCGAAGCCGAGCAGCACGAAGCCGAGCGCCATCAGCACGGGCCGGTCCGTCGCGCCCAGGGGCGTCAGCAGCAGCACCGCCACGGCCGTCAGCCCGAAGCCCGTGGCGACCATCACGCGAGGGCCGAGCCGGTGCAGCAGCCAACTCCCCGCGAGGCCCGCCGCTATCGCGGCCACGCTCAGCGGAAGCAGCCGCAGCCCGGTCTCCAACGGGGAGAGCCCGAGCACCAGTTGCAGATACTGCGCCGCGACGAGCGCCAGGCCCACCAGCGCGAGCACCGTCAGCACGATGCACCCCACCGACGTCCCGAACGCGGGCCTGGCGAACGCCGACAGGTCGATCAGCGAATCGGGCCGCGTCCGCTGCCTGCGCACGAACAGCGCGAGCAGCGCCACCCCGAGACCGGCCGCGAACGCCGTCCCCGGCGTGAACATGTCGCCGCCACCCGACCGTTTCACCGCCAGGATCGCCGAGAAGAGGCCCACGGCGGCCAGCAGGGCGCCCGCCACGTCCCAGGGGCCCGAGCGGTCCCCCGTGGACTCGGGCAGCAGCGCGGCGCCGACCGGCAGGCAGACCGCCATCAGCGGGATGTTGACGAGGAAGACCGAGCCCCACCAGAAGTGTTCGAGCAGCACCCCGCCCACCAGCGGGCCCATCGCCGCGCCGACGGCGGCGACCGCGCTCCAGATGCCGATGGCCAGGGCCCGTTCGCGCCGGTCGGGGAAGACATGCCGCAGGATCGAGAGCGTGGCCGGCATGATCATGGCCCCGCCCACGCCCTGCAACGCCCGTGCCAGGACGAGGATCTCGGGCCCCGGGGCATACGCGGCGAGCGCGGAGGCCACGCCGAAGCAGGCGTAGCCGAGCAGCAGGACCCTGCGGCGCCCGACGCGGTCGCCGAGCGTGCCGAAGAGGATCAACAGGGCGGCGCACACCAGGGGGTAGCTGTCGACGATCCAGAGGAGCTCGACGCCCGAGGGCCGCAACTCCTCGCTCACGGCGGGCACGGCCACGTGCAGAACGGTGGCGTCGACGGCGACCAGCAGCAGGCTCGCGCAGAGCACGGCGAGCACCGTCCAGCGGCTTCGGTCGGCGGTGGGGGTTCCGGGGTGGGGCGGCCCGGACATCAACGCACCTCCTGTGTCGCGCCGTTCCTCGTCGTCGCCACCACGGGGGAATCCCGGCGGTGGCGGTCACCGGGCGTGGTGTCGGGGCAGATGGGCACACAGACTACGGCAGCCCACGTGCCGCCCCGCCCGGCCCGGTGACCCCCGAGGCCCGTCGGCGCCCCACACGAGCGCCGCACGTCGTTCACCTACGGATTTGCCACGGCGACGCGGACGGTGGGACCGTGACGTGACCGCCCGGCCGACATATGAGGAGTCCGGGGAATTCCTAAAGCCGGGAAATATGATGGCGGAAAATATTTGCCCAACATCACATCGCCATTACGAAGGCGGGCCACGGCAGGAAGCTCGCTATCACGGGCTGTAATCTTGCGAGTGTGCGAACCGACCGCTTCCTAGCCCGCCTCGAACAGGAGCAGCAGCCGCCGAACGTGCCGCCTCCTGTAATGAGCCGCACCCGCATGGCTCTCCTGTGGGCCACCCTCGGGTTCTATGCGGCCATCGTGGCGGCGGTGCTGAGCACGTCGTGGCTCGTCCGTCTCGACTGGCAGCTGATGCTGTTCCGCCCGTATAAGCAGTGGCCCGAGTTGCACGCGTTTCTGGACTATTTCGTCGTCCTCGGCCAGCGCGGCCCGACGGCGGTGCTGATCGCCGCGTGGCTCAGCTGGCGCTGCTGGCGCCAGCGGACCCTGCGCCCCCTGCTCGTGATGGCGAGCGCCCTCCTCCTGCTCAACGTGACGGTGGGCGCCGCCAAGCTGGGCATGGGCCGCGAGGGCCCGCACTACGCCAACGTCATCGGGTCGAACGAGATGTTCCTGACCGGCGATATATTCCCTTCGGGCCACACCGCCAACGCCGTTGTGACCTGGGGGATCCTGGCCTATCTGGCCACCACACCGCGGGCGAGACGCACCCTGTCGGTCATCGCCGCGGTCTTCGCGCTCGGCGTCGGCACCACCACCGTCTACCTCGGCACCCACTGGGTGAGCGACGTGCTGCTCGGCTGGGCCGCCGGTCTCCTCGTCCTGCTGGCGCTGCCCTGGTGCGAGCCGGTGATCGCCGCGGTGGAGCGGCAGGTGTTCCTGCTGAGGGACCGGCTGCTCGGCGTGCCCGCGCCGCACGAGTCGGCGCCCGCGCTCGCCGGCGGCCCGCACCCGGTGCCCGCGCTGCGCCAGGGCGAGGAGCCCTACCCCCACGGCGAGCCCGCCGTCGCCACCGCGCGGCCAGGGACGGCGGCGCACGCGATGGCGGCGAACGTCCGCGTGCGACAGCCGGGCGGGCGGGCGCACACCGGCGGCCGCCCCGACCGGCCGATCCGGCCCGTCAGCAGCCGCTGAGGGCCGCCGGGGGCGGGCTCAACCCTGCCAGCAGCGGACGACCACGCCGTCGCTCACGGCGAGATTGAGCCGTCCCGGCATGTGCTCCATGGTGATGATCGCATCGGGCGGGAGGCGGCGGACGGGGCGCCAACCCCGGCCGGCGGCCCGCTGCTCCGCGGCGTCGGCGTCCATGCCGACATAGGCGTCGGGGCTGTCGTCGGGCGTCTGCGCGGGGCGCGGGAGGGGAGCCATGCCGCCACCGTACGACCCGCCGCACGCCCCCCGTCAACCACCCCGAGGTACCGCGAAGATCAGGGGACTGTCACGCTTGTGTCACAGCATCCCCCGCGCTTCCCCGTTCGGGCGAACGCGTCGCCGACGCAATTACCGGGCGCCCTGAATTCACAGGAGACCCCTCAGCAACGGGAATGCAAGGGCATTATGAGCGCCCCTCCGGCATGTTTCTGAATCACCGAGAATTCACTTTTCAGGTGAACACGGTGAACTTTTGGTTGATAACCGCCACCCCCGTACAACCATCGCTCACGCGTACGGTCACGCCCCCCTCTCCCCGGCGTCGCGGGGGCGATTCCCGGGGCGCGGGGCGTGACCCAGGCGCGGCTCGCCCGTTGTGCACGGGGCACCCGCCGCGGAGGGCGGGCCGTGACCCACCAACCGAGGAGCGACCGTGTCCCCCTTGCTCGACGTCAGCGACGCCGTACGCGCCGAGATCGGCGACGAAGAAGCCGATCGGCTGCTCACCGGCCAGAACGCCCCCGGCAGCTACGACTGCACCTCGTGCCGCACCCCCGGCTACCCCGAGCAGGAGCGCACGAGCACCGTCCTCTTCGTGGGTGGCGACACGGCGGTGCTCGCGTTCGCCCACGCCTCCTGCATCCCCTCACAGGTCGTCTCCGTCTCCGAGGAGCAACTCCAGGGCGCCGTGCGGTCCATCACCGGCGAGACCGTCCCCGCCGCGCCCGCGGCCCCCGCCCCCGCGGCCCCGGTCCCGGCCGCCCCTTCCCCCGGGGGGCCCGCGCCCGAGCAGGCCGTCCTCGGCGTGACCTGTGGGCAGATCCTCATCGGCGAGGAGCTGCACCCGGCGATCGTGGTCGAGCCCACGGGCCCCGTCGTGCGCCCCGGCTCGACAGGCCCAGGCGACGACTTCCTGCCGCTGCTGATCGAGGCGGGCTTCATGCCGGTGACCGACGTGGGAAACGTTCCTGCGCGGCTGCCCGGCTGGTCCGTGCTCGTCGCCATGGGCCAGCTGCACGCCGTGCTCCAGGGCGCGTCGGGCGGCGGCCGCCCCAGCGCCTGGTGGCAGGCGCACCAGCCGCTGCCGCTCACCGACGGGTGGCGGGCCAGCGCCAACCAGCGCCACCAGGTGCTCGTCTACGCCGCCCCCGCGGGCTCGATCGGCCAGCAGCCGCGCGAGGACCTCATGCGGGACGCGCTGGAGAAGGCCGCGGCGGGCGGGGTCCTGGTGGCCGCCGCGATGCCGCTGACCGGCACATGAGGGACCGCTGGGGCCTCCAACGTTCAGGTACGGCGGCGGGCCAGGGCGCATCCGAAGCCGCGCCGGATCGTTGGACGGGCGTGCACGCTTATGAACCACCCAGGACCCAGCACCGCGCAGGGCACACCACCGGCATCCCCGGCATGCGGACGCCGTACGAGCGGGTCACCTGCTCGCCCACGCCGATCTACGACTCCCTGTGCGCCGAGTACCGCAGGCTGTTCCGGGCGCTGCCGGGGGACCGCTCGGGCGAGGAGGACCTGCGTTTCGTGGGCTTCTCCACGAGCTACGGCGTCGGCGCGGGCAGCTGGCGTGAGTGGCACGAGTCGGCGTACGCGGGCTACGGGGCCGTGGGCGGCGGACACGTGAGGCTGAACGCCGCCGCCCTGCCCCCCGCCCGCCACTCCGCCGACCCCGCCGACGGGCGCTGACGCCGCCGGGCCCAGGGGGAAGGGCCCGGCGGCGTCGGTCACTTCTTGCGGCCGCGCTTCTCGCGCACCCGCACGGACAGCTGGATCGGGGTCCCCTCGAAGCCGAACTCCTCGCGCAGCCGCCGCTCGATGAAGCGCCGGTAGCCCGCCTCGAGGAAGCCCGAGGCGAAGAGCACGAAGCGCGGCGGGCTCGTGCCCGCCTGGGTGCCGAAGAGGATGCGGGGCTGCTTGCCGCCGCGCACCGGGTGCGGATGCGAGGCGACCAGCTGGCCGAGGAAGCCGTTGAGCCTGCCGGTCGGCACCCGGCTCTCCCAGCTGGCCAGCGCGGTCTCGATCGCGGGCACCAGCTTCTCCATGTGCCGCCCGGTGCGCGCCGAGACGTTGACCCGGGGCGCCCACTGGACCTGCACGAGCTCCTGCTCGATCTCCCGCTCCAGGTAGAAGCGGCGCTCCTCGTCCATGACGTCCCACTTGTTGTAGGCGATGACAAGGGCGCGACCGGCGTCCACGGCCATGGTGATGATGCGGGTGTCCTGGACGCTGATGGGCTCCGAGACGTCGATGAGGACCACCGCGGCCTCGGCCTTCTCGAGCGCCGCCGCGGTGCGCAGCGACGCGTAGTAGTCGGCGCCTTCCTGGAGGTGGACGCGGCGCCTGATGCCCGCGGTGTCGACAAAGCGCCAGGTCTTCCCGCCCAGGTCGATCAACTCGTCCACCGGATCCCTCGTGGTGCCCGCCATCGGGTCGACGACGACGCGGTCCTCACCGGCGACCTTGTTGAGCAGGGACGACTTGCCGACATTGGGGCGGCCGATGAGCGCGATGCGGCGCGGGCCGCCGACCGCCGTCCCGAACGTCTCGGCCGGGGCGTCGGGCAGCACCTCGAGCACGGCGTCCAGCATGTCGCCCGTGCCGCGGCCGTGCAGCGCGGAGACCGGGTGGGGCTCGCCGAGGCCGAGCGACCACAGATAGGCGGCCTCGGCCTCCATCGAGAAGCCGTCCACCTTGTTGGCGCACAGGACGACCGGCTTGCCCGCCCGGCGCAGCAGCTTGACCACGGCCTCGTCGGTGTCGGTGGCGCCGACCGTGGCGTCCACCACCAGGACCACGGCGTCGGCCGCCTCGATGGCGAACTCCGCCTGCGCGGCCACGGACGCCTGGATCCCGAGCACGTCCTGCTCCCAGCCGCCGGTGTCCACCACCTTGAAGCGGCGCCCTGCCCACTCGGCCTCGTACGTCACGCGGTCCCTGGTCACCCCTGGACGGTCCTCGACGACGGCCTCGCGGCGGCCGAGGATCCTGTTCACCAGGGTCGACTTGCCGACATTGGGGCGGCCGACGACGGCGAGCACGGGCAACGGGCCACCGGCCGCCGCGGCGAGGTCGCCGTCGACCTCCTCGGGGTCGAAGCCCTGCTCGGCGGCGAGCTCCATGAACTCCGCGTACTCGGCGTCCCCCAGCGCGCCGTGCGCCTCGGCGGTGCCCGAATGGTTCTGGTCGTTCATGGGGTCTCGTACCTCGTCCGTCGTCGTCGTGAGTGCTGTGCCGCTGACTCTCCAGTGTCGCGCGTCAGCGGCCGGTGCGGCGCCTGGCGTCCTTCAGGTGGTCCGTCAGGCGCTCCTGTATGCCCCTGGTCGCCGCGTCGAGCGCCGCGCGGGTGCGCCGCCCCGAGCCGTCACCGGCGTGGAACGGCGCGCCGAAGACCACGTCGATCCGGGCGCGCACCGGCGGCAGCGCCCGCACCACAGGGCCCCGGCGTTCGGCGCTGCCCAGCACCGCCACGGGCACGATCGGGGCGCCCGAGCGGACCGCGAAGTACGCGAGCCCGGCCCTGAGCGCGGCGAAGTCGCCCACGGTGCGCGTTCCCTCGGGGAATATCCCGAGCACCCCGCCGCCTTCAAGCACGGCGAGCGCCGAGGTGATCGCCGCGCGGTCCGGGCCCGAACGGTCCACGCGCAGCTGCCCGATGACGTTCAGGAACGGGCCGAGCGGGCCCACGAACGCCTCCCGCTTGACCAGGAAGCGCACCGGCCGCGGCGCGGTGCCGAACAGCACGGGGCCGTCGACGTTGTGCGTGTGGTTGACGGCCAGGATCGCGGGGCCCGTGCCGGGGACGCGCCAGGCGCCCAGGACCCGGGGGCGCCACACGGTGTGGATCACGCCGGTCGCGAGCCGGTGCCCCGCCCGCGTGGCCAGGGCGCGCGAGGGCGTCACGACGTCACCGCTCGGAACGCTTGCGCGCCTCGATGAGCGTCACCACGCACTCGATGACCTGCGGCAGTGTCAGCTCGCTCGTGTCGACCTCGACGGCGTCGTCGGCCTTGGCCAGCGGTGACGCCTTGCGGCCCGAGTCGGCGGCGTCGCGCCGGGCGAGCGCGGCCTGGGTGGCGGCGACCCCCGCGGCCTCCTGGCCGGTCAGCTCGGCGCTGCGGCGGGCCGCCCTGACCGCGGGCGAGGCGGTGAGGAAGATCTTGACGTCCGCGCCGGGGAGCACGGTGGTGCCGATGTCCCGGCCCTCGACGACGATGCCCGCCTCCGCGTGGGCGGCGATCGACCGCTGGAGCTCGGTGATCAGGGCCCTGACCTCGGGAACGGCGCTGACCGCGCTGACCGCCTCCGTCACCGCCCGGCCCCTGATGGGCAGCGAGACATCGGTGCCGTCGACGGTGATCGTGGGCGCCATGGGGTCGGTGCCCGAGACGATGACGGGCTTGTCCGCGACCGCCGCCACGGCGGCGGGGTCGGCGATGTCCACGCCGTTGCCCAGCATCCACCAGGTCATCGCCCGGTACTGGGCGCCGGTGTCGAGGTAGCCGAAGCCCGTCCGCTCGGCCACGGCCTTGGAGGTGCTGGACTTGCCCGTGCCGGAGGGGCCATCGATGGCGACGATGACGGGGGTTTCAGCCACGGCGGTGCGCACCTTTCTCAGACGTGTCCGCGCGCCGGACGGCGCACCGGGGGAAACGGGAGCCCACGCCCCCGGGGGAAGGGACCACGCCCTTCCGGGGAAGAAGCGTACCGGCAGCCGGGAGCGGCCCTACTGGCGGATGGACCAGCCGCGTTCGCGCAGCGACGCGGTCAGCACCGGCGCGGACGCGGGCTGCACCATCAGCTGCACGAGGCCCGCCTGCCGGCCCGTCGCGTGCTCGATGCGGACGTCCTCGACGTTGACCCCGGCCCGCCCCGCGTCGGCGAAGATGCGGGCGAGCTCGCCCGGCCGGTCGCTGATGAGCACCGCCACGGTCTCATAGGCGGCGGGGGCCGCCCCGTGCTTGCCGGGAACGCGCTCGCGCCCGGCGTTCCCCCTGCGCAGAACGCCCTCCACGCCCGCCGCGCCCTCGGCCCGCTTGACCTCGTCGGCGGACTCGAGCGCGCGCAGGGCGCGAACGGTCTCGTCCAGGTCGACGGCGAATTCGGACAGGATGTCGGCGACGGGCCCGGGGTTGGCGGAGAGGATGTCGATCCACATCCCGGCGTCGGACGCGGCGATCCGCGTGACGTCCCTGATGCCCTGGCCGCTGAGCCGCACGGCCGTCTCCTCGGCCGAGGCGAGCCGCGCGGCCAGCAGGCTCGAGACCAGCTGCGGGGTGTGCGAGACCAGGCCGACGGCCCGGTCGTGGGCGTCGGCGTCCATCACCACGGGCACCGCGCGGCACAGCGAGACCAGCTCGAGCACCTGGTTGAGCACCTCGGTGTCGGTCTCGGGGGTCGGGGTGAGCACCCAGGGCCTGCCCTCGAACAGGTCGGCCGTGGCGGCAAGCGGCCCCGAGCGCTCCCGGCCCGCCATGGGATGCGTGCCGAGGTAGGCGCGGAGGTCGCCGCCCGCCGCGGTCAGCTCGCGGCGCGGGCCGCCCTTGACGCTGGCGACGTCCATGTACCCGCGGGCGGCGCCGCGCGCCTGGAGCCCGCCGAGCGCCGCGGCCACATGGGCCGGGGGCACCGCGGCCACGGCGAGGTCGACGGGGCCCTCGGGCGGCTCCTCGGTGCCCGCGCCCAGGGCCGCGGCCGTGCGGCGCTGGTCGGGATCGCGGTCGGCGAGGTGCACCCGCACGCCCCGGCCCGAGAGCGCCAGGGCGATGGAGGTGCCGATCAGTCCGGTGCCGAGGACGAGGGCGCTGCGCATCGTTCCAGCGTAATGCCGTCCCGAGGCCCCTCAGGCCGCCCCCGTCCCCCGCCGCGGCCCGCCCCGGCCCGCTACAGGCCGACCTCGCGCATCAGCTGGCCGACCTCGGTGTGGGTCATGCGGCGCAGCCAGCCGGACTTCTGGTCGCCGAGCACGATCGGGCCGAACCGCGTGCGCACCAGCTTGTCCACGGGGAACCCCGACTCGGAGAGCATGCGGCGCACGATGTGCTTGCGGCCCTCGTGCAGCGAGACCTCGACCAGGTAGTTCTTGCCGGTGTTCTGCACGACGCGGAAGTGGTCGGCGCGGGCCCAGCCGTCCTCGAGGCGGACGCCGTCCTTGAGCCGCTTGCCGAGGTCGCGCGGGATCGGACCCTGGATCGCGGCGAGGTAGCTCTTGGTGACGCCGTACTTGGGGTGGGTGAGCCGGTGGGCCAGCTCGCCGTGGTTGGTCAGCAGGATCAGGCCCTCGGTCTCGGTGTCGAGGCGCCCGACGTGGAACAGCCGCGTCTCGCGGTTCTGCACGTAGTCGCCCAGGCACTGGCGGCCGTCGGGGTCCTCCATCGAGGAGACGACGCCGGCCGGCTTGTTGAGGGCGAAGAACAGGTACGACTGGGCCGCGATCGTCAGCCCGTCCACCTTGATCTCGTCCTTCTCGGGGTCCACGCGGCGCCCCTGGGAGGTGACGATCCGCCCGTTGACCTCGACCCTGGCCTGGTCGATCAGCTCCTCGCAGGCCCTGCGGGAGCCGAGCCCCGCGCGGGCCAGCACCTTCTGGAGGCGTTCGCCCTCGCCGTCGCCCTCGCCCGCGGGGGCGGGCCTGTCGTGGCGCTCTCGATTCCGCTCCTCGATCTGCGCGTCGTACTCGCGGGAACGGGCCGGCTTGGTCCGCTTCGGGCGCGCGGGACCCCCGCCCTTGCCGCCGTACGCGCGCTCCTCAGGGCGGGGCCGGCCGGCGCGCTGCTGCCTCTCATCGCGTTGGTTGCCCGCGCCCCGGTGGTTCCGGTTGCTGTTCCTGCCACTGCTTCGCATCAATGATCCGTTGGGGAGTCGCCGCTGTCGTCAGCGTCGAGGTCGGCTACGTCGAACGACGGCACCGCCTCCTGGCTCTCGCCCTCGACCTGGTCGGCCTCGGGCAGGAAGGGCGCGAGCTCGGGAAGCTCGTCCAGGCCGCGCAGGCCCATCCGCTCCAGGAAGTAGTGCGTCGTCACATACAGGATCGCACCTGTTTCGGGTTCGGTGCCCGCCTCTCCCACCAGCCCCCGCTGGAGCAGGGTCCGCATGACGCCGTCGCAGTTGACCCCGCGGATCGCGGAGACCCTGGAACGGCTCACCGGCTGCCGGTAGGCGACCACGGCGAGTGTCTCGAGTGCGGCCTGGGTGAGCCTGGCGTGCTGGCCGTCGAGCACGAACCCCTCGACGGCCGTGGCGAATTCGGGCCTGGTGTAGTAACGCCAGCCCCCGGCGACCAGCCGCAGCTCGAAGCCGCGGCCCTCCCTGGTGTACTCGTCGGCCAGCTCGCGCAGCGCGTTCGCGACGGCGCGGCGTGGGTGGCCCAGGACCTTGGCGAGGTGCTCCTCGGTGGCGGGCTCGTCGACCACCATGAGAACGGCCTCGAGGGCGGGCTTGAGCGCCAGGGGCGCCTCGTCCGTCGCCTCCGTCGCCTCCGTCGCCTCCGTCGTGTCGGTCGTGTCCGTCGTGCTCACGGGCGCGCTCCTTCCCTGGCGCCCTTGGCGCTCTCGTCCGGCTTCGCCTCGGTGTCGAACTCGTCGGTGACCCGCACCGTTCCGTCGTCGCCGCCGCTCCAGCGGATGACCAAAGGGCCGAGCGCCTCGTCCTGGTCAAGGGCCACCGCCCGCTCCCGGTACAGCTCAAGCAGCGCCAGGAAGCGGGCGACCACCGTGAGGGTGTCGGGGGCGTCATGGGTCAGCTCGGCGAACGTGGCGAGGCCGCGCTCCCGCAGCCTCGCGATGACGATGTCGGCCTGCTCGCGCACGCTGACCAGGGGCGCGTGGATGTGGTCGACATAGACCTGTGGCCTGGGCTTGGGCTGCATCGCCTTGACCGCGAGCCTGGCGAACCCCTCGGGCCCGATGCTGATCACCACGTCGGGCAGCAGCTCGGCGTGGTGCGGCTCAAGGCCGACGGTGCGGGGGTGGCGCAGGGACTCGGCGGCGAGGCGGTCGTTGAAGATGTCCGCGACCCGCTTGTACGCGCGGTACTGGAGGAGGCGCGCGAAGAGCAGGTCGCGCGCCTCGAGGAGCGCGAGGTCGGCCTCGTCCTCGACCTCGGCGGTGGGCAGCAGCCGGGCGGCCTTGAGGTCGAGGAGGGTGGCGGCGACCACGAGGAACTCGGTGGTCTGGTCGAGGTCCCAGTCGGGGCCCATGGCCCTGATGTGCGCCATGAAGTCGTCGGTGACGCGGGAGAGCGCGACCTCGGTGACGTCGAGCTTGTGGCGGGAGATGAGCTGGAGGAGCAGGTCGAAGGGGCCCTCGAAGTTCGCGAGGACGACCTTGAAACGCCCGTCGTCCACGGCCTCTTCGGGCTCGGCCTCGGGCTCCGGCTCGACCTCCGGCTCGGGCGGCGTGACGTCGTCCTCGGCGACGGCCTCGGCCTCCGCGTTCTCCTCGGCCACCTCCACCCCGCCGGGGGCGGGGTCGCCGGGGCCCCTGCCCAGCTGCCTGCGGCGGCGGGGAGGCGGGGTGGTGCTCATCCCCGGGTCAGCGGCCGCGCAGGCGGCGGACGAGGATGCTCGCCTCGCCGCGGGACTCGAGGTCGGCCAGGACGACGGCGACGGCCTCCCTGACGATCCGGCCGCGGTCCACGGCGAGGCCGTGTTCGCCGCGCAGGACGAGCCTGGCGTGCTCGAGGTCCATCAGCTCCTCGGCGGAGACATAGACCGTGATCTTCTCGTCGTGGCGCTCCCGCCCGCTGGGGCGGCGGCCCTGACGCCCGGAGCGGCGCTGCGCCTTGGCGCCGGCGGCCCCGCTCCCTGCGCCGGAGCGGCCGGCGGGCTGTGTCGCCCGACCGGCCGTCTCGCGCTTCTGCTGGGGGGGCGTGGTGCCCGCCCGTGGTGCGGCCACCCGGTCCTCGGACTCGTCCCCCGGGGGCGTCTGCTCGCCCGCGGGGGCGGGCACCCTGGGCGTCGCGCCCTGGGAGCCCGCCGCGCCGTCCCCGGCACCGCTTGCGCTCTCCTGAGGGGTCGAGGGCTGGACCGCGGCCCCCCCGGTACTACGGAACAGTTCGTCGGCCGCCGGAAGGCTCACTCGGCGTGGCACCGGGCGAGCACCTCCCTGGCGAGCTGGCGATAGGCCGCTGCCCCCACCGAGTTGGAGGCGTAGGTGGTGATCGGCTCGCCCGCGACCGTGGTCTCGGGGAACCGGACCGTGCGGCCGATCACCGTGTGGTAGACGTTGTCGTCGAACGCCTCGACCACGCGGGCCAGGACCTCCCGGCTGTGCACGGTGCGGGAGTCGTACATCGTCGCCAGGATGCCGTCGAGGCGCAGGTCGGGGTTGAGCCGCTCCTGGACCTTCTCGATCGTCTCGGTCAGCAGCGCGACGCCGCGCAGCGCGAAGAACTCGCACTCGAGCGGCACGATCACCTTGTGGGCGGCCGTGAGCGCGTTGACCGTGAGCAGGCCGAGCGACGGCTGGCAGTCGATGATGACGAAGTCGTAGTCGGCGGTGAGCGGCTGGAGCGCGCGCTGGAGGGTGGACTCACGGGCCACCTCGCTGACGAGCTGCACCTCGGCGGCCGACAAGTCGATGTTGCTCGGGAGCAGGTCCATGCCCGCGACCGCGGTCTTCAGCAGCACCTCGTCGGGCGCCATCCCCCGCTCCATGAGCAGGTTGTAGATGGTGAGGTCGAGCTCCATGGGGTTGACGCCGAGGCCGACCGACAACGCGCCCTGCGGGTCGAAGTCGACCAGCAGCACGCGGCGTCCGTACTCCGCGAGCGCGGCGCCCAGGTTGATGGCGGAGGTCGTCTTGCCGACGCCGCCCTTCTGGTTGCACATCGCGATGATCTTGGCGGGGCCGCGCTCGGTGAGCGGTCCTGGGATGGGGAAGTACGGCAGCGGTCGGCCCGTGGGGCCGATGCGCTCACGGCGCTGGCGCGCCGCGTCCGGCGCGATGGTGGCCGCGTACTCCGGGTCGGGCTCGTACTCCGCGTCCGGGTCGTAGAACTGCCCGTCCGGGAGGTCCTCGTAGTCGGGGAAACGGTCGGCGTCGCCGCCCGTTCGCTTACCTGCCATGGCGTTGGTGTCATGGCTGTCCGTGCTCTGATGCGCTGTCATGCTCGGTTGGCTCTGGTGGGTTGCGAAGGTCTGGACAGCGACGGAGCCCACGCCCGTCAGATCCGCGGCGTCCTCGCGCCGCTCGGGGACCCCTGGTCGTCCTCCCCCGGGAGTAATTGTCGACTCATTCACAAGTCGTCTTACCTCCTTGGGGACCAGGTAACTTCTAGACAGGGTCAGCGTGGCACCATGCCGACGTTTGGCGACTCTATGGCGTGTCGGTGGTCCGCAGCAACACAATCTGCCGGACCGGCACGGATGTGTCGGCCGTCGAACATTCACTTGTCAAGGCCATAAGCCGCACCAGTGGGGCGATTCCGCCGCGCACGAATCGGTTAAAGCGCTACGTTCGCGACGAGTTGACCGCCGCGGGGAGACGCGTCGGGGTGCGCTTCCGCGGGGACGGGAGCGTCACGCGCGTGGCGTGGTGTGACATTCCCGATGTTGACGCGGGGAGTTGACCCCGCGAGGGGTGGCGCGATCAGGCGAGCACCGCGCGCAGCTCGGTGCGCGGCAGCCCGTGGGCCTCCGCGACCGGGCCGTAGACGACCTGCCCCTCATGGATGTTGAGCCCGAGGGCCAGGGCGGGATCGCGGCGGAACGCCTCACGCCAGCCGTGCTCGGCGAGCTCCACGATATACGGCAGCGTGGCGTTGGTGAGCGCGTGCGTGGACGTACTCGGCACGACGCCCGGCATGTTGGCGACGCAGTAGAAGACCGAGTCGTGGACGCGGAACGTGGGGGCCGCGTGCGTCGTCGGCAGCGATCCCTCGAAGCAGCCGCCCTGGTCGATCGCGATGTCGACAAGGACACTGCCGGGCTTCATGCGGGACACCAGCTCGTCGCTGATCAGCTTGGGCGCCCTGGCCCCTGGGACCAGGACAGCGCCGATGACCAGGTCCGCGTCGAGCACGGCCCGTTCGAGCGCGAAGGCGTTGGAGACGACGGTGGTCACGCGGGTGCCGAAGATCTTGTCGGCCTCGCGGAGCTTGTTGATGTCCTTGTCGAGGACGGTGACATGGAAGCCCATGCCGACCGCGATCTGGGTGGCGTTCCACCCCGAGACCCCGGCCCCGATGACGACGGCCCTGGCGGCGGGGGTGCCGGGCACGCCGCCCGGCAGCACGCCGCGGCCGCCCGCGGAGCGCATCAGGTGGTACGCGCCCACCTGGGGCGCGATGCGGCCCGCGACCTCGGACATGGGCGCGAGCAGCGGCAGCACGCGCCTCGGCGTCTCGACGGTCTCGTACGCGACGGCCGTGGTGCCCGAGTGCAGCAGCGCGTCGGTGCACTCGGCCGAGGCGGCCAGGTGGAGATAGGTGAAGAGGACGAGCCCCTTGCGCAGCCGGTGGAACTCCTCGGCCACCGGCTCCTTGACCTTCAGCAGCAGGTCGGCCTCGGCCCACACCGCGTCGGCGTCGTCCAGGATCCTGGCGCCCGCCCTGGTGTACTCCTCGTCGGGGATGGCGGAGCCGAGTCCGGCGCCGCGCTCGATGTGGACCTGGTGTCCGCCGGTGACGAGCTCATGCGCTCCGGCCGGGGTGATGGCCACGCGGAACTCGTTGTTCTTGACCTCGCGGGGGATGCCGACCTTCACGTTCGATCACGGTCCTTGCGTTACGTAGGGTTACCTTCACCATTTTAATGAAGGGTGGACCGTTGTCCATCCTTGCTTTCGGTCAATCTTGAGGGGGTTCCATCTGTGTTTCGTAAGTGTGTCCCTCTGTAGTTCCAGAGGATTCGCCCTTGGGCGCGGCGGGCGGCCTGAGGTGGGCGAGCAGGCGGTCGGCGGCCGCGCGGTGGGTGTCGGAGAGCGGGGCGAGGCCGAGGCGGTCGGCACAGTCGGCGAGCCTCATGCGCAACGCGGCCTGGAGGCGGCGGTCCCCGGTCCGCTCGGCGAGCCGCAGCGCCTCCTCCCCCGTGCGCAGCGACTCGGCGGGCCGCCCCGCGTACTCCTGGACGCGCGCGGCCTCGGCGACGGAACGGGCGTGGGCGCGGCGGTCGCCCGTCCTGCGGTGGGCGGCCGCGGCGGCCCGCCAGGCGCGCAGCGCCTCGTCCCACTGGCCCGTGTACGTGAGGGCGGCGCCGATGCGGCCGTGCAGGCGGGCCTGGGACGGCACGTCGGCGCGGGACTGGGCGAGGCCGACGGCCCTGCCGTACCAGTCGGCGGCGCGGCGCCAGTCGCCCAGCTCGGCATAGGTCCCGGCGATGGACTCGAGCGCGCGCCCGACGGCCAGGGGGTCGGCCTGGTCACGTTCGCTCCTCGCGGCCTCGAGGGCGGCGCGGTAACGCTCGAGGGCCTCGGGCAGGCGGCCCGTGCGCGCGTCGATGTCGCCGAGGTTGAGGTGGGCGGCGGCGCGTTCCCTGGCGAGGCCCTGGCGCTCGGCGACGCCGAGGACCAGCTCGTGCAGCCGGTAGAGCTCGGGGGCCGCGCCCTCGGCGCCGCGGTGAGCGATCAGGGCGCGGCTGAGCGCGGCGACGAGCCGGCGGGCGAGGGTGTCGAGCTGGCCGTCGGACACGGCGAGGTGGGCGGCGGCGAGCAGCGGGGCGCGCCGGGCGGCGAGCCAGGCGCCCGCGGCGGGGCGGCTCTCGAAGCGGAGCGACCCCGGCAGCCCGGCCAGCCACTCGCGGGCGGGGGTGCCGTGCGGCTCGGTGACGGCGTGGCAGGCGCGCAGCAGGCGAACGGTCCGCTCGAGCATGCGGGCGCGCGCGAGCAGGATCTCGGACGGCCGCTCCCTGCGGTGCAACAGCGCCCACAGCAGCGGGTCGAGGCAGCCGGGGACGGCGTACCGCGCGTCGGCGCCCCCGGGGCCGGGGACGGGGCGCAGCAGCCCCGCGGCGGCGAACACGGCGAGCGCGGAGCGCGCGGTGGTGACGGGGCAGCCCGCGAGCGCGGCGGCGGTGTGGGCGTCGACGATGCCGCCGGGCGCGAGGGCCAGCAGCCGGTACATGCGCGCGGCAGGGGCGGGGAGGTCGCGGTGGGCCATGCGGAACGCGCGCCGCAGCGGCTCGTCGGCGGTGTCGGGCCGCGCGGGGGCCCGTTCGGCGTCCTCGGTGTCCTCGGCGTCCGGGGCGGTGCGATCGGCGGCATCGGCCTCCCCCGCGTGCTCGCCGGGGTCCTGATCGGGGTCCTCGTCGGCCGCGGCCATGCGGTGGACCGCCTCGAGGACCGTGGCCTCGGGGTGGGCGGCCAGCCAGCCGGCGGCCAGCACCAGGGCGGCGGGCAGGTAGCCGCAGGACTCGGCCAGGGTGTCAGCGGCGCCGGGGTCGACGGTGACGCGGACGTCGCCCGCGCCGGTCTCGATGAGGCGCACGGCGGAGAGCCGGTCGAGGCCGCCGAGCGCGCAGGGCCGCACGTCGGGCACGCCGGTCAACGGGCCCCTCGCGACGGCGAGAACGAGGCAGTGGCGGCTGTCGGGGATCAGCTCGGCGAGCTGTTCGGCGCTCGCCACGTCGTCGAGGAGCAGCACCGCGCGCCGCTCGTCGAGGGTGTCGCGCAGGATCTCCGTCAGCTCGTCCTGGTCGGCCCCCGCCGGGGCGGCGACGCCAAGACCGTCGAGCAGGTCGCGCGCGGCGCGCTCGACGGGGACCGGCACGCCGCCCGGGTCGGTCAGCCGGGCGCGCAGGACGCCGTCGGGGTAGTCGCCGACGTCGAGCAGCTCGGTGGTGAACTCCTCGGCGAGCGCGGTCCTTCCCGTGCCGGGTCTGCCCGCGATCAGCAGGACCCGCCCGCGGGCGGCGGGGCGGCCCGCCAGGGTGTCGAGCCCGGCCCGTTCGACGTCGGAGCGCAGCTCGGCCCGCTCGCGGAGGCGGCCGAGGAAGCGAGGTGACCCCGGGCCGCCGGTGACTGTCTGTTCGGTCACATCCGTCACGGGCCGAGCGTATGCCACGGCCCGTGCGGGGGCCGGTCAGACACGTCAGGCCGGGAACGGGCGGGCGGGCCAGGGCGCGGAGGCCGGGCGCAGCGCGTCGATCCCCTCGCCCGCGCGGGCCGCCTGGAGGGCGAGCACGCCGACGGTGAGGCACGTGTTGTGCAGGCGGCCCGCGAGCACCGCGCGGACCAGGTCGTCGACCGGGACGCGGGCGAGCCGCATGTCGAGCTCCTCGCCGTCGGCGGCGTACCGTTCGCCGTCGGCCTCGGACAGCTCGCGGGCCAGGAAGACGCGCACGGCCTCGTCGCTGCCGCCGGGGGTGGTGTAGATGTCGGTCAGCACCCGCCAGTCCTCGGCCTTGATGTGCGCCTCCTCGTACAGCTCGCGCTGGGCGGCGTGCAGGGGGTTCTCGCCGGGGATGTCGAGCAGCCCGGCGGGGATCTCCCACAGCTTGTGGCGGACCGGGTGGCGGTACTGCTCGATGACGACGGCGCGGTCCCGCTCGTCGAGGGCGACCACGGCCACCGAGCCGGGGTGCACCTGGTAGTCGCGGCGTGCGGTGCTGCCGTCGGGCATCACGACGTCGTCGGCCCTGACGCTGGTCTTGTTCCCGGTGAACGGGGTGGCCGTGGCGGTGACGGACCACTGCTCCGGGGTGTCGGCGAGGAAGTCGCGCGGCTGCTGCTCGGTCATGGCCCCAGTCTGCACCGCGGTCAGTCCGCGGCGCCGTCGCGGCGGCGCACGGCTGCGGCGACGAGACCGGCGAACAGCGGGTGCGGGCGGGTGGGGCGGGAGCGCAGCTCGGGGTGGGCCTGGGTGGCGACCAGATAGGGGTGGATCTCGCGGGGGTACTCGACGTACTCCACCAGCTTGTTGTCGGGGGAGGTGCCGGAGAAGACGAGCCCGGCCTTCTTCTCCAGCTCGCCGCGGTAGGCGTTGTTCACCTCGTAGCGGTGCCGGTGCCGCTCCTCGACATACGGCTCGCCGCCGTAGACCTCGCGCACGATGGAGCCCTCGGCGAGCTTGGCGGGGTAGAGGCCGAGCCGCATGGTGCCGCCCATGTCGCCGTCGCCCGCGACGATGTCGAGCTGCTCCTCCATCGTGGAGATCACCGGGTGGGCGGCGCCTTGGTCGAACTCGGTGGAGTCGGCGCCCTCGATGCCCGCGAGGCTCCTCGCCGCCTCGATCACGATGCACTGGAGGCCGAGACACAGGCCGAGCAGCGGGATGCGCCGCTCCCTCGCGTAGGTGATGGCCGCGATCTTGCCGGGGACGCCGCGGTCGCCGAAGCCGCCGGGGATGCACACCGCGTCGCAGTCGGCGAGCTGCTCGGCGGCGCCACCTGGCGGGCGGCAGTCGTCGGAGGTGACCCACTTGATGCGCACGCGCGCGTTGTTGGCGAAGCCGCCCGCGCGCAGCGCCTCGGTGACCGAGAGATACGCGTCGGGCAGGTCGATGTACTTGCCGACCAACGCCACCGTCACCTCGTGCTCGGGGTGGTGGACGCGGCGCAGCAGGTCGTTCCACTGGGTCCAGTTGACGTCGCGGAACGGCAGGTCGAGGCGGCGCACGACATACGCGTCAAGTCCCTCGCCGTGCAGGACCTTGGGGATGTCGTAGATCGAGGGGGCGTCGATGGCGGCCACGACCGCGGCCTCCTCGACGTCGCACATCAGCGAGATCTTCCGCTTGATCGCGGTGGGCACCTCGCGGTCGGCGCGCAGCACGATCGCGTCGGGCTGGATGCCGATGCTGCGCAGCGCCGAGACCGAGTGCTGGGTGGGCTTGGTCTTGAGCTCGCCCGAGGGGCCGATGTAGGGCAGCAGGGAGATGTGGATCACGAACACGTTGTCCCTGCCGACCTCGTGGCGCACCTGGCGCACGGCCTCGAGGAACGGCAGCGACTCGATGTCCCCGACCGTGCCGCCGACCTCGGTGATCACGACGTCCACGTCGTCGGTGGCCATGCGGCGGATGCGGTGCTTGATCTCGTTGGTGATGTGCGGGATGACCTGGACGGTGTCGCCGAGGTACTCGCCGCGCCGCTCCTTGGCGATCACCGTGGAGTAGATCTGCCCGGTGGTGACATTGGCGCTGCCGTCGAGGTCGACGTCGAGGAACCGCTCGTAGTGCCCGATGTCCAGGTCGGTCTCGGCGCCGTCGTTGGTGACGAACACCTCGCCGTGCTGGAAGGGGTTCATCGTGCCGGGGTCGACGTTCAGGTAGGGGTCGAGCTTCTGCATGGTCACGCGCAGGCCGCGCGCCTTGAGCAGGGCGCCGAGGCTCGACGCGGTGAGCCCCTTGCCGAGCGAGGAGGCGACCCCGCCTGTGACGAAGATGTGCTTGGTCGTCGTACTGCTGGGCGGCATGGCCAACTCGGGGCTCCCGTGGTCGCGAGGTCGGATGCGCGACGCACCCGCGTCGGAGGGCGGGATCGACGTCGCTGGGGGTGCGGGGGGAACGCTGCCCTCCGGTCCACGGGCTACCAGGGTATCAGTGGAGCGAACCTAAGGTGTCGCCTAAGCGTTTCCCCTCGATCTCCTCGACATTTCAGATCCAAAGTGAACAAGGTCACCCCCTGATTCCCCGGGACCTCCAAGGACAGGCCGCGTTCCGCCGCCCCGCGTCGTAAGCTGCTCGGACGCTCGAATGGGCGACGCAAAGGAGCACGTCCCGCGGGGGGCGAAGCACGTTTACGGGAGTGGCAAGTGGCCGGGCGCATCGAGGATTACGCACTCGTCGGGGACATGCAGACCGCCGCGCTCGTCGGGCGGGACGGCTCGGTCGACTGGCTCTGCCTGCCCCGCTTCGATTCGCACGCCGTGTTCGCCTCGCTGCTCGGCACCGAGGAGCACGGCTTCTGGCGGCTCGGCCCGGCCCACGGCAAGGACGCGCCCCCGCCGCCCGCGAGCCGCAGGCGGTACCAGGGCGACTCGCTGGTCCTCGAGTCCGAGTGGGACACCTCGCGCGGCACGGTCCGGGTGATCGACTTCATGCCGCCGCGCGGCTCGGACGCGCCGCAGCTGGTGCGGATCGTGGAGGGCGTCAGCGGCCGGGTGCCGATGCGTTCGGCGCTGCGGATGCGCTTCTCCTACGGCTGGGTCGTGCCGTGGGTGCGCAAGGTCGATGACCGCACGGTGGCCGTCGCCGGACCCGACTCGGTCTGGCTCGACACCTCCGTCGACACCTATGGCAAGGACCTGACCACCTACGCCGACTTCACCGTCGCGCCCGGTGACCGGGTCGCGTTCACCATCAGCTGGCAGCCGTCCCACAAGGAGCCGCCGCCCGTGCCCGTGCCCGAGGCGGAGCTGCGCGCGACCGAGGGCTTCTGGCGCGACTGGGTCGCCCAGTGCACCTACCACGGCCCGTACCGCGAGGCGGTGGTCCGTTCGCTGATCACGCTCAAGGCGCTGACGTACGCGCCGACCGGCGGGATCGTCGCGGCGCCGACCACGTCGCTGCCCGAGGAGATCGGCGGCTCGCGGAACTGGGACTACCGCTTCACCTGGCTGCGCGACGCGGCCATCACGCTCTCCTCGCTGCTGCGCACCGGCTACCGCGACGAGGCGAAGGCGTGGCGCGAGTGGCTGCTGCGCGCGGTGGCGGGCGATCCGCAGAACCTCCAGATCATGTACGGCATCGCGGGCGAGCGCGAGCTCGCGGAGGCGGAGCTGAGCTGGCTGCCCGGCTACGAGAACTCCCAGCCGGTCCGGGTCGGCAACGGCGCCGCGGGCCAGCTCCAGCTCGACGTCTACGGCGAGGTGACCGAGGCGCTGCACCTGGCGCACATGACGGGCCTGGCGCGCAACGACCACGCCAACCTCCTCCAGCTCAAGCTGATCCGCTACCTGGAGGAGCACTGGGACGAGCCCGACGAGGGCATCTGGGAGGTGCGCGGGCCCCGGCGGCACTTCGTGCACTCCAAGGTGATGGCCTGGGTCGCCGTCGACCGCACGGTCAAGCTGATCGAGAGCGGCGAGGTCGACGGGCCGCTGGAGCGCTGGCGCGAGCTGCGCGACGAGATCCACCGGTCGGTGTGCGAGCACGGCTATGACAAGGAGCGCAACACCTTCACCCAGTCCTACGGCTCACGCGAGCTGGACGCCTCGCTGCTGCTCATCCCGCAGATGGGCTTCCTGCCGCCCGACGACAAGCGCGTGATCGGCACGATCGAGGCGATCCAGCGGGAGCTGTCGACGCTCGACGGCTTCATCCTGCGCTACCCGACCGCGGGCGACCAGGCGGGCGTGGACGGCCTGGAGGGCGACGAAGGCGCGTTCCTGGCCTGCTCGTTCTGGCTGGCCGACGACCTGGCGATGATCGGGCGGGTGGACGAGGCGCGCAAGCTGTTCGAGAAGCTGCTCGCGCTCCGCAACGACCTGGGGCTGCTCGCCGAGGAGTGGGACCCGCGCCGCATGCGCCAGGTGGGCAACTTCCCCCAGGCGTTCAGCCATGTGCCGCTGATCGACACGGCGCTGCGCCTGACCGCTTCGGGGGCGTACGGCGGCTGACCCGGGGCTCGGGACAGCCGCCGCACGCCGGTCCGTTGAACTGGGCAGTTCAACGGGTGGTGTCAGAACGGCGTGAGCGTCAGCGTGATCGCCGACGGGGCCCCGTCCTCGATGTACGAGGCGAAGCCCGCCACGTCGTCGAACGCGAACCCGTACGCCCGGCCGTCGACGCTCTCCTCGTGCAGGATCCGCGCGTAGTGGTGCGCGGGCTCCTCCTGGTAGAACGTCGCCGGGTCGGTGGTGGGCTGGTCGGGGTGGCTGAGCGCCGTGGTGCGGTTGAGCGCCGCGGCCAGGACGGCGGCGACGGGGCCGAGCATCCCGTCGTTGGGCGCCGCGAGCGTGCCGTCGCAGAACAGCACGTCGCGCGTGGGCGGCCGGTCGAACGACACCGTGCCTGGACCGGTGAACGAGAGCTGTTCACCGCTGACCCGGCCCGTGAACGCGCCCGCGTTGGTGGTCACGACCATGTCGTTCGAGGCCAAGTGGCTCCAGACCCGGTCGACATACGGCGCGAAGTAGTCGTCGGGGAACAGGCCCGCGTCAAGGCCGTGCCCGGGGGCGATGATCCGCGTCTCGTCGACCACGAGCGGCGCGAACGTGTCGTTCCCGGCGAGCCCCGAGAAGATCCGGCCCCTGGCGCCGTCGCGCAGCAGGCCCGCGGTCTGGTCGCCGTTGCCGGTGAGGTGGATCGACATCGGCACGCTGAACATGTCCACCATGGTGGTGTTGCAGAACATGCCCGAGGCGTTGTAGGTGAACTCGGCGCAGTCGTGCAGGACCGGGTAGTTGGGGTCGGACGACACCCAGCCCGCGGGGTAGGCGAGGGCGGGGTTGCCGTTGCCGTCCTGGAGGGCGCGGAAGCTGAGCTTGCCGCCGAGCGCGGCGTAGATCCGGCCCGACATGTGCGGCAGCGTGAGGGTGGTGTCGCCGCTCGCCGACAGGGGGATGGCGTAGTCGGTGTAGCCGTCGGGGCCGTTGTCGTCGATCGAGACCGGCAGCAGCTCGCCCTCGGGGGTGACCCTGACCTGGCGCTGGCCGTCGTTGCCGACGATGTAGAGGTTGATCGACGCGTTGTCGAACTGGCCGGTGCTGTTGACGACGGTCAGCGGCAGGCCCTGGGCCGCGGTGGGGGCGGCCTTCTGGGCGACGGCCGACCGGCCGGTGAGCAGCGGGATGGCCGCGGCGGCTCCCGCGGTCGCGGCGGCGCCGCGCAGCAGCGTCCTGCGGTTGAACGTCCTACGGTTGAACATGGTGATCACTCAGCTCCCTGCTCGACGGAGACGGACACGTAGTCGACGGTGAGCGAACCGCCCGGCACGGTGGCCGGGGTGGGGGTGGTCTGCCCTGCGACGCCGTTGGGGAAGGCGCCGCCCATCGCGAGGTTGAGCAGGATGAAATGGCCGTGGTCGGTGGCGTTCGCCCAGGTCGCCGCGTCCATGTCGGCCGAGCTGACCGTGTGGAACAGCTGGCCGTCCAGGTACCAGCGCAGATACTCCGTCTCGCCGGTGCGGTCCAACTCCAGGGCGTACTCGTGGAACTGGCTGTCGCACGTGTCGCACGGGGTGCTCGCGCCGCGGCCGTTGGTCTCGTCGCACGGGCCGCCGGGGCTGACGCCGCAGTGGAGGACGCCCCAGACCTGCTCGACGCCGTTGACGTTCTCCATGATGTCGAACTCGCCGATGCCGGGCCAGTTCCAGTAGTTGCCGCGGTAGTCGGCGCCCAGGGTCCAGAACGCGGGCCAGTAGCCGAGCCCGGCCTCGCCGTCGAGGTCCGGCAGCCGGAGCGACGCCTCGATGCGCAGCTTGCCGCCGTCGGGGGCGGCGAAGTCGCTGCGCTGGGTCTCGATGCGCGACGAGGTCCAGGTGTCGCCCTCGCGCAGCGCGGTGATCGTGAGGTGGCCCTCGCCGTCGAGCGACACGTTGGCCGGGTCGTCGGTGTAGGTCTGGATCTCGCCGGTGCCCCAGTTGGGCGGGCCACCCGGGTAGCCGGTCCCGGTGTCGATGATCCAGTCCTCGCTCGACGGCAGGGTCCCCGCGGCGCCGTCGAAGTCCGCGCGCCAGACCTCCGCCATGGTGCCGGGTCCCTCGTCGGCGGTCGTGTCGTCGGCGGTCGTGTCGGCGGCTCCCGCGGTGGGGAGCGAGACGGCCATCAGGGCGGCCATGCTCGCCACGCCCGAGGCGATGGCGATGGCCCACTTACTTTTTTTCATGCTCATGACACTGCACTCTTCCGGTGTGGGGGAATGAGCACCTCCCCGCGTGGGGAGGGTGAGAGCGCTCTCATGTCGTGCCCCTGCACACTGCCGCCGGTTGCCGGTAGCGTCAAGAGCCCGCGAACGAAGAGGACGGAAAAGTGCACGGACCCCACCCCACTCTCGAGGCTGTCGCCGCCCACGCGGGCGTGTCCCGCGCCACGGTGTCCCGTGTCGTCAACGGCACGCCAGGCGTGCGGCCCGAGCTGCGGGAAAGGGTCAAGCTCTCGGTGGCCGCGCTGGGTTACGTGCCCAACAGCGCGGCCCGCAGCCTCGTCACCCGCCGCACCGGGGCCGTCGCCGTGGTCATCGCCGAGCCGGAGACACGGGTCTTCGCCGACCCGTTCTTCGCGCAGCAGCTGCGCGGCATCGGCCGCGAACTGGCCGGACACGACGCGCAGTTGCTGCTGATGCTGCTTGAGCAACGCGCCGACTACGACCGCATCGGCCGGTACTTGAGCGGCGGTCACGTGGACGGGACGCTGATGTTCTCGCTGCACATCGACGACCCGCTGCCCGCGATCGCGGCGGCCTCGGGGCTGCCGACGGTCTTCGGCGGCAGACCCGGCTGGGCGGGCGCCGAGGACGACTCGGACCTGCTGTATGTCGACACGGACAATCGCGACGGCGCGCGCCAGGCCGTTCACCACCTCGTGGAGCGCGGGCGCGAGCGGATCGCGGTGATCAGCGGGCCGCTGGACCAGACGTCGGCGGTGGACCGCCTTGACGGCTATCTGGACGCGCTGGGCCTGACCGAGCCCGACCCGGTGCTGCTCGCGCGGGGCGACTTCACGGTGGAGGGCGGGGCGCGCGCGATGGAGGCCCTGCTCGACGGCCCGTCGCCCGCGCCCGACGCGGTGTTCGCGGGGAACGACCTGATGGCCACGGGCGTGCTGCGCACGCTGCGCGCGCGGGGGTTGCGGGTGCCCGATGACGTGGCGGTGGTCGGCTACGACGACCTGGAGCCCGCCGCGTGGTCGGACCCCGCGCTGACGACGGTGCGCCAGGATGTCGCGGGCATGGGCGAGATGATGGCCCGCCTGCTGCTGCGGCGCCTCGACCGGCCTGAGGAGCGGCTGGAGTCGGTGATCACTCCTGCGGAGCTTGTGGTGCGGGGCTCGACGTGAGCCTCGCCTGCGGCGGCGGCGCTGCGCGGCTGAGCCGCGGCGCCTCAACGCTGCGCGGCTGACCCGCGGCGCTGCGCGCCGGGTTGTTGGGTGCGGGTCGTCGCACCACGGCGCGGCGTGGTCGCCTGCGGCGGGCAGCGGCGCTGCGCGCCGGGTTCGTGGGCCGGAGAACGTGGTTGGGTGCAGGTCGTCGAACCGCGGCGCGGCGGCGCTGCGCGGCTGAACCGCGGCGCTGCGCGCCGGGTTCTTGGGCGGAGCTGTGCTGCCGAGTGCGGGTCGCCGCACCACGGCGCTGCGCGCCGGGTTCTTCGCCCACCCACCCGCCCTTTTCCCGCCGGTGAGGGCTGAGGGTATGTGGTCGCCTGCGGCGGGCATTCGCGCTGCGCGCGGCCGACCGTGGCAACGGCGCGAGCCGCCGAACCGCAGCGCGTTGGCGCTGCGCGGCTGAGCCGCGGCGCTGCGCGCCGCGTTGTTGGGCGGAGCTGTGTTGCCGGGTGCGGGCCAACGAACCACGGCGCTAGCCACGGAGTCGCCTGCGGCGGGCAGGGTGGTCCCGTCACGGTGCCCGCGCCCGAACAACGCGGCGCGTCAGTACGGCGGTTCGACACCCCGCACCGCCCTGGCGTCAGCGACCCGGCGCGCAGCGCCGCAGGCTCACCCCCGCACCCGACCGGCAGACCCGGGACGCCCGCCCGCGCGCACAACACCGGTGCGTACGCACCCCCGCCCCCACCGGCGGAAAAGGGGCGGGTGGGCGGGGAAAAGAACCCGGCGCGCAGCGCCGTGTTCGACGACCCGCACCCGACAACGCTGCCCCGCCCAAGAACCCGGCGCGCAGCGCCGCGGCTCAGCCGCGCAGCGTCAACCGCGCAGCGTCAACCGCGCAGCGCCAACTCGTCGTAGACCGCCAGGACCTGGGCCACCGTCGTGTCCTCCGTCGGCCAGCTGCCCGCCCTGCCGCGGCCCGCGTCGGACAGGCGTGCGCGGCGCGGGGCGTCGGCGAGGAGGCCGCTGACCGCCGTGCCAAGGGCCCCGGGGTCGCCGTAGGGCACGAGCACCGCCGCGTCGCCCACCACCTCGGGCACGCCGCCGACCGCCGTGGCCACCAGCGGGACGCCGCGGCGCAGCGCCTCCTCGGCGAGCGGCGCCCGGCCCGCCCAGCGGGCCACGAGCAGCGCCACGTCCGCGTCCCGCAGCAGCGTCGCCGCGTCCGTGCCGCGGCCGAGCAGCCTGACCGGCAGCGCCTCGCGGTCGATCCGCCGCTGGAGCGCGGCGCGTTCGGGCCCGTCCCCCGCGACCGCGAGCACCGGCTGGGGCGTCAGGCGCCGCCAGGCGCGGGCCGCGGTCAGCAGCACGTCGAGGCTGCCCGAGCGGACCAGCCTGGCCTCGGTGACGAGCAACGGCCGGTCGACGGCGCCGAGCTCGGCCCGGATCTTGTCCGGCTCGGCCTCCTCCCGCCGCCGGGCCGCGGGCAGCGCGACCGGCGCGAGGCGGGCGTCGCGCGCGCCATGGGCGCGCGCCCGGTCCACCAGGTCGGACGTCGTGCCGAGCACCACGGTCGCGGACCGGGCGACGCAGTGCTCGGTCAGGGCGCGCAGCCGCGAGCGCAGCCCAGGCGCGGTGGAACGCGTGTGCCACGTCACCACGAGCGGCACGGCGCGGCGGCGCAGGGTCAACGCGGCGAGCAGCCCGGCGCGCATGCCGTGCGCGTGGACCAGGTCGGCGTCCGCACACATCGCGCCGATGACCCCGACCGCCGGGGGCGTCGTCTTGACGGGCACGGGAACGAAGCGCGCGCCGGCGGCCGTGAATCCGTACCGGCGCTCGGCGCTCGGGGCGGCGCCCACGGTGACCCGCACGCCCCTGGCGACCAACCCCGCGGACAGCGAGCGCACATGCGCCCCCGTGCCCGCGCTGCCGCCGCCGAGCAGCTGCACGACATGCAGCGGCGCGGCGCTGTGCGAGGGTGCGGACGTGCTGCGGGGCGCCATTCTCTCCGGTCTCTCCTGGCTGGGGTGGCGGATCATCCATGCGCCAGCGTACGTCGCGCTCGGCGATCCCCCGTTCGCTGGGAGTGGAACGGCGTCCAGAATGCCAGGGTGCTCCGTCCAGCGGTAGCGTCCACCACCCGCTCGGCCTAGGAACGCTCCCGTGCCGCGCGCCCCAATGTGGCTGCGGTGGCGAGCAGTTCCTCGGCGTGGGCGCGCGCCAGGTCGGAGTCCTCCTGCCCGGCGAGCATGCGCGACAGCTCCCGCACCCGGCCCTCGCCGTGCACGGAGCGGACGCCGCTCGATGTCACCGATCCATCGCTCGTCTTCTCCACCACCAGGTGCCGGTCGGCGAACGCCGCGACCTGCGGGAGGTGGGTGACAACCACCACCTGTGCGGAGTCGGCGAGCTTGGCGAGGCGCCTGCCGACCTCGACGGCCGCCTTGCCGCCGACGCCCGCGTCGACCTCGTCGAACAGATAGGTCGGAACGGGCGCCGCGTCCGCGAAGACCACCTCGACGGCCAGCATGACGCGGGACAGCTCGCCGCCTGACGCGCCCTTGGCGATGGGCCGGGCCGGGGCGCCCGGGTGCGGGGCGAGCAGCAGCTCCACCTCGTCGGCGCCGTGCGGCCCGTAGGTGACCCTCCTGCCGTCGAGGTCGATGGCGTCCTCGTCGTCGGCGGCGGCTGCGTTCTGCCGCACCTCGACCTGGACCCTGGCGTGCACCATGGCGAGTTGGGTGAGCTCGTCGGTGACGGCGTCGGCGAACCGCTTGGCCGCCTCGCGCCGCGCCTCGCCCAGCGTGGCGGCGAGCTCGGTGAGGCGGGCGCGCAACGCGTCGCGCTCCTCGGTGAGAACGCCGATCCGGTCGTCGTCCCCGTCCAGCTCGGCAAGGCGGGCCGCGCCGCGTTCGGCCCAGGCGAGCAGGGCGGTGGAGCCGTCGGTGTCGTCGTCGCGCTCGCCGTACTTGCGGATGAGGTGGGTCAGGGTGGCGCGGCGCTCCTCGACGGCGGCGAGCCGCAGCGGGTCGGCGTCGAGCCCCGAGGAGTACCCGGCGAGGTCCCCTGCCACGTCGGTCAGCAGGATGCCGACCTCGCCCAGGCGGTCGGCGAGGTCGGCGAGCGCCGGGTCGTGGCCTCGCACGCCCTGGAGCACGCGGTGCGCGGCGCCGACCAGGGTGACGGCGTCGATGCCCTCGGGGTCGGCGGGGTCGCCCGCGAGCGCGCCGTGCGCGGTGGCCGCGGCGGCGGCGAGCGCCTCGGCGTGGCCCAGGCGGCTCGCCTCGGCGGCCAGCTCGGCCTCCTCGCCGGGGCGTGGCTCGACGGCGGCGACCTCGTCGAGGCCGAAGCGCAGCAGGTCGGCCTCCTGCGCGCGCTCGCGGGCGCGCGTGGTGAGCTCGGCCAGCTGGGCGGCGACCGCGCGCAGCCGCGCGTAGGTCTCCTGGTAGGCGGCCAGCGGGCCCGCGACGGCCTCGCCCGCGTAACGGTCGAGCGCGCCGCGTTGCCTGGCCGGGCGCAGCAGCCCCTGCTGGTCGGTCTGGCCGTGCACGGCGACCAGGTCCTCGCCCAGCTCGCCGAGCAGCCCCGCGGGCACCGTGCGCCCGCCGACGTGGGCGCGCGAACGGCCCTCGGCGGAGATGGTGCGGCTGACGAGCAGCGCCCCGTCGTCCAGCTCGGCCCCGGCCTCGGCCGCGCGCAGGGCGGCCGCGGAGTCGGGTGCCACGGTGATGCGGCCCTCGACGACGGCGGCGGAGGCCCCGGCGCGCACGTATCCGGCGTCCGCGCGGCCGCCGAGCAGCAGCCCGAGGCTGGTGACGACCATGGTCTTGCCCGCGCCCGTCTCACCCGTCACCGCGGTGAAGCCGGACGACAACTCGACGATGGCGTCGTCGATCACGCCCAGGTCCTTGATCCGCATCTCCTCCAACACGGATACGACCATACGAGGTTATCCGGGCGGCTGGCGACGACGGTCACCGTGCGGGAGCCGTGAAACGTTCCGCCGAGGGGCCGCGCGGGCGCCCTCCTCAGTGGGCCGCGCCGCGCCAACCGGCCACCGGCAGCGCGAACTTGGCGACAAGACGGTCGGTGAACGGCGCGTGGTGCAGCCGCGCGAGGCGCACCGGTACGGTGCCCCTGCGCACCTCGACCCTGGCGCCGGGCGGCAGCGCGGCGGTGCGCCGCCCGTCGCACCACAGGACGCCAGGCTGCGCGTGGTGCCTGATCTCGACGGCGAGCACCGAGTCGGGCGCGGTGACCAGGGGCTTGGCGAACAGGGCGTGCGCGCTGATCGGCACCATCAGCAACGCCTCGACATCGGGCCAGACGATGGGCCCACCGGCGGAGAACGCGTACGCGGTGGAGCCGGTCGGGGTCGCGCAGACGACGCCGTCGCCGCCGAACCCCGAGACGGGACGGCCGTCCACCTCGATGACCACTTCGAGCAGACGTTCCCTGGCGGCCTTCTCGACGGACGCCTCGTTGAGTGCCCAGTCGGTGTGGACGACGCGGCCGTCGTCGCGGACGACGATGTCGAGGGTCATGCGCTCCTCGACCTCGTAGGCGCGGCCGACGACGCGGTCCACGACCTTCTCCAGGTCGTCGCGTTCGGCCTCGGCGAGGAAGCCGATGCGGCCGAGGTTGACGCCGAGCATGGGCACGCCGGAGGCGCGGGAGAACTCGGCGCCGCGCAGCAGGGTGCCGTCGCCGCCGAGGACCACGAGCAGCTCGCAGCCGTCCATGGGGCCGCCATCGGGGGCGTCCTTCTCGACGCGTTCGACCTCGGGGGGCAGCGGGAGGTCGTCGGCCTCCTTGGCGAGCACGCGGACGCCGAGGCCGTGGGCGAGCAGGCCCTGCACGACGAGCTCGGCGCTGCGGATGGCGGCGGGGCGGCCGGTGTGCGCGAGGAGGAAGACGGTGCGCGGCTCCTCGCCCGGAGTGGGCCCCGTGCTTGTGGTCGTCCCCGTGCTTGTGGTCGTCACTGTGGCCCCTCCGTCACGGCGCGTTCGACATCGGCCGGGTCGACCGCGGGTGCCCCGGCGCGCAACCACAGGAAGTATTCAACATTCCCCGACGGTCCGGGGAGTGGGCTCGCGGTCACCCCCGCGACGCCGAGCCCGTGCCCTGCCGCGGCGGTGGCGACGCCGGTGACGGCCTCGGCGCGCAGCGCGGGGCTGCGGACGACGCCGCCGCTGCCGAGGCGTTCGCGGCCGACCTCGAACTGCGGCTTGACCATGAGGACGAGGTCGGCGTCGTCGGCCGCGCAGCGGACGAGGGCGGGGATGACCAGGCCGAGGGGGATGAACGACAGGTCGCCGACGACCAGGTCGACCGTGCGCCCTTCGAGGGTCTCGGGGGTGAGCTCGCGGACGTTGGTGCGGTCCTTGACGGTGACGCGTTCGTCGGCGCGCAGCGACCAGGCGAGCTGGCCGTAGCCGACGTCGACGGCGATGACGGAGGCGGCCCCCGCGCGCAGCAGCACGTCGGTGAAGCCGCCCGCCGAGGCCCCGGCGTCGAGCGCGTGGCGCCCCGCGACGCGCAGCCCGAGGGGCGTGAACGCGGCCAGCGCGCCGGCGAGCTTGTGGCCGCCGCGCGAGACGTAGTCGGGCCCTTCGCCGTCCTCGGTGACCACGAGGGCGGCGCTCGTGGCGACCTGGGTGGCGGGCTTGGCGGCGGTGGCGCCGTTGACGGTCACCCGGCCCGCCTCGATGAGGGCCCTGGCGTGGTCGCGGGAGCGGGCCATCCTGCGGCGGACGAGCTCGGCGTCGAGGCGGGCAAGGCGCCGCTGTGTCGCTGCTGCCACGGGCGGCTCAACTCCCGTTCGCCGGGCCGGGGACGGGCACGGACCCGGCGCCCGGGGCGGGGCCAGGGGCTGGGCCTGGGGCGGGCCTGTCGAGGGCGTCAAGGGTGTCGCGCAGGCCGCGGTGCACGTCCTCGTAGACCTCGGGGTGGCCCTCGACCGGGAGCCGGTCGGCGTCGGCGAGGCGCCGCAGCCGGTGGTCGACGCCGGGGTGGCCCGTGGGGCTCGTGCCGATGCCGAGGGGGCGCGGGGCTTCCTCGTGCGCGCCGCCCCCGGCGCCAGGCTCCTCGGCCGCGGCGGGGCGTCGGGGCGCGGCGTCCTCGCCGTGCGGACCGTGCGGATCGTGAGGACCGTGCGGGTCGTGGCCGTCGTGGGGCTCGTGCATGGCCCCGACGCTACCCGGTGGCCACCCCGGCCGTGCGCCGCGCCGCAGGAACGACGAGGGGGGTGCCGGTCTCGGGGTCGTCGATGACGCGGCAGGGCAGCCCGAAGACCTCCTCGACGAGCTCGGCGGTGACCACGTCGTCGGGCGCCCCCTCGGCCACCACGCACCCGTCGCGCAGGGCGATGAGGTGGGTGGCGTAGCGGGCGGCGTGGTTGAGGTCGTGGAGAACGGCGACGAGCGTGCGGCCCTGCTCCTCGTGGAGGTGGGCGCACAGGTCGAGGACCTCGATCTGGTGGGCGATGTCGAGGAACGTCGTGGGCTCGTCGAGCAGCAGCAGCGGCGTCTGCTGGGCCAGGGCCATGGCGATCCAGACGCGTTGCCGCTGGCCGCCCGAGAGTTCGTCGACATAGCGATCCGCCAGCTCGGTGACGCCGGTGGCGGCCAGCGACTCGGCGACGACGCGCTCGTCCTCGCGTGACCACTGCCGCAGCAGGCCCTGGTGGGGGTAGCGGCCGCGGGCGACGAGGTCGGCGACGGTGATGCCGTCGGGGGCGATGGGCGACTGCGGGAGCAGGCCGAGGGTGCGGGCGAGCGTGCGGGCGGGGATGGCGGCGATGGCCTGCCCGTCGAGCAGCACGGATCCCGCGGCGGGCCTGAGCATGCGCGAGAGGGCGCGCAGCAGCGTGGACTTGCCGCAGGCGTTGGGCCCGACGATGACCGTGAAGGACCGGTCGGGGATGGCGACCGAGAGGTTCTCGGCGATGACCCGCTGGTCGTAGGCGAGGGTGACATCGTCGGTCAGCAGCCGGGCGCCGCCCGCGCCATCGAAGTCGTGCACCGCGTCTCCTCCGTGCTGGGTGGTGTGCGTCGCGCGCGGCGTTCTCCCGCGCGTCGTCCTGGCGTGGGTCATATCCGTCCCGCCTTGCGCTCGACGAAGAGCAGCCACAGCAGGTAGCAGCCGCCCAGGACGCCGGTGACGGCGCCGACGGGCAACTGGCGGTCGCCGAACGCCCACTGGGCCAGGAAGTCGGAGACCACCATGAGCAGGGCGCCCATCCCCGCGGCGGGCAGCAGGTTGGGCCCGGCGGCGCGGGTGAGGCGGCGGGCCAGCTGCGGCGCGGTGAGCGCGACGAACGCGATGGGCCCGGCCGCGGCGGTCGCCGAGGCCGTCAACAGGGTCGCGCAGAGCACCAGGACGAGCCGGGTGCGCTCCACCCTGACGCCCAGGGCGCCCGCCGCCTCGTCGCCCATCTCCAGCATCCGCAGCGGCCTGGCGTGCGCGACGGTCAGCGGGAGCAGCGCGGCGCACGCGACGAGCAGCGGCCAGAACTCGTCCCAGCCGCGGCCGTTGAGCGAGCCGGTGAGCCACAGCACGGCGCGGGCGGCGTCCACGATGTCGGCGCGGGTGAGCAGGTAGCCGTTGACCGCGCTGAGCACGGCCGCGGCGCCGATGCCGACCAGGACGAGGCGGTAGCCGTGGATGCCGCCGCGCCACGCGAGCAGGTAGACGCCGACGCCGGTGAGCAGGCCGCCGACCACCGCGCCCCCCGCCACGGCGAAGCTGCTGCCCTGGAAGAGGACGATGACGGTGAGCGCGCCCGCCGCCGAGCCCTGGCCGAAGCCGATGATGTCGGGGCTGCCCAGCGGGTTGCGCGAGATGGCCTGGAAGACGGCCCCCGCGAGGCCGAGCGCGACGCCGACGAGCAGGGCGACGAGCACGCGGGGCAGCCGCAGGTCGCGCACGATGAACTCCTGGGCGACGCTGCCGTTCCCGGCCAGGGTGGAAAGCACCTCGGCGGGCGTCATGGGGAAGTCCCCCGTGCCGACGAGGACGACGCCCGTGGCGAGCGCCAGCAGGACCAGCGCGAGGACGACGGCGGCCGCGCGCAGGTCGGCGCGCACGGACAGGCCACCGCGCGTGCGCAGCACGAGGTCGCGGGCGCGGGTGGTGCGGGCCTTCCCCGCGAGAGGGCGTGGGGTCGTCACAGCTGGGCCATCTTCCGCCGGCGGACGAGGTAGATGAAGACGGGGCCGCCGATGAGGCTGGTGACGATGCCGACCTGGAGCTCGGAGGGCCGGGTGACCAGCCTGCCGATCACGTCGGCGCCCAGCAGCAGCACCGGGGAGAGCACGGTCGCGTACGGGAGGATCCACCGCGCGTCGGGCCCGGTGATGGCCCTGACGATGTGCGGCACCATCAGCCCGACGAAGACGATGGGCCCGCAGGCCGCGGTGGCCGCGCCGCAGAGCAGGGTGACCGCGAGCATGGCGAGCACCCTGGTGTGGTTGACGCGGGTGCCGAGCGCCCGCGCGGTGTCCTCGCCGAGCGCGATGGCGTTGAGCGGCCTGGCCAGGGCGAGGGCGAGCAGCACGCCGGTGGCGATGAACGGCAGCACCTGCCGGATGACCTCGGGGTTCGCCGAGGCGAGTGAGCCGACCGACCAGAACCGCATCCGGTCGAGCGCCGCGGTGTCCAGGAGCTGGACGGCGTTGATGTAGCCGAAGAGCGCGGCGGAGACCGCGGTCCCGGCGAGGGCGAGCCGCACGGGCGTGGCCGAACGCGTGCCGCCCAGCGCGTACACCAGCACCGAGACCAGGGCCGCGCCGAGGAACGCGTACCAGACGTAGCCGCTCAGCGAGCTGACGTGGAAGAAGCTGATGGCGGAGACCACGGCGGCGGACGCCCCGGCGTTGACCCCGAGGAGCCCGGGGTCGGCCAGGGGGTTGCGCGTGAGCGCCTGCATCACGGCCCCGGCGAGCCCCAACGCGCCCCCGCACAGCAGCCCGAGGACCGTCCGCGGCAGCCGCACGTCGCGGACCACCACGTCGTTGTCCGTGCCGGAGTACTGGAAGAGGCCCTGCCACACGTCGCCCAGCGGGACGGACTTGGCGCCCAGCGCGATGCTGGCCGCGGTGACGCACGCCAGCAGGCCCACGGCGGCGAGCAGGCCGAGGGCCCGCCGGGTGGTGCGCCGGGGCGCGGGCGCGGCCTCGGGCGCCGGCGCGTACGACGCGGCGCCGGGCTTGAGCGGGGTCACACGAAGCTCCCCGCGCTGGTGAACTGGAGCGGCATAGGGTTAGGTTAGCCTAACCTCGCTTACGGCCATCGAGAGACCAAGGCGACCGTGATGACTCGTTCCCATACCCGCTTCCTGTCCCGCCGCACCCTGCTGACCACCGGGGGAGCGCTCGGCGCCGGCACGCTGCTCGCCGCCTGCGGTGGCTCGGACGACTCCGACGAGCCCTCGGGCGAGGGTGGTTCGGCCCCGGCGGGAGGCGCGTTCAGCTTCACCGACGACCGCGGCGAGACGATCGAGCTCGACAGCGTGCCCGAGCGGCTCGTGGCGTTCGTCGGCGTCGCCGCCGCCCTGCACGACTACGGCGTGGAGACCGAAGCCGTCTTCGGCCCGACGACGCTGCCCGACGGCGGGCCCGACAGCCAGGCGGGCAGCCTCGACGTGGAGGGGCTGACCGTTCTCGGCAACGCGTGGGGGGAGTTCAACGTCGAGGAGTACGCCGGGCTCGAGCCGCAGCTGCTCGTCAGCACGAGCTACGACGGCAGCACGCTGTGGTACGTGCCGGAGGAGAGCGCCGAGGAGATCCTCGCCTTCGCCCCGAGCGCCGCCCTGCTCAACTCCCCCACCCAGGACCGCCCCGACCTGACGCTGCCCGACGTCATCGCCCGGCACACCGAGCTGGCCGAGGCGCTGGGCGCCGACCTCGGGTCCGCCCAGGTCACCGAGGCCACCACGCGCTTCGAGGCCGCCACGGAGGACCTGCGCCGCGCCGCCGCCGACAACCCCGGGATACGGGTGCTCGCGTGCTCCGCCGCGGCCGACCTCTTCTATGTCTCCACCCCGTCCTCCTACCCCGACCTCCAGTGGTTCCAGCAGCTCGGCGTCGAGCTCGTCGAGCCCGACGCGGTCGACGAGGGCGGCTTCTTCGAGCCGCTCAGCTGGGAGAACGCCGACAAGTACGCCGCCGATGTGCTGCTGCTCGACGCCCGCACGGTCGCGCTCCAGCCCGACGCGCTCACCGACAAGCCCACCTTCACCCGCCTGCCCGCCGTCACCGCCGAGCAGATCACCGGCTGGAACAGCGAGCCGATCTTCTCCCACGCCGCGTGCGCCCCGCTGATCGAGACGCTCGCCGAGGCGATCCGCACCGCGCGGCAGGTCTCCTGATGCGCGCCGCCGCCCTGACCCGCCGCCGCCTGGTGGCCGCGGGGGGCGCGCTCGGCGCCGCCACCACGCTGGCCGCCTGCGGCGGCGAGGGCGGCGGCGACACCGGCGACGGATCGGGCAACGGCCGTGGCGGGGACGGCGGTTCGGGCGCCTGGACGTTCACCGACGACCGCGACGAGACCGTCACCCTGGACGCCAGGCCCGAGACGCTCGTCGCCTACGTCGGCTCCGCCTCGGCCCTCGCCGACTACGGCATCACGTGCGCCGGGGTCTTCGGCCCCACCCTCCTGGCCGACGGCGAGCCCGACGTCCAGGCCGCCAACCTGGACGTCGACGCCCTGACCGTCGTCGGCAACGCGTGGGGCGAGTTCAACATCGAGACCTACGCCCGCCTCGAGCCCGACCTGCTGATCAGCGACATCCGCCAGCATCCCGACCTGTGGTACGTCCCCGAGGACAGCGCCGACGACATCCTCGGCCTGGCGCCCGGCGTCGGGATCCTCGGCGCCGACACCACGCTGCGCACCATGCTCGAGCGCTATGCCGAGCTGGCCGCCGCCCTGGGCGCCGACCTCAGGTCCGCCCCGGTCACCGAGGCCAGGGAGCGCTTCGACGCCGCCGCCGAGTCCCTGCGCCGCGCCGCGTCGGACAACCCCGGCATCCGGGTGCTGGCGCTGAGCGCGACCGAGGACAAGGTGTGGTTCGCCGTCCCGGCCGACCTCCCCGACCTGGCGTACTTCGCCGAGCTGGGCGTGGCGTTCGTCACCCCGGAAAGCCCCGACCCCGGGGGCGTCTGGCAGTCCGTCAGCTGGGAGAACGCCGACCTCCTCCCCGCCGATCTGATCCTGGTCGACAGCCGCACCGGGAACCTCCAACCCGACCAGCTCGCCGACACCAAGCCCACATGGAACGGCCTCCCCGCCGTCCGCGCCGGGCAGGTCGTCAGCTGGGCCCCCGAACCGGCGAGCAGCTACGCCCACTGCGCCCCGATCGTCGAAGGCCTCGCCCGGGCCGTCCGCGACGCCGCCCCCACCGGCGCCTGACCCCGCACCTCGGAAGCACCCCAGAAGCACGTGAGAAGCACCTCAGAAGCACATCGACAGCATCGAAGACCGACCGCCGAGCCGCAGCCGACGGCCGAGCCGGAGTGACCGAGAGGACGACCATGACCACCGCCCCCTTCGCATTCTTCGACCTGCGCGTGCTGCGCGCCGCCCCTATCAGCCCGGGCTTCATCCGGGTGACCCTGGGCGGCGAACGGCTCTCCCACTTCGCGTGCGGCGGCCGGGACCAGCGCGTCAAGCTGTTCCTGCCGCACCCGGGCCAGCGCGAGGTGCTGGTCCCGCGCGACGAGGGCCTGAACTGGTGGCCCGCCTGGCAGCGGCTCGACCCCGGCGAGCGCGCCACGATGCGCACCTACACCGTGCGCGAGCAGCGCCGCGAGCCGGACGAGCTGGACATCGACTTCGCCCTGCACGGCGACACGGGCGTGGCCTGCCGCTGGGCGCGCCGCGCGGTCCCCGGCGACCCGGTGACCGTCCTCGGGCCCGTGGAGGAGGACAACGGCGGCGTCGACTTCCGCCCGCCCGCCGACGCGGACTGGGTGCTGATCACCGGCGACGCGACCGCGCTGCCCGCCGTCGCTGGCATCCTGGCCTGGCTCCCGCCCGGCACCAGGACCCGCGTGTGGCTCGAGGTCGACCACGCCGAGGACGTCCAGGAGCTGCCCACCAAGGCCGACGCCGAGATCACCTGGCTGCTCCCGGGGCACCGCACCACGGCCCCCGACGCGATCCGCGCGGCCGACCTCCCGGCGGGCTCGCCCTACGCGTGGCTCGGCGGCGAGGCCGCCACGGTCCGCGCCCTGCGCCGCCACCTGGTCAACGACCGCGGCTTCGACCGCAAGCGCGTCACGTTCACCGGCTACTGGCGCCGCGGCGTCTCCGAGGAGGACCTGATCAACGAGGCCATCGCCGCCGAGGCCGCCTGACCCGACCCCACGGCCCGCCGGGGGCGGCGGGCGCGAACGGGCGCGGTCACCAGCCCAGCCGCGCCAGCGCCCGTTCCGCCCCCGCCGGGATCCCCGCGTCCGCCGCCGCCCACGCCGCGGCGCACAGCGCCCGCAGCCCGTCGAGCGGCTCCCCGCGCCCCTCGATCACGAGGCCGCCCCCCGACACCGAAGCGCGCCAGCCCCCGCACCCGAAGACGCCGTCCCCCTCACGCGAAGGGCCGGGATGCCCCACGAGCAACCCCCGCAGATCCTCCGCCACATACGTCGGCCGGTGCTCGGCCCGCGCCGCGACGAGCGCCGCCGCGTCGGTCACCCCGCTCAGCACGAGCAACGAGTCCACGCTGCCCACGTGGGCGCCCTCGATGTCCGTGTCGAGCCGGTCCCCGATCACCAGGGGCCGCCGCGCCCCGGTCCGCAGGATGCTCTCCCGGTGCATGGGCGGCCTTGGCTTCCCCGCCACCTCGGGCTCCCTGGTGTGCCGCGTGGCGATCCGCACGACCTCGACGGCGGCGCCGTTGCCCGGCGTGATGCCGCGCCCGCCGGGGATCGTGGCGTCGAGGTTCGCGGCGAACCACGGCACGCCCCGGTTCACCGCGAGCGCCGCCTCGCTCAGCATCCCCCAGGACAGGTCGGGGCCGCCGTAGCCCTGCACCACGGCCGCCGGACCCTCGTCCGCGGACGCGACGGGGCGCAGGCCGCGCTCCCGCAGCGCCACCCGCAGCCCCTCGCCGCCCGCGCACAGCACCGCGGAGCCCGGCGGCACCGACTCGGCGACGAGCCGCGCGACGGCCTGCGCGGAGGTGACGACCTCGTCGGGCGCCGCGGGAACGCCGAGCGCCGTCAGATGGTCGGCGACCGTCTCAGGAGTGCGGGCCGCGTTGTTGGTCACATAGGCGAGGCGCATCCCGGCGTCCCGCGCCGTCCGCAGCGACGCGACCGCGTGCGGCAGCGCCTCCCCGCCCGCGTAGACGACCCCGTCGAGGTCGAGCAGCGCCGTGTCGTACACCTCGTGCAGCGCCCGTGCGCTTCCTGTCAGTTCAGCCATGTCCGCACGATCATCCCTCATCGCCACGGGCGCCGTCGCGGCGCATACGATGCGGGGATGCATGCCGCCGGGCTGGATCTCGCGCCGTTCCGCGCGCTCCGCTACGCGCCCGAGCGCGTCGGCAGCCTGGCGGCCGTCACCTCTCCCCCGTACGACGTGGTGGTGCGCCCCGACGGGCAGCACGCGCTCGAGACCGCCGACCCCTTCAACATCGTCCGCCTCATCCTCCCCCGGGCCACCGACCAGGGCACCGCGCACCGCGGCGCGGCCGAGACGCTGCGCCGCTGGCGCGCCGACGGCGTGCTCACCGAGGAGCCACGCCCCGCCCTGTACGTCTACGAGCAACGCGCCGGGGCGACGCTCCAGCGCGGCGTGCTCGGCGCCCTGCGGCTGACCAGGCCCGGCGAGGGCGTCGTCCTGCCGCACGAGGACGTGCTGCCCGAGGTCGTCGCCGAGCGCGCCGACCTGATGCGCGCCACCGCGGCCAACCTCGAGCCCCTGCTGCTCTCCTACCGCGGCGGCCCCTCGGGCCTCACCGCTTCCCTGACCGAACGGGCCGCCGCGCGCCCGCCGTTGCTCGCCACCACGACGGCCGACGGCGTCCACCACCGCGTCTGGTCCCTCACAGACCCCGCCGAGCTCGCCGCCGTCAGGGACGACCTGGCCGGGCACCGGGCGCTGATCGCGGACGGGCACCACCGCTGGGCGACCTGTCTGCGGCTCGCCGCCGAGCACGGCGGGCGGCCGCCGTGGGACCGCGGCCTGGTCCTGCTGGTGGACACCGACCGCCATCCGCTGCGCGTGGGGGCCATCCACCGGGTGCTGCCGGGCGTCGCGCCCGCCACCGCGCTGGCCGCGCTCGGCGCGATCTGCCGCGTCACGCCGCTGCCGGGCGCGCTGCCCGATGCCCTGGCCGCCCTGGAACGCGCCGAGGGCAACGCGTTCCTCCTCGCGGGCGCCGACGCGTTCCACCTCCTGGACCGCCCCGACCCGGCCCTGCTGACGCGCGCGGTGCGCGGCGACCGCCCGGCCGCCTGGCGCGCCCTGGACGCCACCGTGCTGCACGAGGCGCTGCTGCCCGCCCTTGGCCCGAACGCGCCCGCGCCCGCCGCCGTCCGCCACCTCCACGACGCCGCCACCGCCGTCGCCCTGGCCGAGCGCGGCGGCGGCACCGCGATCCTGCTGCGCGCCGTGCCCGAGGCCACGGTCAGGGCCCTGGCCGAACAGGGCGTCACCATGCCGCAGAAGTCGACATCGTTCGGCCCGAAACCGGCCACGGGCCTGCTCCTTCGCGACCTCACCCTTGGCGATCGAATTTAGGTTAGGCTAACCTAACTCCCCGTCCCGCCCCGCCGTGACTTGGAGCGACCGCGCCCTATGAGCACCACTGTCTTCTCCCGACGGGACGACCGGCTCGGGGAGTTCACCCTCCGCCCGGTCGACCCCACCGCCGACGCCGAGCTGCTGCACGGCTGGCTCACCCACGAGAAGTCGGCCTTCTGGCTGATGGCCGAGGCCACCATCGACGATGTCGCGGCCGAGTTCCGCGCCCTCGACGCGGGCGACTCGCATGAGGCGCTGCTCGGCCTGCACGAGGGGCGGCCCGCGTTCCTCGTCGAACGCTACGACCCCGCCGCCGAGCCGGTCGGCGCCGCGTACGACGTCCAGCCCGGCGACATCGGCATGCACGTCCTCGTCGCCCCCACCGCATCGCCCGTCCACGGCTTCACGCGCGCCGTGCTCACCACGGTCATGGAGCTGCTGTTCGCCGACCCCGCGACCCAGCGCGTGGTGGTCGAGCCCGACATCCGCAACACCCGCGTCCACGCCCTCAACGCGGCCGTCGGCTTCCGCGTCGAACGCACCGTCACGCTCCCCGGCAAGGACGCCCTCCTCAGCATGTGCACCCGCGAGCAGTACGCCGCGACGAAGGCGCCCACCGCGCCCCACGAGGCCGTCGCCCACCTCACCCCCGACCGCTGGGAACGCGCCAACCGGCTGCTGATCCGCAAGGCCCTCGCCGAGTTCTCCCACGAGCGCCTGCTCACCCCCGAGCGCTCGTCCGAAGGCCGCTGGTCGGTGCCAAGCGACGACGGCGACGTCGTCTACCGCTTCTCCGCCGACGTGCTGGCCCTCGACCACTGGGCGGTGGACGCCGAGAGCGTGGTCCGCGAGCACGCCAGGACGGGCACCCGACTCCCGCTCGACGCCCTGGACTTCGTCGTCGAGCTGCGCGCGTCCCTCGGCCTCGGCGACGACATCCTGCCCGTCTACCTCGAGGAGATCAGCTCCACGCTCGCGGGCACCGCCTACAAGCTCGCGGCCCCCCACCGCACGGCGGCCGAGCTGGCCCGCGCGGACTTCCAGGCGATCGAGGCGGGCATGACCGAGGGCCACCCATGCTTCGTCGCGAACAACGGCCGCCTCGGCTTCGACGCCGCCGAGTACCACGCCTACGCACCCGAGACGGGCAGCCCGGTGCGGCTCGTCTGGCTGGCCGCCCGCCGCGACCTGACCACGTTCACCTCGGGCGCGGGCCTCGACTACGCCACCCTGATCGCGGGCGAGCTGGCCCCCGAGACCCTGGCCCGCTTCGCCGACCGCCTGAGGGACCTGGGCCTCGACCCCGACGCCTACCACCTGTTCCCCGTCCACCCGTGGCAGTGGTACAGCAAGCTGGCCGTGACGTTCGCCGCCGAGGTCGCCCGCCGCCACCTGGTCCCGCTCGGCCGAAGCGACGACCACTACCGCGCCCAGCAGTCGATCAGGACGTTCTTCAACGCCGCCGCCCCGCACAAGCACTATGTGAAAACGGCGCTCTCGGTCCTCAACATGGGCTTTGTCCGCGGCCTCTCCGCCGCCTACATGAAGCCGACCCCGGCCATCAACGACTGGCTCGCCGATCTCGTCCACGGCGACGAGCTGCTGGCCTCGCACGGCTTCAGGATCCTGCGCGAGCGCGCCGCCATCGGCTACCACCACAAGCAGTACGAGGCCGTCGCCGCCAAGGGCTCGCCCTACCTCAAGATGCTGGCCGCCCTGTGGCGCGAGAGCCCGGTGCCCCTCCTCGCCCCGGGCGAACGCCTCGCCACGATGGCGTCGCTGCTGCACGTCGACCGCGACGGGGGATCGGTGGCCGCCGCCCTGATCGCCGAGTCGGGCCTGCCGCCCGCGACCTGGCTGCGCCAGTACCTGGACGCCTATCTGACCCCGCTGCTGCACTGCCTGTACGCGCACGACGTGGCGTTCATGCCGCATGGCGAGAACGTCATCATGGTGCTGCGGAACGGCGTTCCCCGGCGCGTCTTCATGAAGGACATCGCCGAGGAGATCGCCGTCATGAACCCGGAGACCCCGCTGCCGCCCGAGGTCGAGCGGATCCGCATCGACATCTCGGACGACCTGTGGACGCTGACCCTGTTCACGGACGTGTTCGACTGCTTCTTCCGCTTCCTCAACGCGATCCTCGCGTCGGACGGCCTGCTGACCGAGGACGCCTTCTGGTCGACGGTGGCGGCGTGCGTCACCGACTACCAGAAGGCCACCCCGCACCTGGCCGAGCGGCACAAGCGGTTCGACCTGTTCCAGCCGCGCTTCGACCGGTCCTGCCTGAACCGCCTTCAGCTGCGCAACAACCAGCAGATGGTGGACCTGCTCGGCGACCCCGACGCCAACCTCGCGGTGGTCGGCACCCTGGACAACCCGCTGGCCGCGTTCGCCTGACCCTCCTGATCAGCCGTCGGCGCCCTCGTCGTCCAGGTCGGGGTCAAGGGCGTCGGTGAACGCGACGCCGTCGAGCTCGGCGAGGCGGTCGGCCGCGTCGGTCGTCCCGCCGCTGTCGGCCTCGACGGCCTTGGCGAACCACTCGCGCGCCTCGCCGTCCCGCCCGACGGCGAGCAGCGCGTCGGCGTAGGCGTAGCGCAGCCGCGCGGTCCACGGGTGCACGGCGGTCGAGGCCAGCTCGGGACTCTGGAGGGTGACCACGGCCGCGTCGGGCTGGCCCAGATCCCGCCTGGCGCCCGCGGCGACGAGCCGCATCTCCACCTGCCCTGCCCTGTCGAGCCGCCGCACCTCGGGCTCCCCCGCCATGGCCAGCGCACGCTCGGGGCGCCCGATCCCGCGCTCGCAGTCGGCCATGATGGGCCAGAGGTGGTCCGACCCGGACATGCGCCGCGCCGCCCTGAACTCCGTCAGGGCCTCCGCGTACTTCTCGACGGCGTAGGCGGCGAAGCCCGCGGCCTCGCGAACGGCCCCCACGCGCGAGGCGAGCCGCAGCGCGACACGCGAGTACGCGTAGGCCCGCTCGGGGTCCTCGTCCAGGAGCTTGGCGACCATGACGAGGTTGCGCGCCACGTCGATGGCCAGCGTCTTGGGCAGGCTCAGCAGCTCCTGCCGCACGGGGCGGTCGATCTCCTCGCCCGTGACCTCGTCGGGGATGGGCAGCCGCCGCGCCGACTCGCGGTCCCGGCCGCCCCGCGCACCCTGATCGGGAACGCGCCCACGCCCGTCCCTGCGATACCCGGCCCGCGGCCCGCCACGATCGTCACGCCGCCCCCGGAAGTCCCGCCCCCGAGGCCCGTCCCGCCGATCATCACGCCGGTCGTCCCTACGGTCATCACGCCGGAACTCCCGCCGCTCCCCCGCCCGTTCCTCACGCCGGAACGGCGGCCTGCCACCCGAGCGCTCATCACGCCGATCGTCCCGCCGGAACGACGGCCTGCCACCCGACCTCTCATCACGCCGCTCATCACGCCGAAACGACGGCCTGCCACCCGACCGTTCATCACGGCGATCGTCACGCCGATCGTCCCGCCGAAACGACGGCCTGCCACCCGACCTCTCATCACGCCGATCGTCACGCCGCTCATCACGACGATCGTCACGGCGGAACGGCGGCCTCCCGCCGGACCGTTCATCGCGACGGTCGTCCCTGCGGACGTCACGACGCTCGCCACGGTCATCGCGCCCACCGCCATACGGCCGACGATCTCGGTTCCGGTCGCGGTCGCGGCTGTCACGATCGTCACGCCGGTCATCACGACGCCATTCCCCGCGACGATCGTCGCGCTTCTCGTCGCGCTTCTCATCGCGCTTCTCATCACGCCGGTATCCGGCCGGGCGGCCCGTGCCGTCCCGACGTCCGCGGAATTCACGGCGCGGCTCCTGTCGCGGCCTCTGGGGCCGTCCGTCCTCCGCATTCGACATCGACGCGGTCCTGCCTTTCCCACACAATTCACAAACACAGCCGGAAAACAAAAAAGAACCTCTGGTTCCTCAGCATGTACGCTGAGGAACCAGAGGTCCCATAAAAATTGTCCGGCGGTGTCCTACTCTCCCACACGGTCCCCCATGCAGTACCATCGGCGCAGGGAGGCTTAGCTTCCGGGTTCGGAAAGTAACCGGGCGTTTCCCTCCCGCCATGACCACCGGAACACTTTGGAAGTGCTCCAAGCGAACAAGCACACTCTTCACTTGGAATAGGTCGATCAAAAATTCACAGTGGACGCGAGCATCTGCGGACAAGCCCTCGGCCTATTAGTACCGGTCAACTCCACCCGTCACCAGGCTTCCATCTCCGGCCTATCAACCCCGTCGTCTACAGGGAGCCTTACCCCATC
>NZ_RBDY01000039.1 GCF_003626575.1 Streptomyces radicis | reverse complement strand
TCCCAGACAGCTAAATCGGCCGGGCCGACGGCGTCCGACGAACGATCTGGATCACAGCGTTGGGTCGTGGCCACAGCCCCAGCCTCCCATCACCCCATGATCAAGATCTAGCCCTGTAGTACTAGGGGATGGACTCCCCGGCCGCGGGGGCGGATCGCTGCTCGGGCACGGCCGGTGGGGCGGTGGCGGCGGGAAGTACCCCGGTGAGGTGGAGGTGCCGACGGGCGGCCTGGATGGCATCGGGCGTGTGGGCGTAGGTGGTGTGGCCGTCCGGGTGGAGGAGATCGAGCGCGCCGACGGAGGCCAGCGCCGTGTGCTGCCCCGGGCGGATGCCCGACGCGAGGACGACGATGCCGCGCCGCCGCAGCTTCTCCACGGCGTCCTTGAGGACGAGCGCGCCCGTGGCGTCGACGGTGGTGACGCGGGACATGCGCAGGATGACGACGCGCACGTCGGCGACCTCGGTGAGCTCGAGGAGAAAGCGGTGGGCGGCGGCGAAGAACAGCGGCCCGTCGATGCGGTAGGCCACGATGTGCTCGGCCAGCAGCCGGCGTTCCTCCTCGCTGTGCTCGCCTGGCAGATCCGCGTGGAAGGGGACCTGCTCGAGGCGGGCCTGGCGCGCCACCGCCCGCAGCGCGAGCGTTCCGGCGACGAGCAGGCCGATGAGGACGGCGTAGACCAGGTCGAGGACCAGGGTGGCCAGGGCGGTCAGGACCAGTACGGCCGCGTCGGCCCGGGTGGCCCTGGCCATCGCGCGCAGCGAGCCCACCTCGACCATGCGCACCGCCGTGGCGAGCAGCACCCCGGCCAACGCGGCGAGCGGGATCCGGGACACGAGGGAGGCGGCGGCGAAGACGATCACCGCGAGCACCGCGGCGTGGGCGAGGGCGGCAAGCCGCGAGGTGGCGCCCGAGCGGACGTTCACCGCGGTCCTGGCGATCGCCCCGGTCGCGGGTACCCCGCCGAACAGGGGGGCGGCGACGTTCGCCAGCCCCTGACCGAACAACTCCCGGTCGGGATCGTGTCGTTGTCCCACCGTCATGCCGTCGGCGACGGACGCGGACAGCAGGGACTCCAGACCGGCCAGCGCCGCGACCGCCACCGCGGGGGCGATCAGGGAGCCCACCTCGCCCGGGTCGAGGAAGCCGAGGCTGGGGGCGGGCAGCCCGGCGGGCAGGTCCCCGATCGCGGGGGCGCCCTCGAGCCCGAACGCCTGCGCGGCCAGCGTCGCGGCGGCCACGGCGAGGATCGAGAACGGAACGGCGGGCCGCCACCGGGCGCCGAGCAGCATGATCACGGCCACGCCCGCGGCGAGGCCGAGCGCGGTCCACTGGGGGGAGCGCGCCCACTCCTCCACCGCCCGCCACGCCACGACCAGGACCCTCTCGCCCTCGGGCTGCTCGACGCCCAGGGCGCCCGGCACCTGCTGAAGGCCGATCACGCACGCGATGCCGAGCGTGAACCCCTCCACGACGGGCGCGGGCACATAGCTCATGTAGCGTCCGGCGCGGGCGAACGCCAGGCCGATCAGCATCAACCCGGCCAGCAGGCCGACCGCGAGAACGGCCGCGGGTCCGTGCTCGGCCACGATCGGCACCAGCACCACGGTCATCGCGCCGGTCGGCCCGGACACCTGGAGGTTCGAGCCGCCGAACACGGCGGCCACCGCACCGGCCACCACCGCCGTCGCGAGGCCCGCCTCGGCCCCCAGCCCGGAGGAGACGCCGAAGCCCAGCGCGAGGGGCAGGGCGACGATGGCCACCGTCAGCCCGGCCAGCAGATCCCGCCGCCAGCCGCGCCGCACCGCGGCGACATCGGCGCGCGCGGGCAGCAGCGAGCGCACCGGGCCCCACGCCCGGCCCGAGAACGTGCTCACTCCGCGGCGGCCTCGGCTTCCCGCAACTCGGCCAGCAGCTCGCCGCGCCCGGCCAGCATCTCCGTCAGGATCCGCCGCGCGGCCCGCATCAGGTCCGCCACATCCCCACCGGCCAGGGCATAGACCACCGTCGCGCCCTCCCGCGTCGAGGTGACGATCCCGGACCGGCGCAACACCGCGAGCTGCTGCGAGAGGCTGGACGGCTCCACCTCGATCGCCGTGAGCAGCTCCCGCACCGGCTTCGGGCCGTCCTGCAACAGCTCGAGCACGCGGATGCGCACCGGATGCCCCAGCATCCTGAAGAACTCCGCTTTCGCCTGATACAGCGGAACCTGCACCCCGCCACACATCCCTTCGCCCACCGGCACATCGCCCTGCCACCGCCCGGGCCCGCCCCCCGCGGGCCCGGCTCTTACATAGATGATGATGTGCTGACTTGAAGAAATTTGCAATTCTGATTCTGTGCGGAGCGGTTCCGTGGGGTCATCGGCGCCGTGGCGTCCCTCGCCGGTCGTCATAAGCCCTCCGCGACCATCCAGTGCTCCACCAGCTGGCCGTCGCGGACGCGCACCATGTCCATCCCCGTGATCGCGAAGTCGCGGCCCGTGGGCGCCTGTCCGAAGAAGTCGCCGGTGTGGGCGCCGCGGACCGTGTAGCGGTTGGCGACCCAGTCGCCGCTCACGACGCTGCCCTCCGTGGTGATCTCCAGCCCTTCGACGCCCGAGCGCATCGCCTCCCACTTCCGCCGCCAGTCCTCACGCGTGACCCGCTCGCCCTGATCGAGCGACTCGACCGCTATGTACGCCAGCGCCGCGTCGAAGTCGCCGACGCGGCGCGCGCCGTTGATCGCCTCGACCACCTCGGCCGGCCCGAGTGGTTCGGTCATGGGGAACACCTCCGGAAACCATCAAGCGGGGATCATCCCCGTTTCCTCTCCGCTACTATAACGGGGATGGTCCCCGTTTGCCAAGGAGGTTCCACCGATGCCCGCCCCCCAGGCCCGCCGCCCCCGCGCGGACGCCGTGCGCAACCGCGAGCGGCTGCTCGCCGCCGCAGAGCGCGCGTTCAACGCCGAGGGGGCCGACACCTCGCTCGACGACATCGCCCACGCCGCCGACGTCGGGAACGCCACGCTGTACCGGCACTTCCCGACCCGTCAGGCGCTCATCGCGGCCGTGTACGCCGAGCGGATCGAGCACCTCTGCGCCTCGGCGGCGGACCTGAGGGCCGAGGAGCCGACCGGCGAGGCCCTGACGGCATGGCTGCGCCTGGTCATCGACCACACCACGCGGAATCGAGGTCTGCGCGACGCCTTCGTCGCCGCCTACCGGATCCGGCACGACGAGGAGACCCCCGAGGTGGCCGAGTGGCACCGCGCCACCCACGAGGCGGCCACGCCCCTCCTCCAGGACGCCCAGGCCGCCGGGCGCGTCCGCGTGGACGTGGACATCGACGAGCTGATCGGCCTCACCACGGCGATCGCCCAGACGGGAAACGGCGACCGCCCCTTCGCCGACCGCCTTCTCACCCTGGCCCTCGAAGGCGTCAGGGCGCGAACCGAAGAAGCCCCGGGATGAGCGCCGGAGCGGAGGTGACCGGGGCCCGGTCAGAGCCGCTGCTGCTCCACGCCGGGCATCGGCGGGGCTCACCGAGGGATCGGACTGGTAGCCGTCGATGGTGAAGCCGTGTCGATCTCCTTGGCGGCGGAGCTGTCCCGGGCCGTCTCGCACGCCTCGGCCAGCCTTCGCCACGACGACACCGCCGCCCCCAGCGGGGAGAAGCCCTGATCGAGCAGCTCCCGTCAAAGCTCCGGCATCAGACGGTCCCCGAGCTCCGGAACGCACTGCCGAGGTCGTACTCCGGCTCCGTCATGCCGGACGCGGCCAGCCGCAGTCCGTTGGCATGCTCGTTGAGCCGATCGGCCAGGTCGGACAGGGCATCGCCCCAGCCGGTGCCGCTCTCGCCGGGTGGCACGCTCAGATCTGCCGGGGCGACCGTCCCACCGCTCGCGGAGTCATGGCTGTTCAGCCGCGTTCGAGCCGTCTCCGCGACCGCTTCTGCCCGCACGGCCGCCCACTCCTCGTCCCACCCCAAGGCCCCGGCCCCCTCCCGCCGATCACGTGTCGGGCCATGTACGTCACCCTGCGTTCCGGCGGATACCAGGCGGGGCCCCGCCCGTTCAGTTCCCGCTGAGGCGGCGGCGGTGCAGGGCGTGGACCGCCTCGGCCAGGTCGGGGACCGGGCCCGAGACCGGGATGTTCGGGGCCACCTCCTGGATCGCCAGCGGGCGGACCGGGGACGGGGCGAGGGACAGCTCCGCCGACCACCCCACGAGTTGCTCGGTCGAGCTGGCGTAGACGATGCGGCCCAGGCCCACCCACGCGTGCGCCGCCGCGCACATCGCGCAGTGCTCGCCCGACGTGTAGACCGTCGCCGCGGCCCGCCGCTCCTGCGGCAGCTGGGCCGCGGCCCAGCGCGCCGCCTGGAACTCCGGGTGCCGCGTCTCGTCGGCGAGGCTCGTCTCCCGGTTCCGGTCCTCGAACAGCACCGCGCCGTCCCCGTCGACCAGCACCGAACCGAACGGCTGGTCCCCGGCGTCGAGCGCCTCCTCGGCCAGCTCCACGCAGCGCCGCAGATGCTTCAGATCGTCCTCCGTCACGGCGGGCCGCGCGGTGATCTCGTCGCTCACAGTGTCTCCTTGTCGCCGAACTCCCGAAGATGTGCCGCGATCGCCGCCAGCGAACGCCACGCCTCGTGCGGGCGTTCCGTCTCGCTCACGTCGCCCGAGAACGGGTCGAACACCACCGTCTCGACCCCCAGCAGCCGCAGTCGCTCGATGTCCCCCACCACCTGCTCCACCGTGCCCTCCCCGGCCAGCCGGTCGGGCCCCGTGACCGGCGCGTCCGTCAGCCGCAGGATGACGCGTGGCACCAACGGCGTTGCGCGCCCGCCCCGTTCGGCGGCCGCCTTGCTCAGCCGCGCCGCCGCCTCGTCGAGCCAGCCCGGCGTCGTCCGCAGCGGATGCCACGCGTCGCCCGCCCGCACCGCACGGCGCAGCGCGGCCTCGCTGTTGCCGCCCACCCACACGGGGATGTCCCCGGCCCGGTAGTCCGCCTCGTCCCGCCATGCCGCGCGGACCGTCTCCAGATACGCGTCGGTCAGCGCGCCCCGCCGCTCGAACGGCACCCCGAGCGCCGCGAACTCCTGCCGCGCCCAGCCCACCGCGACCCCGAGCACCAGGCGGCCCCCGCTGAGGTCGTTGAGGTTCGCCGCCATCCGCGCCGTGAGCAGCGGATGCCGGTAGGGCATGATCAGCACCGTGGTGCCGAGCCGCACCCGCCGCGTGATCCCCGCCAGCCACGCCAGCGTGGTGAACGGCTCGTAGAAGGGCGCCGGATAGTGCTCGGACACATCCGGGGTCACCGCGATGTGGTCGGAGACCATCAGCAGGTCGAAGCCGAGGCCCTCCACCGTCTGCGCCCAGTCCCGCAGCGTGCCGGGGTCGGTGCCGGGGCCGAAGTTCAACACGTTCACGCCGAATTGCATGCGCCCCAATCTAGGTCGGCACCCCGCGTGCCCTGAAGGGAGTTCTCCGGGTATCACGGCCGGTCCGCCGAGGAAATCCCGGTAGATTGGGCGCATGACCGTGGATCTCGATCCGACCGACTGGGCCATCCTCCGCGAGCTCCAGCGCGAGGGCCGGATCTCCCTGACCGAGCTGGGCCGCCGGGTGAGCCTGAGCGCGTCCGCCGCCACCGAACGCGTCCGCCGCCTGGAGTCCACCGGCGTGATCACCGGCTACCGCGCCGAGGTGGACCTGGAGAAGGCGGGGTTCGCCGTCCTCGCCGTGATCCGGCTCAAGTACCCGGGCAGCCGCCACGAGCCGCTGCACCGCCTCCTCGCCGAGCGCGGCGAGATCCTCGAGTGCCTGCGCACCACGGGCGACGACTGCTACACCCTCAAGGTGGCCGCCACCTCGATGCGGCACCTGGAGCAGGTCGCCGACGAGCTGAGTCGGTTCGGGGCGACGACCACCAACGTCGTCTACACCGAGACCCTGCCCTACCGCGGCCCCACCCGCACGGACTGAGCGCTCAGCGCGGCTCAACGCGGCTCAGCGCGGCTCGCCGCGGAAGCCGACCCTTCTCGGAACAGCGGCTGGCCCCCCGACCCGTTCGAACCCCCGGAAAGCCGAAGGCCCGCACACCGCCGAAGCGGCGCACGGGCCTGTGCGCGAGCCTGCCTCACCGTCAGATGAGGTAGAACTCCTCCCACGAGCCGTTGATCCAGTCGGAGCGCGCACGGAGCGCGTTCTGAAGGTTCCCGGTGAAGTTCTTCTCGGTCGAGACGACCAGGCCGTTCGCCACGGACTGGAAGGCGTAACGCCCCGTCACCTCGTGGTAGAGCAGGATGAACTGCTCCCAGCCGCCGTTCACCCCCTCGGAACGGGCCCTGAGCACCCCCTTCTCCGAGCCGGTGCGGTTGAGCTCGGCGGCGACGAACTTCTCGTTCGCCGTGGAACGGATCGACAGCGTCTCGTTCTCGTTCCAGTAGAGGTCGTACAGCTCCCAGCTGCCGTTGATGCCCTCGGAACGGGCCCTCAGCAGGCCTGTGTTGGGCTCGCGGAAGCTCTGCTCGGAGGCGACGAAGAGATCGTTGGTGACCGACTGGATGCCCCAGGGGAGCTCCTCCGGCTCGTCGGCCTCCGCCGAGAGCCTGGCCTCGCCCGCCCTGACCAGCAGTTCGTTCATCAGGGCGTCGTCGACGACCTGCCAGCCCTCGGGAGCGACCTCGGCCGGGGCCGGGGAGTCGTCCGCCGAGGCCGTCGTCGCGCCGAGCGCCGACACCGTCAACAGACCGGAGAGGGTGAGGATGAGAGCGCCTTTACGTCTCACGTGGTGTCCTTCGTTCGTCGGGTCGCGGGCAGGCGGCGCGGGAGGCCGGAACAGCCCGCGGGATGTGCGTGGATGCGGCGACGGCCCGTTCCCCCTTTCCGCCGCGGCCCCCAAGCCCACGGCGTACGCCGGTCCATGACCCGCCGAGGAAAGCGGCCCGTCGTGCGGGATCATGGCAACGCCCCACGGCGCACAGTGTAGATCGGGTGCGCGAATATGCGGCGTCCTTCACGTGAATTCACGTATGCCTCGCCCTTCCTCCGTATGCGTCCGTGGCCTCAGCTGACGGCCAGGCCCGCCTGCGCCGCGACGACACCGAGCGCCCCCGCGGCCAGCAGCGTGCCCACCACCCCCACGCGCCGGACCAGCAGCAGGACCCCCGAGAGCGCCAGAAGCCCCAGCTGCCAAGGGTGTTGGAGGGCAAGCGCGAGCGGCACGGCCGATCCGCAGATGGCCCCGACGACCGCGGGTCCCGCGCCGTCGAAGAACGCCTGCACCGCGGGCAGCCCCCGCACCCGCTCCAGCTGGTCCCCGCCGAGGATGATCATCACAAATGAAGGCCCGAACGCGACCGCCGCCGCCAGCAGCCCGCCCCAAAGGCCCGCCGCGGCATAGCCCACCACCGCCACCGTCTGCACCACGGGCCCCGGCGTGACCTGACCCAGCGCCACGGCGTTGAGGAACTCCCCGTTCGTCATCCAGCCGTGCGCCCCCACCGCGTCCGCCTGCATCAGCGGGATGATCACGAAGCCGCCGCCGTAGGAGAGCGCCCCGACCTTGTAGGCGACCCAGGTCAGCGCGGACAACGACGCCAGCACCGCGCTCACCGGCACCGCGGCGAGCAGGAGCCACAGCCGCCCGTTGCTCCCGGGCGCCACCCGCGCGCGCGAGCGCCGCACGCCCCGCACCGCCACCTCGACCAGACCCGCGGCGATGAGCACCAGCACGAGCCAGACCCCGAGGAGCACCGCCGCGAGCGTCCCCGCCGCCAGATAACCGGCCCACCGCGCCCGCGCCGCGCGCCCCTCCACGCGCCGGGCGCTGTCCGGCAGCATGTGCGCGCCGGTGTACACCGCCACCGCGGCCACCGCCGAACCCGCCCCCGCCGCCGCGCCGTTCACCCAGCGCGGCGGGTCGCCGGCCAGGAACAGCACGGCCAGCGCCAGGATCATCACCAGCCCCGGCAGGATGAAGCTCACCCCGCCGACCACCGCGCCCCACGCGCCGCGCAGCCACCACGCGTTCAGGATCGCCAGCTGTGTCGAGGCGGGGCCCGGCAGCAGGTTGGCCGCGGCCATCCCGTCCTCGAAGTCCCGCGCCGACACCCAGCCGCGCCGCTTCACACACAGGTCGCGCAGCAGCGATATGTGCACGGGCGGCCCGCCGAAGCCGACGACACCGATCCGCCCCCACTCCCGGGCGATGGTGAGCAGGGGGACGCGATCGGACATGGAGGGCTCCTGGGACGGGCGACAAAGCGCGCCGACCCTATCCGCGCCAGGTGAACGGCGCGTGCCGTGCGCCGGGCCACGCGCGCCGGGTTAGATCAGGGTGGCCACCATCAGCGCCTTGATGGTGTGCAGTCGGTTCTCCGCCTGGTCGAAGACGACCGAGTGCTCCGACTCGAACACCTCGTCCGTCACCTCGAGTGAGTCGAGGCCGTGCCGCGCGGTGATCTCCCGCCCCACCTCGGTCCCGAGGTCGTGGAACGCGGGCAGGCAGTGCAGGAACTTCACCTCGGGGTTCCCCGAGGCCCGCAGCACGTCGCCCGTCACCGCGTAGGGACGCAGCAGCGCGATCCGTTCGTCCCACGTGTCGAGGGGCTCGCCCAGCGAGACCCACACGTCCGTGGCCACGAAGTCCGCGCCGTGCACGCCCTCCGCCACGTCGGCGGTCAGCGTCAGCCGCGCCCCGGTGGCCGCCGCGAGGCGCCGCGCCTCGGCCTGGATCCCGGCGTCGGGCCACAGCGACTCGGGCGCCACGATCCGCACGTCCATCCCGAGCAGGGCGCCGGTGACGAGGTACGAGTTCCCCATGTTGTTCCTCGCGTCGCCGAGGTAGGCGAACGCGACCGCGTCCAGCGGCTTCTTGCAGTGCTCGGTCATCGTCAGCACGTCCGCGAGCATCTGCGTGGGGTGCCAGTCGTCGGTCAGCCCGTTGTAGACGGGCACCCCGGCGTGCGCCGCGAGCTCCTCGACGATCCGCTGCGCGCTGCCCCGGTACTGGATGGCGTCGAACATCCGGCCGAGCACCCGGGCCGTGTCCCTGGCCGACTCCTTGTAGCCGATGTGTGAGCTCGCCGGGTCGAGATAGGTGGTGGCCGCGCCCTGCTCGGCCGCGGCCACCTCGAAGGCGCAACGCGTCCGGGTCGAGCTCTTCTCGAAGATCAACGCGATGTGCTTGCCGGTCAGCGCCTTGCTCTCGGCCCCGAGCCGCCGCGCCGCCTTCAGCTCGGCGGCCAGGTCGAGGAGCGAGCGGAACTCACCGGGGGTGAGATCGAGCTCCTTGAGGAAGTGGCGGCCGGTGAGCTCTGTCGCCATGTCGACTCCGTAGCGTCGGAATTATATGCGGCAGCCTACATGTCTATGCAGAGTCCCGGTAGAGGGGTCCCGAAGCCCTCCGCTCACACCGGGTCGCGCTCCACCGGGCAGCTCATGCAACGCGGCCCGCCCCGGCCCCGGCCCAGCTCGCTGCCCGGTACCTCGATCACCTCGAAGCCCTGCTCGCGCAGATGGGTGTTGGCCGTCACGGTCCGCTCGTAGGCCAGCACCACGCCCGGCTCGACGGCCAACACGTTGCACCCGTCGTCCCACTGCTCGCGCTCCGCCGCGTGCACGTCCTGGACGGGGGTCAGCACCCGGATCCGGTCGAGGCCGAGCGCCGCCGCGATGGCCCGGTGCATGTGCTCGGGCGCGTGGTCGGTGACCTTCAGCTCGTCGCCCGAGCCGGGCTCGATGGTGTACGAGCGCAGCATCCCGAGCCCCGCGTACTGCGTGAACGTCTCGCCGTCGACCATGGTCAGCACCGTGTCCAGGTGCATGAACGCCCGCCGCTTCGGCAGGTCCACGGCCACGATCACCCGCGCCGAGCCCGCCTCGAACAGGCGCCGCGCCAGCAGCTCGACGGCCTGCGGCGTGGTCCGCTCGCTCAGGCCGACCAGCACCGCGCCGTTCCCGATGACCAGCACGTCGCCGCCCTCGATCGTCGACGGGTGGGCGCCCTGCCCGTCCGACCAGATCCGCGCGGAGCCCGCGAACAGCGGGTGGTGCTTGTACACGGCCTCGAAGTGCACGCTCTCCCGCTGCCGCGCGGGCCACCGCATCGCGTTGATCGCCACCCCGTCGTACACCCAGGCGGACGTGTCGCGCGCGAAGAGGTGGTTGGGCAGCGGGTGCAGCAGGAAGTCGTCCTGGCCCATCACATGGAAGCGCACCGAGACCGGCTCGTCGTGCGCGGCCAGGTACTCGCGCTTGGTCATCCCGCCGATCAGCGCCTCGGCCAGCTCGCCTGACGGCAGCCCGTCGAACGCCGCCCGCAGCCGGTCGGTCGCCAGCGGCCCGTACTCCCGCTCGTCGAAGACCCGGTCGAGGACCAGCGCCCGCGCCGTCGGCAGCTCGAGCGTCTGCGCCAGCAGCTCCCCGAACAGGTGCACCTCGACGCCGCGGTCCCGCAGCACGCCCGCGAACACGTCGTGCTCCTGCTGTGCCCGCCGGACCCACAGCACATCGTCGAACAGCAACTCGTCCTTGTTGGTCGGGGTGAGCCGCTTGAGCTCGAGACCGGGGCGATGGAGGATCACTCGCCGTAGCCGCCCGGTCTCCGAATCGACATGAAAGGTCATGCCCCCATTCTGCGCCGCCGGGTCCCGGCCCTCCTCCCCACCCGTCCACACCGGGGAACGCGCCGTGCGGCCGTCGCCACCCAGGGGCCGTGGTCGAGCGGCGCGCTCGCCGTCTCCGCTCTCCTCTCCCTCTTCTCGCCGCCCTCGGCGCCCGCCGACGAGCACGGCACGACGCCCGGGCCCCGACAGACGCGCACGGTCATCTCGGCGGTGGGCAGCCCGCCCCGCACCCCCTCCGGCGCCCCGAACAGCTTGGCCGCTGTCCCGCCGTCCCGGCACACCAGCGCAGCCAGGGGTCCACCGCGAACCTGCTCATCACCTCGAGGGCCGCCGCGGCGTCCCCAGGGCGAGCGGGCGGCCGTCCGTGCCGCCCGGCGCTTCGGTGGCCAGCGGCCTGACCGGCTCGTACCGCACCCGCTCCGCCGGGGTGTCGACGATCTCCCGCTCGGGCCGGCGCAGCGCGGTCAGCGCCCCGCCGAAGACACAACCGGTGTCCAGGCACAGGGTGTTGTTCAGCCAGGAGGCGCGCGGCACCGGGGTGCGGCCGTACACCACGGCCGCCGCGCCCCGGTAATCCACCGCCCAGGGGTAGCGCACCGGCTGCCCGAACTCGTCGGTCTCGCCCGTCGGCTCGCCGTACAGCGCGTGCGAACGCACCCGGCACGGAGTCCGCCTCCACCGTCCACCCCAGCGGCTCGAACAGCCGCCGCACCACCTCGGCCCCGCCCCGCGCGGGCAGCGCGGGCACCTCGACCGTCAACGGCAGCGCATGTCCCGGCAGCTCGGGCCGCGCCGCGCACCGGCTCCGCATCGCCGTCCTCAACACCTGGCCCAGCGCCACCGCGAGCAGCGAAGACGCGGCACAGGGCCGGTCGTTGACGTACTGCGCGAGCGTCGCGTCGGGCGCGGCACCGCGCGCCGGACCTCGATTCCGTATGAGCGCGACCGGATCGACGTCGAGCAGCGGCGCCGCGGTGCAGCGCTCGACTTCGGCCACGGGGTAGAACCCCTGGGCAGCGCCCGCCGCGGTGGAGAACTCCTGCGCCCTGTCCGGGTGCTTGTGCAGCAGAAAGCCGAGGTCAGTGGCGGGGCGGGCGGCATCGCCCGCCGCGGATATCGTCAGGAACACCCGCCTCGGTATGGTCGCGCACCACTCTGTTCGGTGACTGATTTTGTGGGCAAGATGCCTGTCATGACCAAGGCGAGCGAAGAGGCTCAACTCCCCAAGGCACGGTGGCGTCTGATCGGCCCCGGACTCGTGGTCGCCGCGACGGGGGTCGGCGCGGGCGACCTGGTGGCCACCGCCGTGGCGGGCGAGCGCTATGGCTACACGCTGGTGTGGGCCGCCGTGCTGGGCTGTCTGATCAAGATATCCATGGCCGAGGCGACCGGCCGCTGGCATCTGGCCACCGGTAGCACCATCTTCGACGGCTGGCGCTCGCTGGGCCGCTGGACGATGGTCTACTTCGCGATCTATGTGGCGGTGTGGGGCTTCGTCTACGGCGCGACGGCCATGTCCGCCAGCGCCATGCCGCTGGTCGCGCTCTGGCCCGAGGGCCCCTCGCTGCGCACCTGGGGCATCATCTCCGGCCTGCTCGGCCTGGTCTGCGTCTGGTTCAACAGATACGCGGTCGTCGAGAAGCTGATGATGGGCTTCGTCGGCGTGATGTTCGTCGTGGTGGTCGGCATCGCCATCCGCGTCGGCCCCGACACGGCGGCCCTGGGCGCCGGTCTGCTGCCGGTGCTTCCGGACGGATCCGTGCTCTACACCCTCGGCCTGATCGGCGGCGTCGGGGGCACGATCACCCTGGCCGCCTATGGCTACTGGGTCACCGCCAAGGGCTGGACCGGCCCGCGGTGGATACCCATGATGCGCCTCGACAACCGCGTCGCCTACGCCACCACAGGTCTGTTCGTCGTGGCGATGCTGGTGATCGGCGCCGAGCTGCTCAACGCCGCCGACATCGCCCTCGCCAGCGGCGACCGGGGCCTGCTCGACGTGGGCGAGGTCCTGGAGGACCGCTTCGGCACGGCCACCGCCAACCTCTTCCTCATCGGCTTCTTCGCCGCCTCCTTCAGCTCGGTGATCGGCGTCTGGCACGGCGTCAGTCTGCTCTTCACCGACTTCGTGGGCCATGTCCGCCCCGATCGGGCCGTGGCCCCCGAGGAGCGGGAGACCTCCCGGCCGTTCCGCGCGTACCTGCTGTGGCTGACCTTCCCGCCCATGGGCCTCCTGTGGCTCGACCAGCCGATCGGCCTGGTCCTGACCTACGGCGTCATCGGGGCGTTCTTCATGCCCTTCCTCGCCCTCACCCTCTTCTGGCTCCTCAACACCGGCCGCGTCACCAAGGAGTGGCGCAACGGACCGATCAGCAACGTGATGCTGCTGGCGTCGGGAATCCTCTTCCTCATCCTGTGCGTGGAACAGATCCGCGACCTGCCCTGGTGACCCGCTGCTCCGCTGCACGTCCATGACCCCGCCTCCGTCATCACTCTGGGTAATCACTCCACTCCGGTATACGGCACCGGCAAGCCCATCCGCCAGGCCCGCCCGATCGATTCACTCGTTCGAGCGATAATCGAAAACTTGCTTTCCTCGCGGCGCAACTCCCAGGCAGGATGGGGTGCATGAGCTGGAGTGTCACCCGTGATCTCGATGTGTTCCTGGCCGCCGCCGGGGCGTTCCTCCACGCTCGGTCCGCCGAGCACTCCGTGCAGCTCACCGTGCTGGACACGCTCCGTATGCGCGGCCTCCGCTTCTACGGCGGGCCGCCGTTGTTCGGATGGTGGCTGGGGGAGGGCGGCGCGGTCGGGGGCGCGCTGCTGCGTACCCCGCCGCACCCGTTCCACCTGACCGCGCTGCCCGCCCAAGCGGTGGCGCCCCTGGCCGAGTTGATCGCCGGGGCCGAGGACCGCCCGGACGCCGTGGAGCTGGTCCAGCGGAACGCCGCGGCGTTCGCAGCCGCCTGGCCCGGGGAGATACGTGCGGGCCGCGCCTCACGCCTCCATCGGCTCGAGGCCCTCGAGCCACCCGAGCCGGCTCCCCCGGGGCGCGTCAGGACGGCCACCCCGGCCGACCGCGAGCTGCTGATCGCCTGGGGAGAGGCGTTCACCCGCGAGGCCGGGGGCAGCGCGGGCGACACCGCCGCGCTGGTGGACGACCGGCTGAGTCATGAGGGGTTCGCGCTCTGGGAGCGCGAGGAGGGCGCGCCCGTCTCCGTCGCCTCCATCACCCGCCGCGTCGCCGGGTCGGTGCGCGTCTCCTATGTGTACACCCCGTCCGAGCACCGGCGTCGGGGCTACGCCGCCGCGGTCACCGCCGCCATCAGTGCGCGGGCACAAGAGGAAGGGGCCCGCGAGGTGGTCCTCTTCACCGACCTCGCGAACCCCACGAGCAACGAGATATACCGCCGCATCGGGTACCGGCCCGTCCTCGACCGGCTGGCGCTGCACCCCTCCTGACCGGCGGGCGCCGGTCTCCGGGCGCCCCGCTCTCCCGACGCTCCGTCAGGGACGCGCGCACCCGACGCCCATGCGCCCGGGCGCCGCCGCCTCACACGAAGGGCGCCAGCGCCAGATAGGGCAGGCTGCCCGCGAGCAGTCCGGCGAAGACCACGGTGGCCGCCCTGGCTCCCGGGCCCTCGCGGTGCCGGGCGAGCACCCCGGTGGCCACGAGCCCCAGGGCGCCGAGGAGCAGCTCGTACAGCACGAAGAGCGGTGACGCGAGCACCGCCAGGACACAGGTCACGCCGAACAGCACGAGGGTGTGCCGACGGCTCTTGTTGTCCAGCCGATTGTCCAGCCTGTTGTCCAGCGCATGGTCCATGACGGAACTCCTCACCGCAGCCGGGTGTTTACCGGTCCTTTGATCGTCATCCCCCGGATGACCACCAGTCATGCGGCCTGTGGACGCCCTCTGGTGTCCATGCGGCCGACCGAGGATTATGGGCGCGTCCAACGTTGCCCCTGTCATGCACACGCCTCGGCGTCCCTATGTCATGTGCATGCCATCATCGGTCACGAGTGAGGGAGATTCGACATGGCCTGTTCCTCGAACGCGCTGTGGGCGGGTGAGACCACGTGGTTCTGTTGTGGCGCCGCCTGGGGCCCCTGTGGCTCCGCGGGCGGCGGCGCCTGCGGCAACTGCGCCTCCGCCGCCAACCACGGCGCCTGGCCCAACGCGTCGCAGGCGTGCTGGGACATCACCCGGCCCGACCTGTGCGGCGAGGGCGGCATACCGCGCCGCGGCTGCGGCTCGGTGATGAACGTCACCCACCAGTGCTCCGGCGCGACCGTCTGCATCACCATCACCGACTGCGGCCCCCGCACCCGCAGCTTCTGCGGCGAGCAGAGCTGCTGCGGCGGCTCCTGCCGGATCAACCGCGTGCTCGACCTCACGCCCGCGGCGTTCACGGCCATCGGCAGCCTCGACTCGGGCGTGCTGCCCGTCCTCATCACCGAGTGAAACGGCAGGAGCGGACACCATGACCCCCACACGCACCTCGCCCGCCCGCCGCAGCTTCCTGGCCTCCGCCGCCCTCGGAGGCGCCACCATCGTGGGCGCCTCCGCGCTCGGCGCCCTCGACGCCGACGCGGCCTTCGCCGCCCCCGCCCCCTCCCTCGACCCGGCGGTCACGCGGACCTCGTTCGCCGAGGGCCGGATCGGCGCCGTCAAGGGGAGCGTTCTCCATGTGGCGGGCTCCCGCGGCGAGACGCACCGGATCCAGCTGACCAACGCCACCAGCGTCTGGAAGGCTCGCCCCACCACCGCCGACGCCATCGAGGTCGGCGACGGACTCTACGCGCGCGGAGTCGAGATGCCGGACGGCGCGATCGCCGCCGACGCGGTCTGGGTCAACATCGTCAACCTCTACACCACCATCCGCGGCATCCAGCGCGACCGCCTCCATCTTTCGCACGGCGGCCACGAGTTGGTCGCCCGAACGATCCCCGAGACGGCCGCCTCCTACGCGGGTGGCGCGCTGACGTCCGACCTGTCACGCCTCCGCATCGGACAGCCGGCGCAGGTTCTCGGCGCCTGGCGCCCCGCGGACAACTCCATCGACCTGGTCCGCGTCACGGTCGGCCACTGACGGGGGAGCGCGGATGTTCTCGCTGATCGCCACCGTGTCGCCGCTCCTCCTCGCGGGCCTGCTCGGCTGGACCGGGCTGGCCAAGCTGCGCAGCAGAAGCCTGCTCGCCCAGGCCGGAAGGACCGCGCTGCCCCGGCTGGTGCGCGGCCCGCGCCGGGCGGCCCACGTGCTGCGGGCCTCGGGCGCGGCCGAAGTCGCGCTCGCCGCCGCCCTGGTGGCCGCCCCGGAGGCCACCGCCCCGGCCGTCGGCACGGCGCTCATCGGGGTGGCGTTCCTGGTCTACCTCGGCGCGGCCAAGGCCGTCGCCCCCGAGTCCTCCTGCGGCTGCACGGCGAACGACACGCAGCCCGTCACATGGCGGTCGTTCGCCAGGGCGGGCTTCGTCGCCGGGGGAGGGGTCGTCGCGCTCGGCGCCGACGAGCCCTGGTGGTCCACGTTGGCCGACCGGCCGCTCCCGGCGTTGGCCCTGCTGGCCGCGGGCGCGACCGCGTTGGCCTACCTGTCCGGCGGGCCCGTCGCCTTCCGGCGGCTGCGGCTGCGCCTCCTGGGCAACCCCCTGTCCCGCGACGCCCGTTCCGGGGGCCCGCACCGCGTCCCGGTCGCCGCCTCGGTCGAGCTGCTCGAGCGCTCCCTGGCGTGGGAGACGGTCTCGCCGCTCATCAGGTCCGGCCTGGTCGAGCACTGGGACGAGGACGGCTGGCGGTTCCTGCACTACACCGGCGCCCGCGGGTCCGAGGGCGGGGACCGGCCGGTCTCCGTGCTGTTCGCCATGGACGCCACCGCCCACCTGGACCGCCCGGCGGGGCAGGCGATCCGGGTGAGCGTCGTCGACCAGGAGACCGAGGAGGTTCTCCCGGTCACCGCCTGACCAGGCGTCACCCCACCCCCGAACGCGCCGACCGAACGCGCCACGACGGCGCACGGTGGACGCGGCGGACCTCCGCCCGCCGCGTCCACCACACCACACCCCGCGTCCGTGCCGCGGCATCCGCGCCCCCGCACGCGCCCCCACCGGGCCCCGCGCGCCCCGTCTCAGATGTTGCGGAACGTCTCGATCTGCGCCCCCACGGAGTTGAGCCGCTCGGCCAGATCCTCGTAACCTCGGTTGATCACATACACGTTCCGCAGGACGGACGTGCCCTCCGCCGCCATCATCGCCAGCAGCACCACCACCGCGGGACGCAGCGCCGGTGGGCACATCATCTCGGCCGCCCGCCACCGGGTCGGCCCCTCGACCAGCACCCGGTGCGGGTCGAGCAGCTGGAGCCGCCCACCCAGCCGGTTGAGATCGGTCAGATAGATGGCGCGGTTGTCGTAGACCCAGTCATGGATGAGCGTCGACCCGTGTGCCGAGGCGGCGATGGCCGCGAAGAAGGGGGTGTTGTCGATGTTGAGGCCGGGGAACGGCATCGGGTGGATCTTGTCCATCGGCGCCTCCAGCTTGGAGGGCCTGACGGTGAGATCCGCCAGCCGCGTGCGGCCGTTGTCCGCCGGGTACTCCGAGCCGAGGTCGTGGTCGAGGCCCATGCCCTCGAGGACGGCCAGCTCGATCTCGAGGAACTCCACGGGCACCCGGCGGATCGTGAGCTGCGACTCGGTGACCACCGCGGCCGCGATCAGGCTCATCGCCTCGACCGGGTCCTCCGAGGGGGAGTAGTCCACGTCCCGGTCGATCTCGGGAACGCCGTGCACGGTCAACGTGGTGGTGCCCACGCCCTCCACCCGCACGCCCAGCTGCTCGAGGAAGAAGCAGAGGTCCTGGACCATGTAGTTCGACGAGGCGTTCCTGATGACGGTGACGCCGTCGTGCCGCGCGGCGGCCAGCAGGGCGTTCTCCGTCACGGTGTCCCCGCGCTCGGTCAGGACGATGGGCCGCTCGGGCGTGATCTGCCGGTTCACCGTGGCGTGGTACATGCCCTCGGTCGCGGTGACCTCGAGTCCGAAGCGCCGCAGCGCCATCATGTGCGGCTCGACCGTGCGCGTCCCCAGATCGCAACCGCCCGCGTAGGGGATCTTGAACCGGTCCATGCGGTGCAGCAGCGGCCCCATGAACATGATGATGCTGCGCGTGCGCCGCGCCGCCTCCAGATCGATGGCGTCGAGGTTCAGCTCGGCGGGGGTGACGATCTCGAGGTCGGCCCCCTCGTTGATCCACCGGCTGCGCACGCCGATCGAGCTGAGGACTTCCAGGATGCGGAAGACCTCCTCGATCCGCGCGACCCGGCGCAGCACGGTGCGCCCGGAGTTCAGCAGGGTGGCGCAGAGCAGGGCGACACAGGCGTTCTTGCTTGTCTTGACGTCGATGCTGCCGTGCAGACGGCGCCCCCCGACCACCCGCAAGTGCATCGGCCCCGCGTATCCCAGCGAGACGATCTCGCTGTCGAGGGCCTCGCCGATGCGGGCGATCATCTCAAGGCTGATGTTCTGATTCCCCCGCTCGATGCGGTTGACCGCGCTCTGGCTGGTCCCGAGTGCTTCCGCCAGCTGGACCTGGGTCCAGCCACGATGTTGACGTGCGTCCCGAATGAGCTGTCCGATCCGGGCGAGGTAGTCGTCGATCATGTGTCCGAGCTTATCTCACATATGAGATGAGGCTCGACGGGTTGGGCCGTTGGGGTGACGACACGCCGATGCGTCGGCGTGTCGCACCACGCACACCGGCCGGTCGAGCCTCGCGCCCCGGCCCGTCGCGGCACGCGCCCCGCCCGCGCGCCCCGACCGCGACCCCGCGCCACCCCCACCGCGCCGCCACACGGCGGTCGCACACCGCATGGGTTAGAATTATCTCGACATCGAGATATCTGGTGGTTGCGCACGCATGCGCGACTTCGTGTGGTGAAGGAGACGGTCGTGTCGGCGAACAGCTTCGACGCCCGCAGCACCTTGCGGGTGGGCGACGAGTCGTACGAGATCTTTCGGCTGGACAAGGTGGAGGGCTCTGCCCGACTGCCCTACAGCCTGAAGGTCCTGCTGGAGAACCTCCTGCGGACCGAGGACGGCGCGAACATCACGGCCGATCACATCCGGGCCCTGGGCGGCTGGGACGCGAGCGCGCAGCCGAGCCAGGAGATCCAGTTCACGCCGGCGCGCGTCATCATGCAGGACTTCACCGGCGTGCCCTGTGTCGTGGACCTCGCCACCATGCGCGAAGCCGTGCAGGAGCTGGGCGGCGACGCCTCGCGCATCAACCCCCTCGCCCCCGCCGAGCTGGTCATCGACCACTCCGTCATCGCCGACAAGTTCGGTACCGCGCAGGCGTTCCAGCAGAATGTCGAGCTGGAGTACGGGCGGAACCGCGAGCGGTACCAGTTCCTGCGGTGGGGCCAGACCGCGTTCGACGAGTTCAAGGTCGTCCCGCCCGGCACCGGCATCGTCCACCAGGTCAACATCGAGCACCTGGCCCGCACCGTCATGGTCCGTGGCGGCCAGGCGTACCCCGACACCCTCGTCGGCACCGACTCGCACACCACGATGGTCAACGGCCTCGGCGTCCTCGGCTGGGGCGTCGGCGGGATCGAGGCCGAGGCCGCGATGCTCGGCCAGCCGGTCTCCATGCTGATCCCGCGCGTGGTCGGCTTCAAGCTCACGGGCGAGCTGCCCACCGGCACCACCGCCACCGACCTGGTGCTGACCATCACCGAGATGCTGCGCAAGCACGGTGTGGTCGGCAAGTTCGTGGAGTTCTACGGCGACGGCGTGGCCGCCGTCCCGCTGGCCAACCGCGCCACGATCGGGAACATGTCGCCGGAGTTCGGCTCGACCGCCGCGATCTTCCCCATCGACGCCGAGACGGTCAACTACCTGAGGCTCACGGGCCGCGACGAGCAGCAGCTCGCTCTCGTCGAGGCGTACACCAAGGCGCAGGGCCTCTGGCACGACCCGGCGCGCGAGCCGGAGTTCTCGGAGTACCTCGAGCTCGACCTCGCCACCGTCGTCCCCTCCATCGCGGGCCCCAAGCGCCCCCAGGACCGCATCGCGCTGAGCGACGCCGCGCGCAGGTTCACCGAGGACGTCCGCGCCTACGTCCAGGACAACGACCTGGACGAGGCGGGCAAGGAGTCCTTCCCCGCGTCCGACGCCCCCGCCGTGAGCAACGGCGTGCCCACGCGTCAGGTCACCGTCACGACGCCCGAGGGCGCGACGTTCGAGCTCGACCACGGCGCCGTCACCGTCGCCGCGATCACCTCGTGCACCAACACCTCCAACCCCTCGGTCATGGTCGGCGCCGCGCTGCTGGCCAAGAAGGCCGTCGAGCGTGGCCTGAGCCGCAAGCCGTGGGTCAAGACCACGCTGGCGCCCGGCTCCAAGGTCGTCATGGACTACTACGACCGCGCGGGCCTGACCCCGTACCTCGACAAGCTGGGGTTCAATCTCGTCGGCTACGGCTGCACCACCTGCATCGGCAACTCCGGGCCCTTGCCCGACGAGATCTCCCAGGCGGTCAACGAGAACGACCTCGCCGTCGTCTCCGTCCTCTCCGGCAACCGGAACTTCGAGGGCCGCATCAACCCCGACGTCAAGATGAACTACCTGGCCTCCCCGCCGCTCGTCGTCGCCTACGCCCTCGCGGGCTCGATGAAGGTGGACATCACCGCCGAGCCGCTCGGCGCCGACCAGGACGGCAAGCCGGTCTACCTGCGGGACATCTGGCCCACCGAGCAGGAGATCGAGGACGTCGTCGCCTCGGCCATCGGCCAGGAGATGTTCGGGCAGAGCTACGCCGACGTCTTCGCGGGCGACGCCCAGTGGAACTCCCTGCCGATCCCGACCGGTTCGGTCTTCGAGTGGGACCCGGAGTCCACCTACGTCCGCAAGCCCCCGTACTTCGACGGCATGACCCCCGACCCGGTCCCGGTGACCGACATCGAGGGCGCCAGGGTGCTGGCCAAGCTCGGCGACTCGGTCACCACCGACCACATCTCGCCCGCCGGCGCCATCAAGGCCGACACCCCCGCGGGCCGCTACCTCACCGAGCACGGCGTGGAGCGGCGCGACTTCAACTCCTACGGCTCCCGCCGCGGGAACCACGAGGTCATGATCCGCGGCACGTTCGCCAACATCCGGCTGCGCAACCAGATCGCGCCCGGCACCGAGGGCGGCTACACCAGGGACTTCACGCGGGACGACGCGCCGGTGTCGTTCATCTACGACGCCTCCCAGCACTACCAGGAGGCAGGCATCCCGCTGGTCGTCCTGGCGGGCAAGGAGTACGGCTCGGGCTCCTCGCGCGACTGGGCCGCCAAGGGCACCGCGCTGCTTGGCGTCCGCGCCGTGATCGCCGAGTCCTACGAGCGCATCCACCGCTCGAACCTCATCGGCATGGGCGTCCTGCCGCTCCAGTACCCGGCCGGGCAGCGCGCCGCCGACTTCGGCCTCACCGGCGACGAGACGTTCTCGATCGCCGGGGTCACCGCGCTCAACGACGGCGGCGTCCCCGAGACCGTCAAGGTGACCACCGACACGGGCGTGGAGTTCGACGCCACGGTCCGCATCGACACCCCTGGCGAGGCGGACTACTACCGCAACGGCGGCATCATGCAGTACGTCCTGCGCTCGCTGCTGCGCGGGTGACCCACGCCGTCGGCGTGTGGTGAGAGACCACGGATCCGCCCCGGGCGCACGACGCCCGGGGCGGACGTGCGTCGTGCGCCCCGTGTGTCGTCCAGATCTCAACTCGGGAAAGTCTCTTCGCGTTCCTGGTCCGTGATCTTCCCCGCCCGCGACGAGTGGACTATACCTGTCGGGGATCCGGCGGCCATCCACCGCCCGTATCCCTCAGAAGGCGAGGACGCGCACATGCATTCCGGTCCGTACCTCAACCGCCGCACTCTCATGCGGAGATCCGCCGCCGCGGGCCTCCTCTCCCTCCCGGCCGTCGGCGCGCTCACCTCCTGTGCGAGCGGTGGCGGCGACAACGAAGAGGTCGAGCGCGGCGAGGCCACCGAGAACAACCCCTTCGGGGTCAACGCCGACGCCGAGCTCGAAGTCGTCATCTTCGACGGCGGGTTCGGCGACCAGTACGCCCTGGACGCCGAGGAGATCTACTCCGGCAGCTACGGCTCCGTCGAGCACTCGAAGACGCAGGAGATCCAGTCGAGGCTCCAGCCGCGCATGGTGCAGGGCGACCCGCCCGACGTCATCAACAACTCCGGCGCCGAGGCGATGGACATCGCCGCCCTGATCCGCAACGACCAGGTGTACGACCTGACCGAGCTGCTCGACGCGCCCTCGCTCGACGACCCCGACGTGACCGTGCGCGACACGCTCATGCCGGGCGTCATCGAGATGGGCCAGTTCGGCAGCGAGACGATGTGGCGCCTCAACTACGCGTACACCGTCTACGGCCAGTGGTACTCCCAGACGGCGCTCGACCGCCTCGAGGTCGAATATCCGCGCACCTGGGACGAGATGATCGCGGTCTGCGAGAAGGCCAGGCAGCAGGGCATCGCGGGCTGGACCTACGCGGGCCAGTACCCGTACTACTTCAACTTCACGCTCTACCCCTTCATCGGCAAGATCGGCGGCGCCGACGTCCTGCGCGCCATCGACAACCTGGAGCCCAACGCCTGGCGCCACGACGCCGTGCGCGCCGCCTTCGAGGCGTACCACGAGCTGACCGCGCGCGGCTTCGTCCTCCAGGGCAGCCCGGGACTCAGCCACGAGGAGTCCCAGGACGAGTGGAACCAGTACAACGCGCTGTTCATACCCAATGGTTCATGGGTCGAGAACGAGTCGCGCGAGAACACGCCCGACGACTTCAGGATGGCCGTGGGCCCGCCCACCAGCCTGGACTCCTCCGACGCGATGCCGTTCGAGACGCTGTGGGCCAGCGGCAGCGAGCCGTTCTTCGTCCCGGCGCAGGCGCCCAACGCGCCGGGCGGGCTCGAGTTCCTCCGGATCATGCTGGGCCGGGAGTCCGCCAGGAACTTCACCAGCCTGGTCTCCTCCCTCACCGCCGTGCGCGGCGCCTCCGACGGCATGGACCTGCCCCCCGGGCTCACCAGCGCCTCCGAGGTGCTGGCCGCCGCGGGCGACAACCTCCTCCTCCCGCGGCTGCCCGACTGGTACCGGCAGCTCAACAACGAGGAGATCGGCGGCGCCATCGCCGCGATGATGGCCGGCGACATCGAGCCCGACGAGGCGATCAACCGCTGTCAGCAGGCGGCGGACGCCACGGCGCAGGACGACTCGATCCAGAAGTTCCAGCACGTCTGAGGGCCGGGGTGACCCGGGGGAGGGGCGGTATGGAAGCCCACCAGAGAGAGCGGACGGGCGCGAGCCCGCCCGCGAGCACCACACTGCTTGCGGTGGCGTTCTTCCTGCCGCCCCGCTTCACCCCGGAGCGGGTGCGGTACGACCGGCGGTACAGAAAGCTCGACCAGTACCGGTTCATATCGTGGTTCCTCGCCGCGCCGCTGCTGATCTACGCGCTCTTCGTGATCTCGCCGTTCGTCCAGGCCTTCTTCTACTCGCTGACCGACTGGTCGGGGAACTCGGCGACCTACAACTTCACGGGGTTCGACAACTACGAACGCCTCTGGAACGACGACAAGTTCCGCGAGGCCCTGGGCAACAGCGTGCTGCTGCTCGTGCTCGCCCCGCTGATCACGCTGGCGCTCGGCCTGTTCTTCGCGTTCATGCTCAACGCCGGGGGCAGGCACCGCAAGAACCAGGCGATCTCCGGGGTGTTCGGCTCCAGCTTCTACAAGATCGTCTACTTCTTCCCCCAGGTGCTGTCCATCGCGATCGTCGCCGTCATCTGGGCGCGCATCTACAGCCCGCGCAGCGGCGCGCTCAACGAGGGCCTCGGCGTCGTCGGCCTCGACTCCTGGCGCCAGGAGGACTGGCTCGGCGGCGACCTGGCCATCTGGTGCGTCCTCGCGGTGCTGTGCTGGTCGTTCGTCGGCTTCTACGTCGTGCTGTTCTCGGCCGCGATGAGCGCGATCCCCAGGGAGATCTACGAGGCGTCCCTGCTGGACGGCGCCGGGCGGGCCACCACGTTCTTCCGGATCACCTTCCCGCTCACCTGGGAGACCATCAGAACGGGCTGGATCTACATGGGGATCCAGGCCCTCGACGCCTTCGCGCTGGTCAACATCATGGTGCCGGAGCACGGCATGGACGTCATCCCGAGCTATCTCTACGAGAAGGCCATCAGGGACGCCCAGGCCGGCTATGCCACGGCGATCGGCGTCGTCCTCTTCCTTGTGACCCTGGTCTTCTCGGTGCTGATGATGCGCCTGGGCCGACGGGATCGGATCGAGTTCTGAGCACCCATGATCGGGGAGTCTTCCACATGAGCGACACGAGCGAGCAGAAGCAGGGCGCGTCCGGCGACAGGACCGGCGGCGTGCTCAACGTCTTCGCGCATTCCTTCCTTGTGGTGTGGGTGTTCATGGCCGCCGCGCCCCTGGTCTGGGTGGTGATCTCGAGCATCAGGCCCCACTCCGACCTGGTCTCCGAGCCGTTCGGCCTGCCCACGGGCTTCGAGTGGGACAACTTCACCAACGCCTGGACCAACGCGGACATCGGCCGGTACACCCTCAACTCGCTGATCGTCCTCGCCGGTTCGCTGACCGGGACGATGCTTCTCGGCTCGATGGCGGCCTATGTGCTGGCCCGTTTCAGCTTCCGGGGAAACCGGGTCATCCACACGCTGTTCGTGGGCGGGATGATGTTCCCGGTCTTCCTCGCCCTGGTGCCGCTGTTCTTCATCCTCAACAATTTCGGGCTGCTGAACACCCGCCAGGGACTCATCGTCGTCTATATCGCCTATTCGCTTCCGTTCACCATCTTCTTCCTTGTCGCCTTCTTCCGAACGCTGCCCACCGGCGTTCAGGAAGCGGCGACACTCGACGGCGCCTCGCACACCAGGACGTTCTTCCAGATCATGATGCCGATGGCCAGGCCAGGGCTCATCAGCATCGGGATCTTCAACTTCCTCGGCCAGTGGAACCAGTTCGTGCTGCCCCGCGTGCTCAACGTCGGCTCCCCCGACGACGCCGTGCTGCCCCAGGGGCTGGCCGCGCTCATGGTCCAGCAGGGCTACGAGGGCGACTGGGGCGCGCTCTACGCGGGCGTGACCATGGCGATGCTGCCGGTCCTCGTCGTCTATGTGACCTTCCAACGCCAGGTCCAGAGCGGTCTCACCGCGGGAGCCGTGCGGTGACGCGCCCCTCACGCCCCACGGCCGCGACGCGACCACAGCACCGTCACCGACGGGCACCGACCAGGCGCGGACAGGCGTGAACGGGCGCCGGCGCTCGCGTGCCGGCGCACCCTGATCGCGTGCAAGCGGTTTCCCGGCTGTTCTCCCCCCGCAGCTCTTCAGTTCATATAGTGGGCCCGGCGCCGTCTCCCATCGCTGTCGGGACGGTCGGCGGGCCCATCGTGGTGCCCGCCCGGCAGCGGTGGAAAGAGCGCGACGGAAGTGGAGGGAGCCGTGGAGACTCCAGGGTCGCAGTCCTCGCTGCACCGGGCCAACCTGGAGCGCGTCGTGCGGGCCGTGCGCGCCGCGGGGTCGCTGACCCAGGCGGACATAGCCCGCGGCACGGGGCTGTCCGCGGCGACGGTGTCCAACATCGTTCGGGAGTTGAAGGAGCTCGGAACGGTCGAGGTCCGCACGACCTCGGCCGGCGGGCGGCGCGCGCGCAGCGTCTCGCTGTCGAGCGACGCGGGCATCGTGGTGGGCGTGGACTTCGGCCACAGCCACCTGCGCGTCGCCGTCGGGAACCTCGCCCACCAGGTGCTCGCCGAGGAGGCCGAGCCGTTCGACGTGGACGCGTCGGCCGACCAGGGCTTCGACCGCGCCGAGAAGCTGGTCGGCAGGCTGCTCACGGTGGCCGGGGTCGACCGCGCCAAGATCATCGGGATCGGCCTCGGCGTGCCGGGGCCCATCGACGTGGAGACGGGGGCGCTCGGCTCGACGGCCATACTGCCGGGCTGGCGCGGGACCAACCCACGCGAGGAGCTGGCCGCGCGGACCGGCGTGCGGGTCCATGTCGACAACGACGCGAACCTCGGCGCGCTCGGCGAGTTCGTGTGGGGCAGCGGCCGGGGCGCGGGCGACCTCGCCTACATCAAGGTGGCGAGCGGCGTCGGCGCGGGCCTCGTGATCAACGGCCAGATCTACCGGGGCCCCGGCGGCACCGCGGGCGAGATAGGGCACATCACCCTGGACGAGTCGGGGCCCGTGTGCCGCTGCGGCAACCGAGGCTGCCTCGAGACGTTCACCGCCGCCCGCCACGTCCTCCCGCTGCTGCTCGCCAGCCACGGACCCGACCTCACGATGCAGCGCGTGGTCCAGCTCGCGCGCGACGGCGACCCCGGCTGCCGCCGCGTGATCGCCGACATCGGCCGCCACATCGGCACCGGCGTCGCCCAGCTGTGCAACCTGCTCAATCCCAGCCGGGTCGTCCTCGGCGGCGACCTCGCCGAGGCGGGCGAGATCGCCCTGACCCCGATCCGCGAGTCGGTCTCCCGCTACGCCATACCGAGCGCGGCCCGCCAGCTCTCCCTCGTCCCCGGCGCCCTCGGCGGCCGGGCCGAGGTCCTCGGCGCGCTCGCCCTGGTGCTGCGCGAGATGGGCGACGGGATGCTCCTCGGCCCGGCCCGCGGCGCCGCGTCCTCCGCTCGTTGAACGGTCAAGAAGTAAACGCGCAGAACGGGAAGCAACCGCTCATGACCCCACAGTCAACCGCCCGCTTTTAGGCCCCGATAACGATTCGGCGATTCTTCTCTTCAGCTGTAAGAGAAGGTATCGATTTGGTTGAATCTGGATTTATGTATTGACGCCAAGAAGCGAGCGGAGTTAGCTCGTCGCCGACCCACGGCCGCGAAGCGGCGGTCCTACCGGGAGGCAGAGCCGAACTATGCGTCAAAAACTGCGACTTGTCGCCATGGGAGCCACATCCATAGCTCTGGCGGTGGCCCTCGCCGCCTGTGGTGAGGCCGGTGGCGGGGACGACAACGGGAACGAGGGAGAGGGAAACGGCGAGAGCGGCGGCAGCATCGGTCTGCTGCTGCCCGATGACGTGACGACGCGGTACGAGACGTTCGACCGCCCGTACATCGAGGCCAAGATCCAAGAGCTCTGCGCCGACTGCGAGGTCCAGTACTCCAACGCGGGCAACGACACCAACGCCCAGAAGCAGCAGTTCGACGCGCTGCTCACCCAGGGCGTCGACGTGATCATCCTGGACGCGGTGGACTCCGCGGCCACCGCGGACTGGGTGGCCGACGCCGAGGCCGAGGGCGTTCCCGTCATTGCCTACGACCGGCTCGCCGAGGGCAACGTCGAGGCGTACATCAGCTACGACAACGAGCGCGTCGGCGAGCTCCAGGGGCAGACCCTCGTCGACTCGCTCGGCGGTGTGACCGACCCCCGCGTCGTCATGATCAACGGGGCGCCCACCGACCCCAACGCCGGGATGTTCAAGTCCGGCGCCCACTCGGTGCTCGACGGCGCCGCCGACATCGTCTTCGAGCAGGACGTCGAGGAGTGGGACGGCGGCATCGCCAACGAGGAGATGACCGCGGCGATCGACTCCCTCGGGGCCGACGGCTTCGACGGCGTCTACGTGGCCAACGACGGCATGGCCGCCGGTGTGATCACCGCCCTGAACTCCGCCGGTATCACCGGGCTCCCGGTCGGCGGCCAGGACGCCGAGCTCGCGGGCCTCCAGCGCATCGTCAGCGGCGAGCAGACCTTCACCATCTACAAGGCGCTCCGCCCGCAGGCCGAGACCACCGCCGAGGTGGCCGTCGCCCTGCTGCGCGGCGAGGACTTCGCCGACCTGACCCCCGACAGCGTGGACAGCCCGACCAACGAGGGCATCCCCAGCACGCTGCTCGACCCGGTCGCCGTCACCGCGGACAACATCGCCGACACCGTCATCGCGGACGAGTTCTACACGGTCGAGCAGATCTGCACCGCCGACTACGCCCAGGCGTGCCAGGAAGCCGGCCTCAGCTGATTCGCCGCACACCTTCCCCCGGAGCCGTCCCTCGCCCATGACGGACGGCCCCGGGGGCCATTCCTTGTAAGGAGGTTCGGTTGACCGCCGCACCCGTTCTCTCGCTGAGCGGCGTCTCCAAGCGTTTCGGCGCCGTGCAGGCGCTCACGGACGTCGATCTGGAGATCCGCCCCGGCGAGGTCACCGCCCTGGTGGGCGACAACGGAGCCGGGAAGTCCACCCTGGTCAAGACGATCGCCGGGGTCCACCCCATCGACTCCGGGACGATCCACTGGAAGGGCAAGCCCGTCAGGATCGCCCGCCCCCACGACGCCCAGGACCTCGGCATCGCGACCGTGTACCAGGACCTCGCCCTGTGCGACAACCTGGACGTCGTCGCCAACCTCTACCTGGGCAACGAGATCCGCCGCCGCGGCGTCCTCGACCCGGTCACCATGGAGCGCCGCGCCCGCGACCTGCTCGACACCCTGTCCATCAGGATCCCCAGCGTCCGCATCCCCGTCGCCTCGCTCTCCGGCGGCCAGCGCCAGGTCGTCGCGATCGCCCGCGCGCTGATCGGCTCGCCCGAGGTCGTCATCCTCGACGAGCCCACCGCCGCGCTCGGCGTCGAGCAGACCGCGCAGGTGCTCGACCTGGTCGAGCGCCTCAGGGGCCGCGGCCTCGCGCTCATCCTGATCAGCCACAACATGGCCGACGTCCAGGCGGTGGCCGACCGGGTCGCCGTGCTGCGCCTCGGCCGCAACAACGGCGTCTTCCCCGTGGCCACCACGTCGGGCGAGGAGATCATCGCCGCGATCACCGGAGCGGCCGACAACGCCGTCTCCCGCCGCAGGAGCCGCGCGGTCCCCGCCCAGGCGACCCCCGCGGCCGACGCGGAGGACACCACCGCGGACGCGCCGGAGGAGGCCCCGTGAGCGACACACAGAAGGACGTCGTGAGCGACGCCGACGCACAGCCCCAGGCGCCGGGCGAGCAGCTCGCGCCCGACCCCAGGCTGCTCGTCCGCGAGCGCGGACTGATGGGCTACGTCGAGGACTTCCGCCGCAGGATCCGTGGCGGCGAGCTCGGCTCGATCCCCGTGGTGATCGGACTGATCATCATCGCGATCGTCTTCGAGGCCCAGACCGGCACGTTCATGACCCCGCGCAACCTGTCCAACATCTCCGTCTACATCGCGGGCCCCGGCATCATGGCCGTCGGCATCGTGCTGGTCCTGCTGCTCGGCGAGATCGACCTGTCGATCGGCTCGGTGGCGGGCCTGTCCGCCGCCATCTGGGCGGTGCTCTCCGTGACCCACGGCGTCGACGACGTCGTGTCGATCCTGCTCGCGATCGCCGCGGGCGCCGCCGTCGGCACCGTCCACGGGGTGTTCTTCGCCAAGGTCGGGGTGCCCGCGTTCGTCGTCACCCTGGCCGGGTTCCTCGGCTGGAGCGGCGTGCAGATCTGGGTGATGGGCGAGGAAGGCACCATCAACATCCCGCGCGACAGCTGGGTGAGGGACTTCACGGACTTCTACTTCAGCGACATCTCGGCCGCCTACACGCTGGCCGCGCTGATCACCGCGGGGTATGTCCTGCTGTCCTGGCGCCACGAACGCCGCCGCGCCGAGGCCCAGTTGGCCGCCCGGCCGCTCACCGAGATCCTGATCCGCGGCGGGCTGGTGGCGTTGATCTCGTTCGTCACGGCCTACACGCTCAACCAGCACCGCGGACTGCCGCTCGCGCTCGTGCTCTTCCTCGCCGTGCTGCTGCTCGCCGACTTCATGGTCCGCCGCACCACCTACGGGCGGCAGATCTTCGCGGTCGGCGGCAACGCCGAGGCGGCCCGCCGCGCGGGCATCAACGTCGCCCGCGTCCGGCTCACGGTCTTCACCATCGCCGGCGCCCTCGCGGCGTTCGGCGGCCTGTTCCTCGCGGGACAGGGCGGTGGCGCATCCAAGAGCCTGGGCTCGGGCAACCTGCTGATGAACGTCATCGCCGCCGCCGTCATCGGCGGGACGAGCCTCTTCGGCGGGCGCGGCTGGATCTGGTCGGCCCTGCTGGGCACGCTGGTGATCCAGTCGATCACCTCGGGCCTGAACCTGATGAACATGTCCGCCGAGATCCAGTACATGATCACAGGCGCCGTCCTCCTGATCGCGGTGGTGCTCGACTCGGTCTCCCGGCGAACCCAACGAACCGCCGGGCGAACATGACCGGTCAGTGACCGGCCTGGGCTGCGTCATGCGGCCCAGGCCGTCGACCGCTGGTGACGTATCTCGCAACCTGGGACCCTGGGCGTTCCACCCGGAACACTAAACTCGTCGAACAGCCGCCATGAGCCCCGAACGCAAGGAGGAACGGTGCCGCTGCTCACCCGTATCCAGGGACCGCGCGATCTCGACCGGCTCACCCCCGATCAACTGACCGAGCTGGCCGGGGACATCCGCTCCTTCCTCATCGACGCGGTCTCGCGGACCGGGGGGCACCTCGGCCCCAACCTCGGCGTCGTCGAGCTGACGATCGCCCTGCACCGCGTCTTCGACTCACCCCGCGACCGCATCCTGTGGGACACCGGACACCAGTCCTACGTCCACAAGCTCCTGACGGGGCGCAAGGACTTCTCCGCGCTGCGCTCCAGGGGCGGGCTCGCCGGCTACCCCTCGCGCGCCGAGTCCGAGCACGACGTGATCGAGAACAGCCACGCCTCCACCGTCCTCGGCTGGGCCGACGGCCTCGCCAAGGCCAACCAACTGCGCGGCGTCGACGACCACGTGGTGGCCGTCACCGGCGACGGCGCGCTCACCGGCGGCATGGCGTGGGAGGCGATGAACAACATCGCCGCGGGCAAGGACCGCCCCCTGGTCATCGTCGTCAACGACAACGAGCGCTCCTACTCGCCGACCATCGGAGGGCTGGCCAACCACCTGGCCACCCTGCGCACCACCGACGGGTACGAGCGCTTCCTGGCCCGCGGCAAGCAGATGCTCAACAGGACCCCCGTCGTCGGCCGCCCCCTCTACGGCACGCTGCACGGCGCCAAGAAGGGGCTCAAGGACGCCATCGCCCCCCAGGGCATGTTCGAGGACCTCGGCCTCAAGTACGTCGGCCCCATCGACGGCCACGACATCCAGGCCCTGGAGTCCGCCCTCCAGCGCGCCAAGCGCTTCGGCGGCCCGGTCATCGTCCACTGCCTCACCGAGAAGGGCCGCGGCTACCGGCCCGCGCGCGAGGACGAGGCCGACCAGTTCCACTCGGTGGGCGTCATCCACCCCGACACCGGGCTGCCCGTCTCCGAGTCACGCGCCGACTGGACGTCCGTCTTCGGCGAGGAGATCCTCAAGCTCGGCCGCGAGCGCGAGGACATCGTCGCCATCACCGCCGCCATGCTCCGCCCCGTCGGACTCCAGTCCTTCGCCGAGGAGTTCCCCGACCGGGTCTACGACGTCGGCATCGCCGAGCAGCACGGCGCCGTCTCCGCCGCGGGCCTCGCCACCGGCGGGCTGCACCCGGTCTTCGCCGTCTACGCCACGTTCCTCAACCGCGCCTTCGACCAGCTGCTGATGGATGTCGCCCTGCACCGCTGTGGAGTGACGTTTGTGCTCGACCGCGCGGGCATCACCGGGCCCGACGGCGCCTCGCACCACGGCATGTGGGACATGTCGATCCTCCAGTGCGTCCCCGGGCTGCGCCTCGCCGCGCCCCGCGACGCCGAGCAGCTGCGCGCCCAGCTGCGCGAGGCCGTCGAGGTCGAGGACGCCCCCACCGTCGTGCGGTACTCCAAGGGCAAGGTCGGCGTCACCGTCCCCTCCGTCGGCACGGTGGGCGGCATGGACGTGCTGCGCGAGGCGGGCGCCGAGCAGCCCGACGTGCTGCTGGTCTCCGTGGGCGCGCTCGCCCCGCTCTGCCTCGAGGCGGCCGAGCTGCTCGACCGCCAGGGCATCACCACGACCGTCGTGGACCCCCGCTGGGTCCTGCCGGTGGACGCCGAGCTGCCCAAGCTCGCCGCCGAGCACCGCGTCGTGGTCACCGTCGAGGACAACAGCCGCGCGGGCGGCGTCGGCTCGGCCGTCGCGCAGGCCCTGCGCGACGCCGAAGTGGACGTCCCCCTGCGGGACTTCGGCATCCCGCCGCGCTTCATCCCCCATGCCACCCGCGAGGAGATCCTGGCCGAGATCGGCCTCACGGCCCCCGACATCGCCCGCCAGGTCACCGGCCTGGTGGCGCGCATCGACGGTCGTTACGACACCGCCCATCTCACCAGCGACTGACAGGGCCGGCGCCCGGCGGGAGGGTCGCGGCGTGCCCGCGCACCTCCCGCCCCCCGTTGCGGCGCCGGCCCGTCCCCGGGCCGCCGCCGCTCAGCCCTGCTCCTGCGCCGCCGACATGTCCATCCACATGACCTCCCAGTGGTGCCCGTCGGGGTCGAGGAAGCTGCGGCCGTACATGTAGCCGTGGTCCTGCGTCTCCGCCGCGGGCGACCCGCCCGACGCCAGCGCCCGGTCCACCAGCTCGTCGACCTGCTCGCGGCTGTCGGCGCTCAGCGTGAGAATCGCCTCGACGCTCACCGAGGAATCCGCGATCTGCCTGTGGGTGAACGTCTTGAAGAACGGCTCGACCAGCAGCATCGCGTAAATGTTGTCGCTGATCACCAGACACCTGGCGTTCTCGTCGCTGAACTGCGGATCGAAGGAATAGCCGAGCTTGGTGAAGAACTCCTTGGAGCGCTCCAGGTACTTCACCGGAAGATTGACGAAGATCTTGGTCGACATGCGGGTCGTGTCCTCTCGTTGATCCGGCTCCGTGTGCGGCCGTCACATCGATAGACCCCCGCCCCCCGCCGAACTCATCGCTCCCCGAGCCGTGACTTCTCGAAGCCGGGGAGAGGTGAAGACATGAAGACATGGAGACATGGGAGCGCCCCACTCGCCCGAGGGCGAGCGGGGCACCCCGCACCGTCACGTCCGCGCGATCACCCGGGGACGCTGGCCACGCCCTGGGTCAGGAAGCGCTTCCCGCGCACCCGTTGCGCGATCCCCTCGCGGTCCAGGTAGGGCGTGATCCCGCCCAGGTGGAACGGCCAGCCCGCGCCGCTGATCAGGCACAGGTCGATGTCCCTCGCGTCGGCCACCACGCCCTCGTCCAGCATCAGGCCGATCTCCTCCGCGATCGCGTCGAGCGCCCTGGCCCTGACCTGCTCCTCGGACAGCACCGTCGAGCCGACCTCGAACAGCGCGGCCACCTCGGGGTCGAGCTCAGGCTTGCCCGAGTCGTGGACGTACAGCGCGCGCTTGCCCGCCGCGACGACCCGGCCGAGGTTCGCCGAGACGGAGAAGCGGTCCGGGTACGCCTCGTGCAGCGTGCCCGCCACATGGTGCGCCACGGCAGGGCCGACCAGGTCGAGCAGCACGATCGGCGTCATCGGCAGCCCGAGCGGCGCCAGCGCCCGGTCGGCGACCTCGACGGGGGTGCCCTCGTCGATCGAGCTCAGCACCTCGCCCATGAAGCGGGTCAGCACTCGGTTCACCACGAACGCCGGGGCGTCCTTGACCAGCACCGCCGACTTCTTCAGCTTCTTGGCCACCCCGAACGCCGTGGCGAGCGCCGCGTCGTCGGTCGCGGTGCCCCGCACGATCTCGAGCAGCGGCAGCACCGCCACGGGGTTGAAGAAGTGGAAGCCGATCACCCGCTCGGGGTGGGCGAGGCCCTCGGCCATCGCCGAGACGGAGAGCGAGGAGGTGTTGGTCGCCAGGATGGCGTGCTCGGGAACGATCCCCTCGAGCTCGCCGAACACCTGCCGCTTGACGGCCAGCTCCTCGAAGACCGCCTCGATCACGAAGTCCGCGTCGCCGAACGCCGCCGCCCGGTCGAGCGAGCCGGTCACCGCGGCCTTCAGGCGGTTCGCCTTGTCCTGGCCGACGCGGCCCTTGAGCAGCAGCATGTCGATCTGCTCATGGACCCAGCGCACGCCCTTGTCGACGCGCTCCTGGTCGATGTCGGTGAGCACGACGGGCACGTCGAGGCGCCGCGCGAACAGCAGCGCCAGCTGCGAGGCCATCAGCCCCGCGCCCACGATGCCGACCTTGGTCACCGGGCGGGCCAGCGACGTGTCGGGCGCGCCCGCGGGCCGCTTGGCCCTGCGCTGCACGAGGTCGAAGGCGTACAGGCCGCTGCGCAGCTCGTCGCCCATGATCAGGTCGGCGAGCGCCCGGTCCTCCGCGGCGAAGCCCTCGCGCAGGTCGCCGTCGCGCGCCGATGAGATGATGTCGAGCGCCCGGTACGCCGCGGGCGCGGCGCCATGCACCTTCTCGTCCGCGATCGAACGGCCACGGGCGATGGCCTGGTCCCACGCCTCGCCCCGGTCGGGCGGCTGCCTGACCACCTCCAACTCGCCGCGCAGCACGGCCGACGCCCACCGCAGCGACTGCTCGAGGAAGTCGGCCGCCTCGAAGATGGCGTCCGCGATCCCCAGCTCGTAGACCTGGGGGCCCTTCACCATGCGGTTCTGGCTCAGGGCGTTCTCGATGATGACCGTCACCGCGCGGTCCGCGCCGATCAGGTTGGGCAGCAGCGTGCAGCCGCCCCAGCCCGGCACCAGGCCGAGGAACACCTCGGGCAGCGCGAACGCCGCGGCCGACGCCGAGACCGTGCGATAGGTGCAGTGCAGCCCCACCTCGACGCCGCCGCCCATGGCCGCGCCGTTGTAGAAGGTGAACGTGGGCACCGCGAGCCCGGCGAGCCGCCTGAAGACGTCGTGCCCGCCCACGCCGATGGCCAGCGCCTCGTCGCGCTTCTCGATGACCTCGACGCCCTTGAGGTCGGCGCCCACCGCGAACACGAAGGGCTTGCCGGTGAGGCCGACCCCGACGATCTCGCCTCGGTCCGCCTCGGCGGCGACCTGGTCGATCGCCTCGTCGAGGCTCACCAGCGAACGCGGCCCGAACGTCGTCGGCTTGGTGTGGTCGAAGCCGTTGTCCAGGGTGATCAGCGCGAACCGCCCACCCCCGTCCGGCAGATCGAGATGCCGCACCCGCGCCTCGGTGACGACCTCGGACGGGAACCGCTCGGCGGCCCCCTTCAACAGCTCAGCCGCGCTGCTCACTTGCCCTCCCAGTGGGGGTTCTCCCAGATGACGGTGGCGCCCATGCCGAAGCCCACGCACATCGTCGTCAGGCCGTAGCGGACGTGCGGCTGGTCCTCGAACTGCCGGGCGAGCTGCGTCATCAGCCGCACCCCCGAGGACGCCAGCGGGTGGCCGTAGGCGATCGCGCCGCCGTACTGGTTCACCCGGGGGTCGTCGTCCGCGATCCCGTAGTGGTCGAGGAACGCCAACACCTGGATGGCGAACGCCTCGTTGATCTCGAACAGGCCGATGTCGCCGATCGAAAGACCCGCCCTGGCCAGCGCCTTCTCCGTGGCGGGCACCGGGCCGTAGCCCATCACCTCGGGCTCGACCCCCGCGAACGCGTAGGTCACAAGGCGCATCTTCGCCGGGAGGCCAAGCTCGGCCGCCACCGCGCTGTCCGCGATGACCGAGGCCGTGGCCCCGTCGTTCAGCCCCGCGGAATTCCCCGCGGTGACCCGGCCGTGCGGCCGGAACGGCGTCTTCAGCCCGGCCAGCCCCTCGAGCGTGGTGCCGGGGCGCATCGGCTCGTCCGCGGTCGCCAGGCCCCACCCGGTCTCGCCGCCCTCGGGGCTGGTGCGCCGGACCGCGATCGGCACCAGGTCGGGCTGGATCCGCGCGTCGGCGTACGCCTTGGCCGCCTTCTCCTGGCTGCGCAGCGCGTAGGCGTCGGCCCGCTCCCGCGTGAGGTGGGGGAAGCGGTCGTGCAGATTCTCGGCCGTCATCCCCATGAAGAGCGCGGACTCGTCCACCAGCTTCTCGGAGACGAAGCGGGGGTTGGGGTCGACGCCCTCGCCCATCGGGTGGCGGCCCATGTGCTCGACGCCGCCCGCGATCACCACGTCCCCGGCGCCGAACGCGATCCCGCCCGCCGCCGTCGTGACGGCGGTCAACGCCCCGGCGCACATGCGGTCGATGGAATATCCGGGAACGCTCTCCGGCAGCCCGGCGAGGATCGCCGCCGTCCTGCCCAGGGTCAGCCCCTGGTCCCCGATCTGCGTGGTGGCCGCCACGGCCACGTCGTCCACGCGGTCAGGCGGCAGCTGCGGATTGCGGCGCAGCAGCTCGCGGATGCACTTGATGACCAGGTCATCGGCGCGGGTCTCGTGATAGATCCCCTTCGGCCCCGCCTTGCCGAACGGGGTGCGGACGCCGTCGACGAAGACGACCTCCCTGACGGTACGCGGCACGATGCTTCTCCTCCACGCCGAGACAGATGCGGTCCACGACCCATGCTACCCGCCGGTAACCCGGTCGCAAGGGGAGACGGCCGAGGAGACGGGGGAGGAGGCCCCGGGGGAGGCCGCGAGGGGCGGCGCCGGAACGCCCGCCCGGATCAGACCCCTTCGGCGTCGGCCCGCAGGGCCGTGGCGAGCGGCTCGGCCGTCTGCGCGATCTGCCACTCCCTGGCCCCGAGGCCGCGCAGCGCCTCGGCCACCGCGTCGGGCGCGGGCTCGGCCGGCGGCTCCCAGCACAGCCGCCGCACCACGTCGGGTGCCAGAAGGTTCTCCTGGGGGAGGCTCAGCTCCTCGGCGCGTGACGTCACCGTCGACCTGGCCGCGGAAAGCCGCGCCGCGGCGGCCGGGTCCTTCTCCGCCCACGCCCGGGGCGGCGGCGGCCCGCTGGCGGGCTGCCCCGGCTGCGGCAGCTCGGCCTCGGGGAGCGCCTTGGCCCGGTCGACGGCCGACTGCCAGTGCTGGAGCTGGCGGCGGCCCATCCGGTGGCCGAAGCCGTGCAGCGTCGCGAGCGTCCGCCAGTCGTGGGGCGACGCCTGCGCGGCGGCGATGATCGCCGCGTCCGAGAGCACCTTGCCTGGCGAGAGATCGCGCTTCCTCGCCACCTCGTCCCTGGCGGCCCACAGCTCCCTGACCACCGCGAGCTGGCGGCGGCGGCGCACCTTGTGCACCCCCGACGTGCGGCGCCACGGGTCCTTGCGCGGCGGCGGCGGGGGAGCGGCGACGATCGCCGCGAACTCCTCGAGGGCCCACTCGAGCTTGCCCTGCCTGGCCAGCTCGTCCTCCAGGGCGTTCCTCAGGTCGACCAGCAGCTCCACGTCGAGCGCGGCATAGCGCAGCCACGGCTCGGGGAGCGGGCGGCTCGACCAGTCGACGGCGGAGTGACCTTTCTCCAGGCTGAACCCCAGCACCGTCTCCACCATCACGCCGAGCCCGACCCGCGCGAACCCGGCGAGCCGCCCGGCCAGCTCGGTGTCGAACAGCCGGGTCGGCAGCATGCCTATGTCCCGCAGGCACGGCAGATCCTGGGTGGCCGCGTGCAGCACCCACTCCGCGTCGGCCAGCACCCGCCCGAGCGCCGACAGGTCGGGGCAGGCGACGGGATCGATCAGCGCCGTCCCCGCCCCCTCGCGTCTCAGCTGCACCAGATACGCCCGCTGCCCGTACCGGTAGCCCGAGGCGCGCTCCGCGTCGACCGCGACCGGGCCCCGCCCCGCGGCGAACGCCTCGACCACGGCCTGGAGCGTCTCGACGTCCGCGGTGACCGGCGGTACGCCCTCCCGCGGAGCCAGCAGGGGGACCGGCGCCGGACCCGACGGCTCGGGGGTAACGACTCCGGTGACTGCTTCGGCGGTTTGCTGGGCGTCGGTCACCTGTCAAGGGTAACTGTTGGGCTCACACATGTGACCTGGGGTGATGTCGGGGTCACGCGGCACGCCCGTGCCCTGACACCACAAACCCCCGGTACCCGCGCGAAGCGGGCACCGGGGGCGTGGCCGAGCCCGGTGGAGGAGGACGGGGCTCAGGGGACGGGGCTCGAGGGGTTCTCGATCGTTTCTCGATGGGTTTCTCGGTGGATTCCTCAGTGGATGATGCCGGTGCGCAGTGCGACGGCGACCATGCCGGCGCGGTCGCCCGTGCCCAGCTTGCGGGCGATGCGGGCCAGGTGGCTCTTGACGGTGAGGGCGGAGAGCCCCATGGAGACGCCGATCGCCTTGTTGGACTGGCCCTCGGCCACCAGGCGCAGCACCTCGACCTCGCGCCCCGAGAGCTCCCGGTATCCGCCCTGGTGGGCCGGGCCGCCCGGCTGGCGGCGGTGCATCCGGGACGCGGCGCCGATGTGCGCGGCGCCGTGCCGGGTGGGTGGACCGAGGTTGTTGCGGGTGCCGGTGACGACGTAGCCCTTGACGCCACCGGCCAGGGCGTTGCGGACGGCGCCGATGTCGTCGGCGGCGGAGAGCGCCAGGCCGTTGGGCCAGCCCGCCGCCCTGGTCTCCGACAGCAGGGTCAGCCCCGAGCCGTCGGGGAGATGGACGTCGGCCACGCAGATGTCCCGAGGATTCGCGACGCGGGGCCGCGCCTCGGCGATGGACGACGCCTCGATCACATCCCGCACGCCGAGGGCCCACAGATGGCGGGTCACGGTGGAACGGACCCGGGGGTCGGCCACGACGACCATGGCGGTGGGCTTGTTGGGGCGGTAGGCGACGAGGCTTGTGGGGTGCTCAAGAAGAACAGACACCGGGCCTCCCGGGTGGGATGGGGGACGGACGGAACCGACTCCGGGGGAGGAGTCGGGGCGATCCGGATGGAAGGGTCACTGACTCCTTCGGCACGAAGTCCCGACGCCTTTAGGGAATGATCACGAACCGGTGATCCGGCATATAAAAAAAGAGAGATACAGCCGTGACCTGCGACGACATCGAAACCTGGACAACATGGATCGATTCGACGCCACTCGAACGCCGCTCGGAAGCGCTTCGGAGCACGAAAACCCCCCGGGAATCAGGCGTGTGATGCCGTGACATCACACCGCGAGATTTCCCCTTCGGCCCATGATGTCCTGATCGTTCATCAAGGCCGGACAGAAAAGCGCGTCCCGCGCGGCCCTCGACGACCGGTCGGGACCGGTCGGGACCACACGGGACCGGACGCGTTCAGACGGGGCGCGGGCCGCGGCGGCGGGGCAGCGCGGTCACGGCGGGGCCGCTCGTCTCGGGCGGCAGCCCCGCGCACTGCGCGAGCAGCCCGCACCACGCCAGCAGGTGCGCCCCCACCTCGGTGGGGTCCCCCGGTGTCCAGGAGGCCCGCAGCTCCAGCTCCGCCCGGGGCGGCTGGTCGCCAAGGCCCCCGAAGAAGCTGGAACCCGCCCTGGTCACCGTGCCGTTGGCCTCCCGGTGGGCGAGGCCGCGGCCGTCGAGCGCCTCCGTCAGCCATGACCAGGCCACCTCGGGCAGCAGCGGATCCGTCGCCAGCTCCGGGTCGAGATCGGCCCGCGCCAGCGTGACCACGCGGAACTCCCCCTGCCACGAGGCGTCGCCCCCCGGGTCGTGCAGCAGGACGAAGCGGCCGTCCGCCAGCTCGTCGCCGTCCACGACCACGGCCGCGCCCAGCGCGTGCGCGAAGGGCGCGAGGCGGCGCGGCGCGGGCAGCGGTGACAGCGCCACCTCCGGGCGCGGGTGCGCCCCGCCGAGCGCGGTGACCGCCTGCCGGAAGGGAAGGGGGACCCCCGCGTCGGGGTCGGTCATATCTCCGGACTCCTCCGCCTGGTGGGTGCGAGACGCTGCCATGGCCGGTAACCCTAGGCGCCCGCGTGTCCGCCCGGCGGGAGCCACACCCGGGGGCGCCGGTCATTCGACGGGCCATGGGAGACTTCTGTGTGTGACTGTGACCGACTCCCCCTTCCTGCGGGCCTGCCGCCGCGAACCGGTGCCGCACACCCCCGTCTGGTTCATGCGCCAGGCCGGGCGCTCCCTGCCCGAGTACCGCAAGGCGCGACAGGGAATCGCGATGCTCGACTCCTGTACGCGCCCCGAGTTGGTCACCGAGATCACGCTCCAGCCCGTCCGCCGCCACAACGTCGACGCGGCCGTCTACTTCAGCGACATCGTCGTCCCGCTCAAGGCCATCGGCCTCGACCTCGACATCAAGCCGGGCGTGGGGCCCGTCGTCGCCGAGCCGATCCGCGGGCGCGCGGACCTGGAGCGGCTGCGGCCCCTCGAGCCCGACGACATCGGGTACATCACCGAGGCCGTCCGCATGGTCACCGCGGAGCTGGGCGAGACGCCGCTGATCGGCTTCGCGGGCGCCCCGTTCACCCTGGCCAGCTACCTGGTCGAGGGTGGTCCCTCGCGCAACCACGAGCACACCAAGGCCCTGATGTACGGGGACCCCGGGCTCTGGGCCGACCTGCTCGACCGGCTCGCGGACATCACCGCCACCTTCCTCTCCGTGCAGATCGAGGCGGGCGCGTCCGCGGTGCAGCTGTTCGACTCGTGGGTCGGCGCGCTGGCTCCCGCCGACTACCGGCGCGCGGTCCTGCCCGCCTCGTCGAAGGTGCTCGCGTCCGTCGCCCACCACGGCGTGCCCCGGATCCACTTCGGCGTCGGCACCGGCGAGTTGCTCGGGCTGCTCGGCGAGGCGGGCGCGGACGTCGTCGGCGTGGACTGGCGCGTTCCGCTCGACGAGGCCGCCCGCCGCGTCGGCCCGGGCATGGCCCTCCAGGGGAACCTGGACCCGGCCGTCCTGTTCGCCCCGCCGCAGGTCGTCGAGGAGGAGGCGGGGCGCGTTCTCGACGCGGCGGCCGATCTGCCGGGGCACATCTTCAACCTCGGCCATGGCGTTCTGCCCGACACCGACCCCGACGCCCTCACCCGGCTCGTCGCCTACGTCCACGAGCGGACCGCCCGCTGACCAGCCCCGAGGTGCACCCATGCATGTGATCGTCGTCGGCGGTGGCATCGCCGGGCTGGCCGCCGCCCACCGGCTGCTGGCCGCCGGGCTCCGCGTCACCGTGCTGGAGAGCTCAGACCGGTTCGGCGGCAAGCTGCGCACCGGGCACGTCGCCGGGGCCCGCGTGGACCTGGGCGCGGAGTCGATCCTGGCCCTGCGCCCCGAGGCCGTCGAGCTGGCCCGCGCCGTCGGACTCGACGAGTCGTTGCGCCCGCCCGCCGTGACGAGCGCCGCCATCTGGACCAGGGGCGCGCTGCGGCCCATGCCGCAGGGCCATGTCATGGGCGTCCCCGCGACGGCCGCCTCGCTCGCCGGGGTCCTCTCCGACGCGGGCCTCGCCCAGATCGCCCGTGACGCCGAGCTGCCCCCGCTCGAGGTCGGCGAGGACGCGGCGGTCGGCGAGCTCGTCGCCGAACGCATGGGCCACGAGGTCGTGGACCGCCTGATCGAGCCGCTGCTCGGCGGCGTCTACGCGGGCGACGCCTACCGCATCTCGCTGCGCTCGGCCGTGCCCAAGCTCTGGGAGGCCGCCCGCGAGCACGACTCGCTGCTCGCCGCCGTGCGGGCCGTGCAGCGGCAGGGGGCCGAACGGGCGCCCGGCGGCCCGGTGTTCACCGGCATCGACGGCGGCATCGGCACGCTGGCCGACGCGGTCGCCGCCGACTGCCGCGCCAAGGGCGCCTCGCTCGAGACCGGGGTCGCGGTGACCGGGCTGCGCCGCACGGCCCGCGGCTTCGCGGCGGCGCTCGGTGACGGGCGTTCCCTCGCGGCCGACGGCGTCGTCCTGGCCACCCCCGCGGGGGCCGCGGCCCGGCTGCTCGCCGCCGAGGCGCCCGCCGCGGCGCGCGAGCTCGCGGGCGTCGAGTACGCGTCCATGGCGATCGTCACCCTGGCGTTCCGCCGCGCCGACCTGGGCAGGCTGCCGCGCGGCAGCGGCTTCCTCGTGCCCGCGGTGGACGGGCGGACGATCAAGGCGGCGACGTTCACCAGCGGCAAGTGGGACTGGGCGGCCGCCGCCGACCCCGACCTCTTCGTCCTGCGCGCCTCGATCGGGCGCCATGGCGATGACGGCCCGCTGGGCTGGGACGACGCCGATCTGATCGGCGCCGCCCTCGACGACCTCGTCGACGCGGCGGGCCTGCCCACCAAGCCGGTGGACGCGCTGGTCACCCGGTGGCGGGACGCGCTGCCCCAGTACACGGTGGGCCACGCCGCGCGCGTCGCCAGGGCCCGCAGCTTCCTGGCCTCGCTGCCCGAGGTGCGCCTGTGCGGCGCGGCGTACGACGGCGTCGGCATCCCGGCGTGCGTCGCCGGCGCCACCGCCGCCGTCACTGACCTGCTGCGCGCGCTGCCGATCGCGCCCGCCGACTGACGCGGGCGCTCACGGCCATGCCCCACCCTGGCGGCGGCGGGCCAGGACGAGGCGGGAGAATAGCCGCATGACAGCCGTACCCGAGAAGTCCGTCGGCAAGCGCGCCACGGAGCTCAACGAGACGATCCGCTACACCCTCTGGTCGGTCTTCGGGCTGCGGGAGCCGCTGCCCGATGACCGCGTGGGGTTCTCGGAGGAAGTGACCGACCTGTTCGCGCAGTTGGCGGCCAAGGACGTCACCGTGCGCGGCACCTACGACGTCTCGGGGCTGCGCGCCGACGCCGACCTCATGATCTGGTGGCACGCGGCCACGGCCGACGCGCTCCAGGAGGCGTACAACCGCTTCCGCCGCACACGCCTCGGCCGCGCCCTCACGCCGGTCTGGTCGAACATGGCCCTGCACCGGCCCGCGGAGTTCAACAAGTCGCACATCCCGGCGTTCCTCGCCGACGAGACGCCGCGCGACTATGTGAGCGTCTACCCGTTCGTGCGGTCCTACGAGTGGTATCTGCTGCCCGACGAGGACCGCCGCAGGATGCTCGCCGACCACGGCAGGATGGCCCGCGGCTACCCCGACGTCAGGGCGAACACCGTGGCGTCGTTCTCGCTCGGCGACTACGAGTGGATCCTGGCGTTCGAGGCGGACGAGCTGCACCGCATCGTGGACCTGATGCGGCACCTGCGGGGCTCCGAGGCGCGGCGGCACGTGCGGGAGGAAGTCCCGTTCTTCACCGGCCGCCGCCGCCCCGTCGCCGAGCTGATCGCGGGCCTCGCCTGAACGCCTGGGCCCCGTCGGCTCAGCTGCCGCCGCCTCCTCCGCAGCCGCCCCCTCCGCAGCTGCTGCCCCCGCCTCCGCCGCCGTCGCTCCCGCCTCCGCCGTCGTGGCCGAAGCCACCGCCCCCGCAGCCGCCACCCCAGGAGGCGGTGCTCGACGCGCTGCTCGAGGCGGGGATGGGGGCGGCCGCGGCCGGGTTGGCCAGCTGGGCCCGCAGCGCCGCGTCCGTCAGCGCCACGGTGCCGCCGACGGCCATCAGGCCCGCCATGCCGCCTCCGGGGAACGGCTCACCGCGCCGCATCTCCACCAGCAGCGCGCGCCCGCTGTCCGTGAGGCGGCCGCTGTCGAGGAGCCTGGGCGCCAGCGTGGTGCCGATGCCGAGCGCCAGCCCCGAGCCGATCAGCAGCCACAGCGTGAGCGGCGAGTCGGAGAAGATCAGCCCGAGCGCCCCGATGAACAGCCCGTCGATCGCCACGAACATGTTGATCCGCGCCGCGCGGCGCCATGGTCGCCACAGCTGGGGCGGCCACATCAGCCCCCGCTCGCTCAGCCGGTCGCCGACCCGCTGCACCGGTGGGCTGTAAATGAGCGCGGAGCGCACGGTCTTGAGCGGCACCTTCCAGTCCGAGCACACGGTCAGCAGCTGGCGTTCCAGGTCGTCGTCGGCGATCGGCTGCCCGACGCGCACGGTGCCGCCCTTGACGGTGATCCGCTTCTTGTCCCGCATCACACAGATGACGGTGTCCGCCACCCGCGCGGGCCCGCCGGAGAGGAACGCCGCCTCGTAGAGCGTGTACGACATGTCCCCCGTGGCGCCCGGCAGTCGGCTCAGCCTGAGCCTGCGGTACAGCAGGTGCAGCAGCGCGAGCGGCACGGCAGCGCAGGCCACCGTTATCAGCACGGTCATGATCGGTCCCCCTTCGTCCCTGACCTCTTCATCCCCGGCCGCGCAGCAGCCGCGCGAGGCGGCCGGTCCGCGCGGGGCGGTCCGCGCGTTCGCGCAGCCACCGTTCGAGCCGCCGCCTGGCTGGCCCCGGCGGTACCCGGTCCCCGGCCAGCAGGTGGCGCGCGAGACCGATGGCGTCGTCCCGGTAGCCGCCGGTCAGCGGCGTCGCATCAGCGTAGGCGAGCGCCGCGGCCCGGTAGCCCTCGCCCATGATCTCCGGCAGCTCGGGCGCGATCCTGGCCAGGACCCCGACGCGCTTGGCCGCGAGGGCCTGCCGCTGGATCCGTATCCGCCGCGGGTCGAAGCCTTCGGGCACCGGGCCGTCCGCCGTGAGCGCGGTGAGCAACGCGGCCTGCGCGCGCGCCAGCCTGAGCCTGGCCGCATCGACGTCCGTCGCCGCCTCGTCCGTCGCGGTGCCGCTCTCGCGCTCAGCCATGGCGCACGCCCTCGGTCACGGCCCTGATCGCGGCCAGCTCGGCCGCCAGCTCGGCCACCGGCGGGAACGCCTCGTCCCGCTCGAGCAGTACACCCGGTGGCGCCACCCGGTCACACAGCCGCTCGAGCACGGCGAGCACCTGCGGCGGCACGGGGTGCGCGTGGCTGTCGTGCCACACCCCGTCCCGTTCGACGCCCCCGGCCACGTGCACATACGCCAGCGCGTCGAGCGGCAGCGCGTCCAGTGCCTCGGCCGGATCCTCGCCCCGGTTGACGTGGTTGGTGTGCAGGTTGGCCACGTCGATCAGCAGCCCGACGCCCGTGCGCTCCACCAGCTCGGCCAGGAACTGCCCCTCCGTCAGCTCGTCGTCGGGCCAGCCGAACAGCGCCGCGATGTTCTCCAGCGCCAGCGGTACGGGCAACGCGTCCTGCGCGATCCTCACGTTCGCGCACAACACGTCGAGCGCGTCCCTCGTGCGCGGCACGGGCAGCAGGTGCCCGGCCTCGAGCGCGGGCGTGCCGGTGAGCGCGCCCCCCGCCCGCACGAACGCGATGTGCTCGGTCACCAGCGGCGCGTCCAGCGCCTCCGCCACGTGCGCCAGCTCGACGAGCCGCCGCGGCGAGGGCCGTTCGGCCCCGCCAAGACCCAGCGAGACCCCGTGCGGCACGACCGTCGTGCCCCGGCGGCGCAGCCGCTCGAGCCCCTCGGGCAGGCGGTCGGCGCACACGTTCTCCGCGACCACCTCGACCCACTCGACGCCGGGCAACTCCTCGATGCCGTCCGCGATGTCGGGACGCCAGCCGATGCCCGTCCCCAACCTCCCCATGCGCGCCTCCCCGTGTCCGTCCCGTGAGAGTGTCGTCTCCCGGGTCGGAGGACGGGAACCCCACATGGCCTGGTTCAGAGCTGCTTCTGAGGTTCGAGCCCGGAAAGGGGCCCTCCGGGGGCAACCCTGGTCGCGGGAGCGACCGTTGCCGCGAGGCGCCGTAGGCGCGTCACCACCCGCACCGCACAACGGCTCGGCTGCGCAAGCACCGAGCTCAGTCCGCCAGCAACGCCGCCCGGCAGCCCGCCGCGTCGATGTCGCCCGGGGGGTACGCGGGGTCGAGCTCCCGCAGGTGCTCGAGCAGCAGGCGGCTCACCGCCCAGTTGCGGTACCACTTGCGGTCGGCCGGGACCACGTACCAGGCGGCCGCGGGCGTCGAACAGCGGGTCAGGACCGCCGCGTACGCCTCCTGGTAGTCCGACCACAGGGCGCGCTCGGCGATGTCCCGCGCGTTGAACTTCCAGTGCTTGCGCGGCTCGTCGAGGCGCGACAGGAGGCGTTCGCGCTGCTCGTCCCTGCCGATGTGCAGGAACACCTTCACCGCCGTCACGCCGTCGTCGACGAGCATGCGCTCCCACGCGTTGATCTCGTCGTACCGCCGCGCCCAGATCGCCTCGGGCACCAGGCCGTGCACGCGGGCGACCAGCACGTCCTCGTAGTGCGAGCGGTCGAAGATGCCGATCTCGCCCGCCTGCGGCAGCGCCGCGTCCACGCGCCACAGGAAGTGCTGCGCGCGCTCCTGCTCGCTCGGCGCCTTGAACGCCCTGATGCGGCACCCGGCGGGGTTGAAGTGCGCGACCACGTGCTTGACCGTGCCGCCCTTGCCCGAGGTGTCCATGCCCTGGAGGACAAGCAGCAGCCTGCGCCGGTCGCCCGCCGAGCCCGCCGCGTACAGCTGCTCCTGGAGGCGGGCCAGCTCCTTGCCCATCGTGGCCGTCTCCGCGACCGCCCGCTTCTTCTTCCCCTCGAACCCCGGAGTGCCGTCCGTCGCCTTCCCCGCCAGGTCCGCCGCCTCGCCGGGCTGGCACCGCAGCAGCGCCCGCAGGGACAGGTCGTCCGGTGTCGCCTCGTCGCTCCCCATCCCCCGATGATGGTCCCGCCGTGCGCCGCCCGCCACTCAGGCCCCAGGGCCAGGCCCCTGGCGCGCCCGCTCCGCCCCCTCGCGCGCGAGCGCCGTGAGCCGCGAGATCGCGCGGAAGTACTTCTTGCGGTAGCCGCCCTTCAGCATCTCCTCGCCGAACAGCTGGTCGAACGGCACGCCAGACGCCCGCACCGGCAGCTCGCGGTCGTAGAGCCGGTCGGCGAGCACCACGAGCCGCAGCGCCGCCGCCTGGTCGGGGACAGGGCGCACGCCGGTCAGGCACACGGCCTCCACCCCGTCGCACAGCGCCCCGTAACGGCTCGGATGCACCCGGGCCAGGTGGCCGAGCAGCGTGCCGAAGTCGTCGAGCGAGGCGCGGGGGATCGCCCCGGCCGCGCGCCTGACCTCGGCCTCGTCGGGCGGGGGCGGCGCCGATGGCAGGCCGCGGTGCCGGTAGTCCTCGCCGTCCACGCGCAGCGCGCGGAAGTGCGCGGCGAGCCCCTGGATCTCCCGCAGGAAGTCGGCCGCCGCGAAGCGCCCCTCGCCCAGCCGCCCCGGCAGGGTGTTCGACGTCGCGGCCAGCGCGACGCCCTCCACCACGAGGCGGCCGAGCAGCGAGGAGACCAGCACGGTGTCGCCGGGGTCGTCGAGCTCGAACTCGTCCACGCACAGCAGCCGATGCCCCGCGAGCGCGGCCACCGCCCCCTGGAAGCCCAGCGCGCCGACGAGGTGCGTCAGCTCGACGAACGTGCAGAACGCCTTCCGCCCTGGCGGCACCGGGGCCGCGTGCCACAGCGAGGCGAGCAGGTGCGTCTTGCCGACGCCGAAGCCGCCGTCCAGGTAGACGCCCCGCGGCTCGGGGTCACGTTGCCGACGCCTGGCCCGCGGCGGCCACAGCGCCCGCCGTCCGCCGCGCCCCGCCGGCTCGTCGCCGAGCCCGGCCGCGAACTCGTTGAGCGCCTTCATCGCCGCGTGCTGGCTCGGCCGCGCGGGGTCGGGGACATAGGTGTCGAAACGCGCCCCGTCGAAGCGGGGCGGCGGCACCAGCTCGCCCACCAGGCGCTCGGGCGCGACCCCGGGCTCGCGCCCGCTCAGCGAGACGGGGGTGCCCGAAGGGGTGGCCGAGGCGGGGGAAGACACGTTTTCCCACTGTACGCGCCACGCCCGAGCCCGTCGTCCCGAGCGCCCCGCGTGAACGGGCCGCGCACGCCCCCGTGTGCCACACTGCGCCTCATGCGACGCCTGTTCCCCCCGCTGTCCCCTCCACCAGGACCCGCCGGGGCCGCGGCGCCCGACGACCGCGAGTGGGACCTCGATGAGCTCGCCGACGCCTACGCCTACCCCGCCGACCAGCCCACGGGCACCGGCTGGCTGCGCGCCAACATGGTGTCGTCGGCCGACGGGGCCGCCCATCACGGGGGGCGTTCCAAGCCGCTCTCCGGCCCGGCCGACATGCGCGTCTTCGGCGTGCTGCGGGCCCTGGCCGACGTGGTGCTCGTGGGCGCGGAGACCGTGCGGGAGGAGCGTTACCGGCCCGCGCGCCGGCGTGCGGAGTTCGTCGAGCGCCGGCTCGCGGCGGGGCAGACCGAGGCGCCCGCGATCGCCGTCGTCAGCGCCAGCCTGCACCTGGACTTCTCGCTGCCGCTGTTCACCGATCCGCTGGTGCCGACCCTGGTGATCACGGGCGCCAAGGCCCCGCACGCCGGTCTCGCCGCCGCCCGCGCCGCGGGCGCCGAGGTGGTCACCGCGGGTGACGAGGCGATGGTGGACCCGACCCGCGTCAAGCCCGCCCTCGCGGGGCTGGGCCTCACGCGGATGCTCACCGAGGGCGGCCCCCGGCTGCTGGGTCAACTCGCCGCCGCCGGCGTGGTGGACGAGCTGTGTCTGACCACGGCGCCGCGCGTCACCGTGGGCACCGCGCCCCGCGTCATGAGCGGCCCCGAGCTCGCCGATCCCCGGGAGTTCGCGCTGACCGATCTGCTCGAGGACGCGGGCTTCCTCTTCGGCCGCTACCGCCGCCTCTGACGAGCCGCGTCCGACAATCTGCGGAATGTGACGTTCCGCTTATCCTGGTGTGGGCAGACTGAAAAGGCGCAACGTCCCGTGCGCCCACGGGGAAGGATGGTTTCTGCCGGGCGGCGCGGGACCCGGCCGCGACGAAGGGCGCTCCCCATGATCACGACTGTCCTCATGATCGAAAAGCCCATGGTGCCCACCGACGTCGAGCTGGTGACCACGCTGCACGGCGAGGAGTCGCTGTCGTTCGTGGTGCTGATGCAGCCGAGAGGCGAACAGGACCGGCTGCTGCGGGCGCTCGACGACGTGGCGCTCGGGGAGCTGGGGGACGCCGTGCGCGAGAGCGACGTACCGGAGGGCCAGGACGCGCTCCGACCCGCCCACCACGCCCTCGAGGTCTCCCTCTCCGCGCTGCGCGCCACCGGCGCCGACGCCGTCGGACGGGTGGTCGATGAGCACCCGATCGACGTGCTGACGTCCGTGGTCCGCGAGACCGAGGCCGACGAGGTCGTGGTGCTGACCGCGCCGCACTACGTGGAGGAGCTGTTCCACCGCGACTGGGCGTCCAGGGCCAGGCACAAGGTCGGCGTCCCCGTGCTCAAGCTGTTCGCGCACGCGGAGTGAGCCGGGTGCGACAATCGTCCCCTCGCGACCGCACGTCCAGCGGGACGTACCGCGGCACGACAAGCAGCGCGTCGAGCAGCAGGGAGACACACGCATGACACCGGCGATCCCGCCCGCCATGGAACGGCCCCACTTCATCGGCATCGGCGGCGCCGGCATGTCGGGCATCGCCAAGATCCTCACCCGCCGCGGCGCGCGGGTCGCGGGCAGCGACGCGAAGGACTCCGAAACCGCCGCCGCGTTGCGCGCCATCGGCGCCACCGTCCACATCGGCCACGCCACCGGGCACCTCGCCCCCGACGCCACCGCCGTGGTCGTCTCGAGCGCCATCCGCCAGGACAACCCCGAGCTGACCGAGGCCCACGCCCGCGGCATCCCCGTCGTCCACCGCTCCGAGGCCCTCGCCGCCCTGATGGAGGGGCTGCGGACCATCGCCGTCGCGGGCACCCACGGCAAGACGACCACCACGTCGATGCTGGCCGTCGGCCTGACCGCGCTGGGGCTCGCGCCCTCGTACGCCATCGGCGGCGACCTCGACTCGCCAGGCTCCAACGCCGAGTCGGGCGAAGGCGACCTGTTCGTGGCCGAGGCGGACGAGAGCGACCGCAGCTTCCACCGGTACAGGCCCGAGGTGGCGATCGTCCTCAACGTCGAGCTCGACCACCACGCCACCTACGCGTCGCTCGACGAGATCCACGCCTCGTTCGAGACGTTCGCCGACCGGATCGTCCCCGGCGGCACCCTGGTGGTCAACGCGGACCAGGACGGCGCCCGCACCCTGACCGCCCGCCTCGCGGGGCGCGAGGGGCCGGCGATCGTGACCTATGGCGAGGCGCCGGACGCGGACGTGCGGGTCACGGCGCTCGAGCCGGACGGGCTGACCAGCCGCGTCACCGTGTCCCTCGACGGGCGGGACGGCGGGGGCCGCCGCGAGATCGCGTTCCGCGTCTCCGTTCCGGGGCGCCACTACGCGTACAACGCCGTCGCCGCCCTCGCCGCGGGCGTCGCCGCCGGGGTCCCCGCGGACGCGCTGGCCACCGCGCTCGGCACCTACACCGGCGCCCGCCGCCGCCTCACCCTCCAGGGAGAGGCCCGCGGCGTGCGGATCATCGACAGCTACGCCCACCACCCCACGGAGATGGCCGCCGACCTCGAGGCCATCCGCGGCGGCGCGGACGGCGGGCGGCTGCTGGTCGTCTTCCAGCCGCATCTCTTCAGCAGGACCCGTGAGTTGGGCGCCGAGATGGGCCAGGCCCTCGCGCTGGCCGACGCGTGCGTCGTCCTCGACATCTATCCCGCCCGCGAGGACCCCATCCCCGGCGTCACCAGCCAGGTGATCGTCGACGCCGCCCGCGCCCACGGGGCCGATGTGACCCCCGAGCCGCACAAGGACGCCGTCCCCGACGTCGTCGCGGGAATCGCCGGGCCGGGGGATCTCGTTCTCACCATGGGCGCGGGCGATGTCACCGAGCTCGGCCCCAAGATCCTCGCCCGGCTCTCCGGCTGACCGGACGCGGGCGACACGGACCAGGTGACCTTCGAAGGAGACGGAAAGCACCATGGCATACGAGGTCGACAGGACCGATGAGCAGTGGCGGGAGCAGCTGACCCCCGAGGAGTACCGGGTGCTGCGCCAGGCCGGGACCGAGCCCGCCTTCACGGGCGAGTACACCGACACCAAGACCGAGGGCGCGTACCACTGCCGCGCCTGTGGCGCCGAGCTGTTCCGCTCGGCGGCCAAGTTCGAGTCGCACTGCGGCTGGCCTTCGTTCTTCGACCCCAAGGACAGCGACGCCGTGGAGACCCGCGAGGACCACTCGCTGCCGGGGCGCCCGAGGACCGAGGTGCTGTGCGCGACGTGCGGCTCGCACCTCGGCCACGTGTTCGCGGGCGAGGGCTACGACACCCCCACCGACCTGCGGTACTGCATCAACTCCATCGCCATCCGGCTGGATCCGGCGGACCCTGCCGCCTGATCTCGTCCACCGCCGCGGCCAGCTCCGCGGCGGTGATGTGCCGCTCGGCCGTGCCGTGGTGGGTGCACGCGAACGCCCCCGCCACGAGACCGGCCAGCGCGCACTGGTCGAGATCGGCGTCGGGACCGCTCCCGAGCCACGTGTGCAGGAACGCCGTGGCGAACGCGTCGCCCGCCCCGTTGCTGTCCACCACGGGTGAGGGCGGCGTCACGGCCGGGTAGTGCCTGACCTCGCCGCCGTCCCGCGCCAGCACGTGGCAGCCGCGTGACCCGTCCGTCGCCACCGCGACCCGCGCCCGCCCCTTGGCCAGGATCATCCGTAGCACCTCGGGCACCCGCCCCTGGATCCCGGCCGCCGACAGGAACACGAAGTCCGTGCCGAACGCCCACGGCGCCGCCGAAGGGTCATCGCCGTCCCACGCGTGCAGATCCGTCGACGTCGGCACCCCGCGTCGTTCCAGCTCGTCAAGCAGGTCGCGCGTGAAGTGCGCGCGCGACAGGTGTACATGGCGCGCCCGCTCCACCCGCGGCAGCACGAACTCGGGGGGCAGCAGCAGATCGGCCGGGTGCCGCCCGTCGTAGAAGGAGAAACGCCGCCCCTCCGCGTCGACCAGGTTGACGCTGCGGGGCGTCCCGTTCGGCGCGGGCAGCGTCTCGAACGCCACGCCCGCGCCCCGGAACCGCGCTCTGAGCAGCCCGCCCTGCGGGTCGTCGCCCAGGTAGTCGACAAACGTCGTCCGCCGCCCCAGGGCGTGGAAGCCCAGCGCGTACCCCGTCCCCGAGTGGGCCACGTAGTCGTACACCGGCTCCACGTGCAGCAGGTCCTGATCCGGCACTTCGAGGCGCTCGACGCGGACGATCGTGTCCACTCCCGAGCCGCCGATCACCAGCACGTCATCCATGGCGCACAGCGTACGGAAGGTCCCACGCGGCGGCTCACCTCGGGCGTCAGGGCGCACCGAGAAGATCGGCGTACTGGTCGCGCAGCCGGTCGAAGCCGTGTGCCCGCGCCGCCTCGCCCACCACCCGCGGCACCGCCCTGCCCTCCAACGAGCCGGTCAGCGCGGCCAGGCACAGGTGCCATCCGGCGGCGAACTCGGCGGCCCGCGTCCCGTCGCCGAACACGTGCGTGAGCCGCAGCCGGGTCCCCGTGTCGGCGGGCGTCAGCGCGAACCGCAGCTCGTCCCCGTACCACGCGAGCGTCAGCAGCCGCGGCGGCGCGACCGCGAGCACCGCCCCCTGTGGCGCGGGATCCGCCGGGTCCGTCTCGGGCATGGCGACGGGCCCTGGGGAGTCCAGGTCGCGGCCCGGCGTGTAGGGCGCCCACCGGGCGACCCACTCCGCCTCGGTGAGCGCCGCCCAAGCCCCCTCCGCCGTGCTCGACAGCTCGCGCTCGAGCGCCAGCGCCCACCGGCCCTCGCCCGTCGGCTCGAGCGTGGCCGCCACCGGCTGCTGGGGGAGTGGATCGCTCATGCCGCCCACACTCCCTCACTCCGCGACGCGGCGCAGCACGGCCGCCGCGCGCGGCGGGAGCCGCAGCACCCCCGAGCCTTCGGGCGGCGGGCAGCGGTGGGTGGTCGCCAGCCTCTCGAACGCGCCGTCCCCCAGCGGAACGACGGCCTCGCCGCCCTCGCCCACGTGCACGGCGACGGTCAGCGGGCCGTTGTGCACCACGAGCCACCCGGCGGCGTCGTCCGCGAGCGCCCGCACATCGGCGAGCGTCAGCCCGGGCGGCAGGTGCGCGTGCCGGATCGCGATCAGCCGTCGGCACCAGCCGAGCAGCCACGGCTCGTCCCCCTCGGTCCCGGCACCGCCGTCCACCCGCGACCAGTCGAGGCACGAGCGGTCACGCGTCGCCGGGTCCTGCGGGTCGGGGATCTCCTCGGCGGGCCAGCCGTGCGCGCCGAACTCCCGCCGCCGCCCGTTGCGCACCGCCTCGGCCAGCTCGGGGTCCTGGTGGTCGGTGAAGTACTGCCAGGGCGTCACCGCCCCCCACTCCTCGCCCATGAACAGCATCGGCGTGAAGGGCCCGCACAGCACGAGCGCCGCCGCGATCGCCGACCCTTCCTCCCCGGCGAGCGTCGCGACGCGGTCGCCGAGGGCACGGTTGCCGACCTGGTCGTGCGTCTGCGCGTAGCCGAGCAGCCGGTGCGCGGGCGTCGCGGCGCGGTCGAACGGCCTGCCGTGCCGCCTGCCGCGGAACGCCGAGTACCCGCCGTCGTGGAAGAACCCCCGCTCCAGCGTCTTCGCCAGGGTCGCGAGCGGGGCCCGCGCGAAGTCCGCGTAGTAGCCCTGCGACTCGCCGGTCACCGCGCAGTGCAGGGCGTGGTGGAAGTCGTCGTTCCACTGCGCGTGCAGCCCGTGGCCGTGGCACGCGCGGGGCGCGGTGGTGCGCGGGTCGTTGCGGTCCGACTCGCCGATCAGGAACAGCGGGCGCCCCAACTCCTCGGACAGCGCGTCCACTTCGGCGGAGAGCTGGGCGAGCACATGCTCGGCGCGGTTGTCGACGAGCGCGTGCACCGCGTCGAGCCGCAGCCCGTCGACGCGGTAGTCCCGCAGGAACGCGAGGGCGCTGCCGACGAAGTACGCGCGCACCTCGTCCGAGCCGTGCTCGTCCAGGTTCACCGCCGCGCCCCACGGCGTGTGGTGCGCCTCCGTGAAGTACGGGCCGAACTCGGGCAGCCGGTTCCCCGAGGGCCCCAGGTGGTTGTGCACGACGTCGAGGACGACCCCGAGCCCGTGCCCGTGCGCCGTGTCGACAAAGCGCTGAAGCCCCTCGGGCCCGCCGTACGGCTCGTGCACCGACCACGGCGCGACCCCGTCGTAGCCCCACCCGTGCCGCCCCGGGAAGGCGCACACCGGCATCAGCTCCACATGGGTGACCCCGAGCGCCGCGACATGGCCGAGCCGCCCGGCCGCCGCGTCGAACGTGCCCTCGGGCGTGAACGTCCCGATGTGCGTCTCGTACAGCACCGCACCGGGCAGCCCACGCCCCGCCCAGTCGTGGCGCCACGGGAACGCCCCCGGGTCGGTCACCGCGGCGGGCCCCTCGGGGCCCTCGGGCAGCCGGCGGGCCCGCGGGTCGGGCAGCACGGGCCCGTCGTCGAGCGCGAACCCGTACCGCGCCCCCGGCCCCGCCTCCTCCTCCGCCACCCACCAGCCCACACGGTCCGGATCCCGCTCCATGGGAACGGGCCGCATCGACAGGTGCAGCGTCACTTGCCGGGCCCAGGGTGCCCACACGTCGAAGAGCATGGACCCATGCTCGGGGCGCGGAGCACCGTTCGCCAGAACGCCGGGCGGGACGGACGCGCGTCGCCCCGCCCGGCTCCGACCTACGCGGCGCCTCCTGGCCGGGTCATGCGGAAGCGGTGCTGGGTCACCGGATACCCGGCCAGCGCGAAGCCCTTGGCCATCGGGACGTTCCCGACGTCCGTGGCCGCCGCGATCCGCTCCGCGCCGTGGTCCACCAGGTCGCGCGTGCACTCGACCAGCAGGTCGTACCCGTATCCGTGGCCCCGCTGCTCCGGCACCACGCCGATGAAGCCGACCACGGGCGTGGTCATGTTCTCGGCGGGCACCTGGATGCCCACGAGCTCGCCCCCCGGCGTGTACGCCAGCCGCAGCCACTCACGCGGCGAGGGACACCAGCGGAAGAAGTCCATCTCCTCCCGCGCGGCCAGGTCCACGCCGCCCTGCTCGACGGCCCGCCTGGCGTGCTGGTCGAGGGTGTCGCCGTGCACCCGGCGCAGCACGTCGAGCACCACCTCGTCGTCCGGCTCGGGGCGCAGGACGAGCCGCCCGGTCCGCTCGGGCAGGCCGCACCGCGGCGTCCACAGATAGCGGTGGCGCTCGACCAGCGGCGTCCAGCCCGCCTCGGTCGCCGCCTCGACCCGGGCCCTCGCCGCCTCCCGCACGGCGGGGGAGTCCCGCCAGCCGGGCGGCAGCAGCAGCTCGTAGTCCGCGCGCAGCGGCGCCTCGCGCAGCAGCGCGACGCCCGCGGCGGGGTCGGTGAAGTCGAACCAGTCCAACGCCACCGGCTCGTCGTCGTCGGGGCCCGCCCAGAACGCCGCCCGCGCCACCACCGTGCCGTCGCGCTCGGCGACGAACGTCCAGTCGGGCCGGTACTCGCCCCCGGCGGCGCGGGTCTCGTACGCGTTGAACGGCGGATCGGCCAGCGGGCGGCCCACGAGCCCTGGGTCGGACAGGGAGGTGAAGACCTCGCGCGCCTCGTCCTCGACAAGGGCGCGAATGACCAACTCAGAGGTCATGAAAGAGAAACCTTCCGAAAGGCTGTGCGCGCTTCCGGTCAGCCCTGAACACGCCCGGCGAGGGGGCGGCGGAGGCGCGCGAAACGGGAACCAGACATGGCGAGCGCCTCCTTCCTCCGTCCGAGGGCGTTGCCGCACCTTAGCCCGCGCCCCGCGACGCGGCCAAGCGAATAATCCCCGGCCCCGCCCGGCCCCGCCCGGCCCCGGCCGCCCCGACCCCAACTGCCCCCGCCGCGACCGCACCTGGACAGGGAAGCGCACTGTCGCGGACAATTTCCCCATGGCCTCAGTCGAGTACGGCACTCCTCCTCCGCGGATCTCCGACGCGGACCGGGAGCGCGCGCTCGACGTCCTGCGGGAGGGCATGGTCGAGGGCCGGGTGTCCCAGGACACCTTCGAGCGCCGGATCGCGCAGGTCATGACGGCCCGCCTGCCCGACGAGCTGTACGCGGCCGTCCGCGACCTCCCCCACCGCCACGAGCCCCCGCGGCCCCGCCCCCGCACCGGCTGGGTCGTCGACTCGATGACCCGCGTCATGACGTTCCGCCACCGGCTGCGGATCGCCTGGGAGTCCAGGGGCCTGCCCGAGCTCGTCCTGCCCGACCCCGGCGGCGCGGCCCCGCTGGCCATAGGCCGCGCGGCGGGCTGCGGCCTGCGGCTGAGCGACGGGAGCGTCTCACGCCACCACGCCGAGCTGTACGGCGTCGGCACCGGCTGGCTGCTGCGCGACCTCGGCTCCGCGAACGGCACCTGGGTCAACGGGCGCCGCGTCGCCGACCGCGTGCCGGTCGCCCCGGGGGACCTGGTCGGCTTCGGCAGCGTGGCGTTCCGCCTCGCCGCGGCGCCCGCGCTCTGACCGGCCCGAGCCCCCGGGGGCGCCCCGCTCAGCTCTTGATGAACGTCATCAGATCGGTGTTGAACGCGTCCTGGTAGGAGCCGACGAGCCCGTGCGGCGCGCCCGGGTACGTCTTCAGCGTGGCGTCGGACACGATCTCCGCCGTCTTCGGCGAGGCCGCGGCGTAGGCCACGATCTGGTCGTCGTCGCCCTGCGCGATCAGCGCAGGGACGTCGATGCGCTTGAGGTCCTCGGTGAAGTCCGTCTCCGAGAACTGCCTGATGCAGTCGTACGCCGCCTTGATCCCCACCTGCATGGACATCAGCCAGAAGGCGTCACGCGTGCCCTGGGAGACGGACGAGCCCGGGCGGTTGGCGCCGTAGAACATCGCGCTCAGATCCTTGTAGAACTGCGACCGGTCGGCGAGCAGTTGTGACCTGAGCTGATCGAACACATCGATCGGGGTGCCCTCGGGGTTGTTCGCGTTCTTGAGCATCAGGGGCGGGATCGAGCTGAGCAGCACGACCTTCGACACCCGGTCCGTGCCGTGCCGCCCGATGTAGCGGGCGACCTCGCCACCGCCGGTGGAGTGGCCCACCAGCACCGCGTCGCGGATGTCCAGCTGCTCCAGCACCTCGGCCAGGTCGTCGGCGTAGGTGTCCATGTCGTTGCCGTCCCACGGCTGGCCCGAGCGGCCGTGGCCGCGGCGGTCGTGGGCGATGCCGCGGTAGCCGTTCTCGGCGACCAGGCGCAGCTGGATGTCCCAGGTGTCGGCGTTGAGCGGCCAGCCGTGGCTGAAGACGACGGGCCGTCCGCTGCCCCAGTCCTTGTAGTGGATCGCGGTGTTGTCGCGGGTGGTGATGTGCTGGTGCCCCATGCGGGCTTCCTCTCGGGTTGCTCGTGCGACGGGGCGCCGTGCCTCGGGCGCCCTCCGGGCCAAGCTAGCCGAAGAAAACCGATTAACCGGACAAATCCGACGATGGCCTAAGGCCGGCCTGCCACCCTGGCGGGGGCTGGAAGGTGGGGTGGCAGGCCGGAGATGTGGGGGCGAGTCGTTCATGGGAGCGCTCCCAAGACGGGACCGTAGTCGGGCGACACGCCCCTGTAAAGGGGTGTGACACCACCGCCGGGCGGGCGGTGCCCGCCGGGGAGTCAGAGGGCGGGGGCCGATGGGGCCCGCGCTGGGGCGGGTGGGTTCCCGGCTACGCTCGCCATGTGGGGGTGGCACCGGAGTTGAGCTGGGTGAAGGCGCGGGCCTGGGCGGAACGCGCCGCCCACCCCGCCGCCCGCGTCGTCGACAGCCAGCGCCTGCACGGCGGTTGGACTTCCGTCATGCGCCGCCTGCGTCTCGAAGGCCCCCCGGACGCGCCGGGCCACGCCGTCCTGCGCACGTTCGTCGCCCCGTTCTTCGTCACCCATGCCGAGGGGCTGCTGAACCGCGAGGCCGACACGTTGCGCCTGCTCGCGACGGTGGACGACGTTCCTGCCCCGGCCCTCCTCGGCGTCGACCCCGTGGCGGCGGAGTGCGAACACCCGTCCCTGCTCATGTCGTTGCTCCCCGGCGCGGTGCGCCTCGACGACGCCGACCACGAGGCCCGCATCGATCCCCTGGCCCGTCAACTCCTCGCGATCCACCGGGTGAACGTCCCGCCGTCCGCTCGCCCGCGCGTCTACCAGGCGTGGACCTCGCCGGAGCGGGTCCGGGTTCCCGAGGCCACCACGAGGCCCGAGGTGTGGCGCCGTGCGATCGAGGTGATCGCCAACGAGCCGCCGCAGTACGAGGGTTGCTTCCTCCACCGGGACTTCCACCCCGGCAACGTCCTCTTCGATGGCGAAGGAACGCGCCCGCGCGTCACGGGGGTTGTCGACTGGGTGGAAACGTCGTGGGGGCCGCCCGACCTCGATGTCGCCCACTGCGCGACGGCGTTGGCCCTGCTCCATGGTTCGCGGGCGGCAACGCGCCTGACCGAGCGCTACCGCGCCCTCGGCGGCACCCTCGCGCCCCCGGCCACCCATCGCTACTGGCGGCTTCTCGACGCGCTGGCGTATGCGCCCGATGCGGAGCGGGTCGCCACGTCGTGGCGCGCTCTGGGGCGGGCCGATCTCACGCCGGGGCGGGTGGCGCGGCGGTTGGAGGGGTATGTCGCGGGGCTGTTGGGGGTGCGGGGCTGTTGAGTGGGGGCGGCTAAGGGCTGGACGTCCTCCCGTTCGCCGCCTGCCGGTTGGTCTGTTTCTGGGGGTGCGGGTTACTGAGGGCACCTACGGGGGGAGGGGTGTCGGGTGTGCGGCCGTCTCGGTCACCGGCCTCTGTTGTGTCGGCTGGGACCGTTCGCCAGACGGGCGCGGCCGCTTGCCGTGGTCTTTGGCCGTTTTCCCGGTGGTCTGCCGAGGTGGCGCGCACCCTTCGGGCCTGCCCTGGCCGCCGCTCTCGTCGTTCACCGCGCGCACGTTGAGCTGAGGGAGCGGGCCGGTCCGGGGCGGGCGCGCGCGTCGTTCAGCGGGCCCGCTGGGCTTTATGCCTCGCTTACGCGAGGCCGGGTGCTCTTCTGAAACGGGGCACGTTCTGTTCAACACAAAGTGTGCCGCGTGTCAGAAGGGCACCCCTCCTCGGGTAGGCGCTGGATAAAGACGGGCCCACCTTCCGGAGGGGGCGACCCGCGCTGGCTCACCGGCGCGCTACGTCAGCTCATCGGACGCCAGGCTTGAAAACGCTTCGGGCGGCCAGGGCAGGCCCGAAGGGTGCGCGCCACCGCAACCGACCACCGGGAAAACGGCCGCCAACTACCTTTCGCGGCCGCGCCCGTTCGGCGAACGGTCCCGGCCAGCGACGAGAGCTCCCGTTGACCGGGACGGCCGGTCACCCGACGCCCCTCCCCCCCGTAGGTGCCCTCAGTAACCCGCACCCACCACGAAACCGACCACCCGGCAGGCGGCGAACGGGAGGACGTCCAGCCCGTAGCCGCCCCGCAAACGCCCCCGCCGCTGGAATTCGCCGACAGCGATCACCGCCGCCCCCACCCGACCCCCGTCCACGTCCGTGCCATGTGTGAACGCCACCTCGTCGCTCGCCGGATGGACCGCCGCGTGCGCGACTCCGGCGAGGTCGACCGGCGGACGGATCCGGACCAGGCGGCGACCGCCGTGCTGACCGCGCTCGCGGGCGGCGTCGCCATCCTCCGGGCGACCGACGACATCGGCTACTTGGACGTCGCCCTGTCCGACGCCCTCACCACCCTGCGCACGCGCCGCCCGGCGTAGGCGCGGTCGCGGCGTTCCAGGGCGGCGGCGAGCGCGGCGAGGATCAGCGCGCCGGTCGCCATCGCGGCGCCGACGAGGTTGGGTGCGGTCACCCCGGCTCCGGCCGTGAGCGTCAGGCCGCCGAGCCAGGCGGCGAGGGCGTTGCCGAGGTTGAAGGCGCCTATGTTCAACGCCGAGGCGAGGGTCGGCGCCGCGGCGGCGTGGTCGAGGACCCGCTTCTGGAGCGGCGGCACGGTCGCGAAGCCGAACGCGCCGATCAGCGTCAGCGTGATCGCCGCCGCGACCTTGTCATGGGCGGTGAAGGTGAACGAGGCCAGCGCGACCGCGAGGGCGGTGAGCGTCGTGCAGAGCACGGGCATCAGCGCGCGGTCCGCGTATCGGCCGCCCACCAGGTTCCCCGCCACGAGCCCGACGCCGAACAGGGCGAGCAGCCATGTGATGGTGGACTCGGCGTAGCCCGCGGCCTCGGTCATCATCGGCGCGATGTAGGTGATCGCCGCGAAGACGCCGCCGAAGCCGAGCACGGTCATGCCCATGGCCAGCAGCACCTGGGTGTTGCGCAACGCGGCCAGCTCGCCGCGGATGCCGGGGCCGCCGGTCCGCTCGCCGCCCGGCGCGTCTCCGGCCCCCTCGGGCACGAGGGTGGCCACCCCGGCGAGCGCGACCAGCCCGATGACGGCGATCACGGCGAACGTCAGCCGCCAGCTGACCTGCTGCCCGAGCAGGGTCCCGGCCGGGACGCCGACCACGTTCGCCACCGTCAGGCCCGTGAACATCGACGCGATCGCACCGGCCCGCCGCTCGGGCGCCACCAGCGAGGCGGCCACGACCGAGCCGATGCCGAAGAACGCGCCATGGGCGAGCGACGCCACGACGCGGCCTGCGAGCAGCACGCCGAAGGCCGGGGCGACGGCGGAGAGCGCGTTCCCCGCGATGAAGAGCACCATCATCAGCGTCAGCATCCGCTTGCGTGACACCCGCGCCCCGGCGAGGGCCGTCAGGGGCGCGCCGAGCACGACGCCGAGCGCGTAGCCGGAGGCGGTGAAGCCCGCGGTGGGGATGGAGACGCCATAGGCGTCGGAGACCTCGGGGAGCAGTCCGGTCACCACGAACTCCGTGGTGCCGATCCCGAAGGCGCCGACGGCGAGCGCCAGCAGCGCGAGGGGCATGGATTCTCCAGAGCTGTATGCGTGCGGTTGTTACCGGCGCCGACAATAATTGCACACGCGCTATATCTGCAACCGCTGGCTATTGCGCGCTTGCGTTAGGCTGGGTGCCGAGCCGGGGAACAGGAAGAGGAGGAGAGGCGATGACGCGTCCCGTCCCTGACCTCGCGCAGAGCTGGTGCGCCCTGAGCACGCTGCACGACCGCATCGAGGCCCACATCGAGCGCGCGCTCCAGGCCGAACACGCCCTCAGCGCCCGCGAGTTCTCGGTGCTGACCGTGCTGGACCAGCAGCCCGAGGGCGAGGAGAACGACCACTTCAGGATGAACGAGCTGGCCGACGCGCTCTCGCTCAGCCAGAGCGCCACCACCCGCCTGGTCAACCGCCTCGAGGACCGCGGCCTGCTCTCCCGCTTCCTGTGCCACACCGACCGCCGCGGCATCTACACCGATGTGACCGACGAGGGCCGCCGCCTGCTCGCGAAGGCCCGGCCGACGAACGACGCGGCGCTGAGCGAGGCGCTGGCCGAGGCCGAGCGCCGACCGGTCCTCGCGCCGCTGGTCGAGGCCGTTCGCGCCCTCGACGCCCGGCCCACGCCCACGCGTGAGCCGCGGCCCGCGGACGAGCACTGATGGTCTAGTGTCCTGAGTCAGGAATTCTGTTCAGATAGCTGGCGAGGCGTTCGAGGATCTCGTCTGCGCTCTTCGTCCAGACATAGGGCTTCGGGTCGGTGTTCCAGGCGGCGATCCAGTTACGGATGTCT
>NZ_RBDY01000038.1 GCF_003626575.1 Streptomyces radicis | reverse complement strand
ACGGCCCGATGAACTCCCACTCGTCGTCCGTCAGTTGCACTCGCGTCACGCAAGAAGATCTACCGGTCCAGGCCCCACCGTGAGGGAGAATCCCGCAGATTGATCACGACTCGATACGCTCCCTAGCCGAGCGCGCCGTTCGGCACGGCACCGTTCGGACCGGCGCCGTTCACCGCCGCACCGTTCGGCACCGCACCGTTCACCGCCGACCCCTTCACGGCTGGAGCCACCACGGGCTCGCGTAGGCGACGCCCCAGTCGTTGCACGGGTGACCGTCGGGTCCCGGCGTCCCGTTGGCCTGCGCGGGATCGGAGACGCGCAGCACGACCCACGCGCCGTCCTCCACGTCGAGCGGGACGGTGAACTCCGTGATCCTCCCCGCCTGCGTCTCGATCACGTCCACGACGGTCGGCGCGTCGCCGCCTGGCCGCAGCACCTGGATGTTCAGCGGCTTGCCCACCCAGTCGGGGCCCCGGTCCACGTCCACCACGAACGGCACGTCCCCGGCGGCCAGCGGCAGCGTCCCGCCCATGCGCACGCCCCCCGCGGTCGCGTCGAGGCGCAGCCCCGAGAGGCGCGTGGCGAAGAAGCGCCGGGCGCGCATCGCCTCGAACACGCCCTGCCGCGTGTTCTCGGTGACCCACAGGCCGCTGCGGCCCTTGCCCTCGGGGAAGCCCCAGTCCGTGCCGTGCTCGTCGGTCACGCCGCTGAGCCCGGTGCGCCAGCCCGCGTCGAGGCACGCGGCCAGCGGCGACCTGCGCCCGTCGGACCAGCCCTCGAAGAGGTAGTCGTCGGTGCGGTTGAACATCTCGAGGCCGACCACCTGCTCGTGCGCCGCCGGGTCGTGCGCGAAGTCGTCGAACCGCAGGATCTCGCGCCCCGGGTGGTTGAAGCTCGCGATCGCCTGACGCGCGCCCAGCCAGTCGAAGAAGCCGCCCATCGAGCTCGCGCCGAGCAGGTCCACCCAGTCCTCGGTGAACCACACGTTGGCGTGCCCGAGCAGCGGATGCGACCACTCGAAGCCGCGGATGGCGGTGTAACGCCCCGGGTCGTCGGCCGCGTCGGCGAGCTCGCCGGTGCGCGACCACTCGGCGGAGCTGAGCCCTTCGATCGAGAAGAGCGTGCTGTGGTCCGTGAGCGCGGCCACGTCGAGGCCCGCGTCCCGCATCGAGGCGAACGCGAGCGCCGGGTCGCCGTCGCCGTCGGACATCACGGTGTGGTTGTGCATGTCGGCGTGGACCAGGGTGGTGGCCAGCGGGTCGTACAGCCGCGAGGCGCGCGAGGCACCGGCCGTCGCGGCCGCGGTCCTGGTGGGGGCCGCCTGCGCGCCGCCGGTCGCCGCGGCGGCGATCAGCAGCCCGCCCGCGGCGCCGAGCATCGCCCGGCGGCTCGGTCCTTCGGCGGGGGTGTGGGGGTGCGGATGCGAATGTCTGCCCATGTCAGGGCACTCCAGCATTCTGACAAGAACACGCCAAGAACCCCTCGCCACCCGCACCTGAACACCCCTCGGCCCCCACGCGTCGGGAACGGCCGCCCAGGCGCCGGTCGTTGCCCACCGGGTAGCGTGTCCGTCCCATGGACGGGGCGTACACGGCCGAAGAGCCGATCGGGTCGAATGAGTTGAGCGGGCTGGACAAGCGGCCGATGGACCTGGCCGCCTACGAGCGGCGCGTGCGGAGCGGGCCCTGCTTCCTGTGCGCGATGGCCGCCGATGACCCCGCCTACCGCCGCGAGCACGAGGTGATCCACGAGGACGCCGAGCACATGGTGTTCCTCGCGCGGTGGGCCACGCTGCCCGGCACGTTGCTCGTCGCCCCGAAGGCGCACGTCGAGGGCGTGGTGCGCGACCTGGACGAGGCCGCCTACGCCCGGCTGACGCTGCTCGTGCGGCGCGCGGCGCTCGCGCTCGAGACCGTGCTGCGGCCCGAGCGGACGTATCTGCTGTCGCTCGGCGCCCAGCAGGGCAACGCCCATGTGCACTGGCACGTCGCGGGCCTGCCGCCCGGCGTCCCCTATGAGCAGCAGCAGTACCACGCCCTCATGGCCGAGAACGGCGTGCTCGAGCCCACGCGCGAGGAGAAGGCCGCGCTGGCCGACCGCCTCAGGGCCGCGTTCCCCGGTCCCTAGCCCTGCGAAGCCGATCGGTCAGCTCCCGAAGGAGCAACGCTCGAACCCTCGGACGGAAGCTCAACACCGCCGAGCCCAGCGCGTTCCCAGCGCGTTCACCCGCCCCCGCAGCCGCGCGGGCAGCACCGGGTCGACCTCGGCGCCGCCGCCTGCCACCGGGTGCCGCCGTCCGCCACCGGACGGCCGATCCTGACCGGGCGGCCGCCCTCACCAGTCGCGCCAGCGGTCCGTTATCTCGTGGCGGCCCAGGCCGCGCCTGGCCGCGAGCGTCGCCACATCGAGGCCGTGCCGGGTCAGCACCCCGTCGATGTACGCGCACAACTCCTCGCGCTCCTCCGTCTCGTAGGCGGCCTCCCCGAACTCCTCATTCACCTGGTTCAGCGCGCGGACCACCCGCTCCACCGCCTCGAACACCCGCGCGTCCGACGGCTCCCTCAGCTCCGCCACCTCCGCCTCGAACGCCGCGAGCACGGCGTCCGTGGCCGTCAGCATCGGCTCGGGGAACAGCTCGACCGCCCACGCGCACGACGGGTCCACCGTGCCCGCCGCCAACCCCCTGGCCTCATCGGCCACTCGCTCCCGCCACCGCTCGGACGGCTTGACCAACATCATGGGACAGAAGGTAACTCCCGCGACTGACAAACGTGCCCGGCGCGGGGAGCGGAAGGCGACACCTGGCATTGACGCCGACGTCAAGGCGTACCGTCGTGGGCGACCCGAGGGAGGCCCGATGAGGATCGGAGAGCTGGCCGACCTGGCCGGAACGACCACGCGCGCGCTGCGCCACTACGAGGCGCTCGGCCTGCTCACCGCGGGCCGCGACGCCAAGGGGCACCGCACCTACGGAGCGGACGACGTGCGGCTGCTGCGACAGATCCGCGCGCTCCAGGAGTTCGGCTTCGGCCTCGAGGAGACCCGCCCCTTCGTCGAGTGCCTGCGCGCGGGCAACCCCACGGGCGACACCTGTCCCGCGTCCCTCGCGGCCTACCGCCACAAGCTCGCCGAGCTGAACGCGTTGATCGGCGACCTGACCGCGGTGCGGGACATCGTTCAACAGCGCCTCGCCGCCGCGGAGGCAGAAGTGGAGAGACCCGCCCATGCGCCCGAGCTCACCCCGCCCGGTGAACGCCGCCCCTGCCACCGTGCCCGCGGTCACCGATGACACCTTCGCCGCCGAGGTCCTCGCCTCCCCGCTCCCCGTCCTGGTCGACTTCACCGCCGCCTGGTGCCCGCCCTGCCGCATGATCGCCCCCGTCCTGGCGGAGATCGCGGCGGAACGGGAGGGGTGGCTGCGGATCGTCACCCTCGACGTCGACCACAACCCCCGCACCACCGCCGCCTACGCCGTGCTCTCCACCCCGACCCTGATCCTGTTCCGCGACGGCGCCCCCGTCATGTCGCTGACCGGCGCCCGCCCCAAGCGCCGCCTGCTCGCCGAGCTGGCCGACGGCCTGGGGGAGTAGCGGGGGGCCCTTGTCAGTGGCCGGGAGTTGTCAGCGGCAGGGGAGTTGTCAGTGGCCGGGAGTAGGGTCCGGGCACATGGGATACGACACCAGCTTCCACCCCGTTGACCTGCGGCTCGTCGAGGAAAGACTGCTGCCGTTCGTCGCTGGGCACGGGGACGACGACGCCCTCGACGACCTGATCGCCCGCGCGGTCGGGATCCGCAGGACGCGTTTCCGCGCCAAGCAGTGGGCGCTCGGCGCGCTGGAGGCGAAGGTCGACGCCCTCGAGTCCGATGTGCACGTCTGGGGCCGCCCGTTCCTCGTCGCGGGCGACGACCCGGAGCAGGTCGCCGACGCCGTCCAGCGGTATCTGGCCACGCCCGCCGACGGCGTCGACGCCCTCGCCCGCGAGATGCTCGCCCGCGTCGACCCGGCCCTGCCCGGCCGGGTCACCCCCGACGAGGGCGGCGGCGCGCTGCCTGGCGACGCGGAGCTCGGCCGCTCGCTCTCGTGGCGCATACGCGTCGTGCGCGCCCTCGCCATCGGGCTGCGCGCGGGGCGGGAGACCGCTCCCGACCCCGACAGCCCGTCGCAGCGGCACGAGGTCGACATGCTCGGCCGCGAAGTGGCGTTCACCCTCCTTGACTTCGCCTCCGAGCTGACCCCCGGCTGGATGTCCCGCGGCCTGACCTGGCCCACCCACCTCCTCGCCCAGGCCGACCTGCCGCGCGGCGCCTTCATACGCCCGGCCGCGCTGCACCGGCCGCTGCGGGAGGAGTTCCCCGACCTGGAGTGGCTCGAGGAGGAGACGATCATCCACAACGACATGGTCGGCGGCTATGTCCCACCCGAGGCCGTCCCCGCCACCCGCGCCCATCTGACGGCCCACCGCGACGCCCTGATCGCCCCCGCGGCGAACGACGGCTGGGAGGAGTACTGCGCGCTGAACCTCACGAAGATCGACGAGGCCCTGACCCTGGCCGCCCGCCTGGGCTTCGGGTTCTGCGAGGCGACGGAGATATACAGCGGCTTCTCCGGCACGCTCAACTGACCGGTGTGTGGTTGGGTGGCACCTGCTCGAACCACTGCTCGTGAAGGTGCGTGATCGCATGTCCCGCGTTGCTGTCACCGGGGGGAGCGGCAAGCTCGGCCGCGCTGTCGTCAAGGAGTTGCTCGACCACGGCTGGGACGTGGTCATCCTCGACCGGGTCGCCCCGGCCGAGCGGCTCTGCCCGTTCGTCCGCGTCGACCTCACCGACTACGGCCAGACCGTCGGCGCGCTGACCGGCGTCGACGACCGCTACGACCGCGTGGACGCCGTGGCCCACCTCGCCGCCGTGCCCGCGCCCGGGCTCGTGCCCAACACCGCCGTGTTCGGCAACAACATCCTGGCCACCCACCACGTCTTCTCCGCCGCCCGCGTCGCCGGCATCCGGAACATCGTGTGGGCGTCCAGCGAAACGGTCCTCGGCCTGCCCTTCGACACGCCCCCGCCCTACCTCCCGGTCGACGAGGAGTACCCGGGCCGCCCCGAGAGCAACTACTCGCTGGCCAAGCACCTGGAGGAGCACCTCGCCGACCAGCTCTGCCGCTGGGACCCTGAGTTGAAGATGATCGGCCTGCGGTTCTCCAACGTGATGGAGGTGGCCGACTACGCCGCCTTCCCCGCGTTCGACGCCGACCCCCGCCTGCGCCGCTGGAACCTCTGGTCGTACATCGACGCGCGGGACGGCGCCCAGGCCGTGCGGAAGGGCCTGGAGTACGAGGGCACCGGACGTGAGGTCTTCGTCATCGCCAGCCCCGACACGGTGATGTCCACCCCGTCCACCGAGCTGGCCGCCGCCGAGTTCCCCGGCGTCGAGATCCGCGGCACGCTGGGCACCCACGAGTCCCTGATGTCGACGGCGAAGGCCCGCCGCGTCCTCGGCTACGCCCCGACCCACACATGGCGCGCCCACGTGGACGACGCGACGGCCTGAGCCCCGGCCCCCTGCCCACCGGCGGCCCACCGGCCCACCGGCCCGATCGAGGGTGCCCGGGGCGATACCGACGGGCGATGGGGAATCATGGAAGGCATCGCGTCCGGAGGGGGGACGAGGTGGGGAAGCCGCCCGCGCGGAATCTGGTCTCGGGCCACGTGCGCAACGTCGTCCAGGCCGATCAGATCCATGGTTCGATCCACTTCTCCGACCGGCTCCGCGGCGCCGCGCGGGAGCGGTCCCGGCGATCAGCCGAGTCGGTGTCAGCGGCCGACGCGCTGGCGGACGCGGTGGCGAAGGAGTGGGACGACGCCGTGCGCGACCGACGGCTCTATCCCTCGGTCGACGTGCGTTGGAGCTGGCGCCGCCGCCCGGCGCGAGGCCCCGCAGTCGGCGCCCCCTTCGAGCCGTTACCCTTCGCCGACCTGCCCGCGAGGCCCACCTGGGAGAAGGGCGGAGGGCTCGCCGATCTCCTCCCCGTCTTCGCCGACCTGCGCTCCGGCCGCCTTGTCGTCCTCGGCGACGAGGGAAGCGGCAAGTCCACTGCCGCCATCCTGACCGTGCGCCAAGCGCTCGCCGAACGTCGCAAGTTGACCGATCCCGACCGGCGCCTGAGCTTCCCCGTGCCGGTCCTGCTGTCCTTCACAGGGTGGGAGCGTGACCGTCGGCATCTGAACGACTGGCTGGTCGGGCAGTTGGAGACGCGATACCCGTTCCTTCGCCGCCGCGCTTTCGGGCGTGAGGCGGCCCGCCGGTTGGTCGACGACGGCAGGATCGCGCTCTTCCTGGACGGATTCGACGAGATGGCGCCCGAGCTGGGCAAGGCAGCCCTGGAGGCGATCGACCGAAGCGCGACGTACCGGGTGGCGATCTTCTCCCGTACCGAGAAGTTCGAGGCCATCCGCGCCGGACATCTGCGGGGAGCCGCGGAGCTGGGCATGCTGCCGGTGCGCCCCGAGGACGCGGTCGCCTATCTCAGCCACTGCCACGGCGGCCAAGGCCCCGAGCCATGGAAACGGCTGCTCTCCCACCTGGCCGAAGCGCCCCACGGCGATCTCGCCCGAGCCCTCGACTCGCCGCTGATGGTGGCGTTGGTCTGCGAGTCCTTCCCCGACCCCACCGTTCCCGACCTGCTCACCCGTGGCCGATTCACCGGGCGTGAGCGCGTCCTTGACGATCTGCTGAGACGGCGAGTGGACATGGCGTACCGGCCGCGCCCTGGCCCGTCCCTCGTGCGGCACGAATCGGCGAAGGCACGACGCTGGCTGAGCCACATGGCCGCGGAGATGACGCGGCGGGGCACCTACAGCCTGGACTGGCGGCGCCTGCACTGGTGGACGTCGCCACTTCCCCGCATCGCCGTCGTCGCGGCCATCGGCGCGTGCGTCTCCGCGCCATGCGGCGCGTTGATCTTCGGCCCGGGCGACTACAGGGCCATGGGCCACACCGGTCCTGGCTTCGGCGCCGGGTACGTGGGAGCGCTCGGCCTGGTGTTCGGCCTGCTGGTGGCAGCCGCGTCCGAGTCCCGCGACCCCCGCTCCGCCCGGCTCGGACGCTTCCTCACCCGCGGCACACCGCGACGGAGAACCAACCCGGTGGTGGGACTGCTGATCGGCCTCGCGGTGGCGATCGCGGTCGGCAACCAGAGCCTCTACCCCTGGGGCCTCGCGGCCGGGCTCGCGGTCGGCACCCTGGCCGCGTTCGACGCCGCGCGCGTCCACCCCGACCCCGGCAGGACGGTGTGGTCGCGGCTCAGGGCCCTGTGTTCGCGCGTCGCGCTGCGCACCGGATGCGCGGCGGGCATGGCGATCGGCCTCGCGTACGGGTTCACCAAGCACCTCGGCTACGGCCTCACGGCGGGGATCGTCGGCGGGTTCGCGTTCGGGGCCATCGTCGGGGCCGCCCGGCTCTCCCTCCGCGCGAGCACACCCGCGGACCCCGGCACCTCGTGGACCCGTGATCTGCGGAGCTCCATCGCGTTCGGCGCGGTGGCCGGGCTCTGCCTCGGGCTGGCCTTCGGCTACGGCAACGCCCGTGTCGCCGGCTGGGAGGCGGGAGTCATCTCGGCCATCGGCCACGCGATCCCCATCGGCCTCGCCAGCATGACCGCCGTGTCCGACACCGTGCGGACCATCCTGGTCTTCTTCCAACTGCGTGCCCGCGGCCTCTTCCCGATCCGGGGGATGCGCTTCCTCAGGGACGCCCACGAGCGTGGCATCCTCCGCGCGGAGGGAACCACCTACCAGTTCCGCCATGCCCGCCTCCAGGACCGGCTGGCGGCGGACGACGCGGACTGACGCACCGCGCGAACGGAGCTGGCCCGTCCGGCCGTTCAGGCCGTCCCGTCGTTCAAGCCGTCCCGTCGTTCAGGTGGGCGAGCGCGGTGATGATGCGCTCGGCGGTGTCCTCGGGCCAGGGAAAGGCGACGCTGATGGCCCGTTGGTGGGCGAATCCGTGCAGCCCCAGCCACAGCGCGATCGCGTCGCGTGACAGGTCGGTGCTGGTCGCCTGTCCCGCGGCGACGCAGTCGCCCAAGGCCTCGCTGACGATCGAGAGGCTCGCCGTGCCGAGCCCGGTCAGGTCCTCCTCCGATCCCGACCCGGCGAGCGACCGAGCGCAGCGTGATGGCGCGTTCGTCCCCGGCCTCGTCGAACACCGCCGCCTCACCACCCGGTGAGCCCTCCGTGTCAGGGCCAGACGTTGGCCCGTTCCCTGAAGTCCTCGGGGTCGGTCTCCACGGGCAGCACACACAGCAGGTGACCGCCGGGTGCGCGAAGCACCTGGCACTCCTGCCACCGCGAGACACGTTCGGCGCCCAACGCGACCAGCCGCTCGGTCTCCGCCTCGAGGTCGTCGGTCTCGATGTCCAGGTGCATCCGGGGCGCGTCGTCGACCGCCTGCACGGCGGCGACAAGACCCGGCAGGGCCTGATGAAGCGTGGTGAACTGCGGCTCCGGGGCAAACGTTTCGGCCCTGACCCCCAGAGCCGCCGACCAGAAGGCGACCGACCGCTCGGCCTCGGCCTCGGGCGCGTCGATGAGAACGGCGTACACACGGCTCCTGTGCATGCCAGGCAACCTACCCGGACACGTCGCCTTCCATGGCTGGCGGGTCGGCCCGCATCGCGCGCGCCGCGGCGTCCAGATAGCCGATGAGGTCGTCGACGAGCTGTTCCGGGCTCGCATGGCCCTTGCCGTCCGACGCGAGGTGCCCGGCGGAGGCGAGGTCGGCCGCTCCGTGGGCGAGGGCCCGCACGAGCGAGGCCAGCCGAACGGGATCGCCCGCGGGAAGGGCACCCGCCTCCTGCGCGGCGGAGACGATGCCGGTCAACAGGTCCTGGGCCGCTTCCGCGGCGACCCCGAGCTCCGCCGAGCCGACCGACCACCTGCCGAACACCAGCTTGAAGCGCGCCGGATGGTCGCGCGCCCAGGCGATGTACACGTGCATCGCCGCGCGGAGCAGGGCCCGCGGCGAACGCGTGCGCTCCGCGGCGGCCGCCAGCAGCGCGGCCTGGCGTTCCAGCTCGCGGGCGGCGACCGCGGCGAGGAGCACCTCCTTGCTGGCGAAGTGCTTGTACGGGGCGTTGTGCGAGACCCCGGTCCTGCGGCCGACCTCGCGCAGCGTCACCGACTCGACACCCCCCTCGTCGAGCAGCGCGGCAGCCGTGTCGACCAACGCCTCGCGCGTGCCTGATGCCATGAGGCCATGCTAAGCGCGGTTGACGTTGTCAACCTCCTCCCTTAGGTTGACAACGTCAACCTAAGGGAGGCATCGATCATGCGACAGCAGAACCCCGTGCGGCAGCGGGCGGTGGTCACGGGCGCGACCAGCGGCATCGGCGAGGCGATCGTCCGCCGCCTCGCGGAGGGCGGCGCGACCGTCGTGATGGTCGGCCGCAGCGAGGAACGGCTCGACCAGGCCAGGCAACGCGTCCACGCCGCCGTCCCGCACGCCGACCTGACAACGGAACGCGCGGATCTCTCGCTCCTCAGCGACGTCCGCGCTCTGGCCAAGCGCCTCGACGAGCAGGAGCCGCCGACCATCGTGATCAGCAACGCGGCCGTCATCGCGCCCGTGGCGGAGGTCACTTCGGAAGGTCTCCAGCGGATCCTGGTCACCAACCACCTCGCCCCGTACCTGCTGCTGCGCTCGCTCGTCGCGACGGTCGGCGAGCGGCCCGCGAGGTTCGTCGTCGTGGGAGCCTCGCCGAGCGTGCTCACCAGGGCGCCGGTGGACCTCGACGACCTGTCGTGCACGACGGGCCGCGGCCTCGGCCCCATCCCGAGCTTCCGGCCGTTCGTCAGCTACGGCCGGACCAAGAACATGAACGCGATGTTCGTCTACGCCCTCGCCGAGCGCCTTGCGGGCACGCGCATCACCGTCAACGGCGTTCATCCGGGCATCATCAAGGGCACGCGGCTCGGCCTTGACGCCCAGCGGGGTACGTTGCGGCTCATGACCCTCGCGGTCCGCCCCTTCTCCGGCAGCCTGGAGGCCGGAGCCGACACCCCCGTCTGGCTGGCGACCTCCCCCGAGGTCGAGGACGTGAGCGGCCGCTTCTTCGTCAAGCGCGCCCAGGTCGCCACCGCCCCCCACACCACCGACCCGGCCCGCCTCGACCGCCTGTGGGAGGAGAGCGCCCACCTCACAGGGCTCCCGACGGGCCTGTGACGGGTGAACCTCCGTTCCACCGTTGCCCGCGAGAAGGAGCCGGGCGCGGCTCCCCTTGGCTTTTCCTCGCCGCCGCGGCGGGTCAGCGGCACGTGGGAGCCGCTTACCGTTGCCGCATGGAAACGATTGACGGCCTTTCCGGTGTTGTTCTGGTGACCCGTGGCGGAACGACTGTCCTGCGGGCCGCCGCCGGTGCCGCGAACGCCGACACCGGGACGGCGTGTACGCCGGACACCCGGTTCCAGATCGCCTCGGTGAGCAAGCAGTTCACCGCCGCGGCGGCGATGCTCCTGGTCGAGGAGGGAGAGATCGGCCTCGACGAGCCGATCTCCCGGCGGCTGGCCGACTGCCCCGAGCGCTGGCGCGGGCTGACCCTGCATCAACTCCTCACCCACACCTCGGCCATCGGCCACTGGAGCGACCTCCCGGGCTTCGACGTCGACCGGCCGGGCGACACCCGCGACATCCTCGACCGGTTCTCGAGCCTGCCGCTGCGCGGCACACCCGGCAGCACCTGGCACTACAGCTCGCCCGGGTACCTGCTGACGGGGTGGATCATCGAGCGGGTCAGCGGGCAGGGCTACGCCGACTTCCTCACCGAGCGGGTCCTGCGGCCCCTCGGCATGACGTCGACGAGTGTCGGCGAGGCCCCGTCCGAGGGGGCGGCTCACGGCTACCGGCGCGGTCGACGCGTGGACGCGCCGGAGTTCGCCGCCCTACCGGGGCCCGGCGACCTCTGGTCGACGGTCGACGACCTGGCCCTGTACACCGCCGCCTTCAACGCCGGGCATCTCCTCACCACCCGCTCGCGCGAGACGATGATCGCCCCGCACGTGCCCATGGACGGCGCGATGGCCGCGAGCGGCTGCGGCTACGGATACTTCCTCGGCACACTCGCCGGCCACCCGGCACGCTTCCACGCCGGCGACAACCCGGGATACCAGTCCTTCCTCGCCTGGCTGCCCCACCTCGACACGACGGTCGCGCTCCTGTGCAACGACGAGGAGACCGACATCGAAGCCCTCCTGCGCCAGCTCATACCAGCGGCGATGCACGGCTGACGCCCGCGCCCCGAGTGACACCCCGCACGCGGCCGCCGAGCCATCCAGCCCGGGGCCAACGCCGCGCGGGCCGAGGACCGTGGCGGTCGCGGTACTTCCCGCTGTACGGCATGGCCCGCTCGGGCAGGGGGGCGTCAACGCTCGACGTCGGGGGAGGGCTCGATGACGTCAGCCCAGACACGGCCGCTCCAGGGGTTCCCGCCGACTCCCAGATGTGCTGCGACGACATCGTTGAGCGACTTCGCACGATCGATGTCGACGGTGTCTTCGAGCCACCACAGAGAGTCGCACTCGACGCAGAGCAGGAAGGAGGACACACCGTTGGACGTGAAGCGATACGACCGCAGCCACTCCTGCCCGCAACACGGGCAGACCAGTCGTGATGACACACCACCCACGCTACCGGGGTGCCGCACAGCCCTTCCCGCCCTTTCCCCCGAGCGGCAGGCCCGGGCAGGCACGTCGACGACGCAGCGGCAGCACTGGCGAACGTCCGACCGGCTCAACGGACCGGGGACCGGCGGCTGACCCCACCCACACAAAAGCCCCCGCCGACCGGAGTCAGCGGGGGCTCACAAGGTGCCAGGCGGTGGACCTGAGGGGATTTGAACCCCTGACCCCCTCGTTGCGAACGAGATGCGCTACCAGGCTGCGCTACAGGCCCTTGCGACTGACGAAACTGTAGCACCCGGTGCGCCGCGGGCCGAAATCTGTTCCCGTCACTCCCCCGCGGCCCTGCGGCGGTCCTCCTCGGCGTACTGGTCGAAGAGTGGCGTGCGCTGTGGGGCCTTCGGGTCGGCGCGCGGGGTGGGCGGGGCGGGGGGGCCGCCCGCGGTGGTGGAGCGGGCCGCGCTCCACGTGTCCGGGGCGTCCAGGTCCACGCCGCGGGTGGTGCGGGGGGCGACGGGGGCGCTCACATATGTCGGGAGCGGCACCGGGGCCGGGTCCCAGCTCTCCGGCTCCTCCGTGACCGCGGCCGGGGCGCGGCGGCGCTCGTGGTCGACCCACTCCGCGTGGTCGGTCTGCTCGACGATCCGCGCCGATGGCTGCTCAGGAACGGCCGACGCGCTCTTCTGTGTGCGCTCGCGCAGGCGGCGGGCGGCCTCCTCGGCGCGGCGGCGGTCGAGGGCCACGGCGTAGCGGCGGCGCTCCTGGCGGCGGACGTGCACCACGTACGCGATGAGCAGCGCCGCGGGGATCGCGGGGAGCCACAGGAAGCCGGGTCCCGTGGAGAGTGTGAAGATCCCGCCCAGCGTGAACGCCAGCAGGAGCGCCATGGTGGTGCGCCGACGGCGCACAAGGACCTTGGTGCGCGGGGTACGGAGGTTCGGGGTGGCGGCGGGCTTCGGCGCGGTGACGGGCTTGGCGAACGCGCGGACATCGGCGCTCGGCCGCCCGGCCCCGCCCTCGTCGACGCCGGGGTCGCCCGGCGTGCTGTCGTCGTGCTCGTCGCGGGGCGCGTCGAGGTCGTCCTGGGCGGTGGCCTCGGCCTCCTGCGCGCGTCTGCCGCGCGTCAGCAGGCGGATGGCCGTGCTGAAGCGCTCCGTCGGGCGGGCCTCGTTGAGCTCGTCCTGTCGGCGGAGCCACATCGGCACGAGATAGGCGGCCCAGGCCCCGACGATGACTGCGAAGATGAGGCCACTGCTGCTCACGCTGACACCGTAGAGGGATCCGCGTGAGTCCATCTGCCAAATTGGGCGGTGTGTCGCACGATCAGGCCGTCATCCCGGGTATTTCTTCGTATTGTTATCTAAAATCGAACACGCATTTTATTTCTGGGCGGCGTTGTCCCTGACCCAGCGGGCCAGCAGCCCCTGCGGGACCTCCTCCGCCGTCAGCGCGAAGACGAGGTGGTCGCGCCACGCGCCGTCGATATGGAGATAACGCGGGCGCACACCCTCTTCACGGAATCCCAGTTTCTCCACGACGCGGCGGCTCGGGCCGTTCTCCGGGCGAATGCAGATCTCCACGCGGTGCAGCCCGAGGGCGCCGAAACAGTGGTCCGTCGCCAGCGCCACCGCCGTCGGGATCAGGCCGCGCCCGGCCACCGCGCGGTCGACCCAGTATCCGATGTGCGCCGAGCACATCGAGCCCCAGGTGATCCCCGCCACCGTCAACTGCCCCACCAGGCGCCCCCGGTGCTCCACCACGAACGGCAGCATCCGGCCCGCCTGCGCCTCGCCCCGCAGGTGCCGCACCATCTGCCGGAACGTCGGCCTGCGCGCCGCCAGATGACCGGCGGGCGGCGGGGGGATGGTGGCCTCCCAGGGGCGCAGCCAGTCGCGATTGCGCTGGTTGACCTCGCGCCAGGCGCGGTGGTCGCGCTGCCTGATGGGGCGGAGCGTGACCTCGCCGTACCCCAGCTCCACGGACCACGGGTGCGCGTTCACGGCCGGTGATCGCCGCCGTTCATCTGGTCAACGGCGTGCCGCAGGAGCGGGCGCAGCACCGCGAGGCCGTCCTTCACGCCGCCGGTGGAGCCCGGCAGGTTGACGATCAGGGTGCGGCCGGCGACCCCGGCGAGTCCCCGTGAGAGGGCGGCCGTCGGCACCTTGGCCAGGCCCGCCGCGCGGATCGCCTCGGCGATGCCCGGGATCTCGAAGTCCAGGACGCGGCGCGTCATCTCGGGCGTGCGGTCGGTCGGCGAGATGCCGGTGCCGCCGGTGGTCAGCACCACGTCGTAGCCCTCCTGGAGCGCCGCGCGCAGCGCCTTCTCGACGGGCTCGCCGTCGGGGACCACGCGCGGCCCGTCGGCCGCGAAGCCCAACTCCCCGAGCGCGGCGACGAGAAGAGGCCCCGTGGTGTCGGCGTAGACGCCCGACGAGGCTCGGTTGGACGCGGTGATCGCCAGGCCGCGGTACGGGGGAGGGCCGCTCATGAGGAACGGCTCCAGTCCCCCGACCTGCCGCCCGACTTCTCCTCGACCCGCACCTCCGTGATGACGGCGGCCTTGTCGACCGCCTTCACCATGTCCACGACCGTCAACGCGGCCACGCCGACCGCCGTCAGCGCCTCCATCTCGACCCCGGTGCGCCCGGTGGTCCGCACCGTCGCGGCGATCTCGACGGCGTCGTCGGCGACGTTCAGGTCCACCGTGACGCCGGTGATCTCCAGGGGGTGGCAGAGCGGGACCAGCTCGGGCGTCCGCTTGGCGCCCATGATCCCGGCGATGCGCGCGGTCGCGAGCACGTCGCCCTTGGGCAGCCCCTCGCCGCGCAGCAGCGCGACCACGCGGGGGGCGACCAGGACCCGGCCGGTGGCTCTCGCGGTGCGGGCGGTGATGTCCTTGCCCGACACATCGACCATCCGGGCGGCGCCGGAGTCGTCGAGATGTGTGAGGTGCGGGGTGCTGCTCATGAGCAGTAACGGTACCCCTCGCTCAGCCCAGCAGCACCACCGTCAGGACGGCCCCTGGCTCGGCCGCGGTGGCCGCCTCGGGGATCTCGATCAACGCGTCGGCGCGGGCGAGCGACGCCACCAGGTACGAGCCGGAGCCGCCGACCGGCGCGACGGTGCCCTCCTCGGCGGAGTAGGTGCCGCGCAGGTACTGGCGGCGCCCCGGCGGCGAGGTCAGCGGCGCCTCGCACACCAGGCGCGCGGTGACCCGTGGCCGGTCGAGCGCCTCGGGCGCGTGCCCCGCGAGGGCGCGCAGCGCCGGGCGCACGAACAGCTCGAACGAGACGTACGCGCTCACGGGGTTGCCCGGCAGGCCGAGGAGCGGGACGCGGTCGGGGCCGAGCAGGCCGAACGCCTGGGGCTTGCCCGGCTGCATGGCCACCCGGCGGAAGTCCACCTCGCCGGCGAGTGCCTCCTTGACCACGTCGAACGCGCCGACGCTCACGCCGCCGCTGGTGACCACGAGGTCGGCGCGCACCAACTGCTCGTCGAGGGCGGCGCGCAGCGAGGGCGCGTCGTCGGCGACGGCCGCGACCCTGTAGGCCACCGCCCCGGCGGCCTGGGCGGCCGAGGTGAGCATGAACCCGTTCGAATCATGGATCTGGCCTGGGCCGAGTGGCCGCCCAGGGGCGGTCAGCTCGCTGCCGGTCGAGAGGACGACGACCCGGGGGCGCGGGCGGACGAGCGCGGTGGCGTGGCCGAGGGCGGCGAGCAGGCCGAGTTGGGGAGGGCCGATGACCGTGCCCGCGGTGAGCGCGATGGCGCCGGTGGCCGCGTCGCTGCCGCGGCCGTTGATGAAGGCGCGGGCCGGTGCGCCGCGGTGGACGCGCACCTCGGGGCCGTGCTCGCGCCGCCCGTTCATGCCGGTGGCGGGCCCGCCTCCCGTGCCGCCGTCGGTCCACTCGACGGGGACGACGGCCTGCGCGCCCGGGGGGATCGGCGCGCCGGTCATGATGCGCGCCGCCTCGCCGGGGCCGACGGTGGGCAACGTGTCGCTCCCCGCCGCGATGTCGCCGACGACGCGGAGCACCGCGGGGTACTCATCGGTGGCCGTCTCGACGTCGGCGGTGCGCACGGCGTAGCCGTCCATGGAGCTGTTGTCGAACGGCGGGAGCGGGGCGGTGACCACCACGTCGTCCACCAGGACGCAGCCCGCGGCGTCAAGGAGCGGCAGCTCGATGGGCTCGAGGGGGCGCATGGCCCCGAGGATGTCGTCGCGGTGCTCCTCAACCGACCAGGTGTCATTCAACGTGCGGCATCTCCTCGCTGACGTACTGCCGCAGCCAGGAGCGGAACTCCGGGCCGAGGTCGGGGCGTTCACAGGCCAGCCTGACGATGGACCGCAGATAGTCGGCGCGGTCGCCGGTGTCGTAGCGGCGGCCCTTGAAGACCACACCGTAGACCGGAGCGCCCGCCGCGGGGTCGCTCGCCATGGCCTGGAGCGCGTCGGTCAGCTGGATCTCGCCGCCGCGCCCCGGCGGGGTCTTGTCGAGCACCTCGAAGACGCTGGGGTCGAGGACGTAGCGGCCGATGATCGCGAGGTTCGACGGGGCGTCCGCGGGGTCGGGCTTCTCGACCAGACCCGTCACGCGCATGACACCGTCGGCGACGGGGTCGACGGAGGCGGCGCCGTAGAGGTTGATCTGGGAGGGGTCGACCTCCATGAGCGCGATGACGCTGCCGCCGTGCTCGGCCTGGGCCTCGATCATGCGGGTCAGCAGCGGGTCGCGGGGGTCGATCAGGTCGTCGCCGAGGAGGACGGCGAACGGCTGGTCGCCGACGTGCGGCTCGGCGCACATCACGGCGTGGCCCAGGCCCTTGGGGTCACCCTGGCGGACGTAGTGGATGGTGGCCAGGGCCGTGGACTGCTGGACGCGGCGGAGGCGTTCCTCGTCGCCCTTGCGGCGGAGCGCGTCCTCCAACTCGTAGTTCCGGTCGAAGTGGTCCTCGACGGGACGCTTGTTGCGGCCGGTGATCATGAGCACGTCGGTGAGCCCTGCGGCCGTCGCCTCTTCCACCACGTACTGGATCGCGGGTTGGTCGACGACCGGCAGCATCTCCTTGGGGGTGGCCTTCGTGGCGGGCAGAAACCGTGTGCCGAGCCCGGCGGCGGGAATGACAGCCTTGCTGATCCGGGGGCGTGGTGACGTCATGCCGGTCACTTTATCCATCTAGTGTGCGGGCACCGGGCAAGCCAGGGTATGCGCCGTGTTACGGGCGCGTCGGCCCAGGTCGGACGGGCGATCGGGGCCGGGGATCGGGAAGGGAGCGGGCGCGGAACGTGGATGACGTCGCGACATGGAAACGGTCGGTCAGGCGGGATCTGCTCGCGGTGCGGGCGGCGATGGCGGACGACGAGGTGCGGCAGGCGGCCCAGGCGCTGGCGGCGCGCGCCCTCGAACTGCCCGAGCTGGCCGCGTTGATGGGTGGGGGCGCGGGTGAGGGCGAGGGCGGCGGCGGCACGGTCGCCGCGTATGTCTCGGTGGGGAGTGAGCCGGGCACGCTCGCGCTGTTGAACGCGCTGCGCGAGCGGGGCGTGCGCGTCCTGCTTCCGGTGCTTCTCGCCGACGACGACCTGGACTGGGCGGAGTACGAGGGCGCGGGGCGGCTCGTGGAGGCCGAGCACGCCGGGCGCATCCGGCTGTTGCAGCCGAGCGGGCGGCGGCTCGGCCCGGGGGCGGTGACCGAGGCCGCGGTGGTGCTGCTGCCGGGGCTCGCCGTGGACCGGCGCGGGGTGCGGATGGGGCGGGGCGGCGGCAGCTACGACCGGGCGCTGGCGCGCCTGGCCGAGGCGGAGGCGCGGCCCGCGCTCGTCGCCGTCGTCTACGGGCACGAGGTGGTCGACGAGCTGCCGCACGAGCCGCACGACAGGCCGGTGCACGCGGCGCTCACTCCGGAGCGCGTGCACCGGTTCGCGCCGGCGTGAATCACTCCTGCTCGGCCGCCGCCGGGGTGAGCGTCAGGGTGTGCTCGGCGCTCTCCTCGACGGCGTCGCGGCCGTAGGCCCACGGAAGGTACTCGCCGTCCGCCCAGAGGTCGGTCTGGTCGGTGTAGTTGTCGTGGTAGGCGTGGCCCGACGCGCCGGTGAGGTTGATCCACAGCGACTCGTCGAAGTTGTCGAGGCTGACGACCATGCGCATCGAAGGGACCCAGGTGATGTCGTAGCCGCCCGCGGCGTTCCAGCCGCTCGCGTCGACGGCGTCGGCGCCGCCCGAGAGGTTCCAGGGGCCTCGGTTGAGGAGCCACTGGACGGGCCCTGGGCCCTCGGTGCCCAGCGTCTGGTTGTTGAGCATCAGGCGGTGCAGGCGGCCCCAGCTCCAGGTGTCCATGTCCTTGCCCAGCTCGGCCGTCAGCTCGTAGCGGGCGTCGCGCATGGCGCGGGCGAGAAGGTCGTCGCGGTTGTCGACGGCGGGCTGGGTGGTGGTGCCCTGCGCCTGCCACCACACGTTGTCCGGGTCCTCGATGATGCCGCGGACCACCTCGAACCACCGGTCGCCACCGTCCGGTTGCGCGGTGTCGCGGGAACGCTCGCCGCACTCGGTGATCAGCCGCTCGCCGCCGTCGAGGTTCTCCAGGGGCTGGGACTCGTCGGCGGGCGGGACGCGCAGGCACTGGCCCTCGACGCGCAGCTCCTTGGGGAGCTTGTTGCCGAACGCCAGCTGGAGGACGTTGCGCCACACGGCGTTGTAGTAGGCGGCGGCGGCCGAGTCGGCGTCCTGGGTGAAGTCCCAGCCCTCGAGGAGCTGCTGGGCCTCCCTGACGTACTCGTCGCCGATCTCGACGTCGAGCAGGTAGGGGACCAGCGTCTCGGCCATCTCGTTGCTGTTGTCGAGCTGGATGGACTGCATGTCGCCCATCGAGATCTTGCCGCCGTCCTCGATGGTCGCCAGGAGCAGCTCCTCGATGCGCTGGCTGCGCGTGCCGTAGCTCCAGTCCTCCGTCAGCGCGTAGTCGTACGTGTCGGGGTCGACGACGGCCTGGTTGGCGGTGACGATGTAGCCGCGCTCGGGGTTGAACTCGCGGGGCAGCTCGTCCTGCGGGATGAAGTCGACCCAGTCATAGGCCGAGTCCCAGCCGGGGGAGGGGTAGCGCCCTTCGCCCTCGCCCCTGATGGGGATCAGGCCGGGGGCCTGGTAGCCGATGTTGCCCTCGGTGTCGGCGTAGACGAGGTTCTGGGAGGGGACGGCGAAGTCCTGGGCTGCCGCGCGGAACTCATCCCAGTTGGTCGCGGTGTTGAGGGAGAAGACGGCGTTCATCGTGCCGGTCGGCTGGAGCGCGGTCCACGTCAGCGACACGGCGTAGCCCTCGCCGCGGTCGGGCGCCGATGAGTCGACGGGCGCGCTGTCACCCACATCGGCGAATTCCTCGCCGCGATCGGAGATGATCGGGCCGTTCTCGGTCTCACGCACGGTGATCTCGCGCGGCTCGCCGCCCGCGACCGCGATCACCTCGGTGCGCGTGTCATAAGGGATCTGCTCACCGTCGTGCAGATAGTTGCCGTCCTCGAGCTTTTCGAGTCGCAGGTCGCTCACGTCCGCGCCGAGGTTGGTCAGGCCCCAGGAGATGTCCTGGTTGTGGCCGATGATCACGCCGGGCATGCCGGAGAAGGAGAAGCCCGAGACGTCGAACGGGCACTCGGCGCTGACCTCGGAGCAGTGCAGCCCCATCTGGTACCAGATGCCGGGCAACGAGGGCGACAGGTGCGGGTCGTTGGCCAGCAGCGGGGAGCCGGTGGTCGTGTAATCCCCGGACACCACCCAGGAGTTGGAGCCGATGCCGCTGCCGTTGGTGCCCAGCAGGGCGGGGATCTCGTCCAGCGTCTCGGAGACGGACGCCAGCTGCGTCGCGGCGCCGCCGAGCGCGTCGTCGGGGCTCTCGTAGCCGATCTCGCTGCCCACGCCCTCGGGGTCCTCGCCGATCCCGTCCCCGAGCCCCTCGCCCGGCAGGCCCGAGCCCGGGGGGGGCGTTCCGATGCCGTCGCCCTCCAGGCCGTCGGTCCCGTCCGCGTCGTTCTCGGTCACGATCGGTCGGTTCCGGTCGTACGGGTACTCGGGGTAGAGCTGCTCGATCTCCTCGGGGCTGAGCCGTTCGGCCAGCAGGGAGCGGTCGATCTCCTCCTGCATGTTCCCGCGGAGGTCCCAGGCCATCGCCTTGAGCCAGGCCACCGAGTCGACCGGGTCCCACGGCTCGGGCGCGTAGTCGTTGACGAAGCCGAGCGCCGCGTACTCGACGGACAGCTCGGGGCCGTCGCGCTCGGCGAGGTAGGCGTTGACGCCGTCCGCGTAGGCCTGGAGATACGCCTTGGTCTCGTCGGTCAGGAGCGTGTCGTACTCCTCCTGCGCGACCTGGCGCCACCCGAGGGTGCGCAGGAAGGCGTCGGTCTCGACCTGCCCGTCGCCGAACATCTCCGAGAGCCGCCCCGAGGTCATGTGGCGGCGGACGTCCATCTCCCAGAAACGGTCCTGCGCGTGCACGTACCCCTGCGCGAGGAAGAGGTCGTCGGCGCTGTCGGCGTACAGCTGCGGGATGCCGTTGCCGTCCCGGGTGACGGTCACGGGCGCGGACAGGCCCTCGATCGCGATCTCTCCCGAGACCTGCGGAAAGGACGCCCGCACGGTACTCACGCTCCAGTAAGCGCCGTAGCCGATTCCGGCCAGGAGCAGCACGACGAGAGCGATCACGGTCAGACGACCGCGTCGCCTGGGCTTCTTGGCGGGCATCTCTGTCCTTCAGAGGGCAGCTGAGCGGTAGGAAGCAACCATAGACATACGGCCACTGGGGTGAGCCTACGGGGAGTCACACGAGCAGGCCGCTGCGTTCATATGATGGTAAATTCGGTGCAAACGGCGTGAATTGCCGTACCTGTACGCTGCGTCCGGCCCCTCGGCCACCTCACGTTCACCCGGTTCACCCGGCCGCACCGGCGAGAGGATCCGCCCCTGACTGTCGACCGCCTCAACGAACTCCTGTTCGCCGGCGCCCTGATCCTGCTCCTCGCCGTCGCGGCGGTGCGGCTGACCTCCCGCACCGGGCTGCCCTCGCTGCTCCTCTACCTCGCCATCGGCATCGCGCTCGGCGAGGGAGGGTTCGGGGTCGACTTCAGCGACGCGGAGCTGACCCAGGTCATCGGATACGCGGCGCTCGTCGTCATCCTCGCCGAGGGCGGCCTCTCCACCCGCTGGCGCGACATCAGGCCCGCCATCCCGTCCGCCGCCGTGCTCGCCACGCTCGGCGTCGGCGTCAGCGTAGGGGTCACCGCGGCCGCGGCCCACTTCCTGGTCGGGCTCGCCTGGACGCCCGCGCTGCTGATGGGCGCGGTCGTCTCGTCGACCGACGCCGCGGCCGTCTTCTCGGTGCTGCGCCGCGTCCCGCTGCCGAGGCGGCTGACGGGCACGCTCGAGGCCGAGTCCGGCTTCAACGACGCCCCGGTGATCATCCTCGTCGTCGCCTTCTCCGACCCGCACCACACCACCACGTGGTACGTCCTGCTCGGCGTGATGGCCCTTGAGCTGGCCATCGGCCTGGTGATCGGCCTCCTCGTCGGCCGCGTCGGCGCGCTGGCGCTGCGGCATGTGGCGCTGCCCGCGTCGGGGCTCTACCCCATCGCCGTGCTCGGCTTCTGCGTCCTGGCGTACGCGGGGGGCGCGCTGGCGCACGGCAGCGGCTTCCTCGCCGTCTATGTGGCGGCGCTCATGCTGGGGAACGCCGGGCTGCCGCACGGCCCGGCCACCCGCGGCTTCGCGGACGCGGTGGCGTGGGTGGCGCAGATCGGCCTCTTCGTGCTGCTCGGGCTGCTGGTCAACACGGGCGCGCTGTGGCCCGCGCTGGTCCCGGCGCTCGTCGTCGGGGGCGTTCTCACGCTGGTGGCCAGGCCGTTGTCCGTGGTGCTGTGCCTGCTGCCGTTCCGCCGGGGCTGGCGCGAGCAGGCGCTGCTTTCCTGGGCCGGGCTGCGCGGCGCGGTGCCCATCGTGCTCGCGATCATCCCGGTGGTCGGCGGGGTCGAGGACAGCGAGCGCATCTTCAGCATCGTCTTCGTGCTGGTCGTCGTCTACACCCTGGTGCAGGGGCCCACGCTGCCGTGGCTGGCCAGGCGGCTGCGGATCACCGACGACGAGCAGACGGTGGACGTGGACATCGAGTCGGCTCCGCTCGACCGGCTGCGCGGCCATCTGCTCTCGGTGGCGATCCCGTCGGCGTCGCGGATGCACGGTGTGGAGGTCCGCGAGCTGCGGCTGCCCGCGCAGGCGGCGGTGACGCTGGTGGTCAGGGGCGGCACGAGCTTCGTGCCCGAGCCCTCCACGGCGCTGCGGCGCGGCGACGAGCTGCTCGTCATCGCGACGGACGAGGTGCGGGACGCGACGGAACGGCGGCTGCTCGCCGTCGGGCGCGGCGGCAAGCTGGCGGGCTGGCTCGGGCAGCGCGGCAGCACGGGGCTGCGGCGACCGCGGGAGTGAGCGGCGGTTGGAGTGGGGGGCGGTGGAAGGGAGGGGCAGTGGACTTGGAGGGCCGGAATGCTGCACGATGGACCGTCGTTAGCACTCCATGACCATGAGTGCCAGGAGGGTGACGTGCCGACGTATCAGTATCAGTGCACCGAGTGCCACGAGGGCCTTGAAGTGGTGCAGAAGTTCACCGATGACGCCCTGACGGTGTGCCCGGCGTGCCAGGGGCGGCTGAAGAAGGTGTTCTCGGCCGTCGGCATCGTGTTCAAGGGCTCCGGCTTCTACCGGAACGACAGCCGTAGCTCGTCGTCCTCCGGCAGCCCCGCGTCCTCGGGCGGCAAGAAGGGCGGCTCGGAGTCCTCCGGGGCCTCGTCCTCTTCTTCCTCTTCTTCGTCCTCCTCGGACTCGTCGTCCTCTTCTTCTTCGTCGGGGTCGTCCGGGTCGTCGGGCTCCTCGTCCGGGTCGTCGGGGTCGTCCGGGTCGTCGAAGGGGGCCTCGTCGGGCTCGTCGTCGAGCGCCGCGGCCTCTGCCGCATGAGCCAGGGCGCCCTCGACGGGCGAGGGGCCGAGATCGGCGTGATCGGCGGGTCGGGGTTCTACGCGTTCCTCGACGATGTGACCGAGGTCACCGTGAACACGCCCTATGGCGAGCCCAGCGACGCGCTGTTCGTGGGCGAGATCGCCGGGCGGCGGGTGGCGTTCCTGCCGCGGCACGGCAGGACGCACCGGCTGCCGCCGCATCGCATCAACTACCGGGCGAACCTCTGGGCCCTGCGCTCGCTCGGCGTCCGGCAGGTCCTCGGCCCGTGCGCGGTCGGCGGGCTCACCGCGGAGTACGGTCCCGGCACGCTGCTGGTGCCGGACCAGCTGGTGGACCGCACCAAGGGCAGGCAGCAGAGCTTCTACGACGGTGAGACGCGCCCCGACGGGCAGCAGTCCAACGTCGTGCACGTGTCGTTCGCCGACCCTTACTGCCCATCGGGGCGCGAGGTCGTGCTCGCGGCCGCGCGGGACCACGGCTGGGACGCGGTGGACGGCGGCACGATGTGCGTGATCGAGGGGCCGCGCTTCTCGACGCGGGCCGAGTCGCGCTGGCACGCCGCCCAGGGGTGGTCCGTGGTCGGCATGACCGGGCACCCCGAGGCGATCCTGGCCCGTGAGCTGGAGCTGTGCTACACGTCCGTGAACCTGGTCACGGACCTGGACGCGGGCGCCGAGGTGGGTGAGGGCGTCTCGCACGCGGAGGTCCTCGAGGTCTTCGCGGAGAACATCGGGCGGCTGCGCGACGTGCTGTTCGACGTCGTGGGCAGGCTGCCCAAGGACCGTGACTGTCTGTGCCCGACCGCGTTGCTCGGGCAGGACCCGGGGATCGCGCTGCCGTAGCCCGCCGCGATGGGGCGGGGCCGGCTCCCTCACTCGATCGGGTGAGGGAGTTTTCCACAGGCTGGGGGTTGTCCACAGGGCCCGGCGGGATCGTGGGGAAGCGGGCACGGTGGTGCCATGCAACGCGTCACGACGTCAGGTCAGCGGCCCTCGGCCGGTCCCTCTTCCTCCGCGTCCTCCTTCACCATGCCCGGCTCCATGCCCGGCTCCACGCTTGCCTCCGTGCCCGGCGCCGCGGGCGTTCCCATGGGTGTTCTCCCGGCCGTCACGCCGTCCGTTCCCGTGCCCGATTTTCCGCCGGTCCGCCCGCGGGGCGCGCGGTGGTGGCTGCCGCGCGGGCCGCGTCGACGGCGGCGGCGGGCGCTCGGCGCCGCGCTCGCGGTCATGACGGCGGTGCTCGCGCTGCTGCTGCCCGGCGTGGGTGGCTCGCGCGACGGGTCCGCGGCGGGCTCCGTCGCAGGTGAGCGGGCCGCCACCGCGGGGTCGGAGCCCTCGGCCGCGCCCGACGACCTCGTCATGGCGCCGGTGCGCATCGCCGACGCGGAGGCGGTGCGGCTGCTGCGGCCAGGGGACCGCGTCGACGTGCTCGCGGCGCGGGCCGGGCCCGACGCCGGTGCGGCGGCGCGGGTGGTCGCGCGCCGGGCGCGGGTCGCGTCCGTGCCGGGCGGCGGGGCGGCCGAGGGGGCGTCCGCCCCCACCGACGGCTCGGGCGGCGCGCTGGTGGTGCTCTCCGTTCCCCCGGCCACGGCCGCGGAGTTGGCGGGCGCGGCGGCCGCCGCGGAGCTGGCGGTGACCCGGTGGTGAGCGTCCGCCGGGGCCGCTCGGTCACCGGGGGAAGATCATCGGGGTGGTGGCCGGATTGGACAGCCCTACGGCGCCTGTTGCAGCGTGGTCCGCTGCGGCTCCGCGGCAGGCGCGGAGCCCGGGACGAGAGGCGGATCGGTGACCGAGCGCAAGGGCGTCGTGGCGGGGGCGAAGGAGACGCTGGCGGGCTTCCGCGCCTTCCTCCTCCGGGGGAACGTGGTGGAGCTGGCCGTGGCCGTCGTCATCGGCGCCGCCTTCACCAACATCGTGAACTCCGTGGTGGAAGGCATCATCAACCCCCTGGTCGGCGCCTTCGGCACCCAGGATCTCGACGCCTACCAGTCGTGCCTGCGGGGCCCGTGCGAGGTGAACGACGCGGGCCAGATCGTGAACGGCATCCCGATCCGCTGGGGCTCGGTGCTCAGCGCCTCGCTGACCTTCGTGATCACCGCGGCGGTCGTCTACTTCCTGATGATCATGCCCCTCACCCGGTACATGGCGCGGCGGGCGGCCAAGGCGCCCGCGGAGCAGCCGCCGGAGACGGAGGTGCAGCTGCTCGCCGAGATCCGGGACGAGCTGGTCGCCCAGCGGCGGGCCAGGGAGGCGGCGGTGGCCGTGGGCCCGCAGCGCTCGGTGGAGCGGGACAGGGAGTAGCGGGACAGGGGGTAGTGGGACAAGGAGCGGCGGGACCGGGGGCAGGGCGCTCGCGATCAGAGGTGGTGCGGGGGCCGCTCGCGCAGGAAGCGGGCCAGGTCCCCGGAGCCCGGGTCATCGGGGCTCTCGTCGCCCCAGCCCGGGTCGGTGTCGTCGCTCGACGGGCGCTCCAGCGGGTCGTCGAAGTCCAGTCGGCTCGCCGGGTGGGCGGGCGACCGGCCGGGCCGGGCGTGGTCGTTCATATGGCCAGGATACGGCCGGGGCGGCAGCGTCTCGGCGGCCAGCGCCTCGTGCCACCAGCGGTCCCGGCCCGGCTGCCACGGCACGGGCTGGGCCAGCTGCCGCACCACGAAGACCCGCTCCACATCGGGGCAGCCGGTCAGGGCACGGTCGAGCGCCGCCTTGACGCCGTGCACCCGCCCGTCGACCAGGCAGGCGTCCGCGCTGACCAGGACCCGGGCGCCCGAGCTCTGGATCCGCTGCCGGATCAGGCTGGGGTGCCGCCCGACGGGCAGCGAGACGCGCACGGCCGAGAGGCTGACACAGGCGAGCGTCACGGTCACCGACTCGAGGCACATCGGCAGCATGACCGCCACCGGGTCGCCGGGCACCACGCCCAGCCGGGCCAGGGCGTGGGCCGCCCGTTCGCCCTCGCGCACCAGTTGCGTGTGGTTGAGGACGTCGGTCGGCCCGGAGCCGCTCCCTCTGCCCTCGTGATCTCCGGACATGACGCGCAGCATCCCGGTCGGCGATTGACGATCGATAAACGTCCGGTGGACGGGCCGGTCGCGTGGGGGACCCGTGGTACGGATGTGCCATGGATCGAGCGACATCGGCGGTCGCGGGCGAGCGCGACGCGCTCACGGACGTGGCCGGGCTACGGGTGGGGCACGCCCAGCGGATCGGGGGTGGCTGGCTGACCGGGACGACGGTGGTGCTGTCGCCCGAGGGCGGGGCGGTGGCGGCGGTGGACGTGCGCGGCGGCGGCCCCGGCACGCGGGAGACGGACGTGCTCGACCCGCGGAACCTGGTGGAGCGCGTGGACGCGGTGCTGCTGAGCGGTGGCAGCGCGTTCGGGCTCGACGCGGCCTCGGGAGTGATGGCCTGGCTCGAGGAGCGGGGGCGTGGCTTCCGGATCGGGCCCGAGCCATGGCAGGTGGTGCCGATCGTGCCGGGCGCGGTGCTGTTCGACCTGGGGCGCGGCGGGGACTGGCGGGCCAGGCCGGACGCGGCCCTGGGCCGGGCCGCCGTCGAGGCCGCGGCGGCCACGGGCCCCGGCGCGGCCGTCGCCCAGGGGAGCGTGGGCGCGGGGACGGGCGCGGTCGCCGGCGGGTACAAGGGCGGGATCGGCACGGCCAGCGCGGTGCTGCCCTCGGGGGCCACCGTGGCGGCGCTCGCCGCGGTGAACGCCGCCGGCTCCCCGGTCGACCCGGCGACGGGCGCGCTCCACGGCGAGCCGGGGCGCGTTCCGGCGGCGGCGACGCATGCCGAGGCGGCCCGGCGTCTCGATCGGGCGATGGCGGCCACCGCCACGCGGGCGGCGGGGGAGCGGCCTCCGTTGAACACCACGCTGGCCGTCGTGGCCACCGACGCGGCGCTGTCCGTCGCGCAGGCGCGGAAGCTCGCGGGCACGGCGCACGACGGGCTGGCCAGGGCGGTGCGGCCCGCGCATCTGATGACGGACGGCGACACGGTGTTCGCGCTGGCCACGGGGGAGCGCCCTGGGTCGGGCGGGGGGTCGCCGATCGAGGTGGCGCTGGCGTTCAACGGGCTGCTCGCCGCGGGGGCCGATGTGCTGGCCCGCGCGGTGGTCAAGGGGCTGCTCGCCGCCGAGGGCGTGGAGACCCCGGGTGGCGTCTTCCCTTCCTACCGGGAGCTGTACGGCGACCGGTGACCCCGGAGCGTTCGTGCGCGTCCGGGGACACCGGCTCTTCCATCGTGTGGCCGTCCCCGTCCCCCCGGCAACCCGGACGGCGAAGCGCCCGGCCCCGCGAGGGGGTCGGGCGCTTCGAGAGGGCCGGTCGGCGCGTCAGTGCGCCATCACAGGGACGACCGTGTCGGCCTCGGCGCCCTCGCCTCCGGCCGCGACCTGGGCGTGGCCGCCGCCCTTGCGGTTGATGAGGACGGCGGAGATCACGGCCGAGCCGAGCAGGATGAAGAAGCCCCACCAGACGGCGGCCGTGTAGCCGTGCACCATCGACTCGAACGTCAGGGTCTGCTCATCGGTGGCCCCGGCGATGTGGTCGGTGAAGTACGCGGTGGTCGCGCTGGCCGCGATGGTGTTCAGCAGTGCGGTGCCGATGGCGCCGCCGACCTGCTGCGACACGTTCACCATGGCCGAGGCCACGCCCGCGTCCGACGGCCGGACGTTCTCGGTGGCCAGGCTCATCGCGGGCATGAACGCCGTGCCGAGCCCCAGGCCGAGCAGCACCATCGACGGCATGAGGACGCTGGTGTAGGAGCTGTCCAGGTTCATCCGGGTGAGCACCAGCATGCCCAGGGCGGCGGTCAGGAAGCCGGGGACCATCAGGTTCCGCGGGGCCACCCGGGTCACCAGGCGGGCGCCGATCTGCGTCGAGCCGATGATCATGCCCGCCACCATCGGCAGGAATGCGATACCGGTCCTGACCGGTGAGTAGTCGCGCACGATCTGGAGGTAGTAGGTCACGAACAGGAACACACCGAACATGGCGATGCTCGCGAGGCCCAGGGCGGCGTAGGAGCCGCCTCGGTTCCTGTCGGTCAGCACCCGCAGCGGCAGCAGCGGGGACTTCACCCGGGCCTCCACGATCACGAACAGCGCGAGCAGCACGACGGCCGAGACGAACATGGCGACCGTGCCGACCTCGGTCCAGTCCTCGTGCTCGGCGCGGGCGAACCCGTAGACCAGGGCGACCAGGCCGAGCGAGCCGAGCACCACGCCGGGGATGTCGAGGGACGAGCCGTCCCTGGTGGTGTTCGGCTCCCGGATCACCAGCACCGCGCCCAGGGCGGCCACGGCGGCGAAGGGGATGTTGACGAAGAACGTCCAGCGCCAGTCCAGGTAGTCGGTCAGCGCGCCGCCGAGCAGCAGGCCGACCGCGGCACCGGCACCGGCGATGGCGCCGAAGACGCCGAACGCCTTGGCCCGCTCCTTGGCGTCCGTGAACAGCACGGTCAGCAGCGACAGCGCGGCGGGTGCCAGCAGCGCGCCGAACACACCCTGGAGGGCGCGGGAGGCGTACAGCATGGCTTCGTTCTGCGCGGCGCCACCCAGCGCGGAGGCGAGCGCGAAGCCGATCAGGCCGATGATGAAGGCCCGGCGCCGCCCCCACAGGTCGGAGATGCGTCCGCCGAACAGCAGCAGACCACCGAAGGCCAGGGCGTAGGCGGTGATGATCCACTGCCGGTTGCCGTCGGATATGCCCAGGTCGCTCTGGGCCGATGGCATGGCGATATTCACGATGGTGGCGTCGAGCACCACCATGAGCTGCGCCAGGGCGATGAAGATCAACGCCTTCCAGCGCGAGGGGTCGAGAGCGCTGTGAGCTTTGCTCACGGCGGTTTCTGGTGGCATGGAAGCAGCTACCTCACGTGACGATTGGTGCAAAAAGGATGGGCGAGAACGTCTCGAAGGGAGGACTCGGCGCCCGGGGGAAACTCAGCGTCGCGGTCCTGTCCGCGCCGAGGGTCCGGTCGGACGTCGGGTGGTGTTCAGGGCGTCGTCAGCAGAACTCTTCCTTGAGGTCTTCCAACGTGATCGCCGCGCCGGGAAGCTCGCTGCGCGGCGGGGTCCGCAGGCCGTCCAGGAAGATCTGGAGGTGGCGGCGGGCCATGGTCGTGTCGCTGCCATGGGTCCCGGGAACGGGGAGGGTGAGCCGGGCCACCGCGACCAGCAGGTCGCCCGCCCCGACATCGCGCCGCAGCTGCCCCGAGGCGTGTGCCCGGTCGATCAGCTGCTGCGTGATCCTCTGCATGCGATCCCTGCTGGCCAGCAGTCGCGGATCCTCGTGGTCGAGGCCGAAGCTCAGCATCGGGCACAGGCCGCCGACGCGCTCCTCGGCCGCGTGCAGGATCATCGACCTCAGGGCCTCGAAGGGGTCATGCTCGGTCTCCAGCGTTTGTTGAGCTCGCCCGACGATGCGCTCGTTCACGTAGAGGAGCACGTGGAACAGCAGCGACTCCCGGTCGGGGAAGTGCCGGTACAGCGTGGCATTCCCGACGCCGGCGCGTCGAGCGATTTCGTCCAGGGGCACGTGTGGCCCCTGGTCGACGACGGCCTCCCGGGCCGCGGCGAGGATACGCTCGCGATTGCGCACGGCGTCCGCGCGCGTCCGCGCGCGCAGGCCCCTGCTCGTCGAGGTCGCACCCATGGTCGTCACTCCCGGGGATCTGAACGCCTCCCGGCGCTCCGGTGAACAACCGGGGATGGAGTCCCCGGTTGAGAACACTCTCCAAAACGGAGAAAGCTTCCCCGGTTATTTCGGGTGCTGATGTGTTCCGCGTCACATCGGCGGCGCCAGGGGGCGCGCTGCCTCCGGGGCGCCCCCTGGCCCGGCCCCCGAGACGCGGAAGCGGCCGGGCCCGGCGCCCTCACCGGCGCCGGGCCCGGCCGCTGCTTCCATGGATCCGATTCCATGGATCCGACCCCACGTCGGACCACGCGTCCGACCGCGTGTCGGATCAGGCGGCGGCGTCGAAGCCCGAGTCGTTCGCCATGCGCTTGAGCTCGAGCAGCGCGTGCTTCTCGATCTGCCGGATCCGCTCCCTGGTGAGCCCGTGCTGCTTGCCCACCTCGGTCAGCGTGCGCTCCCTGCCGTCCTCGATGCCGTACCGCGCCCTGATGATGGCCGCGGTGCGGTCGTCGAGGCGGCCGATGAGGTCCTCCAGACCCTCGCGCCGCATCATCACCATGACCGACTGCTCGGGCGACGCCGCCGAGGTGTCCTCGAGCAGGTCACCGAACTGGGTCTCGCCCTCGTCGTCCACCGGCATGTTCAGCGAGACCGGGTCGCGCGCCCAGTCCAGGACGTCCTGGATGCGCTCGGGCGTCGTGGCCAGCTCGCCCGCGATCTCCCCGGGCTCGGGCTCGCGGCCGTGCTCACGGTTGAACTCCCGCTGCACGCGCCGGATCCGGCCCAGCTCCTCGACCAGGTGGACGGGCAGCCTGATGGTCCGCGACTGGTCCGCGATGGACCGCGTGATGGCCTGGCGGATCCACCACGTCGCATACGTCGAGAACTTGAATCCCTTGCTGTAGTCGAACTTCTCCACGGCCCTGACCAGGCCGGCGTTGCCCTCCTGGATCAGGTCGAGCAGCGGCAGGCCGCTGCGCGGATAGCGCCGGGCGACGGCGACGACGAGCCTGAGGTTCGCGCGGATGAACGCGTCCTTCGCGCGCTCACCCGCGGCCGCGAGCGCCTCGAGCTCCTCGCGGGTCGCCGTGGCCGCCGCGCCACCGGCGGCCGGCTCCTCCTCGCCCCGCAGAAGGCGCTCCGCGTACAGCCCCGCCTCGATCGCGAGAGACAGCTCGACCTCTTTCGCCGCGTCGAGCAGCGGGGTCCGGGCTATCTCGTCGAGATACATCCCGACCAGGTCGCGCTCCGTGGCATCGCTGCCCACGCTGGAACGGACACTGCCCGTCGCTTCGACACTGTCATCGGTGTCCGGACGCCGGGCGACGGCACGGGTTGCCATACGTGCTCTCCCTTGCGAAGTGATCAGAACGGATCGGAGCGGGGTGCCCCCTTGGTTTCCCGCGTCCGTAACGAATCAACGACGGGAATCCGGACAGAATTCCCAAGCGGTGCATCTTTTTTCCCCGGTGCAGTATCCTGCCCCGCCGCACCGCTCCCGCTGTCTCTCCCCCGGCCTCTCCCCGCATGTCCCCACATCCCTGAAGACGAACGAATCGCGCGGTTAGTTGCTTCCCGTTGTTTCCGCTTCCCCCGGTTCCGCCGGTTCTCCCCGTTCCCCCCGTTCCCCCGGTTACGTCCGGGTACCCAACGCCCTGCCCCCCATGCGACCGCGGTGCTCTGGTGGGCCCGCCCCGCCGCCTGTAGGTTTCCCGTCAGCGCCTGCCCCGTCGGCTGGGGAGCCCCGGGGGCGCCGGGGACGGGGGCGAGGACGGGACAGGGGGCGGGACCTCATGGCCAAGCGCGAGGAAGGCCGCGACGGCGCCGTCCGGCGTTGGGTCGCCCACCGCCGCAACACCGAGCTGGCCCTGATCGTCTTCGCGATCGCCATCGTCGCGTTCGGGCACTCGGCCGCGAACCTCGCCATGGAGGAGGAGCTGCCGACCGGCCTGCTCGCCCACACCGCGGGCCTGGGCGCGCTCGCCATCGCCGCGCACCTGGCCGTGCGCCGGTTCGCGCGGTACGCCGACCCGTTGATCCTGCCGGTCACCGTGCTGCTCTCCGGGATCGGCCTGGTCCTGCTCGACCGCCTCGACCACGCCTACGCCCAGCAGTACCCGCCGGACAACTACCAGTCCGCGCCCGCCGCCCCCGACCAGGTCATCTGGACGGTCGTCGGCGTCGGGCTGCTGATCGCCACGCTGGTCGTGCTGCGCCACCACCGCGTGCTCCAGCGGTACACCTATCTCGGCATGGCCGTCGCGATGCTGCTGCTGATGGCCCCGGCGTTCTTCGGCGCGGACCAGTTCGGCGCGAAGCGGTGGATCACCGTGGGGCCGCTGTCCGTCCAGCCCGGCGAGTTCGTCAAGGTCATGATCGTGATCTTCTTCGCCAGCTACCTCATGGCGAACCGCGACGCCCTCGCCCTCGTCGGCCGCCGCTTCCTCGGCCTCGCCCTGCCCCGCGGGCGCAACGCGGGACCCGTGCTGCTCGTCTGGGCGGTCAGCCTGGTCGTCCTCTTCTACGAGCGCGACCTGGGCACGTCGTTGATCTTCTTCGGGGTCTTCGTCCTCATGCTCTACGTCGCCACCGAGCGCACCAGCTGGGTCGTGCTCGGCGGCCTGATGGCCGCCCTCGGCACCGTGGTCGTCGCCGCGACGCAGCCGCATGTGAAGGGTCGTGTCCAGGCGTGGCTCGACCCGATGGCGATCTTCCTGCCCGAGGGCGAGCGCCCGCCGGGGCTGATATCGGACCAGTCGGCGCAGGCGCTCTTCAGCTTCGGCGCGGGCGACCTCACGGGAACGGGCCTGGGCGAGGGCCACTCGTACCTGATCGGCTTCGCGGGCCGCAGCGACTTCATCCTGGCCACGGTGGGCGAGGAGCTCGGCCTGGTCGGCGTGACGCTCGTCCTCCTCCTCTACGCGCTGCTGATCCAGCGCGGCATCAGCGCCGCCCTGTCGGTCACCGACCCGTTCGGCAAGCTGATGGCGATGGGCCTGTCCGCGGTGGTCGCGCTTCAGGTGTTCATCGTCTCGGGCGGCGTCACCGGGCTGATCCCGCTCACCGGCAAGGCGCTGCCGTTCCTCGCGCAGGGCGGCTCGTCGACCGTCGCCAACTGGCTGCTGGTCGCGCTGCTCATCCGCGTCAGCGACAGCGCGGGCAAGTCGAGCACCGAGCCCGCGGGCAACGCCACCATCCTCACCCCGGTCATCGCCGACCCCCTCCTCCCGCCCCGCACCCCGCGCCCCTGATCCCCCGCACGCCCGCTCAACCCCCCTCGCACCGCCGCATGTTGGAAGGACCCGACCATGCACCTCGCCGACGACGCCCGCGCCATGACCGACGACCTCGTCCAGCTCCGCCGCGCGCTGCACGCCATCCCCGAGGTGGGCCTCGACCTGCCACGCACCCAGGAGGCCGTGCTCGCCGCGCTCGACGGGCTGCCGTTGGAGATCGGCACAGGGGCGGGCCTGACCTCCGTCACCGCCGTGCTGCGCGGCGCGCGCCCCGGGCCGACCGTGCTGCTGCGCGGCGACATGGACGCGCTGCCGGTCACCGAGCGCACGGGCCTGCCGTTCGCCGCCGAGGCCGACCGCATGCACGCGTGCGGCCATGACCTGCACACGACGATGCTCACAGGGGCCGCCCGCCTGCTCTCCGCGCACCGGGACCGGCTCGCGGGGAACGTCCTGTTCATGTTCCAGCCGGGCGAGGAGGGCTTCGACGGGGCGGGGCACATGATCGCGGAGGGGTTGCTCGACGCGACCGGGGAGCGCCCGGTGGCGGCGTACGCGCTCCATGTGATGTCGCACACCTGGGAGTCGGGCGTCTTCACGGCGCGCGGCGGCCCGGCGATGGCGGCGTCCAACGTCCTCGAGGTCACGGTCAACGGCGCGGGCGGCCACGGCTCGGCCCCGCACCGCGCGAAGGACCCGATCCCGGCGGCGTGCGAGATGGTGACCGCGCTCCAGACGTGGATATCGCGGAGCTTCGACGTGTTCGACCCGGTGATTCTGACCGTCGGGACGTTCCACGCGGGCACGCAGTCGAACATCATTCCCGACAGCGCGACGTTCCGCGCCACCGTCCGCAGCTTCTCCGACGAGGCGCGCGCCCGGCTGCGCGAGGGAACGGTCGCGCTGTGCGAGGGCATCGCGGCGGGGCACGGGCTGACGGCGGACGCGACGTTCTTCGAGCAGTACCCCGTCACGGTCAACGACCCGGCCGAGACCGCCTTCGCCGCGGGGACCGTGCGCGAGGTGCACGGCGAGGAGCGCTACGCGCCCATGGAGAACCCGATCCTCGGCTCGGAGGACTTCTCGCGGGTCATCGACGCCGTGCCCGGCGCGATGATCTTCCTGGGGGCCACCCCGGCGGGCGCCGACCCCGAGGCCGCCCCGGCCAACCACTCGCCGCTGGCCGCGTTCGACGAGGCGGTGCTGCCCGACGGGGCGGCGCTCTACGCGGAGCTGGCCGTGCGGCGCCTGTCCGCCGCTGCGCCGAAGGAGGCGCCCGCGGCGGCCTGAGGCAGCCTGAGGCGGCGCCCCCTCCCTCTCCTCCGCCGCCCCCTCCTCCGCCACGTCCGCCGCCACCCGGCTGGCCCCCCGTCGCTGCGCGGGGCACGCTCTTCCGCCGTAGCGTGAATCCGACATACCGGGAGATTCTTCCTCTCTCGGTGTCGCTGGTCGGAGCGAGCGCGACGGCGGAGACAGCGGAGGAGGGTGGCGGACATGGCGTGGCAACCGGGCCTCGGACCCGCGGCGCACAAGACACCGAACGCGCCGGGGGACGCGCCGGCGGAGGACGAGGGCGCGCGCGCCGGGCAGGCGCTCCTCGGCGAGCGCGAGGCCGAGGCGTACCTGCGGGCCGCGTGCTTCACCGCCGGCCCCCCTGGCCGCACCGGCGTCGAGCTCGAGTGGCTGGTCCGCGACCCCGCCGACCCCGGGCGGCTCCCACCACCCGGGGTGCTCGACGCCGCCCTCGCCCCCCTCGCCGAGCCGGGCGCCCTCCCCGGCGGCGGCCGCATCACACGCGAGCCCGGCGGCCAGATCGAGCTGGCCAGCAGCGCCTCCCCGACCCTCGCCGACTGCGCGAAGGCCGCCGCGGCCGACATCGCCCAGCTGCGCGCCGCCCTCGCCGACGCGGGCCTGGCCGCCGTCGGTCTCGGCCTCGAGCCCCGCCTCACCCCGCCCCGCACCCTCGACCACCCGCGCTACCGCGCGATGGAGGGCTACTTCGACCGTTTCGGACCCGCGGGCCGCGTCATGATGCGCGCCACCGCGTCCGTCCAGATCAGCCTGGAGGCGGGCGACGAGAGCGACGGCGTCACCGGCTACCGCCACCGCTGGCTCCTCGCCCACCGCCTCGGCCCCGTGCTGGTCGCCGCGTTCGCCAACTCCCCGCTGTGGCGCGGCCGTCCGACCGGCTGGAAGTCGACGCGGCAGGCGCTGTGGGCCCGCATCGACCCGGGCCGCACCCGACCGCCCGACCCGGCCGAGGCCACCGGCGACGCCCTCGACGCCGCCGACGCGCGCGACGCCCCCGAAGGGAGCAACCCCCGTGCGGACTGGGCCCGTTACGCCCTGGACGCCCAGCTGCTCTGCGTCCGCCGCACCCCGCCCGCGCCGTGGGCCGCGCCCCCGGGGCGGACGTTCCGCTCGTGGCTGCGCGGCCCGTTCGGCGAACGCCCCCCGCGCCTGGCCGACCTCGACTACCACCTGACCACCCTCTTCCCGCCCGTACGCCCGCGTGGCTGGCTGGAGTTGAGGATGATCGACGCCCAGCAGGGCGACGACTGGACCGTCCCGCTTGCCGTCGCCACCACCCTGCTCGATCACCCCGACGCCGCACGCGCCGCGTGGGAGGCCACCGAACCCCTCACCGGTGGGCGCCCGTTGCCCCGCCCCGACCTGTGGCTGCGCGCCGCCCGACTCGGCCCCGCCGACCCGCCGCTCGCCACCGCGGCCCACGCCTGCCTCGCCGCCACGGAGAGCGCGCTGGCCCGCGACCCCGCCTGCGCCGAACTGCGCCGCGCCGTCGCCGACTTCACCGAGCGTTACCCAGCGCGCGGCCGGTGCCCGGCCGACGACCAGCTCGACCCGTTCGACCAGCGCGAAGGAGCCAGGCGATGAGTGAGCACACCCTCGCCCCGGAAACGACCGTCATCCCCGTCCGCGAACGGGCCCGCATCGCCCTGTCCACCGCGCGCCGCCGCACCCAGGCCCTCACCGACTGCCTGCCCGAGCCCGAACTCACCGCGCAGCACTCGCCGTTGATGTCCCCCCTGGTGTGGGACATGGCGCACATCGGCAACCAGGAGGAGCTGTGGCTCGTGCGCCGCGCGGGCGGCAGGCCCGCGCTCCGCCCCGATCTCGACCCGCTCTACGACGCGTTCAGGCACCGCCGCGCCGACCGCCCCGCGCTGCCGCTGCTGCGCCCATCCGACGCCCGCCGCTATCTCGCGGGCGTCCGCGACCAGGCCCTCGACGTGCTCGCCTCCGCGCCCGACCCGGGCGACGGCTTCCTGTTCGGCATGATCGCCCAACACGAGCAGCAGCACGACGAGACCATGCTCGCCACCCACCAACTGCGCCGCGGCGCCGCCGTGTTGAACGCGCCACCCCCGCCGCGCACCGCGCCCGCCACCCCGCTGCCGCGCGAAGTCCTCGTCCCCGGAGGGCCGTTCACCATGGGCGCCACCGGCGACCCCTGGGCCCTGGACAACGAACGCCCCGCCCACCCCGTCGACGTCCAGGACTTCTGGCTCGACACCGTGCCCGTGACCAACGCCGCCTACCAGGAGTTCATCGACGACGGCGGCTACGACGACCCCCGCTGGTGGCAGCCCGACGGCTGGCTGCACCGCAAGCGCGCCGACCTCGCGGCCCCCGCGTTCTGGCGCCGCGACGGCTCGGGATGGGTGCGCCGCCGCTTCGGCGTCACCGAGCCCGTTCCGCCGGACGAACCGGTGCTGCACGTCTCGTGGTTCGAGGCCGACGCCTACGCCCGCTGGGCCGGGCGGCGGCTGCCCACCGAGGCCGAGTGGGAGAAGGCCGCCCGCCACGACCCCGCCACGGGCCGCTCACGGCGCTACCCCTGGGGCGACGACGCGCCCGACCCCGCGCACGCCAACCTCGGCCAGCGCCACCTCAGGCCCGCCCCCGCCGGGTCCTACCCCGCGGGCGCCGCGCCCTGCGGCGCCCGCCAACTCCTGGGCGACGTATGGGAGTGGACCGCCACCGACTTCACCGGCTACCCCGGCTTCGCCGCGCACCCCTACCGCGAGTACAGCCAGGTGTTCTTCGGCGCGCTCCACAAGGTGCTGCGCGGCGGCTCGTTCGGCACCGACCCCGTCGCGTGCCGGGCCACCTTCCGCAACTGGGACTTCCCCGTCAGACGCCAGATCTTCGCGGGCTTCCGCACCTGCCGGGGCGCGGAGCCGGGCTGATGTGCCGCCACCTGGCCTATCTCGGCCCGCCGCGCCCGCTCGCCGAGCTGCTGACCGACCCGGCGCACAGCCTCTACGAGCAGTCCTACGCGCCGGCGCACGCCCCCCAGCAGGCGGAGGCGCCCACGGTCAACGCCGATGGCTTCGGCATCGGCTGGTACCCCCCGGGCAACGGCGCGGGCCCGGTGCGTTACCGCCGCTCCGTGCCCATCTGGGCCGACGCCAACCTGCCAGGGCTCGCCGCGGTGATCCACAGCGGGGCCGTTCTCGCCGCCGTCCGCGCCGCCACCCCCGGCACCAGCCACGACGAGGCGGCCTCGGCGCCGTTCGCGCTCGGCCGCTGGCTGTTCAGCCACAACGGCTCGGTGCCGCGCTGGGAGTTGCTGCCCGCCGACACCGACGAGCCGCTGACGGCCGCGGAGTTGCTCGGTATGGAGGCCCGCAGCGACTCCGCCCTGCTGTGCGCGATGACGGCGCGCCGCCTCGCCGTGGGCCGCCCGCTCGGCGAGGCGCTCGCCGACGTCGTCCGCCGCACCACCACCGCGCGCCCCACCGCGCGCCTCAACCTCCTGATGACCGACGGCCACGCGATCGCCGCGACCCGGCACGGCAACAGCCTCTGGTACCGCGCCGTGTCCGACGAGATCACCGTCGCGTCCGAACCCGCCCCCGACGAGCCCGGCTGGCGCGAGGTCCCCGACCACTCCCTGCTCCTGGCCACCACCCGCACCACGGAGATCGAGCCCCTGTGACCGTGTGACGTTCGAGTGAAGGGATTTCCCGGATGCGCATCACCCTCGACAACCGCCTGCCCGCCGACCACGCGGCCCGCGCCCTGCGCGCCGACGCCGGGACCGCGTTCACCGAACGGCCCCGCACGCTGCCGCCCAAGTGGTTCTACGACGCCCACGGCAGCGTCCTGTTCGACCGCATCACGCGGCTCCCCGAGTACTATCTGGCGCGCGCCGAGAAGCAGATCCTGCGCGCCCACGCCGCCGAGATAGCCGAGCTGACCGGCGCCCGCACCCTGGTCGAGCTGGGCTCGGGCACCTCGGAGAAGACCCGCGTCCTGCTGGACGCCCTGACCGAGGCGGGCACGCTCAAGCTCTACGCGCCGGTGGATGTGAGCGACACCACCCTCGAGGGCGCGGCGGAGAGCCTGTGCCGCGACTACCCCGACCTGTCGATCGCCGCGACGGTCGCCGACTTCGAGACGGACCTCCCCCTGCCGGGCGCGGGGCCGCGGCTCGTGGCGTTCCTCGGCTCCACCCTCGGCAACCTCACCCCGGACCAGCGCGCCGCGTTCCTCGCGCGCCTGCGCTCCGTCCTGACCCACGAGGGCGACGCGCTGCTCCTTGGCGTCGACCTGGTGAAGGAGCCCTCGGCGCTGATCCGGGCCTACGACGACGACCAGGGCGTGACGGCGGCGTTCAACAAGAACGTCCTCCGCGTCCTCAACCGCGAGCTGCACGCGACGTTCGACCTGGGCGCGTTCGACCACAAGGCGATCTGGAACGCCGAGGCGGAGCGCGTGGAGATGCGGCTGCGCGCCCGCGTGAGCCACTCCGTGGAGATCCACGACCTGAACCTCACCGCGGAGTTCGGGCGCGGCGAGGACATCCTGACGGAGATCTCGGCCAAGTTCCGGCGGGAGCCGCTGACCGAGGAGCTGACCCGCGCGGGCCTCCCCCCGACCCACTGGTGGACCGACCCCCAATCCCGCTTCGCCCTCCTCCTGACCACCCGCACATGACCGACCCCGCTACACTGGGCCGAGCCCGGCCTCAGTAGCTCAGGGGATAGAGCACCGCTCTCCTAAAGCGGGTGTCGCAGGTTCGAATCCTGCCTGGGGCACGTGTGTGAACGCCCCGGACCGGGACCGGTCCGGGGCGTTCGCGTGCGTGGTGCGTGAACGGACGGGGAGTTGATCTCCCGAACATCGCCCGACGGATCGACATCACCCGGCACGGGCCCTCCCGTGTTGTCGGGCTCGGGCTCCCCCTCGAAAGTGGCGTCTCTCGCGGTGGCGCGAGCACGCGGTACGAGCCGGGCCGTTGATCAGCGCGCCCTGGAGGACGCCCGCCACCCGGCACGCGTACTGATCTGGCGCGTGCGGAGGCTCACCGCGGCGCAGATGCCCAACGGCCCGGCGTCCGTCCTCACCGCACAACCGTCGAACGCACGTCGGCGCTGACCACCGCCTCGCCCTCTCCGTGATGGGTCACGTCAGGGATCGGAAGAACGCGCCAGGCTTTCCCGGACCACAAGGTTGCTGGTGTGCAGGGCCGCCGTCAGCTCCCCTCGCAGCTCGTCCGAGAGGATTCCTGAGTTGAGGCCGCAGGCGCGTACCAGCGCACGGCAGTCCTCCGCCTGCCGTTCCGTGGCGAGCGCGGTGAACAGCGGGTGCGCCAGAGTCTCGCGTGCCGCGTAACCGTCCTGGGCTTCCACCGTCCTGTGGTGGAGATCTTCGACGACGCGGTGCGCGGCGGGCGAAGTGGCCGAGTCGATCAGGCCGAGAACCGTGAGGCCGAGTCGGATGGCGAAGACGGTCATCCCAGGTTCGGCCTGCCGCTCAAGAAAGGCGGTGACCAGGTCCGCCAGTTCCCCGTCGGCCGACTGCCCGGCGTCGCGGCGGCACAGGACCGTCAGACAGGCCGTGACGTCCTGTTCCCATCGGTCGCCGGGCAGCGTGGCGGCGAGGAGAGCAGCGGCTGCTTCCGTTTTGCCCGCGACGAGCGCGGCGAGTACGGCCACCTGACGCCCGTCGAGCATCCGTTGCCCCACTCCGCGGTGAGCCTCGATGTGCGCCAGGGCCTCGCTCCAACGGCCCTCGGTGGTGAGGCTGCGGGTGCCGTCGGCGAGGAGCACACGCCACAACCACCCCCGGACCTCGTGGTGGTCCTCGTCGGTCGAGGTGAGATCCGCCGGGACCGCGATGCCTTCGAACCGCGCAGCCGCGCTCGCTTCGACCGCCTCATGGAGGGCAAGCAGTCGTCGACGTCCCTCGTCCGCGCGGCCGGCGCGAATCCGAAGGCGGGCGAGGTTGACGACCGGTTCGAGACCTCGGATCGCGCTCATGCCGGGCAGGGGGCAGGCACGGAGGTAGGCGGCGGCGTGCTGGTGGCACATCTCGCGCGCCAAGTCGGGAAGACCAAGGTCGGAGGCGATGAGCGCCGCCTGGTTGTAGACGGCCGATGCGAGACCCTGGTCGCCCTGCCGCACCGCGCTGTCAGCGAGTTCGACGAGGCTCCGCACACGTTCCCGCAGGGGCAGGCACGCGGGGCGGAAGCGGGCGACGAGCGGGAAGCGCCGGGCTATGGGGCCGTGCGGGTCCATGTTGTCCCCCGGGGTGGGAGTACGGGCTTGCTGTGGCGACGGTGCCCGCCGCCGGGCGCTGGCGGGCACCGATCACTACACCTCAGGTGTCACTGCCAGTCGACGACGATCCGGTTCAGCAAGGTGTCGAGGGCGAAGAGACCGGGGCGCTGTTCGATTGCCGGGGCGTCCAGGGCCTGGATCTCGAACGTGGCCTCTCGACTGCGGAATTCCTGGTCCCAGGTGCGGATGGCGTCGGCCACCCTCGCGGCCAACGCGTCGCTGCCGGGGCCGTGGCCGATGACTCCGAACTCCCAGAGCTTGTCGCCCTCCGGTGTCTTCCTGTCCGACGGGCGCCTGGCCAGGTAGGTCAGGGCTCCCTTGTCGACGGTGGCGGTGGACGAGGGGTAGGGGTCATCGGTGAGCAGGCCGCCCTTGGCGGTTTGCGGGAACAGCATCCGCATCAGGCCGGAGGGGAGGGAACACGTGACGAACAGCTCCATCCACTCCGGCGACTCCATGGCGCGGACCGTCATCCCGGTCCACTCCTCAACGCGCGGCTGATCCAGGACACCGGCGAGGGCGTCAGCATCCAGGCTGAGCCCGGCCGGGGCATGGAGCCGGACGGTGCCGTCGGCGCTGAGCGGGATGATGCGGCGGTCGTCGTCGGCGATGCCGCGCCGGAGCGGCATGAAGGTGTTCATCTCGCTGCCGAGGGACAGCCATCGGCCGTCGCGCTGCTCGTAGGCGACCGAGCGGCACACCGTGCCCTTGAGACGCTGGGGAACGAGCAGTCGGCCGCCGGGCGCGAGCTGCTCCAACCAGGTGTGCGGCACGCCGTGCGCGCCCACCGTGGCGACGATCCGGTCGAATGGTGCCCCTTCGGCGAAGCCGAGGGCGCCGTCGCGGGTCACGGCTGTGACGTTGGTGATCCCGGCGGCGGCGAGGTGCGCTCGGGCGCCTTCCACGAGGTCGTCGTCGACATCGAGGGTGGTCACCCGTCCGCCCGCGCCGACCAGATGGGCGAGCAGACCGGCGTTGTAGCCGGTGCCGGCGCCGAGTTCGAGGATGTGCTCGCCGGGCTGGGCGTCGAGCTGGTCCAGCATGAGGGCGACGACGCCTGGCTGAGAGGCGCAGGAGATGGACGTGCCGTTGGCGTCGTACTTGATGTGCACCGGCGCGTTGGCGTACGCGTCTTCGAGTGAGGCGTCAGGCACGAACAGGTGGCGCGGCACGCTCCGCAACGCGTCCTCGACGGCGGGAGTGCGGGCATGCCCGTCCGCCTGGAGCTGGTCGACCAGAGAGTTGCGGAGGCGCTCGGCGTCCGCCGTGGGTGTGGCGATCGTGTCGGTCTTCACCGCGCCGACGCTATCGGCGCTGGGTGTCGCCTCGGTGCGCGACGCGGTGGGTTCACTCGTTCCCATGACTGCCTCTCGTGCGATGGTGAACAGCGCGTTTTGGTCGTCCCGGAGGAGACCAGCGCGGTTGGCGTGAAAGATCAGATGGTGGGCGAGGATGGCGCGCAGGCCCCGGGTGAGCACGCCTCCGCTGGCGAGGTCGGCGAGCGTGGCCCCGGCGCTTTCGAAGGCGATCACCCACCCCTCGTGGCCATGGAGCGGGCCGTCCGGACGGCAGAGGCTGCGGGCATCGGCGGACATGAGCTTCCGTACGGCCGGGGCCAGTTCGCCCCGGCGCTCGGGCGGTAGGGGATGGAGGGCCGGCCGAAGGGCGACTACCTTGGCCCACACGTCGCCCTGCTCGAACCAGTCGAGCCCGGCGCCGCGCATCATGGCGCTCGCCAGCAGGACGACGGTCTCCCGTTGGCCCAGGCGTTTCGGTCCTGGTGAGTAAGTGAGCAGATGGCGGGAGTCGTCGTGGAACAGCGCGTGGGCGGCGTCCATGCCGTCCGAGCCGCCGAACGCCTCGGCCTCGGGCCCGTAGACCTGGGGCAGGCAGGACACGGCCGAGCCGTCGCGGACGAGATCACCCAGCAGCGCTTCGACCGCGGGTGACGGCTTGTCGGCGCGGTAACGCAGCGGCCAGGGCTGCTTGTTCATGAACCACCACCCGGTGAGCTGCCCTTCGGCCTCGGCCTCGACCAGGGTGGGACCGATGCGTTCGACGACGGCGCGCCGGGCGGTCTCGCGGTCGCGAAAGGTGATGCTGTGCTGCTGCCAGCGATGGGGAGGCATGGGGAGTTCCTTCGGCCGGTGGTGGATCAGGCGATGAGCAGGCAGGTGTCCCAGGCCGACCTGGCTGGAGTGACGGTGGTGGGCGCGAGGAGCGCCAGGGCTGTGCCGGCCGCGCCGTCGAGGAGTCCGGGGCCCTGCTTCTCGTCTTGAACGAGCGCGCCCGCCACGTGCTCGGGGTCCGTGCCCGGCGAAATGACCGCGGCCAAGGGAACTTGGAGCGCGGCACGGAGCTGACCGACCGTCGTGGGGTGCGCGTCTTCAGCGACTCGGGCGGCGACATGAGCGAGACCGGCGAAGCCGTGGCACAGGCCGCTGTCGGTCATGGCCCTCAGCTGGTCAGGATCGGCGAGGGCGGCCACGAGCGCGTTCTCCGCGTCGATCTGGCGGTTCGTGTCGCCGAGGGCGAGGGCGGCGAGTTGTTGGGCGCGCGCGAGGCCGGCGGTGCCATAGCACCAGGACGGCCGCCGAGGCCGGTACGGGGCAAGGCGACCGTTGCGCAGCTCTTCCCGGGCGACCCAGTACGGCCAGGCCGCTGCGCCGCCCGTGCATTCCCGCCAGCGGTCCAGCCAGGCCAGGATGGTGCGCAGCGCCGCATGGTGGCCGTTGACGAGGGTTCCGTTCCGTGCGGCGAGTGCGAGGAGCGCCAGCACGCCGCCGATGCCGTGTGCCATGCCGGTGTTGGCATGCCCGCCGGGGAATCGGTCGTCGGGTCTGCCGGAAGGTCCCGTCGGCGTCCACCAGCCCGGCAGGCGCGCGTCGTTGTGGGTGATCGGTTCGGTGAGGCGCACGCAGTAGTCGAGAACCGCGCGTTCGGTCGGGCCGTCGGGGCCCCGGCGCAGAAGATGGGCGCCGTATCCGGTCAGTCCCCGGATGGCGTCGAACTCGGCGAGCTGCGGCAGAGATCCGGCGTCGATGCGACGGTGCGCGGTATCGAGACGGCGCCTGACGTCCACGACGATCTGCCGGTCCAACGTGTCCAGGGCGCGTCGGTAGGAGCCGGGAAGGTGATCGGCGGCGCAGGCCAGGGCGTGGGCGAAGGCGGGCATCCCGTAGAAGGGATGACTGTGGGGGCCACTGGTGAGCGGCTGGCCGGAGGCGGCGGCGAGCCACTCGTGGGCGTGCCGCCACGGCCCCATACCGCGCGCGGCTCGTTCGATGTGCAGAAGCGCGATGCCGGGCAGGCCGTAGGCGAGATGCTGCCGGTGTTTCCGCAGGCCCGGGACCGTACCTGGGTCGGCGAGCTGGGAGGCAACGGCGTTGACCAGGCTGAGCGCGAAGCGGGCGGTCACGTCGGCCTCCCGGTGGTGCGTGCGGTCCAGGCCAGCGCTGCGGCACGCGCGAGGTGGAGGCACACCTCTTCCTCGGGGAAGTTCACGGCGACGTGGCGTACGAAGTGGACGTGCAGCAGGGAGGTGAGGACATCGTCGAGGACGATGCCCTGGGTGTCCGGGCCGGGAAGGTGCTTCCGGTACGCGGCGAGCGCCTCGTCTCGCCTCGCCCACCCCGACGCGACGGTGCCTCCGCCCGGCACGTCGCGCAGCGCCGCCCAGTCGTCCGACGGGTCGGCGAGCCGTACGACCTCGGTGAACTCCGCCCGCGGCACGGGCACCGGGGCAGCCGGCGGGATGTGGTCGATCAGCCACCGCGTCCCGGCCTCGACGCCACCGAGGAAGGCGGAGGAGATGGCGACGGTGTGGGCCGCCACCAGCGCGCGTCGGCCCGGACGTCGTGGCTCGGTGAGCTGGGCCAGGACAGCGCGCGAGTCCGCCCGGAACACCTCTTCGGCCGCCTCCCAGGCGGCGCCGGAACCCCAACGGCCCATCTCGCGGTAGGAGGTGAGGTAGCGCAGGTCTGCCAACAAGCCGGCGCCCCGCAGGTCGTCGGCCCAGGCGCTCACCGTTCGGGCCGTGTCGGTGAAGGCTCCCAGCTCGCGGAGCCCGATGCGAACGCGGAGATGCTGAGCCGGGTCTCGGAAGCGGATGAACCACCATGGCGGGTCGCCGAGTTGTTCGAGGAGACGGGGAACGTGCCGGGCGAGCAGCACGTCCTGCCGCCGAGGATCGCCGTAGAGGGCGGCCAGAAGCACTGAGGATCCGGCGGGCATCTGCACCTGAGCTGCGGAGAGGTTCCGTGCGAGGGCGGGGGCGGGCAGCTCCGGCCACGCCGGCGGGCGTGCCGCCTTGAGCGGCACCACGAACTCGTGGGCTCGCCCGCCGCACCAGCCGTATGCCTCCGGCTCCGGAGCCTCGACGAGTACGGCGAGTCCCGAACGGTTGAGGTGCTGGCGCAGCAGCGTCCGGTGGCCCGCCTCGTCGAGGTCGAGGAACAGGCGCCGGTCGCCCTCGACGAGATGGACGCGGCGGGGCAGCCGCCACCGGGCCCTCCAGTTGCTGAGCGCCGCCTCCCACTCGGACCGAAGGCAGCCACGGTCCGGCCACTCGGCTGCCTCCACCCGCCAGCGCGCCGGAGCCAGTACCGTCCGCCCATGCCGCAGGCGCGGAAGGTAGGGCATCGCCGCGGCGGCGCCCCAGTCGAACACAGTGACCTGCGCGCACTGGGCGCGGGACAGCTCGCTGAGGAAGCGCGCCAACGGCGGGGTGTGCGTGTGCGGGTTCAGCGCGTTCATCCCGACGGCTTCGACGCGGTGGCCCCGCTCCGGGGCGGCCAGGTACATGCGGCGGCCGTCGCACCCCACCGCCAAGTCATCCGGAGTGAGGACGGCGTCCTCCGGGGCGCGGTGCTCTTGGAGGCTGATCAGGGTGGGCAGGACCCGCGGGGCGCGGGTGACATGTGCGGTCTCGGCGCTCAGCGGGGGGAAGGACAGTTGCGCGGGCACCGTGCCGCCGTCCGCGACCGGGAGGTCCGACAGCTCCGCAGCCAACGCCTCTCGGTCGTCCGGAGCCAGCACGCCGAGGAACCGGCCCGTGGAGACACCGGCACCACGGGTGACACTCACCACCTCCAACCGAAACCGCCCCTGCCGCAAGGCGTCCAGGCTGGCCGCGTGCACCCGGACCCCGACCTCCAAGTGGGGCGGCAGCCGAGGCTCGTCGGGGCCGACGTCCAGGGCCTCGATCACCTCGTCGGTGAGGACCACATCGTCCCTTCCGTCGAGCGCGGCGGCCTGCGCCAAGCGCACGAGGACGTCATCCCGCGCGGAGATCCGGGGGCGCCGCGCGCCGGCCGGAGTCCCCGGGTAGCCGTCGGGATAGCCGGTACCACTGTCCGCCACGACTTCGGCGAGCGGCACCAGCGTGCCGATCCCGTACCGCTCGTAGAACCGCTGGTGGTATTCGTTCCACGCGGCGGTCCCGTAAGGTCGAGCGCTCACTCGGGTCAGGACAAGGACGGCGCGCTCGATCTCCCTGGCCACCTCATCCGGCAGGACGATCCGCGCGTCCACCCGCAGGTCCAGCGCCAGGGGATGACGGCGCAGACCGGGAACGATGGCCCGCATCCGCTCCGCTGCCCGTTCCCGGCCGCCGGGCGAGCCGCACGTGTCCAGGGCCTCCCGGACAGTGTGCAGTTCGGAGATCTGGACCACGTCTCCCGCGCTCACCGCGTCGAGTTGCCCGAGCAGATATCCGAGCGCATCGGTCTCGGTGCTCGGCGCGTGCAGGCTGGTGATCAACACCCGCCTTCGGATCAGTTCTCGCAGCAGCCCCCTCGCCTTCTCCTGCCCGGCCTCGGGAAACTCCGCCCGGAGTGCGTCCCGCAGCGCACCAAACCGGATGGGTGCGTGAGCAGCGGCGAGGACCGCACGCACCGGTTGCGTCAGGGCCAGCGACGCCTCGACAGCACGAGACTGGTCATCCTGGGCATCGGACTGGAAGGGGACAATGAGCCGGTCGTCCCGGCTGGTCACGGCGCTGTTGACGACAACGGGCAGGCATTCCAGAAGCTCCGGGCGCGACTCCAGCCGCTCGACCACGGCAGCCAACCACTCGGCCCCCGCACGGGCGACGACCACGTGCTCCTCGCCCCAGTCCGCACGCGCCCGTGGACCGAACTCCGCAGTCGCCACGCCGGCGAACAGGCCGAAGGGCGTCGCCCGATGCTGGGCCCGCATCAGGTAACGGGCCACGGACAAGGCCGCCCGCCGGACATCCCGCCGGGGAGGGCGCTCGTTCACGCACAGGGCGTGTACCCGGTCGGCCAGCACCGGGCTGGAGTGCCGCAGCGCCTCCGCCAGGTCCCGGTCCGCCCAGACCTCCCGCAACCACGCCGCTTGAGCGGCCACTCCGTCGGGCGAACGTTCGTCGAGATCGGGACATGGGGGCACCGGCCGCGAAGGCCGGGCCACGGCGCGCACGAGGGCGGTGGCGCCGGCTCGGAACGTTGCGGGCGGAGCAGCCATCGATGACCTCCGTAGTTAACGGGACGGGCGGCTGGTGCCGCCGCGTCGGGACGCGGCGGCACCAGACCCACGGATGCGGTTCCGGTCAGGCGACGTTGGTGGTGCAGGCGCCGCAGGTGGACCCGCAGTTGTCGTCGGTCAGGTTGACCAGGCCCGCCGGGTCGGCGATCTCGACGAAAGAAACGTCCAGGTCGAACCCGTCCGGCGCCGCCGGGGCCTGCGGGCTTACCTCACTGCGGCTGGGAACTACGGTGCTGAGCGACATGCCTCACTCCTCGTTGTGGTGCGGTTGTTGTCGGGCGGTCGTGCCCACCAGGTGTCGCCGGGAGCTTCGCTCCTCGGACGGGCTCGCGGCCGATCTCGGCGGTGGACGGTTCGCACGGGAAGGTCTGGTGGTGGGCGGGATGGCCGACGGAGACGGCCTCGGTTGGCGTTCTCAGACTCGTCATGGGGATGGAGCCTCCGTGTGGTCTCGGTGCTTCGCCCACCCTGCGGACCCTCAGCGGGGTAAGCCGTCAACAGCCACCGGGACCGGTCGGGTTGCGGGCGGCCGACACCCACACAACCCCCTCCCACCGCCGCCCGGTAAGGGTGATCGGCCGCTTACCGAGCGGAGGCGCTAGGGTGATTTGACCTCCTCTTTACCTCGCTCTCAGGGGCGAGGTGGCGCTACCGTGCGGGCATGGACACCACGCGCAACACGGTCCTTGAGGCGTGGATGGCCGAACACGGGTACAGCTCCAACAGCCTTGCCGACGCGGTGAACAGCGCCATGGAGAGGCTGACCGGGCGACCCGGCGGACTCGACGGCTCATCGGTCCGGGCCTGGAAGGCAGGCCGGGTCACATGGCCGAAGTCGGTCACCCGTAAGGCACTTGAGGATGTCAGCGGCCTGCCCGCCGTCGCCTTAGGGTTCGTGCCACGGACGCGGCGAGCGACGACCGCCTCGGCCGTACCGCAGCAGGAGGACTCCGACATGAAGCGTCGAAGCCTCGTCGGCGGCATCGCCGCTGCCGCTGCCGCGGCAGCAGCCCCCGGCACCGCTTCGCGCCGCATCGGCATGAGCGACGTCAATCGCCTGAACCAGCGTTTCGCCGAGATCATCGCCAGCGACCACCGGCACGGTGGGCAACTCGGCATCGAGCAGCGGGCCGCCGCGCTCGCCGACGAGGCGCTCAACCTCCAGAACGCGGGGAGCGCCACCCAACGCGTGCGCAGCAGCATCTACGCCTCCGCGGCGGCCTTCCGTTCCTCGGCGATGTGGGCCGCCATCGACGGCCGGCGCTACGACATCGCCAAGGGACACATGCGCGAGGCACAAGCCCTCGCCGAGATGTCCGGCGACCAGGCGATCAAGTTCCGCATCTGGAGCCACGCGGGCACCATGTACCGGCACATGGGCCGTCCGGCCGACGCCATCGCCGCCAACGACGTGGCCCGCAACCTCCACCTCACCCGTCGCGATCCCCTGTTCGCCTCCCTCGGCCTGGCACGGCAGGGCGCCATCCACGGCACGGCGCAGGACCGCACCGGCGCCCGCCGTGCCTTCGGCCAGGCCCAGGAAGCCATGCTGCGAGCCGATCCCGCCGACCACCGGCCGGTGTGGTTGCTCGCCTTCTACGACCAGGCCGAGTTGGACTCCCTGGCCCTCTGCGCGCACCTGGCGCTCGGCGACTACCCGGTCGCCGAATACCACGCGCACCGCTGCCTGTCGGCCCTCCGCCCGCACATGGTCCGCTCCCGGGCCATCGCCACAACCCGGCTCGCCCATGCCCAACTCGCCCAGGGCGACGCGGACGCCGCCACGGCGACCGCGATCAACGTTCCCTCCGACGCAGCCACCCGGCACGCCCGAGTGTCGCGGATGCTCCAGGAGTTCGGCGCCGCGCTCCGGGCCAAGGCGCCTGGCAGCACCACCGCCCAGACCTGGACCGAGCACGCCGCCACCTGGAGGATGGCCGCATGACCACGGCACCCGCCATCGAACTGCGCACCTTCACCACCCTCGACCCCGTCCGCGGGGATCTTCTTGACGTGTATGCCGAGGTGCGCGCCCCTCTGCTCCACCTGCCGAACTACGCGGTCACGGCGTTCGGTGAGCGCCTCGACCGGCACGGCATCGAGCCGGGCTTCACGGCCGTCGTCGCCTACGCGGACGGGCAACCGGTCGGCTACGCCTACGGCAACACCATCGAGCACGGCGACCGCTACTGGCAGCGCACCAACCCGACGCCGCCGACGAAGTACACCGAACACCCGGCCGTAGCCCTGAAGGAGATCGGCGTCAGCCCGTCCTGGCGCAAGACCGGCACCGCGCGCCGCATCCACGATGCCCTCCTCGCCACCCGCGACGAGCCGTTCGTCACCCTCATGGTCAACCCGGTGGCTGGCGACGGGAAGGTCCACCAGCTCTACCGGTCATGGGGCTACGAGGACATCGGCCACAGCCAGCCGTCCCCCGCCTCGCCGGTCCTTACGGTGATGATCCGGCCCAGCCACTAAAACCCCGGGCCGCCACAGTCCGCCTTCCGGGGCCAGCGGCGCAGACGCTCCCCTTCGGCCGCAGGCTCGCCCAGCAACAAATTCCACAGAAAAAGGGCAGGGCCAGTCAGCCTCTCGTCGCCAACCGTCGGGGCGAAGGTCCAACCCCCTCGCCTGGATGAGCCTCCTTGGTACCCACGTGCGGTTGGTACGCCTCAGGGATCGGGACAGGCGCGACGGCACGCGGGACCCTCAGCTGACGCACGGGAAGCAAAGAAGGCGCTCCCGCCAACAGGCGAGACCTGGCTGACGCCCCGCCCAATTCAAGGTCTCTCACAATTGTCCGCCCCAGCACCTCTGCAAGTAGCGGGGGAGTCGCGTTACCCACCATCCGCCGACCGGCGCGGAACGGCTGATCGATGCGCCATTCATCAGGGAAGGTCTGCAAGCGCATTTGCTCACGTACAGAAAGGGGACGATTTTCCCAGTGAAACGGCCCGGTGCTCGGCCCGGGAGAAGCCGGCAGAGTCCAGGACGGTCGATCCTTGGCCAGCTTCAACAGGAACGACCAGTACCGGGTTCGCCAGCCGAAGAGTTCCTCACCGTTGCCACGGGCCGTGAGATGGAGATAGTTACCACCTTCTGGGATGGAGGGCAGTAGCGCTGCCCATTGCCCCGTAGCAACAGGCTTCTCATCCTCCTCAAGATCCCAAAGCACGTCCCAGGCCCGCATCGGGTTGCCTGCGTGGGTCGCCTCCGGCAGGTGAACCTCTGCACCGTCCCGATACGCAATGCCGATAGCCCGACGTCGACGCTGAGGCACCCCGTAGTCAGCTGCATCAACGACCTTGGCCACCATCCTGTAGGAAGTGCCATGCCGATCGTTGATACCCGCGAGCCCCTCGTCAATGACCTCGGAGGCATTCCCCTTCCCTCTCAGGAACCCCTCAACGTTCTCGACGAGCAATGCCCTCGGGAGGAAACTCTCAAGCAGGTCGAGCATCCCATGCACACACTTGGCTCGGTCGTCTTCCATGCCGCTGCGGGCAGTCGAAGCCCACTGCGCAGCCTTTGAAAACGGCTGACAAGGCGGCCCCCCCGCAATGAGGTCGAGTTCCCCGCGCTTCATCCCTAGCGCTCGGGGGGTAAGGTACTGGGCAGCAGTGTTGACGTCACCGTTGCCAAGCATGGCCCATCCCGGCCGATTGGCTGCGAGCACGGCCCTGGCGTCAGCGTCAACTTCCATGCAGGCGACGGTAGCCAGCCCAGCCCTCTCCAGACCCACGTCAAGGCCACCCGCTCCTGTGAACAGAGAGAGCACCTTCCCTATGGGCCGGGTTCGCGCTGACGATCGTGCGGCGGTCAACGGAGGCACTCCCCGAAGTAGTTTTGCTCAATGTCTTGACAGAGGGAGCTCACCGGAGAAAACCGCGGCTGTCAAGGCAGTTGGGCAGTTAAGCGGGCACAGACACCCAAGAATATCCGACATATGTTCGAAAAGCGACCAGTGTCCCACCGATGGGCTAACGTCTTCCTACGCAGACGAGGGGGTTGCCCATGGACTATGACAGCTGGAACAGAGTTCTCACGGAACACTTCTTCCCCCTCTGTGAAGCAGCAGCGCCTGTGTACTTGTCGGTAGACGATGCCCTGCTCACCGAACTGCTGACCAGTCACACCCAGACTGCCACAACGCTCCCGACTGCAGCCGAGAACTTCCAAACTGCCATCAGGAGCCGGGTCTTCGGGCGCGACCCCTTCGAAGGCATCGCCTCCCGTGCTCGCCGCTGGCGCCGACACGGGGCTGCGGGCAACCCGCCCTTCATCGCACTCCTCGCAGCAACAGTGCTCGCAGCCTCCAGGATGAACCGCTCCGACAACACTGCAGTCGGCAGGTTTTCGTACTACGGCCCGCTCCGCGAGCTGCTCGGGCTGTACGAAGGCTCCGGCATGCCGGACGGCTACGACGTGATCGTCCCCACCCTGTGGGATCACCTGAAGTGGTGGTTGACCGACCATGAACAGGGCCGCCGCGGCCTGCCCTCCGCTATTCCCCATCCGACCCAGGTCAACATCGGCTGGTCCCTGTCCCAAGCCGTTCTGGTCGGATCGGACCGCGCGCAAGTCGGGCTGTTCCTGTCAGCGATCGGAGCGCAGCCGGGGGATTCGGTCCCCGAAGCGGAACTCCTCGCCCGGTTCCAGGAATGGGTACGGCTCAACCGGCCCAGCCCGCGAATCCAGCGCGCTCTGGCATCGCCGGAGTTGCGACCGATCCTGGCGAGCATCCTGCAGCAGGAGCTCACCCACTACGACGGGCTCCCGAGAAACGCCGCTGGCTTGCCGTGTGTGCCCTTGTCTCTCACGACCGATGCCGGCGGCTTCCCGTACGGCATTGCAGCCCACATCCCCTCCCACCTCCGTCTCGAATCGCTCAGCCTGAACGGCGACGTCATCAGGGTACCCCCAGGCGCGGAATGGTTACCTCTTATGCCTCCGGACCAGAAACTCACTCCCGGATCGGCACTCGAACTGGCCGTCGACACCGCCACACTGATGCTCCCCGCTCGCGACCTCTACGTCCTCCAGGCCAACGACCTGGTCGGGAAGTGGACGTCCGTCAATACGGCGGAAATCGGGGTGCCCCATCGGGTATTGGTGAGGACTGCCTTCGCAGCGCAGGCCGAGGCGGTGATGCTTGCCTGTGGGTCAGACCCCGTACGTCAGCCCCGCAGAGTTCAGGTGCCGCCCGGCTGGACGTTGTTCAGCGGCTACACACCGACCCGAACCGCGGCGGCCCGAGGCGTCGTCGGCCCGCTGGCCCCACTGCACCAGCAGTTGGCCCGCCTGTCCGGCGGCCTCCGCATCGATGGCGGCAAACAGACCTACCTCCTCGGGTACGCACCCGACCTTGTTCTGCCGGCGACCCCCGATGACCATCCGCGCACCGTCACCATCGACGGGGTGCCGTTGCCGCCGGTTTCCCCTGTCTCCACAGACACGATCACGATCCGGCTAGCGGATCGAGTGCAGTCCGTCGGCGAGCACGAGATCGAGGTCGGGAATCGCAAGCTCACCTTCACCCTGGTCGAGCGCTACCGGGAGAGCGTTGCCCTGCCACTACTAGCACTACCTCCGAGGAGCGACAAGCTGGCCACCATCCCCAGCAGGATCCCGAACTCGGCAAGCCCGTCGACGCCCGCCCCCTGGCTGCCGCCTGGTCATTTGTCCGGCTCGTTCTTCGGAAGCTATCACCGCGACCCGCTTCCCTCGACGAGCCTCCTGCGCCTCGGCGGCTCGATCTACGCCCTGGGCAGGAATCGTCTCGCTGCCCAGCTCGTTCCCGAAGCGCCAGCCTGGATCGCCACCATGGACCACGTGCCTCACGCGATCGACATCGAACCGCTGCTCGTTGCTCTGCCTTTCCAAGCTCTATGGCTGCTTCAGGTGACCAGTTCCCAGAACGCCAGGGCCTGGCGGGCCCCGATCGTCAAAACCGGCTCGTCTGGCCTGTATGGCGCGCCTTCAGGGAGCTGGACAATTCTCAGCCGAGCCGACTGGCGCAGGCTGACCTCGGGAAACATCACCACCACCGCAGTAGCTTGTGCACAAGACTGGACCGACTACACGGCAGGGAAGTGAATGGTGCACGACGAGCTGCTCCTGTGGTGCTCCGAACGTGGCGCCGGGAGCTTCGATGCCTTCCGCGACACGTACACATGGCTGAGGAAGGGCAAGCAGGAGAGTTCCACGCTGGACTGGCGCATCGCGCTGTACAACCTGCAGGTTCTCGGCCATGTCGAAGTGGACTGGGAAGCCCGGATCTGGAGTGTGACGCCACCGGTCCTCACCACCTTGCCCAATTCCGGAGGCCACGCGCTCCTCGTGGGGCAAAGGCCGCTCTGGCTCATACAGCGGCTGGAACGGCTGCATGAAGACCCCGACCCTGACATTGCCGCCCTCGCGCAGTCCGTGGTGTCACTTCCGCCACATCGGCAGGACGACGGCCCGTCGGTGCGGATGGTGACACTAACGGATCCTGAGGAATGCCGCGCTCTCTGCGAGGTACTCGGCATCGCCTTCGAGGACCGTGCCGCGGATCAACTCGTTCTGCGTCTTCCCCGCTTCCAAGAAATGCTCACCGAGCGTGGCGTACAGCGGGGGCCCGGCGGCCTCGAGCCTCAGAAGATGTCCGAGGGGGGAAGTGACATCTGGACAGATGTCGAAGGCCACGGCGAACCACCTCTCCACGGCGCCTACCGATATCAGCGCTACAACACCCATCGCTATATCTACTGGATCGGCAAGAGCGGCTTCATCGCCGACAAACGCACGGTGGTATACGCGGAACTCGCGCGCGCAGAACGCTGGGTGCTGCGGTACAGCCCGCTGCGGCGGGAACTTTACGCCCCGAAACGCATGCAGCTACCGCATCTCCACGCCCGCGCCGCCGTGCTGCGCAGCGGGCTGCTGCCGCAACTAACCGCACTCGACCCGCAGACAGCGCCAGACCGGCAGTCAATCCCTGAGCACAAGAGCTACGTCAGATACGTGAACATTGACGAGGCATTCGCCACAAAATTGACCGAATCCCTATACCAGGAACTTCAGTTCGTCCCCTAAGTCCGGACCCCGTGAGGATCTTGATGTCTGGCATCTCCCCGTCGGCCGTCCACGGCCAACTTGCCGAGTACTTCCAGCGGTACTACGACACCGCCTACTCCCTTCGCGACTCTTCGGTGGGCGAGGAACTCAGAGAGCTACTCCGCACTCCCGGGGTCCTCTTTCAGGAGCCGTATCTGGAGCTTTTGCCTCAATACGTGCAGTCAGCCCAGACCCTGGAAGAGCTGACGGCGGAAATAGGACTTCCGGAGTTCGCCGGACTTCTAGGAGCCGGTCTGCTCCGGGGAATCCCCAGGCTCTACACCCACCAGGCGGAGGCGCTGAGGGCAAACAACCACGGACGGGACATCGTGGTGACGTCCGGAACCGGTTCCGGAAAGACCGAAGCCTTCCTCGTCCCGGTGCTAGCCAGACTGACCAATGAATCCCGTCAGTGGGCACCGGCAGGGCCCCAGGGTGCCGAGCAGCCTTGGTGGCGCACGTCACAGCACTGGCAGGCGCAGCGCCACGGAAGCGGTCGCCCCTCGGCCATGCGCGCCATGTTCCTCTATCCAATGAACGCGCTGGTGGAGGACCAGCTGATCAGGTTGCGACGCAGCCTGGACGCGCCGAACGTACGCGACTGGTTCGACAGGCACCGTGACGGCAACCGCTTCCACTTCGGACGCTACATCGGCCGTACCCCGGTTGCCGGCCCGCTGGAGCTAGCTTCCAAGCCGAACTCCTCCAAAATGAAGGAATTGCGCAGGACTCTGTCCTCGATGGAGGACCGAAGCCGCCAGCTGGAGCAGCGCATCGCGGACGGCCTTGTGGAGGACGAGGACGCCCGCTACTTCCTCCAGCGCCCCTTCGGAGCCGAGATGCGTTCTCGCTGGGACATGCAGGTCGCTCCGCCGGACATCCTCATCACCAACTACAGCATGCTCAACATCATGCTCACGCGCCGAGACGAGGATCCCATCTTCGATCGGACCCGTGACTGGCTGAAGAGTTCCAAGGACCACGTCTTCAGCCTGGTCGTGGACGAACTCCACATGTACAGGGGCACTCAGGGCACTGAGGTCGCCTACCTCCTACGCAAGCTTATCGACCGGCTCGGGTTGTCCACCGATTCCGACCAACTGTCCGTGATCGCCACCTCCGCCTCCATGAATCCGGAAAACCCGGTGGACCGGAAGTTTCTGAGTGACTTCTTCGGACGGTCAGCCGACCGCTTCTCCGTGCTGGTCGGTGAACGCGTCTGGACTAAGGGCAGGACCGATCTCATGCCCTGGGCAGACACCGTCGGCCAAGGAACAGGTGCCCTGCCGCCACTCCCTGACCGGCATGCGGCGCTCCAGGCCGCGTTCAGAGCGAGCGACGAGGACCACTCCCCTCGAGCGAAGCCGCTGACCGACGTGTCCGCCAAGCTCTTTCCTGGCCTCGCACCTGACAAGGCGCTGGCCGCTACCGACGCACTCATCTCGTGCCTCGACGGGGAGGCGGATGCCGGCTCGCGATTCCGGCTCCACCTGTTCTTCCGGAACGTCACCGGCATGTGGGCGTGCGCGGATCGCAACTGCTCGGAGGTCCAACCATGCACCGCAGAGTCGCCGGCGGAACGCCTGGTCGGAAAGCTCTACAGCAGGCCCAGGTATGCCTGTGAATGCGGCGCTCGCGTCCTGGAATTGCTGTACTGCGACACGTGCGGAGAGGTGTTCCTCGGCGGATTCAATTCTCCGATCATCGGCCACGATCCTACCAGGCGCTACCTGGTCTCCACCGCAACCGATCTCGAATCCCTCCCGGACAAAGCGCGCTTCGATCGCACCGCCGATGTGTACAGCATATTCCTGCCCACTGCGGGAGAACGCTCCGATCTCGACGTATCGCCGCACAAACATAAGGGTGGCCGACCGGGGGCAAAGAATCGGCCGGAATACACGTTCACCTTTGTTCCGGCCGTGCTGGATCCCGTGAGTGGCAAGGTTGGAAGCTACCCGGACAAGGAGAACAACGGATACCTGCTTGTGGCACAGAGCCAACCGCAGGGCCACCTCGGGAAGGTCCGCGCCTTTCCTACAGTCTGTCCCTGCTGCGGGGAAGACAAGGAGATCTTCAAGAACGTCCGCCAGTTCGAGGACCCGTCACGGTCCCGGTCCCCCATCCGCACCATGGGTACAGGTTTTGAGAAGTCCAACCAGGTCCTGACCGATGCCCTCAAGAGACAGCTGCAGACGAAGATCGTCGTCTTCTCGGACAGCCGACAGGACGCCGCCCGCATCTCCGCCGGCTTGGAGCGATCGCACTATCAGGACTTGGTCAGGCAGCTCGTGATCGCCGCCCTCGACCATCCGCAGGATCTCGTGGCCCTAGCGGCAGAGTCCTTCAAGGGGAACCAGGCAGGCCAAGCCGCGCTAGCCCAGCTCGCTGCGACTGGTTCACCCGAACTGGTCGCAGCAGTGGTCGCCATCGCTCATGACAACCTCACCCCCGAGCACGAACGCGTACTGGCGGACTACCGAGCCCAGCAGAAGGGCCCGACGCTTGTCGAACTCGGCAACGGAGTCAGCACGCAAGCAGTCACATACGGCGTGCATCCGGGTGGACCCTCGTTTTCGCTGAGCGCAAGCACCGAGTCACGGAGCTGGACCAATCTCTACGATTGGACCAGTGGCGGCCCCGTCCAACGGCCCGATGCTTCCCTCACCAACGATCTGCGCGTCCTGAGTTCCGAAATCCACCGGACAGTGCAGGCACAGGTCCAGCAGGCGGTCTTTGCGGGAGGCGGCCGCGACTTGGAGTCGCTCGGCATTGGCCATGCCGCTCAGGACGTCGCCTTCAAGAGCCGGCTGCTCGATGACGAGGTCTTCCGCCAGGCGTGCCTGTCCACGCTGAGGCTGCTGGGTGTGCGCCGCCAGTTCCAGGAGCAGCGGCCTGAGCCGCCGGCGAATCTGCACACGGCAGCGAGGAAATACATCAACGCCGTCGCACAACGTCACGAGGTATTCCCCGACGCGCTGGTCCAGGAGGTGAAGAATGCACTCGGTCTGAGCGACGCGGAGCCCCGGATCGAAGGGCAGAAGATCAGGATCGTCCTGGCCGGCGGGACAGAATGGCGCTGTGAACGCTGCACCAGAAGGCACCTGCACGGCTCCGCGGGCGTCTGTGCCTTCTGCCTCAGCTCACTTCTCGTTGCCCAACCCCTCGACCCGGATTCCGTCACCCTGGACGACTACTACACTTTCCTGGCCCGCGAGGCCGGGATCCCCTTCAGGCTCCACTGCGAAGAGCTGACGGGCCAGACCGACAACGATGACGCGCAAGCCCGGCAAGCTCTCTTCCAATCGGTCTTTCTGAGCGGGAAGGAGATCGAGTTGGTCGATGAGATCGACCTACTCAGCGTCACCACCACGATGGAAGCCGGCGTCGACATCGGCGCACTCCGCGCGGTGGTAATGGCGAACATGCCACCACAGCGCTTCAACTACCAGCAGCGTGTGGGCCGGGCTGGCCGCCGACTCGATCACCTCTCCATCGCCCTGACGCTCTGCCGTGGCACCAGGACCCATGACGACCACTACTTCCAGCACCCCTATCGCATCACCGGCGACCCCTCGCCGAGCCCATACGTGGATCTCGATCGCCTGGAGATCCTGCGCCGCTGCTATGCCGCTAGCCTGCTGACTCTCGCCTTCCGGTCCGTCGAGGGAACGTCCGGCTGGGATTCGGGACGCAATGTCCACGGGCCCTTCGGGACCGTCAGCGGATGGCCACTGGTACGGGATGACGTCCGCGCCTGGCTGGCCGGGAACGACATCGCTAAGAGACACGCGGGCCAGGTTCTCCTACAAGGGGCGTCTCCTGGCGCGCCTTCGGTGGATGACCTGGTCTCCTGGGCCACTTCCCGCCTCTACTCCGAGATCGAGGAAGTGGCGACGAACGCGCCGGACGCGGGTCCACTCAGCCAATCGCTCGCGGAGCGCGGAGTGCTCCCCATGTTTGGATTCCCCACCCGGGTCCGCAACCTGCATCATCAGAGGCCGCACGGACCGGAACTCACCGACGTCATCGACCGGGACATCGACATCGCCATCTCGGAGTGGGCGCCCGGCGGTGAAGTGGTCAAGGACAAGGCATTGCACACAGCAGTCGGCCTCGTGACCTACGAGCCTGCGGGCGGGCAGTGGCTGCCCGGCAAGGCTCCGGACAGTGATCGTCTCACGGTGGGAATCTGCGCCAAGTGCCTCTCCGTCAATCTCCGTGAATCCGAGCATTCGTGTCCTGTGTGTGAGGCCACCACAGGAGAAACCGGCGACTACCGGCAGCTCCCGTCGTGTCAGCCTCTCGGATTTCGTACCAGCTACACGGCTCAGGATTACGACGGAACCTTTGAGTTCACACCACGCGCGTTCTCCGCGCGCCTCACCCTCGACACGACATCAGCGCTCGTCCCACGCTGCACGCAGGCCGCTGAATTCAGGAGTGGCGAGGGACGCATTGTGGTGGTCAACGCAGGAACTGGCGAGGGATACCAGTTCGGCAAAGTCAAGGGACACGACGGTCTGCTGGACACGAAACTCCTGGCCGATGCCGACCGCGCGAGAGATCTAGGTCTGCCCACCCAGCCTTCGGTCAGCAACGAGGAGAAGCTGGCACTGGCCTCGGTGAAAATGACCGACGTTCTCTTGGTCGGCCTCCGCGAGCAACCCACCGATCTGGCTCTTGACCCGAGACGCATGGCCGCAAGGGCTGCCTGGCTTTCACTCGGCACCGTTTTCAAACTCGCTGCCGTCAGGCTGCTGGACATCGACGGAAGAGAACTCTCGGCGGGTCTGTACCCCGTCCGGGGAGAAGAGGAAGGAAGTGTCCAGGCAAAGGTCTTCCTCTCGGACACTTTGGAGAACGGTGCCGGATATTCGACCTGGCTGGGGAAGCGCCCTGCCGAATTCCTGCTCGCCGCGCATGAGGTCGCTGCCGATCTCACCCGCCACCGCTCCGGCAGCTTGGTAGCCGCGCCGTGCGACTCGTCCTGCTACGACTGCCTGCGGGACTACAGCAATAGCGCCTACCACCCGCTGCTGGATTGGCGCCTGGCCACGCAGATGGTCGAACTGCTCGATGGGGGGACCCCGGACTTCGCCGCTGAGGAGGTCTATGCGTTCGAGCGCGTCGAGCAGTTCGCCAGAAGCTTCTCGCACTGGAAGGCCGATTCCTCCCACGGCCTGCCAGTCCTGAAAGACATCCAGCATGATGATCTCGCTGTCCTCATCACTCATCCTCTTGAGTCCTGGACCGGTCCCGCCCGCTCGAAGCGTGTGGCCCGAGCACTGGCCTCACTGGAGGCAGAAGGCTTCGAGGTGTTCGAGTCGTTCGAGAACCCGGTCCTGGACAGCGAACCGCCACAGCGCGCGGTCGTCGCGGTCGATACGTTCGAGCTGCTTCGGCGGCCCGGCTGGATCGAGTCGAGACTACAGAGCCTATTCGACTGAACGGTCGAGTAGCTGGCAGGGCCCCCTTTTTCCTGGGTCCTGCCAAATACCACCGACTCTCCCGGGCTCGCACACCTAGCAGTTCGCTCCTATCGGTTCTGGTGGACATACGTCTGGAGTATACTGATGCATTTTCTTGTAGTGCCTCGCAGCGCGGGCTTCACCGTGCCGTCCAGTCTTCCGGCACTCGTCCTCCGGCGCGACTACTGGGATGATTTCGGATTCGAAACCATGTTCGACGCTTATCTGTATCCTTCCCAAACAGAGGCGTCCATCGACTTGGGATCCGTCAAGATCATAAAAAGAGGGCAGCGCGGCGGCCCCACCGAGATCCCCGAAAGTTTCGTCCAGCTCGATGACAGCTACTGCTCACTCGGGCAAGCATTTTCCTACTATGAAGCGCTGCACGGACTTCCAGATGAATTGCGCGACAGAATTCTGTTCGGGCTCCGCGATATCGCTATCGATCCCTCACTCAGGGAATCGTTCGCCAACGAGCCGGCGATGGCCGCCTCACTCCTGCGCTACGGGAACGCCGAACTCGCACTGAGAGATGCCACAGCCCTGTTCGGAGGATCGATAGCCCCACGGGACAGTGCGCTCGCGTTCACGTTCAGAACGAGTGTCGGAGGGGATCCCTTCTCCATTCACTTTGGTTTCGCAGACCGCCACCCCCTGCCAGGCCGCATCAACGTCGTCGTGGGTTACAACGGATGCGGAAAAACGCAGCTCCTCGCCAACCTAGCCAACACCGCGCATGCAGACCTCACCGACCGAGCTGACGAGGGCTTCATCCGGCGGTACGGAGAATTCCCCGAAGGAGCCGGTGCGCCACGATTCTCCTCGGTCATAGCCATTTCATACAGCGCTTTCGACACGTTCGACCTGCCGGGGAAGAACCGACAAGAAGAGGATCGGCTGGAATCCAGCGGCGAGGTCTCCGGATATACCTATTGCGGCCTTCGGAGATACGATCGCAGTCTTGGTCCCGACGCACCGCGCACCGGGGCACTGAAAGGTGCCGAGGAAATCCAAGCTGACATCATGTCCGCCCTCGTTAGGGCTAGTACGCCCGAGCGTAAACTGAGACTGGCAGCAGTCCTTTCTCCGCTGAGCCGAGAACCCTCGTTTAAACGGGTCGAGTTGTCCGACACCTTCGCCTTCGACAGCGATTCGTGGCGGGATTCCTTTTCTGGCCTCAGCACCGGACACAAACTCGTGCTCAACATTGTTGTGCAGCTTGTGGCCCACCTGGAGCCTGGATCACTGGTTCTCATCGACGAACCCGAATCCCACCTGCACCCTCCACTCTTGGCTGCCCTGCTCAAGAGCATCAACATATCCCTGGATCAGTTCAACTCCTACGCCGTGATGGCAACGCACTCCCCGGTCCTCCTCCAGGAAGTCCCCAGACGTTACGTCAGGGTCCTGCAGCGATTCGGAGGTCTCACACTCGTCGCCACTCCGGAGATCGAGACTTTCGCAGAAAATGTAGGACTGCTCACACGCCACGTATTCAACTTGGACAGCAGCGCGACCGACTATCACTCAACCCTCCGATCCATGCAGGAGAGTTTGCACCTGGATGAGATCATGGAACTGTTCGACGGCGAGATGAGCGCACAGTCCATTTCTTACCTGGCGAGCATCAGTCGCGATCGGCCGGGTAGATGATTCGGCTCCCCCGCCCGGACAGAGACCGCTTGGCCGATCTTGATCTCGCTGTGAGCCGGAGACGACCGTCCTCTCGACGTGTCCTCATGGGAGTGCGCACGGGAATCATCGACGCCTATGGCAACTACGAGGACGTGCTACGAGATATTCGCCGGTTTACGTCGCTTGCCCACGGTTCGGATGTTCTCACTAAAATCCTTCTGGGAAATTATGCGCTTCTGGACAGGGGTCGCCCCCTGGAAGATCTCAGAAACTCGATCTTCCGGACAGCCCTGTCCCGCAACTCTCGGTGCCCGCTATGCGAAAGAGCCCAGGTCTGCGCCCTCGACCACTTCCTTCCAAAGAATCACTTCCCGGAATATTCAATCCTAGCCGACAACCTTATCCCCGTTTGCGAAAGATGCAATCGACTAAAAGGAGATGAGTGCGACACGGTAGACGGGCTGCTCATGTTTCATGCATACTTCGACGAATTTCCGGACATCGAAATATTATTCGCGGAAGTGAATGTCGACAACGTCGTCTCAATCAGATATTCTTTGCATCCCTCCGATGAGATTGACAACTTCACCTTCGAGAGGGTCAAAAAGCAATTCAAGATACTTGGCCTTTTCGATTTCTATCAGATGGAGGCCGTGGCCGAGCTGACGGATCAAATTGATCTATACGATGAAACATATGACTCCTTTGGTGATTCAGGACTCTGGTCGACTCTTGGCGCCTTGGCCCGGGGGGCGGAGAGGAAGGGTATAAATCACTGGAAGGCGGCACTTTATCGCGCCCTATCCAGAAATGCAGAATTCTGTAGCGGCGGATATCGGAAGCTACTCGCAACGCCGATGAACTGACGGCGTCAAATCTGGCCGGCGTCCCGAGAATGGAAACTCCTTCATCTGACTCCGTGGCTTCAAACGCCTCCGCGTCCGTTAGGAGAGACGCGCAGACGTCCATGATTCCTTCCGAAAATTGGCCTCCTCATAGCCCACCAATAACTCGACTCATTGTGTTACTGAGAGCTCGTAACAGGATCGTGACTGGCTCTTCTGCAGGTTTCTCCAGCAGATGAGGCTGCAGGCCAACGAGATGATGAGTTGGAATCGAAATTCCCGCCGGACGCCGAGGTTCGTTTGCCCACGCACTTTATGTTCGCTACTCCCTCGCTAGCCTTGATCTTTCGCGAGGGTCCGCCGACGGAGTCGGTGGACCTCGTGCTTTCCGGAGCTGATGGCGGGCAGGCTGGTGACCCGGTTGTCGCGTCGGGTGGGCGCCGGGTTCCACTGCCCG
>NZ_RBDY01000037.1 GCF_003626575.1 Streptomyces radicis | reverse complement strand
CCTGAGAAGTGCTTCTTTCCACGGCACGATCTGGACCCTCGACAAGTCCTATCGTCCCAGGTCAGGAGCACTTCTCGCGTTTTCGATCACCCTTCGGACGGCCCACCCCATGAAAGCCCGAGGCTAGGACGGCTCTGGACACGGTGGATGACGGCGGCAAGGCCGCGAAGACCGAGGGTGCCACGGTGGTCTCTCTGCATACCCGGCGGCTGCCGCCGGATCCGCGTACCGCACTGCCGGACATGACCAAGTACGACCGGCTCCTTGCACCGGTGATCAGCACGTCGAACACGAAGCAGAGGAAAGGCACGACCGCATGACCCCCGCCGAGACCACCGAAGCCATTTCGGCCGAGCAGGTGCCGCCCGCCAGAATGCCGCTGCCCGGCGACCCGGAGGACGCAGCCATCGACGAAGCCTGCCGGGATCTGCGACTACCGGCCTTCCGCGAGCGGTTCGTGGAGCTGGCCGCCGGCGCCCGGCGCGAGCAGTCCACCTACAAGCAGTTCCTCCTCGATCTGCTTCAGGTCGAACGCGCCGACCGGGATGTCCGCCGCCAGCAAAGACTGGTCCGCTCGGCGAAGTTCCCCCGCCCCAAGCGGCTGGAGGACTTCGACTTCGACAAGAATCCCAATGTCTCCACGGAGGTCGTAGCCGACCTCAAGTCCCCCTCCTGGGTGCGCGAGGGCCGCCCGCTGGTCATGATCGGTGACTCTGGAACGGGCAAGTCCCACCTGCTCATCGGGATCGGCACGGCGATCGCCGAGGCCGGACTGACCGTCCGCTACACCACCACCCAGGCCCTGGTGAACGAACTCGCCGAAGCGGAAGCAGCCAAGCGCCTGTCCACGGCGATCGCCCGCTACAGCAAGGTCGACCTGCTGTGTCTGGACGAATTCGGCTACGCGAACCTCGACAAGAAGGGCTCCAAGCTGCTCTTCCAGATCTTCACCGAGCGCGAGGAACGCAAGGCCACCGCCGTCGCAACGAACTCCCCGTTCGCAGAGTGGGACAAGACCTTCGGCGACCGCCGACTCTGCGCGGCCATCGCCGACCGCATCACCTTCCGCTGCACCCTGATCCAGACCGGCACCGAGTCCTACCGGCTCCAGGCCACCCAAGACGAACGCAAGAGCCGGGGATAACCGCGACCTGCCGTGGGGGCAAAAGCCTTCGACCGACCACACGCAGATCCGGCACCCTCCCCGACATGACCATGCCGTCCTTCATCCCCGGACTGGAACTCTCCCGCCACTTCTACCTCGAAGCCGTACGGCCCCTGCTGGAGGAGACTGCCTCCGGGCTTACGCACTCCGCTGCCCGCCTCGGCACCGGCTCGGAAGTCCTCGGATTCGACACCACCCGCTCCGCCGACCATGAGTGGGGACCCCGCCTGCAGATCTTCCTGCACCCGCAGGACGTCACCCGCCACGGCGCAAGCATCACGAAACTGCTCTCCGAACGCCTACCGAAGACCTTCCGCGGCTACCCGACGCACTTCGCCCCCACCGGCGAAGCGGGCATCCGGGTCATGCAGATGACCGACGGACCGGTCCACCACCGGGTCGAAGTCACAGACCCGGGCAGCTGGTTCACCACGCAACTTGGCTTCGACCCGCGCAAGGACGTCACTCTGACGGACTGGCTGGCCACCCCCACCCAGCTCCTCGCCGAGATCACCGCCGGCGCCGTCTTCCACGACGGACTCGGCCAGCTCGCACCAGCACGCGCCAACCTCGACTGGTACCCTCACGGCCTCTGGCTCTACCTACTCGCCTGCCAGTGGCAGCGCATCTCCCAGGAGGAAGCCTTCGTCGGCCGCTGCGGAGAAGTGGGCGACGAACTCGGCTCCGCTATCGTCGCTGCCCGCCTGGTGCGCGATCTGATGCGGCTCTGCCTGCTCATGGACCGCCGCTACCCGCCCTACAGCAAATGGCTCGGCAGCGCCTTCGCCCGCACACCCCAGGCACCCATCCTCAGCCCGATCCTCAACGCAGCCCTCGCCGCCACCGACTGGCACACCCGCGAGCACCACCTCACCCGCGCCTACGAAGCCATCGCGGCCACACACAACCAACTCGGCCTCGCCAACCCTGTCGACCCCGCCACGCGCCTTTACCACAGCCGACCATTCCAGGTCCTGCACGCCGAACGCTTCGCCGCAGCGCTGACCGCCCGCATCACCGACCCAGCCATCAACTCCCTGCCGGCGATCGGCGCCGTCGACCAGTTCATCGACAGCACCGACGTCCTCAGCCACCCCGAACTGACACGGGCCGCCATCCACGCAACGATCTCTGAGCCCGGGCGGTGAACCTCCACTCACCGAGCTGCACAAACGCAATCTCTGGCCCCACTCAGCACTCCTTCCAGCTGAGAACTCCATCTCAAGGAACGAGAAAGAGAACGAAGCCGCCTGACAACCGGGGCATTCGTACACGACTGGGGAGCTGAGACCGCCCCTTGATATCAACGGAGCCGGGCCCTTCCGAACCGCGCCTGTCAGGGACGCGGACCGACAGGGCCCGATGACACAAGCTATCGCCACCCGAACCCTCTTCATCGCGGACACTCACAAGCTCCACAGCCAAGGTCAAGAAGTCACCCGATAGGGGTGGCTCCCATTCTCATTGACGATCACGACCCCGCGTCGGTGTCCATCCCCACCACGGATGGAGCGACGTGGATCCCAAACTCGCCGCCCGCCTGGCTCTCATCAAACCCGCCGAAAACACCGAACACCACGCACGCCCCGCTCGCGCGGCGGGCGAACGCCGCCGGGATCCCGCTCCCCGTCGACCCGTGGGAGGCCGTGCGGGGCGTTGAGCTCGCGGCACCCACGGGGGCGGACGGTTCAGGGGCTCACCAGGTGGTCACCTCGACCCGCCGGAGCTCCACCGCCTCCTCCGCCTCGGCAATGGCACGGACGACGGCCCGCGACTCAGGGGCCAGCACCTCACCGAAGCGGCAGTAGGCGCCGGAGAGGTGCTCGGCCGAGGACAGGGTGATGAAGAACTGTGAACCGGCGCTGTTGGGGCCTGTGTTGGCCATGCCGAGCAGGAACGGCCGGTCGAACGCCATGTCCCGCGCCATCTCATCGGGAATGCGGAAGCCAGGGCCGCCGGTGCCGGTACCGGTGCGGTCACCGCCCTGGATCAGGAATCCGGGAATCCGCCGGTGGAAGACGGTGCCGTCGTAGAACCTCCCGGTCCGGTCGTCGCCGGTGAACGGGTCCTTCCACGGGCGGCTCCCCCGCGCCAGGCGCACGAAGTTGTCCACCGTGTGCGGTGCGGGCTCGGGCCAGAGCTCCGCCCGGATGACGCCGAGCGCCGTGTGGAGCTCCGCGGTCGCGCCGCGAAGCCGCTGCCCGTCCCGCACCGGGACGGTCCTGCGGGGGCCGTGTCCGACGCTGCTCAGCCGGGTGCCCTCCGGTTCCTCGTCGCGCCGACCGGCCGTCTCCCACTCCTCGGAACTGCCGCAGCCAAGAGAGCCCGGCCACGCCTCGCGTACGGTCCACTCGGTCCGTGGCGGTGGCGGCGGCGCGTCGGCGCGCTCGGGCCTGGCACCGGTGGGACGGCCGAGCCACGCCGGGTCATGGCTCAGGAACCGGCGCTCCTCGTGCAGCTGCCACAGGCGCCTCACCTCGGGGGACGCGCGACCGGCGAGGGTCACCAGATCGCCCGCGGCCTGGGCGTCGAGCACCGTCAACAGGCCGTCGGTGGCGAAGTACTTGTCGAACAGCGAGCCGTTGTTGTGCTCCAGGGTGAAACACTGGTCGATGAAGACCGTGTGCGAGAGCTCGTGGTCGACATACCTGCGGAGCATCGCGGCCACCGGCCCCCAGGCATCGCCCCCGTACTCGATGCCGGGGCCGAAGAACGTCTCCGCCGCGAGGTCAAGAGCGCGATTCTGGCCGAGCTCAAGCCGGGTGCGGTACCAGGCCACTCGGCTGTCACCCTCGTTCGTCCTGCGGAGGAAGTCCTTCAGGTGGCCGGCGATCACGCCATCGTCCTGGGCCCGCTCGAAGTGCCCCATCTCCCCGCCGATGATCAGGTCCAGCTGCCGGGCGAAGTAGTCGGCGAGCTGCGGCACCCAGCGGGCGAATCGCTCGCGGGCGGCCGCGTTCCCCTCGGCGGCGAGCCATTCCAGCAGGTAGAAGTCGGCCGCGAGCGACGCCGCGTCGACGTCGTCCACGTACCACCGCGCGCTGTGTCGGCCGATCTCCCGGGTGAGCGCGGCGAGCGCGTCATCGCGCCCGGTGAGGCCCGCCAGATACGGCGTCCAGTACCGCTCGGCCACGCCGAACAGCCGAGGGAAACGCCACGCGGTACCCAGCAGGTCCACGGCTCCTCGGTGGTGCGGACGCACCGTGCGGATCAGGTGGGAGGTGGTCGTCTCCAGCAGGATCTTGGCCAGCACCGCGCGTAGCCGCCGGTCGTGACGGCGGCCGCCGGGCAACCTGGTGGTGAGCTCGGCCATGAGGCTGCCAGGGCCGTGCCGCTGCCGCAGCAGAGCCCAGCCCAGCAGCGCGAGTACGCTCTCCGCCAGCGTGGAGCCGGTGAAACGCCGACAGTCGGCATAGGCGGAGGTGAGCCGGGTGCCGTCGGTCAGGAAGCCGACACCGGGATAGTGCGGGGCCAGCGGAACGAGGTGCAGCGTCAGCGACACCGGCTCGGGGCCCACGCCGAGCGCCGCGCGCAGTGGAGGTCCCAGCTCGTCCAGCGGCAGCAGTCGACGCAGCTCGGCCGTGGCCTCACCGCACCGGGCCGCCAGCCCGTCCAGCACGGGCCGCAGCGTCGGCTCGGCGGCGCGCATGGCGTCGGCGACCAACCGGGTGCCGCCCTCGAACCGCTCGTCTCCGGCCTCGTCGGCGAGCATGCCGGGATGCGGCGCGGTGGCCAGCCAGGAAGGCAGCGACGTGAGGCCCGCGGCCTTCCATTTCCGCACACCGGCGCGAAACCGCGCGATCCGCGGCACGATCGGGCACGGCAGGTGGTTGATCTCCTGTGCGAACCGCCCGGTGAGCTCCCGTTGAAGGGCAAGGAACAGTTCGAGCGTCGGGCTCCGGTCGAAACGGATCTCCAGGTCCGGCGCCCGCAACGCTGTCGCGAGGTCGGTCAACTCCCCACCACCAGTTCCGCTTCCTCCAGCGACGCGATGATGCCCCGGCACCGCTCCTCGGTGCAGCCCGCGTACACCGCGGCCGTCCTGGCCAGCTCCCCGGCCAGGGCCACCACGGCATCGGCGGAGCTGCCGTTGCACAGCGCCCAGACCAGGGCCGCCTCCGGGCTCAGCCGAACCCGGCGGGCCCCGGGGCGGGTGAGCACGACGCCGTCATCGAACGCGCGGGGGTGGAAGCCGGGCGCTCGGGACAACGGCCCGTTCCCGCGGAGCCAGGTCGGCCAGGCCTCGAGCGTGACATGCTGCCAGCCGAGCGTCGACACCGCGGCCAGGCAGGTCTGGGTGAAGTTCCCCAGGTCATCGAGCGACGATCCCGGCGCGCCACCCAGCAGATCGGCCCGAAGGAGATGGGTGAAGACCTGCCGGGGGAACCGGGCCGGGGCGGATCGCTCCAGCTGGTGCCAGGCCCACTTCCGCCCGAGGTAGAGGTCGTCGCCCGCGGCGGCCACCGCCTTGCCCGCGGCGATCAGCGTGCCGCGACCGACCGTCAGAGCCGGGTCCATGGCCCCCTCGAGCACCAGTCCGGTGAAGTCCTCGTGCTGCGCGTGAGCGTCCGTCAGCCAGGCGAAGAGCACCTGGCGACGCAGCCGGGAACGGCCCTCGCGCAGCCGGTGCCGCACCGTGGAGACGGCCTCCTCACCCACCAGCAGTTCGGCCGTGGCGAGCCTGGTGACCAGGACCAGGTCACGTTCGGCGACCGGCGGCACCGAGCCGTCGGAGAGGGGGCGGGTGGAGAGCACCCGCTCCGTGGCCGCGGCCAGCGCGTCGTCGGGCAGCCGGTGGACGTCCACCCTCACGGTGTCCACCGCGAGCTGGCGGCGCTCCGGTGCCCAGCCGGGCCCGGCGAGGTAGACATCCACGTCGCTCGTCGCGTTGCCCAGGCCCTCCACCACGCTGCCGGCCAGGAACGCGACCCGGGCCGCCGCGGTGTCTGCCAGCCGAAGGCCGAGCCGGCGGGCAAGGGCCGACGTGCCCTCGGGGGTCCGCGGCGCGGGGGTGGCCGTCCCCACGCTGCCCTTCCCTTCCGCGGTCACCACCCCGGGTTCTCCGGCAGCGCGAGCGCGAGGTACCTGCCGTCCTCGGAGACCATGACTCCGGCCCGGCAGCACTGTTCGAGGAAGGCGGTGACCTCCGCCAGGGAGGGGTTCTCCCCGCCGCCCGACAGCCGCTCGTGGATCTTCTTGTGAGAACGCGCGGTGTCACCGCACGCCACATAGGCGTCGGCCCGCCACCCCCTCATGACCGCGCGCCGTGGCTGCTCCGTGCGGCGGTCGATGAGGGTGACCCGTCCGGGCAGACGCTGGTAGACCAGGGAAGGCCGCCGACCCGCCGCCCATCCGGCCTGCCACTCCCGCACGGCGGCGCCCAGGGTCAGGAGGGCCTCGTCGGACGCCACCCCGGATGCCCGGTAGTCGAAGAAGTAGGCGATCTTGGAGTGATCGAGCGACTCCGGGTAGATGTACGCGTAGCTGCCGCGCGGCCGGATGTCGCCGATCGGGAACGTGGGGTCGGTGAAGTACGGGCTGAACCGCTCGAGCCAGATGGGGCCCATGCCCTCCGGCGGCTGGAGATGGCTGAGCAGCGGCACGAGCGCGGCCTGTTCGCCGTAGTCCTCGTCGGTCTCCCCGGGGAAGCCGGTGAGGATGTTCCACTGCACCGAGATCCCGTAGTAACGCGCCCATTTCAGCAGCCTGATGTTGATCAGCTTGGTCGCGCCCTTGCGCATCAGGCCCAGGACGTGGCTGCTCAGACTCTCGATGCCCGGCTGGATGCGGTGGATGCCCGCCCGCTGGATGACCGACATCTGCTCCCGGGTGAGGTTCGCCTTGACCTCGAAGAACATGCTCATGTCCCAGCGGCGTTCCGCCAGTTCGGCGCAGACCGTGGTGAGGTACTTCATGTCGAGGATGTTGTCGACCGCCTCCACGTGCACAGCGGGATAGCTGCTCAACAGCTCCTCCAGCTCGTGCAGGGCACGCGACTCGCTCTTGGCGCGGAAGCTCATGCCGAGCGCGTTCAGCCCGCAGAACGTGCAGTGGTGTTTCTCCCCCCACCAACAGCCACGGGAGAACTCCACGGGAAGCTTGACGGCCGCGTCGCCGAGCACCGCGGAGCGGCCGTGCCGCTGGAGGGCGACGAAGTAGTCGGTGTAGTCCGGCACCGGCAACTCGTCGAGGTGCCGCGTCCGCACGGACTCGCCCGTCGCGGCCTGCTCCGCGCCTTGCCGGTGAACCCCGGGGAGCGGATGGCGCGTTCGGTCGGCCACCTGCCGTAGGAGGGCCGGGAGGGCGTTGTCGCCCTCGCCGGTGACCACGTAGTCGAGCCACGGCAGGCGAGCGATGTACTCGGCCCCCATCACGTCGTCGAAGTTGGCGCCGCCGTAGACCAGCACGAGGTCGGGCCAGCGGGCCTTGAGTCCGCGTCCAAGCGCGAGGGACGCGGTGTTCTGGTGGAAGGTGGAGGAGAAGCCGACCACGTCGTAGGAACCCCAGTCCACGCCCGCGAGGCAGTCGTCGAGCCACCGGGGCAGCACGTCACGCCGGAAGCCGGTGAGATCGCCCCGCTCGGCGTCCTTCACATCCGCCCAGAGAGCGACGACTTCGGGGAACTCGGCCAGGTAGTCCGCCTCAGGCCGGATGTCGCCGAACGCGGCGTAGGAGAACAGCCACTCGCCCAGCTGGTGCAGGCGCTCGTCCGGGCGCTCGGCGATTCCGTCGTATGTCCGCTGCCCCAGCGCGGCGGCGAGCTCGACGTTGAGGTAGTGCACATCGCAGTCGTGGCCCGCCCGGCGGACGATGGACTGCAACAGCCCGCACTGGATGGAGGGTGAGTCGACCCGGGCCCATGGCATGTTCACCAGGGCCACCCGCAGGCGCCTCGCGGGCGGGGCGGGCTCCGCCGGGGCTGCGGTGGCCTGGTCGATCAGCAACGGCAACGCCTTGCGCATGTTCGTCCCCTGTCAGCCTTCGGTGGTCACAGCCGGTGCATGACGGCTGCGTAGCTCGCGCCCTTCTGCCGGACGCCGTGGAGTCGCCAGCCGTGCGTCTCGCCCAGCGCGGCAAGCTGGTCCGGCGTGCAGAAGAGGTAGTCGAACCAGGGCGAGGCCATGTCCCGGTGGCGCACGCGGAGCGTGAAGTGCCCCGGCCAGCGCCCCCGCGCCACGTTGGACTCGAAGTACTCCCGCTGGCTCTCCCAGACGGGGGTGGGGTCGGCACCGTCACCGATGAGCAGTGCGCCGGGGGCGGTGATGTCGTACAACGCGGAGAGGACGGCTCCCGCCCGCTCGGGTGAGCCGAGCAGGGCGAGGTTCTGGCCCAGCATGAAGACGGTGTCAAAGCTGCCCTGCTCGAAGAACTCGGCCACCTGCCCCACGGAACCGGCGACCAGCTCGCCCACCCCGCGGCGGCGGGCGACCTCGAGCGCCCCGGGCGAGACGTCGAGACCGGTCACTCGGCAGCCTGCGCGCTGGGCGACCAGCGCATGCTGCCCGGCCCCGATCCCGATGTCCAGCACGCGGCCCCGCGCCTGCGCGACGGCCCAGCGGACCTGGGGTGACCACTCCTCGGGACGGCGGAAGTAACGCACGGCGTCGGCCGCGACGATGAGCCCGTCGTCCCGCTCGACGATCTCGGTCTCCACGCCGGGCTTGACGCCGACGTCCAAGGTGGCCAGCAGCAACTGCCCGAAGGCGTCTCCTTGCCGGGGCGCCGGCGACGGCGTGGCACGCCGCCGCTCCTCGATGTCAGGGGACGGGTCCGTCACGCCCATGGGTTCTCCTCATGGTCCGCCGACTCATGCCCTGTCGGCTCCGTGGTGGTGACCCCGCCGACCGCCAGGCGGGCCGCGGCGAAGCGGGCCAGCGGAACGCTCGGCGGGACGCAGGAGACGTAGTCCACCCCGATGTCGGCGAAGAAACCGATCGCTTCGGGATCGCCCGCATGCTCACCGCAGACGCCGATGGGGATGTCCTCGCGGGTGGTCCGTGCCTCGCGGACCAGTCGGGCCAGCAGTCGGCCCACCCCCTCGCGGTCCAGCCGCTCGAACGGTGAGGCCCGAAGCACTCCCCGATCGAGATAGGCCGGCAGCAGCTCGCTCTCGGCGTCGTCCCGTGACAGGCCCCAGACCAGGGCGGTGAGGTCGTTGGTGCCGAGCGAGAGGAAGTCCGCCCGGGCCCCGAGCTCGCCCGCAAGCAGCGCGGCCCGAGGCGTCTCGATCATCACGCCGACCGGGATCGCGGACCTCTCCCGGGGGCCGAGGAGTTCCTCGCAGACCTCGTGCACCATGCGGCGCGCCGCTCGGACCTCATCCGTGGTGCTGACCATGGGCAGCAGCAGCTCCGCCCGGGGGTCGCCACCCGAGCGACGGAGTACGGCGACCGACTCCACCAGGGCCCGGATCTGCGCCATGGCGAGCTCGGGCATGAGGAGGCTCATACGGATGCCACGCACGCCCAACATGGGATTGGTCTCCCGCAACCGTAAGGCCGGGGCGACGCGCTCGGCGTCCGCCGTGGACCAGGGCGGCGCACCGGCCGCCGCGCGCTCCAGCAGAGCGACGGGATCGGGGAGGAACTCGTGGCGCGGTGGGTCGAGCAGCCGGACCGTGACGGGCAGCCCGTCCATGACGCGCAGCATCGCGGTCAGCTCCGCGCGCAGCACCTGGTGCACCTCGCGGAGGGCCTCGGCGACCGCGGGACCGCGCGAGGTCAGCACGCGCTCCAGAATCCTCTGCCGCTCGCCGAGGAAGATGTGCTCGAGTCGGCACAACCCCACCCCGGTGGCGCCGGACCGGCGTCCTCGGACGGCGTCCTCGGACGTGTCGGCGTTGACCCGCACGCCCATCCGCGGCAGGCCGTCCGCGCCGCCGACCAGCCAGCCGAGGACCTCGGTGACGGCGGTGTCCCGGTCGGTGGGCACCGGCTCCCGCGCCGCCGGCGTGCCGCGGTGGACGACGCCGGCGAAGCCATCCACCGTGATCTGCTGCCCGGCACCGACCCAGTCGCCGGTGGCGAGGTGGATCCGGCGGTTCGGGACGTCCACGGTCGCGTCGGTGAGCGCGGACACGCATGGCCGACCGAGGCTGCGCGAAACCACCGCGGAGTGCGAGGTGCGGCCCCCGCGCGCCGTCACCACGGCGCAGGCCGCCAGCAGCCCCGGCAGGTCCTCGGGCCGGGACTCGGGCAGCACCAGTACCGGGCTGTCTCCGCGCTCCCGGGCCGCGGTGGCCTCCGCCGCGCTGAAGACCGCGGGGCCGCTGGCGATGCCGGGGGAGATGCCGGTGCCATGGGCGAGGCGGGGGAGGTTGACCTGTTCCGCCGATGCGACGAGCGCGGCACGGACATCCTCGGGACGGACCGTGGCCAGGGCCTGTCGTGCGGTGAGGTCCCCGTGGTCGCCGAGCGCCCGTACGGCGCGCATGCGGGCGGTGCCGGAGAAACCGGTGGTGGTGAGCGCCAGCACCCAGAGCCTGCCGCGCTCCACGACGAACTCGGCCCGCACGGGCTGCCCGGCCCGCGCCTGAGCCGCGGAGAGCAGAACGGTGAGCCGACGGGCCCACGACTCGGTGGCGGCGGTCCCGGCGAGGTCGGTGCCGCCGAGGGCGAGCAGGTCGGCGCCCACGGAGTCGGCCCGGAAGGAGCCGTGGAGCCCTGGCTCCCCGGTCCTGGGGTCGCAGGAGAAGCCGATGCCGCTGCCACTTTCGGGGCCGAGGCCCAGCGGCATGACCGTGAGCTTCACGACTCCGTCCGGCGTCGCGTGCCGGAAGGCGTTGATCAGGGCGACCACCTGATCGACGGGGTCGTCGGGGAGTTCTTCCACCCCCGCCCGGCGGGCGGCGGCGGCCAAGCCGTCACGGCAGCTCCTGGCGAACCGGGGATCGGCCACCCGGGACAGCCACCGCTCGCTCTCCCGGGTCAGCCCCAGATAGCGGAGGTCGAGCCGCGGACGATCCACCGGGCGGAGGGAGAGGAACAGCGGATCGTGCCCGTTCCCCAGCCGCCCTGACGGATCGAGGGAGGAGACCGCGGCGCGCACCGCGGCCTCCTCGCGATCAAGGGCCAGCTCCACGCCTCGCGGGGCAGGAATCTCCAGGGACGCGACGGGCTCGACTGACATGCTCGTCACTCGCGATCCCTGCCGCTCGGCGCCGGTGCCACACCTCGCACGACGTTCGGCACCGGTGGAGCCCGCTCTAGAGAACGCGGTGGCGGTCGGCGTGTACGCCGACCAGATAGATCCGGTCCTCGAGCGCGACGGCCTCGTCGGGGGTCAGCGGTGAGAATTCCAGCTCGGTGAGGTCATCCGCGGCAGGCTCCACGGGCTGCTTGTCCACGTCCACTCGTGACTCCTAGATGAGTTCGATGAGGCACTGCATTTGCGTCGATCGGGTAGAGACTCGTCGAAGCATGAGCGCACGCCTGTCTCGTTGAGAGCGTAAGAGACCACAAGCGGCCACACAATATGCCCACCTGGATGCAATCTGCCGTTCCATCAAAGCTTCACATGCGGAATGATCACATCAGCTCCAGGGTGCCGGTGCGCCTGGCCCGGATTTCCGCACGTCGCAGAGCCACGACGGCCACAAGACCGAAGAATGCCCCCACGGCGAGTTCCTGGCCGAGCAGGGGCAGCACGCCCGCGGAATCGCCATCGAGCGCACGCCGCACCGCTTCGAGCCCGTGGGTCATCGGTGTGATCTCACCGAGCATGGCGAGCGGCGCGGGCAGATCGGAGAGTGGGAAATTGGCCCCTGTGATCACCATGAGGGAATAGAAAACGATGTTGAGAACGAGATTCGGATCGGTGCCGAGCAGGCTGATATTCGCCAGTAGCAGCCCAAGACCGGACAGGGAAACAGCGGTGACAATCATCGCGAGAAGCGCCCATCCCCAGGCGTCATAAGACAGGTCGAGATCGAATACCACCACGCCGAGACCAAGGGTGAATACGCCGGTGAGTATGCCACTGACCCCTTGGAGCAGGGCACGTCCGTAAAACGTCTCGGCCGCCGGCGTCGGGGTCGCGAGCAGCGCGGTCAACGTTCCCTGAGATCGTTCCGCGACAATGACCGACGCGGTTCCGAAGAGCGCGCTGGTAGCCATGAGGCGAACCGCGTTCCCGACCACGTAGAACTCGGTGTCATAGGGCCCGAACGTGCCCAGGAGGCCGAAGAAGAGAAGCTGCACGCCGGGCTCGACGAACATGATGATCGCGTAGTCCTGGGGGCGCAGCCAGCCCAGGAGACCGCGATAGGAATAGTTGAGCTGTCGCAGTGCCCTGGCAGCGAACAGTTCAGATCACCTCCAGGCCGGCCGTGGTCCGCACGCGACGCTCGATGGCATGCGAGAGTGCGACGGCGGCGGCGAAATAGATCGCGGCGATTCCGACGGCGGCGCCGAGCAGCGGCCACGGGATGACGCCCTCGGAGAACGACCGCTCCGCCGCCTCCGTCCCCCAGCGCATGGGAAGCACCGCGGAGAACCACCGGACCCCGGTGGGCAGGGCCGTGAGGGGCACGATCACCCCGGAGACGATGATCAGCGGCCACTCCAGGAAGTTCTGCAACACGACCGTGCGCCGGGACAGCAGGAAGAGATGACCCAGCACCAGCCCGAAGGAGTGGCACCCGATGCCGAACGCGGCGACGCCCAACAGCATGCCCACCACGGACAGTTCATCGGGCACCGGGGTCCGGAAGACGAAGACGGAGGCCAGCGTCGATGTCACCACGGGGACCACGGAGAGCGCCAAGGCGCCACACGCCCGCCCGGCGGAGACGACCCACAGCGGCACCCCGGACGCGAGCACCGGCTGGATGGTGCCGTAGCCGCGCTCCCTGCCGAGATCGCCGGCCGAGGAGAAGGCGGTGGCGACCCACATGCCGGACATGCCACTGCCGAACATGACGTAGAACGAGGCGCCGCTCCCCGCGTGACCGTAGACGTAGTGCGTCAGCAGCACCATGGTGAAGGGCTGCACGAACAGCATGATCTGGAACAGGGGACGAGCAAGGGTGTTGCGCAGATGAACACGGAAAGCGGCGGCAGCGGGACGGAGGTACACGCTACGCGCCCTCCACCATGAGAACGTACGCGTCCTCCAACTGCGAATCGCGCGTGGCGAAGTGGGCGATCCCGGAAAGCTTCCGGGTGGCCAGATCGGCGTTCAGCTCGTCCGGTCGTGAGGTGTGCACCTGGAGCAGCCGACGGCCCGAGGCCGTGGCGGACACCACCTGTCCGAAGCGCCCGGCCCACGCGCGCAGCGTCTCCTCCCGGGCGTCGTCCCCGAGGACGAGCTCCACGACGTGACTCCCGACCGCGGCCAGGCGCAGTCCCTGCGGGGAGTCCAGGTGGCGGATCGACCCGTCGATCAGGACCGCTATGCGGTCGGAGAGCGTCTCCATCTCCCACATGTAGTGCGAGGTCAGCAGGATCGTGGTGCCGCTCTCGCTGCGAACGCGTTCCACGAGCACCCGCAACTGACGGGCGGCCACGGGGTCGAGCCCGATGCTCGGCTCGTCGAGGAAGAGAACGCGAGGTCGGTTGATGAGCGACTTCGCCAGATGAAGCCGCTGCTTCATGCCTTTCGAGAAGCCCTCGACCCGTTCCTGCCTGCGGTCGTCGAGCCCGACCAGTTCGAGCAATTCCCGTACCCGCCCGTTGGCTTCCCGTAGCGGCACCTGGTAGAGATCGGCGAAGTACCGCAGGTTGTCCTCCGCGGACAACCGCCAGTAGAGCCCGCGTTCTCCCCCGTAGACGAAGTTGATCGAGCGACGGATCCGGCGGTGGCCCGAGACCACGTCGTACCCCAACACCCTGGCCTGCCCGGACGTCGGCAGCAGCAGCGTGGTGAGGATCTTGATGAGGGTGGTCTTACCCGCGCCGTTCGGTCCCACGAGGCCGAAGATCTCGCCGGGCTCGACGGTGAGCGTGATCCCCCGGAGCGCGGGTATGACACGGGCAGTACGCCGTAGCAGGCCCGTGGAAGTCCGGTACTCCCGAGTGAGCCCCTGCACCTCGATCGCGGGCGTCCCCACCGACACCTCCGTCCCCCGGCCGGCTGCTCGATCTTCAGCACCTTCACAGACAACCGACGCGGGCCGCAAGGCCCCCGGCAGGATGTGCGGATATGAGTACGCTGACAAACGCGGCGGTGGTCGGCGCCAAGGGCGCACTACGGTGTAACGGGGGCGACCGCGGCGTTCGCCCGCGTCCGACGGAGGGCGACCGAGACGGATGAGCAGAGAGGTGCCTGGGGGTGAGGTCCATGGCGGGAGCCGGGAGCCCGGAGCGAACGGGCTTATCGACCGCTTCTGCGGGGTCGCGTGAACGGTAGCGGCCCTCCGGCGGACATCACCGCGGCGCGCTGGAAGACCTTCGCCACCGAGCGCGCCGTCCTGGCAGTGGCGAGGACGGTGACATCGACCGCGCGCCTCCTCGAGGTCCTCCCCGGCGTCTTCGGCGGGGACCCGCGCGTCGAGGTGACCTTCGGCGAGGACCGGTCCTCGGCGTTCCACGCGGGGGTCACCGACCTCCTGCGGGCGAGCGGGGTGCGCGTCATCCCCTGGGAGAACGCCACGAGCCAGCCGTCCGACCTCGTCATCACCGCGAGCGAGAACGCCCGCTTCGACCATGTCGAGGCCCCCGTCCTCATCCTTCCGCACGGCATCGGGTTCCAGAAGCTCGTCCCCGACGCCCGAGGCCCCGAGCGGCGGCTCTCCGGCGTCGTGCCGCCCTCGCTGCTGGCCCCCCTGCGCTCCTGGTACGCCGTGTCCCACCCCACCCAGACCGAACAACTCGCCACCGTCCGACCGGACTTGGCCGACCGGACCCTGGTGGTCGGCGATCCGTGCCACGACCGGCTGCTGGCCAGCCTGCCGCTGCGTGACCGTTACCGGCGCGCCCTGGGGCTCCCCGAGGGGCCCGTGCCCCGGCTGGTCCTGCTGGCGTCGACGTGGGGCGGGGAGTCGTTGATCGGGAGCGCCCCCGAGCTGCCCCGGCGCCTGCTGGCCGAGCTGCCGCTCGACGAGTACCGGGTGGCCGCGACGCTGCACCCGAACGTGTGGTTCGGCCACAGCCCCTGGCAGCTGCGCACGATCCAGCGGGACGCCCTGGACGCGGGGCTCATCCTCATCCCGCCGTTCGCCGGGTGGCAGGCCGCGCTCGCGGCGGCCGATGTGGTCGTGGGCGACCACGGCTCGCTGTCGCTCTACGCGGCGGCGGCCGAGAAGCCGCTGCTGCTGGCCGCGTTCGGCGAGGAGTCGGTGCCGGGGACGGCGATGGCCGCGCTCGGCAGGGCCGCGCCGCCGCTCGACCCTGGCAAGGGGCTGCGCGAGCAGATCGAGGAGGCGATCGAGCGGCATCGGCTCCTGCGGTACCGCGACATCGTGCGGCGGGCGTTCCACGAGCCGGGCCGGGCGCTGCCGCGCCTGCGCTCGGCGGTCTACGACCTGCTCGGTCTTGCCGAGCCGCCGCTGCCGGTCGCGGCCGCGCGGCCCTACCCCGCTCCCGCTCCCGAGAGCACGGAGAGCACCGCGGAGGTGGTCGTCACCCGCCTGGCGAGGGAGGAGGGCGTCTGGGCCGTCGACGTGCGCCGCCATCCGGCGGCCTCCCGGCCCGAACGGCCCGAGTCCGCGCGGTGCTTCAGCCACCTGGCGAGCGAGGTGACGGGGCCCGGGCGGTCCTGGGCGGAGAGCGCCTCCGTGCTCACCGTCGACGCGGCGCACGCCTCACCCGACGAGGCCGCGCGGCGGATCGACGACGTGCTGCGGCGCCACCCGTTCTGCCGGATCGCGGCCGTGGCGCTCGCGTCCGACGGCGTCCTGCTCGGTCGGCCCGACGGCCGGAGGATCCGGGCGGAAGTCGCGGGCGCCCTCGCGCAGCCGCGGCTGGTCGCGGCGATCGGATACGCGTGCCTGCGCGCGGGCATCCCGGCGGAGGGCGTCTTCCTGCTGCGGGTCGGGGAACGTTCGGCCGAGGTGCGCCTGCGCCCCTGGCCCGCACCCTGAAGGGGGCGGGGCGGGGGGCGGGCGTTCAGTCCCCTTCGTCCAGGGCGTCGAGCCGCGTCCGCACGGCCGCCGCCTCGGGGCCGCCCCCGGCCTCCAGGATCTCCAGCGCGCGGCCCAGGTGCGCGCGGAGCGCGGCGGTGTCGCCCTCGGCCTCGGCGATCTCGGCGAGGACCTTGCGCGCGGGCAGCTCGTAGTGCGTCGCCTCCGCGTTCCTGAGGTGGTCGGCGCCTCGGGCGAGCGCGGCCCTGGCCTCCGCCGTCCGCCCCAGGGCGCGGTGGGCCATGCCCATGGCCACCCGCACCCGCCCGCCCATCCGCCGGTCGCCTTCGCCGGTCTCCTCGTCGACGAGCAGGCGCAACGCCGAGGCCAGGGTGGCCAGCGCGCGCTCGGGGTGGCCCCCGGCGGTCTCGGCGCAGCCGGTGAAGAAGTGGGCGATCGCCACGCCGCGCGGCGAACCCGCCCGCTCGCTCAGCTCCGCGCACTGCCGGAAGAGCGCGATGGCCCGCGCCGGGTCGTCGGCCTCCCACAGCCGCCCCTGGAACTCCCGCGCCGACGCCCGCAGCAGCAGGTTGTCCGTGGTGTCGGCCTCGGCGACGGCGGTCTCGAGCTCGTCCCGCGCCCGGTCCACCTCGCCGAGGTCGAGCAGGGGCCGCGACAGCAGGCACCGCAGCCGGGCCCTGGCCGCCGCGTTGCCCCCTTCCCCGTCGCGCGACGCGGCGACGATCCCCAGCTCGGCCGACTCGATCCAGTCGCGGACATGACGGTGGTGCAGATAGAGGGCGCTGAGGGCCTCGGCCATCGGCCATGCCTCGGCGAAGAAACCCCGCGCCACCGCGTCGCGCAGCACCGCGAGCGCGTTGGCGCGCTCCGCGCTCAGCCACGCCAGGGCCTCCCGCTTGCCGTTCGCGCCGTCGAACGGGTCGTCGGCGCCGGTCGGCAGGTCGTCGTGCGGGAAGATCCGCAGCCTGCCCCCCATCAGCGCCCGGTCCGCGCACGCGGTCCACCGCACATGACGCCGCGTCACGCGCAGCGCGAGGGCCGCCTGCTCGGGCTCAGGATCCCGGGCCGCGAGGCGCGCGGCGTGCAGCCGCACCAACGCGTGGAAGCGATAACGGCCGGGGGCGTCATCGGCGGCCAGCAGGCTGCTGTCGTGGAGCCCGCGCAGCAGCTTCCGCGCGGTGCCCCTGGGCACCTCGGCGACGACGGCCGCGAGATCGGCGTCGAAGACGTCGCCGGGGAACAGCGCGAGCCGCCGGTAGAGCACCTGGCCCTCCGGAGGTAATGCCTGGTAAGCGAGCGTCAGAGCGGCGGCCACGCTCCGAGTCTGCCCGGCGAAGAAGCCGTCAAGCCGGGCGCGTTCGTCCTCGAGGTCGCTCACCAGGTCCGAGAGCGACTGATCGGCGTGCAGCGCCAGCTGACCGGCGACGACCCCGAGCGCCAGGGGCAGCCCGCCGCACCAGGAGATCAGCAGCTCGGCGGCCTCGCGCTCCGCGGCGATGGCCTCATCGCCGCAGCGGGCGGTCAGCAGGCCGAGGGCGTCGGGCGCGTCAAGCGGATCCACCGGAAGGGAGTGGGCGCCGTCGTTGACGACGAGCTCGGCGAGCCTGCCGTCGCTCACGGCGACGACCACGCTGCCGTCGGCCTTGGGGATGAACGGCCTGACCTCGGCGGGCTCCATGGCCTCCTCCACGATGACCAGGACGCTCTCCCCTTCGGTGTGGGTGCGGAAGGCGTTGGCCAGGTCCGCCAGCTCGGTGGGCAGGAAGCCGTCGTCGACCCCGAGGGAGCGCAGGCACCCGCGCAGGGCGCCCGAGACGTCCACGCGCCCCGCCGTGTCCCGCCAGCGGCTCAGGTCCACATACAGCTGTCCCCCGGCGAACCGGCCCTCGGCCTCCTCCGCCATGCGGCGCGCGAGCTCGCTCTTGCCGACCCCGTGCATCCCGCTGAGCACCGCGACGGAGGGGGCCCGCCGCCCCGCCTCGTCGAGCCACCGCCGCCACTCGGCCAACGCCCCCGACCTGTTCCACCACCACCGGGTGCTCGGCGGCACCTGCGCGGGCCGCCTGAGCGGCGCTCGGGTCACCGTGGTGACGACATCCCCGTGCACGACACCCACCTGGGTCAACGCCCCCGTGTGGATGCCCGACGCGTCGTTACGGACGACCCGCCCTCGCGGATCCTCGGCACCGCCCCCGGACTCGCCGCCCATCGCCACCCCTGTCACCCTCGACCGGCGCACCGCCGCTCTCACTTCAGGACGTCCCTCAGGTTATGCCCCCTCACCCGGCTCATGGACAGGGGCATTCGGGGTGGACCCGCTCGGACGTGGCCGCCGGGGGGAGCCATGGGGCGGCAAGACCTTGCAGGAATCCTTTCGGGCTCTCGACCACGGGAACTCCGGCTTCTGCGCGAAGGGTTGACCGACCCGTCGGCCGGTTCTACGGTCCCCCATGCAATCACTTGCTGCAAGAACCGCCGCGGTTCTGCGGCACCACAGGCACGGCGCGTTGCCCTGGTACCGGTGTGACACCCCCCTCTCCCATGGAGGCGTACGTGCGTAGCAGTCCCCGTAGACGATCACAGGCAGGAAGACCATCACACACAGGTAGACCATCACACGCAGGAAGAACGACGAGCGCGGGCCGCCGGGGCAAGGGCCTGCGCAGGATCGGTCACGCGCTCCTCGCGGGCCTGGTGGCCGTCACCGGATCCGTCGTCGCCCTGACCACGGCCCCTCCCGCCCAGGCCGCGCCGCCCGGCGGCAAGGACGTCACCGCCGTCCTGTTCAACTGGTCGTTCGACTCGATCGCCCGCGAGTGCACCCAGCGCCTCGGCCCCGCGGGATACGGCCATGTGCAGGTCTCGCCGCCGCAGGAGCAGATCCAGGGCGGCCAGTGGTGGACGGCGTACCAGCCGGTCAGCTACCAGATCAACAGCCGTCTCGGCGACCGCGCCCAGTTCCGGAACATGGTCGACACCTGCCGGGACGCGGGCGTCGGCGTCATCGTGGACGCGGTCATCAATCACATGTCCGCGGGCTCGGGCACCGGCACGGGCGGCTCCTCCTACACCAAGTACGACTACCCGGCCGCGTCCTACGGCGACGGGGACTTCAACAGCTGCCGCCGCGACATCGGGAACAACTACGGCGACCGGTACAACGTCCAGAACTGCGAGCTGGTGGGCCTCGCGGACCTCAACACCGGCAAGGACCACGTCCGCCAGCGCATCGCCGACTATCTCGACGACCTGCTGTCGCTGGGCGTGGCGGGCTTCCGCGTCGACGCGGTCAAGCACATCCCGGCCGCCGACCTCGCCAACATCCGCTCGCGGCTGTCCGACCCCGGCGTCTACTGGAAGCAGGAGGCGATCCACGGCGCGGGCGAGGCGGTCATGCCCGACGAGTACCGGGGCACGGGCGACGTGCAGGAGTTCCGCTACGGCCGCGACCTCAAGCGCGTCTTCGAGAACGAGAACCTCGCCTATCTCCGCAACTTCGGCGAGGGCTGGGGCCACATGCCGAGCGACGGCACGGCCGTCTTCGTCGACAACCACGACACCGAGCGCAACGGCTCCACCCTGAGCTACAGGAGCGGCGCCGACTACACCCTGGCCAATGTCTTCATGCTGGCCTGGCCCTATGGCTCCCCCGACGTCCACTCGGGCTACGAGTTCACCGACCATGACGCGGGCCCGCCCGACAACGGCCGGGTGAGCGCCTGTTGGCAGGACGGCTGGACGTGCCAGCACGCCTGGCCCGAGATCGAGTCCATGGTCGGCTTCCGCAACGCCACCGGCGGCCAGTCCGTCACCGACTGGTGGGACAACGGCGGCGACGCCATCGCCTTCGGCCGCGGCGGCCAGGGCTTTGTCACCATCAACCACGAGAGCGCCTCGCTGACCCGGACCTTCCAGACCTCGCTCGCCCCCGGCACCTACTGCGACGTGCAGAGCGACAGGGCGGTCACGGTCGACGGCTCCGGGCGGTTCACGGCCACCCTCGGCACCGACACCGCGCTCGCCCTGCACACCGGCGCCCGCGACTGCGGCGGCGGCAACCCCGTTCCGCAGACCGGCGCGGCGTTCCATGTCAACGCCACCACCCAGCTCGGCGAGCACATCTACGCCGTCGGCGACCTGCCACAGCTCGGCGACTGGAACCCCGAGCGGGCGATCCGCCTCGACGCCGCCACCTACCCGGTGTGGCGCTCGACCGTCTCCCTGCCGGCCGGGGCCACCTTCCAGTACAAGTACATCCGCAGAGCGGACGGCGCCACCGGCGTCACCTGGGAGAGCGGCGGAAACCGGACCGCCACCGTGCCACAGAGCGGCGTCGTCACCCTGAACGACACCTGGCGCTGAGGCCCCGGGCCCCTGGGGCGTCGGCCCGGATGGCGCCTCAGGGGAACGGGTGCGGATGGGGGTTGATCTCGGCCTCGCTCAGCGGGCGGTCCCGCAGGCCGAGCAGCGCCTCGATGACGTTGTCCCGTAGGTCGTCGGCGGCGAAGCCGCCCCTTTCCCGGCGGCCGACGTGGGCGACCCGGCGGCTCGCCGCGGCCCGCCGGGGTCAGCCGCGGCGCGGGTAGGGCGTGAGGAGCTGGTCGACCGGGGCGAAGTCGTCGGTCAGGACGCGCGCGTCACCGATCCACGCGTCGAGCGCGGCGCCGTCGACGACCCGCCAGTCGCCGCCGCGCTCGGCGACGCGCCCGCTCCACGCCGCCGTGTCGAACGCGGTGTCGGAGGCCGCCGCCACGAAGTTGCCGCCCCCTGTGCCGTCGAACGCGCCCGGCTCCGCCGCGACCGCGACATGCGCGAACTTCGCGAGCAGCGTGGCGACCGCGGCGCGGGCGAACGCGGCCTCACCGTGGTCGATCACGTTGACGGCGTAGACGCCGCCGGGGCGCAGGACGCGCCGGATGTCGGCGGCGGCCTCCCGGGTGGTGAGGTGCCAGGGCACGCTGACGCCGCCGAACGCGTCGCCGACGACCAGGTCGCGGGACCCTGTGGCGATCCTGCGCAGGCCGATCCTGCCGTCCTCCACCCGCACCTCGAGGTGCTCGCCCGTCGCCACGCCGAGCAGCTCCCGGTCGACGTCGATCACGCCGGGGTCGATCTCGGAGACCACGCCGGTGGAGCCGGGGCGCACGGCCTCCAGGTAGGTCGGCAGGGAGAGCCCACCGGCGCCCAGGTGGTAGGCGTCGAGGGCCTCGCCCTCGGGGTAGGCGGTGTCGACGAGGGAGGCGATCGCCCGGACATAGGGGTACTCCAGGTGTTCGGGGTCGTCGAGGTCGACATAGGAGTGCCGCAGCCCGTCGAGGACGAGGGTCCTGCCGCTCTCCCGGTCCGGGTCGTCGACCACGCTCGCGCAGTGGTAACGCGTCTCGGCGTCGCAGCCGCTGGGCACCGCCGCGCTCCCCGTGACGCCGCCGCCGACGAGCACGGCCGCCACGAGCGCCTGTCGGCCGCGGCGCCGGTCCCGCAGCGAGGCGTCGACGAGCACGCCGGTCACCAGCAGGAGCGCGCCGAGGGCGAGCAGGATGACGCTGACGGGGACGACCGAGATCAGCACGAACCCGGTCAGCACGGTCCCGACGATGCCGCCCGCCGTGCCGATGCCCGAGAGCCGCCCCACCACCGTGCCGGTGGCATCGAGGTCGACGAGCAGCAGCTTGGTGACCATGGGCGTCACCGCCGTGAGCAGCGCGGCGGGCGCGAACAGGCAGCTGCCGCCGACGAAGAGGGCCAGCTCGCCGTCGGCCGCGCCGACGAGGCGCACCAGGGTCGGCGTCGCCGCCACGACCACCCCCGACAGCACGAGCAGCGGGCCGAGCGCGCGCCGGGGCGCCATGACATCGGCGGCCAGCCCGCCCGCCCATGACCCGGTGGCGATCGCGGACAGGGCGATGCCGATCACCATGGTGTTCATCTCCATGGTGAGCCCGACGTAGGGCGCCATCAGCCGCAGCGCGACCAGCTCGACGACGAGGACCGCCGCCGAGGAGCCGAAGACGAGGGCGGCGCCGGTGCGCGGGCCGATCCCCGTCGCGCGCGCCGTTCCCGTGGCAAGACCGTGCATGGTGCTCCTGTGACGGTTCGTCAGGACATGTGGGTGGCGAACCAGTCAAGCATCGGCTCGGGCCTGCGCTGGAACTCGAGGTAGCCGTCCCACCGCGCCGTCGTGCCCTCGATCCACCGGAGCTCCTTCTCGGCGACGGGGATGTTGTCGAACATCTCCTGGACGTCGCTCGGGTGCGTGAGCACGTCGTCGCGCACCTGGTAGAGGAACGTCGGGACGCTGACGTTCCTCGCCCACTCCCGCGGGCTGCGGGCGGCGAAGTCGATGCCGGTGCGCCGGACGATCCGCCGCTCCAGGTCGTCGATCCGGTCGGGGATGCCGAGCGCCGCCAGCCGCCGCCCCATGATCGTGCGGGCGGTCACCGGCTGCGGCCCCACGAGGCACCGCACGCCGTGGAACGCCTCGGGGAACTGGGTCATGGCGGCGAACGTCGAGCTGCACCCGAGGCACCGGCTGAACAGCCCGATCGCCATGTCGCGGGTGTCGGGGCGCTCGCGGGCGTAGGCGAGGGCGCCGACGACGTCGCGGGCCTCGAAGATCCCGCTCGAGCTGACGCCGCCGTTGGCGGCGCCGCTCAGGCCGTGGTTGCGCAGGTCGTAGGCGAGGACGTGGTACCCGGCCCGGTGCAGGATCGCGTAGTCGCGGACGAAGTCGATCTCGAACCCGTTGCCGCTCGGCGCCCAGATCGAGTGCCACGGCTCGAGGTGCGTGGGCAGCCCGGCGCGGGTGAAGCCCATCGGGTGATTCGCGATGACCAGCTTGTCCGAGCCCGGCGCCGGGATGAACCACCCTTCGAGCGGCACCCCGTCGTGGGAGGGAAAGGTGACGTTCTCGAAGTCCAGGCCGTGCTCGGCGGGCGAGCGCAGCACCGGTGAACGGGCCTGGTGGCTGAACCCGTCCGCGATCTGGTCGAGCAGCCGCTCGACGCGCTCGTCGCCCTGGTCGCGCTCGTCGCGCCGCGCGGGCGCCTCGTGGACATCAGTCATGGTCGTGCGTTCCTCTCCACATCCGGTCGATGGTCATCGGGACGTCGCGCAGCCTGATCCCGGCGGCGTTGTGGATGGCGTTGCCGATGGCCGCGCTCACGCCACCGGCGCCGATCTCGCCGGCGCCGCGGACGCCCAGCTCGTTGTGCGCGTCGTCCGGCTCGTCGAGCAGGACGACGTCGATGTCGGGGACGTCGGCGTTGACGGGGACGAGGTAGTCGGCCAGGTTGCCGTTGGCCATGGCCCCGCGCGGGTCGAAGTCGAGCCCCTCGAACAGGGCGGTGGACAAGCCCCAGACCATGCCGCCGATGATCTGGCCGCGCGCCGCCTTGGCGTTGACGACGCGGCCGATGTCCATCACGCCGAGCATGCGCGTGACGCGCGGCTCCCGGGTCAGGCGGTGGACCCTGACCTCGCAGAAGTGCGCCCCGAACGACCAGTGCGCGCGCCCCCCGTCGAAGGCGCCGCGCGGCGCGGTCGCCCCGGTCCCCGTGACGGCCGAACGCCCGGCGCTCGACAGCGCCTCGGCGAACGGGACGGCCGTGGCACCGGCCCTGAGCGTGCCGCCGCACACGGTCACCGCGCCCGCGGGCCGCTCGTACGCCGGGGAGCGCGGGTCGGCGGCGGCGCACGCGAGCACCTCGTCCATCGCCGCCCTGGCCGCCGCGGCCACGGCGGGGGTGACCGAGGCCGTTCCCGTCGAGCCGAGCGCGACACCGCCGGGCGGCAGCGCGGAGTCGCCGAGGCGCGGGCGCACCCGGTCGATCGGGATGTCGAGCGCGTCGGCGGCGGTGATCGCGATGGCGGTGGCCATGCCGGTCCCGAGGTCGACGGCGGACGTGGCCACCTCGGCGCACCCGTCGGCGCGCAGCGTGACCGCCACGGTCACGGGCATGATCCGGACGGCGCGGTAGGCGGTCACCGCCATGCCGAACCCCACGTGGTGGTCGCCCTCGCGCCGCGCGCCCGGCTCGCGGGGCCGCTCGTCCCAGCCGAAGCGCTCCGCGCCCACGCGCAGGCACGTGGCCAGGCGCTTGGCGCTCCAGGGCAGGTCGGTCCCGGGATACACGGGGGTGTCGTTGCGCAGCCTGAGCTCGACCGGGTCGATGCCGAGCCGGTGGGCGAGCTCGTCCATGGCGGTCTCCAGGGCGAACAGCCCTGGCACCTCGGAAGGGCCGCGCATGAACCCCGTGCGGGGCAGGTTCACGGTGACCCCGCGCTGGCTGATCTCCATCGCGTCCGCGCCGTAGAGCATGCGCGTCACCGCGTGCCCTGGGGCCACGAGCAGGTCGGACAGCACGGCGGCCTCGGCGGAACGCGAGTGGTGGCGGATCGCGGTCAGCCGCCCGTCGCGGCGGGCGCCGAGCGTGATCCGCTGGTCGGTCATGCCGCGGACGACCGTGGCCGTGAAGACCTGCGCGCGGGTGAGCACGATCTTCACCGGGCGCCCGAGGACCTTGCTGGCCGCGCACGCGAGCTTGACGTCCACCCCCGCGCGGGTCTTGCCGCCGAACCCGCCGCCGACGTGCGGCACGACCGCGTCGATGTCGGCGGGGTCGAGGCCGAACGTGGCCGCGAGCTCGCCGACCAGCCACGGGATCGCCTGGTGTCCGGTGCGGACATGGAGGCGGTCGCCGGTCCACCAGGCGAGCGTGCTGTGCGGTTCGAGCGCGACATGGGTCTGCGCGGCGGTGCGGTATCGGCCCGAGACGACCATGTCGCTGTCGGCCAGCGCCTGTGCGACGGTCCGGCCGTCGAGGGAGTAGCCGATGTCGGCGCCCTCGCCGTGCTCGACGTCGCCGGGGACCGTCGCGGGCCCCGCGTCGACGCCGGTCACCGCGGGGGCGGCGGCATAGGTGGCGATGACCGAAGCGGCGGCGGCGCGCGCCCGTTCGGGGGTGTCGGCGACGACGAGGGCCACGGGCTGCCCGTGGTGGTGCACGACGGGGTCGGCGAGCGGCGCGTGGCGGGCGCCCGAGGGGTTGCTGACCGAGGGGAGCGGCGGGATCGGCAGCGGCGCGAACGGGGAGTAGACGGCGACGACGCCCGGCGAACGCGAGGCGGCCCCGGTGTCGAGCGCGAGCAGCCGTCCCGCGGCGACCCGGCTCGTGACGAGGTGTCCCCACAGCATCCCTGGCGCCGTCCCGTCGAGCGCGTACCGCGCGGTCCCCGCGACCTTGGCCGGTCCTTCGACGCGGTCGACGGCCGTGCCGATGAGCCCTTTCCCGATGTCCTTCACCGGGCGAGCGCCTCCTCCACCGCGCGCAGGACGGTGTTCCTGAGCAGCGGGATCTTGTAGCCGTTGTGGGCGAGGGCGCGCGCCCCTTCGGCCGCGCGCGCCGCGGCGCCGTCGAACCCGCCGGGCGTGGCGGGGAGGCCGGTCAGCGCCGCCTCGACCGCGGGCAGTCGCCAGGGCACGGTGGCGACCCCGCCGACCGCGACCCGCGCGGCGGCGATGACGCCTTCGCGCACCCGGAGGAGAACGGCGGCGGAGGCGAGGGCGAACTCGTAGGACGCGCGGTCGCGCACCTTGACATAGGCGGAGTGCCCGTCGGCGAACGGCACATGGACGGCGGTGATCAGCTCGCCAGGGCCGAGGGCGTTCTCGATGTGCGGCGTCCCGCCCGGCACCCGGTAGAACGCGGCGAGCGGCAGGTCGCGCTCCCCGCCGCGCCCCGCGATCCTGACGGTGGCGTCCAGGGCCGTGAGGGCGACGGCCAGGTCGCCGGGGTGGGTCGCGACACACGACGGGCTCGTGCCGAGCACGGCGTGGGTGCGGTTGGCCCCGTCGAGCGCGGCGCAGCCGCCGCCGGGGTCGCGCCGGTTGCAGGCCGAGCCCGGGTCGCGGTAGTAGCCGCACCGGGTGCGCTGCATCAGGTTGCCGCCGATGCTGGCCATGTTCCTGATCTGCTGGGACGCCCCGGCGAGCAACGCCTGGACGACGAGCGGGAAGGCGCGGACGGCGTCGGGGTGGGTGGCGAGGTCGCTCATCCGCGCCCCTGCCCCGACGGTCAGCCCGGCCTCGTCGAGCGTGATCTCCCGCAGCGGCAGGGCGTTGATGTCCATGACCACGCGGGGGCGCAGCACGCCCAGCTTCATCAGGTCGACCAGCGTCGTCCCGCCCGCGAGGAACATGGCGCCATCGGGCGCGGCGACGGCGTCGTCGACCGTGGCGGCGCGGGCGAACGCGAACTCACGCACCGTGGCCGCCCCGCGCCTGGCGAATCGCGGCGACGATGTTCGGGTAGGCGCCGCAGCGGCAGAGGTTCCCCGACATGAACTCCCGGATGGCCGCCGGGTCTTCGAGGTCGGGCCGGTCGAGCGCCGCGAACGCCGACATCAGCTGGCCCGGCGTGCAGAACCCGCACTGGAAGGCGTCGTGCGCGACGAACGCCTCCCGCAGCCGCGCCCCGCGCGGGTCGGCCGCCAGCGCGTGGACGGTCTCGACGTCGGCGCCTTCGGCGGCGGCGAGCAGGGTGAGGCAGGACAGGGCGGTGCGGCCTTCGACGCGCACCGTGCACGCCCCGCACTGGCCGTGGTCGCACCCCTTCTTCGGCCCCGTGACGCCGAGCAGGTCCCGCAGCGCGTCGAGCAGCGTCACCCTGGCGTCGACGGAGAGCTCCACCGGCTCGCCGTCGACGCGCAGACGGGTGGACACCGTGGTCCCCATGGACACCGTGGTCCCCGTGGAGACCGTCGCGCCGTCGCTCACCGCTGGCCCTCCTCGGCCAGGAGGCGGGCGGTGAGCGCGCCGAGGGCCGCCGCCATGGCGCCGGGCGGGCGGTCGAACGTCGTGGTGGGCACGGCCGCGGGGCCTTCGCTCACGGTGATGGCGTGGGGGTAGACGAACTCGAGCAGCCCCTCGTCGCCATGCTTGCGCCCATAGCCGCTGTCGCCGCGCCCACCGAACGGCAGGCCGCTCACCTGGGAGAACGCGAGCGCGTCGTTCACGCTGGTCATGCCGACCCGCAGGCGCCTTGCGATGTCCTCGCCGCGCTCCCGGCTGAACACCGCGCTGCCGAGGCCGTAGGGGCCCTCGTTGATCAGGGAGATCGCCTCGTCGGTGTCGCGGACGCGGACGATCGACAGGACGGGTCCGAAGGTCTCCTCGGTCGCGGCGAGCGCGTCGGCGGGGACGTCGACCAGGACGGTGGGCTGGACATACCGGTCGTCGGTGGGCCCGGGTCCGCCCACGAGCGGGGTGGCGCCGCGCGCGATGGCGTCCTCGACATGGCGGCGGACCACCGGGATCTGGGAGGGCAGCGGGATCGGCCCGATCAGGTCGCCGTCGGCGCTGCCCGCGCGCACGCGCCCGGCCAGCTCGGCGATCCGCGCCACCAGGGCGTCGTGCACCGCGTCGACGACATAGGCCACCTCGAGGCTGATGCAGCCGAGTCCGGCGTTCTGGAGCGCCCCCCAGGTGATGTGGGCGGCGGCCAGGTCGAGGTCGGCGTCCTCGGCGACGACGACGCCGTCGTTGCCCCCGAGCTCGAGCAGCAGCGGCGTCAGGCGCGGGGCGCAGTCCGCGGCGACGGCCCGGCCCGAGCGGACGCTCCCGGTGAAGGCGACCTTGTCCACCCCGGCGGCGACGAGGGCCCGGCCCGTCGCGGCGTATCCGACGAGGCTCTGGAAGACCTCGGGCAGGTCCGGCACCGCCCGCGCCCAGGAGCGCGCGAGCCACTCGCCCACGCCGGGCGTGAGCTCGCTGGGCTTCAGGATGACGGCGTTGCCCGCGGCCAGGGCGTGGACGACGATCGCGCCGGGCGTGCCCAGCGGGAAGTTCCAGGGCCCGATGACGCCGACGACGCCGTGAGGGAGGTACTCCACCCACGCCCGCTGGTGCGCCATCGTGGGCGGGACGGCGACATCCCGGCGGCCCAGGACGCGTTCGGCGTTGTCGATCACGAACGTCAGGTGCCCCAGGATGGCGAGCACCTCGGCGCGGCCGTCCTCGACGGACTTGCCGTTCTCGGCGTGGATGAGCGCCGCGATCTCCTCACCGCCGCGCGCGATGTCCCGGCGCCACGCCCGCAGGTGGGCCGCGCGCCCTTCGAACCCGAGGTCCCACCACGCCTCGGCGACCGCCGCGGCGGCCCCGACCGCGGCGGCCACCCGCTCGGGCCCGGCGACGGGGTGGCGGGCCAGCTCCTTGCCGGTGGCCTGGTCCACGGTGACCACATGGGTGCCGGTGGCGTCGGGGGCACCGTCCCGCGTGGTCACCGTGCTCCTCGCCGCGTTCGTCGCCGCGTTCGTCGCCGTGCTCGTGGTGTGCGTGCTCATCTCTCCTCGCCCTCCGTCGGTCAGCGCCATGCCGGATCGTAGTCAACTTCTTGATGCGACTCAAGACATTGAGCCTTGAACGCCAGCAGATCCTCCAGGAGCCGGGCGGCCCGGTCGCCATGGATGAACGGCGCGTCGGAGCCGAACACCACGCGCTCGGGACCGGCGAACACGGCAAGCGCGGCCAGCGCGGGCCCGCCGAGCAGCGCCGAGTCGAACCGGCTGACGCGCAGCAGGTCCTCGATCCCGTCCCCGCCGTCGACCGTGCCCGGCGGGTCGTCGAGCCTGCCCGCCACATAGGGCAACGTGCCGCCCCCGTGCGCGAAGACCCAGCGGATCCCCGGGTAACGGGAGAAGACGCGGCGCCTGGCCAGCAGCACCGCCACCCTGGTCGTGTCGAAGACGTACTCGACGAGGTGCGGGCCGAGGTGGTCGCCCAGCGGCGCCCCGGCGGGCGCGGTCGGGTGGACGTGGACGAGCGCGCGCTCCCGGTCGAGCACGTCGAGCAGGCCGTCCCAGGCGGGCTCGCCGACATGGCGCCCCGCGTACTGGGTCAGCAGCGCGATCCCCTCCACCCCGTCGCGGCGCAGGGCCCGTTCGACGTGCGCGACGGCGTGGTCCAACGAAGGGAGCGGCAGCGGGGCGAGCACGCCGAACCGCTCCGGGTGCCGGTCCCGCAGGCCGAGCAGCTCGTCGTGGGCCGCGCGGGCGAACGCCACGACCTCGTCCGTCCCGCCGGAGCCGAACCCCCGGGCGGCCGGGGAGAGCAGGGCGCGTTCCACGCCCGAGGCGTCCATCAGGCGCAGCGACGCCTCCTCGCTCCAGTCGGGGATCTCGGGGACGCGGGCCGCGCCGTGGCGCGCGGCCCGCGCGCGCAGCCGCTCCCGGTAGGGCTCGGTGATCGCGTGGTGATGCACGTCGACATGGGTGTCGACACCGAGGGCGGGGCCGCCGCCGTCAGTCCTCATGCGCGGCTCCCGTGACGGCGGCGGGGGCGGCGGGGGCGGGTTGGTCGGCGGTGTTCCTGATCAGCCGCAGCACATGGGCGCGCAGCTCCGCGAAGCGGGCCAGGCTCTTCGTCGCGACCTGGTCGCGTGGCCGCGGCAGGTCGACCGCCACCGTCTCGACGACGACGCTCGGCCGCGCGGACATGACCACGACCCGGTCGGCCAGGTAGACGGCCTCGTCGATGTCGTGCGTGACGAGCAGCATGGTGACCCCGGTCGCCTCGCGGACGCGCAGGATCAGGTCCTCGAGATCGGCCCGCGTCTGCGCGTCCACGGAGGCGAACGGCTCGTCGAGCAGCAGGATCTCCGGCTCGTACGCGAGGCCGCGGGCGATCGCCACGCGCTGCTGCATGCCGCCCGACAGCTCCCACGGGTAGCGCGAGCCGAACGACTCGAGCCCGACGGCGGCCAGCGCCCCCTCGATCCGCTTCGCGCGGTCGGCCGCCGACCTGTGCTTGTTCCGCAGCGGCAGGCCGACGTTGCGCTCGACGGAGAACCACGGCATGAGCGAACGGCTGTAGTCCTGGAACACCGAGGCCATCGCCTTGGGCGGCCCGGTCACGGGCTCGCCGTCGAGGGTCACCGTGCCGTCGGACGGGGCGAGCAGGCCGCACAGGCACTTCAGCAGCGTCGTCTTGCCCGCGCCCGAAGGGCCGACGATGCAGACGAACTCGCCCTTCCCGACCGTCAGCGTCAGGTCGCGGATCGCCTCCACGGCCTGGCCGCCCGAGCCATAGGTCTTCCTCAGATGGGTGACCGACAACATCTCAGTTCCTTTCGGTCATGCCGATGTGCCAACGCAGGACGCGCCGTTGAAGCGCGAGGAAGAGCGCGGTCAGGGAGACCCCGAGCAGGCCGAGCAGCACGGTGCCCGCCCACATCCCCGGAACGTCGAACGAGTTCCGCGCGCTGACCGTGACGAAGCCGACGCCGTCGGTCGCCGCGTACAGCTCGGTGACGACCATCATGATGAAGGCCATGCCGAGGGCCGTGCGGACCCCGGCGAAGATCTGCGGCGCCGCCGCCGGCAGCAGCACCGACGAGAGCCGCTGGGCGCGGGTGAGCCGGTAGGAGCGCGCCACGTCCTCGAGCTGCGGATCGATCCCGCGCACCGCGTCGACCGTGTTCAGCAGCACGGGGAACGCGCACACGAAGGCGATGACGCCGATCTTGGCGCCGTCGCCGATGCCGAGCAGCACGACGCTGACGGGGATGAGCGCGGTGCCTGGCACGGAACGGCAGAACTGGACGGCCGGGTTCATCGCCCGGGCGAGCGGCGCGCTCCGGCCAAGCGCGACGCCGAGGGCGACGCCGACGACCGACGCGATCAGCAGGCCCGCGAGCAGGCGGACGAGGCTGGGCACCACGTCGGAGCCGAAGCGCGCGAACAGCCAGGTCTCGCGGAAGGAGACCAGGACCTCGCTCAGCGGCGGATAGAAGGGGGACGTGCTCCGGGCCGAGGTCGTCCACCACAGCAGCAGGAGCAGCGCGGGGAGCGCGAGGCGCAGCGAGATTCTCTTCATGGGCCCGCTCCTCACGCGTTCCTGGTCCGGTGGGAGGCGTGCCAGCGCAGCGCCCGCCGCTCGATGCGTTCGAACGCGGCGTTGAGCACGACGCCGAGCAGCCCGGTCAGGACGATGACGCCGTACATCGCGTCGTAGACGCCGTTGGCGGCATAGGTCCCCAACGTGGCGCCCAGCCCGGGGACCGCGCCGATGAGCTCCATCGCGATCGCCACCAGGAGGGTGATCGTGGACGCGATCCGCACGCCGGTGGAGACATAGGGCAGGACGCTCGGCGCGGTCACCCACACCAGCCGCTGCGCCGTCGTCAGCCCGAAGACCCGCGCGGTGTCGCGGCTGACCGGGTCGACGTCGCGGACGCCGTAGAACGTCTGCGACAGCATCGGCCACACCGCGGCCACCGCGGCGAGCCACACGACCACCTCGGAGGTGGCGCCGAGCATCAGGAGCATGATCGGCAGATAGACCACGACGGGGATGGGCCGGAGGAACTCGACCACGCCGACCAGGAGTTCGTTCACGACGGGGATGGCCGCCATCGCGCCGCCGACGGCGGTGCCGATCACCACCCCGGCCAGCAGCGCCACGGCCCAGTGCCCCAGCGTCTGCCCGACGGCCGTCCACAGGTCCCCGGCGCCCGCGTTGTCGCCGAGCCACGCGCCGACGTCGGACACCGGGGGGATCTCGGCCGGGAGCGCGCCCGAGGCCGAGAGCCCCTCCCAGATCGCGAGCAGCGCCGCCGTCGTGAGCACGGGCAGCAGGAAGTTGAGCACGGACGTGAGCGGGGATGCGAGGCGTGGCGGCGTCACCCTGACACCTCGAGACCGCGCGGCGGCGTCGCGAGATCGGTCGCGTCGGGCGCCTCGGACCAGGTGTACTCGTCCAGCGCGGGCTCCGACTCCAGCCGGCCGTACTCGACCATCAGGCTCGTGATGAGCTCGGCGGAGCGGCGGTCGATGCCGCTGACGTACCAGGGCAGCGGCAGGTCGGCCACCGCCTCCGGCGGCGCGCCCGTCGTCTCCACGATCGTCTCGCGTATCTCGTCGGGGTGGTCGTTCGCATAGGTGGTCGCCTCGCCCCACGCGCGCTGGAAGCGCCGCATGACGTCCTCGTTCTCCGCCACGAACTCCCGCGACGCCATCAGCACGCTCGCGACGCTGCGCGGGCCGAGGGCGGCGGTCGCGGGGTTGCCGATGGACCGGAAGCCGTCGGCCACCAGCTGGCCCGCGAACGGCTCGACGGTGCTGATCGCGTCGACCCGGCCCTGCCGCAGCGCCGCGAGCTGGTCCTCGAAGGGCACGGCGATGACGTCGACCGCGTCGGGGTCGCCGCCCTCCTGCCTGACCGCCTCGCGCACCGTCAGGTCGAAGAAGCTCTCCAGGCCGTTGACGGCGACGGTGCGGCCCGCCAGGTCGGCGAAGGAGCTGATCGCGCTGTCGCCGGGAACGACCAGGGAGAACGCGTCGCCCTGAGGCGACTCGTAGTCGGTGACCAGCGAGGTGACGATCTGCACGGGGAAGCCCGCGCCGACCGCGGCGGGCACCGCGGTGATCTCGGTGACGGCCAGCTGGATCTGGCCGTTGAGCAGCAGCGCGACGCTGTTGGCGCTCGCGCCCGAGCCCGGCACCTGCTCGATGTCGAAGCCATGGCGTTCGAACACCCCGCGCCTGACGCCGAGCGACAGGTGCGCGTTGTTCGCGGTCGGGCTGTAGTCGACGACCAGCCGGGTCAGACCCGACTCGGTCGTCTCGACCCGGCCGCCGTCCGCCCCGCACGCGGTCAGGGTGAGCCCGGCGGCGAGGCCGAGCGCGGCCATGGCCGTCCGCGCCCTGCGCGCCCTCCGCGTTCCCCTCGCCGTTCGCGCGCGCCGTGTCTCGCGCATGTCGGTGATCACGCTCCTCGTTCTCCCGCTTCTCTCGTGGCGGATGGGTGGGGCGCCGACGCCTCGGACGCCTCGGGGTCGGGAAGGCCGAGCACGCGCCGTGCGGTGCGGTGGGCGACCTTCTCCCTGGCCTCGTCGCTCAGCCGGGCCCGCTCGACCGCGGCGACGGCGGCGGCGGTCTCCTCGTACGGGTAGTCGATCGCGAACATGACCGCGTCCTCGCCCGCGGTGAGCACGGCGGCCTCGATCGCCTCGGGGGCGAGCACGCCGCTCGTGGTGACGAGGAGGTTGGTGCCCACATAGGCGGACGGCGGCCTGAGCAGCGGGGTCTCGACCCGCAGCGTCAGATAGCGGCTGTCGAGCCGCGACGTCTGGAACGGCAGGAACTCCCCGAGGTGGCCGAGGATCACGGTGGCCCGCGGGTGCCGGTCGAACACCCCGGCGTAGACGAGCCGCAGGGCATGCCCTCCGGTCTCCGCCTGCCAGCTCCAGGTGGCCCCGTACAGCTCGGGCCGCCCCGCCAGCACGTGCCAGTCGTCCGCGGGCACCGAACCGGGGTGCAGGTAGAGCGGCACGCCCAGCTCCTCGAACGCGCTCCACAGCTCGTCGTAGGCCGGGTCGTCGAGGTAGCGGCCCTGGGTGTGGTCGTTGACGAGCGCGCCCCTGAAGCTGAGCCCGGCGACGGCGCGTTCGAGCTCGGCGACGGCGGCGCCCGGGTCCTGCGTCGGGAGCGCGGCGAACCCCTGGAAACGGGTGGGGTGGCGGGCGACCACCTCGGCGAGGACGTCGTTGGCCAGGCGGGCGTGGGCCCGTGCGGCGGCGGGGTCGGTGTCGGCCTGGATGCCGGGGACGGTCAACGAGAGCACCTGGACGTCGATCCCGTGCGCGTCCATGTCGGGCAGGCGGTGTCCTTCGAAGTCGACGAGCCTGCGGCCGCACAGCTCGGCGTAGGAGTCGGTGACCCGGATCCGCATCTCGGTGACCGGCTGCCGGGCGGCCAACTCGGGGACGGCGAACGCCTCTTCGATGGCGACATACCTCATGGCGCTCCCCCGTCCCACGCCACGGTGACCACCCGGGTGGTGACCGCCCGGCGCGCCAGGGCCGCGAAGAGCGGCTCGCCGTCGGTGCTGGCCAGGGTGACGAAGAGGGTGCCGTCGTCGGCGGCGCAGCACGCGACGGGGAAGTCCGGCGCGGTGGGGACCGCGGTGACCAGCGCGCCGTCGCGGACGTGCGCGACGGCCTGGCCCGTGGTGGTCGCCACCCACACGCCGCCGTCGCGGGCCGGCCAGATGCCGTCGGGGCGGGCCGCGCCGCCGACGAGGGCGGCGATGTCGGCGTAGGGCCTCGGCGCGCTCAGCGTCCGATCGGCCCCGACGGTGAACGCGGTCAGGCGCTGCCGCGCGGTCTCCGCGACGACCAGGGTGGCGCCGTCGTCGAGCAGCGCCATCCCGTTGGGGAACTCCACTCCCTCGGCGGCGACTTCGGCGGACCCGTCGGGTCGCACCAGGATGATCCTGCCGGGCGCCGGCGGCTCGCCCGCGGCGGCGTCGAACGCCACGTCGTCGACATAGAGGTTGCCCGCCGCGTCGCCGACCATGTCGCCGAGCGGCCCGACCCCGAGCCCCGAGAGGTCGGCGTAAGTGTCCCAGCCCGTGCCGGTCCAGACCCCGACGCGCCGGTCGCGCATGAGGGCGCCGACGAGCCGTCCGTCGGGCAGGAACCACAGGCCGTTGGACACCGGGTCGGCCGCCGTGCCGGTCCACCGGCCCGACGCGTCGGTCCACAGCCGCCCGCCCTGGGTGTCGGAGAGCCACAGCGCGCCCTTGTGCCACCGGGGGCCCTCGCCCCAGACCAGGCCGCGCGCGTGGTCGGCGAGCCGGGCGTTCACGCCGTCACCGCGCTCGGCAGGAGCCGCTCGGCCAGCCGCCCCGTGACGTCCACGAGCCCGGCGGCGTCGGCCGCGACCCCGTAGACGTAACGGTCGGGCCGGACGAGGGCGGCCTTCGCGCCACGCTCCGCGAGCCACTCCCTGACGACGGGGCCGCCCCCGGCGACCGCGACCAGGCCGAGGCGCCGCCAGTGGGCGCGGGTCGCGTCGTCGACCCCGGCGATCACCTCGGGGGCGCCGACGGCCACGAACCGGTAGCCGGTGGCGTCGTCGAGGCGTTCGCCGCCGGGGCCCCTGGGCTGCGGGGCCAGCTGCCCCACCGGGTCGGCGGGCCGCTCGACGAGCCCGGGTCCGAGCGGGGGGCGGAACCGTTCGACGACCCGGGGGGCGGTGGAGGCGGGCGGCCGCTCGCCGCGGCCGAACGCCTCGATCATGTTGGCCTGCCGCGCCGACTCGACGATGTAGGGCCGCACATGGGCGGCGCGCTCGGACTCGTAGGTGTCGAGCAGCGTCCCCTCGGCGCGCCCGCGCAGCACGAGCGCCAGCTTCCACGCGAGGTTGGCCGCGTCGCGGAGCCCCGAGCACAGGCCCTGTCCCAGCATCGGCGGCATCTCGTGCGCGGCGTCCCCCGCGAGCAGGAGCCGCCCGTCGCGCCAGCCGCGCACGAGGTGGGCGTGCCACTCGTAGGCGTCGGCGCGCAGGACGCGGTAGCTCCCTGGCGCCAGCCAGCGCGACAGGAGCGGGTAGACGTGCTCGGGGCGTTCGGCCTCCGCGGGGTCGGCGGCCGTGTCGAGCATGAACTCGAAGCGCAGCAGCGGCGGGAAGATCGGCACATAGGTCAGAGGCCGTTCCGCGTCGCACCGGACGAATCCGGTGGTGCGGGGCAGGGAGTCCGGGTGGTGGAACGGGTGCACGTCGACGATCAGCGAGGTCTGCGTGCCGCGCAGGTCCTCCACGTCGGCGCCCATCGCCGCGCGGACGAAGGACCCGGCGCCGTCCGCGCCGACGACATAGGCCGCGCGGAGGCAGCGGACCCGTCCCGAACGCCGCTCCCGCACGACGAGCCCGGCTCCCTCGGCGTCCTGGTCGAGCGCGACGGCCTCCCAGCCGAGCCACAGCCGGGCGCCGTCCCGCGTGGCGAGCAGGCCGCGCAGCCGGGACTCGAAGTCCGGCTGGTGGAACTGGTAGTCGGTGTACCAGCCCTGGTCGGAGACCGTGTCCGGCATCGCGAGCTCGAGGAACGGCTGCTCGTCCGCCCCGGTGAGCACCCACCCTGACTGGCGCAGGAACAGCGGCTCGAGATCGGCCGCGCCGAGGGTCTGGAGGGTGCGCATGGTCTCGTCGTCGAGGTGGGTGGCCCTGGGGTGCTGGCACACCACGCGGTGCGGGTCGACGACGGCGACCTTCACGCCCTCGGCGGAGAGGAGCGCGGCGAGGGCGAGCCCGACGGGCCCTGCGCCCACGACGGCGACATCGCACGTGTCACCCGGGTCGGGGGCGGGCGGGGGCGGTGCCGGGGAACGGGGTGTTGGCGCGGACATCGAACGGTCCTCCCGTGTCGACGGTGGAACAGGCGGGTCAGCTCGCGCGGTGCGAGCCGGTCATCAGCGCGGCGAGGTCCTCGGGCTCGACGAAGGACGGCGGGGGCGGCGGCCCCCAGGAGTAGAGGCTCTTGGCCTCGTCCCAGACCTCCGGCTTCCAGAGCGCGTCGTCCACGACGCAGTCCATGTCGGAGTAGTACTCGGAGAAGGTGCCGGCCGGGTCGCGCAGGTACCAGAAGAAGTTGGAGCCGATGTGGTGGCGCCCCAGGCCCCAGACGTGCCGTTCGGGGTGGTCCTCGAGCATCCGCGTCGCGCCGCGGCCGATCTCGTCGACGTCGTCGACCTGCCACGACGTGTGGTGCAGAAAGGTGACGGGGGCGCTGGTGACGAGCACGTTGTGGTGGTCGGTCGAGCACCGCATGAACGAGGCGAGCCCCGGCACCTCGTCGCTCACCTTCAGCCCGATGCCCTCCGCGAAGAAGCGCTGAGTGGCGGCCTGGTCCACCGAGCCGATGACGACATGGCCCAGCTTGCGCGGCCGCACGGGGCCCTCGCGCAGCACGGCGGGCGCGCGGCCCGTGCCGCGGTCCGGGCGGCCCGGGCCGTTGTCCGGGGTGGGCCCGACCACCGGGGCCGCGATCCTGGGGCTCACCTCGACCTCGACGCGCGCCCCGGTGACCGGCTCGGTGGCGCGCAGCCCGCGCCCGTCCACCGTGGACGGGACGCCGATCGCGCCGAGCGCGCTCGCGATGCGCCCGAGGTCGTCCTCGTCGTCCGCGCCGATGGACACGCTGACCAGCCGACGGGTGGGTGCCCGCACCACCCTGAGCTGCCGCCCGCCGTCCAGGGTGGAGAGCCAGCCGCCGTCATCGCGCGCCAGCCCGAACTCCCGGTAGTAGGCCAGGGTCGCCTCGACGTCGGGAACGCCGATCGTCACCGAGCTCAGCCTGTGCAGTCCCATGGTCAGGCCCTCCCGCCCGCCGCCACGAACGTCTGGCGGAGCGTGCCGACCCCCTGGACGTAGGAGACCAGCTCGTCGCCCGGGGCGAGGTGGCGCGCGGGGGTGCGCGCGGCGCCGACCCCCGAGGGGGTGCCGGTGAAGATCAGGTCGCCGGGGTGGAGGGTGGCCACCGCGGAGAGGTGGGCGATCAGCTCATCGACGCCGAAGACCAGGCGCGACGTCCTGGCCTTCTGGACCTCCTCGCCGTTGACGCTGCACCCGATCTCCAGGTCGTCCGGCTCGGCGAGCTCGTCGGGCGTCACCAGGTGAGGGCCCGTGGGGCCGAAGCCGGGGTGGGACTTGGCCAGGCTGAACTGCGGTGCGGGGCCGCTGAGTTGCAGCCGCCGCTCCGAGATGTCCTGGCCGACGGTCAGGCCCGCGACGGCGCGCCAGGCGTCGGCGACCCGGGCGCGGCGGGTCACCCGGCCGATGACCACGACCAGCTCGACCTCCCAGTCCACCTCGCCGTCGGGCAGCACGACCGTGGTGTCGGGTCCGCTGAGGGATGAGGCGAACTTGGTGAAGACCGTGGGGCGCTCGGGGAGGGCGAGGCCCGCCTCGTCGGCGTGGTCGCGGTAGTTGAGCCCGATCGCGAAGATCTGGGACGGGGTGGGCGACGGGGGCCCGAGGTCCGCCGGGGTGAACCCGACGACGGGACCCTCGGGGGCGCCCCGACCGGCCGCGGCGACTTCGGCCCAGGCCAGGAACTCGTCCCACGCGCCGTACAGGTCGGCGGGGGCGGGGCCGAACCTGCCGTGGCTGGCGCCCGCGATGTCCACGCCGGTCGTCTCCCCGGTGGCCGTCTCCCCGGTGACAAGGACCGCCCGGCCGCGGACGTTGGCGATGTACACGATCCCTCCTCGGAACGTCGTGGTGAGGCTGGACCCAGGATGATTCCGCTTACTTTCGAATGTCAACCGAACATTCGAAAGTTACCGGGACCGTTGAAGCATGGCGGTAGTCTCGGCTCGTGACGACCACGAGCCACCCGCGCCGGACGCGGACCGACGAGGTCTACGAGCGCCTGCGCGCCGACATCTTCGCCGCGCGCCTGCGCCCCGGGCAGCGCCTGAAGTTCCCCGACCTGTGCGGCGCCTACAACACCAGCGTCGGCGTGGCCAGGGAGGCCCTGACGCGCCTGGCCGCCGAGCGCCTGGTGCGCCCGCACGCCCACCAGGGGTACACGGTGATCCCGCTGTCGAAGGAGGACCTGGTCGACCTCACGGCCGCCCGGGTCGAGCTGGAGTCGATCACCTTCCGCAAGTCGATCGCCGAGGGCGACGAACGCTGGGAGACGACCGTGGTGGCGGCGCACCACCTGCTGACCCGCCGCGACGAGGCGGTGGCCAGGACCGGGGAGCGCGACGCCGCCTGGTACGAGGCGCACGAGGAGTTCCACGCGGCGCTGCTCTCCGGCTGCGGCAGCCGCCGCCTCGTCGAGACCGCGCAGGCGCTGCGCGCGGAGGCCGAGCTGTACCGGCACTGGGCCGCGCCCCTCGGCTCCGGCGCCCCGCGCGACCTCGTCGGCGAGCACAGGGCGCTCGCCGGCGCCGCGCTGGCCCGCGACGCCGAGGGCGGCGCCGAGCTGCTGCGGGACCACATCGCCCGCACGACCGAGGTCCTGCTGGACGGCCAACCATGCGACCACGGTACCCACGGGCATCAATAACTTGATACCCCACAAGAGATTTACAACAAGACCCTTACGCGTGTGAAGGCGCTGTAAGCTCGGCGGCCGTGAACGAACCTGCTGCGACAGCCCGCAACGCCGAGGTGCTCGGCCGCGTCGTGTCCCTCCTGCGGCGAGCCGACCTGGCGCTCCAGAGCACCAAGGAGCCACCGTTGCGCAAGCTCGGCGTCTCCGGCTCGCTGTACGCCGTGCTGATCAACCTCGAGGTGACCCCCGGGCTGACCGGCGCCGAGCTGGCGCGGACCGTCGGCGTGACCCCCCAGGCGATCGCGCCGTTGGTCGGCAAGCTCGTCGACCGCGGCTGGGTCGAACGCCGACCGCACCCCCGGCACGCCAACGTCCAGGAGCTCCACCTCACCGCGAACGGCCGGCGCGAGCTGGCCGGGGCGGACCGGCTGATGGTCCACCTCGACCGCCATCTCCAGGACTCCCTCGGCGACGACGACTACCGGCGCCTGTGCGCCCTGCTCGCCGACGTCGTGCGGCACCTGCCCTCCTGGACCCCGCCGACGGACCCGCCGACCGACCCGCCGACCTGATGCCTCAGGGCGCCGACGTCGGCACGGGCGGGCCGACCAGGTGGGCCGGGGACGCGGCGGACAGCAGCTCGATCCTGGCGTCGGCCGGGGCGTCGGGCGGCGAGGTGAACCACACGAGGCGCTGGCGGCCGTCCTCGCTGAAGACGCGGTGGCAGTCCACCTCGATGAGGCCGAGCGCGGGGTGGATCATGCGCTTGCGGTCCCTTCGGCGCACGGCCACGTCGCCCGAGTCCCACAGCGTCGCGAACTCCGGGCTGCGGCGCCGCAGCTCGGCCACGAGCGCGGTGGTCTCCTGGTCCCTGCCCCGCCTGGCGACCACCGCGCGGAGGTCGGCGACGAAGACGCGGGAGTGGTGGGCGTGGTCCTCCGGAACGTAACAGGCGCGGGCCCGCGGCTGGGTGAACCAGCGGTGGACCAGGCTCTCGCCCCGGCCCGGGCCGCCCGGCACCCGGCCGAGCAGCGCGACGGCAAGACCGTTGCGGATCAGCGGCTCGTGCAGGTCGGTGATGATCTGCGCCGGGGTCCCATCGAGCCGGTCGAGCAGCGCGAGCAGCGCGCCCTCCACGGGCGTCGCGGACCCGTGGCGGGACGGCGCGGGGCGCCCGGCGAGGTGGAACAGGTGGTCATGCTCGTCCTGGCTCAGGCGCAACGCCCTGGCCAGGGCCCTCAGCATCTGCTCCGATGGGCGCGCGCCACGTCCGCGTTCCAGCTCCGTGTAGTAGTCGACGGAGACCCCGGCGAGGTGGGCGACCTCGTCGCGGCGCAGCCCCGGCACGCGGCGTCTCGGCCCGGGCTTCAGGCCGACGTCGTCCGGCCTGACGCGGGAGCGGCGGGTTCGCAGGAAGGCACCGAGTTCGCCGAGGTTCATCCTTCCGATTGTGTGGCATCGCGCCCGTCGCACCAAAGGCCGGCTGATCACGGCGGGGTCACAGCAGCCGGTCGAGGCCGAGCGGCAGGTCGCGGACGCGGCGGCCCGTGGCGTGGTGGACGGCGTTGGCGATGGCCGCCGAAGCCCCGGTCGAGGGGGTCTCGCCGAAGCCCCGGGCGCCGAGCGCCGGGCTGGCCGGGTCGGGCTCGTCGACGAACTCGACCACCATGTCGGGCACATCGGCGTTGACCGGCACCAGATAGCCCGAGAGGTTGGGCGTGACCACGCGCCCCGACGCCGCGTCGACCAGGGTGTGCTCGGTGAGGGCGATGCCGATGCTCCAGATGATGCCGCCGATGGCCTGGCTGCGGGTGGTGCGGTGGTTGAGGATCCGCCCCGCGTCGAAGACCCCCACCACGCGCCGCACCCGGACCGTGCCGAGCCGGGGGTGGACCGTCACCTCGACGAAGACGGCGCCGGTGCTGCGTAGCGCCGTGGTGTTCCCCGGCTGGCCATGGACGACGACCGGGCTGCCGTGCCGCCCGACGACGGCCGCGTAGCTGTCGCGGCGTTCGGGGTCGTCCCTGACGAAGAGGTGCCCTTCGGCGGTGGCGATCCGCTCGGGGTCCCTGCCGTGCAGGGGCGACTCGGGGTCGTCGACGGCGAGTCGGACGACCGTGTCGCGCGCCGCGCCGCAGGCCGCGGCCACGCTCGGCACGGTGGCCTGCAACGTCGCGGAGCCCGCGGAGACCGGCGCCGACGGCAGGTCGCTGTCGCCGAGCTCGAAGCGGATCGACGTCAGGGGCATGCCCAGGCGGTCGGCGCTGACCTGCGACAGGGCTGTGTAGGTGCCGGTGCCGATGTCCTGGGTGCCGCACTGCACCAGCGCGGTGCCGTCCGCGCTCAGCGTGGCCCGCGCGCCACCGCCGCCGGGGATGCCTCCGGCGACGTGCGAGGCGGACGCCACGCCCCAGCCGACGAGCAGGCCGCCGTCGCGCATCGAGCGCGGCGTGGGATCGCGGTCCGCCCAACCGAACAGCTCCGCCCCCCTGTTGAGGCACCGGGCCTGGTGCCAGTTCACCGGCTCGCCGGTCTCGGGGTGCTCGGTCGCGGCGTTGCGCAGCCGCAGCTCGACCGGGTCCATGCCGACGGCCAGGCTCAGCTCGTCGAGGGCGCACTCCAGGGCGTGCAGGGTGGTCGTCTCGGGCGACCGCGCGAAGATGCCGGTGGGCAGGTCGAGGCGGACGAGGCGCTGCACCGAGCGCAGGTGGGGGATGGCGTAGTGCACGCGCGTGCCCGCGTTGGGACTGTAGACGGCCTCCTCGGTGCGGGACATCTGCTCGGTGGTGACATGTTCGGCGACGGTGAGCCGCCCGTCGCGGCGCGCGCCGAGCCGCACCCGCTGGTGGGTCTCGGGGCGGTGGCCGTGCGACGTGTAGCTCTGCGCCCTGGACAGCACGAGCTTGACGGGGCGTCCGACATGCCTCGCCGCCGCCGCGGTGAGCAGGGCGTGCGGCCACGTCGTCTTGGCCCCGAAGGCGCCGCCGACGTAGGGCGAGATGACCCGCACGTCGGCGGTCGGCACGTCGAAGGCGTGGGCCAGGGACTGCTGGGTCCCCGTGACGCCCTGGGTCGACTCGTGGACGGTGAGCCGGTCGCCGTCCCAGGCGGCGAGCGTGACGGACGGCTCCATCGCGTTGTGGTGCTGCATGACGGTCGTGCAGGTGACGTCCACGCTCGCCTCGGCCTCGGCCCAGCCCTCATCGACGTCGCCGCGCGTCAGGTCGTTGGGCCCGTCGAAGCCGGGCGGCGGGACGTACGCCTCGTCCATCGCGTCCGCCATCACCACGCGCGGGGGCTCGGCGTCGTAGGTGGCGCGGACCAGGCCCGCCGCCTCCTTGGCCTGCTCGAGCGTCTCGGCCACGACGAGCGCGACGGGCTGGCCCGCGTGGTGGATCACGTCGTCCTGGAGGGGAACGAACCCCTTGAAGTAGCCCGTCGACGCGTCCGGCGCGCGCAGCCGCGGCATCGTTTCGTGGGTCAGCACGGCGAGCACGCCGGGCACGGCCCGCGCGGCTCGTACGTCGATGCCGGTGATCACGCCGCGGGCGACGGTGCTCAGCGCCAGGAAGCCGTGGGCGGCCCCGGCGACCTGGGCGTCCGCGGCGTACCGCGCGGCGCCTGTCACCTTCGCCCTGGCCTCGACCCTGGCCACGGGCCTGCCGATCAGTTGGCTCATCGTCGTGCCTCCTTCGCCGTCGCCCGCTCGGCGGGGACGGGGGCAAGGGTGGGAACGGGAACGGGTCCCGGAACGGGAACGGGTCCCGGAACGGGAACGGGAACGGTGGAGCGGCGCGCCGGTAGGCCGCCCCGGGTGAGCAGGATCAGCTCGGCGGCGATCGACACGGCCGTCTCGGCGGGGGTGCGCGCGGCCAGGTCGAGCCCGACGGGCGACGCGAGCGCGGCGAGCTCCGCCTCGGTGACGCCCTCGGCCCGCAGCCGTGCCACGCGGTCGGCGTGCGCGCGGCGGGAGCCCATGGCCCCGACATAGCCGAGCGGCAGCCGCAGCGCCGCGGCGAGCAGCGGGATCTCGAACTTGGGGTCGTGGCTGAGGCACACCACGGCGGTGCGCCCGTCGAGCCGCCCCGCCTCGTGCTCATCGGCGAGGTGGCGGTGCGGCCACGCGGTGACGACCTCGTCGGCCTCGGGGAAGCGCTCGGCGGTGGTGAACACCGGACGGGCGTCGCACACGGTGGTGCGGTAGCCGAGCAGCCGCGCCTGGGGGACGAGGGCCGCGGCGAAGTCGTTGGCGCCGAAGACCAGCATGCGCGGCGGCGGCAGGTACGGGACGAGCAGCACCCGCATCTCCCCCTCCCGCGCGCCGCTCAGGCGCAGGGTCGCGCAGCGGGCGCCGCCCGCGCCGCCCTCGCGCAGCAGCCTCCAGGCCGCCTCGCGCAGCAGCGCCTCGTCGGCGGGGGCGAGCGCGCCGTCGGAACGCGGGGCGGTGCCGCCGTCGAAGGCGCGGTCCCCGTTGAAGCCGAGGTCCCCGTTGAAGCCAAGGTCCCCGTTGAAACCAAGGTCATCGTCGGCCGTCACCAGCGCGTGCGCCCCGACGGCGGCGCGCAGGGGGTGCGCGACCACCGTGGCCGACACGGCGGGGACGCCCAGGCGTTGGCAGGCGATCAGCCGTGGCAGCTCGGCGAACGACCGCGCGTCCACCGGCTCGACGAACACCTCGATGGTGCCACCGCACGTGAGGCCGACCGCGCGGGCGTCGTCGTCGCTCACCCCGTAGGAGACCAGCCGCGGCACGCCGTCGGATACGGCCGCCAGGGCGCGCGCGTGGACGTCCCCGTCGACGCAGCCGCCCGAGACGCTGCCGACCACCCGGCCCTCCGCTGTGACGAGCATCGGCGTGCCGGGGGGCCGCGGGGCCGAGCCGAAGGTGGCGACCACGGTGGCGAGGCCCGCGGTGTCGCCCACGCGCCACACCCGGTACAGGGCCTCCCAGGCCGCCGCCGACGCACCGGTCACCGGTCGTCGCCCAGCGCGCCGAGGACCTCGTGGAGCGCCCGTTGGACGAGCTCGACCTTGAACGCGTTGTGCGTGCGGGGCCGAGCCCCCGCGACCAGCGCGCGGCCCGCCGCGGCGACGGTGTCGTCCGTCAGGCGTCGGCCGCGCAGCGCGTCCTCGGCCGCGGCCGAGCGCCAGGGGCGCGTCGCGATGCCGCCGAAGGCCAGGGCGATGTCGCGGACCGTACGCCCGTCCATGCGCAGCACGGCCGCCGCGGAGACGACGGCGAACTCGAACGTGGCGCGGTCGCGCACCTTCAGATAGCCGGAGCGGGTGCCGCGCCGGGGCAGCGGCACCTCGACGGCCGTGATCAGCTCGCCGTGCCGCAGGGCCGTCTCGCGCTCGGGCGCCGCGCCGGGTTCGCGGTGGAAGTCGCCGATGGCGATGGCGCGCCGCCCGCCGGGGCCGAGGGTGTGGACGGTCGCGTCGAGCGCGCGCAGCGCGACGGCCAGGTCGGAGGGGTGGACGGCGATGCAGTGGTCGCTGCCGCCGAGGATGGCGTGCCAGCGGTTCTGGCCCTCCTGCGCGGGGCAGCCGCTGCCTGGCGCCCGCTTGTTGCAGGCGAAGTCGGGATCGCGGAAGTACCAGCAGCGGGTGCGTTGCATGAGATTGCCCCCGACGGTGGCCATGTTGCGCACCTGCGGCGACGCGGTGGCGAGCAACGCCTCTGTCAGGACCGGCAGTTCGCGGCTCACCCGCGGGTGCGCCGCGACGTCGGCCAGCCTGGCGAGCGCGCCGATCCGCAACCGCTCCCGCGCCGCTTCCCCCACCACCTCGACATCGGAGAGGGGCAGGTCGTTGATGTCGACGACGAGGTCGGGTGCCTCGGCGCCGTCCTTCATCAGGTTGAGCAGGTCGGTGCCGCCCGCCACGAACGCCCCGGTCGGCTCGCCCGCGACCAGGTCGACGGCCTCGCCCGCCCGGCTCGTGCGCGCGTAGTCGAACCGCCTCATCGCCGCGCCTCCTCGGCCTCGGCCGCGTCCCGCACGGCGTCCACGATGTTCGGGTAGCAGCCGCACCGGCACAGGTTGCCGCTCATCCACTCGCGTATCTCGTCCCGTGAGCCGCCGTGGCCCTCCTGGACGCAGGCGACCGCCGACACGATCTGCCCCGGGGTGCAGAACCCGCACTGGAACGCGTCGCGCCGCACGAACGCCTCCTGCACGGGGTGCAGTTCATCGCCCCGCGCCAGCCCCTCCACGGTGGTGACCTCCCGGCCCTCCTGCATCACCGCGAGCGTCGTGCACGACTTCACGCGCCGCCCGTCCACCAGAACGGTGCACGCCCCGCACTCGCCCCGGTCGCAGCCCTTCTTGGCGCCGGTCAGCCCGAGCCGTTCGCGCAGGGCGTCGAGCAGCGTGACCCGGGCCTCGACGGACAGCGGGTGCTCGGCGCCGTTGACGCGCAGCGTGATGTCGGCGACGGCGCGCGGCAAGGCCGTGGGGCCGCCCGCGCCACCGGCGGCGGCGGGCCCCGCGGCCACGGCGACGGCGGCCGTGGCCCCGCCCGCCTTGAGCACGCTGCGGCGCGCGGGCCCCGCGGCGGCGGGCGTGTTCTGCTCTTCTTCGGACACGAGCTCCTCTTCCGAACGGTGGTGCGCCGAGCCCGGTGCACCCGGACCGGCTCGGGAACCACAGTCTCGGTGCCCGCCGCGCGGCTGAGGAGAGGGACGCCAACCCCAGGGTCGCCGACCCCGGCGACGCCACCCCGATCGCCTCAGCGCCGGTCGGAAGGGGCGGTGCGCAGGGCCAGTTGGAGGGCCAGGCGGGTCGCCGGGTCGGCGAGGTCGAGACGGAGGTCGTCCTGCACCCGGCGCAGCCGGTTCATGACGGTGTTGCGGTGGACGCCGAGGCTGGTGGCGGTCGCGCTGACCGAGCACATCAGGTCCAGATAGGTGCGCAACGTCTCCTCCGACGGCGTTCCCGCCACCGGGCCGAGCAGGGCCGCGGCCTCCCTGCGCGCGAGGTCGTCGCCCGACCACGACGCGAGCACCCGCTCCACGGAGTGCCCCGAGTGGGCGCGCACCCGGTCCTGGTCGAGGTAGGGGCTGGCCAGCAGGGCCGACCTGCGGGCGTCGTCGATGCTGCGCAGCAGCCCGTCGGCGCCGCTCCGCGCCGAGCCGACGCCGACGACCACGTCGCCGGGCTCGCCGCGCCCGGTCAGCTCGGCGATCGCGGCCCGCACGCCGCGGACCGTCGCCGCGACCGTGGGCAGCCCGTCGCTCGAACCCGCCGTCATCCAGCCGGCCGCGCCCCCGGCGCGGGGCACGAGGCCCTCGACGGGGAGCCCGGCCGAGCGCAGCTCCTCCTCGAGCGCGGCCATCTCCCCCAGGTCGAGCGGCGCGTCGCTGACCGGCCTGACGAAGAGCGCCAGGTGCCAGCCCCGCGGCTGCCAGCCGAGCTGGAGCGCGAGGGCGAGCGCCTGGGCGGAGAGCTGGCCGCCCGCCGCCGCGATCTCGTCGAGCACCGCGGACGCGGCGTGCCTGCGGCGTTCCTCGGAAAGACGCTCGAAGCCGAGCCACGCGGCCACCGGGTGCTGGGCCACGGTGAGGGCGTCGAGGGCCATGGAGCGCCAGGCGGGCCCCCCGCGGCGGTTGGCCGCGACGAGGACCAGCTGCCCTGACGTCGGGTCGGGGGTCCTGATGGGGAGAACGGCCGTGCCGCGCCCGTTGATCACATCGGTGAACGGGGCGCGCACCTCCCCCAGCGGAACGACCGTCGGCACCGTGGTCGCGCCCGGGTCGGCCGCCGGGTCGTGCGGTCGGCTGCGGGCGGCGTGGACGATGCGGCTGCCCGACTGGAGCTGGACGACCCCCTGGAGCGCGTTGGCGACGATGTCGAGCACGGCCGTGGGCTCACGCGGGGCGCGGCCCAGGCGGTCGGCGACCGCGCAGACCACCTCGGCGTGCCTGACCCTGGGGCTCCTGACCTGGAGCATCATCTCCGATATCGCCGAAGTGGCGCGGGCGCGCGGCAGGACGAGCAGGGGGACGCCGAGCCGCAGGGCCAGGACGCGGGTGGCCTCGGCGAGGCGCGGGGCGCCGACCGCCACCAGGGCGTGGGCGCGTTCGCGCGCCGCGGCGCGCAGCGCCACGTCCACGTCCGTCCCCGCGAGCGCCCCGGGGCCGCCGTCGGCGCAGTCCACCACGGCGAGGCCGCCCACGGCGCCGTTCGGCGGCGGCTCGCCGGGGGCGGCGGCCAGCCGCGCGCGGTCGAGCACGCGCACGTCGCCGACGGCCCGGTCGAGGTCGTCGTCGTGCGCGACGACCGGCACGTCCGCCATGTCGGGCAGCGCGAGGAGGTCCCGCACGGTCACCGTCAACGGCCAGGAGTCCATGGCTCACCTCACCCTTGCCCCGCCGAGCGCCCTTGCCCCGCCGAGCGCGTGCCACGCGGGGTCGGCGGGCAGCCGCAGCACCAGCAGCGGGCGCCCCACGTGGAGCTCGTCCAGCATCACGACCTGCCAGGAGCGCACGTCCATCGCGACGATGACGTCGGGCTCCCGCGCCAGGACCTCGCCGTCGACGAGCGCCACGCCGAACTCCTCGCTGGCGTCGAGCCGCAGGACCGCGCCCGAGCGCGCGTCGACGGCCGTCACCACCATCGTCGGGGTGCCGCTCCGCACCTGCTCGATCCGCCGCACGATCCCCTCGAACAGGGCGGTGGCCGCGCCGGTGCGCAGGAAGTCGCCGAGCGGCGCCCTGCGCTCCTGGACGCGGCGCAGGACGCGGCCGAGCGCGGCCGCGCGGGAGAGCGAGCCGTCGATGACGGCGCCCCGCAGCCGACCGGCCGTGGCCGCGTAAAGGACGGCGGCGGCCGCGCCGCCGAGGCCGGGGAGGGCCGCGCGCAGCACGTCCTCGGCCCGCCCGTGGTCGGCGTCGCCGACCAGCACCCAGGTGCCGGTGGGCGAGGCGAGCGCGAAGGGCGCGGCCGGGATCCCGCGCAGCGCCATGGTCGTCTGGTCGATGCGGGCGTAGGCGCGGCCCATGCCGTCGGCGTCGACGATCGGCACCCCGAGCGCGGCGGCGACCGGGACCGACACCAGGGCGTTGGACCCGCCGATCTCCAGGCTGGCGAACGCCACGGGCCTGGTCCCCAGGTGCCGGATCAGCGCGGTGGCGGCGATGCGGGCCTCGTGCGCGGGCAGCCGCTCGCGCAGGATCTGCGGGGCGCCGACCTGGGCGACGAACATCACAACGCCGTTCTCGGGCAGATCCGCGAGCCCGACCACCGGGATCGGGCCGCTCGCCCCGACGACCGCGCGGGCGAGGGCGGCGAGCGTCTGCGGCGAGCCCCCGCCGCCCGAGCCCAACACCCGGGCGCCGAGGGCGACATCGTCGATCGCGTCGACGTCGAGCGACGTCAGACGGTCGGCGGCGCCCGCGGGCGGGCGCCCGGCGTCGGGTGGGATGGCCATGGGGCAGCCTCTCACACGCCCCGATTGTGCGGAGTGCCCAGGTCGGAGGCGGGGATTGGGCGTTCCGCTCATTGTGGGCGCGGCGGCGTCGTCCTACGTTCGAGCCTCCTCACCACCCTCTTCCCGACAGTTGGTGCCGAACCCGCACAAAGCACCGTCAGCGAGAAGCACAGCAGTCAACGAGAAGCACAAGAGGCCATCCAAGCACCGGGAGTACTGATGACCCGAACCCTCAGCGGCGGTGGGCGGCGCACGAGCGCCGTCGCCGCGGCGCTCGCCTTCATGTCGTTGGGTCTCGCCGCCTGTTCCTCGGACTCGTCCGGTTCGGACTCCGGCACCACCGAGCTGACCTGGTACATGTGGAGCAGCTCCGAGGCGGAGGTGGACGCCTGGAACCAGGTGGGCGACCTCGTCACCGAGCGGTATCCCGACATCACCATGTCGTTCGAGACGGCGAGCTGGGCGGACTACTGGACCCGCCTCGCGACCCAGGCGGGCAGCTCGTCGGGCCCGTGCATCGTGGGCGTCCAGTCGCTGCGCGTGACCGGCGTCGCCGACCTCCTCCAGCCGCTCGGGGACGTGCTGCCCGACGACGTGGACCTCGGCGACTTCGACCCCTCGATCCTCGACGCGATGACCGTGGACAACGAACAGCTCGCGCTGCCCTACGACTTCGGCCCCCTGGTCGTCTACTACAACAAGGACGCGTTCGCGGCGGCCGGGCTCGCCGAGCCCGAACCCGACTGGACCGTCGACGACTTCACCGCGGCGGCGCGGGCCCTCACGAGCGGCGACCAGTACGGGTTCGCGGCGTTCCCGAACATCGACTACTTCCTGCCGTGGGCGGTCAACATGACCGGCAGGCAGGCGGTCGACGAAACGGGCGAGCTGAACCTGACCGACCCCGACTTCGTCGAGGCGTTCCAGTGGTACGCCGACCTGGTGGGCACCGAGGGGGTGGCCGCCGAGGTGCCCGCGACGTCCAACTCCTCCGCGCTCGACCAGTTCCTCGCGGGGAACGCCGCGATGACGGTCGACGGCCCCTGGAACCTGATCAACGCCCAGTCCACCGCGAGCTTCGACGTGGGCATCGTGCCGGTCCCCGCGGGTGACGCGGGCCAGACCTCGGTCACCTCGGGCTCCGGCTTCGGCATCACCCAGGGCTGCTCGGACACCGAGGCCGCGGCGCGGGCGCTCTCCGTGATCACGGGACCCGACGCCGGGGAGTACCTGGCGAGCAGCGGCCGGGCGTACTCGGCGCGCACCGCGCAGCAGCAGTCGTGGTACGACAACGCCGTCGAAGGGGCCCAGGAGGCCCTGGAGGCCGCGGCGTCGTCCGCCGAGGCGGAGCGGACGACGGCCGACTGGACGAGCGTGGTCAGCGCGTTCCAGCAGTACGGGACGCAGGCCATCAACGGGGAGACCTCGGCCGAGGAGTTCCTGAACACCGTGCAGGAGCAGGCGGGTTCCTGACGTGAGCACTCACCTCGCCGCCCGCCGGTCCCGGGCACGCGCCCGGGACGGGTGGGCGGCGCTCGGCTTCCTCAGCCCGATGGTCATCGGATTCGGCCTCTTCATGGTCTACCCGCTGATCGCCTCGATCGTGGTCAGCCTGTACGACTGGCCGGTGTTCGGGGAGCGGACCTTCGTCGGGCTCGACAACTACCGTTCGCTGCTCGACGCGTCCACGTTCTGGACGGTCCTGCGCAACACCCTGGTCTTCGTGCTGGCCTATGTCCCCGCGAACATAGCGATCTCGCTGGGCCTCGCGGTGTGGATCTCCCCCCGGATCCGCGGACGCGGCCTGTACCGGGCGCTGTTCTTCCTCCCCGCGGTCACGCCGCTCGTGGCGAACGCCGTGGTGTGGCAGGTGATCTTCTCGCCCGGCGGCTTCGCCGCGTCCACGTGGTCGTCCGTCACGGGCGGTGAGGCCCCCAACTTCCTGGGGTCGAGCACGTGGGCCATGGCCGTCGTCGTCATGCTCTCGCTGTGGCAGGGCATCGGCTACAACCTGCTGATCTTCTCGGCCGGGCTCGACGCGCTCCCCGAGGACGTCATGGAGGCGGCGACCCTGGACGGGGCGGGAACGGTGCGGCGCTTCTGGTCGATCGTGCTGCCGCTGCTCTCCCCGAGCCTGTTCTTCGCGCTGGTGATGACGCTGATCTCGTCGTTCCAGGTCTTCGCCCAGCCGTTCGTCCTGACCGGCGGGGGCCCTGGCGACGCCACGGAGACGCTGGTGACGTATCTGTACCGGACGGGCTTCGAGCGCTTCGACATGGGGATGGCGAGCGCCGTCGCCTGGGTGGTGTTCGGGCTGATCATGCTGGTGACCGCGCTCCAGTTCCTCGGCCAGCGCCGGTGGGTGCACTATGGCGACTGACCGCGCGCCACGCCCTCGCCCGGCGTGGGTGTCCCAGATCCTGCTCACCGTGGTGCTGCTGTGCTACCTGTTCCCCTTCGTGTGGATGGTGGCCACCGCGCTCAAGCCCGCCGACGAGATCTTCCGCAAGCCGCCCACGCTGGTCGGCTCGCGCCTGGAGTGGGCGAACTTCGCCGGGGCCCTCGACCACCTGCCGCTGTGGCGGCTGCTGTGGAACTCCGTGTTCACCTCGGCCCTCGGCGCGCTCCTGGTGGTCGTGGTCTCGGTGCCCGCGGCCTACGCGTTCGCCCGGCTGCGGTTCCGCGGCAGCAACGCCCTGTTCGTGTGCTTCCTCGGCACCCTGATGGTGCCGCAGGAGGTCATCGTCACCCCGATGTTCCTGCTGACGCGGGAGCTGGGCTGGGACAACTCCTACCAGGCGCTCGTCCTGCCGTGGGCGTTCACGGCGTTCGGAACGTTCCTGCTGCGGCAGTTCTTCAGGACGATCCCCGTGGAGCTCGAGGAGGCCGCGATGCTGGACGGCGCGAGTCGGCCGCGCGTCCTGTGGTCGGTCATCGTGCCCATCGCCAGGCCCGCGATCGCGGTCCTCGCGGTGTTCACGTTCCTGACCTACTGGAACAGCTTCCTGTGGCCCCTGGTCATCGTCAGCAGCATGGACATGGCCACCGTGCCCCTCGGCCTCCAGATGTTCCTGGGGCAGAGCGGCAACCGCTGGGACCTGCTGATGGCCGCGGCGACGCTGGCCGTCGTGCCCATGGTCGTGGTCGTCCTGCTGCTCCAGCGCCACCTGGTGCGCGGCATCGCCCTGTCGGGGCTCGGCGGGCGCTGAGCCCGTCCCCTCGAGAACCCCTCGTGAGATCTCGGAGAACCCATGTCCAAGAACGTCACCGTGCACATCATCAGACCCGTGGTCGGCACCGGGATCCCCTCGCTCACGGACGGCGCCGCCCGGCGTCACCGTGCGCACCCGGCAGGTCGCCTCGGGGCCCGAGTCGATCGAGTCGGCCTACGACGAGGCGCTCGCGGGGCCCGGCACCCTGCTCGCCGCGGTGGAGGCCGAACGCGAGGGCGCCGACGCCGTCGTCATCGACTGCATGGGCGACCCGGCGCTCGAGGCGGCCCGCGAACGGCTGACCGTTCCCGTCCTCGGCCCAGGACAGACCGGGATGCACATGGCCGCGCTGCTCGGCCACCGTTTCGCCGTCCTGGCCGTCCTGCCCCGGCTGACCAGCCGCTTCGAGGCCGCGGCGGCGCGGTACGGGCTGGCGTCGGCGCTCGCCTCGGTGCGCGCCGTGGACGTCCCGGTGCTGGCCATCGAGTCGGCGGGGGACGAGCTCGTCGCGCGCATGACCGAGCAGGCCGTCGCGGCGGTCCGCGAGGACGGGGCCCATGTGCTGCTGCTGGGCTGCACCGGGATGATCGGCCTGGCCGAGCGGCTGCGCCCCGCCCTCGACGCCGCGGGGCTCGACGGCGTCCCCGTCGTCGACCCGGTGCCCGCCACCGTGCAGGTCGCCGCGGGTCTGGTGCGCGCCGGGCTGCGCGCCTCGGGGCTTTCGTATCCGCCGCCCCCTCGCAAGCGATACCTCGGGGTACCCGTCGCCTGAGCGCGGCAAGGGACCCGGCACCACCACAGGAGCGACAAGGAGCAACGTGCACATCGGGATCGACGTCGGCGGGACCAACACGGACGCCGTCCTCATGTCGGGCGAGACCATGCTGGCCTCGGTCAAGCGCCCCACCAGCGCCAACGTGACGGACGGCATCGTCGCCGCGCTGGCGGGGCTGGCCGAGGCGGGCCCCCTCGACGCCTCGGCCGTCGCGGCGGTGATGATCGGGACGACGCAGTTCACCAACGCCGTGGTCGAGCGCCGCCAGCTGTCGCGCACCGGCGTGGTGCGGCTCGGGCTGCCCGCGGGCACGGGCGTGCCGCCCATGTCGGACTGGCCGCGCGACCTGGCCGCCACCGTGGGCCACCACGTCCACCAGGCGCACGGCGGCAACGAGTTCGACGGCCGTGTGCTGTCCCCGCTGCGGCCCGACGAGCTGCGGGCGATCGGCGAGCGGCTCGCGGCCGACGGCGTGGACGCCGTCGCCATCAGCTCGATCTTCTCCCCCGTCTCGCAGGACGCGGAGCTCACCGCGGAGTCCCTCCTCAGGGAGGCGCTCCCCGAGGCCCGCTACTCGCTCTCCCACCGCATCGGCAGGCTCGGGCTGCTCGAACGGGAGAACGCCACCATCCTCAACGCGGCCCTTCTCGGGTTCGCCGAGACCGTCACCGAGGCGTTCACCGCCGCGCTCACCTCGAGCGGCATCGACGCGCCGCTCTATCTGTCCCAGAACGACGGCACGCTCATGGACGTCATGTACGCGCGTAGCTACCCCGTCTCCACGTTCGCCTCGGGGCCGACCAACTCCATGCGCGGCGCCGCCCTGTTGACCGGGCTCGCGGACTGCGTGGTCATCGACGTCGGCGGGACGACCTCCGACATCGGCATGCTGGCCGGCGGGTTCCCGCGCCAGGCGGGCAGCGAGGTGGACATCGGCGGGGTGCGCTCCAACTTCCGCATGCCCGACGTCGTCTCGGTGGGCATCGGCGGCGGCAGCCGCATCCGCTCCGAAGGGGGTGTCACGGTGGGCCCGGACAGCGTCGGTCACGCGCTGCGGGAGCGGGCCCTGGTGTTCGGCGGCGACACCCTCACCGCCACGGACGTGGCCGTCGCCGCGGGCCTGGCCGCGGTCGGCGACCCGGCGCTGGTGCGCGGGCTCGACCGGCACCTCGTGCGCCACGCGCTGGAACGGATCACCCACCGCATCGCCGAGACCGCCGACCTGATGCGGGTGACGCCCGACCCGCTGCCCGCCGTGCTCGTCGGCGGCGGCAGCGTCCTGCTCGGTGACCGACTGCCCGGGTTCGACAGCGTGGTGCGGCCGGGGGACGCGGGCGTGGCCAACGCGATCGGCGCCTCGATCGCCCAGGCCGGGGGCGAGGTGGACCGGATCTACCCGCTCGGCACGGGCGACAGGGCCAAGGCCACCGAGGCGGCCAGGACCGAGGCCGTCGAACGCGCCGTCGCCGCCGGTGCCGACCCCGCCACCGTGGAGGTCGTCGACATCGACGAGCTCCCCATCTCCTATCTGCCGGGCAACTCGGTGCGGATCCGCGCCAAGGCCGTCGGCAACCTGCTCCTGGGGGAGACCCGATGACTCCGACCCACGCCCCGCTCACCCGCGTCGACCTCGAGCACCTGCCCGACATCGCCCGCGGCTCGGCCCTCCTCGGCACCGGCGGGGGCGGCGACCCCTACATCGGCCGCCTGCTCGCGGCGCGGGCGATCGAGGAGCACGGGCCCGTGCCGGTGACGGCCCTGGCCGACGTGCCCGACGACGCCCTGGTCGTCGTGGTGGGGGGCATCGGGGCGCCCACGGTGATGGTGGAGAAGATCCCCGCCGTCACCGAGGTGACCCAGGCCATCGACCGGCTGCGCCCCGCGCTGCCCCGGCCGATCACCCACATCGCCTGCACCGAGATCGGCGGCGTCAACTCCATGCTGCCGATCGCCGCCGCCGCCCGCACCGGGCTGCCGCTCGTGGACGCGGACGGCATGGGCAGGGCGTTCCCCGAGCTCCAGATGCTCACCCCCTCGCTCATGGGCGTCACCGCGTGCCCGCTGACGGTCGTCGACGACAAGGGCAACGCGATGCTGCTCGACGCGGTGGACAACCTCACCGCCGAGCGGCTGGCCCGCGCGATCACGGTCGAGATGGGGTGTTCCGCCACCTACACGATGTACCCGATGCGGGGCGCCCAGGCCAGGGAGGGGCTGATCCCCGCGACCCTGTCGGCGGCCCACGACCTGGGCCGGCGGATGGCCGCGGCCCGCGCGGAGCACCGCGACGTCGTCGCCGAGGCGTGCGCGGCGCTCGCGGGCCTTGAGCTGTTCCGCGGCAAGGTCACCGCGATCGAGCGGGCCACGGTCGGGGGATTCGCCCGCGGACGGGCGTCCATGGAGGGCACGGGCGCCCACCAGGGGCGGCGGCTCGACCTTGAGTTCCAGAACGAGTACGTCGTGGCCCGCGTCGAAGGCCGCGTGGCCGCGAGCGTTCCCGACCTGGTGTGCGTGCTCGACGCGGAGACCGGGACGCCGGTGACCACCGAGGGCATGCGGTTCGGCGCCAGGGTCGCGGTCATCGGCGCACCGGCCGACCCGCGGTGGCGCACCCCCGAGGGCCTGCGCCTTGTCGGCCCCGCCAGCTTCGGCTACGACTTCCCCTTCCGCCCGGTCGAGGAGCTGGCGCCCCGCTGACCGCCCACCAGGAAGGCCGTCGAGAGTGCCCGCCGCGCCGCCCCCACGGCCCGAACGTCACCAAGAGGTACCTGTCGGCTCAGTAGCGTCCTGCCCATGAGTACGTCGCACACGAAGACCTATGTCCTGGTCCACGGCGCCTGGCACAGCGGGCGCGCCTGGGACCGGGTGGTCCCGCCGCTGACCCGGGCCGGGCATCTGGCGTTCGCCCCCTCGCTCACCGGCCACGGCGAGAAGGAGCACCTGCTCGGTCCCGACGTGGGGCTCGACACCCACGTCGCCGACGTCGTCGGTCTCCTCGTCGACGAGGACCTCACCGACGTGGTGCTGGTCGGGCACAGCTACGCCGGAATGGTCATCTCCGGCGTGGCCGACCAGGTGCCCGACCGGATCGCCGGTCTTGTCTACCTCGACGCGATGGTCCCGGTCGACGGCGAGACCGTGCTCGACGTCATCCCCATGACCGGGCAGCTGTTCGAGCGGGCCGCCGACTCCGCCACCCCGTGGCGCATCCCGCCCGTGCCGGAAGGGCCGCCGCCCATCGGCCTGTTCGGGGTCACCGACCCGGCGGACGCGGCCTGGCTGCGCACGATGCTCTCGGACGAGTCGGCGCGCTGCTTCACACAGCCGGTCCGACTGGCCGACCCGGCCGCGGCGGCGATCCCCAGGACGCACATCCACTGCGTCGGCAGCACGCCCGAGGGCCTCACCCGCCGCCCCGTCCCCGCCACCCAGCCCAACGGCACCCCGTCGCGGGTGTGGGAGCTGCGGAGCGGCCACGACTGCATGATCACGGCGCCGGAAGGACTGACCGAGCTCCTGCTGAAGGTCGGCTGACCCGGAGCGCCTGGGCCAGCTCGGGGCCGCGCGGCCACAGCGAGAACCACGTGGGCGCCGGTCGGTCGGCAGCGCGGGAATCGGCAGCGCGGGAACGGGAGTTCGCTGGATTTCTCAGCAGGGTGGCCCGTTCACCTGTGCGTCGGGCTCCTTCCCCGGTCGGCCCTCGAGTCGTCGACGCGATGGGTGAGGCGGTTGACGACGGCGATCACGCCGTCCGTCTGGGCCGTCATGCGCAGGGCGATCGGGACGTCGCCGCTGCGTTCCACCCGGCCCTTGAGCGTCACCACGCCGTCGGCGACGGCGACCTCGACGGCACCGGGGGGCAGCAGGAGCGCCCTGGCCAGGACGTGGTCGAGCACCTCGGCCCGCAGCTCCGCGTCCGTCCGCAGGAACACACTCAGCAGGTCCCTGCGGCTCACGATGCCCACGAGCCGGTCCTCATCGTCGAGCACCGGCAGGCGCCGCACCTGGTGGTGGGCCATCGCGCGGGCCGCCAGCACCAGGGGATCCCTGGCGTGGACGGTGATCGCGGGGGCCGACATCAGCTCCCCCGCGGTCCTGGCGCCGATCGCGTCGGCCGCCCCGCGTCCGGCGCGCCGACGCCCCGGGCGCCACCGGCCCCCGGCGGCGCGCGGCGCCAGGAGGTCGGCCTCGGAGACGACGCCGACGACCTTCTCGTCGTCGTCCACGATCGGCAGTCCGCTGACGCGGTGCTCGGCGAGCAGGGCGGCGATCCTCTTGAACGGCGTGGTGGGCGTGGCCCTGACCACATCGTTCGTCATGACGCTGCCGACCATGCGCTGCTTCATGGCGCGTTGCCTCCTTCTGCGGGGGTCCTCTGTCGCTCCTCCCGCGCTCCACACTCCGCCCGCGCCCGCGCCACTCAAAGGGCCGAACGGTGCCGATCCGCGGGGCCGTCCGGCTCCTCAGGGGAGCCGGACGGCCCCCTGCGCCGCGGGCGCGGCGGCGGGAGGCTGAGGGGGAGAGACACCCCCCGAGGACAGGCCCGGGGGCCCGAGGAGGCCGATCGCATGTTCCGCTCCGTCACCGTGGGCCTTGACGGCTCGCGCGAGAGTCTCGACGCCGCCGACTGGGCGGCCCGCGAGGCGGCGCGCCGCGCGGCGCCCCTGCGGCTCATCCACGTGGGGGCGCCGCCGATCGAGCCCACCCACGGCGTGGCGGCCGCGGCGCCAGGGCCGTGGGCCGCGCGGATGCTGCGGACCACGGCCGAACGCCTCGCCAGCCGCCACCCGGGGCTCGACGTCTCGCACGAGCGGCTCACGGGCGTGCCCGCCGTCCTCCTGGTGGAGGCGGTCGGCAGCGGGGAGCTGCTGGTGCTCGGCTCGCGCGGGCTCGGCAGCGTCGCGGGCTTCTTCGTCGGCTCGGTCACCCAGAGCACGGTGGCGCACGCCGCGTGCCCCGTGGTGCTGGTGCGCGCGAGGGCCACCGCGCCCGGGGCCGCGCCCGAGGCCGCGGGCGAGGTCGTGCTCGCCCTCGACTGCCACGCGCCGAACGACGCCTTGGCGCGCTTCGCGTTCGAGGCCGCCGCCACGGCGAAGGCGCCCCTGCGGGCCGTCTCCACCTGGTCGGTGCCGCCGCTCTACGGGCCATCGCCAGGCGCGGCCGACCCCAGGATCCTCGACACGCTCAGGGAGGACAACGCCCGCCTGCTGACCGAGGCGCTGCGCCCGTGGCGCGAGGCGTACCCGGGCGTCGAGGTGGACGAGGAGTCGGTGCTGGGCCGCCCCGCGCGGGAGATCACCCGGGTGGCCGAAGGCGCGTCGCTCGTCGTCGCGGGCCGCCGCGTGCGCCGCTCCCGGCTCGGCGCGCACATCGGGCCCGTGGTCCACGCGCTCATGAACCACTGCCCCGCCCCGCTCGCCGTCGTCCCGCACGACTGACCCGGCGCCCGCACCGCCGGGACGGCGCCCGTGCGCCGACCGGGTGCATCCGCCCGCCGCCGGACCGGTCGGGGTCCTGGCGGGGGTGGCACGCCGTATACCTGAGACGTTCGGACACGGGGTGGCACGGGACGCGGCAAGGTGGCGATGGACGGGAACGACGCGCAGGATCTGCCCATCCGGTCCCTGGTCGACCTGCCGCCCAGCTCCGACCTCGACCGCCTCGGCGACCAGCTGCACCGGCTGGCCCAGGCGCAGGGCAGGCTCCAGGCCCTGCTCGGGGCGGTCCTCGGGATCAGCAGCGAGTTGGAGCTGCCCGCCGTGCTGCGGCGCATCGTCTCCACGGGGATGAAGCTCGTCGGCGCCCGTTACGGCGCCCTCGGCGTGCTGGACGAGCGGGGCGAGGAGCTGGCCGAGTTCATCCCGCTCGGGCTCTCCGCCCAGGAGCTCAAGCACCTCTCCGGGACCGAACTCCCCCGTGGCCGCGGCCTGTTGGGCCATCTGATCCGGCATCCCGAGCCCCTGAGGGTCGCCGACATCCGCCAGCACCCCGAGTCCGCGGGCTTCCCCGAGGGCCACCCCGCGATGCGTTCGCTCCTGGGCGTCGCCATCAGCGTCCACGGCCGGGTCTACGGCAACCTCTACCTCTCCAACCCCGGCGGCGCGCGCCCGTTCCACCCCCATGACGAGGGCGTCATCCGCGCGCTCGCGGGCACGGCCGGGATCGCCATCGAGCACGCCCGCCTGTACGAGCAGGCCAGGTCCAACGCGGAGACCTTCCAACGCCTGCTGCTCCCTGGCCTCGGCGACCTGCGCCCCTTCGACGCCGCGGCGGTCTACCGGCCCGCGGGCGCCCCCGGCGGCCTCGGCGGCGACTGGTACGACGCCGTGCTGCTGCCCTCGGGGGAGTGCGCGGCCGTCATCGGCGACGTCTCGGGGCACGACCTGAGGGCCGCCGCCGCGATGTCCAGGATCCGCAGCATGCTGCGCGCCCTGCGCCTGACGTCGTCGGGGACGCCGGGGTCCGTGCTGGCCCAACTCGACGGGATCTACCGGCAGGTCGGCGAGGACCTGATCACCACCGCCTGCCTGGCCCATGTGGCGCCGAGCGGCCAGGGCTGGTCGCTGAGCTGGAGCAACGCGGGCCACATGCCGCCGCTCGTGCTGCTCCCCGACGGGCGAGGCCGTTACCTGGAGGCCGAGCCCGGGCTGCCCCTGGGCGTCGACCCGGGGCGGGCCCGCGCCGACCACACCCGCGCGCTGCCCGCCGGGACCACGATCGTCCTGTTCACCGACGGCCTCGTCGAACGCCCTGGCCGCTCGCTCGACGAGGGCCTGGCGAAGCTGGCCGACGTCGCCACCGCGCACGCCGACCGCCCCGTGGACGAGCTCTGCCACGCCCTGGTCGAGCACAGCCCCGCCGACGGCCACGACGATCTCGCGGTGCTCGCCCTGCGCACCCCCGAGCAGACCGGCTACGCGAGCCCCCCGCCGGTCAACGCGCCCGAGCCCGCGGCCTGAACGCCGGGCCTGAACGCCGGTCAGCCCTCGCCGTCGAGCGTCCGCCCCACCGGGCGCCGCGGCGTGGCGGGGCCGAGCGGGCCGTAGCCGAGCCGGATGAGCATCTGCGCATGGCCCCGCTCCGCGCGTGGATCGCGCAGGGCCCATCGGAGGTCGGGCCACTCGAGCGCCTGGTGCAGGAGGGACGTGCGCAGGGTGCGGGCGGTGGCGGTCAGCAGGACGCGTTCGAGCGCCTGGCCCGCGCGCAGCCAGTCGGTGCGCCGGTCGTGGGCCGTGCTCAGCACCGCGAGGAGCGGGCGCGCCTCGAAGTCGGCGGTCGGCAGGTCCTCGCGGCGGCGCAGCCCCGTGAAGTCGCGCAGCGGGAGGTGGCCCGTGGCGTCGCGCGGGCCGAGCGCCGCCGCGGTCAGCCCGTCGCCCGTGCCGTCCCGCAGCCAGGCCAGGGTCTCGGCGCGGCGGTGCCGGTCGTGGTTGTTGCGCGCCTCGGCCTCCGCGGTCAGCCTGAGCAGGCGTTCGACCTCCGCGTCGTCGGGGAAGGCGAGCGACGCGTGCTCGACGAGGGCGGCGTCCGCGAGCTCGGCGAGCAGCCGATCCGGTGGGCGGCGCCGGGCGAACGGGAACCGGCTGCTGTGCCTGCGCCACACCGCCGGATACAGGTCGGGCCCGTGGCACTCGGCGCGCCGCGTGCCCACGATCCGCAGCGTGCCCAGGAGCACCGGCTCATCGGGGCACGGCAGCAGCCGGACGACCGGGCGCAGGCCGAGGTGGGTCGCGGCGACCCGCAGGTTGAACAGCGCGCCACCCACCGAGACATGCAGCGCCCGCGCCAGCGGATCGGCGTGCGGCAGGGCGCGTTCACGGGCCGCCCTGACCTCGAGGGTGAGCGTGTCGGGCACCAGGCGGTAACGCCAGGGCTGGGTGTTGTGGATCGAGGGCGCCGCCGACGCCGCCGAGAGGAGTGTCGTCAGCGCCGCCGCGTCGATGGATCCGGTCTGCATGGGGTTCTCCCTCCGTCCCGCGGCCAGGCTCCCGCGCCGAAGGGGGCGGCGGGGAGGGCCGTTCGGCTCCGGCGGAGGGGCCGGAAGGGCCGTTGTCCCGCCTTGTGACTCAGGCCCTCGGCGGGGTGACCCGGCCCGCCAACACGGCCGCCTGGACGCGGCGTTCGACGCCGAGCTTGGCCAGCATGCGGGAGATGTGGTTCTTGACCGTCTTCTCCGACAGACAGAGGCGCTGGCCGATCTGGCGGTTGGTCAGCCCTTCGCCGACGAGGACGAGGATCTCCCGCTCCCGGGGCGAGAGCGCGGCCAGCGCGTCGTCGTCGTCGAACGACGTGAGCATGAGGCACGCCAGCTCGGGCATCGCGGAGCGCAGCTCACGGCAGACCGTGATGCCGTCCCCGTCGGGCAGCCTGACGTCGAGCACCGCGACATGCGGGCGCAGCGCCGGTCCCCCCCGTACGTCGTGTGGTGTGCCGTCGATGGTGACGCACCGGGGGCCGGTGCGCATGGGCCGAACGGCCCCATCGCCGCGCCGCCGAAAGGGGCCCGACGGCGCGGCTGACGGCACCGCACGGCCCTGTGCGGCGCGTCGGCCGCCGGGCGAGCATCCGGAGCGTGGGCGTTCGCCCGAGAGAACGGGAGGCACCGATGACCCGAAAAGCCCGAGCCGACACGGAAACCGACACCGGCACCGACATCGGCACCGACACCGCCGCGGCGTGGCGCGGCTTCACGGGGCGGCACTGGCGGGAGCACGTGGATGTGCGCGACTTCATCAGGGCCAACTACACGCCGTACGAGGGGGACGCGGCCTTCCTCGCGGGTCCGACCGCGCGGACCCGCGCCGTGTGGGAGAAGGTCGCCGCGCTGTTCCCCGAGGAGCGCCGCAGGGGCGTTCTCGACGTCGACGCGGCCACGCCCTCGACGATCACGTCGCACCCGCCCGGCTGGATCGACCGCGACCGCGAGCTGATCGTGGGCCTCCAGACCGACGCGCCGCTCAAGCGGGCCATCATGCCGAACGGCGGGCTGCGGATGGTCGAGAACGGCCTGCGGGCGTACGGCCACGAGCCCGACCCGTTCGTCACCCGCGTCTTCGGCGCCTACCGGAAGACACACAACGACGGCGTCTTCGACGCGTACACGGCCGAGATGCGCCGCGCGCGCAGGGCCGGGATCATCACCGGGCTCCCCGACGCCTACGGGCGTGGCCGGATCATCGGCGACTACCGGCGCGTCGCCCTCTACGGAACGGCCCGCCTGGTCGAGGCCAAGCGCGCCGAACGCGCCACGCTCGACGCGCTGCCCTCCACCGAGGACGTCGTCCGCGACCGCGAGGAGCTGGCCGAACAGATCAGGGCCCTGGGCGAGTTGGCGGCGATGGCCGCCACCTACGGGTGCGACGTCACGCGCCCGGCGGCCACCGCGCACGAGGCGATCCAGTGGCTCTACCTCGGCTTCCTCGGCGCGGTGAAGGAGCAGAACGGCGCCGCGATGTCGCTCGGCCGCACCTCCACGTTCCTCGACGTCTACCTGCGGCGCGACCTCGACGAGGGCCGCGTCGACGAGAGCCGCGCCCAGGAGCTGGTCGACGACTTCGTGATCAAGCTGCGCATCGTGCGGTTCCTGCGCACCCCCGAGTACGACGCGCTGTTCTCCGGCGACCCGACGTGGGTGACGGAGTCCATCGGCGGCATCGGCGCGGACGGCCGCACGCTGGTCACCCGCACGTCGTTCCGCTTCCTCCAGACCCTCTACAACCTCGGCCCCGCGCCCGAGCCCAACCTCACCGTGCTGTGGTCGCCGCGCCTGCCCGAGGGGTTCAAGCGGTTCTGCGCCCGGGTCTCGATCGACACCAGCGCGATCCAGTACGAGTCCGACGACCTGACGCGCCCGCGCACCGGCGACGACACCGCGATCGCGTGCTGCGTCTCGGCGATGGCGGTGGGGCGCCAGATGCAGTTCTTCGGGGCCCGCGTGAACCTCGCCAAGGCCCTGCTGTACGCGATCAACGGCGGGCGCGACGAGCTGACGGGCGAGCAGGTCGCCCCCGAAACCCCGCCGCTCACCGGGGAGTTCCTCGAGTACGACGAGCTGGCGACCGCGTTCGACCGCACCCTCGACTGGCTCGCGTCCACCTATGTCAACGCGCTCAACGTCATCCACTACATGCACGACAAGTACGCCTACGAGCGGCTCGAGATGGCGCTGCACGACCACCCGGTCCACCGCACCATGGCCTGTGGCATCGCGGGACTCTCGGTCGCCGCCGACAGCCTCGCGGCCGTCAGCTACGCCCGGGTGCGCGTCATCCGCGACACGACGGGCCTCGCCGTCGACTACGCCGTCGAGGGCGACCACCCCACCTATGGCAACGACGACGACCGCGCCGACTCCCTCGCGGCGGGCCTGGTACGGGACTTCATGGCCAAGCTCCGCCGCCACCCCACCTACCGGGGCGCGGAGCACACCCAGTCCGTGCTCACCATCACGTCCAACGTCGTCTACGGCGCGCACACCGGCAACACCCCCGACGGGCGCCGCGCGGGCACGCCGTTCGCCCCCGGGGCCAACCCCATGAACGGCCGCGACCGGCACGGCGTCGCCGCCTCCGCCCTGTCCGTGGCGAAGATCCCCTACGACCAGGCGAGCGACGGCATCTCGCTGACCTCCACCATCACCCCCGAGGGCCTGGGCCACGACCCGACCGAGCGCGCGGGCCACCTGGTCGGCCTCCTCGACGGCTACATGGCGGCCGGGGGCTTCCACATGAACGTCAACGTCCTGGACCGGGCCACCCTCGAGGACGCCATGGCGCACCCGGAGAAGTACCCCGAGCTGACCGTCCGCGTCTCCGGATACGCCGTCAACTTCGTCCGGTTGACACCCGAGCAGCAGCGGGACGTCATCAGCCGCACGTTCCACGGCTCATGACGAGCGCGGGCCGCACGCACTCCTGGGACCTGTCCACCGGTGTGGACGGTCCGGGGACGCGGTTCGCGCTGTTCCTGAGCGGGTGCCCGCTGCGCTGCGGCTACTGCGCCAACCCCGACACATGGCACATGCGGGACGGCAGGCGGACCACGGCCGACGAGGTGATGGACGCGATCGGCAGGCGCGCCTCGTTCCTGCGAACGGCCGGGGGCGGCGTGACGGTCACCGGCGGCGAGCCGCTGCTCCAGCCCGCGTTCACCGGCGAGATCCTGTGCCGCTCACGGGAGTTGGGCCTGCACACGGCCCTCGACACGTCGGGGTTCCTCGGGGCAAGGGCCGATGACGCCCTGCTGGCCGCCACGGATCTGGTCCTGCTCGACATCAAGTCCTTCGACGTGGGCGCCTACCGCCGCCTCACGGGCGGCGGCCTGGCGCCCACCCTGTCGTTCGCGACCCGGCTGGCCAGGATCGGCGTCCCGATGTGGATCCGCTATGTCCTGGTGCCGGGCTGGACCGACGACCCGGCGGCCGTGGAAGGACTCGCCCGCTTCGTCGCCGGGCTGCGCACCGCGGAACGCGTGGACATCCTGCCGTTCCACCGGCTCGGCGCCGCCAAGTACGAGGCCCTGGGCCTCCCGTTCCCGCTGCGCGACACCCCTCCCCCCGACCCCGCGCTCGTGGCGCGCGTGCGCGAGCGCTTCCGCGCGCACGGCGTGCGGGCGCACTGAACGCCCTCCCGTCACCCCCCCCGTCAACGCCTCGTCAATGGGGCCGTTCGGCCCCCGCGAGGTGTCCCGCGCGGCCCATCCGCGGCACCCGCGCCGCGCGGGACAGTGAAGACGCAGCGAAAGACCTCAGCCCGAGAGGATCCCGATCATGGCCGTCCACGACCACCCCCGTCACCGTCCCTTCCACCTCCCGACCCCGCGGGCCACGTCCGACGCGGCGGCGCGTTCCGCCGTGGGGTCGGTGCCAGGTCGGATCCTCGCCGGGCTCCGTGTGGCGCTGGGCTTCGTCTTCCTGTGGGCGTTCCTCGACAAGGCCTTCGGCCTGGGCTACGCCACCCAGGCGGAGAACGCCTG
>NZ_RBDY01000036.1 GCF_003626575.1 Streptomyces radicis | reverse complement strand
TCCGGGCCGTCGACGGCTTTGCGGATCTCGCGTCCGGCGGGACGAACCCGGAGGGCCACGAAGCGGGAGTGCATGCGTTTGAACCCGCTGCGGCCGGTGCCCCGGCGGGATCCCTCGCGCCACTGCACCGGCCGTGCCTTCTTCCGTCCAGCCTCGATGACCAGCTGCTTCACGCCCTGAGGCGGGTCGGGGTAGGCCGCCACGGGGCGCCTGCCACGACCGCTGTAGGGCGGGGTCTGCGGCCGGGCGTCGGCCCGGTGGGCGGTAGCCGTCGTGGAGACACCCACGACGTAGACCCTTCCCCGCTGTTCCAGGCCGAGACGGAAGGCGGCGGCGTCTCCGTATCCGGCGTCCGCGACGACAAGCGGGACCTCGATACCCCATGACCGCGTCTCGTCCACCATGTCCAGGGCCAGCTGCCACTTCTCGACATGACCGACGTCCGGCGGGACGCCGCACCGCTCGCGGCGGGCCACCTTGCCCGGGTCGGCCTCCGGCGCGGCTGGGTCCCATGTCCTGGGCAGGAACAGCCGCCAGTTGACCGCAGCCGACGCGCGGTCGCTGGCCAGGTGCAGCGAGACGCCCGCCTGGCAGTTGGTGACCTTGCCGGCGGTGCCGGTGTACTGCCGCGACACGCACACCGACGCATCCCCGTCCTTGAGGAACCCGGTGTCATCGATGATCAACGCGGTCGGCTGGATGACCGGCTGCATCTTCCAGGCCAGCCGGGCCCTCACGTGTGCCGGATCCCAGGGGCTGGAGGTGACGAAGTGGGCCAGTGCCTGCCGGTTACCGTCCTCACCCAGCCGTGCGGCCATCGGCTCCACCGACTTCCGCTGCCCATCCAGCAGCAGACCCCGCAGATAGACACCGCCCCACCGACGCTGATCCGCCCGCGCGAACGGCTCGAACACATCCTCCGCGAAGTCCTCCAGACGGCACCGGGCTTCAGCCAGCTCCTCAGGCGTCACACCCGACCAACGACACAGTCACTCAACCGGACACGCCACCACCGAGTGAACCTGACCAAGCACTACTAGTGCTCAACGGCCGAACGAGATGTTGCCGTTGATCGTGTCCGCCTGCACGGCGTTGGTCACCTGGGCCTGACCCGAGATCACATTCTCCGTGCGGCTCTGCGACACCGTCAGCACCGCCCGGTGCTCATCGGCCCAGCGGCGCAGGTCGTCGGCGAACGCCGCGTCCCGCGCGGCATGGGCGCGAAGGCGCGCCCTCAGCTCCCGCACGGCCGCGTCGTCCGCCGGATCCACCGGCTCGGGCTCCGCGCGCCCGGTCACGCGCCGGGCCAGCGCCATCAGGGACTCCCACGCGGCACCCCCGGCGGCGGTGGCGGCGCCCCCGGCCGCCGCGGTCACCAGGGCAAGAGCGGCTGCGACATCCATGCCTCCACGGTAGCGGCAACTCCCCGTCTCAGGGGCGTTGTTCGGACAATCGCCGCCACAGCGGGTCGATCTGGGCGGCCAGGTCGTCCACCGTGCCGTCATTGCGCAGGACGTGGTCCGCGACCGCGAGGCGCTCCTCGCGCGTGGCCTGGGCCGCCATGCGGGCGCGGGCGTCCTCCTCCGTCATGCCGCGCAGGCGCGTGAGGCGGTCGAGGCGCGTCTCGGTGGACGCGTCCACCACGACCACCACGTCGTAACGCCCCGCCAGCCCGTTCTCGGCGAGCAGCGGCACGTCGTGGACGACCACCGCGTCGTGCGGGGCCGCCGCGGTCAGCTCGGCGGAGCGGCGGGCGACCAGGGGGTGCACGATGGCGTTGAGCTTCGCGCGGCGCCCCGGGTCGCCGAAGACAATGCGGCCGAGCCGCTCGCGGTCGAGGCGCCCCTCCGCCGTGAGGATCTCGGGCCCGAACTCCGCCGCCACCGCGGCGAGGCCCTCGGTGCCAGGCTCGACCACCTCGCGGGCGATCCGGTCGGAGTCCACGACCACGGCCCCGCGCTCGGCCAGCAGCCGCACGGCCTCACTCTTGCCCGCGCCGATGCCGCCGGTCAGTCCCACAGTCACCATGGGCCGCAGGCTACCGGTCGCCGTCGCCGTCCTCGTGCTCGGCCAGGAACCGCTCGAACACCTCGCCCAGCTCGTCCGCCGACGGCAGCTCGGTCGGCTCGGCCACGAGGTTGCCGCGGGTGGCCGCCCCCGCGATCGCGTCGTACTGCTGCTCGAGGCCGCGCACCACGGCCACCAGCTCGGAGTCGCCCTCGGCCAGCTCGCGTTCGATCTCGTTCTGCGTCCTCATGGCGCGGCTGCGCAGCGCGTGCGCGGCCTCGGGGAGGACGAGCCCGGTGGCACCTGTGATGGCCTCCAGGACCACGAGCGCGGCGTCGGGGTAACGCGAGCGCGCGATGTAGTGCGGGACATGGGCGGCGATGCCGAACACGTCGAATCCCGCCTCGATCATCCGCAGCTCCACCAGCGCCGCCGCGCTGCCCGGCACCTGCGCCTCGTCGAACAGGCCGCGGTGGCCGCGCACCAGATCGGCTCGGTTCCCGTGGGGGGTCAGCCCCACGGGGCGGGTGTGCGGCACGCCCATCGGGATGCCGTGCGACGTGACGCCAAGGCGCACCCGCAGCCGCCGCGCGATCTCGCAGACCGCCTCGGAGAACGCCTCCCACTCCACGTCGGGCTCGGGCCCCGACAGGACGAGGAACGGCTGGTGCGTGGCGTCGCGGACCAGGCGCACGCTCAGCTCGGGCGCCTCGTAGTGCGTCCATCGGTCGCGGCGGAAGGTCATGCCAGGGCGCCTGGCCCGGTAGTCCACCAGCCGGTCGTGGTCGAAACGCGCCACAGTCGTGGAGGAACGGGCGTCCAGCAGCTGCTCCACCAGCTGGCCACCGGTCTCACCGGCGTCGATGAAGCCCTCGAAGTGGTAGATGAGCACCGGACCCCCGGCGATGCCAGGCCCCATGATCGCGTCGACCTCGGCCAGCCCCTCGGGATCCCATGCGTACAACTCCTGCGGATCGCGCACCGTCACCGCACCCCTTCCGCTGTTTCGCGTATGCACAGGCCAACGCACCGTACCGGATGGGCATTCCCCCTGAGCGCGGTCACTCCGGGCGGACAACCGACCGGGGCCCGCCCCCCGAAGGGAGCGGACCCCGGTCGTCATATCGTCCACCGCGCGATCGCGGTGGGCCTTCGGCTCAGCTCTGGCCGCCGGCCAGCTTCTCCCTCAGCGCGGCGAGCGCCTCGTCGGAGGCCAGCGCACCCGAGTCGTCCGACTGGGGCGAGGAGTACGAACCGCCGCCGGAACCACCCGACGGAGCGGCGCCACCGCCACCGCCCGACGCCTCGGCCTCGGCCTGCGCGTCCGCCTCGCGGGACTTGATGACCTGCGCCTGGTGCTGCTCGAAGCGCTGCTGCGCCTCCGCGTACTGGCGCTCCCACTCCTCGCGCTGCTTCTCGTACCCGGGCAGCCAGTCGTTCGCCTCGGGGTCGAAGCCCTCGGGGTAGATGTAGTTGCCCTGGTCGTCGTAGGACGCGGCCATGCCGTACAGGGTCGGGTCGAACTCGACCGACATGGGGTCAGGGCCGAAGTTCTCGTTCGCCTGCTTCAGCGAGAGGCTGATCCGGCGACGCTCCAGGTCGATGTCGATGACCTTGACGAAGATCTCGTCGTTGACCTGGACGACCTGCTCCGGGATCTCCACGTGGCGCTCGGCCAGCTCGGAGATGTGGACCAGGCCCTCGATGCCCTCGTCCACCCGGACGAACGCGCCGAACGGCACCAGCTTGGTGACCTTGCCGGGGACGACCTGGCCGATCTGGTGCGTCCTGGCGAACTGCTGCCACGGGTCTTCCTGGGTCGCCTTGAGCGACAGGGAGACGCGCTCGCGGTCCATGTCCACGTCGAGGACCTCGACCGTGACCTCCTGGCCGACCTCGACGACCTCGGAGGGGTGGTCGATGTGCTTCCAGGACAGCTCGGAGACGTGCACGAGGCCGTCCACGCCGCCCAGGTCCACGAACGCGCCGAAGTTGACGATGGAGGAGACGACGCCGGAGCGCACCTGGCCCTTCTGGAGGGTGGTGAGGAAGGTCTGGCGGACCTCGCTCTGGGTCTGCTCCAGCCAGGCGCGGCGGGACAGGACGACGTTGTTGCGGTTCTTGTCGAGCTCGATGATCTTGGCCTCGAGCTCCTTGCCGACATACGGCTGGAGGTCGCGGACCCGGCGCATCTCGACCAGCGAGGCGGGCAGGAAGCCGCGCAGGCCGATGTCGAGGATCAGACCGCCCTTGACGACCTCGATCACCGTGCCGGTGACGATGCCGTCCTCGTCCTTGATCTTCTCGATGGTGCCCCAGGCGCGCTCGTACTGGGCGCGCTTCTTGGAGAGGATCAGGCGGCCTTCCTTGTCCTCCTTCTGGAGGACGAGGGCCTCGATCTCGTCGCCGACGGCGACGACCTCGTTGGGGTCGACGTCGTGCTTGATCGACAGCTCGCGCGAGGGGATGACGCCCTCGGTCTTGTAACCGATGTCGAGCAGGACCTCGTCCCGGTCGACCTTCACGATGACGCCGTCGACGATGTCGCCGTCGTTGAAGTACTTGATCGTCTCGTCGATCGCGGCGAGGAAGGCTTCCTCGGAACCGATGTCGTTGACCGCAACCTGCGGGGTGGTCACGGTGGTCTCGGTGCTGCTCGTCATGTGGTAAAGGGCTCCGGTACGGACATGTTCGTAGGCACTGCTACGCCGAGAGCCCGTATCGCACTGCCGAAGCCGGAGGGCCTGAGAAGCGCTCTCCGACTAGTCCGTGACCGGAAGCGCCTCGACAACCGAGGGGACATACAACAGATGCGAGCGCGGCCTGCTCTGTCTGAAGCGCGCAGGCCCGCAGCGCGTCTTATAGCATACGGCGGCATCCCAGCAGGGTCAATGCGCGGTTCGCCCCACCAGGGGCCCTATCGGGCCAAATCTGGCACTTCTGTCGGGTGTCCGTTCGGCGAGCGCTGTGTGATCCCTCGCGTACATCCCGCCGTGAACGCGCCCGCGGCCGGGCGGATGGCCGCCCGGCCGCAGGTGGGGGTGGTGCTCGCCTCCCGACCGCCGTCTCAGACGGCGCGGCGGGTGAGTGTCGCGCTCGGCGTGGGCTCGGGGGTCTCCGTGGCCTCGGGCTCCTCGGGGGCCGCCTCAGGATCCTCGGGGTCCTCGGGCTCCTCCTCGCCGGAGCAGTCGTCCCCGTCCTCGCCCTCGTCGTCACCCGGGTCGGTCGGGTCCGTGGGGTCGTCCGTGGGGTCGTCCGTCGGATCCGTGGGCGAAGGCGAAGGGGTGGGCTCGCCGGTCTCCTCGCCCGGGGCCTCCGGGCTCTCGGGGTCCTCGGGGCTCTCCGGGTCCTCGGGGCACTCGGGATCCTGCGGCTCCTCGGGCTCTTCCGGCTCCTCGGGCTCTTCGGGCTCCTCCGGCTCCTCCGGCTCCTCGGGGTTCTGCGGCTCCTCCGGCTCCTCGGGGTTCTGCGGCTCCTCCGGCTCCTCGGGGTTCTGCGGCTCCTCGGGCTCCTCGGGCTCCTCCGGGTCGTCGTCCGGCGGGACGGGGGTGACCGAACCCTCCTCGTCGACCGGCGGCTTCGGGGAGGGGGAGGGGGAAGGCAGGTCGTCGTCCGGGCGCTCGTCCCGGCCGCCGTCGCCGCTGCCCGCCGGGTCGCCGCTGCCCGCGCCGGGGCTGTCGGGCAGCGAGCCGCGGCCGTCGGGCACCTCGTGGGCCTCGTCGCGGTAGAAGTCGAGCCAGGCCCGCACCGTCCGCACGTAGTCCCACGAGTGGTTGTAGCTCAACAACGCCCGGTCGAGGTCGTCCGAGCGGGAGAGGTCACGGTCGGAGTGGCACAGGTAGTTCCCGGCGGCGAGGGTGGCGTCGTAGACGTTGTTGGGGTTCGCGTCGCCGTCGCCGTTCCCGTCGGCGCCCCAACGGGCCCACGTGGACGGGATGAACTGCATCGGGCCGACCGCGCGGTCGTAGACCACGTCGCTGTCCCAGCGGCCGTTGTCCGTGTCGTGGATCCGCGCGAAGCCGTTCCCGTCGAGGACGGGGCCGAGGATCGGCGTCGTGGTGGTGCCGTCGGCGTCGACGGCGCCGCCGCGGGCGTGGCCCGACTCGACCTTGCCGATCGCGGCCAGCACGCGCCAGTCGAGGTTGCACCCTGGGGTGGTGTCGGCGAGCGTCGCCTCGGCCCTGCGGTAGGCGTCGAGCACGGTGGCGGGAATGCCCGCCTCCGAGGGGCCGAGTGACGGGTCGTCGTCACCGCCGCCGCCCTGGCCAGGACCCACCGTGTCCAGGGGCGGGAGGTCCGTGTGGTAGGGCAGCTCCGGAGGCAGCTCGGGTCCCGCGATGTCCGGCTCCTCCGCGGACGGCCGCCGCTCGGGCGGCTCGCTCGCGCCCGCGCTGTCGCCGCCCAGCAGGTCGGGCGCCTGCGACGCGGTCAGCGCCGCCATCGCGGCGGCGGCCACCGCCGAACCGGAAATGCCCTTGCGGATCCTGACGCTACGCAACCCCACGCGCGTTCCCCTCCATCTGCGGTCCGGCGTCTCCATCGACCGGAACGACAGTACGACACCGGTGCGTTCGGGGGCCAGGACATGCCGGTGTCGCCAGTGTGGCGGTTGGGCGAAGAGCGATGCCCTCCGGGCAGGTACCCCCACCCCGGACTCCGTCCGGGAGGTACCTCCCACCGTACGAGCTGCGATCCTCCCCGGAAGGGGCCTGCCCGCGGGGGCACCTCCCGGCCCTGGAGGGGGACGCCCGTCGGGGGCCCCCGCCCCCGGAAGGGCCTGCCCTCGCAGGGCACACCCAGCCCCCGAGAAACCCGCCCATCGGCGGGCCCCCGGCACCAGAGGGTCCAGCCCGTGGAGGCACCCCCACGCCCTCCGAGAAACCCGCCCGTGGGGGCACCCCCAGCCCTGGAGGGGGACGCCCGTGGAGGCACCCCCAGACCCCGGAGGCACACGCCCGTCGGGCGGCTTCCCGGCCCCGGAGGGTCCTGCCCGCGGGGGCACCACCCGCCCCGGAGGGGGCCTGCCCTCGCAGGGCACACCACCCGCCCCGGAGGGGCGCGCTCGTGGGGGTACCGCCCACCGAGGGTTCGGGGGAGCAGCGCATCCCACGGCGCGGGGTGGTCCCCGAAGCCCGCCCGGGCAGGGCCTAGTGTGCGGCGGACTCCCAGGTGGAGCCCGAGCCGATCGAGACGTCCAGGGGGGCGCGCAGGGTGACCGCGCCGGTCATCTCGCGGCGCACGACCTCCTCCACGCGCTCCCGCTCCCCCGGGGCGACCTCGAGCACGATCTCGTCGTGCACCTGGAGGAGGAGCCGGGTGGCCAGCCCCTCGCGGGTCAGGGCGTCGTCCACACGAAGCATGGCGATCTTCACGATGTCGGCCGCGGTGCCCTGGATCGGGGCGTTGAGCGCCATGCGCTCGGCCATCTCGCGGCGCTGCCTGTTGGTGCTCGTCAGGTCGGGCAGATAGCGGCGGCGACCCAGCAGGGTCTCGGTGTAGCCGATGGCGGCGGCCTCCTTGACCACGCGCTGGAGATAGTCGCGCACCCCGCCGAACCGCTCGAAGTAGGTGTCCATCAGCTTGCGGGACTCGTCTGCGGGGATGGTCAGCTGCTGGGAGAGGCCGAACGCGGAGAGCCCGTACGCCAGGCCGTAGCTCATGGCCTTGATCTTGCGCCGCATCTCGGCGTCCACCTGGTCCTTGCCGACCGAGAACACCTGGGAGGCCACCGTGGTGTGCAGGTCCTCGCCCGAGGTGAACGCCTCGATCAGGCCCTTGTCCTCGGAGAGATGCGCCATCACGCGCAGCTCGATCTGGCTGTAGTCCGCCGTCAGCAGGGACTCGAAGCCCTCGCCGACGACGAAGCCGCGGCGGATGGCGCGGCCCTCGTCGATGCGGACCGGGATGTTCTGGAGGTTCGGGTCGGTGGACGACAGGCGGCCCGTGGCGGCCACGGTCTGCTGGAACGTCGTGTGGATCCGCCCGTCGGGGGCGATGGTCTTGATCAGCCCCTCGACGGTGGTGCGCAGCCTCGCCTGCTCGCGGTGGCGCAGCATGATGACCGGCAGCTCGTGCTCGGTCTGCGCGGCCAGCCAGGTCAACGCGTCGGCGTCGGTGGTGTAGCCCGTCTTGGTGCGCTTGGTCTTCGGCAGGCCGAGCTCGCCGAAGAGCACCTCCTGGAGCTGCTTGGGCGAGCCGAGGTTGAACTCGTGGCCCACGGAGGCGTGCGCCTCGGCGACGGCCTGCTGGACCGCCGCGGCGAACTGCTGCTCGAGGCGCTCGAGCCACGCCAGGTCGGCCGCGATCCCCGAGCGCTCCATGCGGGCGAGCAGCGCGGAGGTCGGCAGCTCGAGGTCGTCGAGCAGCGCGGTGGCGCCCACGTCGGCGAGCCGCTCGCGGAACAGCTCGCCCAGGTCCACCACGGTCCTGGCCTGCCGCATCAGGGCGTCGGCCTGCGCGGCGTCGTCCGCGCCGAAGGCCAGCTGGCCGCTGGCGTCGGCGGGCGCGTCGAGCTCGCGGCCGAGGAACTCCACGCTCAGCGCGTCGAGCGCGAACGAGCGGCGGCCCGGCTGGACGAGATACGCGGCCAGCGCGGTGCACATCGTGACGCCCGCGACCGACCAGCCGTGCTCGGCGAACACCCGCTGCACGCCCTTGGCGTTGTGCAGGACCTTGGGGCGCTCCGGGTCGGCGGCCCAGCGGGCGAACGCCGCCTCGTCCTCGGCGTCGAGCGCCGCCGGGTCGAACCACGCCGCGGGCCCGTCCGCGGTGGCCAGGGCGACGGCGTGCACGCTGCCCGCGCCCAGCTTCCAGTCGTCCTCGACGGCCATCCCGAGCGGCCCGCGCGCCGCCTCGAGCCAGGCGCCCAACTCCCCCGCGCCCAGCACGACTCCGGCCACCTCGGGCCCGGCGAGCAGCGCGACGGCCTCCTCCTGCTGGGCGCCCGGGTCGACGGCGAAGAGCCGCTCGCGCAGGCTTGCGTTCCGGAATTCGAGGGTGTCGAGCAGCACCGTGACCGCGTCCACGTCGTACGGCGTCCTGATCAGGTCCGCCGGGTCGCAGCCGAGGTCCACGTCGCGGGCCAGCTCGGTCAGCTCGCGATTCAGCGTGACGGAGGCGAGATGGGCCCGGAGATTCTCCCCGGCCTTGCCCTTCACCTCGTCGGCGCGGTCCACCAGCTCGGCGAGCGACCCGAACTGCTTGATCCACTTGGCCGCCGTCTTCTCGCCGACGCCGGGGATGCCGGGGAGGTTGTCCGACGGGTCGCCGCGCAGCGCCGCGAAGTCGGGGTATCTCGTGGGCGTCAGGCCGTACTTCTCCTCGACCTTCTCCGGGGTGAAGCGCGTCAGCTCCGAGACGCCCTTGGTCGGGTAGAGCACCGTGACCTGGTCGCTCACCAGCTGGAACGCGTCCCGGTCGCCCGTGACGACGGAGACCTGGAAGCCCTCGTCGGCCGCGCGCGTGGCGAGCGTGGCGATGACGTCGTCCGCCTCGAAGCCGTCGACCGCGAACCGCCGCACCCGCATCGCGTCGAGCAGCTCGCCGATCAGCTCGACCTGCCCCTTGAAGTCCTCGGGGGTCGCCGAACGCGTCGCCTTGTACTCCGCGTACCGCTCGGAGCGCCATGTCACGCGCGAGACGTCGAACGCGACCGCGAGGTGCGTGGGCGCCTCGTCACGAAGGGTGTTCGCCAGCATCGACGTGAATCCGTAGATCGCGTTCGTCGGCTGGCCGACCGTCGTCGTGAAGTTCTCCGCGGGCAACGCGAAAAATGCCCGGTACGCCAACGAATGTCCGTCCAGCAGGAGGAGGCGGGGCGCGGTGGTCGTCTGCGATGCGTTCTCAGCCACGTTCCCGATCCTGCCACGGACCACTGACAGAGCCCGCCGTCCGTGCGACGATCGGCCCATGTCTGCCAAGCCGCCCGCCTCCGATCCTGTCCAGGACGCCCCCTCGGTCTCGGAGCCGCTGAACACGGCCGCCGGACCTGCCGCGATCGGGCACGCCATGAAGAACGCCCAGCGGCAGATGGGCGTCAGGCGGACCGCGCTCACCCTCCTGCGCGTCAACCAGCACGGGGGCTTCGACTGTCCCGGCTGCGCGTGGCCCGAGCCCGGCAAGCCGCACGCCGCCGAGTTCTGCGAGAACGGCGCCAAGGCCGTCGCCGAGGAGGCGACGCTGCGCCGCGTCACGCCCGCGTTCTTCGCCGAGCACCCGGTGGACGACCTCGCGCGCCGCTCCGGGTACTGGCTGGGGCAGCAGGGGCGCCTGACCCACCCGATGTACCTTCCCGAGGGCGGGGACAGGTACGAGCCGATCGGCTGGGACGCGGCGTTCGACCTGATCGCCGACGAGCTGCGCGGGCTGCCCCACCCCGACCAGGCCGTCTTCTACACCTCGGGCCGCACGAGCAACGAGGCGGCGTTCCTCTACCAGCTGTTCGCCCGCGAGTTCGGCACCAACAACCTGCCCGACTGCTCCAACCTGTGCCACGAGTCATCGGGCGCCGCGCTCACCGAGACGCTGGGCGTCGGCAAGGGCAGCGTGCTGCTCGACGACCTGTACCAGGCCGACCTGATCATCGTCGCCGGGCAGAACCCCGGCACCAACCACCCGCGGATGCTGACCGCGCTGGAGAAGGCGAAGGCCTCGGGGGCGAGGATCATCACGGTCAACCCCCTGCCCGAGGCCGGGCTCGAACGCTTCAGGAACCCCCAGACCCCGCGCGGCCTCGCCGGCGGCGGCACCCCGTTGACCGACCTCTTCCTCCAGATCAGGCTGGGCGGCGACCAGGCGCTCTTCCGGCTGCTCAACAAGCTGATCATCAACCGCGGCGGCGCCATCGACGCGCCGTTCATCCGCCGCCACACGCACGGCTTCGACGCGTTCTCCGCGGTCGCGCGCGCGACCGACTCCGAGGAGGCCAGGCGCGCGACGGGCCTGTCGCGCACCGACATCGAGCGCGCCCTGGCCATGGTGCTCGCCTCGCGGCGCGTCATCGTCTGCTGGGCGATGGGCCTGACCCAGCACAAGCACGCCGTCGACACCATCAAGGAGGTCGTCAACTTCCTCCTGCTGCGCGGGAACATCGGCCGTCCAGGGGCCGGGGTCTGCCCCGTGCGGGGGCACAGCAACGTCCAGGGCGACCGGACGATGGGCATCACCGAGAAGCCCGCCGGGGCGTTCCTCGACGCGCTGGGCGCGGAGTTCGGCATCGATCCGCCGCGCGAGCCGGGGTTCGACGTCGTGGAGGCCATCCGCGCGCTGCGCGACGGCGACGCCAAGGTCTTCTTCGCGATGGGCGGCAACTTCGTCGCGGCCAGCCCCGACACGGCCGTCACCGAGGACGCGATGCGCAAGGCGCGGCTGACCGTGCACGTCTCCACCAAGCTGAACCGCTCGCACTGCGTCACGGGCGCGAGGGCGCTGATCCTGCCAGCGCTGGGCCGCACCGAGCGCGATGTGCAGGCCGCGGGGCCGCAGTTCGTGACGGTCGAGGACTCGATGGGCATCGTGCACGCCTCGCGCGGGCGGCTGAAGCCCGCGGGGCCGCAGCTGCTGTCCGAGCCCGCGATCGTGTGCCGCCTGGCCCGCAGGGTGCTCGGCGAGAAGAGCGCCACGCCGTGGGAGGAGTTCGAGCGCGACTACCGCGCCGTACGGGCCCGCATCGCCCGGGTGATCCCCGGCTTCGCCGACTTCGAGGAACGCGTCTCCCACCCTGGCGGCTTCGCGCTGCCCCACGCGCCGCGCGACGAGCGGACGTTCCCGACCGCGACGGGCAAGGCGATGTTCACCGCCGCCCAGGTGACCAGCCCCGAGGTGCCCGAGGGGCGCCTGCTGCTCCAGACGCTGCGCTCGCACGACCAGTACAACACCACGATCTACGGCCTCGACGACCGCTACCGCGGCATCACGGGCGGCCGCCGCGTCGTCCTGGTCAACCCCGCCGACGCCGACGCACTCGGCCTGGCCGACGGCGCGTACGTCGACATCACCAGCGAGTGGACCGACGGCTCGGAGCGCACCGCGCCCGGCTTCCGCGTCGTGCGCTACCCCACCGCGCGCGGCTGCGCGGCGGCGTACTACCCCGAGACGAACGTGCTGGTCCCGCTCGACGCGACCGCCGACGTGAGCAACACCCCCGCGAGCAAGTCGATCGTCGTCCGGCTCACCCCGGCGCCCGAGCGGTGAGGCGGCCCTGATACAACGCTGTCCATGGGTGACCGCATCACGACGCACTTCCCGCCGCACGTCGTCGATCAGTGGGCCGGGCTCGGCCTCGACGTGGCCGCGCTCTTCTCCGCCGGGTCGCTCGGCGAGCGGATGGGCGTCTCCGTGCTCGAGGCATCGCCGGAGAAGGTGATCGGCACCCTGCCGGTCGAGGGCAACACACAGCCGTACGGGCTGCTGCACGGCGGCGCTTCGGCGGTGCTCGCCGAGACGCTGGGCTCGGTGGGCGCGATGCTGCACGCCGGGCCGAACAAGGTCGCCATGGGCGTGGACCTCAACTGCACGCACCACCGCGCCGTCCGCTCGGGTCTGGTGACGGGCGTGGCCACGCCCGCGCACACCGGGCGCACCTCGGCGACGTACGACATCACCATCACGGACGAGGCGGGCAAGCGCGTCTGCACCGCCCGCCTGACCTGCGCCCTGCGCCCCGCCGTCAGCCCGCGGGCGGCCGACCCCGGCGACGCGGCGCCCGCGTCCTGACCCCGAGGGCCCGAACGCGGGCGCCGCGTCACGGCGTCACTCGGCCGCCTCGCCCAGGTAGGCGGCGCGGATCCGCGGGTCGGCGAGCAGGGCCGACGCCTCGTCGGCCATCACGACCGAGCCGGTCTCCAGGACATAGCCGCGGTCGGCGAGCTGGAGCGCCTGCGAGGCGTTCTGCTCGACCAGCAGCAGCGTGGTGCCCTGGTCGTTGATCTCCTTGAGGATCTCGAAGATCTGCTGGACGATCAGCGGCGCCAGGCCCATCGACGGCTCGTCGAGCAGCAGCAGCTCCGGCTTGCCCATGAGGGCGCGGCCGATCGCGAGCATCTGCTGCTCGCCGCCCGAGAGGGTGCCCGAGACCTGCTTGCGCCGCTGGGCCAGCACCGGGAACAGCGTGAACACGCGGTCGATGTCGGCCGGGTCGGGGCGGCGCAGCCGGTAGGCGCCCATCCTCAGGTTCTCGAGGACGGTCATCCGCGGGAACACGCGGCGCCCCTCGGGGACGTGCCCGATGCCGAACCGCACCAGCTCGTGCGACTTGATGCCGTCGACGCGCTCGCCGCGCAGCCACACCTCGCCGGTGCGGGGCGCCATCATGCCGGACGCGGTCTTGAGCGTGGTGGACTTGCCCGCGCCGTTGCCGCCGAGCAGGGCCACCACCTCGCCCTCGGCCACGGTCAGGCTGACGCCCTTGAGCGCCTCGATCGCGCCGTAGAAGACGTGCAGGTCCCGCAGTTCGAGCAGGGCGGGCGAGCCGTCCTCGGGAACGGGCGCCGCCCCCGCCTCCTTGTCGAGTCCGACGCTCACGACCGCTCCTCCTCGTCCTTCGCGGCGCCCTCGGGCTCCGGGGTGTCCCGGGGGCCCGGGACGTCCGCGGGCACCGCGCCCTGCTCCGCCTCGTGCTCGGCGACCATCTCGGCCACCAGGGCGCGATCCTCCTCGCCCGACGTGCCCAGGTACGCCTCGATCACCGCGGGGTCCTGCTGGACCTCGCCTGGAGTGCCCTCGGCTATCTTCCGGCCGAAGTTGAGCACCACGACCCGGTCGGCCACCGACATCACCAGCCGCATGTCGTGCTCGATCAGCAGCACGCTCACGGACAGCTCGGTGTTGATCCGCCGGATCAGGCCCTCGAGGTCGCGCTTCTCCGTGGGGTTGGTGCCCGCCGCCGGCTCGTCGAGCAGCAGCAGCTCCGGCCTGGTGGCCAGCGCCCGCGCGATCTCCAGGCGCCGCTGCTCGCCGTAGCTGAGCGCGGCGGCGATCTCGTTCATCCGGTGGTCGAGGCCCACGAAGCGCAGCACCTCGTGCGCCTTGCGGTCGCTCTCCCGCTCGTCGCGCCGCGCGTTGGGCAGGCCGAGCATGATCGAGATCGGGTCGGTCTTCTGCCGCGTCTCCACGGCGATCTTGACGTTCTCCAGCACGGTCAACGCGCCGAAGAGGCGGATGTTCTGGAACGTCCGCGCCACCCCGAGGCGGCTGGCCTTGTGCGGCTTGCGGCCGCGCAGCTCGTGCTCGCCGCCGCTCCTCGGACGGAAGGTGATCCTCCCCTCCTGCGGGACATAGGCGCCGGTCAACGAGTTGAACAGGGAGGTCTTGCCCGCCCCGTTGGGCCCGATGACCGCCAGGATCTCGCCGCGCGCCATGCGCAGCGCCACATCGTCGAGGCTGGTCAGGCCGCCGAAGCGGAGGGTGATGCCGCTGGCGTCGAGGACGTCACCGCCCACCCCGGCCTCGGCGTCCTTCTTCAACTCGGTCGTCATCCCCGCGCACCTCCAGGCTGCGCCCCCAGGGCGTCGGCGCCCCCGGCGCCCTCCTCGGCCATCTTCAGCTCGCGCTGCCGTCGTCGCGAGGGCAGCAGGCCCTGCGGCCGGTAGATCATCATCACGACCAGCAGCCCGCCGAGGTACATGTAACGGTCCTGCGGGTCGACGGTGTCGCGCAGCGCCTCGGGCAGCCAGACCAGGATCGCCGTGCCGAGCAGCACGCCGGGGATCGAGCCCATGCCGCCGAAGACGACATAGGACAGGGCGAGCACGGACAGCAGCACCATGAACATCTCGGAGTTGATGTAGCCGAGCTTGCTCGCGTAGACGACGCCCGCGATGCCCGAGGTGGACGCGCCGATGGCGAACGCCAGCAGCTTGAAGCGGACGGTGTCCACGCCGGTGGCCGCCGCGGCGACCTCGTCCTCCCTGATGGCGGTCCAGGCGCGGCCGACGCGGGAGTGCTCGAGGCGCAGGAACAGCGCGAGCACCGCGACGACGAACGCCAGTTGCAGCCAGTAGTAGGGCTGTGGGTCGAGGCCCCACTCGTAGGACCAGAAGCCCAGGTCCACGGAGAAACGGTCCGTCTGGGCGCCTCTCGTGCCGCCGGTGAAGTCGTTCCAGTTCCGCGCGGTCAGGTAGACGATCTCGTGGAAGCCGAGCGTCACGATCGCCAGATAGTCGCCGCGCAGCCTCAGTGTCGGCGCGCCGAGCAGGATTCCGGCGATCAGGCAGGTGACCACGGCGAGCGGGATCACCAGGAAGTTGTTCAGCTCGACGGGCGGCTCGACCGGCAGCCCGCCGGTCCAGTAGGCCGCGCTGTAGGCGCCGATCGCGAAGAACGCGATGAAGCCGAGGTCCAGCATGCCGGCCCAGCCGACGACCACGTTGAGGCCGATGGCGACGAGCACGAACATGCCGATCTGGTCGACCATGACCTGCTGCCAGCGGGTGGTCACCATGAGGGGCAGCAGCACCAGGAAGATCAGCAGGCCGCCGAGGGCCGCGTACCTGATGTTCCTGTTGTCGCGCAGCACGGCGTTGCCGAGCCGCACCGTCCTGGCGATCAGCGCTGGCAGCCACACATGGACGCGGCCCAGGGAGTAACCCCCGCTGGGCGCCAGCTCCTTGGGGCTGTCGACCGGGCGCGCGGCCTCCTGCTTGACGGAGGAGGTGAACGCCTTGATCACGTCGTGCGCGAACTCGCGGACCAGCCAGATCGCGACGAAGACGCCGAGCCAGATCCACACGCCCGAGCCGGTGAAGTTGGCCTCGAGGGCGGCGAAGAGGTCACCGCGCACGCCCTGTTCGCCGGTGACCTGGGCGACCACCAGGGCGGTGATCACCAGGGCGGTGAGCCTGCCCCAGCGCGGATGCCGGTACCAGGCCCGCTGCCGCAGCTTGGCAGCCGATGGCCGTCCCTTGGCGGGAGCCTGGGCGCTCATGCCGTCCTCCCCACACGCTCACCGAGAATTCCCGTCGGCCTGAACATCAGCACGAGCACCAGCACCACGAACGCGCCGACGTAGCGCCAGCCGTCGCCCCACAGCTCCACCGTGAACGACTCGACGACGCCGAGGGTGAGCCCGCCGAGCATGGCGCCCCGCACGTTGCCGATGCCGCCGAGGACGGCGGCGGCGAACGCGGTGATGCCGGGCAGGAAGCCCATCGTGTACTCGACCTGGAGGTTGGTGCCGAACAGGAACCCCGCCACGCCGCCCATCAGCCCGCCGAGCACGAACGTCCTCGACACCACCTTGTCGATGTCGACGCCCATCAGCGACGCCACCTCGGGGTCCTGGGCGACCGCCCTGATGCCCGAGCCGAGCTTGGTGCGGTTCACCACGAAGTCGACCGTCACGAGCATGAGGAGCCCGGCGACCAGGATCAGCAGCTGGGTCACGCTGACCGAGGTGCCGAAGATCTCGAACACCTGCCTGTTCTCGTACATCGTCGGCATGGGCAGCGGATAGCGCCCGAACATCTTGCCGGCCAGGTTGTAGAGAAAGAACGAGGCGCCGATCGCCGTGATCAGGAAGACCAGGCGCGGGGCGTTGCGTCTGCGCAACGGGCGATAGGCGGCCTTTTCAAGACCGAATGCGACAAGGCCACCCAGAATGGCTCCACCCAGAATACCGAGGAGCACATAGAGCGCCGATTGCAGGCCCGAGGGGTCCACGGCCGGTTCGATGAGGGTGAGGGCGATGACGCCTCCGAAGCCCCCGGCCATGAAGACCTCGCTGTGCGCGAAGTTCAGCAGTTGCAGCACGCCGTAGACGAGCGTGTAGCCGATGGCGATGACGGCGTAGAGCGAGCCGAGCACCAGCCCCAGGACGAGGACGTCCCAGATATCGGAAAGGGACATGGGAACTGACTTCCTTGTGGGAACGAGCGGCGATGCGTGGTGGCCCGGCGGGCGGAGCGGGTGGCGCCCCGCCCCGCCGGGCCTGCGGGCTCAGCCGGCGGCCAGTTCCTCGACCGGGCCGAGGTAGCCGCGCTGGCCGCCCTCGACCTGGTACATGAAGATCGCCGTATTGGTGAATTCGCCGTTCTCGTCGAACGCGAACGTCTTCGTCAGGCCCTCGTACTCGGCGCCGGCGAGCGCCTCGTACACGGCCTGGCGGCTGACGTCGTCACCGAGCCCAGCGATGGTCTCGATGATCATGTTGGCGACGTCGTACGACTCCGCGGAGTAGGTGCCGGGCGGGGTGTCGTAGGCCGCCTCGTAGCGCTCGGCGAACTCGGCGGTGGCCTGCTCCTCCGCCGCGTCGGTGCACGGACACGTGAGGTACCAGCCCTCGACGGAGTCACCGGCGAGGTTGATCAGCTCGTCGTCGTTCGAGCCGTCACCCGAGATCCCGATGCCGTCGAAGCCGGCCTCGGCGAGGCGGGTGGCGAACGGCGCGAGACCCTCGTAGTAACCCGCGTAGATGAGCGCGTCCACCCCCGAGTCCACGACCGTGCGCGCGGCGCTGCCGTAGTCGACGGTGTCGGCCGGAACGGTCTCGCGCTCGACCGTGACCCCGGCGCCCTCGAGCTCGGACTGGGCGACGTCCGAGAGGCCCTCGCCGTACGGGGTGGAGTCGCTGATCACCATGACGTTCTCGACGCCGTCCTGGCCGACGAGGAAGTCCGACATGGCCAGGCCTTGGGCGTTGTCGTTGGGCACGGCGCGCAGGAAGGTCTGGAAGCCCTGCTCGGTGAGCGCGGGGAGGGTCGCCGACGAGGACACGGCGGCGAGCCCGGCCTGGCCGTAGAGCGGCGCCGAGATGTTGGCGGGTCCCGAGAACGCCGGGCCGACGACCGCCATCACGTCGGCGTCGTCGATCGCGGTCTGGGCCGCGGTGGTGGCATCGCCCTCGGCGCCGCGGTCGTCGGCGGCGAAGTACTCGATCTCGAAGTCGTACTCACCGCTCTCGTTGGCCTCGTCGATGGCGAGCTGAATGCCGTTCTGCATGTTCTCGCCGAGCGCGACGTTGGTGCCGGACAGCGGGCCCTGGTACGCGATCTTGTACGCCCCACCACCGTCCCCTTCGTCACTTCCGCAAGCGGTGAGCGCGAGTGCCCCGATGGCGACCGGTATCGCGAGTCTCACGATGGACTTGTTGAGCACGTGGAAAACCCCCTGGAGCGAGGCCGTCATGTCGAGGCCGCACGGCTTCCCTAGTGCTCACGGCACACCGATGCGGCGTGCAGCGGAATCTATTGCCCCACACGCTGCACGAACACACTGTCGCGACAGATGTGATCGCCTCGTGACCTGTGGCATACGCCGGAAACAGAACACGGCGCACCGGTGAGCGGACGTTACGGGCAAGATCCGCTCATCCCGGACCGGCCCGAAGCGCGCCCCCCGCACGCCCCCCACCGAAGGGGAACGCGGGGAGCGACGTCGCTTTTCGGGCGTTTTAACGCGCTGTTAACTCACTGCGAACCTTTGCACGAGCCGCGCGAAAGGCGTTCGGCTACTCGGATCGCTGCTTCTGCTGCTTCTGCCGCTTCTCCTCGGCGTCCTGGATCACGGCCTCGGCGACCTGGTGCATGGACAGCCTGCGGTCCATCGACGTCTTCTGGATCCAGCGGAACGCCGCGGGCTCGGTCAGCCCGTACTGGGTCTGGAGCACGCTCTTGGCGCGGTCCACCAACTTCCGCGTCTCCAGCCGCTGCGCGAGGTCGGCGACCTCCTTGGTGAGCGCGGTCAGCTCCTGGAAGCGGGAGACGGCGATCTCGATCGCGGGCACCACGTCGCTCTTGCTGAACGGCTTGACGAGGTACGCCATCGCGCCCGCGTCCCTCGCCCGTTCGACCAGGTCGCGCTGGGAGAACGCGGTCAGCATCAGGACGGGCGCGAGGGACTCCCCCGCGATCTTCTCGGCGGCGGAGATCCCGTCCATGACGGGCATCTTCACGTCGAGGATCACCAGGTCGGGCCGTAGCTCCCTGGCCAGCTCGACCGCGCGCTCACCGTCCCCCGCCTCCCCGACGACGGTGTAGCCCTCCTCCTCGAGCATCTCCTTGAGGTCGAGCCGGATCAGTGCCTCGTCCTCGGCGATGACCACGCGCGTGGTGTGGGGCGGGACATGAGCCGCCTCGTCCGCGGCTTCCGCCGGGGTGGTGGGCTCGTCAGGGACGTCGGGGGTGCTCACGGTGCTCCTCGTTTCCTGCCGGCTGGGCCACCCATGAGAGTACCCAGTCGCTCACGCGGCGGCCGAGCGGCTACACTGACCGCGTCACTCGCCGGGTTGGTGGAACCGGTATACACGGAGGTCTCAAACACCTCTGCCCGTGAGGGCATGCGGGTTCGAATCCCGCACCCGGCACTGATGGGCACGGCGCCCTGATCAGTGCGGCGAGTCGTCCTCGCCGACGTGATGGACCCGGACCAGGTTGGTCGTGCCGGGCGTCTCGGGCGGCGAGCCCGCCGTCATCACCACGATCTCGCCCTTGCGACAGCGCCCGATACTCAGCAGCTGCTCGTCCATCTGTGCCACCATCTCGTCCGTGGTCTGCACGGCCGGGACCAGGTGCGTCTCCACCCCCCAGGTCAGCGTCAGCTGCGCGTGCGTGGCCGGGTCGGGCGTGAACGCCACCACGGGGATCGGCGAACGCGACCGCGAGAGCCTGCGCGCGGTGTCCCCGCTCTGCGTGAACGCCACCAGCAGCTTGGCGTCGAGGAAGTCGCCGATCTCCGCGGCGGCCCTGGCCACGGCGCCGCCCTGGGTGCGGGGCTTGGTGCCCTGGTCGAGCGGCGTGAGGCCGCGCGCGAGCAGCTCCTCCTCGGCGGCGCACACGATGCGGCTCATCGTGCGGACGGTCTCCACGGGGTAACGGCCCACGCTGGTCTCGCCGGAGAGCATCACCGCGTCCGTGCCGTCCATCACGGCGTTGGCCACGTCGGACGCCTCGGCGCGCGTGGGCCGCGAGGACTCGATCATCGAGTCGAGCATCTGCGTCGCCACGATCACGGGCTTGGCGTTCCGCTTGGCGAGCTTGACCGCCCGCTTCTGCACCATCGGCACGGCCTCGAGCGGGACTTCGACGCCCAGGTCGCCGCGGGCGACCATGATGCCGTCGAAGGCGTCCACGATGTCCTGGAGGTTCTCCTCGGCCTGCGGCTTCTCGATCTTGGCGATCACCGGCAGGAAGCGGCCCTCCTCGGCCATCACGTGGTGGACGTCCTTGATGTCGTCGCCGCCGCGCACGAAGGAGAGGGCGATGATGTCGACGCCCGCGCGCAGGGCCCACCGCAGATCGTCGATGTCCTTGGTGGAGAGCGCGGGGACGGAGACCGAGACGCCAGGGAGGTTGAGGCCCTTGTGGTCGGAGACCAGGCCGCCCTCGACGACGCGCGTGCGCACACGGGGGCCCTCGACCGCGACGACCTCGAGGGCGACGCGGCCGTCGTCCACCAGGATCCGCTCGCCCGGGGCGACATCGCCGGGCAGCCCGGCGTAGGTGGTGCCGCAGTGGTCCTGGTCGCCCGCGACGTCCTCGGTCGTGATGGTGAATTCGTCGCCGGTCTCCAGGAGCACGGGCCCTTCACGGAAGCTGCCGAGCCGAATCTTCGGGCCCTGGAGATCCGCCATGATTCCGACGCTGCGCCCCAATTCCTCGGCGGCGCGGCGCACCCGCTGGTAGCGCACTTCGTGCTCTCGGTGAGCGCCATGGCTGAGATTGAGCCGGGCTACGTTCATCCCCGCGTCGACGAGCGCGGCGATGCGCTCATATGAGTCGGTGGCAGGCCCAAGTGTGCAAACGATTTTCGCTCGGCGCATATGGCAACCATAGGAGCTACCGGCCAGTAGAGAGCTATCCGGAAGTGACCACACGGAGGCCGGGATTTAAAGAGAGACCGACAAGACCGGGGAACTTTTCAATTATGAGCGGGGGCCCGCTCTTATGAGCCCTTATTCACCCGGGACATCGGCAGAGACCTTTTATCGAGTGGTAATCTGCCCAGCGCTTTCCGCCACGAAACGCTGCGCCGGGACCCGGCGTGCGCCGGCGGGTGCGAGGCCGAAGGTCGTGAACGCGGTGCGCGTGGGCAGCGGATAGCGCTCGCCGCCCGGCAGGGCGTTGAGGATCGTGGCCGCCCGGTGCGCGACCAGGCCGAGGTCCGGGGCGCCGACGCCATGGGTGTGCAGCTCGGCGTTCTGCGCGAACACCGCGCCCGTGACGGCCGGATCGAGCACCAGCCGGTAGTCCTCGGTCACCTCGGGCCGCCCCGCCGCGTCCCTGCGCAGCCCGGGCTCGAGGGCCGAGAGCAGCGGGGCGAGGGGCCGTTCGCGATATCCCGTGGCCAGCACGAGCCCCGCGGTGCGCAGCCTGCTGCGCTCCTCCGAGTCCGCGTGCTCCAGGTGCAGCTCGATCTCCGCGGTGCCCGTGCGGCCCGCGGTGCGGACGGCGACGCCTGGCAGCAGCGTCGCGTCGGGCCAACCGGCGCGCAGGCCGTGCTCGTACAGCTCGTCGTGGATGGCGGCCAGGGTCCCGGCGTCGATCGCCTTGTACAGCTGGCCCTGCCGGGCCAGCAGCCGGTCGCGCACCGGCTCGGGCAGCCCGTGGAAGTACCGCGTGTAGTCGGGCGTGAAGTGCTCGAGGCCGAGCTTGCTGTACTCCATGGGCGCGAACGCGGGGCTGCGGGTGATCCAGTGCAGCCCCTCGCGGCCGGGGGCGCGGCGGCGCAGCAGGTCGAGGAAGACCTCGGCGCCCGACTGGCCCGAGCCGACGACCGTGAGGTGGTCGAGGGCGAGGAGCCGCTCGCGGTGGTCGAGGTAGTCGGCGGAGTGGATCACGGGCACGGCGGACGAGTCGGCCAGCGGGCGCAGCGGCTCGGGGACGTGCGGTGCGGTGCCGATGCCGACGGCGAGATGGCGGGCGTGCGCGCGGGTCGCCTCGACGGGCGCCCCGTCGGGCCCGAGCCTGGTGATGTCGAGCTCGAAGACGGCACGTTCGGCGCTCCACCGCACGCCGTCCACGTGGTGGCCGAAGAACAGCCCGGGCAGCTGGCCCGTGACCCAGCGGCAGTACGCGTCGTACTCGGCGCGCGGGATGTGGAACCGCTCGGCGACGTAGAAGGGGAACAGCCGCTGCTGGTGCCGCAGATAGCTGAGGAAGCCATAGGGGCTCGTCGGGTCGGCGAGGGTCACCAGGTCGGCCAGGAACGGGACTTGCAGCGTGGTGCCCTCGATCAGCAGCCCGGGGTGCCAGTGGAACGCCGCCTCGCGCTCGAACCACGCGGTGCGCAGGTCGGGCCTGCCCTGGGCGAGGGCGGCGAGCGAGAGGTTGGCGGGGCCGATGCCGATGCCGATGAGGTCGAACGGGGCGTGCGGGTCCACGGGGGTCATCGGCTGCCGTCCTTCGCGGGGCTTTCATGCTCGGGGTGCTCGGGCTCTGTGGTGTGGTCCGCCTGGTCGAGGACGAGCTTGATCAGGGCGGCCAGGTCGCTGTGCTGCGCCTGGGGGTTGAGGAGGGTGGCCTTCAGCCACAGCGCCGGGCGCCCGGCCGCGTCGAGCGCGCAGGCGCGGCCCAGGACGGCGCGGCCCTCGGCGAGCAGCCGACGGCGGATGGCGGCGACCTGCTCGTCGGCCGCGCCCGCGGGGCGGAAGAGCACGGTGGAGATGGTGGGCCGGGCCCACAGGGTCAGCCGCGGCTCGGCGGCGACCAGGGCGGCCAGGGCGCGCGCGGCGTCGCACACGCTGTCCACCAGCGCGGCGAGGCCCGTGGTGCCGAGGGCGCGTATGGTCACGGCGATCTTGAGGATGTCGGGGCGGCGCGTGGTGCGCAGCGAGCGGCCGAGCAGGTCGGGCAGCCCCGCCTCGGTGTCGTCCTCGGCGTTGAGGTAGTCGGCGCGCTGGGTCAGCGCGGCCAGCCACGCGGTGTCGGGGACGGTCAGAAGACCGGCGGCGACCGGCTGCCAGCCCAGCTTGTGCAGGTCGAGCGTCACGGAGTCGGCGCGGTCGAGCCCGGCGACCTTGGCCCGGTGGGCGTCGCTCAGCAGCAGCGGGCCGCCGTAGGCCGCGTCGACGTGCAGCGCCGCGGCCCCTCGGGCGCGGTGGGCGGCGAGGGCGTCGGCGAGCCCGGGCAGCGGGTCGATGAGCCCGGCGTCGGTGGTGCCCGCGGTGGCCACGACCAGGGCGCGGGCCGCCCCGGCCGCGTCGAGGCGGTCGAGGGCCGCGGCGACGGCGCCGGGGTCGAGGGCGCCGGTGGGCGTGGGCAGCACGAGGGGCGCGGGAAGGCCGAGCAGCCAGGCCGCGCGCCGGACGCTGTGGTGGGCGTTGGCCCCGCACACCAGGGTCAGCCGGGGGCCGAGGCGCTCGCGGGCGAGAAGGGCGCCCAGGAGGTTGGCCTCGGTGCCTCCCGTGGTGACCAGGGCGTCGGGCGCGGGACCCGCGGGGTGGACCAACGCGGCGAGCGCGCCGGTGAGATGGCGTTCGAGGACGGACGCGGCGGGGGCCTGGTCCCACGAGTCCATCGAGGGGTTGAGCGCCGCCGCGGCCAGGTCGGCCGCGGCGGCGACGGCCAGCGGCGGGGCGTGCAGATGGGCCGCGCAGTGGGGGTCGGCCGGGTCGGCGGCGCCCTCGGCGAGTGCGGTCACCAGGGAGTGCAGCGCGTCGTGCGCGCCGGTGCCCTGCGCCGGGAGCGCGGCGCCGTAGCGGGTCAGCAGCCGACGGGTGACGGCGTCGGGGCCGCCGCGGGGCAGCGGCCCGCAGCGCGCGGCAGCGCCATCGGCGAGGGCGGCGAGAACGGTCTCCACCAGGGGACGCAGGGCGCGGGGCCCGGCGGGGCCGCCCGCGAGCAGGGTGGGGTCGGGGGTGGGGGGCGCGGCCATGCTTCGGTCTCTCTCGGGTGCGTGGGGGCGCCGGCTTGGGCCGGACGGGCACAAGCTACGCGGGCGCCCCCGGCGCGGTCCCGGCGTTGCGAGCCGTTCCCCCCAACGAGTTAACGGACCGCCGAAGTGTTCCCGAACGCTCCCCGAGGCGTGGGATCCCGGAGCGTCACACCCGTCGCGGACCGCCGCGCCCGGCGGTCACAGGCCGCCCCTCCTGAACGCGTGCCGCACGTCGAGCGCGCGCCGCATGTCGTCCAGCTGGTTGACCAGACCGCGGGCCAGGGCGGGGACGGGCTCGTGGTCGCGCAGCCACTCCTCGGTCAGCCTGGCGGTCTCCTTGCCGACGATCGCCGCGGGGTAGGCGTACCGCGCGGCCATCACGCCCAGGGTGTGGCCGCGGCGGGCGGCCAGGGCGGTGGCGGCCGGGAAGTAGCGCTCGACGTAGGGCGTGAGCAGCTCCTCGTGCTCGGGGTGCCAGAAGCCCTGGGCAGTCGCGACGAAGAGGTAGTTGGACAGCCGGTCGGCGGGGTCGAACATCGCCTCCCACGCGGCGGCCTTGGCCTCCGCGTCCGGCAGGGCGGCGCGGCAGCGGGCCGCGCCCTCCTCGCCCACGGCGGTGGCGTCGCGCGCGGCCTCGGCCGCGATCTCCTCGCGCGTGGTGGCGCCGAGGACGGCGAGCCGGTGCAGCAGCAGCCAGCGCAGCTCGGGGTCGAGGTGCGGCCCGCCGGGGACCGTGCCCGCCTCCCACCACGCGCGCAGCTCGCCGGGCTCGGTGGCGGCGCCGATCGCCGCCCGCGCCGCGATCAGGCGGCGGGTGGGGTCGGTAGCGGCGGGGCCGAGCAGCTCGGCGGCGAGGTCGCCGACGAGGCGCAGCGCGGTGGCCCGCCGCCCGCCCGCGAGGTAGACGCCCGCGACCTGGCCGCTGGCGAAGTCGATGACCGACTCCACGAGCGCGGTGGCGGGCTCGTCTGGGAGCAGGCGGCGGGCCGCGTCGGCGTACAGGAGCGGGTCGAGCTCGCCGTCGCGCACCATGTCGCGCAGCGAGGCCCAGACGACGGTCCTGGTCAACGGGTCAGGCAGGGTGGGGAGAACGCGCAGCGCCGTCTCGCGCGAGGCGCGGTCGAGCCGCACCTTGGCATAGGTGAGGTCGCCGTCGTTGACCACGAGCAGCGCGGGCCTGGCCCCGGGAAAGGCGCGCTCGGCGGTGCCGTCGGCGGCGGGCAGGTCGAGGTTGTGGCGCTCGCGGAGGACCGCGCGCCCCTCCTCCTCGTCGTACGCCCCGAGCGTGAGCCGGTGCGGGCGCCCCCCGGAGTGCGCGAGCCGCAGCCGCCACTCCCCCGCGCCGTCGATGACCTCGGGGGCGAGCGTGTCGGGGCCGCTCGTGCGCAGCCAGCGGTCGGCCCACTCGGGCACGGGGCGGCCCGAGGCGCGGGCCATGGAGCCGATGAAGTCGGCGAGGGTCGCGTTGCCGAACCGGTGGCGGGCGAAGTGGTCGTTGATCCCGGCGACGAAGTCCTTCTCGCCGAGCCAGGTGACCAGTTGACGCAGCGCCGACGCGCCCTTGGCGTACGAGATGCCGTCGAAGTTGAGCCAGGCCGACGCCGTGTCGGGCACCGCGTCGGGCTCGGGGGCGACGGGGTGGGTGGTCGGGCGCTGGTCGGCGTCGTACCCCCACGTCTTGCGGGCGACGGCGAACTCGGTCCACGGCGCGTAGTCGGTCGTGTCGTCGATGACCTGGTACCCCATGAACTCGGCGAACGACTCGTTCAGCCAGATGTCGTCCCACCAGCGCAGGGTGACCAGGTCGCCGAACCACATGTGGGCCATCTCGTGCGCGATGACGACGCCGCGCGTCTGGCGCTGGGTCTCGGTGACGGCCGAGCGATAGATGAACTCGTCGCGCAGGGTGACGAGTCCGGGGTTCTCCATGGCGCCCGCGTTGAACTCGGGGACGAACGCCTGGTCGTAGGAGTCGAACGGGTAGGGCTCGTCGTACAGCTCGGCGTACCGGTCGAAGCAGCGCCTGGTGAGGTCGAACAGCTCGTCCGCGTCCTTGTCGAGGTGCTCGGCCAGCGAACGCCGCACGTGCAGCCCGAACGGCAGGCCCGCGTGCTCGGTGCGCACCGAGTGGTAGGGGCCCGCGACGACGGCCATCAGATAGGTGCTCAGCGGCGGCGTGGTGGCGCAGATCCAGCGCCCCGGCTCGCCGTCGACGCGCGTTGCGACGCCGTTGCCCAGCACCGTCCAGTCCTCGGGCGCGGTGACGGTGACGTCGAAGACGGCCTTGAGGTCGGGCTGGTCGAACGCCGCGTAGACCAGGGGGCTCTCGGTCATGCAGCACATGCTGTAGAGGTAGGTGAGCCCGTCGGCGGGGTCGGTGAAGCGGTGGATGCCCTCGCCGGTGCGCGAGTAGGGCAGGTCGGCGGTGACGGACAGCTCGTGCTCGCCCTCGGCGAGGCCGGTCAGCGCGATGCGCCCGTCGGCGAACGCCGCGGGGTCGAGGTCCTCGCCGTCGAGGGTGGCGCGGTGCACGGCGGTGGGCCGCAACTCGGCGAAGGTGTCCCCGGCCTGGCGCGCGTGGAAGCGGATCGTGGTGGCGGAGGTGAACGTTTCCTCGCCGCCGGTGAAGTCGAGGTCGATCGCGTACCGGCGGACCTCGATGAGGCGGGCGCGGTCTTCCGCTTCGCTGCGTGTCAGTGTGGCCATGGGGATCATCGTGCCGCAGCGGACGGCGTACCGGAACTCCCCGCCGACGCGATTGGTCCAGTCCAATGTCCTGACGGCTGTCAGCGGCCCCGGGAGTTCACCTCGGTGCTCGCCGGGTACGCGGGCCGAGCGCGGCCCGCCCGGGCCTACCGCCGGTCGCCCGACGGTGATCCGCCACCGGTCACGGACTCGCTCGCGAGCGTCTCGTGATGGCGGATCACCTCGGCGATGATGAAGTTGAGCAGCTTCTCGGCGAACGCCGGATCCAGCTTGGCGCTCTCCGCGAGCTGCCGCAGCCGCTTGATCTGGCGCGCCTCGCGCGCCGGGTCGGCGGCCGGGAGCCGGTGCTCGGCCTTGAGCCGCCCGACCCGCTGCGTCGCCTTGAAGCGCTCGGCCAGGATGTGGACGACGGCGGCGTCGATGTTGTCGATGCTGTCCCGCAGCTGCTCGAGCTCCGCGCGGACGGACTCGTCCAGGTCGTCCCGGTCGTCCCCGTGATCCCGGTTGTCCCCGTGATCCCGGTTGTCCCCGTGATCCTGGTTGTCAACGTGATCCCGGTCGTCAACGCTGTTCATGCGCCCCACCCTATGCGGCGGGCTCACCTGATCGCGCCCGCCGCCAGGCCCCCGGCCAGGCGGCGCTGCACCAGGACGAAGAAGATCAGGACGGGCAGCGTGATCAGCGTCGAGCCCGCCATGACCGCGCCCCAGTCGGTGCTGTACTGGCCGAAGAAGCGGTGCAGCCCGACGGCCGCGGTGTACTTGCTGTCGTCCTGCATGAAGACGAACGCGAAGACGAACTCGTTCCAGGCGACGATGAACGCGAAGACGCTCGTGGCCACGAGCCCGGGGGCGACGAGCGGCAGCAGGATCCGGGAGAACATCCCCCACCAGCCGCAGCCGTCCAGGTACGCCGCCTCCTCGACCTCCCTCGGCACCGCGGCGACGAAGCCGCGCAGCGTCCAGACGGCGAACGGCAGCGAGAACGCCAGGTAGACGATCGTCAGGCCGATCAGGCTGTTGAGCAGCTCCAGGTCGCGCATCTGGAGGAACAGCGGGATGACCAACGCCTCGAGCGGCACCATCTGCACCACCAGGATCATCACCAGCACCTGGGTGCGCAGCCGGAAGCGGAAGCGGGCCACCGCGACGGCCGCGAAGAGCGCGAGCAGCCCGGAGAGCAGCACCGTGCCGAGGCCCACCAGCGCGGAGTTGGCCAGATACCGGCCGAACTCGCCGTCGTCGAGCACATGGGAGAAGTGGTCGAGGGTGAACCCCGAGGGCAGCACCTCGGAGCCGCGGTGGTCCGCCTCGGGGTCGAACGCGGAGGAGATCATCCAGTAGACGGGGAAGAGCGTGAACGCGAGCAGCGCCGTCACGGCCGCGGCGATGCCGATCCTTCCCGCGGTGGAGGTGCGGCGGGTCACGGGGCGTCCCCCTCGTCGGACTCCTTGGACAGGGCCCGCACATAGACGACGGTGATGGCGAGCAGCAGCAGCGTGAGCAGGACCGCGATGGCCGAGCCGAGGCCGTACTGGTTGCGGCTGAAGGACTCGATGTAGGACCACACGCCGAGGTTGAGGACGTCGGGGTTGGCGCCCGCGCCGCCCGGCATGAGGTAGATCTGCGCGAAGACCTTGAAGTCCCAGATGATCGACAGGATCGTCACCACCATGAAGACCGGCCTTATGGTCGGGACGGTGAGGTGCCAGAACCGCTGCCAGGCGTTCGCCCCGTCCACCGTCGCCGCCTCGGGCAGCTCGCGCGGGATGGTCAGCAGCGCCGCGTAGACGGTGATGGCCACGAAGGGGAAGCCGTGGTGGACGACGTTGAGCGTGGCGATCGCGTAGAACGACCAGCGGTCGGTGAACCAGTTGGTCTCGCGCGGCTCGATCAGCCCGAGCCCGTCGAGGCCGCCGCTGACCACGCCGTTGAGCGGGTCGAACACCCAGATCCACACATAGGTGCCGGTCACCGCGGGCATCGCCCAGGCCATCATGATCGCCGTCGAGCAGATGGCCCGCCACGCGCGCCCGAGGCGTTGCAGCAGCAGCGCGACCAGGGTGCCGACCACCACGGTGAGGGTCACACACGTCGCCGCGAACCCCACGGTGTTGGGCAGCACCGTGGTCCACAGGAACGAATCGCCCAGGATCTCGCGGTAGTTGTCGAGACCTGTGTAGTTGCTCTCGCCGGTGTTGATCTGCCGCAGCCCGTAGTCCTGGAACGACAGCAGCAGCACGCGCACCAGCGGCCAGAACAGCAGCACCGCGAGCACGGCGAGCGCCGGGGCGAGCAGCAGCCAGGGGCGCGAGGCGCGGGCCCATGCCGCGCGGCGCGCGGCACGGGCCCTGGGCGCGGCGGGCCCGGCCTTCCTCGGATCAGCCGCCAAAGGTCTCGTCCATGGCCGCGGCGGCCTCGTCGGCGGCCTCCTGGGGGCTCTGGTCGCCCGAGAGGATCCGCTGGAGCATGCCCTGGACGATCTGCTCGCCCTGGACCTGCCCGTACAGCTCGGTCACCGGGAGCGCGGCGCCCGCCTCGAGCATCTGCCGGGCGAACGGCGCCACCAGCGGCTCTTCCTCCCCCTGGACCTCCTCGAGCAGCGACTGCTGCCCGGGGAAGTACCCCGACTGGTCGGCCCATTGGGCGGCCAGCTCGCCCGTGGTCATCATCTCGATGAGCCGCCAGGCGAGTTCGGGCTCGTCACTGGTGAACTCCCCGAGCAGCGAGCCGCCGACGAAGGACGGGCTGAAGCCGCTCTCCTGGCCGGGCAGCGGCACCACGCCGACCTGCTCGGCCCACGCGGGGTCGGCCTGGATGAGCGTGTTCACGGTCCAGTTGCCGTTGACGACCATGGCCGCCTGGCCGTTCTGGAAGCTCTCCAGCTGGTCGGTCTCGAGCCAGGTCTCGGCGGCGGCGACGGAGAGGCCGTCCTCGGTGGCCAGCGACGTGTAGAACTCGATCCCCTCGACGGCCTCGGGGGAGTTGATGGTGGAACGCCAGCCGTCGCCGTCCCGCTCGGCGATCTCGCCGCCCGCGCCCCAGATGAACGGGTAGAGGCCGTACTCGCTGCCGCCGGAGACCGGGAAGGGGATCATGTCGGGCTCGAGGTCGCGCAGTCGCAGCGCGACCTCGCGCAACTCGTCCCAGGTGGTGGGCGGTTGGAGGTCGTGCTCGGCGAAGACATCCGCGCGGTACATGAGCGAGCGGATGCCCGCGTACCACGGCATGCCGTAGACGGACCCGTCCACGGTGGCCGCGTCGATGAGCCCCGGCACCAGGTCGTCGCCGAGGCCCGCCTCGTCGATGCTCCCCGAGAGGTCGGCAAGCGCCCCGGCCGCGCCGAACTCCGCCGCCCATGTGGTGCCTATCTCGGCCACGTCGGGCAGCTCACCGCCCGCCATGGCCGTGGTGAACCGGTCGTGCGCGTCGGCCCACTGGATGAACTGCACGTCGAGCAAGGCGCCGGTCTCCTCGCCGAACGCGGCCTCCAGCGCCTCCACATAGGGCTCGGCGTCGGGGTTGGTGCCCTCCATGATCCAGACCTCGAGGGTCGGACCTCCGCCGTCGGAGCCGTCGTCACCGTCGCCGCCGCAGGCCGTCAGCAGGCCGAGCGACAGCGCCGCGGCGCCGGCGAGCAGGCGCCGACGCCGCGACAGGAGCGAGAAGGGGGAACGCCCCCGGGGAGATTGCCGCATACGAGCGCCCCTCCGTAACGATCGAATGGGCGTTGATTGTGACAGCGCGGCGAACGGCCGATCCAGGTCCGCACATCACGGAACGGCACCGTTTGTGGGCTGGACCTCTGACCGCATTGGTCCAGGCCAGAGGCCCAAAAGCCCTTCCGGGGGCGGTACTTCGGCTCAGACGGCGAGCGAACGGTCGGTGGGCCTGATCGGGTAGGGCAGCCGTGACTCGCCCGTCAGATAGCGGTCCACGCCCCGCGCCGCGGCGCGGCCCTCGGCGATGGCCCAGACGATGAGCGACTGCCCGCGCCCCGCGTCCCCCGCGACGAACACGCCGTCCACGTTGGTGGCGTAGGACGCGTCCCGCGCGATGTTGCCGCGCTCGTCCAGGTCGAGGCCGAACTGCGCGACCAGCCCGTTCTCCTGGTCGGTGCCGGTGAACCCCATGGCCAGGGTGACCAGTTGGGCCGGGATGCGGCGCTCGGTGCCCGGCTTCCGCGTGAGCCTGCCCGCCACGAACTCCACCTCGACGAGGTGCAGCCACTGCACGTCGCCGTTCCCGTCGCCCTCGAAGCGCGTGGTGGACACCGAGTAGACGCGCTCGCCGCCCTCCTCGTGCGCGGAGGTGACCTTGAACGTCATGGGGAACGTGGGCCACGGCTGGTGGGCGGGCCGCTCGTCCGACGGGCGCGGCATGATCTCCAGCTGGGTCACGGACGCCGCGCCCTGCCGGTGCGCGGTCCCGACGCAGTCGGCGCCGGTATCGCCGCCGCCGATGACCACGACGTGCTTGCCCTCGGCGGAGATCGGCGAGGCGATCAGGTCGCCCTCCTGCACCTTGTTGGAGAGCGGCAGATACTCCATCGCCTGGTGCACGCCGCCCAGCTCACGCCCCGGGACCGGCAGGTCGCGCGCGGTGGTGGCGCCCGCGGCGATGACCACCGCGTCGTACCGCTTGCGCAGCGACGCCGCGTCGGTGTCCCTGCCGATCTCCACGCCCGTGCGGAACTTGGTGCCCTCCGCGCGCATCTGCTCGATGCGGCGGTTGAGGTGGCGCTTCTCCATCTTGAACTCGGGGATGCCGTACCGCAGCAACCCCCCGACGCGGTCGGCGCGTTCGAAGACGGCGACGGTGTGCCCGGCCCGGGTGAGCTGCTGGGCGGCGGCGAGCCCGGCGGGGCCCGAGCCGATGACGGCGACGGTCTTGCCGGAGAGCCGCTGCGGGGGCTGCGGGGTGATCACGCCCGCCTCCCACGCCTTGTCGACGATGGTGACCTCGACGTTCTTGATGGTCACGGCGGGCTGGTTGATGCCGAGCACGCACGCGGACTCGCACGGCGCGGGGCACAGCCGCCCGGTGAACTCGGGGAAGTTGTTGGTCGCGTGCAGCCGCTCGCTCGCCGCGCGCCAGTCGCCGCGGTAGGCGTAGTCGTTCCACTCGGGGATCAGGTTCCCGAGCGGACAGCCGCTGTGGCAGAACGGCACGCCGCAGTCCATGCAGCGCCCGGCCTGCTTGCTGATGACGGGCAGGAGCGAGCCGGGGACGTAGACCTCGTTCCAGTCCCTGACCCGGGTCTCGACGGGGCGGGTCCGCGCGACCTCGCGCCGGGTGGTCAGAAAGCCCTTCGGATCAGCCATGGGTCGCCGCCTCCATCATCTTCTCGTGGGTCTCGGACTCGGAGAGTCCGGCCCGCTCGGCGGCGTCCTTGGCGGCGAGCACGGCCTTGTAGGTGGTGGGCATGATCTTGCTGAAGCGGGCGAGCGAGGCGTCCCAGTCACTGAGCAGCGCGCCCGCGACGGTCGATCCGGTCTCCTCGGCGTGGCGGCGGACCACGCCGTGCAGCCACTCCGCGTCGCTCTCGTCAAGCTCCTCGACCGCGACAAAGCCGGGGTTGACCGACGCGGGATCGAGATCGATCAGATAGGCGATGCCGCCGGACATGCCGGCCGCGAAGTTGCGCCCGACCGCGCCGAGCACGACGGCCCGGCCGCCGGTCATGTACTCGCAGCCGTGGTCGCCGACGCCCTCGGCGACGACCGTGGCGCCGGAGTTGCGCACACAGAAGCGCTCGCCGACCCGGCCGCGCAGGAGGATCTCGCCACCGGTCGCGCCATAGGCGATGGTGTTCCCCGCGATCGTCGAGAACTCCGGCAGGTGGTCGGCCGCCCGGTCGGGGCGGACGATCAGCCGCCCGCCCGAGAGCCCCTTGCCGACGTAGTCGTTGGCGTCGCCCTCCAGGCGCAGCGTGACGCCGCGCGGCACGAAGGCGCCGAACGACTGGCCCGCCGAGCCCGTGAAGGTGAGGTCGATCGTGTCGTCCGGCAGGCCCGCGCCCCCGAACCGCTTGGTCACCTCGTGCCCCAGCATGGTGCCCACGGTGCGGTTGATGTTGCGGATGGCCAGCTGGGCACGGACCGGCTGCGCGTCCTCGGCCGTCTCGGCGGACAGCGCGTCGGCCGACAGCTTGATCAGATCGTTGTCCAGCGCCTTGGCGAGCCCGTGGTCCTGCTCGGTGGTCCGGTGCCGCGGGGTGCCATCGGGCAGCTCGGGCACGTACAGCAGCGGGGCCAGGTCGAGGCCCTGCGCCTTCCAGTGGTCCACCGCGCGCGAGACGTCGAGCAGCTCGGCGTGGCCGACGGCCTCCTCCAGGCTGCGGAAGCCCAGCTCGGCCAGCAGCTCGCGGACCTCTTCGGCGATGAACTCGAAGAAGTTCACCACGAACTCCGGCTTCCCGGTGAAACGTTCCCTCAGGACCGGGTTCTGGGTCGCGATGCCGACGGGGCACGTGTCGAGATGGCACACCCGCATCAGGACACAGCCAGAGACGACCAGCGGAGCGGTGGCGAAGCCGAACTCCTCGGCGCCCAGCAGCGCCGCGACCAGCACGTCACGCCCGGTCTTGAGCTGGCCGTCGGTCTGCACCACGATCCGGTCGCGCAGCCCGTTGAGCAGCAGCGTCTGCTGCGTCTCGGCCAGGCCGAGCTCCCAGGGGCCGCCCGCGTGCTTGAGCGACGTGAGCGGCGAGGCGCCGGTGCCGCCGTCGTGCCCCGAGATCAGCACCACGTCGGCGTGCGCCTTGGAGACGCCGGCCGCGACCGTTCCCACGCCGACCTCGGAGACGAGCTTGACATGGATCCGGGCGCCCGGGTTGGCGTTCTTCAGGTCGTGGATGAGCTGCGCGAGGTCCTCGATGGAGTAGATGTCGTGGTGCGGCGGCGGGGAGATCAGCCCGACGCCCGGCGTCGAGTGCCGCGTCCTGGCCACCCACGGATAGACCTTGTGCCCCGGCAGCTGGCCGCCCTCGCCCGGCTTGGCTCCCTGGGCCATCTTGATCTGGATGTCGTCGGCGTGCACGAGGTACTCGCTGGTCACGCCGAAGCGCCCGGACGCCACCTGCTTGATGGCGCTGCGCCGCGCCGGGTCGACCAGCCGCTCGGAGTCCTCGCCGCCCTCGCCGGTGTTGGACTTGGCGCCGAGCCTGTTCATGGCGATGGCCAGCGTCTCGTGCGCCTCCTGCGAGATGGAGCCGTAGCTCATGGCGCCCGTGGAGAACCGCTTGACGATCTCGGCGACCGGCTCGACCTCATCGATCGGCACCGACGGCCGCACGCCCTCGCGCAGCCGGAAGAGCCCGCGCAGCGTCATGAGCCGCTCGGACTGCTCGTTCACCCGCCCCGTGTACCCGCGGAAGATGTCGTAACGCCGCTCGCGCGTGGAGTGCTGGAGCCGGAAGACGGCCTCGGGGTCGAACAGGTGCGGCTCGCCCTCGCGGCGCCACTGGTACTCGCCGCCGATGTCCAGGTTCCGGTGGGCCGGGGCCACGCCGGAGGCCGGGAACGCGGCGGCGTGCCGCGCGGCCACCTCGCGGGCGATGACATCGATCCCGGCGCCGCCGATCTTGGTGGTGGTGCCGTGGAAGTAGGCGTCGACGAACGCCGCGTCGAGCCCGACCGCCTCGAAGACCTGCGCGCCCCGGTAGGAGGCGACGGTGGAGATGCCCATCTTCGACATCACCTTGAGCACGCCCTTGCCGAGCGCCTTGATCAGGTTGCGGATGGCGGTGGGCGCGTCGACGTCCGGCAGATAGGTGCCGCGCGCGACCAGGTCCTCGACCGACTCCATGGCCAGGTACGGGTTGACCGCCGCCGCGCCGTAGCCGATCAGCAGCGCGACATGGTGCACCTCGCGCACGTCGCCCGCCTCGACCAGCAGGCCCACCTGGGTGCGCTGCTTGGTGCGGATGAGGTGGTGGTGCACGGCCGAGGTCAGCAGGAGGGAGGGGATGGGCGCGTGCTCGGCGTCCGAGTGCCGGTCGGAGAGCACGACGATCCGCGCGCCGTCCGCGATGGCCGCGTCGGCCTCGGCGCAGATCTCGGCCAGCCGGTCGGCAAGCGCCTGCCCGCCGCCCGAGACCCGGTAGAGCCCGGAGAGCGTCACGGCGGCGAACCCGGGCAGGTCGCCGTCGGCGTTGATGTGGATGAGCTTGGCCAGCTCGTCGTTGTCGATCACCGGGAACGGCAGCGTCACGCTGCGACAGGACGCCGCGACCGGCTCGAGCAGGTTGCCCTGGGGGCCGAGCGAGGAGTGCAGCGACGTGACGAGCTCCTCGCGGATCGCGTCCAGCGGCGGGTTGGTGACCTGCGCGAACAGCTGCGTGAAGTAGTCGAAGATCAGCCGGGGCCGGTCGGAGAGCGCGGCGATGGGGGTGTCCGTGCCCATCGACCCGATCGGCTCGGCGCCGGTGCGGGCCATGGGCGTCAGGAGGATCCGCAGCTCCTCCTCGGTGTAGCCGAACGTCTGCTGCCGCCGGGTGACCGAGGCGTGGGTGTGCACGACGTGCTCGCGCTCGGGCAGGTCGGCCAGCTCGATCAGGCCCGCGTCGAGCCACTCCCCGTAGGGCTGCTCGGCGGCCAGCTCGGCCTTGATCTCGTCGTCCTCGATGATCCGGTGCTCGGCGGTGTCCACCAGGAACATCCGCCCCGGCTGGAGCCGCCCCTTGCGCACGACGCGCGACGGCTCGATGTCCAGCACGCCGACCTCGGACGACAGCACCACGAGCCCGTCGTCGGTGACCCAGTAGCGCCCAGGCCGCAGCCCGTTGCGGTCGAGCACCGCGCCGACCCGCACGCCGTCGGTGAACGTGACACAGGCCGGGCCGTCCCAGGGCTCCATGATCGTGGAGTGGTACTGGTAGAACGCCCGCCGCGCGGGGTCCATCGACTCGTGGTTCTCCCACGCCTCGGGGACCATCATCAGCACCGCGTGCGGCAGGCTCCGCCCACCCAGGTGCAGCAGCTCGAGCACCTCGTCGAAGGTGGCCGAGTCGGACGCCTCGGGCGTACAGATCGGGAAGACCCGCTCCAGCCGCTCCGGGTCCCCGAACAGATCGCCGGCCAGCTGCGACTCGCGCGCCCTCATCCAGTTGCGGTTCCCCTGGACGGTGTTGATCTCGCCGTTGTGCGCCACGAACCGGTACGGGTGGGCGAGCGGCCAGCTCGGGAACGTGTTGGTGGAGAACCGCGAGTGCACCAGCGCGATCGCCGAGGCGAGCCGCCGGTCGGACAGGTCGGGGAAGAACGGCTCGAGCTGCCCGGTGGTCAGCATCCCCTTGTAGACAAGGGTGCGCGCGGACAGCGAGGGGAAGTACACCCCGGCCTCGCGCTCGGCGCGCTTGCGCAGGGCGTACACGGCGCGGTCGAGCTCGAGACCGGCCTTGACGCCGTGGGCGTCCGCGACGAACAGCTGACGGAACGCGGGCATCGTCGCCCGCGCGGCGGCGCCGAGCAGCTCGGGCGCGACGGGCACCTCGCGCCAGCCGAGGACGTTCAGCTCCTCCTCGCCCGCGATGGCCGCGATCCGCGCCATCGCGGTCGCGGCGGCGTCGGCGCCCGTGGGCAGGAAGGCGATGCCGACCGCATACGAACCGACGGGGGGCAGGGAGAAGGGGACATTCGCCCTGAGGAAGGCGTCCGGGATCTGGAACAGGATGCCCGCGCCGTCGCCGGTATCGGGATCCGAGCCGGTGGCCCCACGGTGTTCGAGGTTGCGCAGCACGGCGAGCGCCTGATCGACCAGCTCATGGCTGGCCTCGCCGGTGAGAGTGGCGACAAAGCCGACACCACAGGCGTCATGCTCGTGGCGCGGGTCGTACATCCCCTGCTTGACCGGGTGGGACGCGGAACGCATCGGCTCTCCCGTCGTCGTCTTGGTGCGTGATTGTTCCGAGGGACGACGCTGGCCCTGGCGTGCGTTAAATTTTCGTGCAGGTTACACGATGTGTCGGATCCCGGGAAGCGGATACGACAGTCCACGATGCGGACAACGCCCACGCTGTGGGCCTCATTGCACATGCCCGGGGACAAGGATCTGAAACCCCCCAGAAACAAAGCAACGCCATCAGCCTCAGCGGTTTTCCCCACCCGGCGTATTCCCCGCCCCCGCCCTCCCACCGGCGACAACGACGGAGCCCCGCCGTCGCGTGGGCGACGGCGGGGCTCCGGGAGGCCGGGGCGGGTGGGCTATGACCCCTTCTCGGCGGGCGCCGTCTCCTTCTCGCCGTCCCCGCCCTCGGCCCCGTCGGCCTTCGCGGCCTTCTCCAGCTTCGCGGGCGCGGGGGCATCGGCCGTCTCGGCGGTGTCCGCCGCTTCCGCCGCGTCCGCCGCGTCCGTCTCTTCCGACGACTCCGCGGCGTCCGCCGACTCCACCGCGTCGGAGGGCTCGTCCTCAGGAGCCTCCACCCGCTCCTCGCGCCCCGGCGCCCGCCTGGACGAGATCACCAGGTACGCCACCGCGGCGGCGAAGACCAGGACCGATGTCCAGTTGTTCAGGCGCAGGCCCAGGAACTCGTGCGCCTCGTCGATCCGCAGGTACTCGATCCAGAAGCGGCCCGCCGTGTACGCGGCGACATACAGCGCGAACGCCCGTCCGTGCCCCAGCCTGAACCGCCGGTCGGCCCAGATCACCAGCACGCCGACGCCCACGCACCACAGCGACTCGTACAGGAAGGTGGGGTGGAAGGTCCCGTTGTCGAGACCGTTGTCGATCTCCACGGCCCATGGAACATCCGTGGCGCGACCGTACAGCTCCTGGTTGAACCAGTTCCCCCAGCGACCGATCGCCTGTGCGAACGCGATCCCCGGCGCGACCGCGTCGGCCAGCGGCGGCAGCGCGATGCCCCTGCGGCGGCAGGCGATCCAGGCCCCGAGCGCGCCACCGGCGATCGCGCCCCAGATGCCGATCCCGCCGTCCCAGATCTTGAACGCGTCGACCCAGTCGCGGCCCTCGTCGAAATACAGCTGGTAGTCGGTGACCACGTGGTAGACCCGCGCGCCGATCAGGCCGAAGGGCACCGCCCACACGGCGATGTCGGCGACCGTGCCCGGCCTGCCTCCCCGCTCGACCCAGCGCCGCCCGCCGAGCCAGATGGCGAGGAAGACGCCGATGATGATGCACAGGGCGTATCCGCGGAGCGGGATCGATCCGAGGTGGATCTCGCTCTCGCTTGGGCTGGGGAATGAGGCAAGGATCTCCATGGTGCTCCCGACGCTACCGTGCCAGGGCGCCGGGACGGAATCCGCCTGCCCCATCCCGGCGCCCGTGTCCGTCACCGATCCGACGACGATCCGGCACCCGTCCGGCTATCCGGCCAGTTCGTCCACGCGTTCGCGCAGGCGGTCGGGGGTGAGCGGGTCGTCGGTGTCGCCGTAGACGTTCTCGCCGTCCAGCAGGATCGTGGGGGTACCGCTGAAGTCGGAGCCCAGGAATCCCTTGTTCGAACGGTGGACCCACTCGTCGTTGTCGCCGTTCTGGACGCACGAGCGGAACGACTCGGTGTCGAGGCCCTCCACGTCGCCCGCCAAGTTGATCAGGTGAGACTTGTCACCGAAGGCGTCGTCCGACTCGGGCGGCTGGTTCTCGAAGAGGACGTCGTGGTACTCGGCGAACTTGCCCTCGTCCCTCGCGCACAGCGCGGCGTTCGCGGCGAACTTGGAGCCGTTCCCGCCGAGGTTGCCGTCGATGATCGTCACCAGGTGGTAGTCCACGCGCAGCTTGCCCTCGTCGGTCAGGTCGGCGACCGTGTCGCGGAAGCCGTTCTCGAACTGGCCGCAGGCCGGGCAGCGGAAGTCCTCGTACACCGCGAGGGTGGCCGGGGCGTCGCCCTTGCCCACGCTGATCGGGTCGACGGCGGGTGTGTCGTCCGTGCCCCCGCCGTTGCCGTTGGCCGCGATGATGCCGACCCCGGTGGCCACCACCAGGACGGCGACGGCGATGCCGCTGACCTTGACGGTGCGCTTGCGGCGCTCCGCCGCCCGCTCGCGCTCCCGCTCCGCGCGCAGCCGCTCGCGCGCGCTGATCTTCCCCTGACGATTCCGTTCGCTCACGCAAGGGCCAACGACGCGGCGCCCGGTCAGGACACGCCCACGGAGGGGCGGGCTCGGGCCGCCGCGCCTCAGCGCTCGGGCACGTCCGCGGGCGACTGCTCCCAGGGCACGCTCAGCCAGGGGCTCTCGGGCTCGGTGCTCAGGATCCGGTGCACGGCGACCATGTCCGTGTACCAGTCGCCGAACTCCTCGCTGTCGAAGTGCAGGCACCGGCCCAGCACGAAGCCGATGGCGAACTCCGCCCACGACCTGTACACCTGTCGGCTCGCCTCGCCCGCCCGCAGCAGCGCCCGCTCGGTCTCGGCGAGGTCGGCGTACCTGGCGCCCAGGCCCCAGCGGGCCATGCAGGAGGCGCGCCCGAAGTCCCAGGCGAGGACCGAGCGCACACAGGAGTCGCCGCTCAGCAGGCCGTCGGCGCGGAAGCGGGCCTCGTAGCGCAGGACGCGGCCGATCAGCTCCTGGACCAGCGCGATGTCGGCGTCGAGGTCGAACTCGGGCGGGCGGCCCGTCTTGTCCACCACCTCCGCGGTGCGCGAGACCAGGACGCGCTCCGCCGTCTCACGCCAGCGCACCGCGTCGGGCGCGGTGCCGTGCTCCTGCATCAACGCCTGCCGCACCCGCAGCGCGAACTCCCAGGCGGGCGAGATGACGTCGCCGCGCAGCAGCTGCTCGGTGGTCTCGAGCCACTCGGGGCGCCCCGAGACGCCCCACCACGTGCGCAGCAGCTCCTTCTCCTCGGTGTAGCCGCCCCACTGCCAGCCGAGGTGGTTCCAGATGGCGCCGTTGTTGACCATGAGCATGGCGCCACAGGCCATGCCGTGCGCCAGCGTGTCGTACCTGTGCCCCGTCCACAGCGTCTTGAGCTGCGGCTCGGGCGCCGAGGCCTTGGTGTGCCGCTTCCAGCGCTTGGGGTCGGCGGGCAGGAAGGTCTCGACGGGGGTGCCGGGGTTGACCGCGAGCCAGCGGACGGACTTGGGCCAGCCCTTGGCCAACGCCTTGAGGTCGCTGCGCTCGAAGACGTGGTCGCCGCTCGGCGCGGTCAGCATGCCGCGCGTGAAGACGGCGAGCGACAGGCCCTGGAAGCGCGGGTCGTGGAACGGCTTGAACGGGATCGAGCCCGGCACGGCGTCCATCAGCTCACGGGACATCGGGAAGTAGAGATCCGTCCCCGCGAGCACCGTGAAGAAGGTGGGCCAGTCCCCTTCGGCCCCCGCCGCGTAGAGCCTCTCCTCGACCACCGTGGGCGCCCGCCAAGGCGCCTCCTGACCCGCGGCGCTGCCCGCGGCCCCCGAAATCCCCATGCCACCGACTGTAGCGGGGAAACGCGCCCGGCCCTCACGGGGGCCGTGAGCCGGAGCGCGCGCCGGGCGTGAACCCGGCGCGCGCGTCCGGCCGTTGAGCACCGGTCCGTTGAGCAGCGCTCCGTTCAGCCGCGGGCCCTGACCCCGCGCGCGAGGTCGGCGGTCAGCAGCCGCAGCTCGGCGAGCCGCGCCTCCTCGTCGTCCATGTGCTCGAGAACGCGCTGGACGAACGCCGAGCCGACGATCACGCCGTCGGCGAACACGGCCACCTCGGACGCCTGGACGGCGTTGGACACCCCGAGCCCCACGCACACCGGCAGCTCGGTGGTGGCCCGCACGCGCCGCACCAGGTCGGCGGCGTCCCTGCTGACCGAGGCCCTGGTGCCGGTCACCCCCATGAGGGAGGCGGCGTAGACGAAGCCGCTGCCCGCCGCGGTGACGGTGGCGATGCGGGCGTCCGCGCTGCTCGGCGCGACCACGAAGACCGTGGCGAGACCGTGCTGCTCGGCGGCCTTCCGCCAGGCCTCCGACTCCTCGACGGGCAGGTCGGGCAGGATGCAGCCCGCGCCGCCCGCCTCGGCCAGCTCCGCGGCGAACCGCTCGGGGCCGTAGCGGTCCACGGGGTTCCAGTAGGTCATGCAGAGCACCGGCGCGCCGGTCGCCGCGTGTACCTCGCGCACGGTGCGCAGCACGCCCGCGATGCGGATGCCGCCGCGCAGCGCGATGTCGTCCGCGGTCTGGATGACCGGGCCGTCGAGCACCGGGTCGCTGTGCGGGAGCCCGATCTCGACGATGTCGCAGCCCGCCTCGACCATGGCGGTCACGGCGCGGATGCCGCCGTCGAGGGTGGGGAACCCGGCAGGGAAGTACCCGATGAGGGCCGCGCGGCCCTCGTCCCGGGTCGCCGCGAGCCTGGCGTCCAGGAGGTGTGCGTTGCCGCTCATGCCTCAGCTCCGTTCGTGCCCTGTCGCTCGCCCTGTCGTTCGCCCCGCCGCTCGTCGTAGAGCCCGAAGTACCGGGCGGCCGTGTCCATGTCCTTGTCGCCGCGCCCCGAGAGGTTGACCAGGATCAGCCCCTCGGGCCCCAGCTCGCGGCCCACGTCGAGCGCCCCCGCGAGCGCGTGCGCGCTCTCGATCGCGGGGATCACGCCCTCGGTGCGGGACAGCAGCCGCAGCGCCCGCATCGCCTGGTCGTCGGTGACGGGCCGGTACTCGCCGCGCCCCGCGTCCTTGAGGTAGGAGTGCTCGGGGCCGATGCCGGGGTAGTCGAGCCCGGCGGAGATGGAGTAGGGCTCGGTGATCTGGCCCTCCTCGTCCTGGAGGACATAGGAGCGCGAGCCGTGCAGGATGCCGGGCTCGCCCGCGGTCAGCGTCGCGGCGTGCTCGCCCGACTCGACGCCGTGGCCCGCGGCCTCGCAGCCGATGAGCCGCACGCCCTCGTCGGGGATGAACGCGTGGAACAGGCCGATGGCGTTCGACCCGCCGCCCACGCACGCCACGACCGCGTCGGGCAGCCGCCCGACGCGCTCCCGGATCTGGCGGCGCGCCTCCACGCCGATGACGCGGTGGAAGTCGCGGACCAGCGTGGGAAACGGGTGAGGGCCCGCGACGGTCCCGAACAGGTAGTGCGTGTGCGCGACGTTGGCCACCCAGTCGCGGAACGCCTCGTTGATCGCGTCCTTGAGGGTGCGGCTGCCCGAGGTGACGGGGATGACCTCGGCGCCGAGCATGCGCATCCGCGCGACGTTGAGCGCCTGGCGTTCGGTGTCGACCTCGCCCATGTAGATCGTGCAGTCGAGGCCGAACAGGGCGCAGGCGGTCGCCGTGGCGACCCCGTGCTGGCCCGCCCCTGTCTCGGCGATGACCCGCGTCTTGCCCATGCGACGGGTGAGGAGGGCCTGGCCGAGCACGTTGTTGATCTTGTGGGAGCCGGTGTGGTTCAGGTCCTCGCGCTTGAGGAAGATCCGGGCGCCCCCGGCGTGCTCAGCGAAGCGCGGCACCTCGGTGAGCGGGCTGGGGCGGCCGGTGTAATGGATCAGGAGGTCGTCGAGCTCGGCGGCGAAGGCGGGGTCGCCCTTCGCCTTCTCGTACTCGGCCGCGACCTCATCGACGGCGGCCCGCAGGGCCTCCGGGATGAAGGTGCCGCCGAACGCGCCGAAGTATCCCCCGGCGTCGGGGACCCGGCCATCGGGGTCGGGAAAGAAGTGAGCAACGGACATGCGGAACGAAGCCCTTCCAGATGGGTGTACCGAAACGACGGGCGCGACGGGGTCCGCCTCAGGCGGAGACCCCGGGGCGGCGCCATCGACGGCCGTTGATCTGGCCGGGCTCGCACCCGATGTGGTATCGCACGCGGCGGCCGAGCACGCGGCGCGCGGGCGCGCGACAGCCGCGGGGGCGCGTGCCCCGGGCCGGATCGCTGCACCGCGCGCCGGTCGACACTCCGGTCAGCGCCCCTGCCGCAGCGCCGGGTGGGCCCCGGCGGCCACGAGGTCGGACACGGCGGAACGCGGGTCCTTGCCCGTGACCAGGGACTCCCCGACGAGCACGGCGTCGGCGCCCTCGTTCGCGTAGGCGATCAGGTCGTGCGGGCCGCGGACGCCGGACTCGGCGATCTTGACGACGTGGGCGGGGATCTCGGGCGCGACCCTGGCGAACGTCTGCCGGTCGACGTCGAGCGTCTTGAGGTTCCGCGCGTTCACCCCGATGATCTTGGCGCCCGCGTCGAGCGCGCGCTGGACCTCCTCCTCGTCGTGCACCTCGACGAGCGGGGTGAGCCCGATGGACTCGGCGCGCTCGACGAGCGACACCAGCGCGTCCTGCCCGAGCGCGGCGACGATGAGCAGCACGAGGTCGGCGCCGTGCGCCCTGGCCTCCCACAGTTGGTAGGCGGTGACGATGAAGTCCTTGCGCAGCACGGGCACGTCGACCCGGGCGCGCACGGCCTTGAGGTCGTCGAGCGAGCCACCGAAACGGCGCTCCTCCGTCAGGACGGAGATCGCGGCCGCGCCACCGGCCTCGTAGTCCCCGGCCAACGCGGCCGGGTCGGCGATCGCGGCAAGCGCGCCCTTGGAGGGGCTCGAGCGCTTGACCTCACAGATGACGGCGACGCCTTCGCCCTTGAGGGCGGCGACGCCGTCCTTGGCCGCGGGGGCCTTCGCGGCGGCGGCCTTGAGGTCGTCGAGGCTCACCCGCGCCTGCCGCTCGGCGAGGTCCGCACGGACGCCCTCGACGATCTCGTCCAGCACACTCACGCGACCGGCCCCTTCCCTCCGGGGAGATACGAACACCTCGATGGTATCCGCCAGGACCCGGAGCGTTCGCATCCGCATCCCCCGCGCAGCGCCTGCGGCGCGCTGACCCGCGCGGGGGTGGTCACGGGCTCGCCTGCGGGTTCGCCTGCGGCGGGCTTGGCCGCCGTGCGCGAGGTGCGGCGTGTGGGTCGCTGCTGATCGCCTGCGGCGGGCTTGGCCGCCGAACGCGTCGTGCCGCGCGCCCGGTAGCCGCCCTTCGCCTGCGGCGGACCGGGAGCTTGAGGTCCTGCCCACGGCGGACTGGGCGCCGTGCGCGACGTGCCGCGCGCCGGGTGACCGCTGTGAATCCCACCTGCGGCGGGCTGAGCGTATGCGTGTTCTGCTCCGCGCGAGGTGGGGGGGTACCGCAAGGTCGCCTGCGGCGGACTGGGCGGCCGTACGCGTTGTGCGGTGGACAGGATGGCTGCGGCGGGCCGGGGGCTTGGAATATTTCTGCTGCGGCGAGCCACTGCACTGTGCCAGCTACGCCGAGAGGCCCGGAGCGGAGGGCCGGTTCCACCGCACCGAGGACTGCCGTCCAGGAACCCGGCCATGGCGAACCACCACGCGGTGCGAGCTGCACCGTCCGGGGATGGCCACCGTATGGGGGTACGCCTGCGGAGGGCCGCCACGTTGCGCGCTGCTCGGCGTGGTTGCGGCAGGGCGAGCGCGCTCACCGGACCCGCCCCGCAGGCAACCAACACACCTCCGGCGGCACCAGGGAGCCTCCTCAAGTCGCCGCACAAGACGGCTCACCACAAGCGCCCCCTCACAGCAACCACCCGCGTGACAACACCCAGCCCGGCGTAGCCCACGAAACGCAGCAGCCCGCAGGCGAACTTCCACAGCGGCCACCCCGCACACGGCATCCCAGCCCACCGCAGGTACACCTCGATCACTCCCCCAGCCACCCCGCGTGCGCGGCCTTGTGCACGGCGCACCACCCGCCGCAGGCAAGACCTCAAGCTCCCGGCTCGCCGCAGGCGAACAGCAGTCACCCCGTACACCGCACAACGCATACGACCGCCAAGCCCGCCGCAGGCGAACCACAGCCACCACCCGCCCTGCGGAGCGCGCCGAGCGCAACAGCCCGCCGCAGGCGAACCCCCACAACAACCACCCCACGCGGCCCAGCGCGCCGCAGGCGGACTCTCAGGGGACCGCAGCGATCAGCGGTGTGCCCCACGGAGTGTTTCTCGTGATCGTGAACGCGGCCGTCACCGCTGCCGCCGTCCAGGCGTGGCGGGGGGTGGGGGTGAAGGGGAATGTGCGATGGGTGAGCCACAGGGCCAGGGTCGTCGCGAAGGTCACGAACGCGGTCAACGCCAGGGCGTTCGCGCCGAGCGCCGTCAGGATGTCGCCGTGGGCCAGCGCGTGGGCGCTGCGCAGGCCGCCGCAGGCGGGGCAGTGGAGACCGGTGAGCGAGAGGACCGGGCAAGGGGGGTAGTGGCCGGGGACGTTGGGGTCGACCGTGGCCACCGCGGCGAACGCGGCGGCCGCCGCGCCCAGCGCGGCGAGGGGGGCGGCGAGCACCCGTTCAGCATCGGCGGCGCGCCGCGCCCGCGCAAAGGAACGCGCCGCGTTCAGCCGGTGACGCTCGCCTCGCGGTCATCGCCCGTCGACTGGCCGGGGACCGCGGCCGTCGGCGCCTTGCCGACCGCCGCCGTGGAGGAGACCGGCTGGCCGAGGCCCATGGAGCGCATCACCAGGCCGACCACCGCGCCGAGCGCGACGACCGCGCCACCGGCGGCCACCCCCCACGGCTGGGCCATCACGGTGTAGGCGCTACCGACGCAGAACCCGACGATGATGATGATGACAGCGGTCCAGGCGGCCGGGGTGTTCCCGTGGTGGTTCTCGCGCGCCATGTTTCAGTGCTCCTCGGTGATCGACGGCCGCCCGGTCGAGGGACCGTCCTGGGGGCCGGAGTGGCTTGTGGCCATTGTCGCAGGCAGCGGGGACGGTCCTACGTGGGGTCCTCGCCCCGGTCGAGCGCGCGCCAGATGTCCTCGGGGCGGTCGTCGCCGAGGGCGGCCGAGCGGCCCTGCTCCCCGCGCTCGCGGCGGCCAGCGCGCTCGTAGCGGCCCGACATCGCGGGCCACTGGCGCCCGTAGCTCAACGCCAGGAGCCCCGCGCACAGCAGCAGCAGCCCGCCGAGCGCGGAGAACCACGGCCAGCCCGTGTGGCTCACGCTCGTCACCGCGGCCTCGGTCAGGCCCATGGCCTCGGCGGCGCTGGTCTCCAGGGCGTCGGTGTCGCCCGCGCCCAGCACGGCGGTCCCGATCGCGCCCGCCCCCGACAGGGCGAGGACCGAGGCGACGACGGTCCGCCCCGTTCTGCGGACGGCGAACACCGCGACGAGCGCGGCGAGTCCGACCAGGGCCAGCGCGCTCGGCACGCCGGAGACCGCGCTGCCGCTCGCCGTGACCGGCAGCGACGCGTCGGTGGCGGCCGTCTCGCCCTCGCCCCAGGTCTGCCCGGCGGAGATCAGCACGATCGCCGCCCCTGCGGCGCCGCTGAGCAGCGCGACACCCAGCGCGCGGCGCGAGGCGCGCGCGCCCGCGGCGCTGCTTGGGGGGTTCCGGGTCACGCTTCCACGCTACCTCGCAACTTCCCGGCTGTGGCCACCGCCCTCAGAACGGCCGCCGCCTTGTTCGCGCACTCCGTGTCCTCGGCGACGGGGTCGGAGTCGGCCACGACCCCGGCGCCCGCCTGGACGTAGGCGACTCCCTCGCGCAGGAGGGCCGTTCGGATGGCGATGGCGGTGTCGGCGTTGCCCGCGAAGTCGAGGTAGCCGACGCAGCCGCCGTAGACGCCGCGGCGCGTGGGCTCGAGCTCCTCGATGATCTGCAACGCCCTCGGCTTGGGCGCGCCCGAGAGCGTTCCTGCGGGGAAGCAGGCCATGAGGGCGTCGAAGGCGGTGCGGTCGTCCGCCAGCCGCCCGGTGACGGTGGAGACGATGTGCATGACGTGGCTGTAGCGCTCGACCGACATGAAGTCGACGACCTCGACGGTGCCGGGGCGGCACACGCGGCCGAGGTCGTTGCGCCCGAGGTCGACGAGCATCAGGTGCTCGGCGCGCTCCTTGGGGTCGGCGAGCAGCTCCTCGCCGAGGGCCGCGTCCTCCTGCGGGGTGACGCCGCGCCTTCGGGTGCCCGCGATGGGGTGGAGGAGGGCGCGGCCGTCCTCGACCTTGACCAGCGCCTCGGGGCTCGATCCGACGATGTCGAAGCCGTCGAACCTGAAGAGGTACATATAAGGGCTGGGGTTGGTCGCCCTGAGCACGCGGTAGACGTCGAGGGCGCTCGCGGCGCACGGGGTCTCGAACCGTTGCGAGGGCACCACCTGGAACGCGTCGCCCGCCCTGATGTACTCCTTGACGGTCTCCACCGCGCGCCGGTAGTCATCGCCGCCCCAGCGGGCGGTGTGCGGGGGCAGCTCGGACGGCGGCAGGGCGACGGCCTCGGCCCCCGCGGGGCGGGCGAGGTCGGCGGTCATGGCGTCGAGCCTGCCCACGGCGTCCAGGTACGCCTCGTCGACGCCGGTGTCGGGGTCATGGTGATTCTCCCCCGCGAGCGGGAGGTGCCCCCAGGCGTTGGCGATCAGGAGCACCGTGCCGTCGCGGTGGTCGACCACGGCGAGGTCCGAGGCGAGCAGCATGGTCAGCTCGGGGAGCGCCAGGTCGTCGCGGGTGCTGTCGCCGATGGACTCGAGGCGGCGGACGATGTCGTAGCCGAGGTAGCCGACCATCCCCCCGGTGAACGGCGGTAGTTCGGGGTCGTGCGGGGTGTGCAGGATCTCGATGGTCTCGCGCAGGGCCCGCAGCGGGTCGCCGTCCGTGGGGACGGAGACCGGCGGGGTGCCGAGCCAGTGCGTGCGCCCGTCGCGCACGGTCAGGGTGGCGACGCTGCGGACGCCTATGAACGAGTAACGCGACCACGTCCGCCCGTTCTCCGCGGACTCGAGCAGGAACGTGCCGGGGCGCTCGGCGGCCAGCTTCCGGTACAGGGCGATGGGGGTGTCGCCGTCGGCGAGGAGGCGACGGGTGACCGGGATCACCCGGCGCTCCTTGGCGAGCGTCCGGAAGCGCTCGAGGTCTGGCGTCGTCATGGCGCGTGAGCCTAGTGCGTCGGGAACGGCAGGCGTCCCGCGTCGAAGCACGTCCGGTCGCCGGTGTGGCAGGCCCCGCCGACCTGGTCGACCTGGACGAGCACGGTGTCGCCGTCGCAGTCGAGCGCGACCGACTTCACGTGCTGCGCGTGCCCCGAGGTGTCGCCCTTGACCCAGTACTCGCGGCGGCTGCGGCTCCAGTAGGTGCAGCGGCCCGTGGTCAGCGTGCGGCGCAGGGCCTCGTCGTCCATCCAGCCGAGCATGAGCACCTCACCGGTGTCGTACTGCTGGGCGATGGCGGCGACCAGCCCGTCGGGGGTGCGCTTCAGGCGCGCGGCGATGGCCGGATCGAGGGACGGGCCCGGTGACGTACCAGGTGACGTAGGGGACATGGGTTCATTCTGCCTCCTGCTCGAGGGGTGCTCCGCGGGGCGGACGACTAGGCTGGACGCATGTCGACGCATGCGAAGCGTGAACGTCTGCTGCTGGCCGATCTCCTGGAGTCCGCGGGCCCGGAGGCCGCCACCCTGTGCGAGGGGTGGACGGCGCGTGATCTGGCGGCCCATGTGGTGGTGCGGGAGCGGCGGCCCGACGCGGCGGCCGGGATCGTGATCAAGCCGCTCGCCGCCCGGGGGGAGCGCACGCGAAGCGAGTTCGCGTCGCGGCCCTACGACGAGCTGGTCCAGCTGATCAGGCTCGGCCCGCCCCGGGTCTCGCCGTTCTCGCTCAAGCAGATCGACGAGGCGGCGAACACCGTGGAGTTCTTCGTCCACGGCGAGGACGTGCGGCGCGCGCGGCCCGAGTGGGAGCCGCGCGATCTCGACCCGGTGTTCTCGGACGCGCTGTGGAAGCGGCTGGAGTCGGGGGCGCGGATCATGGGCCGCCGCAGCCCGGTGGGCCTGGTGCTCAGGCGGCCCAACGGGCAGACGGCGGTGGCCCACAAGGGCACCCCTGTGGTGACGGTCACGGGCGATCCCGGCGAGCTGCTGCTGTTCGCGATGGGGCGCCAGGAGGCGGCCAAGGTGTCGATCGAGGGCGACGAGGACGCGGTGCTGAGCCTGCGCAAGGCCAAGCTGGGCATGGGCTAGGGGGCCGGGCGGAAGCGTCAGGCGGAGGTGGCGTCAGGCGGAGGCGTCGGGCGGGGGGCCTGGCGCGATGCCGAGGCGGCGCAGCGCCGTGGTGCGCACGGACCTGCTGACGACGCATCCAACGCCGCCGTCGGGCAGGGCCACGCGCGCGATGTCGATCCGCACCTCGTGGGGGTGGAAGGGGTCCCAGTCGATCCCCCACCCGCGCAGCCATCGCTCCCACCCGCGCCGCCCGCTGTCGCCCCGGTCGTTGCGCGCGGCGACCACGAGCACCCACTCCCCGTCCGTCTCCGCGGCCATCGGCCTACTGTAGGCCGGGGTGCGCAGGGTCTCGAACACACTGGCCACGCTCTCCGCCGCGTGGCCCTCGGCCTCGGCCTTGGCGAAGAGGTGGTGCACCGCGGCGGACAGGCCGGTCGCGACGCCCGCCTCGCGCGTCGTCTCGACGACGCGCTCGGCGCCGACGACCTGCATCGCGAGGCTGTTCTCCTCGCCGGGGTAGGTGCCCGTCGCCGGGGTAGGTGCCCGCCACGAACCGCACGCCGTGCCCGGCCGCCCAACGGGCCGCGCCGCGCAGTTGTTCAGGGGTGTCGGAGCTGAGGGCGACCAGCACCGGGTCCCTCGGCGCCGCCGGGTCGGCCGCGCCGATGGCGTCGTGCATCGCGCCGTGGTCGACGAGGCTGACGACCGCGAGTCCCGAGGCGCGCAACGCCTCGGTCGGGGACGCGGCGAGGGTGGCACCGCGTTCCACCAGCCGATCGGCCTTGGATGCCGTTCGGTTCCACACGGTCGTCGGGTGACCCGCGTCGACAAGGATCTCGGCCATCTTCGCGCCCATCGCGTCAAGTCCGATCACGGTCACCGGCTCACGCGTGCTCATGTCCGTCCCGGTCTCCTCCGCCGTGTGCGTGGGCCCCACCGTGCGCCCCGCCGCTTCGGGAACGCTTCGGGCCCGCTACGGAGCCCGCTGTGGAACGGCTGCGGAGCCCGCTGTGGCAGGGCCGCCCGGTTAGCCTGGCCGCATGCGCTTCGGGGTGCTCGGTCCGCTGGCCGTGTGGACGGATGAGGGGACGCCGGTCATCGTTCCCGACACCGAGGTCAGGGCGTTGCTCGCCGGTCTGCTCGCGCGGGACGGCGGCCCCGTCCCGGCGGACCGGCTGATCGAGGACCTGTGGGGCGCGCGCCCCCCGCGCAATCCCACCGGCACGCTTCAGGCGCGGGTCTCGCAGCTGCGCCGCGCGCTGGCCGAGGCGGAGCCGGGCGGGCGGGCGCTGGTCACGCTCGGCCCCGCCGGTTACACGCTCGACGCCGCGCCCGACGCGGTGGACGCGCGCGCGTTCGAGGCGCTGCTCGGGCGCGCCGCCGCGAGCGGGGACCCGCGCACGCGCGCGGCGCTGCTCGGGGAGGCGCTCGACCTGTGGCGGGGCGAGGCGTTCGCCGACTTCGCCGACGAGGCGTTCGCGCGGGCCGCGGTGACCCGGCTGGACGAACGGCGGCTGACGGCGTGGGAGGAGCGCGCCGAGGCCCGCCTCGCCCTGGGCGAACACGACGCGCTGACCGCGGAGCTGCCCGCGCTGATCAAGCGTCACCCCTTGCGGGAGCGGCTCGTCGCCGCGCACATGCGCGCCCTCTACCGCGCGGGGCGGCAGGAGGCGGCGCTCGCGCCCCCCGCGCGCACCAATCTGCCCGCCCCCGTGACCGAGCTGATCGGCCGCGAGGAGGACCTGGCAGAGACCGGAGAACGGCTGGCCTCGGCCCGCCTGGTGACACTGACCGGGCCCGGTGGGGTCGGGAAGACGCGGCTCGCGCTCGCCGCCGCGGCGCGCGAGACCGGCCGCTTCCCCGACGGCGTGTGGCTCGTCGAGCTGGCCGCCGTCACCGGGGCGGGGGTGCCTGGCGCGGTGGCGGCCGTGCTGGGCGTGCGGGACGACGCGCCGATGTCGACCGCGTGGAGGCCGCCGCGCGCGCCGCCCTGGCGCCCGAGGAGTTCGCGGCGGAACGGGAGCGGGGCGCGGGCCTCTCCCCCGACGCGGCGACCGTGGCGGTGGCGCCCGGGGTGGCGTTCCCCGAGCCCGGCGGCGGCCGCACCTGGGCCGTGGCCGCGGTGGTGCTCAACTCCCGCGGCCAGGCGTTCGCCCAGCGGCGCAGCGCCACGCGGCGGCTGTTCCCCGACTGCTGGGACCTGGTCGGGGGGCATGTGGAGGAGGGCGAGACGCTGCTCGACGCCCTGGTGCGCGAGGTCAAGGAGGAGACCGGCTGGCGGGTGCGCGCGGTGACGCGCTTCCTCGGCGTGATCACGTGGGAGGGCGACGACGGGCGCGGCCTGCGGCACGAGGCGGACTACGTCGTCGAGGTGGACGGCGACCTGGACGCGCCGGTCCTCGAGTGGTCCAAGCACCCGGCGTGGGACTGGTTCGGCCCTGACGACCTGGAACGCCTCAAGGAGAACCGGCTGCCCGCCGACCAGTTGGTCCACGCGGTCATCGCGAAGGCGCTCGGCGTGGGCGGCTGATCCGGGCCCCGGGCACGGCGTTCGCCCGGGACCCGTGGCCCGACCGGCTCAACTCCCCCTGCCGCGCCCGCTGATCATGTCGCGCGCCCGGTCCACCAGGCCGATGCCCGGGGCCAGGACCTTGTTCAGCGGCGGGGTGTCGGGGGCCGAGGGGTGCGGCCTGGTGGGCGCCATCCGCTTGGCGCGGCGCGCCTTGTCGCCCAGGTCGGCCAGCGCCTCGGGCGTGCACGCCGCGCGCAGCATCGGGAAGAGGTGGTCCTCCTCGTCCTGGATGTGCTCCCTGACCTCGATCATCAGCCGGGCGACCAGCTGGTCGAACCTCGCGTGGGACGCGGAGTACTCCTCCAGCTCCTTCATGATGCGCTCGGCCGTCGCGTGGTCGCCGATCTCGCGGTCGGCGATCGCGTCCCCTTCGGGAACCTGGGCCCGCACCGCCGGGTAGAGGTACTGCTCCTCGGCGATGGAGTGGCGCACGAGCTCGATCGTCACCTGGTCGGCCAGCCGCTTGCGGCGTGGCTCCCCCGGTGGCATCGACTCGATGTCGGAGAAGAGCTCCGCCACCTCCCGGTGATCCGTGGTGAGTTCATGGATGATGTCTCCGCCGTGTCCCATGGCGGTCTCCTTCGATGTCTCGCCTGAACGTCCTGCCCGGTCTGCCTTCGCACCGGGCACTCGGGTAACCAACGGGACGCCAGGAAAACGTCGTTCGGCCCCGGGGCGCACGGGAACGGCCCGCCGGGCGAAGGCGGCGGGCCGTTCTCCTGCGCGGGGGTGGGGCGTTCAGTCGACGTTGCCCGAGGGGCGCGCGTCGCACCGGCCGCCCTCGACCATCTCCAGGTGCAGCGCCACCACCGGGCGCGCGGCCTCGGCCAGGGCGATGACCTCGGCGTTCTCCCCACCGTTGATCTCGTCGTCGATCAGCTCGAGCGTCGCGCGGTGGCCCGCCTCCTCGGTGCGCAGCCACTCCTCGTCGTAGGTCGGGGTGCCCGCAAGCGCCGCGAGGTCAGCGAGCGTCTGCTGCTGCTCGGGCGTCGGGGCGTCGGGCAACGCGACGTTCAGCCGCCCGGCCAGTGCGGTGAGGGAGTCGTCGAGCCGCCGGTGGTCGATGACCAGCGTCTCGCCGACCTCCTTGACGCACTCGGTGGTGGCGCTCGTCCGCGCGTCCTCGCCCGCGGCTATTTCGGCCAGATTGCTCTGGTGCGCCGAGGTCAGGAATGTCTCGTCCGTGGTGGACAGCGTGTCGGTCTGGCCATGGGCAACGCCGGCCGATGAGCCGACGAGGAGGAGGGCGCCCAGGGCGCTCAGGGCCGCTCGGGCGGGTGTCGCAGGGATCATGGTGCCTCTCCGCTCGGAAGTTCCTGAAGGTGCGGGTGGTGTACCGCTGCCACCCCCGCCACCGTGCGGGCGCGCGGCGTCACCCGCACGCCGGACACCGCGCCGTTGGGCCGATGGAGTGGCGCCGGACACCGCGCCGTGCGCGCCGGGCACGCTGCGTGACCGACGGGCGTGGCGCGTTGCCGGATATGACGTTGCGCACCTGTGTCCCGGCGGTCTGATGGTTTGGACCACGGGCCGGTACGCTGGCGGGCGGTTCACCTCGCCCCCACACCCGCTGCACGAGGAAGACCCATCCGTGTGCGCTGATCTCTCACCCGTCATAGCCGCGACCAGCCAGTGGCTTCTGCGTGCGTATCCCGCCGCCGACGGCCCGCTGAACGAAGTCCTGGCCGAAGTCCAGGCCCGCCAGGCCGTCACCGTCGCCGCCTGGCTCCGCTACCCGACCGCCATGGACGCGGCCCTGGTCACGATGGCCGGGCCCGGCGGCTCGGCACATCTCGACTGGATCGTGGGCGCCGACACCGTGCTGCCCGAGGGCGAGGAGTTCGCCTGGCGCACATGGGTCGACGAAACGGTCGCCAGCTGGGCCGTCTGCCTGCTCACCTCGTCCGACCTGGCGCGACAGGCGGTGGCCGCCGTGGACGGCGGCGAGCATGAGTTCCGCCGCCTGACGCTCCCCGCCGAACGCGACCGGCAGGCCGCGGCGTTGCTGCGCCACCCCGATCTGACGGAGGTGGTCGCGGAGTTGCACCGCGACCAGCTCCTGGCCCGCCTCGACCACGACACGGACTGGGTCAGCAGTCCGTAGCGCCTCTCCTACAAGGGCACCTCACCTCCGGAACGTATGGACGGTGCCTGGGGGTCACCGCCCGCGAGGAGGCACCGGCCGAGGGGGGTGAGCGTGTGCGTCACCGTGTTGCCGCGGCGCTCACTCACCACCAGGCCCGCGTCGCGCAGCACGGTGGTGTGCTGGCTGACCGAGGATGCCAACGCGCCGGTGCGCCGCGCCACGTCGCCGGTCGTCGCGCCCTCGCCCACGCTCTCGAGCACCGCCGCCCTGGTCGTGCCGACCAGCGCGGCCAGCGCCCGGTGCCGGTCTTCCACCGGCCCGCTCGTCAGCGGCCACCGCGGTATGGGGTACACCAGCACCGGGGTGCGATCGTGGTGCACGAGCGTGACGCCGGTGCGCCAGCAGAAGAACGAGGGGATCAGCAGCAACCCCCGGCCCCCGAGCCGCAGCTCGCTGTCCACCGGATAGTCGACCTCCAGCACCGGGCGGCGCCAGCGCATGCTGGGCGCCAGACCTCCGAGCAACGCCTCGGTGCCGCCGTTCAGCAGCTCCCGGGACAGGCGCGCCCGGTCGGCCTCCACCCGGGTGCGGACGCGCCTCCAGAACGGGGCGATGGCCGCCCGCTGGTAGGACGCCATGGCGCGGCCCAGCAGCTCCAACGCGTCGCCGTCTCCCCGACCCAGCGCCCTGGACCAGGGGGTCGACGGTCGCTCCGCCGCGAGCAGATCGAGGTCGCGCCGCAGCTCGGCCCTGGGGGTGCGCAGCACCTCGGCGACGCTCTCGCGCAGGCCGTACCGCTGGCGTCCCGGGGTGAGGAAGTCCGGGAAATAGCCACGGGGCGGGACGAGCTGGGTCAGCAGCTGGGTGGCGCGCGGCGCGCTCCCTGCGACGGACCGGCGCCAGCGGCGCGAGACGATCCAGCGATCGGAGTGGTGGAGGCAGTGCAGGCTCAGCACCGTCTCCCAGGCCGGGACGGGTCTCTCCGCGACCCGTGTGTGGGCGAGGTCATCCCCGTCGAAGTGGATACGCAGCACGAAGTCCCCCGAAATGTCTGTCCATGTCGTCCCCCTCGTCCGTACCTACCAAGGCGCGGGCGGGACCGCAATGAATTCACTCCTCCCTGAAACGCCCGCCCTCCGCGCGGTCACCCCTGATCAGGGCGGCCAACAGACCCGTGCCCGCAGGGGCGTTGGTACCTCATCCGACACCGTCATCACTTCCCCCACTCTCGACTCCCCGCTTGATCACAGACAGTAGTCGACCGCCCACTCTCGCGTCATCACTCGAACGGGTGAACCGCGGCCACATATCAATACGGGCTCCCGCCGCCAAGCGATTCATCCCCACCTGAACCCCTTCGTCGCCAACTCGGCCGGATGTCAGGATCTGCGCCACCGCACGGCACTCACCACAGGGGGAAGCCATGAACGCTCTCAAGAAACTGACGCTGCTCGGAGCCGCCGGGGTCCTTGCCCTCACGGGCATGTCGGGCAACGCCCGCGCGGAGGACGCCCGGAGCGACATCGGCACGCAGGCGGCCTGCGCCGCGGGCAACGTCTGCGTATGGGACACCACCAACACCAGCGGCCGCCAGTGCTCCTGGTCTGGCAACGACAACAACTGGCGGAGCGGCACAACGGTTTGCAGCTGGGCCGGGACCAGCCGCGTGCGTTACATCGAGAACAACGGCGGCCCGGGCCTGCTGATCCACGTGCGGCTCTACTCCCAGGCCGACTACCAGGGCAGCAGCATCTGCGTCCCCCGGGGCACGGGCATCGGCTACAGCGCGGGCCGTACGTTCCTCTCCCACCGCTGGGTCAGCTCCTGCTGACGGTCGCAGAGCGACCGGAGGCGGCCGCCCGCTTCGACGAGGAGCGCGCCCCGGCGAGATTCATCGGATAACCGTTGTGCGGATGGCGCGGGCGTGTGCCAGGGTCCCTCTCGTGCCATCCGTCAACGCCTCCCGCGTCGACCTGCTGCGCTGGCAGTTCGACCTCGCCTGGGCCCTCTTCGCGTACCACTTGGAGCGCCTCGACGAGGACGACTTCCTGTGGGAGCCCGGCCCCCTCTGCTGGACCGTGCGCCCCGTCGCCGAGGGCGCGGGCGGCTGGGTGCCCGACTGGTCGGACGAGGAGCCCGACCCGATCCCGGTACCGACGATCGGCTGGATCAGCTGGCACATCGGCTGGTGGTGGAGCGTCACCCTTGACCACCTGGAGGGCCGAACTCCCCGCGACCGCACGGAGATCACCTGGCCAGGCAGCGGCGAGGCCGCCATCGCCTGGCTCGACGAACTCCGCACGGCCTGGCGGGAGAAGCTGGAGCGCCTCACGGACGAGGACCTCGACGCCACGGCCCCGTTCCCCTGGCCCCACGACCCGGCCCACACGATCGCCCACACCCTCGCCTGGCTCAACACGGAGCTGACCAAGAACGCCACAGAGATCGGCCAACTCCGCCTGATCCGCGCTTCTCAGCGCTGAGCCCTGCCGGGCGATACCCAACGGCTGGCCCACAACTCCGTTGTCACGGCGAGGGTCAGGGGCTCGCCCGACATGAACTCGAGCCGTTTGCCGCCCTATTACGTCGCGTCCTCAGCTCGCAACGGTGGCGATCGCGTCGAGTGGAAGCCGGTCACGGCCTGCGCCGCGTGCAACACCATTGAGGCGCGGGCCACTTCGCGCCTACTGTCGTGGTCGGCCCACTTTGGGGGGTGACGACTCGATGGCTCGTGCTTCTGACTGGTCGCCGGTGGACATGGACTCGGATCCGACTCCGGGGGATCCGGAGGAGGTTCGGACCCTGGCGGAGGATCTCCAGGAGTTCGCCGACGATGTCGGGGAGGCGTTGTCGCAGATCCGGGGGATGGCCTCCGACCGCGCCGTGCAGGACTGGTCGGGGCTGTCCGCGGACGCGTTCCGCGGGGAGTTCGACGGCGTTCCCGAGAACCTGACCAAACTTCAGACGTCCTACGACATGGCCGCCGACGCCCTCGCGCGGTACTGGCCGGAGTTGCAACGCGCGCAGGCGCAGGCGGATCGCGCGCTGGACCGGGCGATCGCGGCGCAGGCGGATCTGCGGGCGGCGCAGACGGAGTTGGGCGGCGCGGAGGACTGGGTGGGGCGGGCGGGTGAGGAGGCCGAACGCCTCCAGGAGGAGGGCGAGGACCCCGAGCCGCCCTCCGAGAGCGAGATCCGCTCCGCGGTGCGCGACCACGACGCCGCCGAGGCCGCCGCATCCGCCGCACAGGGCCGCGTCGACGCCGCCCAGGCCGACCTCTCCGCCGCCCGCGAACTGGCCCGGCAGGCCAAGGAGATGCGCGAGGAGGCCGCCCGGATCTGCGCCCGTGACATCGAGGCGGCCTCCGACGCGGGCATCCAGAACCGGTCGTGGTGGGAGGACGCCATCGACTGGGTCGTCGACAACTGGGACACCATCGTCGACATCGCCAAGCTCGTCGTCGCCGTCCTCGGCGTCGTCGTCATGATCATCGGCGGCCCCCTGGCCTGGGTCGTCCTCGCCGCCGCGCTGATCGTCCTGGCCGACACACTGATCAAATACGCCAGAGGCGAGGCATCACTCTTCGACGTCGCCATGGCAGCCCTGGACTGCATCCCCGGCATGAAAGGCCTCACCACGCTGGGGGCGTTGGCGGCCGGGGTCAGGGGCCTGGCCCGTACCGGACTGCGCGGCATCCGGCAGGGCGCCCTGGGCCTGGGCCGCCGCACCCGCGGCGACGCCGTCCCCATGAACGGCCGCAACGCATGCGGCGACCCCGTCGACATGGCCACCGGCGAGCTGCTGATGTCGGCCACCGACGTCCAACTCCCCGGCGTCCTCCCACTGATCATCGAACGCCACCACATCTCCAGCCACCGCCACGGACGTTGCTTCGGCCGCTCCTGGGCCTCCACCCTCGACCAACGGCTGGAGCTCGACGAGCACGGTGTCCGTTTCCACACCGCCGACGGCATGACCCTGCTCTACCCACGCCCCGATCCCGACGAGCCCGTCTTCCCTGTGGAGGGCCCGCGGTGGGGGCTGACCTGGGACGGACGGCCCGGCTCGCCGCTCACCGTGCGCCAGCGGGAGACCGGGCACACGCTGCGTTTCGCCCCCGTCCCCGGACGCCCCGGCGCCGAGCTCCCCCTCGCCTCGGTCACCGACCGGAACGGGAACACCATCCGGTTCGCGTACGACCCCGCCACGGGCGCGCCCACCGAGGTCAGCCACAGCGGGGGTTACCGCGTCGGCGTCGCCACCGAGCGCGGCCGCGTCACCGAGCTGCGCCTGCTCAACGACCCCGACCGGCCCGTTCTGCGCCGCTACGACTACCACAACGGCCTGCTGAGCGAGATCCACAACTCCTCAGGACTACCACTGACGTTCACCTACGACGACCACGCCAGGATCACCCGCTGGGAGGACCGCAACGGCTACTGGTACGCGTACGAGTACGACGAGGACGGGCGGTGCGTCCACACCACCGGGTCCGAGCGCGCGTTGGAGTACCACTACGCGTACGACGCGGCCGACCACCGCACCACCGTGACGGACTCCCTCGGCCACGCCACCGTCCACCAGTTCAACGACAGCTTCCAACTCACGGCCGAGACCGACCCGTTGGGCAACACGACCGCTTGGGAGTGGGACCGCTACGACCGGGCCACCGGCGTCACCGACCCCGTCGGCACCACCACGCGTTTCCGCTACGACGGCTACGGCGACCTCCTCGCCATCGAGGGACCGGCCGGGACCGAGCTGTTCGTGGAGCGCGACGCCGCCGGGCAGCCCGTCCGCACGACCCTGGCCGACGGCTCGGTCTGGGCGCAGGTCCACGACGACCGGGGCAATCGCGTCGCGATCACCGACCCGGCCGGAAATGTCGTGCGGCTCTCCCACCACCCCACCGGCGCCACCGCCGAGACCACGGACCAACTCGGCCACAGCACCCGGCGTTTGTGCGACGCCGCCGGACTCCCCGTGGCCGTCACCGACGGCCTCGGGCGGACGACCCGCTTCGACCGCGACGCCTTCGGCAGGGTCGTGCGGCGCACCGACCCGCTCGGGGCGACCACGACGACGGAGTGGACCGTTGACGGTCAACCGGCCCGCGTCACCAATGCGTTGGGGGGTCAACGCACCTGGGCCCGGGACGCGGAGGGCAACGTCCTGGAGCTGACGGACGAGAACGGCGGCGTGGCCCGTTCCACCTATGGCGTGTTCGATCTGGAGACGTCCAAGTCCTGGCCCGACGGGCGCCGTTACACGTTCGAGCGCGACTCGGAGCTGCGTCTCACCGCCGTGCGCAACTCCCGTGATGAGACGTGGGACTTCGGCTATGACGAGGCCGGACGCCTGGTGGCGGAGAGCGACTTCGACGGGCGCGTCACCCGTTACGCGCGGGACGCCGCGGGCCGGGTGACCTCGCGCGTCAACGCGGCGGGCCAGTCCGTGCGTTACACCAGGGACTTCGCCGGTCGCGTGGTCAGGAAGGAGACCTCCGAGGGCGCTGTCACCACCTTCGAGTACGACGAGGCCGGGCGCGTCGTCGCCGCCCGCTCCCCCGGCGTCGAGCTGGTCCGCACGTTCGACGTCCTGGGGAACCTGCTGACCGAGACGGTCAACGGCAGGACGCTCAGCCTCACTCATGACCCGCTGGGCAGGCCGCTCAGCCGGACCACCCCCGCGGGGCACGTCACCCGGTGGGAGCGTGACGAGGCGGGGCGCGCCGTCGCGCTGAACGCGGCCGGGCGAACGGTCACGTTCCACCGCGACCCGGCGGGGCGCCTCATCGGGCAGGACGTCTTCGGCATCCTGGACACCGCCCAATCCTGGGACGCCGCCGCCCGGTTGACCGAGCAGACCGTCACGGCGGCGCGGGCGGCACAGGCCGGTCCTGGCGCCCCGGCGTCCTCCGGCGGCGGGCCGATGGTGCGGCGAACCTTCGCGTACCGCGCGGACCACTATCCCGTGTCGGTGTCCGAGCCGTCGGGCGAGACCCGTTACCGGCTCGACCCGGTCGGCCGCGTCCTGGACGTCGAGGCCCCCGACGGCCGGGAGAGCTACCGGTACAACGACGTCGGCGACCAACTCTCCGCGCGCTGGGGCGAGTCGGCGTCGTCCGACGGGGGCGCGGCGGTCGAGGGCACGGCGGTCGGGGACCGGGAGTATCGCGGGGGCCTGCTGACCCGGGCCGGAGGCGTCAGGTACTGGTACGACGACGCAGGGCGCGTCATCAAGCAGCAGCGAACGCGGCTGTCCCGCAAGCCCGATGTATGGCGCTATGTGTGGGACGCGGAGGACCGGCTGGCCCGGGTGGTCACGCCGGACGGGACCCTGTGGCGCTACCTCTACGACCCCTTCGGCCGCCGGGTCGCGAAGCAGCGGCTCGACGACGGCGGCGAGGTGGTCGAGGAGACGACGTTCACATGGGACGAGACGCAGCTCGTCGAGCAACGGAGCGGTACGCCGTCGGCCTCCGACGGGGCCGCGACCACGACGTGGGAGTACGACGGGCTGCGGCCCGTAGCCCAGATCGAACGCCTCGGGCCCGACGCGGACCAGGACGCGTTCGACCGGCGCTTCTACGCGATCGTCACCGACCTGGCCAGCGCGCCGACGCATCTCGTCGACGAGGACGGCTCCGTCGCCTGGCACGCCCGCGCGAGTCTGTGGGGCGTTCCCACCCAACTCCAGGGCGACGCACGGCGGATGCCGCTGCGCTTCCCGGGGCAGTACGCCGACGCGGAGACCGGGTGGCACTACAACCTGCACCGCTACTACGACCCCTTCGCCGGGCGTTACACCTCCCCCGACCCGCTGGGGCTCGGGCCCTCGCCCCATGTCTTCGGCTATCCCCACAATCCGCTGACCTGGTCGGACGCGCTGGGCCTCGCGGCCCACCCGGTCGGCGAAATCCGCTACAACAGCACGGACTTGAGCCAGCGGGCGTTCCAGGAGCGCAGGAACGCGGGCTACTGGGACGCCGACCACAACGTCGCGGTCGCCCGGGTGCAGGGGCTCGACGAGCTGATCGTCGGGTTCAGCGGCGCGGGCAGACACTCCGAGGGACACATCCTCCAGCAGCTCGAGCAGCGCGGCATCGACCCACAGCGGGTCATCGACCTCTACACGGAGCGCCAGCCGTGCGCCAACTGCCAGAACCTCATCGACTCCAGCATGGGCCAGGTCAACGTGTCGTGGTCCGTTCCCTACTACAACTCGCCCCCGTTGTCGGCCGATGACGCGCTGCTCATGAACCAGGCGAGCGCGGATCTGCTGTCCGATATGATCCGACGCGCCGACGGCCGATGAGGAGTGTTCGTTCATGTCCGATACATCCGACACCTCCGACGCCGCGCCCGGGGGGGACCCCAGGGCAACCGAGGAGGTGCTGGCGGCCAGGGCGGCGCTCGCCGACGCGGTGGACGCCGCGCTGCGGGCGGCCGGACTGCCGGTGCTGCGCGAGGAGTTCGGCGACTCGGGCGTGCAGGTCTGGGTCGACGCCAAGGCCGACGCGCTCGGCGGCGTCTACGCCCGCTGGAAGATCAGCGCGGAGATGAACCAGGCGGTCATCGCGTGCGTCCGCGAGCGCAGGATGGACGACCCGCTGATCCGGCGCCGCGGCGAGGTCGGCGCCGCGATGAATGAGGCGGTGCTGCGCGTTCTGGTCGCGTCCGGGTTCGGGGCCGATCACTTCGCGGATGACTTTGTCTCACCCTGCGTACGGCTCACCGCCGGGCCGCCCCGATGATCAAGTACCGTGCGCGAGACCGGAGTTCACCGCGCATCGAGGTCGGAGCAGATGTGCAGATGTTCTGTGAGTGAAGTTCGGCGCCCACGCTAGGCCGAATGGGGGATTGTCGCCTCCGGTACGGCGTGGCGTCGGGCAGGCTGGCGGGCATGACTCCGCATGTGTGGGAGCAGCGCGTCTCCCTGGCCGACCTGGACTTTCACCGTCACGTGAACAACGCCCGCATGCTGGCCTGGGTACAGGACTCGTGGGCGGATCTCGCGGCGACGGCCGAGGGCGTTCCCCCGGCGTTCGTCGCCGTGCAGCACACGGCGCGCTACCAGGCGCCGTGCCCGTACCAGCGCCGGGTGCGGATCGAGACCACGGTGACCAAGCTGGGCCGGTCCTCGGTGACGGGGATCGCGCGGATCACGGACGGCTCGGTGATCTTCGCCGAGATCACCTCGACCTGGGTGGGCGTGGATCCGGTGCGCCAACGGCCGCGTGCGCTGACGGAGTTGGAGCGGGAGGCGTTCGGCAGGCACCGGATCGATGAGCCCCTCGTCCCCGTCGCGGCCGCCCAACTGGCTGGCTGACCCCCGCCGTTCGCCGTTAACGTGGCGGCATGGGCACCGATCGCCGTCTGCGGCGCCTCGTCGTGGGCGGAACGACATGGTGTTGGGCCGTGCGTCAGCACGTTGACCGTTCCGACTACGCCAACTGCCGCCTGGTGCTGTCCCTTTACCGCGAGGGCACCCGACGCCGCCTCGGGCTCGTCTTCCGCCCTGGGCCCGGGCGGATCATCTCCAACTCCGCGTTCGAGGCAGGGGCGTTGATACGGCTGCCGGACCGGGCCTACCTCAACCTCCACCGTCCGGGGACCGTTCGGGTCTTGCTGGACGCGGCTCTGCCCGGCCTGGCCCTGCCCGCCTCCCCCGGCAGGACCGAGACGGACGGCTGGCCGCACTTCGACACGGTCGTGGGCCAGGGTCGCGCGGAGTGACCGTTCAAGGACTCAGGGCAGCCGCTTGCGCATCAGCGTGCACACCGTTTCATAGCGAGTGACGGAGCCGTCGGTGCGCTCCTCGTCCCAGCCGACGGGTGCCGAGCCGTAGGCGACGTAGCCGAGGCGTTCATACAGGGCGCGAGCCCTGGAGTTGTCCTCCTCGACGTCGATCTCCGCATGGGCGAGGCCGCGGACGCGCACGCGGTGCTCGGCCGCCGCGATCAGGCGCGTTCCCAGGCCGCACGAGCGCAGCGCCGGGTGGACGACCAGCTGGAACAGCTTGCCCACGCCCGGCCGGTCCACATGGTCGACGGCGCCGATGGCCACGGGAAGCCCGGAAGGTGGGCAGACGGCCAGGTAGTCGACCTCCCCCGCGCGGACCCTCGTCAACTCCTTGGCCACCGCGGCCAGATGGAGCGGCGACCCGGACCAGCCGCAGCGCTCCAGGTCCTCGGGCAGCAGATCCCGCACGACGACAGGCAGCGTCACGCGGTCGGCCGTTCCTCCAGCGTCCACCGTCCCCACCTCCGGCGCGTCACCCTTCCATCAACCGGGGTACGCGGCAAAGGGTTTGTCGGCGTTCGGCGGGCGTTCACGTTTCACGTTCGGCGCGTTGGGCACGTTGGGTGCGTCCGGCGTTGGGCGCGCGTTCGCGTCCGGCGCGTTCAGCCGTCCTCGCGCAGGCGGGCGGCCTCCGCGACCGTGCCCTCCCTGCTCGTCGTCACGAACTCGAGGATCGCGCGGAGTTGGGGCCCGTCGAACGTCGACAGCATCGCCGTCGTGCGCTCGCCCAGGCCCTCGTAGTACTCCGCGCAGCGAGCCAGCCCGTCAAGGGTCGGCTCGACGACGACGCGGCGGCGGTCGTGGAGGGCGGAGGCGCGGCGGATGTAGCCCGCGCCATCCATCCGGTCGAGCAGCCGCGTCACGGCGCCCGTGGTGCGGCCGAGGCGGGTGGCGAGCGCGCCCCGGCTCGACCTGCCGGGCGCGGCGCTCTCCACCGCCGCCCTGGTGCTGCTGCTCCATCCGCTGATCGCCCTGTCCGACGAGGGCCACTGGCCGGGCCGGGCCACCGCGCTCGTGGTCGTGGGGGCGCTCGCGCCGGGCGCGTTCGCCCTGCATCAGCGCCGGGCGCGTGCGCGCGGCGGCACGCCCCTGGTGGAGCCGACGCAGTTCCTCCAGGTGGGCGTCGGCATGGGCTCCGTCAAGGCCGGGCTGGCCATCGCGCCCTGGGCGGTGGCGGTCGGCGCGGGGGCGGCGCTCGGGGCGGCCGGGCTGCTCGTCGCGACGCTGGCCGCGACGTTCCTCCTGCCGTCCCCCGCGGCGACGCGCGGGACGGGGGCCGGGACCGGGGCGCGAGCCGGGGCCGAACCGACGTCCCCCCGGACGCCGGTGGCGGCCGCCGACGAGGCGCGCGAGGCGCGTGCGCCGGGCGCGTAGCGGTCGCGAAGCGCCGTCGTTCAGGACGGCGAGGCCGCGGTGACCCGCCCGGCGGGGGCCGAGTCCCCGCCGGGCGACGCGGCGCGCCAGGTGAGCACGGCGGCCATGGCCAGGCAGGACACCGCGAACAGCGTGACGGGGACGCCCACTTCGCCGCGCGCCACATAGGAGAAGGTCGCCACGGTGAACACGCCCGAGGCCATGCCGAACGCCACGCCGAGCAACGGCACCGCGTGCGCGGGCGGGAGCGCCGCGGCCACCAGCAGCGCGACGGCGATGAGCAGGTCGGGAACGACGAAGTGCTCCTCAACGCCGCGGATCACCACGTTGCCCAGGGTGCCGACGCCGATGAAGACGGCCAGCCCTCGGCCGACGATCAGGGGGGAACGCACGGTCTCTTCTCCTTCGATCGGCGGGGACGCGGGGTGCGCGGCCGGATGTCTACAGCGTAGACAGGAAGGGAGCGCCATGTCTACACCGTAGACACGGTGCCAGAATGGGCCCATGGCAACGTCCCGCTTCCTCTCGCCCGAGCTGATCGTGCGCACCGCGTCCGATTTGGGGGACCGCGACGGCGCGGAGGCGATGTCGATGCGCCGGATCGCGGCCGAGCTCGGCTGCGACCCGATGGCGCTCTACCGGCACTTCGCCAACCGAGAGGCCCTGCTCGACGCCGTCGCCGATCTCGCGCTGGCCGACGTCCCGTCGCCCGACGCCGAACTCCCCTGGGACGAACGGGTCTTCGCCACCGCCGACGCCATCCGTTCGGCCGCGCTGCGGCACCCGGGCATCGCGGCGCACGTGGCCGCCAGGCCGCCGATGGGGGCGAACGGGCGGCGCGTCGCCGTCGGGCTGGTGACGGCGCTGGTGACCACGGGGCTGCCCCCGGCGACGGCGGTGCGCTGCCTCCAGACGCTCGTGGCGTATCTGGCGTCCTCGCTGGCCATGGCCGTGCGGGCGGGCTCGCGTGACGAACGCTGGGAGCAGGTGCGCTCGATGCTCGACGGGCTGCCGGGGAGCCATGTGCCCGGCGAGGAGTTGTTTGTCGTCGGGTCGGATGAACAGTTCCGCTTCGGGCTACGGCTGCTGATGGCGGGGATCAGGGCGGAGGTCGCGGCGGCCAACGGCGCTGACGGGTCGTAGGGGGGCGCGGCGGGGGCCGGGGCGGGGGCGCGACGGGTCGCGGCGGGGGCGCGGCGGCCGACGGTGGCGCCGGACCGGGGCGGAGAGCGCCGAGACCCGCCGACCCTCGTAGTCTGCCGGGCATGCCCATGCTCCAGATGAGGTTGATCACCCCGGCCGAGCGGACCGAGGACGTCGTCGCCCTGTTGCGGCGCACCGTCGGCACCGCGCACCTGATGGTCCTGCCCGGGGTCGCGCAGGAGCCCGTGGGGGATGTGGTGTTGTGCGACGTGGCGCGCGAGGCGGCGGACGCGCTGATCGGTCACCTGCGCGCGCTCGGGCTGTCCGACGACGGCGCGATCATCGTCGACAATGTCGATCTGTCGCTCTCGACCCGCTCCGCCAGGGCCGAGCGCGACGCGCCTGGCGAGGGCGTGGACGCCGTGCTGTGGGAGGCCATGGACGAGGCCACCCAGGGAGAGTCACGGCTGTCCGTGACCTGGCTGGCGTTCCTCGTCGTGGCGACGATGCTGGCCGCCTCCGGCGTCATGCTCGACAGCGCGATCCTGCTGGTGGGCGCGATGGCGGTGGGGCCTGAATTCGGTCCGCTGGCCGGGATCTGCACGAGCGTGGCGATGTGGACCCCGCGCCGGGCGGTGCGGCCCGTCGTGGCGCTGCTCGTCGGCTTCCCGCTCGCCGCGCTGCTGACGTGCGCGTTCGCCCTGCTGATGGATGTGTTCGGGCTGTTCTCCAAGGCGATGTTCGAGGGGCCGCACCCGGCGAGCCAGTTCGTCTGGAGGCCCGACGCGATGTCGTTCGTGGTGGCGGCGCTGGCCGGGATCGCCGGGATCCTGTCCCTGACCTCCGCCAAGGCCGGGATGCTCGTGGGCGTGGCGATCTCGGTGACGACCGTCCCCGCCGCGGGGCACGCCGCGCTCGCCCTTGGCTACGGCCACTTCGCCGACGCCCGTGGCTCGATGACCCAGCTCGGGCTCAATCTGCTGGGCATCCTGATCGCCGGCACCCTGACGCTGCTGGCGCAGAAGCTCTACTGGGCCCGTAAACGCCTCGTGCCCGTGGCGACGCCCAACGCCTGAGCGCCTCCGGTGTCATGGGCGCCTCCTCGGCGCCTTGGGCGGTGTCTTCGGTGTCGTGGGCGCCTCGGGTCTCTTGGCGCGCCGGGGTGGCGCTCACGCGGCGATGCCGAGCACGTGCGCTCTCCCCCACATGCCGAGCGGCACCAGCGCGGCGTTGAGCGAAGTGCCGTTCTCCGTCAGGGAGTAGACCACCCGGGGCGGCACCTCGTCATGCGCCTCCCTGTGCACGATGCCGTGCTCCTCCATCTCGCGCAGGTGCGACGCCAGCACCTTCTCCGTGACGCCGGGCAGCCGCCTGCGCAACTCCCCGAAGCGGCACGCCCTCTCGCCCAGCGCCCACAGGATCAGCACCTTCCACTTGCCACCGATCACCGACATCGCCGCGTCGATCCCACAGACGTGTCCCGCCGGTCCCCCCGGCCTCGCCGCCGTCGCCATGTCCAACCCTCCTGCCTGCTCGCTCACCCGGGGGAAACCACCCACTTCAAAGTGCGTTCTTGCCCACCCCGGCATCCTCGACCAGCCTAAATGGCATGACCGACAACATCACGAGACCGCAGCCGATCACCGTTCTCGGGCTGGGCGCCATGGGCGCCGCGCTCGTCAGGAGTTGGCTCTCCGCGGGCCATCCCGTCACCGTCTGGAATCGCACCCCGGCGCGGGCCGACCCGCTCGCCGATGCGGGGGCGACGGTCGCGAGCACCGCCGCGGAGGCCGTGGCCGCGAGCCCGCTCGTGATCGCCTGCCTGCTCGACGACGCCTCCGTCGACGAGACGCTCACGACCACGGACCTCGCGGGCCGGGACCTGGTGAACATCACGACGAGCACCCCCGCCGAGGCTCGCGCCCGCGCCACCTGGGCCGAGAAGCGGGGCGCCCGCTATCTCGACGGCGGCATCATGGCCGTCCCGCCGATGATCGGCGTCGAGGGTTCGGGCGCCTATGTCTTCTACAGCGGGGACCGCCACCTGTTCGAGGAGCGCAGGGAGGCCCTGACCGTGCCCGCGGGGGCGACGTTCGTCGGGGAGGACGCCGGGTTCGCCGCGCTGCACGACGTGGCGTTGCTCAGCGCGATGAACGGCATGTTCGCGGGTGTGGCGCACGCCTTCGCCCTGGTCCGCCGGGAGGACATCAGGCCGAGCGAGTTCGCGCCGCTGCTCTCCGGGTGGCTGGTCGCCATGAGCCAGTCGGCGGGGAAGGTCGCCGAGCAGTTGGAGAGCGACGACTACACCAAGGGGGTCGTGTCGAACCTCGCGATGCAGGTGGCCGGGAGCGCGACCCTGCTGCGCACCGCCGAGGAGCAGGGGGTGAGCGCCGAGTTGATCGCGCCCTATCTGGCCCTGATGGAGCGTCGCCTCGCCGAGGGGCACCCCGACGAGGACACCACCGGGGTGGTCGAGCTGCTGATACGGCGCTGACCGGGGCGGCGGGGGCACCCGGGAGCGGAGGGACGACGTGCGCCCGGGGCGCCGGTGGTGGGCGTCCCGGGCGGGGGTTGGGGGTCAGTGGAGCCAGGGGGTGGTGCGGATGAGGGGGAGGCGTTGCCAGAGGTGGGCCAGGCCCCAGGTGCGGTCGGCGTGGAGGGTGGCGAGGGTGATGAGGGCGAGGGCGTAGACGAGGTGGGAGTCCATGAAGGGGTTGGCGGACATGCTGGGTGTGCCGTCGGAGAGGTGCTGGGCGAGGGGCCATTCGGCGGCCCACATGAGGGCCATC
>NZ_RBDY01000035.1 GCF_003626575.1 Streptomyces radicis | reverse complement strand
ACCTGGGAAGTGCCTCCGGCGGTGGCAGGAACAAGGACCTCGACAATCCTCATTCTTGCTGGTCAGAGGCACTTTCTGCTTTCCTGACCGCCTGCCGGACAACCCGCTTCATGAAAGCCCGAGGCTAAATCGGCCGGGCCGACGGCGTCCGACGAACGATCTGGATCACAGCGTTGGGTCGTGGCCACAGCCCCAGCCTCCCATCACCCCATGATCAAGATCTAGCCCTGTAGTACTAGGCCGTGGATCTCGCGGGCCAGCGGCGAGCCGCAGGTCGCGCTCGGGGTCCCACTGCACGCGCGCCGGGGCGTTCCGAAGGGCGCGCCGCCATGCGTCGCGCGCCGTGGGAACGCCGATCGCGGGCGGGTACGCCTGGTAGACGGTGACCGTGTCGTCGGTGAAGGCGGCCCTGACGCGGCACCCGGACTCGGACATGGCACGCGGCGTAGAAGCCGAAGGGCCCGCCCGACGAGGGATTTTCCCCGTCCCCGAGCGCTATGCCGTGCGGCCGACCGCGCCGAACTGGGGCACCACGCGCCCCGCCAGGTCGTGCGGCTCGGGGCGCCACCGCGAGCACGACACGAGGCCCGGCGCCAACAGCTCGACGCGGCGCAGGAAACGGGCCACCTCGGCGCCGGTCCTCGCGGTGATCGGCGGCGTGGCGTTGGCGTTCCAGTAGCGCATCGCCGCCTCGTTCTCCGCGCCGCCCAACTCGCCGGTGGGGTGGGTGATCACCACATGGCTGCCGGGCGCGAGCGCGTCAAGCAGGCGGTCCACGACGGCCACGGCCCGGTCGGTGTCCAGCACGAAGTTGAGGATTCCCAGCAGGAGAAGGCCCACCGGCCGATCGAAGTCGACCGTTTTCGCCGCCGCCTCGAGGATCGTGTCGGGCTCGTGGACATCCGCGTCGACATAGTCCGTCATGCCCTCGGGGGTCCCGCCGAGCAGCGCGCGGGCGTGGGCGAGCACGAGCGGGTCGTTGTCCACATAGACGACCCGGGCGTCGGGGGCGAGGCGCTGGGCGATCTCATGGGTGTTCTCGACGGTGGGCAGCCCGGTGCCGATGTCGAGGAACTGCCGTATCCCCGCGTACCCGACGAGGTGCCGCACGGCCCGGCCGAGGAACCGCCGGTCGGCGCGCGCCACCTGGACGATGCCGGGAAACATGGCGCGCACATGGTCGCCGACCCTGCGGTCGACCTCGTAGTTCTCCCGGCCGCCCAGCCAGTAGTCCCAGACCCGCGCGTTGTGCGCCAGGCTCGCGTCCACGCTCACCGCCGGATCATGACACGGATGCAGGTCAGCAACCCCCGTTGAGAACGGCGCGAATTGATCACTTGAAGGAACGGAACGGTCCGGTCATCCACGCGGGCGCACCACCGGGAGACACGACGGCGGGGCGGCGCCCTCACCCCTCGACCTCGCTCTGCGACAGCAGCAGGACGCGGAACGTGGCCCCCTCCCCCGCCGCGAGCGCCAGCAGCGGCGCGGGGTGCGCGTTCATGAACGCCGCGTGTGAGGGGCGAGCCCGTCCCACGGGGAACGCCGCGGCATCGGCGCCCGGGGGTCCTGGGACTCACACGGAACTCACAGGACGACGCGGCCCCGGCGCGTCGCGCAGCGCCGGATGGCCGTCGATCACGTCGGCCAGCGCGGCCAGGCCGCGACGGATCACCGGGTGGTCGCGGCTGCCGCCCCGCACACACGTGAGGATGTGCCGGAAGAGCGGCATCTGCGCGGTGACCGGCACCCGGACGACCGTGTGCGACGGCGGGATCTCGGCCAGGCGCGGGAAGAGGGTGACGCCGAGGCCGTGGCAGACCATGGCGGAGATGGCCGACCACTCCTTGACATGGTGGGTCACGCGCGGCGTGAAGCCCTCGGCGGCGCAGAAGACCATGACGCGGCGGTGGTGGTCGCAGCTGTCGGGCAGCGGCAGCACCCAGTCCTCGCCCGCGGTCTCGCCCAGCGCGACCGAGTCCCGCGCCGCCAGCGGATGCCCCGCGGAGACGAGCAGGTCGAACGGGTCCTCGAGGAGCGAGGCCTGGTCGAAGCGCGAGTCCTTGGGGTGTGGGAACCCCGCGGGCGGCGCCAGCACGGCGATGTCGGCGTCCGTCGACATCAGCATGTCGAACCCCGCGGGCGCCTCGGCCTCCGTGACCTCGACCGCGAGCCCCGGGTGCCGCTCCCGCAGCAGCGCCGTCGCCGGGGCGACGAGCCCCGAGATCGCGCTCGGGAAGCCGCACATGCGCAGCAGCCCCGCCTCGCCCTGGCGCTGCGCGGCGAGCGCCGCCTCGGCCTGCTCCCAGCGGGCCAGCAGCGCGTCACCGTGCTCGATCACGAGGTGCGCGGCGCCCGTCAGGCGGATCCCCCGGCCCTGCGGCTCGATCAGCCGCACCTTCAACTCGCGGGAGAGCTCTCGTAGTTGGTGGGAGACGGCGGAGGGCGTGAGATGCAGCGCCGCGGCCGCGGCCGTGACCGTGCCGTGCTGGTGCACCGCCCTGAGCACCTGGAGTCGACGCAGATCAATCATGCAGTAATTTTGCACATAAACCCTGGGAAACATGCAATGGACGCGAACGGTCATCCGCACCGACACTCGACCCATGACCCTCACGACCGACACGACCCACGCCAACGCCGACCCCACGACCCGCGTCCGCGCGACCCCCGTCGAGGTCTCGCGGCACGTCACCAGCGAGGGAACGGTCCGCTGGACCCGCTGCCCCACGTGCGGCGGGCTCCGCATGGCCCTCACCCCCGACGACCCACGCACCGCGCCGCTCGTCTCGGGCGGCCACGCCCCCGACTGCCCCGACTCCCCGTGAACGCCCCTCTCCCCTACGCTTTCCCCAGGTGCCGAGCCTGGGCGGAAGGGGGCGGGCGATGGCGAGGGACGGCGACGCGGCGCACGCGGCGCTCGTGGCGTTCCGGGCCGCCTGCCACGAGGCCGCGGCCCGCACCCCTGGCGTCACCTTCTACGAGCTGACCGAGGCGGCGGGCCCGACGGCCTACCACTCGGCGGCCATGAGCGAACGCCGCCTGCGCCACCGCGTCGTGTGCCGCCCGCGCGGCGGGCTCGTGGCGTTCGCCGCGCCCCCGCCGTTCCCCGGCTCGGCCCGGCTGCACTTCCGCGAACCACCACGCTGGGCCGAGGCGTTCACCCTCAAGGGCCTCCGCGTCCTGGACGCGGGCACCCTCGCCAAGCCCCTGTCCGCCGTCGACCTCGGGGCGCTCGAAGGCGTCGACGAGGCCGACCGCGCCGCCGCCCGCCGCTGGCGCCCCGGCACCCTCGGCGAGCTGCTGTTCAACTGGTGGGAGCGGCCAGGGTCGCAAGCAGCGCGGGCAGGGCGGCAAGGCCGGTGATCCGCCGCGGGGATTCGGACGCGGCAGCCGTCCGGTCCCCCGTGCGGTCGAGCCAGATCCCGTGCAGCCCGGCCGCGTCGGCCGCCGCCGCGTCGATGTCGGGCCTGTCCCCCACATACGCCACCGCGCCGGGCGGCAGGTCCATCGCCGCGCACACCGCGAGGAACGCCTCGGGCGCGGGCTTGGCGTGCCCCAGCTGCCCCGAGCACACCAGCACCTCGAAACGGTCCCTGATCCCCAGCCCGCGCAGCGTGCGGTCCTGGTGGTCCGCGTCGGAGTTGGACAGCAGGCCGTGCCGGTAGTGCGGGGTCAGCGCCGCGAGCGCGGGCAGCACGTCGGGGAACAGGCCGTCGCCGTCCCTGCGCAGCTCCAGATACCGGTCGAACCACGCGTCCGCCGCCGCGTCGTCGAGCGGGGCGGCGGCGCCCCCCGGCGCGCACGCGTCGAGGAACCCGCGGACGCGCGCCCTGCGCTGCCCGGGGAAGTCGGTCTCGCCCACCAGATAGCGGGCGTAGTGCGCCTCCATCTGCGCGCGCCACTCGGCCAGCGCGTCATCGGACGAGGCGAACCGGCCGAGCAGACCCTCGGCCTCGAAGTGCAGCAGAGCGGCGCTCCTGTCCGTCCCCGTGTAGTCGAAGAGGGTGTCGTCGATGTCCCAGACCACGGCGCTGATGGGCATGAACGGGACCGTAGCATCAGGCCCGTGCGCATCATGACCTGGAATCTTTGGTGGCGGTTCGGTCCCTGGGAACGGCGCGAGGCGGCGATCCTTGAGACGCTGCGGCGCGAGCGCCCCGACGTCATCGGGCTCCAGGAGGTGTGGCAGACCGGCGAGGGCGCGAACCTGGCGGGTCGGCTGGCCGACGAGCTGGGCATGCACTGGGCGTGGGCGCCGGGCGAGGCGTTCCCCCACTGGCGCGCCGCCCTGGGCGACGACCTCCCCGCGGTCGGGAACGCGGTGCTCAGCCGGTGGCCGATCGTGGAGACCGCGGTCGACCGGCTTCCGGTGGCGGGCGGCCCGCCCGAGATCAGGACCGCGCTGTTCGCGCTGATCGAGGCGGAGGGCGGGGTGCGGGTGCCGTTCTTCACGACGCATCTGCACTCGGCGCAGGGCGGCTCGGCGGTGCGGGTCGAGCAGGTGCGGGCGCTGGCGCGGCACGTGTGGGAGCGGCGCGGCACCGGCCCCTTCCCGCCCGTGGTCACGGGGGACTTCAACGCCGAGCCCGAGTCCGACGAGGTGCGGCTCTTCGGCGGCACGCTCACCACGCCCGCGGTGCGGGGCCAGGTGATGCTCGACGCGTGGCGCGCGGCCGACCCGGCGGCGCCCTGGGCCACGTGGGACCCGGTGGAGAACCCCCATGTCGCGGGGCCCGCGGGGTTCCGGGCGCGCATCGACTACATCCATGTAGGGCTGCCGGGGCCCGACCGCCTCGGCCTGGTCACCGCGGCCCGCCGCGCGGCCGACGCTCCGGTGGACGGCGTCTTCCCCTCGGACCACATGGCGGTCGTGGCGGAGCTGATCGGCTGACGGGCCCGCTCACAGCGGCGCGGCCGTCGGCCCGTCCGGCCGGTCGCGGCGCCCGTCCACGACGCGGCGGGCGATCGCCGCCGACTCGTCGAAGTCCAGGGTGCGCACGCCCTCTTCGGTGATCAGCGTGAGCAGCGGATAGTACTGCCGCGCGAGGTCGGGCCCGCCGGTCGCGGTGTCCTCGTCGGCGGCGTCGTAGAGCGCCTGGACGACGACGGCGCAGATGTCGTCCGCGCTCATGCCGGGCCGGTACAGCTTCTTGAGAGCGCCCCTGGCGAACGGCGAGCCCGACCCCGTGGTCGCGAAGTCCCGCTCCTCGTGGTGCCCGCCCGTGACGTCGAACGAGAAGACGCGGCCCCGCTCCCCCGCCACGTCGTACCCGGCGAACAGCGGGATCACGGCGAGGCCCTGCATGGCCAGGCCGAGATTGCCGCGGATCATGGCGGTCAGCCGGTTCGCCTTGCCGACCAGCGAGAGCGGGACGCCCTCGACCTTCTCGTAGTGCTCGAGCTCCAGTTGGAAGAGGCGCACCATGTCGAGGGCGATGCCGACCGTGCCCGAGATGCCCACGGCCGAGAACTCGTCCGTGGCGAGCACCTTCTCCGCGTCGCGGTGGGCGATCAGGTTCCCCTGGGTGATGCGGCGGTCCCCGGCGATGAGGACGCCGTCCGCGTAGGTCGCGGCGACGATCGTGGTCCCGTGCGGGATCCGCTGCGCGCGCTCGTCGGCACCCGGGGTCGTGGCGACCGGGCGCGCGGGCAGCGCGTCGGGCGCGTGGCGGGCGAGGAAGTCGAGGAACGACGGCGGCCCAGGGGCGAGGAACCCCGCGGGCAGCTGGCCCCGGTCGGCGGCATCGGCGGACACGGCTCTCCCCTTCCTGTGGCGAACTCCCGTTGCGGAATCCCCTGCGAAGTGCGGCCCATCGTAGGCATATCCGCCCGCGACGGGGGTGAACCGCTTGCCGATCAAGGGAGTTGGAGGTGGACGACGACGGAGGGCCGCGCGTTCTCGCAGGCAGGCAGCGGCGGCGGCGAACTACGCTGCCCGGTATGCGCATCGAGATACGAGAGATGGGCGCGGCGGACATCGACGGGGTCGCGCGGACCAGGATCGAGGGGTGGCGGCACGCCTACCGCGGCCTGATGCCGCAGGAGTTCCTCGACGGGATGCGGCCCGAGCTGTTCGCGGCGCGGCTGCGCGCCGGGCTGCCAAGGGCGGCGGCCGACCTGCTGCACCTGGTCGCGGTCGAACGGGACGCGGGCGTCGTCGGCTGGTCCCACTCGGGCCCCTACCGCCCCGACGGGACCGCGGACGAAGCGGAAGGAACGGACGCCCAGGGCGCGTCCGGGTCCTCCTGGGGCGAGCTGCACGCGCTGTACTTACGCCCCCCGTTCATCGGGCACGGCATCGGCCGCGCGCTGATGGCCGCGTCGACGCGCTGGCTCGCCGAGCGGGGCCACCGCGGGATGCGGCTCTGGGTGCTGCGGGACAACGCCATCGGCCGCCGCTTCTACGACCGCGCCGGGCTCGTCCCCGACGGCGCGGAGCGCAGCGAGCTGGTCGGGGGCACGCCCGTGCACGAGGTGCGGTACGCCCGCGGGCTCGACGCGATCGGGGCCGCGAGCGCGTGACGGCGGGTGGCGGGGCCGTTCCCCGGCGCGGCGGTATCCATGAGCGTCGCGCCAGGTGGATGCAGTACGTTCCCTTCATGGCCCAGCCCGTGAAGTCCAGCGTCAGGCCCCCGACCTCGTCCCAGCGCCTCAAGGTCCGCCGCAGGCTGGCCGCTGCGGCCATGGAGCTCTTCGCGACGAAGGGGTACGAGGCCACCACGGTGGACGAGATCGCCGCCACGGCCGGGGTGGCGCGGCGCACGTTCTTCCGGCACTTCCGCTCCAAGGAAGAGGCGATCTTCCCCGACCACGACGACACGCTGGTGCGCGCGGAGGCCGTGCTCGAGGCGGCGCCGCCCCTGGAGAACCCCATCGACACGGTCTGCCGCGGGATCAAGGAGGTCATGAAGATGTACACGGCCTCCCCCGCCGTCTCGGTCCAGCGCTACCGCCTGACGCGCGAGGTGCCCGCGCTGCGCGAGCGGGAGATCGCCTCGGTCGCCCGCTACGAACGCCTCTTCACCCGTTATCTGCTGGGCCAGTTCGACGAGCACTCCCCGCACGACGGCGACGAGCCGCTGCTCGCCGAGGTCGCGGCGGCGGCCGTGGTGACCGCGCACAACCACGTGCTGCGGCGCTGGCTGCGGCGCGACGGGCAGGGCGACGTGGCGACCGAGCTCGACCACGCGTTCGCCATCGTGCGGCGGACGTTCGGCGCGCTGCCCGCCGGGGTCGAGGGGCCGCCCGCCGCGGTGTCGTCGCCGCGCGGCGAGGTGCTGGTGACCGTGGCGAGGACGGACGCGCCGCTCGGCGAGGTGATGCGCACGATCGAGCAGGCGTTGCGGGACAAGGCGCGGGACACGGCGCGGCGGGAGCGCGCGCCCAGGGCCGAGGAGGACCCCCGATGACCCGCGCCGACGGGCCGCGTTCCCGGCGCTCGTGCCTGGCCGTGCCGGGCAGCAGCCCGCGTTTCCTCGAGAAGGCCCAGGGCCTGCCGGTCGACCAGGTCTTCCTCGACCTCGAGGACGCGTGCGCCCCGCTGGCCAAGGAGGGCGCGCGGCACGCGATCGTCAAGGCGCTCAACGAGGGCGACTGGACGGGCAAGACACGCGTCGTGCGGGTCAACGACTGGACGACGCCATGGACCTACCGCGACGTGATCACCGTGGTCGAGGGCGCGGGGGCGAGCCTGGACTGCCTCATGCTGCCCAAGGTGCGCGACGCCCACCAGGTGCGGGCGCTCGATCTGCTGGTGACGCAGGTCGAGCGGTCCGCGGGGCTGCCCGTGGGCCGCATCGGCATCGAGGCGCAGATCGAGGACGCCCAGGGCCTGGTGAACGTCGACGAGATCGCGACGGCGTCGCCCCGCATGGAGACGATCGTCTTCGGCCCCGCCGACTTCATGGCGTCCATCAACATGAAGTCCCTGGTGGTGGGCGAGCAGCCGCCCGGCTATCCGGCCGACGCCTACCACTACGTCCTGATGCGGATCCTGATGGCCGCCCGCGCCGCGGGGCTCCAGGCGATCGACGGGCCCTACCTCCAGATCAGGAACGTCGACGGCTTCCGCGAGGTGGCCCGCAGGTCCGCCGCGCTCGGCTTCGACGGCAAGTGGGTGCTGCATCCGGGTCAGATCGACGCGGCGAACGAGGTCTACTCCCCGACCCAGGAGGACTACGACCGCGCGGAGCTGATCCTTGACGCCTACGCGTATGTCACCTCCGAGCGCGGGGGCGCGCGCGGGGCGGCGATGCTGGGCGACGAGATGATCGACGAGGCGAGCCGCAAGATGGCGCTCGTCATCGCCGGTAAGGGGCGAGCGGCGGGACTGACCCGCACGAAGACCTATGCGCCACCGGCCGGGGACGGAAGTTTTGCCGAATGATGAAGGGGCGCTCACGCGGTGGTCCCGATCCCCTCGAAACGCGAACGAACTGCCCGTTCCGGGAAGATGATCAATGCCTCGGAGGCGCCCCGCCCCTTGCCCCGAAGGCCCCCAACGGCCCGCTGGCTTGCCGAGTTACCGCTCGAAACCTATAGCATCGACGTAGCCGCGTCGCTTCGGACAGGTGCGGCTTCCCACGCTACGAAGGTCTCCCATGCCTTACCGCTCATCTCCCCAATCCGGCGGCCGGGTACGTCTGGCACGCGGCGCCTCCCCCTGGCTGCTGCCCACCGTGGCCGCCGCCACCGTCAGCCTGGTGAAGTCCCGCCGCTCCGGCCGCTGGGCGGCCGTCGCCGTGCCGACCACCGCGCTGGCCGCGGGCATGCTGTGGTTCTTCCGCGACCCCGAGCGGGAGATCGGCCAGGGGCGCCTGATCTCCCCGGCAGACGGCGTCGTCCAGAGCATCACGCCCTGGCACGACGGCCGCGTCCGGGTGGCGATCTTCATGAGCCCGCTCAACGTCCACGTCAACCGGGCCCCGGTGGCCGCGACCGTCTCGTCCGTCGAGCACATCCCCGGCGGGTACGTCCCGGCGTTCGACAAGGAGAGCGAGAACAACGAGCGGGTCGTCTGGCACTTCTCCAGCGAGTTGGGCGACATCGAGATGGTCCAGATCGCCGGCGCCGTGGCCCGCCGCATCGTGCCCTACGTGCCGCAGGGGTGCAAGGTCGAGCAGGGCGACCGGATCGGGCTCATCCGCTTCGGCTCCCGCGTCGACGTGTACCTCCCCGAGGGCATCGAGCCCGCCGTCGAGGTCGGCACACGCACCACAGCGGGAGTGACTCGCCTTGACCGTGATTGACCGCAAGTCACGGAGCTCGCGGGCCAGTTGGGCCGAGGTGGAGGACGAGGAGCCGGAAGACGACGGCATGCCGTTGTCCATGCGCCTCTCAATAGCGGACACGCTCACCCTCTCGAACGCCACCTGCGGCTTCCTCGCCGTCTACTTCACGACCACCGGCGTCCTGATCCCGCACCTGACGAACAGCGGCGACGCGGGCGTCGTCCGGAACAACGCCGCGACCGCCGTCCTCCTGATGCTGCTGGCCTCGGTCTTCGACCTCTTCGACGGCCTGGTGGCCCGCAAGCTGCGGGCCTCGCCGATGGGCGCCGAGCTCGACAACCTCTCGGACCTCATCAGCTTCGGCCTCGCCCCCGCCTACTTCGTGCTGGTGTGGGGGATGGTCGTCGGCGACGTCCACGAGCCGCTCTCCGCGGTCGCCGCCATCGTCGTGCTGCTCGCGGTGATCCTGCGGCTCGCGAGATTCTCCTGCGTCCAGGTGCCCGACGGCGTCTTCCAGGGCATGCCGAGCCCGTTCGGCGCGCTCACCGTGGTCTCCATCGTGCTGCTGGAGCTGCCGTTCACGCCGACGCTGCTCGCCATCGTCGGGGTGGCCTGGCTCATGGTGAGCCGGGTGGAGTACCCCAAGCCGCGCGGCACCCTGGCCGTCGCGATGCTCTCCTGGATCGTGCTCAGCATGGCGCTGCTGACCGCGTGGGCCTTCGACGCCCCCGGCGGCCTGCTGATGCTCCAGACCGCCTGCTCGCTCCAGCTCGTGCTGGGCGCGGTCATCCCGCTGTTCGCGATGGTCCGCCGCGTGTACACCATCCGCGACAACCGCCGCGAGGCCCGCGCCGCCGCCGAGCCGTAGGAGTCCTCGTCGGGTCGGGCGTCGGGTCCGGGTCCGGCGTCGGGCGTCAGGTTCGGCCGCTCCCCGGCCGTCGCGGATGCCCTCGTGGGCGGCTGTCGGTGGCGCGTAGCACAATGGCCCGCATGGAGCTGACCAAGAAGGGCCACGCCTGTGTGCGGCTGACCAAGGGCGGCCGCACCCTCGTCATCGACCCGGGCGCCTTCAGCGAGGAGGACGCGGCGGCGGGCGCCGACGCCGTCCTGATCACGCACGAGCACCCCGACCACTTGGACGAGGGGCGGCTGCGCGTCGCCCTCGACGGGCGTCCCGGCACCGAGGTCTGGGCGCCCCGCAGCGTCGCCGAGCGCGTCTCCGCCGCGTTCCCCGGGCGGGTGCACACCGTCGGGCACGGCGACACGTTCGAGGCCGCCGGGTTCGCCGTCGAGGCGCACGGCGAGCTGCACGCCGTGATCCACCCCGACCTGCCGCGCATCGCGAACGTCGGCTTCCTCGTGGACGGGGCGCTGTTCCACCCGGGGGACGCGCTCACCGTGCCCGAGCGGCCCGTCCGGGTGCTGATGCTCCCGCTCCACGCGCCGTGGAGCAAGTTCTCCGAGGTCCTCGACTATGTGCGCGAGGTCGGCGCCGAGCGGGCCTACGCCGTGCACGACGGGCTGCTCGCCGACGCGGGCCTGGCCGTCTACGGACGGAACCTCAGCCCTGATGGCCCCGGCACGGGCCCCACCGCGTACGCCAGGCTCGCGCCCGGCGAGTCCACCACCGTCTGACCGCCGCCGACCCGTTGAAGAGACCGCCATGCGCATCGCCACCTGGAACGTCAACTCGATCACCGTCCGCGTCGACCGGCTCGCCGCCTGGCTGGAGCGCAGCGGCACCGATGTGCTGTGCGTGCAGGAGCTCAAGTGCGACGCCGACGCGTTCCCCGCCCAGCGGCTGCGCGACCTCGGGTACGAGGCGGCCGTGCACGCCGACGGGCGGTGGAACGGCGTGGCCGTCCTCTCCCGCGTCGGCCTGACCGAGGTGGAGACCGGCCTGCGGGCCGGGCCCGAGTTCGACGGCAGGGCCGAGCCGCGCGCCATAGCGGCCACCTGCGGCGGGGTGCGCGTCTGGTCGGTCTATGTGCCCAACGGGCGGGAGGTGGGCCACCCGCACTTCGCGTACAAGCTGCGCTGGTTCGAGGCGCTGACCGGGACCGTGGCCAAGGACGCCGCGGGAGACAGGCCGTTCGCGGTGCTCGGCGACTTCAACGTCGCGCCCGCCGACGAAGACGTGTACGACATCGCGCGGTTCGAGGGCTCCACGCATGTGACCGAGGAGGAGCGCGCCGCGCTCGCCGCCCTGCGCGGCACCGGCCTGTCCGACGTGGTGCCGCGCCCGCTCAAGTACGACCAACCGTTCACGTACTGGGACTACCGCCAGCTGTGCTTCCCGAAGAACCGGGGGATGCGCATCGACCTGGTCTACGGGAACGGCGCGTTCGCGCGAGCCGTCGAAGACGCGTATGTGGACCGCGAGGAGCGCAAGGGGAAGGGGGCGTCGGACCATGCGCCTGTGGTGGTGGACCTCGATGTCGACGAGGACGGGAGCGTGCCCGGTGGTGCCTGAGCCGTCGGGGATGGGACCCTGGTCCGCATGAACATCCCTTTCCTGGACAACTGGCGCAAGAGGCCCGCCGACACAGCGACCGACGCGTGGTCCGATCCCGAAGGGGTGGCACAACTGCTCTCGGAGTGCGACCTGCTGCGGGCCAGGGCGCAGCGCGCGGGCGTGGTGCTCGGTGACACGCCGGTGTCGTTGGAGGCGCTCGACCAGCTGCTGCCGCGCTGGCGCGACGACCCCGAGGAGCTGCCCGAGCTGGCCAACGACGCGGGCCTGTACCTCGGGACGGTCATCGTGCGGACGGTGCCGGGCGCGCACTGGGGCCCGGGGCCCGAGGGGCGCCCCGTCGTGGTGATGGCGTCGGGGCGCGAGGTCGACGTGGTGACCGCGGGGCAGGAGTGGGCGGACACGGGGACGCCCGAGCTGTCGCAGGTGTACGCGGAGGTCGCCGAGGTGTGAGCCGAGGTGTGAGGGGCGCGCCCTCGGCGGCGGGCGTCAGTCGGCGAACGTGATGGCGTACTCCAGGCGCCAGCGGTCGCCGAGCACCACGGTGTCGGAGGTCTCCACGGGCCGGTCGTCCTCGTCGTAGTGGGTGCGTTCGACGGCGGTGAGGCACTGGCCGGGGACGCAGCCGAGGGCCTCGGCCTCGGGGCTGGTCGCGGGCCGCGAGGCGACGACCTCCCTGGCCCGCGCGACGCGGATGCCGATCGCGGCGAAGCGGCCCCTGACGCCGCGCCTGGCGTACGGGCCGCGTTCGGGATAGGTGACATCGGTGCCCTCGGTCAGGGCCAACGGCTCCCAGCTGGTGGCCAGTTGCAGGGGGCGCCGGTCGGCGAGGTACTCGTACTGCGTGCACATCACGCGGTCGCCCTGGCCGACCTCGAGGCGCTCGGCGATCCCCGGCGGGGCGACGGTGGTGGTGGAGACGGCCTCCCAGGCCAGCGCGGGCCGGTCGGCCAGGCGGCCCCCCGCGACGCTGATGTGGGCGGACAGCGGGCTGTCCCACGCGTCGGTGGTGCGCACCAGGGCGCCCATGGGGAGGCGGTCGCTCACGAAGACGCCCTTGCCGAACCGCCCGCTGGCGTATCCGGCCGCCTTGAGCACGCGGACCGCCCGGTCCACGGTCTGGTCGCTGGCGTGGTAGACCCGTTTGAGCTCGGCCCTCGAGGGGATCCTGGCCCCCACCACCAGCGTTCCCTCGTCGATCCGGCGCCGCAGATCGTCCGCGATCCGCTGGTACATCGGCCGGGTCTCGCGCATCTCCCCGTCTCCCTTCCCGGGCGCGGGCACCGCGGCCCAGCCTCCCCGTGGCCCGTGGGACCCCGTGGCCCGTAGGACAGGGCCACGCGACAGGCTACGTCACGGCAGGTCAGGACTCCTTACTGGTCGTGAGCTTCGGCTGCGGGGTGGTGGCGGCGCGGGTGACGTCCTTGACCAGCTCGACGACATCGGGGCCGTAAGCCTGGGAGTTGACCACCTTGAGCAGCAGGCAGAAGTTGCCGCCTGAGCCGTACTTGCGGGCCAGCTTGGTGTGGTATTTCGCGAGATAGCGGGTGGCGGCCTGCGCCGTGATGGAGCGCTGGCCGCACGCGAGGAAGACCGGGCGGCCCTGCTGCCCCGCGGTGAGCCGGGCCAGCAGGACGTGCTCGACCGAGCCGTTCTCCAGCCGGTAGCGCTCGGTGCCGATGAGGAACGCGCCCCGGTCGGGCCCCGGGTCGGCGTCGGTGTTGACCGCCACGCCGGGGAGCAGGCTGTGCAGGTGGGCGGCCATGCGGCGGTTGGCCATGGGCCCGCCGATGCAGAACTCCGTGCGCTCGCCGAAGCCCTGGCGCGCGGTCTCGCCGGATATGAGGGACGCCTTGGCGCCGCAGTTGGCGATGACCGCGGCCAGTTCGAGCAGCGCGAACACGTCGTTGCGGGCGATCGCGCCGTCCGTGCCGGTGTCGCGGCTGACCACGAGGAGGCACTCGGAGTTCTCCGGCAGCCCGAAGAACGTCTGGAGGCGGCGCAACGAGCGGTCCTGCCGGTATCCCCGCAGCAGCCAGCCCAGCGCCAACGCGACGACCGCGGTCGCGGCCACGGCGATCAGGAGCGTACGCACGTCGTCATTCATGGCCGGGAATCTACCGGCGCGGCGCTGAGCGGACGAGCCCCGCAGGCGAGGGCCCGGAACGCGCGGGCGGCGCCCGACCGGCGCGCCGGTGCGCCGCCCCCGTCGGCGACACGACGCGCCACGGCCTTGCCACGGTGTGTGACGGCTCCTACGGTTCATCGCCTATGCGGTCGAGTGCGGCGCAGCGCCGCGATGACGGGAGCAGCTGATGGTGGAAGCGGAAGTCGTGCGGGCCGCGCTGGTGCAGACCAGCTGGACCGGGGACTCGGAGTCGACGATCGCCCGGCACGAGGCGTTCACCAGGGAGGCGGCCAGGCGGGGCGCGCGGGTGATCGGCTTCCAGGAGATGTTCAACGCGCCCTATTTCTGCCAGGTGCAGGAGTCCGAGCAGTTCCGCTGGGCCGAGCCGGTGCCCGAGGGCCCGACGGTGACGCGGATGCGGCGGCTGGCGAGGGAGACCGGGATGGTGCTCGTGGTGCCGGTCTTCGAGGTGGCGGACGCGGGGCACTACTACAACACCGCGGCGGTGATCGACGCGGACGGCGGCTACCTGGGCGCCTACCGGAAGCACCACATCCCCCAACTGCCCGGGTTCTGGGAGAAGTTCTACTTCCGCCCCGGGAACGCCGGCTGGCCGGTGTTCGACACGGCGGCGGGGCGGATCGGGGTGTACATCTGCTACGACCGGCACTTCCCCGAGGGCTGGCGGGAGTTGGGCCTGGCGGGGGCGCGCCTCGTGTACAACCCGTCGGCGACGTCGCGGGGGCTCTCGGCGCACCTGTGGCGCCTGGAGCAGCCGGCGGCCGCGGTGGCCAACGCGTTCTTCGTGGCGGCGATCAACCGCGTGGGCCGTGAGCCGCTGGGGGACAACGACTTCTACGGATCCAGCTATTTCGTGGATCCGCGCGGGCAGTTGGTGGGTGAGGCGGCCAGCGACAGCGAGGAGGAACTCGTGGTGCGGGACCTGGACTTCGGGCTGATCGACGAGGTACGCCGACAGTGGGCGTTCTACCGCGACCGGCGCCCCGACGCGTACGACGGGCTGGTGCGGCCGTGACCGCGCCGGGGAACGGGAACGGGCCCGAGGAGCTGCTGCGTCGGCACCGGGCCGTGCTGCCCGAGTGGGTGGGCCTGTACTACGAGCGGCCGATCGAGCTGACGCACGGCGAGGGGCGGCACGTGTGGGACGCCGAGGGGGTCCGTTACCTGGACTTCTTCGGCGGGATCCTCACCACGATGACGGAGCACGCGCTGCCCGCGGTGACCAAGGCGGTCGCCGAGCAGGCCGCGCGCCTGGTGCACTCGTCGACGCTCTACCTCAACCGGCCCATGGTCGAACTGGCCGAGCGCGTCGCGGCGTTGTCGGGCATCCCGGACGCGCGGGTCTTCTTCACGACGTCGGGCACCGAGGCGAACGACACGGCGCTCATGCTGGCGACGGCCCACCGGGGGTCCAACCAGGTGCTCGCGATGCGCAACAGCTACCACGGGCGTTCGTTCTCCTCGGTGGGGATCACGGGCAACTCCGCCTGGTCGCCCACGAGTCTGTCGCCGCTCCAGACCCTGTACGTGCACGGCGGGGTGCGCACGCGCGGGCCGTTCGCCGACCTCGACGACGCGGCGTACATCCGGGCGTGTGTGGCGGATCTGCGCGATGTGCTGGCGCAGACGCGCGGGAACGTGGCGGCGCTCATCGCCGAGCCGGTGCAGGGCGTGGGCGGGTTCACCTCGGGCCCCGACGGGCTGTTCGCCGCGTTCCGCCGCGTCCTGGACGAGCGGGGGATCCTGTGGATCAGCGACGAGGTGCAGACGGGGTGGGGGCGGACAGGGGAGCACTTCTGGGGCTGGCAGGCGCACGCGGGGAACGGGCCGCCCGACGTGCTGACGTTCGCCAAGGGCATCGGCAACGGCATGTCGATCGGTGGCGTGGTGGCGCGCGCCTCGGTGATGAACTGCCTCGACGCGCAGTCGATCTCGACGTTCGGCGGCAGCCCGGTGACGATGGCGGCCGGGCTCGCGAACCTGGAGCACCTGCTGGCCAACGACCTCCAGGGCAACGCACGGCGCGTGGGCGGGCTGCTGATCGAGCGCGTCAGGGCGGTGAGCGCGGGCCTCGACCTCGTGCGGGAGGTGCGCGGGCGCGGGCTGATGATCGGCGTGGATCTTGTGGCGCCCGGCACGGACGACAGCTGTCCGCGGGCCGCCTCGCTCGTGCTCGAGGCGGCGCGTGAGGCCGGGCTGCTGCTCGGCAAGGGCGGCGGGCCGGGCGGGAGCGTGCTGCGGATCGCGCCGCCGCTGAGCCTGACGGTGTCCGAGGCGCAGGAGGGCGCGGAGCTGCTCGGGCGGGCGCTGCGCGAGGCGAGGGCGCGGCTCGACGGCTGACGGCTGACCGTTGGCAGGTGCGCGTTGGCAGGTGCGGGTCAGGGGGCCGGGCGGGGCCCGGGGACGGGTCCCGCCCGGCGCAGGACGGCGGCCACGGCGGGGCCGCGCAGCAGCGTGTGCACGGCCTCGGGCTCGGCGCCCATGGCCGCGGCGACCTCGGCCAGCGGATAGCCCAGGAGGTGGCGCAGGGCGACGGCGTCGTAGGCGTCGGGGGCGAGCGCGGCCCACTCGTCGGGCTGACGGCGGGTGCGGCTGGTCAGCGCCCACCAGGCGTATGCGGCGGGGTTGGGGTGGGCCAGCACCCGGCGCCAGGACGTGAACAGCTCGTCGAAGACCGCCGCGACCGCGGCGTCCGCCTCGGCGGGCGGCAGGTGGAGGCGGGCGTAGCGGAGATAGCGGGGGCAGTGCAGCGTGAGGAACGCCTCGCAGTCCGGCGGGAGTCGGCGGGCGGCCTGCCCGGGGGCGGGGTCCATCGTCGTGATCTCCGGGGCATACGGGTTCGGGTGAGCGGGGCGGGGCGCGCGGGCGTGCGGGGTGGGGTGAAGGGGTGCGCGGGGGCGGTCAGCCGAAGGCGTCCGCGGGGAGCGCGCCGGGCGTGGGGCAGCACACGCCGGGGCGTGCCGCGCCCGGCGGGCGCTCGGTCCCCCACGGGGGAAGATACGCCTCGGGGCGGAAGCCGAGCGCCTGCACGAAGCGGTCGACGACCGTCCGGTGCGGCACCCGCTGCCCGTGCAGCAGCCCGGCGATGTCGGCGGTGCTGAGCTGGCCGTGGCTCGCGGTGCGGATGGACTCCAACGGGGGCCGCTGGGCGGCGAGATGGAGCCCGCGCAGCGCGGCGTGCAGGGCGTCGGGCGTCGCGGGGCGCGGGGCCTCGCCCCTGGCCGCGCGCCACAGCGGGAGCAGATCGGCGGGGTCGCCGTCGCAGACCTCGACGATGCGTCTGGTCAGCGGCCACGAGGGGCGGCGCTTCCCGGCGAGCACGCGGGAGACATAGGAGGGCGAGACCCCGGCGCGGCGGCCGACCTCGCTGAGCGAGCGCCCGCTGGAGCGTTGAAGCGTCGCGAGGGCGCGCGCGAGCGGGAACGCGCCGGGAGGGGGAGCGTTCACGACGGGCTGCTCGGGCTGCCCGGGCGCCGGGTCGGGGTGGCGGGCCAGGGCCTCGCGGCGGCGCATGCGGCGTTCGACGGCGGGCGGCGCCAGGCGGGTGCGCAGCTGGGCGGGGGTGAGGCCGATGGCCTGCGCGATCGCCACCGCCCGCACCCCGCGGGTCCTGGCGTGCTGAACGGCCGCCGCGCGCACGTCCCCCAGGGCGCGCTCCGCCTCGGTGACCAGCCGGAGCAGGGTGAGCGACGCGTCCTTCTGCGGCTCGGCGCCATGGGCGGCGACCACGAGGGCGTGGGCGCGCTGGGCCAGGTCCTCGGAGAGCTGGCGGAGATAGGCGGCGTAGCGCTCGGTGTCGGGCGATGGCGTGAGCCGCCCGGCCCGGTAGGCCGCGTCGCGGCACGGCTTGTCGCAGTACTGCCGGGGGCGCCCGTTGCCGTTGCGGAAGACGGGCCGACGGCATGTGGGGTTTTTGCAGCGAGTCATTCCGGATCCGCTCATTTCGTCGCGGGGGCCGGAGGGGTCACCGGGCGAGGCGACGTGCGGCGGCTCGATAAGCGACCGTTGACCGCGGTGGCACACAGGGGATGGGTTTCAACCATCCGGGGGCGCGGGATGCTACGGTCACGCGAGGTCGGTGCCACGCCGTCGCGCGGGCAGCGTCCATTCGATGGCATACGGCTCGGGGGCATGCCTCTCCTGTGCTCGTGTGGCGTTCGAAGGGGAGGGACCCGGCCAACTGGTTTGGCGACCGGCCGGGTTCCTTCGTTCAGCGGGACGCTACACGTCTACCCATCGTGTACGCCAGCATTACGAGATGTAATCAGGATGATGGCGCGTGACCGCGCTGAATCCTGGCATCGGCTGGCCAATCCCCTTCCGTTAATGATCAAAAGCAGTCGGCGCCTGGCCAACTTCGGTCGGAGCGAGCGCCGTTCGGTCTCGCCACCCCCACTCCTCCGCCTCTCCACCGCCCCCGTGGCACGCGCCACAAGGGTGTTCCTCTTCCCGGGGTTGACGGGTCGCGGGTGTGAGTGTTTACTCACACATAGAAGACTGTGAGTGGTCACTCACACATACCCCAGGGAGCCCCGCCATGACCGCCACCACCGCGCTGGAGATCGTGCTTCCCGGCGCCGTCGAGCCCTCCGAACTCCAGGTCGTCCGCAGGGAGTTGCCCGCGCCAGGGCCCGGCAGGGCCACGCTCGCCGTCGAGGCGTCCGGCGTCTCGTTCGCCGAGCAGCAGATGCGGCGCGGGAAGTACTACGACCAGCCCCCGTTCCCCTTCGTCCCCGGCTACGACCTGGTGGGCACGGTGACCGCGACAGGGCCGGGCGTGGACCCGGGGCTCGTGGGGCGGCGGTTCGCCGCGCTGACCAAGACGGGAGGCTGGGCGAGCCACGCGGTGCTCGACGCCGCCGACCTGGTGCCCGTGCCGGACGGCGTCGACCCGGCCGAGGCCGAAACGTTCGTGGTCAACGGGCTGACCGCCTGGCGGATGCTGCACCGGGTCGCCGGGGTGCGGGCCGGGCAGACGGTCCTGGTGCACGGCGCCAACGGGGGCGTCGGCTCCACCCTCACCCAGCTCGCCGTGCTCGCCGGGATCCGCGTCATCGGCACCGCCTCACCCCGGCACCACGAGGCGATCCGCGCGCTCGGCGCCGACCCCGTGGACTACCGCGACCCCGATCTGCCCGGGCGCGTCAGGGAGTTGGCGCCCGGCGGGGTGGACGCCGTCTTCGACCACGTGGGCGGCCCCGGCATCGTCGACTCCTTCGGGCTGCTCGCCCCCGGCGGAACGCTCGTCTCGTACGGCACCGCGGCCACGCGCGACGAGTCCGGGTCGTCGCGGCTGCCGGTGCTCAAGCTGTTCGCGCGGCTGATGGTGTGGAACGCCCTGCCCAACGGCCACCGCGCGACGTTCTTCAACATCTGGGCGGGCAGCCGCCGCAGGTCCGCCTTCAGGGCGCGGCTCGCCGCGGACCTCGGCGCGGTGCTCGCGCTGCTCGCCGAGGGCAGGCTGACCGCGCAGGTCGCCGCGCGGGTTCCGCTCGAACGGGCGGGCGAGGCCCTGGAGTTGGCCGAGTCGGGGACGGTCACGGGCAAGGTCGTGCTCGTGCCGCCCTCGGCGTCGGCCCGTTGAGACGCCCGGTCCCTCGTTCCGACGCGTCGATGAGCGACCTGGGTTTTTTCCGCCATGAAGAGTGAGTGTTCAGCCACTCATAGACTGGGGGGTGGCCGTGCCGTCCTCCTGGTGACCGCCACCGCCCAGTTCCTCGTGGTGGTCGGCACGGCCGTCGTCAACGTCGCCCTGCCCGCCGTCGCGACGGGCACAGGGTCGGCCACGCGCGCGGCTACCACTCGGCGAACGAGCCGTCCGCGTGGCGCCAGACGGGGTTGCGCCAGCCGTGGGGCGAACGGTCGGCCGCGCGGACGGCCTTCTCGTCGACCTCGACTCCCAGGCCCGGGCGGTCCGTTCGGACCGCGTAGCCGTCCTGGAAGCGGAACGGCTCGATGTCCACCACATGGGAGAGCAGATCGGCCTCCTTGTTGTAGTGGATGCCCAGACTCTGCTCCTGGATCAGGAAGTTGGGCGTGGCGAAGTCGACCTGGAGGCTGGCCGCGAGCGCCAACGGGCCCAGGGGGCAGTGCGGCGCGAGGGAGGCGCCGAACGTCTCGGCGAGCGAGGCGATCCGCCGCGCCTCCGAGATGCCGCCCGCGTGGGAGAGGTCGGGCTGGGCGACGGCGATCCCCGCCTGGAGCGCGGGCAGGAACTCCCCCCGGCTGAACAGGCGTTCGCCGGTGGCGATCGGCACGGGACCCGCGGCCGCGGTGAACCCCGCCAGCAGGTGGCCCTGGTCGGGCAGCAGCGGCTCCTCGACGAACAGCGGGTGCAGCGGCGCCAGTTCGTGCACCAGGCGCCGCGAGCCCGCCGCGCTGAACCGGCCGTGGCAGTCCACCGCCACATCCCGCTCGGGGCCGAGCACCTCGCGCGCCGCGGCCACCCGGCCCACCACGCCCGCGATGTCCGCCGCGCTCGGGTGCGGCGGGACGCGGCCCGCCGCGTTCATCTTGACGGCCGTGAAGCCCGCGGCCAGCTGCGCGGCCACCTCGTCGGCCAGCCGCGACGGATCGTCGCCGCCGACCCACGCGTAGACGCGGGCGCGGTCCCGCACCGGGCCGCCGAGCAGCGCGTACACGGGCGCCCCGTACGCCTTGCCCGCGATGTCCCACAGCGCCTGGTCGAGCCCAGCGACGGCGCTCGAGAGCACGGGGCCGCCGCGGTAGAAGCCCGCCTTGGTCATGATCTGCCAGTGGTCCTCGATGCGCAGCGGGTCCTGGCCGACCAGGTACTCGGCGAGCACGTCGACGGCCGCGCGCACGACGTCGGCCCTGCCCTCCACCACGGGCTCGCCCCAGCCGACGACGCCGTCGTCGGTCTCCACGCGGCAGAAGAGCCAGCGGGGCGGGACCATGAATGTCTCGATGCGGGTGATCTTCATATGTGCCGCTCCTTGTGGGCGTTGTCGAGATCGCGGACGGCCTGGTCGAGCAGGGTCCGCATGGCGGCCTCGGCGGCGTCGGGGTCCGCCGCGGCCACCGCGTCGAGGACGGCCCGATGGCTGGGCACCGGGTCGCCCGAGTGGGCGGAGCCGTGGACGAGTTGGTCGCGCTCGGCGAGCCCGGCCGACAGGACGATCTCCATGCGCCGGAGCAGCTCGTTGCGCGTCGCGGCGAGCAGCGCGCGGTGGAAGGCGAGGTCCGCCTCGACGGCGGGCCCCGGGTCGCCGTGCGGGGCCGCCTCCGCCATCGCGGCCAGGGACGTCTCCAGGGCGCGCAGGTCGGCGGCGTCGCGCCGCTCGGCGGCGAGCCGCGCCGCGGCGGGCTCGATGATGGACCGCACCTCGCCCAGGTCGCGCAGCAGCCCGGTGCCGGGCTCGGCGTCGACACCCGCGGCGAACTGCCAGCGCAGCACGTCGGGATCCAGCAGGTTCCAGTGGGAGCGGGCGCGGATGAACGTGCCGCGCTTCTGCCTGGCGTCCACCATGCCCTTGGCGGCGAGGACCTTGAGCGACTCACGCAGAACGGTGAGGCTCACGCCCAACTCGTCCCGCAGCGCCACGAGATCGAGGGTCGCGCCCTCGGGGACGGCACCGCTGACGACGCGCCGGGCCAGGGCCTCGACGGTCTGGCCGTGCACTCCGCGGCGCGCGTAGGAGCTCATGGCCCAAGCCTTCCCGTGGGAGACCCGGGCGTCAAGATTTATTGTGAATTAACGCGGGCCCTGGGCTCCGGTCATCCCCGGGGACGGGAGGGGTCCCGTGCCCAAGGGCGCAGAGTGCGGGATCATGCCCCCACGCATTCATGGAGGCAGCCCGCGTTGACTTTCTCCCCCGCCTAGAGGTGGGGGGTTCCAGCGGTCGCCCGCTGGGGTTCCTGTTTCATCGACGACCGCCGTGTCCGGGAGGACTCCCGTTGAGGTCTTACACCGTCTCCACAGGCTGCTGCCGCCAGCCCGGCGGCCAGGATGGTGTGTGCCGCGTTCACGTCACGGTCGTGCACCGCGCCGCACTCGCACGTCCACGTCCGGACGTTCAGCGGCATCCTCGCCGCGACCGTGCCGCAGGCCCCGCACAGCCTGGAGCTGGGGAACCAGCGGTCGATCACCACGAGTTCACGCCCGTACCAGGCGCACTTGTACTCCAGCGTGGAACGCAGTTCCGTCCAGGCCGCGTCCGAGACGGCGCGCGCGAGACGGCCGTTCCTCAGCAGGTTGCGGACGGCCTCGCGGTTGTTCGAGCCCTTCGCCTTACGGGACAACTCCCGCTGCGCGCGCGCCAGGCGCACACGGTCACGCCGCTCGTACCGGGGATTGGCGATCTTCTCCCCGGTGGACAGGGTCACCAGCGAGGTGACGCCCGCGTCGACACCGACCGCCGCACCCGTGGCGGGAGCCTCGGTAACGGTGTCCCCGCACAGCAGGGACACGAACCAGCGACCCGCCGCGTCACAGGACACAGTCACGGTGGACGGCTCCACTCCCCCGGGCAGCGGACGCGACCAGCGGATGTCCAGCGGCCCGCTCATCTTCGCCAGCGTCAGCTCCCCCTCACGCCATGCGAAGGCGCTCCGGGTGTACTCGGCCGACGCCCTCGACCTCTTCCGCGACTTGTAGCGCGGGTACCCGGCCAGCCTGGCGAAGAAGCTGGCGAACGCCGTCTGAAGGTGACGCAACGCCTGCTGGAGCGGGACGCAGGACACCTCACCCAGGAAGGCGAACTCCCCGGTCCTCTTCCACTCCGTCAGCGCGGCGGACGACTCCACGTAGGAGACACGACGCTGCTCGCCGTACCAGGCGCGCGTGCGTTCCTCCAACGCCTTGTTGTACACCAGGCGCACACAGCCGAACGTCGGCGACAGCTCCGCCGCCTGCCCGTCCGTGGGGTAGAAGCGGTACCTGAACGCCCGCTTGACCTGCCGCGCCACACCTCACAACCTATCAACTCCCCTGTGAGTAGCGGGTGTCGGCCGGTGAGCGGCGCACGCCGCTCCGCCCCGACGGCGAACCGGCTTTCCCCGCCCCGCTCCGCAGGAGCCTCGTTTCCTCCCCGGCCCGAAGACCGGGGTATCCACGAAGGAAAGTCCAGATGAACAGACCGCGCAGCAGCCTCGCCCATGGCGCCCCACCCGCCCGCCCGGGGACGCTCCACGCCCGCTCCCTCGCCGGAACGGTGACGGGCAGCCCCGAGGCGGGGCGGATCATCCGCTTCGGCCGCGGCGGCGGGCCCGACGCCGACCTGCGCGTGGGCGAGGACGATCCGCGCGTCAGCCGCCGCCACGGCGAGCTCGCCTACCGGCGCGGCCAGTGGTGGCTGCGGAACACCGGACAGCAGCTCCTGCGGCTGCCGCGCGGGCAGATGATGCACGTCAGCACCGAGCCGATCCCGCTGGCGGCCGGCTACACGCCGGTGTTCGTCAAGGGCTCGGGCTTCCGCGAGCACCTGGTGGAGCTGCATGTGACCGACCACGGCGCGGCCGGGTCAGGGTCGCGCCGAGGCATCGAGACGCTGCCGCCCAAGCGTTGGTCGCTCGCCGACGACCAACGGCTGATCCTGGTGGTGCTCGGCCAGGAGTACCTGCGGTACGAGCCGCACCCCCGCCCGTTGACCTACCGCCAGGCCGCGGCCCAACTCAGCTTTCTGTGCCCCGAGGAGAGCTGGGGCGAGAGCAAGATCGCACACCGCGTCGAGAAGGTCCGCACCGCGCTCGAGGCCAGCGGCGACTTCCCCTACGACCTGCGCGAACAGGACCCACGCGGCGCCTCGGACAACACCCTCAAGCACAACCTGCTGCGCGGCCTGGTCGAGTCCACCACCCTGGTCCCCCCTGATCTCGACCTGCTCGACAGGGGGTTGGACGAGTTCTGAGCCGGGTGCGCGACACCGGGTCGCGCTCCGGCAGCGTACAAACGCTGGTACCACGGGCGTTGCTTGAGAAGCCGACCGAGGAGCGGTACGGCCTGGAGATGTGCGCGCGGCCCACGCCCGCGGCGGAGGCCAAGCCGCCCGCGGGCCCGCGGAAGTGCCGCCCCCGGCGCACACGGGAGCAGCACGAGCGGAACGGCGCCCATCGGGCCGTCGCCACGCGGAACCGCCACGGGCGACGCGGCGGTCGTGTGCGGCGTCAGGCGCGGCCGGAGCGGCGGCCCGTCGCCGCCGTGGCGCGGCGCTTCCCCTGGCCGCGCGGGCGGGAGGCGCGGGGCCGTTGCCTCGACGGCTGCACCGCGGGGCTCGACGCGGCGGGGGCCGCCGCGACGGGGAGCGTGACCGGGACGCCCGATGGCGTGCGGGCGCCGGTGATGCGGACCAGCTCGGCGTCGTCGGGGCGCACGGCCGCCGTGTGCGCGCTGATGCCCGCGTCCTTGAGCTGCCGCGTCATCGCGCCGCGCTGGCCCGGCAGGACCAGCGTGACGACGCGGCCCGAGCTGCCCGCCCGCGCGGTGCGGCCGCCGCGGTGCAGATAGTCCTTGTGGTCGGCGGGGGGATCGACGTTGACGACCAGGTCGACGTCGTCGACGTGGATGCCGCGCGCGGCGACGTTCGTGGCGACCAGCACGGTGATGTCGCCCGACTTGAACGCCTCGAGCGTCCGGGTGCGCTGCGGCTGCGACTTGCCGCCGTGCAGGGCCGCGGCCCTGACGCCGCTCGCGAGGAGCCGCTTGGCCAGCCGGTTCGCGGCGTGCTTGGTGCCCAGGAACATGATCACGCGCCCCTTGCGGGCGGCCACCCGCAGGACGAGCGAGGGCTTGTCGTCCTCGGTCACATGGAGCACATGGTGCTCCAGGGTGCTGACGGCGCCGGCGGGGGGATCGACGGAGTGAAGCACGGGGTCGTTGAGGAACTGCCTGGTCAACCGCTCGACATCGCGGTCGAGCGTCGCCGAGAACAGCATCCGCTGGCCGTCCGCCGGGACATGCCGGAGCAGCCGCGTGACCTGGGGGAGAAAGCCCATGTCGGACATCTGGTCCGCCTCGTCGAGAACGGCGATGCGCACGTGGTCGAGGCGGCAGTCCCCGCGTTCCACCAGGTCGTTGAGGCGGCCCGGGGTGGCGACCACGATCTCGGCGCCGTCGCGCAGGGCCTGGCCCTGGCGGCTGATCGCGAGGCCGCCGACGACGGTGGCGACCCTCAGGCGCACGGCCCTGGCGTAGGGGCGCAGCGCCTCGGTGACCTGCTGGGCGAGCTCTCGGGTCGGCACGAGGACCAGGGCGAGCGGCGAACGGGACTCCGCGCGGCTGCCCGCGGTGTTCGCCAGCAGCGGAAGCCCGAAGGCGAGCGTCTTGCCCGAGCCGGTCCGGCCGCGGCCGAGTATGTCGCGCCCGGCGAGCGCGTTGGGGATCGCGGCCGCCTGGACGGGAAAGGGAACGGTGATCCCCTGATGCGTCAACTCGGCCGTCAACGCCGTCGGAAGGCCGATCGCGGCAAAGGTGTGCACCGCGGGGAGAACGGGGGTGGTGCTGGGGCGCAGGCGAATGTCGCCACCGCTTTCTGCGCGTGGTGCGCGCCGACGACGCGGCTCCGAGCGGGCCTGACGGGTCACGGGCGGTGCCTTCCTCTGAGCTGCGCCGGAGATCCCGACGTGGGTGGGCGCGGGCCCGGCCCCCCGCCCACCGGGGGGCGGGGGGCCGGGCCCTTCGGCCGCGTGGTTCAGGCGGAGACGATGTTCTCGGCCTGGGGGCCGCGCTGGCCCTGGGTGATGTCGAACGTCACCCGCTGGCCCTCCTGGAGCTCACGGAAGCCCTGGGCGGCGATGTTCGAGTAGTGGGCGAAGACATCGGGGCCGCCGCCATCCTGCTGGATGAAGCCGAAGCCCTTTTCCGAGTTGAACCACTTGACGGTGCCACTGGCCATGATTTTCTCCTTTGACGGGACAGAAACCGGAATCGGCGGTCGCCCATTCCGTCGTTACCGAAATGACCCCATCCGGAAATGGCCGGTGGAAATACAAATGCGCCTGTCGGTCACTACCGTCAGGCGCACACAAGAATCCATGGGTACCAAAACTGCAACGCGCTCCACGCTAGCACAGAGGGTCGAGGTCCGCGTCGCGGGTGGCGGTCGCGGCGGCCGGGCGGCCGCTCACGGGCCGTTGTCAGTGGGGCCCGTTAGGGTCACCGACCATGACAGGCGCGAGTGGAGTGCGACGGCTGCCCCGGGCGTACCGGGTGTGGCTGGGCGGGGCGCTGGGGTCCCTGCTGGGGGACGCGGTGCTCTACTTCGCGTTGGGGTGGGCCGCCGCCGCCCACGGGGGCGCGGCGGCGGGTCTTGTCCTGACGTCGATCACCCTGCCCCGCACGGCCCTGCTGCTGGTGGGCGGGGCGCTCGGGGACAGGCTCGGGGCGCGGCGGGTGATGATCGCGGGCGATGTGGCGATGATCGCGGTGGCGCTTTCGCTGTGCCTGATGGTGTGGCGGGTCGGGGCACCGCTGTGGCTGCTCGTCGCGACGGGCCTGCTGATAGGCGTCGTCGACGCGTTCTACCTGCCCGCGTCCGGGTCCATGCCGCGCCGCCTGGTGGGCACCGAGCTGCTGCCGAAGGCGCTCGCGCTGCGGCAGACCGGGGCGCAGCTGGTGACGATGGCGGGGGGCGCGCTCGGCGGGCTGCTCGTGGCGGCGGGCGGGCTCGGCGCGGCGGCCGCCTTCGACGCGGTGACCTTCGCGTTCATGCTGGGCGCGCTGATGGCGATACGGCCGACGCGGGCCGAGCCGCGCGCGCCGGGCTCGTCCGGGGTGCTGCGGGACGCGGGGGACGGCGTGCGGGTGGCGTGGCGCGACCCGGTGCTGCGGGCCGCGCTGGCGCTGACGGCGTGCGCGGCCGGCGCGCTGCTGCCCGTGGTCTCGCTCCTCGTGCCGTTGCTCGCGCGGGACCGGGGCTGGGAGGCGGGGACGGCGGGCCTGGTGGTGGGGGCGCAGAGCCTGGGGATCGTGTGCTCGGCGGGCTGGGTGGCGCGCCGGGGCGGGGCCAGGAGGCCCGGTCTTGCCGCGGCGCTCGGCCTGCTGGTCGCGGGCTGCGGCGCCGGGGCCCTGGCGCTCGCGGGCTCGTCCCCCGTCGCCGCCGGGGGCGCGGCGCTGCTGGTGGGGCTGGGGAACGGCCTGTTCGCGGCCCACCTCGCGCCCCTCGTCCTGGCGTCGGCGCCCGACACGCACCTGTCACGGCTCCAGGCGCTGATGGCCCTGGTGCAGAGCGGGGCGCTGCTGCTGATGAACAACGTCCTCGGCGGGCTCGCCCAAGGGGCGGGGCCGACCGCCGCGTTGGGGGCGAGCGCCGCGATACTGACCGTCGCCGCGCTGGCCGCGCTCGCCCACGCGCCCCTGCGCGGGCACCGGGGTCCCGAATCGGGGGACGGGCTCGTGCGGGATCCTGTGCTCCATGCGGCTGCGGCGCCGGAGCGGACCGCCGGGGGCGCGTGATCGGTGCGCGGAGCGACAGGCTTGTCGCGATCCTTGGGTGACTCCTAGGATGAATGCGCTTTCATGGGGCACCTGGGAGGACGGTTGAGGAGCACGCCGACGGTTTACGACGTGGCCGAGCACGCCGGGGTCTCGATCGCCACCGTCTCCCGCGTCTATCGCAGCCCCGCCACCGTGCGGGTCGAGACGCGCGAGAGAGTCCTCGCCGTCGCCAGGGAGCTGGGCTATGTGCCGAGCGGCAGCGCGCGGGGGCTCGCCAGCCGGACGACGGGGGTGCTCGGGCTCTGCTTCCCCGACTTCCACGACACGGAGGCGGAGGGCGCGCCGGACGCCGACGACGCGGAGCTGATGCTCTACGTGGACGAGGTGATACGGGGCATGGAACGCGCCGCCAGGCGGCACGGCTATGCCCTGCTGATCGCCGCGTCGGTGGCGGGCGGTCCAGGGCAGTCGGTCTCGGACATGGCCGGGCGGGTGGACGGCCTCGCGGTGCTCGCCCAGACGGTGCCCGAGGACGAGCTGGACGTGGTGGCGCGGCGGCTGCCCGTCGTCATGCTGGCCAACCCCCCCGACCGGGCCAGGGACCATGTCGAAGTCGCCAATTTCGACGGGCAGTTGGCGCTCACCCGGCATCTGATCAAGGACCATGGGCTGCGCCGCCTCGCGTTCGTGGGCGGCCCCGAGGACTCGCCCGACGGCGAGGCGCGGTTCCGCGGGTACCAGGCGGCGCACCTGGCCGCGGGCCTGCCGCTGCCCGACCGGCCCGACGCCCGGTCCGATCTGACGCAGGCGGGCGGGCGGTTGGCGGCCCAGGCCCTGCTCGACCGGCTGAGCCCGCGGCCCCAGGCGTTGGTGTTCGCCAACGACCAGATGGCCGTGGGCGGCCTGCACGCGCTCGGTGAACGGGGGCTGCGCGCGCCGGACGACATCGCGGTGACCGGCTTCGACGGCATCCCGCTGGGGCGGCTCGTCACCCCGACGCTCACGACCGTGCGGCAGCCGATGGGGCAGCTCGGCGAGCAGGCGGTCGCCCTGCTGCTGGCCCGCCTGGCCGACCACGACCGCCCGCCCGAGGCGCGCGTGCTGGCGACCACGTTGACGCGTCGGGCGAGTTGTGGGTGTGCGGATCGGTGAGTTCCTCGCTGCGCTGGCTTCCGCGCTGTGCGGTTCGGGGGCGGCGGCTACGGGCTGGACGTCCTCCCGTTCGCCGTCTGCCGGGTCTCTGCTTTCGTGGTGGGTGCGGGTCAGGGCTTGCACCTACGGGGGAGGGGGCGTCGGGTGTGCGGCCGTCTCGGTAAACGGTCTCCGTTTGGTTGGCCGGGACCGTACGCCGAACGGGCGCGGCCGCCTCCCTCGTTGACGGCCGCCTGGCCGGTGGTCGGTTGCGGTGGCGCGCACCCTTCGGGCCTGCCCTGGCCGCCCGAAGCGTTTTCAATCCTGGCGCACGATGAGCTTATGTAGCGCGCCGGTGTTTATCTGCGGCTTATGCCGGGGCGGGTGGTCTTTTGAAACGGCGCACACTTTGTGTTGAACAGAACGTGCCGCGTTTCAGAAGAGACCCCGACCCCGGGTAAGCGGCGGATAAGGACCGGCCCGCTACCTGAGCTCAACGTGCGCGCGGTGAACGACGAGAGCGGCGGCCAGGGCAGGCCCGAAGGGTGCGCGCCACCTCAGCCGCCCACGCAGAGGTCGGCCACTTTCAAAGCCGTATCCGCCTGCGCCCGTTTGGCGAACGGTCCCGGCCGACGACGAGACCGACCGGTTACCGGGACGGCCGGTCACCCGACGCCCCCTCCCCCGTAGGTGCCAAGCTCTGACCCGCACCCACCCCGAAAGCAGCGGTCGGCGGACGGCGAACGGGAGGACGTCCAGCCATGAGCCGCCGCCCGGTCAACGCGGCGCGGCCGCACACCCCGTTACCGAAACGCAACCTTTCGAGGACTTGAGGGCCAGCCATACCTGGCGCAGGGTGATGTATGCGCTTACAGAGGCGCGTCTTGATGCTGGAGGAGTGACCGATGAAGCTCACCGTCAGGCAATCCGGTGCTCTCGCTGTCGTGTTGGCGGGGTCCATGGCGCTGTCCGCGTGCGGGGACGGGGCCGAGGAGCAGGTCGGGGCCGAGGAGGAACAGACCCTGACCGTCTGGGCGATGGGCGAGGAGGCGCAGCGACTCGGCGCGATCACCGACACCTACGCGGCCGAGCAGGGCAACGTCACCGTCGAGGTGACGCCCGTCAGCTGGGAGAACGTGCACCAGAAGATGGTCGCCGCCTCGGCCGCGGGCGAGCTGCCCGATGTGATGCAGATGGGCACCACGATGATGGGCGAGTTCGTGGAGCTCGGCGTGCTCGACCCGGTGGACACCGAGCGGTTCGCGGCCGACGACTTCTTCCCCGCCGCCTGGGAGAGCGCCGAGGTGGACGGCGAGGCGTACGGCGTTCCCTGGTATGTCGACACGCGGGTGCTCTACTACCGCACCGACCTCGCCGAGCAGGCCGGGATCACCGAGCCGCCCGCCGACTGGGCGGCGATGCGCGAGCTGGCCGCGGCCTACCGGGAGGAGGGCGTGCGGTGGGGCGCCTCGGTGCAGCCGGGCGGCACGGGCGCGTGGCAGACGCTGCTGCCGATGTACTACTCGGCGGGCGGTCAACTCCTCGACGACGAGGGGAATCCGACGCTCGGCTCCCCCGAAATGGTCGAGACGCTCACGGAGTTCGCCCGGTACTTCGAGGAGGGCCTGGCCAACGACAGCGTGCAGCCCGGCTATGACGTGATCCCCGACTTCGGCAACGGCGACGTGGGGATGTTCGTCTCGGGCCCCTGGATGGTGCGCAACATCGCCGACGGCTTCCCCGACCTGGACGGCTGGGCGGTGGCCCCCGTGCCCGCGGACGAGTCGTCGACGTCGTTCATCGGCGGGGCCAACCTGGTGATCTCGTCGGACAGTCCGCGCAAGGAGGCCGCCGCGGCGCTCATCGAGCACCTGACGTCGCCCGAGCAGCAGCGGCTCTGGTACGAGGAGTCAAGCAGCCTGCCCGCCAACCAAGCCGCGTGGGACGGCGGCGAGTTGGCGGACAGCGACGAACTGCGGGTGATGCGCGGGGCGTTGGAGACCTCGCAGGCCGTGCCCGCGCTGCCCGCTTGGGAGGAGCTCGCCGAGGAGATATCGGGCGCGATGGAGAGCGTGAGCAACGGGAACGCCACCCCGGAGGAGGCGGCGTCCGAACTCCAGTCCGCCGCCGAGGACATCGTGGGCTGAGGGCGCGGACGGATGACGAGCGCCCCCACCACGACCATGACGACGACCGAGTCCCATGCCCCAGGCGGCCTGGCCACGCCCCCGCCCGGCCACCGCCCCGGCGCCGCGCGCGGGCGGCTGACCAGGAAGCACCTCGCGGGTTGGCTGTTCTCCTCGCCGTATCTGATCCTGTTCGCCACCTTCATGGCGATGCCGATCGTGGCCACGCTGCTGATGAGCTTCACCGACTTCGGGCTGCGGGACATCACCGACCCGATGGGCGCGGAGTTCATCGGCCTGGAGAACTACCGGGAGTTGGCCCGGGACGACGAGTTCCGCACGGCCCTGGGCAACACCCTGTACTTCGTCGGCGTGGGGGTCCCGCTGACCGTGCTTGCCGGGCTCGTGGTGGCGGTGCTGCTCAACCGCGGCGTGGGCAGGCTGCGCACCTTCTTCCGGGTGGGCTTCTACGCGCCCGTGGTGACGACGATCGTCGCCGTCGCGGTGGTGTGGCGCTTCGTCCTCGACCCCTATGACGGGCTGATCTCCGGGGTGCTGTCCGAAGTCGGCGTCACCTCACCGGACTTCCTCGGCTCGCAGGCGCTGGCGATGCCGTCGCTGATCGCCATGGCGATCTGGCGGAACCTCGGCATGGGGATGGTGATCTTCCTGGCCGGGCTCCAGTCGATCCCCACCGAGGTGCGCGAGGCGGCGCGGATGGACGGCGCGGGCCCGTTCCAGGAGTTCCGCCGGATCACCGTGCCGCTGCTGCGGCCGACCCTGCTCTATGTCACGGTCATCACGACCATCGGCTATCTCAACGTCTTCGAGGAGCCGTTCGTGATGACCGACGGGGGGCCCGCCGACAGCACGCTGACCGTGTCGCTGCTGATGTACAAGGAGGGCTTCGACTTCTTCCACATGGGCTACGCGAGCGCCATGGCGTATGTCCTGCTGACGATCATCATGGCCGTCACCCTGCTCCAGCTCCGCCTCCTGAGGGACAAGACACGATGAGCCGCCGCGCCGAGACCGTTCGCCGGAGCGCCACCCACGGGCTGCTCTCGCTCGGGTTGCTGCTGATGACGGCGCCCTTCCTGTGGATGGCGCTGTCCGCGTTCAAGACGACCGAGGACCTGGCCGCGCGGCCGCCCGTGTGGCTGCCGATGACGTGGACGCTCGAGCACTTCCGCGACCTGTTCACGGTGCTCGACCTGCCGCAGTACTTCTTGAACTCGGTGGTGGTCGCGACGTTTGTGACCGCGGGGAACCTGCTGTTCTGCTCGATGTTCGGCTACGCGCTGGCCAAGCTCCGATTCTTCGGGCGCAGGCCGCTGTTCGGGCTGGTGCTGGCCGGGCTGATGGTGCCCGCGAACCTGCTGCTCCTGCCGCAGTTCGTGCTGATCAGCCGGATGGAGATGCTCAACTCCTACGCGGGGCTGATCCTTCCGTTCCTCGCGGGGGCGTTCGGGGTGTTCCTGATGCGGCAGTTCATGCTGTCGATCCCCGACGAGCTGCTCGAGGCGGCGCGGATCGACGGCGCGAGCGAGTGGTTCATCTTCTGGCGGATCGTGATGCCGCTCCTCAAGCCCGCGTTGGCGACGTTGGCGATCTTCACGTTCCTCGGCTCGTGGAACAACTTCCTGTGGCCGCTGGTCATCACCAACGACCCCGACAAGTACACGCTCCCCGTGGCCATCGCGACGTTCGCCATCGACCCGACCTCGTCGTCGGGCTCCAACGGCATGCTGATGGCCGGGGCGTTGCTCGTGGTGCTCCCGGTGCTCGGCGTGTTCATCGCGCTCCAGCGGTACTTCACCCAGGGCATCGCCACCGCGGGGCTCAAGTAGCGCGCCGACCCCGCCTGTCCCCCGTCCCCCCGCCGTCCCACGCGCCTCATGTATGCGCATTCACCGAGAGGTTGAGCCCATGACCGTTGACCCCAGGACCACGGAATCCCACGCCGCACGCCTCGACTGGGAGCGGCGCATCGGGCGGCCCAGCGACACCCCGCTGGCCGGAACGGCCTCGCTGCCCGCGCCGGTCGGGGTGGTCGCGCGCGGCGGCGTGGGGCATGTGCTGCTGAGCTGGGACCCGGTGCCCGAGGCGCTGGGCTACCTGGTGCTGCGCTCCGACTCGCGCGAGGGCCCGTTCGAGCCGCTCGACCACCTGGGCGGCGATGTCCTCGCGGTGCCGTATCCGCCGTACGCCGACACCATGACCGAGCCGGGCCGCACCTACTGGTACCGGGTCACCACATGGACCGACGGGGGCGCGGGCGAGCCGTCGGCCGAGCCCGTGAGCGGGCGGGCCGGGGAGCCGGTTGGCGGGCCGCCGAGGCTGCGGGTGGCGGTGGACGCGGCGGCCGATCCCGCCCAACTCCCCGATGTCTGGCGGCGGATGATCGGCGCCGAGCACTTCTCGCTGCTGAGGTGGGACGGCGAGGGCCCCGGGGGCGCGGATGTCGCCGCCGAGTACGCCGAGGCGCTGCGCATCGTGCGCGAGGAGATCGGGGTGCGCACGGTGCGGGCGCATGGCACGTTCCTGCCGGAGAACGTGCGGGTGCGCGAGGACGGCTCGTTCGACTTCGGCGGCCTCGACGTGACGTATGACCGGCTGCTCGCGCTGGGGCTCAGGCCGGTGGTGGAGCTGTCGTTCATGCCGCGTGAGCTGGCCGCGGAGCCTGGCTCGACGGTGTTCCAATATGGGGCGATCAACTCGGTGCCCGCGGACTGGGAGCGCTGGGGCGAGCTGTGCCGGGCGGTGACCGTCCACCTGCGCGAGCGGTATGGCGCGGAGGAGGTGGCGGAGTGGGAGTTCGAGGTGTGGAACGAGGCCAACCTCGAGGTCTTCTGGACCGGGACGCAGGCCGACTACCACCGGCTCTACGAGGTGGCGGCGCGGGCGGTCAAGGGCGTGGACGAGCGGATCAGGGTGGGCGGCCCCGCGTCGGCGGCCGCGGGCTGGGTGGGTCCGCTGCTCGAGCACTGCCGGGCGTTCGACGTGCCGATCGACTTCGTCTCGACCCACACCTATGGCAACGCGCCGCTCGACTTCAGGCCGCAGACGCGGTCGTTCGCCGAGGCCACGGGGCGGGCCGAGCCGGAGATCCTGTGGACCGAGTGGGGGGTGACGCCGACCCACTTCCACCGGGTCAACGACTCGGCGTTCGCGGCGCCCTTTGTGCTGCGCGGTATGAAGGCGGCCCTTTCATCGACGGACGCGCTGGCCTACTGGGTGGCCTCCGACCACTTCGAGGAGCTGGGCTGGCCGCCCCGGCTGTTCCACGGCGGCTTCGGGCTGCTGACCGTGGGGAATCTGCGCAAGCCGCGCTTCTGGGCGCTCGCGCTGCTCACCCGGCTCGCCGGGGTGGGCGGGCGCATCCCGGCCCTGGTCGGCGGGGACGGCGCCGACGCCCTGGTGGAGGCGTTGGCCACCCGGTCCCCCGATGGCGCGACGGTCGAGGCGCTGGTGTGGAACGGCACGCTCGACCAGTCCAAGATCGAGGGCGCCAGGGCGCTCGACCGGATCGCCGACGTGGTGGTCTCGGGCCTGGCCCCCGGCGCGCGGTACGCCGTCACCTCCCGGCGCGTGGACCGGGGGCACGGCGACATCCACGCGGTGTGGCGGGACCTGGACGGCGGTGAGTGGCCGGACGGTGAGCAGTGGGAAAAGCTGCGCGCCGCCGACGAGTTGACGTCCGAGCGGCTGCCCGCCGTGGTGGCGGAGTCGGACGGCTCCGTCATCGTGCCGGTCGACCTGCCGATGCCGGGGATCCGTTCGCTCACGTTCACGCGCCTGTCCTGAGGCGCCCGTTCGCACCTGTCGCGCCACCCGCACCGAAGTCCTTCGTCCCTTCGTCCTCTTGGGAGCCGCACGATGAAACGCCGCACCTTTCTGACCGTCTCGGCCGCCACGTCGGGCGCCGTCGCCCTGGCCGCACCGCCCGCGTCCGCGTCTTCCGCCGCGAGACCGGGCGGGGTGGCAACGCGCCCTGCCGGGCGGGGTGTTGAGGATCAGCTGCGCGGCTGGTTCGCGGACACCTACCGCTCGCTCGAGGCCATGGTGGCCGACAGCGGGCTGCCCTGTGACGCCCTGACGCTCTCGGGCGAGCGGCCGACGCGGTCGGAGAACACCTCGGTGACCAACATCGGCTGCTGGCTGTGGTCCACGGTGGCCGCCGCCGGGCTCGGGGTGATCGGGGAGGAGGAGATGCTGCGGCGCCTGTCGGCCACCGTGGCGACCATCGAGCGGATGGAGCGGCTGCATGGGTTCTGGTTCAACTGGTACAACACGTTCACGGGCGAGGTGCTGGACGAGTGGCCGGGGTCGGGCGACCCGGTGGCGCACCTGCTGTCCACGGTGGACAACGGCTGGCTCGACGTGGGCCTGCGGATCGCCGAGGACGCGGCGGACCCGGCCGACCCGGCGCTGAGGGACCGGATCAGGGCGCTGCGGGCGGGCGTTGACTGGTCCTTCTTCTACGCGCCGTTCGACCCCGAAGAGCCGGTGGCGCGCCCCGGGCACATGCACACGGGCTTCCAGGTGGCGGAGGGAAGGCTCGCGCCTTCGTTCTATGGCGCGCTCAACTCCGAGACGCGCATCGCCAGTTATCTGGGGATCGGCGACGGCACCGTACCGAGCGACCACTACTGGCACATGATGCGCACCCAGGCCCCTGGCGTGGAGCAGGAGATGCCGCCGACGGGTGAGTGGGTGACGGTGGACGGGGTGCGGACGTTCCGCGGTCACTATGTCTACCGGGGCCGCAAGGTCGTGCCGGGCTGGGGCGGTTCGATGTTCGAGGCGCTGATGCCGCCGCTGTTCGTGCCGGACGCGGAGTGGTCGCCGCGGTCGTGGCGGCTCAACCACCGGCGTGTCGTGCTCGGTCACCGCGACCACGGGCTGCTCGACGCGGAGTACGGGTACTGGGGGTTCTCGCCGTGCAACGTGCCCGAGGGCGGCTATCAGGAGTACGGCGTGCAGTGGCTCGGCATGTCGCCGACCGGGTACTGCTCCAACACCGACCGCACCTATGTGCCCCATGGCGAGGAGCTGCCGGATCCTTCGGCGTGGACCAACGGGGTGGCGACGCCGCACGCGTCGTTCCTCGCCCTGCCGTTCGGGGCGCGGGACGCGTTCGAGAATCTGCGGCGGCTCGCGCGCGACTTCGACCTCTATGAGGAGGGCATGGGATTCCGCGACTCCGTGAATGTCCGCACGGGGCGGGTCAGCGACGCGATGCTGTCGCTCGACCAGGGCATGACGGCGGCGGCGCTGGCACAGGTGCTCCGCCCCGGGCTGCTCCAACGGCCGTTCCGCACCGGGCGGTTCGCGCGCAGGCTGCGTCCCGTGCTGGCGCGTGAGGACTTCGGCATCGCGTGAGCGGGACGGAATGACCCGCGGGTTCCGCACTCATGGCCGGAGTTCGGCGTCTACCGAGTCGAGACGGGGCTTCAAGATCTCCGCAACGCCGGGGATCTGCGCGAGCTGCTCGCCCGGTACGGGGCGGTGGACGACGAGGTGGATCGACTGCTCGCCATCCAACGCGAGGCGTCGAGCCGGGAGTGGTGGACGCAGTACAAGGGATCCATGTCGTCGGGGATGCCACGGTTCGTCGGCATCGAGTCCGCCGCCCGGTCGATCCAGGCTTTCCACCCGTGCCTCGTCCTGGGCCTGCTCCAGACCGAGGCGTACGCGCGGGCCCTCTACGAGATCGCCAAGCCCATAGACGACACGACGAACGCCTTCATCGAGAACGGCGTCCAACTCAGGATGAAGCGCAAGGAGTCCCTCCTTGACGAGGACGACCCGCTGAGGCTCTGGGTGATCCTCTACGAGCCAGCCCTTCGCTACATCGTCGGCGGCGACGAAATCATGCGCGAGCAGTATGAGGAAATCACTAGGCTTGCCATGCTGGACCATGTGACCGTGCAGGTGCTCCCGCAGTCCGTGCGGGGGTACCTCCAGGTGCACAACTTCAGCATCCTGTACCTCGATGACCCGCTGCCGACGACCGTCCAGGTCGACAACGCGTGGGGCGCTTCGTCGGTCTCCGACACACCTCAGGAGGTCGCGCAGTTCACGCGGAAGTTCAGCGCCATGGTGGCGTCGTCACTGCCGCCCGAGGACACCCCGAAGCTCCTGCAACGACTATCGCGAGAGATCACGGATTGACCCACGACACCCGCCCACTCCTGGCCTCCGAACTCGCCGACGCTGCCGACTGGTACAAGTCCTCGTACAGCACTGGATCAGGCAACAACTGCGTCGAGACGGCCGACTTGACCCACACCGACCACCGTGCCGTCGCCGTCCGCGACTCCAAGAGGGCCAACGGCCCGGCCCTCCTGGTCTCACCGACGAGTTGGGCCTACTTCATCGACGGCCTCCCGGGCCGCTGACGCCGTGAGCCAACTGGTCCGCGCCCCCCGCCCGGGCGCGGACCAGGGTGACGCCCTCCGCCGCGCAGCGGGGGTCGAGGTCGAGGGGGGCCTCCGCGTCGGTGATCAGGGTCCATTCACCGGCGAAACGGGTCCAGGCGGGGGCGTCGGGGAGCAGCAGCTTGGTGGAGTCGGCGAGCACCACGACGCGCCGGGCCCGCGCGGCGATCCGCTCCTTCACGGCCGTCTCCTCGAGCGTCGGCTCGCCGATGCCACGGGCCGGGTCCACGGCGTCGGCACCGAGGAACGCCACCTCGAACGACAGTCGTTCCAGGGCCAGTTCGGTCAGCGGCCCGACCAGCCCATGGCTCAGCGGGCGGATCAGTCCGCCCAGGATCACCACGTCGCGGTCCACCGCCCCGGCCAGGGCCATGGCCGTCTCAAGACCCCGGGTCACCACGGGGCCGGTGCCCCGGGTGTCGGCCAGGTGCCGGGCCAGGGCGGCACACGTCGTTCCCGCGTCGACGAACACCGCCCCTGAGGCGGGCAGCAACTCCCGTGCCGCCGCGGCGATGTCGGCCTTGGCCGCGCGTCGCAGCAGCGCGCTCTCCCCCACGGGCCGCTCGGTGAACGCCTCGGGCACCACGGCCCCGCCGTAGGTCCGTGCGATCTTGCGGTCGCCCGAGAGCCGCCCCAGGTCGCGCCGGACGGTGGACGGCGAGACGCCGAGCGCCTCGGCCAGCTCCTCGACGCGGGTCACCCCGTCGCGCAGCAGCCGCAGCAGCGCGTCGTGCCGCTCCCTGGTGGACCGCCTGACCGACGTCAACGCGCGTCCCCCGAGGGCGCGTAGGTGCGGCGGATGAGCGGCACCGACGGGACGTGGTCGACGGCGGCGCGGTAGGCCGACAGCATCGTTCCGTGGTCGGCGCGCCCGGTGCCCGCGATGTCGAACGCTGTGCCGTGGTCCACGGAGGTGCGCAGGATCGGCAGGCCGACGGTGACGGAGATCGTGCCGTCGAAGTCGTAGGTCTTGGCGGGGATGTGGCCCTGGTCGTGGAAGTGGGAGAGCACGCCGTCGAAACGCCCTGTGAGGCCCTGGTGGAAGACCGAGTCGGCGGGCACGGGCCCGGTGACGTCGAGCCCTTCGGCGCGCGCGTCCTCGCAGGCCGGGCCGATGTGCTGGATCTCCTCGTCGCCGAACGCGCCGTTCTCGCCGCCGTGGGGGTTGAGCGCGGCGACGGCAAGGCGCGGGGCGGGGGTACCGAAGACACGCAGGGCGGTGGCGGCGTCGCGGATGGAACGCGCCACGTTCTCCCGGGTGATGAGGTCGAGCGCCCTGCGCAGCGACACATGCCGCGTGGTGAAGAAGATTCGCAGCTGGTGGCCCTCGACGGCGGTGTTGCGGACGACGAACATCGTGTCCTGGCGGGTGACCCCGGTCAGCTCACCCAGCATCTCGGTGTGCCCGAGGTGCTTCGAACCCGCCTGCCAGATCGCCTCCTTGTTGATCGGCCCGGTGACCACGCCCGCGACCGCGCCGTCGAGCGCGGCCCGGGTGGCGACCTCGATGGCGGTGACGGCGGCGCGGCCGCCGCGGGCGTCGACGGTGCCGAAGTCGGGGAGGTCGCGGCCGAGTTCGCCGGTGTCGACGATGTCGATCGTGCCCGGGCCCGCGGGCTCGGCGGTGAAGTCGCCGAGAACGCGCACCTCGGCGTCCACGCCCGCCGCCCTGGCTCCGCGGCGCAGCGCCTCGGCGTCGCCGACGGCCACGCCGTGGTGCCCGTCCTCCCCGGCGACGGCGGCCAGGGTGCGGGCGGTGATCTCGGGGCCGATCCCGGCGGGGTCGCCGAGGGTGAGGGCAAGGACGGGGCGGGTCATGCGTTCCTCCCTGGGGTGTCGCGGATTGCTTGCGCTGCGGGGACCCGGCGGTGGGCGGCGGTGGCCATCCGCGCGAGGTGGTCGAGGCAGGCGACGGTGGTGGCGGGGTCGCCGACGAGGCCGCCCTTGGTGACCAGGGGCAGCCCCGCCCATGGCCCGCCGACGGCGGTACCGGCGACGGCGAGCGGCACCAGCTCCTCCTCGACGGCGAGCCCGGCGACGTCGAGTGCGCGCAGCAGGGCGGCGGCCATGTCGCCGCCGGTGGCGAACAGGCCGTCCACGCGGTGCCGTTCGAGCGCGTGGCGCACGGTGGCGGCCAGGGCGGCGGGCAGCCTGGCGGCGTCGGCGGGGGCCAGCTCGACGACGTCGGAGCCGTCGATGACGGTGGCGAGCAGCACCGTTTCGCCGGGGCCCGCCTCGGCGAGCGCGCGGGTCAGGGCGGCCGCGGTGGCCGCCGGGTCGGGCAGCGGCCCTGGCCCCGCGGGCACCGGGCGGACGGTGCGCACGGGCCGCTCGGCGGCGAGGCGCGCGAGCTGGTCGCGCGTGAGGCGGGTGGTGGATCCGGAGACGGCGAGCAGGGGCGCGCCGCCGGGGGCGCGCGCCAGGCCGAGCGCCCCGGCGAGGGCGACCGAGGCGGGCCCCGGGTCGACGGAGAGCCAGACGGGCCCCTCGCCGCCCGATCCGGTCAGGGCGTCCCCCGCGGCGACGGCGGCGGCGGCGGAACGGCGCAGGTGGTCGGTCGTGAGGGCGTCGGCGATCAGCACGTCGACGCCGTCGGCGAGCAGCGTGGCGATCAGGTCGCGCAGCGCGTCGGGGTCGCCGGTGACGGCGGAGAGCGGCAGCCCCGCGGTGGCCAGGTGCGGGGCCTGGGCGGCGAGCAGGGCGGCGATGTCGGACGTGGGGACGGGCGAACGCGGGTCGTCGGCCAGCTCGGTCTCCTCGAGGCGGACGCCGTCGAGGAGTTGGCTGCCCTGCACGGTGTGCCGCCGCGCGCCGGGGTGCGCGGGGGCGCACAGCGCGACGGCCCGGCGCCCTGAGAGGTCGCGCACGGCGCGCAGGGCGGCGGCCGTGGTGGCGCCGACGTTGCCACGCAGGGTGGAGTCGATCCGGTTGCAGACGAGGGACGCGGGCCAGCCGGTGCGGATGGCGTCGGTGACATGCGTGGCGGCGTCGGCGGGCGGGGCGTGTCTGCTGTCGGTGCACACGACGACCGCGTCGAACCGCGCGCCGAACGCCGCCAGCGCGTCCGCGTCGCACCCTGGGCCCGCGGTGACCGCCCGCAGCCCGGCCCGCGCGAACCCCGCGGCGGTGGCGTTGGCGCCCGTCAGGTCGTCGGCGACGACGAGGACGCCCGAGGTGCGGGCGGCGCGGGGGGCGTTCGACCGGCTCACAGGAACAGGCTCCCGACCAGCAGGAGCGGCAGCGAGCCAAGCCACACGGCGGTGGTGATGCCCGACCAGCCGCGGATGGCGGCGGTGCCGTCGAGGCCGGTGAAGCGCGTGACGACCCAGAAGTAGGAGTCGTTGAAGTAGCTCAGCACCATCGAGCCCGCGCAGCAGGCGAGTCCGGCCATCAGCGCGGACAGGCCGAGCCCGTCGAGCAGCGGCGCGGTGACGGACGCGGCGGTGATCATGGCGACCGTGCCCGAGCCCTGGGCGACGCGCACCAGGCTGGCGATGAGGAAGGGCACCAGGACGGCGGGCAGGTTCCATGAGGAGATCGCCTCGGCGAGCTCGTCGCCGACGCCCGTGGCGCGCAGCACCGCGCCGAACGCGCCGCCCGCGCCCGTGATGAGGATGATCAGCCCGGCCGACGACGCGGCCTCGGCCAGCCAGCCGCTGACCGCGCGGCGCGGGGTCCAGCGGGGCAGCAGCAGGTAGACGGCGAGGACGATGCCGACCAGGAGCGCGACGATCGGGTCGCCGACGAAGCTGAGCAGCTCGGCGACGCGGGACGGCTCGTAGTCATCGCCGCCGAGCGCGCCCTGCCGTTCCTGGTCGATGGCGGTCGCGGCGGTGTTGGCGACGATCAGCAGCAGCGGCACCAGGAGGGGCAGGAACGCGAGGAACGCGGAGACGCGGTGCGGGCGTTGGCCCTCGGGCGGCTCGCCGAGCGCGGCGGCGGGGCTCTCGGAGGGGCTCGCGGCGGGGCTCTCGGCGCTCTCGGCCGCGGGGGCGTCGGCCGGGGCGGAGCCGCCGCCCGCTGGGACGGTGACCTCGCCGTAGACCTGGGCCCTGACCTCGGGCGACACATGTGCCTCCAGGCGGGGTCCCATCCAGCGCGCGTAGATCACCACGATCGGGAGCAGCAGCACGGAGTACGCGAGACCGGCCACCAGCAGCCCACCGAGGTCCACGCCGAGGATACCGGCCACACCGAGCGGTCCTGGGGTGGGCGGGACGAGGTGGTGCGTCAGGGTCATGCCACAGCCGAGGGCGAGCGCGAGGGTCACATAACCCGCGCCCTTGCGGCGGGCGATGGAGCGCGCGAGCGGGTTCATGATCACATAGCCCGAGTCACAGAAGACCGGGACGGAGACGACGGCGCCCGAGCCCGCCATGGCCCACGCCTCGCGCCCCTTGCCGAACGCGCGGACGAACGTCCTGGCGAGCGCGTCGGCGGCGCCCGACACCTCGAGGATCTTGCCGATGCCGACGCCGAGGCCGATGACGATGCCGATCGAGCGCATGGTGTCGCCGAACCCGGTCGCGATGTGGTCGACCAAATCGGCGGCGGGGGCGCCCGCGACGAAGCCGGTGACCAACGCCGCGAGGAGCAGGGCTATGAACGCGTCGAGGCGGGTGCGCAGCACGACCACGACGATCGTCGCTATGCCGAGGACGAGAGCCGCAAGTAGCTGAAGATCCACGCTGATCCTCCGGTCCTGCGTGACGAAACGGGGGTGATGAGACGTGTCGAGACATGAGTGGGGACATGAGTCGGGACATGAAAAGACGATGAACGGGCGCCATGATGCCGGGCGGGAGTTGCGCGGAACAAGCAGTGTGCAGCACTTAATTGCGCGAATCGCGCGACTTCGAGGCGCCGCTACCAAAGTCGGCGACCCCGGCGCGCGCTGTCGTTCCAAGGTCGCGATCCGCTCCGCCGCCGGTCACACGGGGTGCGAGGCGCCGTACATTCGTGGGCATGGCCCGCACCGCCCGCGCCCTGACCACCGACGTCTGCGCCTTCCTTTTCGCCGTCGGCTTCTCCGTGCTCAGCGCGGACGCGGTGCTGCGTGGCAGGGACCTGTCGGACGGCTGGCTGCTCGTGGACCAGGCGACGGGCGCGGTCGCCTGCCTGTCCGTCTTCCTGCGCCGCCGCTGGCCCGTGATCCTCGCGCTGGTGCTGCTGGTGGCCGGGACGCGGTCGCACTTCGTGACGGGCGCGACACTTGTCGCGCTGTTCACGGTGGCGACGCACCGCCCGCCGCGGACGACGGCGTGGGTGGCCGCGGTCGTGCTCGCGCCGCTGCCGTTCTTCCTGGTCCAGCGCCCCGACCCGGCGGACCCGAGGACCAGCTCGGCGCTGGTGTTCTTCGCGCTGGTCGCCGGGGCGATCGGGTGGGGCCTGTTCGTGCGCTCGCGGCGGCAGTTGATCGCGTCGCTGCGGGACCGGGCCGAACGGGCGGCGGTCGAGGGGCGGCGGCAGGCGAGGGAGGACATCGCGCGGGAGATGCACGACGTGCTGGCGCACCGTCTGTCGCTGCTGAGCGTGCACGCGGGCGCGCTGGAGTTCAACCCGGGGGCGCCGCCCGCCGAGGTCCAGCGGGCGGCGGGCGTGATCAGGGACAGCGCGCACCAGGCCCTCGAGGACCTGCGGGAGATCATCGACGTGCTGCGCGCGGACGGCGACGCGGTCGGCCAGCCGCAGCCGGTGCTGACCGATCTGGAGCGGCTGGCGCGCGAGTCCCGCACGGCGGGCATGCGGGTCGCGCTGCGCCAGAACGTCGCCGACCCGGCCGCCGCGCCGCCGCTCGCGGGGCGGACGGCGTACCGCGTGGTGCAGGAGGGCCTGACCAACGCCCGCAAGCACGCGCCCGACGAGCCGGTCACGGTCACGGTGAGCGGGGGCCCGGGCGACGGGCTGACCGTGGAGATCCACAACCCCGCCCCCGGCGCGGCCCCCGAACAGGCCGTCCCCGGCGCGGGCATGGGCCTGATCGGCCTGCGCGAGCGCACGGGGCTCGCGGGCGGCCGACTCGAACACACCCTGACCCGCGAGGACTTCCGCCTCACGGCCTGGCTCCCCTGGCCCGCTTCCGCCTAGTGCTCTGACCGGATAGGTTCGCCGGAAGCTCGCGGTGTTCGGCGTGGACGGGCCTCGCCAGCCTTCCGTAGGGTGGTGATCGCATACGGAGGGGGCGGGGTGAACGGCAATCCGCTGTACCACTGGATAGTGCTGGCAGTGTCCACGGCGCTCATGCTGCCGATGCCGGTGGCGATTCTGGCGGGGTGGACACCGCCGTGGATGCGCAAGCGACAGGCCGGCATGCGGTTTCGCGCCTACGGCATTCTGTGTATCTACGCCCTCACGCTCGTCAACGGCATCCCCCGGATCGCCGACGCCTCATTCGAGACGATCATGGTCTGCATGTACGTCGGCTTGGGCTTCACCGCCGCCGCCGCGGTCCTGTTTCTGCTCTCGGCACGCAAGGATTCAGGCGCCCGGACAGCTGGCCCAGTCGAACCTCGAGAAGGCTGAGAGACGGTTTGCCGCGCCTACCGCGTCACGGGGTTGGTCAGGCTACTGGTGTGAGGGGGCGTCCGCCCCGTCGGATGCCTTTCTCGCTGCGGATGCGGGCGCGTTCCTTGCGTTGTGCGGCGAGCACGTTCGGGTGGCGGGCGTTGGCGTTGCGCCAGCGTGGACAGCCATGCAGGGCCCGGGTCCGTGCGGGGTGACTGCGGTGGTTGGAGTTGGCCAGGGTGAACTGCCGCAGTGGACCGAAGTGTGCCTCGATCGGGTCGGCCCAGGAGGCGTAGGTCGGGGTGAAGCACAGCTCGACCTTGTGTCTCTTCGCCCAGCGGCGGATGTCCGCTCCGGTGTGGGCGGAGAGGTTGTCCAGGATGATGTAGATCGGGGCGCCGTCGGGCCGGGCGGCACGGATCGACTTCAACGCGGCCAGGCTGTCGGCGGCGCCCTTGCGGCGGTGGTTGACGCCCCACAACCGGTCGTCACCGACGGAGTAGCAACCGTGGAAGTAGGTGACGCCATGGGCGCGGCGGTAGGTCGCCGGTAGCCGGTCGGGTTTGCCTTGCTTCGCCCAGCAAGAACCTGCGGTCGGCCGGATCCCCAGGGGCCCGAACTCGTCGAAGGCGAAGACCCGTTCCGGGAAGCGTTCCAGCACCTGCTCGATGTGGGCGAGCTTGGCGTCGCGATCGGGATCGGGTGACTCCTTCCAGGTCTTGGTGCGCTGGAAGGTGATGCCGCGGCGCAGGTAGGCGGCGAGCTTGCGGATCGACCAACGGGTGAAGGGCCGGCCGAGCCTGGTCGGGCGGGTGATGGCCGTCTGGACGACGAAGTCCTCGTCGTCACGACCGAGCAGGCGGGGACGGCCTCCCGCCCACTGAGGGTCCAGGCAAGCCAGGCCGATCTCGTTGAACCGGTGGATCACGTCCCGGACGGTGTCCTCATCGGCCTGCACCAGCTTCGCGATCACCGGGACACGGTTCCCGCCGGCGGACGCCAGCAGCATCATCGCCCGCCGGTACCGCACCGGGCTGGTACTGCCCCGGCGCACGATCTGCTGCAGCTTCTGCCCCTCCTGATCGGTCAGTCTGCGCACCCGCACAGGCTCGGCCACCACACCTCCAACGGTCGGAACAGACGTCACCGCCCATCAAACCGCCCCAACCGCCAACCCGGCGAACCTATCCGGTCAGAGCACCTAGGCAGGCCGAACGCCCCACACGGCACGTCGCGTCAGGCGCTCAGGCGGCGCGTTCGCCCCATGGGTCTGCCGACCGGGGCACCGCGAGGGTCCCCCAGACTTCGTCCGGGAGGTACCCCCACCCCAGACTTCGTCCGGGAGGTACCCCCACCCCAGACATCATCCGGGGAAGTACCCCCGCCCCGAACATCGTGGGGAGGTGCACCCACCCCGGACTTCATCCGGACGGTGCACCCACCGCATGAGCCACGATCCGGCGCCCCGGTCGACGGGGGACGCCGAACGACGTGGCCTCGTCCACGAGGACCCGAGCGACAGACCACACACGGCCGAGCCCGCCACAAGCGCCCCGCGGCCAAGCCCACACGCGACCAAGCCCACCGCAAGCGCCCCGCAGCAAGCGACCCGCGACCAAGCCCACCGCAAGCGCCCCGCAGCAAGCGACCCGCGGCCGAGCCCGCGGCAGGCGCTACGCCGCGCGGTCGCACCACAGGGGCTCGACCGCCGTCCACTCGCGCTCCCAACGCGCCGCGCGCCGGCGTGCGAGATGGCGCCGCGCCGCCAGGCGCGCGCCCGCGGCGAGAACGCACACCCCCGCCGTGGTGACCGCGCCCAGCAACGTTGCCCCGGCCCATACCTCCGCGGGTCCGGCGGGGGCGTCCTTGATCCGGCCCTGCTCGTCGAGCCAGATGGTGACGCGCGAGCCCTCGTCGGCGCCGAAGGCGACATGCGTGGCGCCGACGCGGGCCGTGCCGTCGTCGTCCGTCCAGCGCACGGCGGCCAGGCCCTTGCCGCCCGGGCCCACGATGCCGGGAACGGGGGCGCCCGTGACGACCACCGCGGTCGTGGCGCGCAGGTCGTCGCCCTCGTCGAGCATCCCTTCGGCCGCGCCGACCGCCATCGCCGCGCCCGCCAGGGGCGCGCCCACCGCCATCGTCAGGCCGACCGCGAGGCCGACCCACGCCTCCGCCACGTCCGAGCCCCGCCGCAGTGGGTTGCGCCGCCAACGCCACAGCCGGACCGCCTTGTCCATAGCCTCGTCCCCTTCACCGCGCTCTCACTCGGACGAGTACCCGGGTTTCGGCCAGATGTTCAGATCGAAACGGAACAGTTTCCTTTCGGTGGCACGGATGTGGCGGCGCCGATCGCGCGGGCGAGCAGCGGAAGCGAGCACGCGAACTCCCGCCCCCAGTACGGCCAGGCGTGCGTCCCCGGGCCGTAGAGGTTGGCGGTGACGGCCACGCCCCGCGCCCTGGCCTCGGCGACATAGGCGGCGGCCATCTCGCCGAAACCCGCCTCGAGCGCGTCGTGTTCGGCGCCCGGCTCGTCGAGCGGGCCGGGCTCGCCGTTGCCGCTTGACACATAGACGGGGAAGCCGGGCGGGAGGTGGCGCGCCAGCGCGAGGGGGTTGTGGCGCGTCCAGATCTCCTCCTGTGCCACCGGGTCGCCCCACAGGGCCAGCGGGTCGAGGCCGAAGTCGGCGAGGCGGTTCATCACCGCGGCGGGATCGGCCTGGGTGTCGAGGCGCCCGCTGTAGGAGGCGGCGGCGCGGAAGAAGCCGGGGTGGCGGGCCGCGTAGCCGAGGGCGCCGGTGCCGCCCATCGAGTTCCCGGCGACGGCGCGCTCCTCGCCCGCGCCCACCTCGTCGGCCAGCAGCGCGGGGAGTTCGACGAGGTGGAACGTCTCCCAGGCCGGGGGGCCGCCGAGTCCGCCGTTCCACCAGTCGCTGTAGTAGCCGACCGGGCCGCCCTCGGGCATCACGATGAGCGCCTCGGTGTCCGCCGTGACGGCGGCGATGTCGGCGGCCCCGGTCCAGTCGAGCCAGCCGCCCGTCGCGTTGCAGCAGCCGTGCAGCAGGTAGATCACCGGCCAGGTGCGGCCCGGCCGGTCGGCGTGGCCTCGCGGCAGCAGGACCCGGGTGGCGACCTCGGTGCCCAACGCGGGAGAGGCGATGGTCAGATCGAGGACGCGCTCGTCGACGCGCTCGCGCGTCACCACGGTCGCGCCCCCCGCCGATGACCCCGCGGCGGCGGGCTGGGCCGCGACGGCGATGAGGGCGGCGAGCACCGAGCAGACGGCGGCGCGACGGGCGCGGAGGCCGCCGCCGAGGGGGCCGAGGAGAGAAGGAGACATCTCATCGACGTGCCCTGCGGAGGGTCAACCATGCACCGGAACAAGCCATTCCGCCCCAAAGCGGCAGCCCGGCGCGCCCCGGCGAACGCGCCCCGTTCACGCCCGTCCCGTTCGCGCCCGTTCCGTTTGTGCCCGTTCGGTGCGGAAGGGGCCGCCCGCGCAACCCGAGGGGATCCCACGGGGTCACTTGGGACACCCGCGTTGCCGTTCATCTTCGATTCACCTGCGAGGCACCTCATGCGTCACCCCCGTGTCGCGGCCGCCGCCCTGGTCGGCGCCCTGTTCTCCGCCACCCTGTTCGCCGCAGGGCCCGCCCTGGCCGCCGCGCCGTCCGGCGGGGGCATCGGTCCTGGCGGCGACCTCGACGCCGAGAGCTGCGCGGAGTTCACCCGCTACGGCCCGCTGGACATCGAGCTGACCGGGATCCCAGAACCCGTGGTGGCGGGCGAGTGGACGGAGTTCACCTACCGCGTCACCAACACCTACGACCACCCCGTGGACCGCCTCTACGCCTTTGTCGAGCTGGGAGCCTACGACACCTCGGGCGGCGCGGACATCGCCGTGAAGGCCCAGCGGTTCGCCCACGGCGCCTGGCGCCCGCTCGGCGCAATCCCCGAAGCGGACCCGGAAGAGGGCCCGCACTTCCCCTACCTCGGGCGGACCGGCGCCCTCGACCCCGGCGAGTCCGCCGAGGCCAGGCTGCGGATCCGGGTCCACGGGGGCGCGCCCGAGGGCGCCCTTGGCACCGCGGGGCTCGCGGCCACATGGGCCGACGACGCGACCGGGGTGTGCGAGAGCACGGTGACCGACCTGGAGTTCGACGTCGCCGCCGCGGGCTGACCGCCCACGCGCGGCGCGGGCCCCGGGTCGCCGCCGCGCCCCGGGGCCCTGACGCCTCACGCCGCGCGGCTCAGGAGCGCGCGGGCGGCGTGGTCCTGGCCACCTGCTCGGGGTCGGTGACCGCGACCGGGGCCACGATCTCGTCGATCCGCTCGAGCAGCCCCGCGTCCAGCTTCACGCCCGCGGCCTTGGCGTTCTCGCCGACCTGCTCGGGCCTCGACGCGCCGACGATCGCGGAGGAGACGTTGGGGTTCTGGAGCACCCACGCGATCGCGAGCTGGGCCAGGCTGAGCCCGGCCTCGTCGGCGAGCGGGCGGAGCCGCTGCACCGCATCGAGGACGTCGTCGCGAAGGAAGCGCGAGATCATGTTGGCGCCGCCCTTCTCGTCCGTGGCGCGCGAGCCCGCGGGCGGCTGCTGGCCGGGCAGGTACTTGCCGGTCAGCACGCCCTGGGCGATCGGCGACCAGACGATCTGGCCGAGGCCGAGCTCCTCCGAGGTCGGGATGACCTCGCTCTCGATGACCCGCCACAGCATCGAGTACTGCGGCTGGCTCGAGACCAGCGGGATCCGCAGCTCGGTGGCGAGGGCGTGGCCCCGGCGGATCTGGTCGGCGGTCCACTCCGAGACGCCGATGTAGTGCGCCTTGCCCGCGTGGACGATGTCGGCGAACGCCGTCATCGTCTCCTCGAGCGGCGTGGACACGTCGAAACGGTGCGCCTGGTACAGGTCGACATGGTCGGTCTGGAGCCTGCGCAGCGAGTTGTCGATGGACTCCATGATGTGCTTGCGGGAGAGCCCGCGGTCGTTCTTGCCGGGGCCCGTGGGCCAGAAGACCTTGGTGAAGATCTCGAGTCCCTCCCGGCGCTCGCCCTTCAACGCCCGGCCGAGCACGGACTCGGCGCGGGTCTCCGCGTAGACGTCGGCGGTGTCGAAGGTGGTGATCCCGGCGTCGAGGGCCGCCCGCACACTGGCCGTGGCGGCGTCCTCCTCCACCTGCGAGCCGTGGGTGAGCCAGTTCCCGTAGGAGATTTCACTGATGAGAAGACCACTACGGCCCAGAAAACGATGCTCCATGAGGACAGGACCCTACGCCCGATTCGGTGATTCTCCTCATGGGCCGTCCGCATGCCGGATGCCCCACCCCTCGACGGGCGCCCGGCCGATGACATGGGTGAACGGTCCCGGCGCGGCCAGGTGACGCACGGGTGCCCACCCCGTTCGCCCGGTGACCGCCGGTGCCGCGGGCTCGGGCGCGAGGGCCGTCGTGCCGCGGGTCGAGGAGGCGATCGGCCCGCGCGCGGCCCTCGGGTCCGCCGTTTAACGTCGTCGGTAGCGGAGGGTCCTCCGCTCATCGAACGTATCGGCGGGCCGCCCCGGGCACCCCAGGGGAGACGAGAGGGAACATGACTGCCACCACCCCCATCACCACGCCGTTCGGGGCGGATTCAACGGCCGCCGAGGTCATCGCCGGGGTCGATCTGCACGGGCGCCGTGCGGTGGTGACCGGCGCGGCGTCCGGGATCGGGATCGAGACGGCGCGGGCGCTCGCGGACGCGGGCGCCGAGGTCGTCCTCGCGGTGCGGGACACCGCCGCGGGGCGGCGGACGGCCGAGGACATCACGGCCACCACGGGGAACGACCGCCTCGTCGTCGCGCCGCTCGACCTGGCCGACCTGCCGTCGATCTCGTCGTTCACGGCCGCGTGGGAGGGGCCGTTGGACATCCTGGTGAACAACGCGGGGGTCATGGCGATGCCGGAGACGCGCACGCCGCGCGGGTGGGAGATGCAGTTCGCGACCAACCACCTGGGCCACTTCGCGCTGGCCACCGGGCTGCACGGGGCGCTCGCCGACGCGCGCGACGCGCGGGTCGTCTCGGTCAGCTCGTCGGGGCACCTGCGGTCACCCGTGGTGTTCGAGGACATCGATTTCCGCGAGCGGCGCTACGACCCGTGGCTGGCGTACGGGCAGTCGAAGACCGCGAACGTGCTGTTCGCGGTGGAGGGGGCCAAGCGCTGGGGGAAGGACGGGATCACCGTCAACGCCCTGATGCCCGGCGGGATCAGTACCAATCTGGGCCGGTACCTCTCCGATGAGGAGATCGAACGCGCCAGGCGCTCGCAGTCGTCCGACGGGGAGGCGCCCACGTTGAAGACACCCGAGCAGGGGGCCGCGACCTCGGTGCTGCTCGCCGCGTCGCCGCTGCTCGACGGGGTGACGGGCCGGTACTTCGAGGACTGCAACGAGGCGGGGCTCAACCAGCCGGGCTCGCGCCGTGGCGTCGCGCCGTTCGCGATCGACCCCGAGGCGGCGGCGCGGCTGTGGGAGGTGTCGGAGCGGCGCGTGACGGAGTGACGCGGGTGCCGGTCTCCCCGCCCACCCGGGTCCGCGGGCGCGGGTGGGCGGGGGCGGACCGTTCGGCCTCGGTCAGCTGAACGCCGCCTCGACGTCGGCGCGTTCGGCCGCGTCGGGGTAGCGGTTGGCGCAGTCGACGCCGCCGGTCGAGCCGGACATCAGGCTGGAGCAGGGGCCCGGCTTGATGTCGGGCAGGCCCAGGATGTGGCCGAGCTCGTGCGCGGCGATGCGGATGGTGTCATAGCCGTCATCGACGGCTTGACGGCCCATCCAGACGATGCCGTTGCCCAGACTGGTGGTCAGGGCGCGGGGCCAGCCGTCGTCGGCGACGATGGTGATGTTGGCGTCCGCGCCGGGGGCGGCGGGTTCGAGGCGGACGCTGGTCACGCTCTCGTTCCACACGGCGGCGCCGCTGTGGACGGCGTCGGTGAGCTCGGCGCTGCCGCTCGCGTCATAGGTGAGAACGGTGGCCTGTGTGGGGGTGGGGGTGGGGGTGGGTGCCGCGCCCGCCGTGGTCTGGGTGCCCACCAGCGTCAGCGTCACCAGGAGCATGGTCAGCAGCGCACGCGCGGCGTTTCGCAGTGTCATCGATCGGCCTCCCGGCCTTGTGTGGGGGAAGTACCCCCCGATCATGCCCATGTCATCGCGCGTCACGCATGGCCCCGCGCGCGAGGGCACGCGGGGCGCGAGGGGCGCGGGCGGGGGCGCGGGGGGCGCGGGCGGGCCGCGGCGCGCGGCGTCAGGACGCGGAGGCCAGCTCCTCGTACTCCGCGTCGGAGAGCTCCAACGTGGCCGCCGCGGTGTTCTCCTCCAGGTGCGCGACCGACGAGGTGCCGGGGATGGGCAGCAGCGCGGGGGAGCGCCGCAGGAGCCAGGCCAGCGCGAGCTGGGAGGTGGAGGCGCCGCGCTCCTCGGCCATCCTGGCAAGCGCGCCGCCCGGGCGGGCGAGCGAGCCCTTGGCCAGCGGCGTCCACGGGATGAACGCCATGTCATGGGCCTCGGCGTAGGCGAGGACGTCGTCGTCGGCGCGGTCGGCGAGGTTGTAGCGGTTCTGCACGGCCACGATCGGGGCCGTGCGCCCGGCCTCGGCGAGCGTCGCGGCGCTGACCTGGCTGAGCCCGATGTGCCGGATCTTGCCCTCCACGCGCAGCTCGCCGAGCACGCCGATCTGCTCGGCCAGCGGCACCTGCGGGTCCACGCGGTGCAGCTGGAAGAGGTCGATGCGGTCGAGGGCCAGGTTCCGCAGGCTCAGCTCGACCTGCTGGCGCAGATACTCGGGGCGGCCGAGCGGCACCCACTGCCCGGGGCCAGGGCGGACGAAGCCCGCCTTGGTGGCGATCACGACGCCCGAGGGATAGGGGTGGAGCGCCTCGCGCACCAGGAGCTCGGCGGTGAACGGGCCGTAGGAGTCCGCGGTGTCGAGGAACGTGATGCCCAGGTCGACGGCGCGGCGCAGCACCCGCACCGCCTCCCTGGGGTCCCGCGCCCCGCCCCACACGCCGGGCTCCACCAGCTGCATCGTGCCGAAGCCCAGGCGGTGGATCGTCAGGTCGCCGCCCAGCCGAAAGGTGCCGGACGCCTGTGCGAGCTGTTCGTTGACGGTCATGGGGTCAGGCTAGCCGCGCAAGGGTGACTTGCCCGTCTTTCATGGCGTTTGCCCGACATGAGCCTCACCGGGGCTCCCTCGTCGCCTCCGTCCCCTCAACACCCTCGCGGGACCCCTCCCTTGGGAGCGCCATAGGCTGTGCGCCCTGCGGCGTGCCCGCCGCCGGACACGTCCTCCGAGCCCCTCCCGCGAAAAGGGAACCGTGCGACCTTCCGTCACCGTCCGCCTCTGTGCGGGCACTCGTGGCACTGGCGGCGCGACCGCGGCAGGCCGGCTCCGCGCCGTTCGCCCTACCTCCAGGAGGCCGACATGACCGACCCCGGCAACGACCGACCCGACGTCCCTGCGCCGCCACCGGAGACAAGACCGCCGACCGGGGCGCCACCGGCCGACGGCGCGCCCTCTGACGCGCCCTCACCCCGGAAGGCGATCCCCGAGCAGGCCGAACCGGCCGACGCCGAGCCTCAGGACGCGCCGCCGCCCTCGGCGGAGCCGCCGACCGTTCCGCACCAGGCAGGCCCACCCGAGGGCCCGCCCGCCGCGCCGCCGGTGGCGCCGCCCGTGACGCCGCCTCCGCCGCCGGGGCCGCCGCCTTCGAGCGAGGCGCGGACCGAGATGCTCCCCGCCGCGCCGCCGCCCGCCACGCTGGCGTTCCCCGCCGCCGCTCCCCCGCCCCCGCCCTCGGTGCCGCCCACGGCGGGCATGCCGAGGGACCCGGGCACCGCGGCCACCGCCGCGCTGCTCAACCTGAGCGGCCTCGGCCTCGGTCACCTCTATCTGCGGCGCTGGGTGCGGGCCCTCCCCGCGTGGCTCGTCACGGGCGCGCTCCTCTTCGTCGCGCTGCCGGTCACCGCCGATGGCATCAACGGCCTGTGGGTCGTGCTGTGGCTCGTCGTCGCCCTGGCCACCGCGGCCGACGCCTACCGGCTCGCGGGCCCTGCCGCGCCGAACCGCCGCGGGCTCTGGATCCCGATCACCGCGGGGGTGCTGCTGCTCGCCCTGCCCGCCGCGGGGGTGGTCCTCTTCAACGACGCGCAGCGCCAAGCCCTCGAGGACGACCTCCAGGAGGTGCTCGCCGCCGCCGACGCGCGGGTCGAACGGGTCGGCGACGAGCCGTTCGGGGACGCGGAGGACACCTACCGCTCGGCGCTCGGCCAGTACCTCGGGGTGCGGGACGACCACCCCGACACCGACGCGGCGGGCGAGGTGCCCGACCGGCTCGACGCGCTGTACGAGGACGCGACGGCCGCGCGCACCGGCGAGGACGACTGCGCGGGCGTGGTGCCGCTGCGCTTCTTCGTGGGCCTGCCCGAGGAGTTCGACGACTCCGAGGCGGAGCGGCTGGCCGAGCGGGCGGGCGGCGCGCTGCCAGGACCGTTGCACGGCTGCGGCGTCTCGCAGATCGCCTCCGACCCCGAGGCGGCCGGGGAGTCGCTGCGCGAGCTGCTCGACGAGCACGGCGAGAGCGAGCAGGCGACCGGGCTGCCTGGCGAGCTCGGCGACCGGCAGCGGACGGCCGTCGACGGCATCGGCGGCGACGCCCCGTGCGCGTCGCTCGACGAACTGCGCTCGCTCAACACGCTGTTCGCCGGGCTGCCTGGCGCGGAGTTCACCCAGCTGGCCGACGACGGGCAGGGGCCGATCCCCGAGGGCCTCTACCAGTGCGGCACCGACAGCTTCCTCGGCGGCTCCTACGACGTCGCCGACACCCACCTCAACGAGCTGGTGACCGACCACCCGGGCCATGAGCGCGTCGACCACGCGCAGAAGGTCCTGATCGCCAGCCAGATCGCGGCCGAATACCCACCCGCGGGCGAGGAGTTGCCGCCGGAGAACGACGGCGGCGGCGCCACGGTGACGGTAGAGGTCCTCAACGACTCCCCGCAGGAGCTGGAGATCCTCTGGACCGGGCCGACCACGGGATCGCAGACGGTGGGCCCGTGCGACGGCTGCTCGGTCTACCCGGTCGACCCGGGTGACTCCTCGTGCTCATCGGGCACCGACTATCCCACCACCACGCTCCAACTGCCCGCCGGTGACTACCACTTCCTGCACCGGTCCCCCGGCCTCTCCATGCGCACCCTGACCGAGACCAGCTCGTTGAACGCGGACTTCATCTACACGTGGTGCTCCTACACCACGGAGGAGGACCTGTTGTTCCCCGATCTGCCCGACCTGCCCGACCTTGAGGGCGGCACGGACGCGTGACCCGCGCGTGAAGGCCCGGGGGCGCCCGGGCCTTCACGCTCAGTGGCTCGGCCGCGCTCAGTGGCTCGGCCGCGCTCAGTGGCTCAGCGCGCGGGAGAGCGACCAGGCGGCCCACAGCTCGGCGTAGACGCCGCCCGCGGTGGAGAGTTCGTCGTGGGTGCCGGTCTCGACCACGCGGCCGCCGTCCATCACCACGATCCGGTCGGCCGAACGCGCCTGGCTGAGCCGGTGCGCGACGATCAGCGCCGTGCGGCCCTCGAGGGCGCGTTCGGCGGCGCGTTCGAGGGAACGGGCGCCCGCGCTGCCCGCCTCCGCGGTCGCCTCGTCGAGCACCGCGACCGGCGGGTCGGCCAACACCAGGCGGGCGAGGGCGAGTTGCTGGGCCTGGGTGGCGGTGAGGCGGTGGCCGCCCTCGCCGACGACCGTGGCGAGGCCCTCGGGCAGCGCCTCGGCCCAGGCCCGGGCGCCGACCCGTTCGAGCGCGGCGAGCAGCTCGGGCCCTGACGCGTCGGGGCGGGCCAGCAGCAGGTCCTCGGCGAGCGGCCCCGCGAAGACGTGCACCTCCTGGGTGACCAGGCCGACGTCGCCGACGACGGTGACCGCGCCCGTGGTGGGCGGGTGGATCCCGGCGATCAGCTTGGCCAGCGTCGTCTTGCCCGCGCCGCTCGCGCCCACGAGGGCGACGCGCTCGCCCGGCGCGAGCGTCAGGTCGAGGCCGTGCAGCACGGGCCGCCCCGGCTGGTAGGCGTAGCCGAGGCCGCTGACGGTGACGGCGGCGCCGGGCACGGGCGTCGCGCGGCGGCCGACCGACTCGGCGTCGTCGGCGTCCGGTTCGAGGTCGGCCACGCCGATCAGGCGGGCGAGCCCGGCCTGGGCCGCCTGCGCGTCGTCCATCAGCACGAGGGCGGCGTTGACCGGGTTGAACAGGCTGTGGAAGTACAGCGCGGCCGCGGTGGCCGTGCCGATCGAGACGGAGCCGCCGCGCACCAGCAGGAAGCCGGTCACCAGGACCGCGGCGAGGCCCGCGTACTCGGCGATGTGCAGGCGGGCGTAGAAGCTGAGGAGCAGCCTGATACCGCGCTTGGTGACGCCGACCGCGACCCCCGAGCGCTCGGCGACCCGGGCGGCGTGCCGGTCCTCGATCCTGAACGCGCGCACGGTGGACGCCCCGCCGATGGTGTCGAGCAGCTGCTGTTGCTGGGCGCCGGTGACGACGCGCTGCTCGGCGTAGAGGGGGACGGCGCGCCCGACGTACCAGCGGGCGGTGTGCGCCTGGACGGGCACGGCGATCAGCGCGGCGAGCAGGAAACGCCAGTCGAGGACGGCGAGCGCGCCCAGGGTGAGGACGATGGCGAGCAGCGAACGGACCAGCTCGGGAAGGGCGTTGCGCACCGCCTGCGCCACGGTGGTGACATCGGCGGTGACCCGCGCGGTGAGGTCGCCCGAGCCCGCCCGCTCGATCCGCGCCAGGGGCAGGCGCAGGGCGCGTTCGAGAAAGCGCTCGCGCAGCCCGGCCAGGGCGGTCTCGCCGAGCCGTGAGAAGAGGGAGAGGCCGAGCGCGGTGCCGATGCCGTGGGCGAAGGCGACGGCGGCGATCAGCAGGACCGGCACGGTGAGCGCGCCGACGGGGCGGCGCTCGGCGACCTGGTCCACGATGTGGCCGAGCAGCGGCTGGGTGAGCAGCCCGACGGCGGTGGCCGCGGTCATGGTGAGCGCGGCGGCCAGGCCCAACGCCCGGTGCGGGCCGATCAGTTCGCGCACGGCCGCGCGGGTGCGCGGCCCGGTGGCGACGGGCAGCAGCTCGCGGGGCTGCTCGGCGGGGCCCGTCATGAGAGAACCGCCTCTCGGTAGGCCGGGTGCCGTTCCACCAGGACATGGTGGGGCGCGGCGTCCACGGTGCGGCCCTCGTCGATCAGGACCACGCGGTCGCTGACGGCCAGCAGGGCGGGGCTCGTGGTGATCAGCAGGGTGGTGCGGTCGGGCCGCCCGCCGCGCAGCGCGCGCAGCCCCGCGGCGATGCGCGCCTCGGTGACGGCGTCGATGGCGGTGGTCGGGTCGTGCAGCACGAGGACGGGCGGGTCGGCGGCCAACGCGCGGGCCAGCGCGAGGCGTTGACGCTGGCCGCCGGAGAGCGACCGGCCGCGTTCGCCCACGGGGGTGGCCAGGCCTCTCGGCAGGGAGCGGACCATCTCGTCGGCGCCCGCAGCGGCGAGTGCGGGGGCGAGGTCCGCGCCGTCGGGCGCGCCCGCGGCGACGTTGGCCTCGACGGTGCCGCCGAACAGGTCGGCGTCGTGCGCGGCGACCAGCACGGTGGCACGCAGCGCCGCGGGGTCGAGCCTGGTCAGCGGAACGCCGTCCAACTCGGCGGCCCCGGACGGGGGATCGGCCTCGCGGCCCAGCCAGCGCAGCAGCTCCGTGGCATGGCCGGGGTCGGTGAGCGCGACGCCGAGCACCTCGCCGGGCGTCGTCTCCAGGTCGAGGTGGCGCAGCCCCTCGCCCGCGACGCCGCGCAGCCGCAGCACATGCCCGGTGGGCGGGGGCCCGGCGGGCGGGGCGCCGCCGGGGATCGCGGGCGGCGCGGCCAGCACGGCGGCGACCCGGGCGGCGGAGGCGCGGCCCTGGGCCAGCTCCGCGTTGATCCACGCGAGCCCGGCCAACGGGCCGAGCAGGAACAGCGCGAGGCCCACCGCCGACACCAACTCCCCCAGGCTGATCTCCCCTTGGACGCCGAGGCGCCCGCCGATGAGGGCGACGACGGCGATGAACACGCCCGTGAGGGCGGTGGTGAGCCCGGTCTGCCACGCCTCTGCGCGCGTGGACCGCAGCGTGGCGGCCAGCGCGGCGCGGCTGCCGCGCCGGTAGCGGGCGACGGCGGCGGGCACGGCCCCGATGCCCTTGAGGACGCGCAGCCCGGCCACCAGGTCGGCGGCGACGCCGGAGGCGTGGGCGGCGCGCTCCTGCTCGGCGGCGCTGTGGCGCTCGAGGGGCTTGCTCAGCAGGTGGCCGAGCCACAGCAGGAGGGGGGTGCCGACGAGGACGAGCAGGCCGAGGGTGAGGGAGATCCGCAGCAGCATGACGGCGCCGACGAGCAGGCCCGCGAGGACGGAGACGCCGAGCACGAGGGCGTTGGCCACGGAGCCGACGCGGCGGGTGTCCTCGGTGGCGATGCTGGTCAACGCGCCCGGCAGATGGCCGCGTTCGGCGCCGCCCCCGGGGTGCAGCACGCGCCCGACCAGCCGGAGACGCAGCTCGTGGCCCGCGTCGAGGGCGGCGTCCTCGCGGGCCTTGGCGCCCCAGCGGAAGCTGAACGAGAGGCCCAGGTAGACGGCGGCCAGGACGCACAGCCAGCGCACCAGCGACGCCCCGTCGCCGCCGTCCACGGCCCGGTCGATGATCACGCCGATGAGCACGGGGACCAGCGCCTCACCCGCCTGGTGCCCCGCCCCGAGCACGGCGCCGACCAGCAGCTTCCGCCAGTGGCCTCGCACCATCCCGCCCAACACCGATCTCCCCGTCGGCCCACTCCCTCGCACGCCCTGCCTCCGAACGGTGTCAACGGTGTATGCGCTCGTAGCTTAGGTGAGGCTCGCCTAAGTGGTCGATGGGGCACGGCCACGGAGGGCCCGGTGCCCCTTGCCGTCGGCCGCCGCTCTCGTCGTTCACCGCGTGCACGTTGAGCTCAGGTAGCAGGCGGGTTCCTTATCTGCCGCTTACCCGGGGTCGGGGTCTCTTCCGAAACGGGGCACGTTCTGTTCAACACAACGTGTGCGCCATTTCAAAAGACCACCCGCCCCGACATAAGCCGCGGATAAGCACCGGCGCGCTACATGAGCTCATCGTGCGCGAGGAATGAAAACGCTTCGGGCGGCCAGGGCAGGCCCGAAGGGTGCGCGCCACCGCAACCGACCACCGGGAGAACGGCCGCCAAGTACCGTAAGCGGCCGCGCCCGTTCGGCGTACGGTCCAAGCCAGCGACGACACCGGTCGTTTACCGAGACGGCCGCACACCCGACGCCCCCTCCCCCGTAGGTGCCAGCTCTTACCCGCACCCACCACGAAACCGACCAACCGGCAGACGGCGAACGGGAGGACGTCCAGCCCGTAGCCGCCCCGCCGCAAACCCACCCCCGCCAAGCGCCGCAGGCACCCCCGTTAAGGTGCACCGATGCATCGTCTCCTCCTCGCCGGTGGCTCCGTTCTCGACGTCAGGACCGGCAAGGTCGCCCCCGCCGACGTGGTGGTCGAAGGGGACCGCATCGCCGACGTGGGCGGCACAGGACTCGACGGGGACGACGCGGTGGACTGCGCGGGTCGGCTGCTGATCCCGGGGCTCATCGACTGCCACACGCACGTGGCGCTGACCCGGACGCCGAACGACCCGCTGGGGCTGCCGCGTTCGGCGCGGGCGCTCTCGATCGTGCCGGTGCTGCGGACACTGCTGCGGCTCGGGGTGACCACCGTCAGGGACGCCTGGGGCGCGGACGCGGGGATGCGCCTCGCCGTGGAGAGAGGGTGGATCGAAGGCCCCGAGATCCTCATCAGCCTGCGGCAGGTGTGCACCACGGGCGGGCTCGGCGACCACTGGCGGGCGCGCAGCGGGCCCCTCGACTTCTTCGGCGACCCGTCCATGCCCGACCCGGTCTTCGACGGCGAGGACGGGGCGCGCGCCGTGGTGCGACGCATGGTGCGGGCCGACGCCGACTGGATCAAGGTGACGGCGACCGGCTCGCTCGTCCTGGGCCGTGGCGTGCACGATGTGCAGCTCACCGATGGGGAGTTGGCGGCGCTGGTGGACGAGGCGGACCGGCAGGGCGGCCGGGGCGTGATGGTGCACGCGCACGGTGCGCGGGCCGCGGAGGCCGCGGCGCGCGCGGGGGCGCGCAGCGTCGAGCACGGCACGTATCTCGACGAGCGGGCCGTCGCCGCGATGGCCGAGGCAGGGACGTGGCTGGTGCCGACGCTGTCGACCACGCAGTCGGCGCCCGACGAGGCCCCCGATGGCGCGCCCGAGGCGCACCGCGCGTCGGTACGCCTCGCGCTGGACGCCGGTGTGACCTTCGCCATGGGGACGGACAACCCCGTGCGCCCGCACGGCGAGGCGCTGCGGGAGATCGCGCACCTGGCGGAGGCGGGACTCGGCGCCGCGGGCGCGCTGCGCGCGGCCACCCTGGACGCCGCCCGCCTGCTCGAACGGGCCGACGACCGGGGCGAGATCGCCGAGGGCAAGCGCGCCGACCTCGTGCTGCTCGACGGAAAGGACCTGGATGTGACGGCACTTGACACCCGCGTCCACGCCGTGTGGCACCGCGGGCGGCGCGTGGCCTGATCGGCCACGCGCCGTTCCGCGCGGGGCCGTTCAGCCGGTGGGGGCGATCGGGGCGATCAACGCGCCGACGGGGGCGGGGCGTTCGGTCGTGTGGGTGACCGGCAGGGAGACGCCCTGCTCGGCCGCGTCGAGGAGCGTCAGCATGGTGTCGAGCACATGGTCGGCCAGCTCGGCCGAGGCCAGATGCGGGCGGCCCTCGGCGAGTGACTCGGCCAAGTCCGCCAGGCCGACGCCCCGTTGGCCCTCCCGGTGGCCCGCCGTGTCGGGCAGCGGCTCCCACTCCCCTCCCCCGCCGCCGTGCAGGGCGGGGCGCCCGCCGAAGCCGTTGGGGTCGGGGACCGAGAGCGAGCCCTCCGTGCCGTGCACCTCGATGCGCGGCAGCCGCGCGGCGTGGATGTCGAAGCTCATGACGAGCGTGGTCAACGCGCCCCCCGCGTGCTCGAGGACGCCCGTCACATGCGTGTCCACCTCGACGGGAAAACGGGTCCCCGCCCGTGGCCCGCTGCCGATCGACCGCTCGGCCCGGTGCCGGGAGGCCGCCCCGGTGACCCGGACGACGGGGCCCAACAGGTGGACGAGCGACGACAGGTAGTAGGGGCCCATGTCCAACAGCGGCCCGCCGCCCCGCCGGTAGTAGAACTCCGGGTCGGGATGCCACCGTTCGTGCCCCGCGGTGGTCATGAACGCCGTGGCCGCGATCGGCTCGCCGACGCGCCCCTCGTCCACCGCCCGCCGCGCGGTCTGGGTGCCGGTGCCCAGCACGGTGTCGGGCGCGCACCCCACGCGCAGGCCCCCGGCGCGCGCCGCGGCCAGGATCGCCTGGGCCTCCTGGCGCGTCGCGGCCAGCGGCTTCTCGCCGTAGACGTGCTTGCCCGCGGCGAGCGCGGCCAGCGCGACGGGGGCGTGGACCGCGGGCACGGTCAGGTTCAACACCGCGTCCACGTCGTCGCGTTCGACCAGCTCGGCGGCCGAGCCCGCCACCGCGACCTGTCCACCGGCCTGTTCGGCCAGGTGCGCGGCGCGCGCCGGGTCCAGGTCGGCGACGGCGGTCAGGCGCAGGGCGGGCGCGTGCGCCAGGGTGCCGAGATAGGCGCCGCTGATCGCGCCCGCGCCGACGATGCCTATCCTCAGCGGCTGGCCCACAGCAGGCCCCTCTCGGTGATGGCGCGGACCTCGGGGACGTCGAAGTCGTCGAGCTTGTGGCCGATCGTGGAGACGAAGACGCGGCCGCCGCCCCACCTCCTGGTCCACACCGCGGGCATGACGACGGGCTCGGCGCGGACCTCGTCGGGCTCGAAGGTGAGGGTGGCCAGCACGTCGTTCATCGGGTCGGTGACCGTCCAGTACTGCTCGGTGTCGACGCGGAAGTCGCCCAGGCCCTCGATCACCGGGTGGTCGGCGCGGTCGGGGACGAGGCTGATCGCGTGGTCGACGAAGCCGGGCGGGTGGCGCAGGAAGGCGCCACCGGTGAGCAGTTGGTAGTCGTGGCTGGCGCGGAAGGCGTCCACGATGCCGCCGTGCCACCCGGCCAGGCCCGTCCCGGCCTGGACGGCGGCGGTCAGCCCGGCGCACTGCGCGGGGCTGATCTCGCCCATGGTCCAGCACTGCACGACGAGGTCGGTCGCCGCGAGCAGCGCGGCGTCCTCGTAGACATCGAGGGAGTCGGAGGTGCGGACGTGGAAGCCCTGGTCGGTGAGGAAGGGGAGGAAGAGGTCCGTGGCCTCGACGGGGCAGTGCCCGTCCCAGCCGCCCCGGACCACAAGGGCCTGTCGGCTCGCGGAGGTCACGGGGTCCCCACGCTCCCCGGGATTCCAGAAATCGTCATCAATCCCATGGGTCACCATTTCAACCCGTGCACACCCGTTCGAGCAAGAGAGGGTGCGCGTGGGGAGTTCACGCCCTCCCGCGCGCCCCTGGGCCCCGCCTACGGTTCCGGATACGCCGCGGCGCCGAACGGATCGGGCGCGGGAGTCCGGGTGGAAGGAGCACGGAGTGCCAGGTCAGCACGGGGACGGCACGGGTGGTCTCGGCGAGGACGGGCTGCCGGGGACGCCCTACGAGCCTCCGGCGCCGACGACGGACGGCAGCGCGCCGACCGGGGACGGGGAGCACCGGGATGACGACGAGGACACCAGGCGCGGCGGCTGACCCCGCGTGGGCGGCGGCGTTCGCGGCCGTGCCGAGGGCGGCGTTCCTGCCGAGGGTGATGTGGCCCTACGACGAGGAGCGCGAGGCGTTCGACGCCCTCGACCTGGCCCGCGATCCGGAGGGGTGGCGGCGGGCGGCCGAGGCGGATGTGCCGATCGTGACCCAGTGGGACGACGGCGCGCACGCCGGGAGCGGGCGCGGGGCGCACGCCACGAGCTCCGCCTCCACGCCCCGGCTCGTCGCCGCGATGCTGGCCGCCCTGGACGCCGAGCCGGGGATGCGCGTCCTCGAGGTCGGCACCGGCACCGGGTGGAACGCCGCGCTGCTCGCCCACCGCCTCGGCGAGCGCTCTGTCACCACGGTGGAGATCGACCCCGGGGTGGCCGCCACGGCCCGACGCGCCCTGCGCCGCGCCGGGTTGCGCCCCCGGGTGGTCGTCGGCGACGGGGCGCTCGGCGTGCCGGACGGCGGCCCGTACGACCGGATCATCGTCACCTGCGGGCTGCGCCGCGTCCCCAGGGAGTGGCTGGCGCAGGTGCGGCCCGGCGGCAGCATCCTGGCGCCCTGGGGCACGGCGTTCCGCGGGCGCGACGCGCTGGTGCGGCTGACCGTGCGCGGCGACGGCACGGCGGAGGGCCCGTTCCTCCAGGTGGTCAACTTCATGCCGATGCGCGCCCATCGCACCGCGCACCCCACGTTCCCGCCGGGGCTGCCGCTCACCGACACGCGCACCGGCGCCTGGCCGCCCCACGGCATGTGGCACCCGTTCCCCTTCCTGGCGGGGATGCGCGTCGAACGGGCCTCGCACGCCGTCCAGCGGCACGACGACGGTCACACGCAGTGGCTCTACGACCTGTCGGGCGCGGGCTGGACCGCGGCGGTGCGCCGGGAGCGCACGGGCCCCGGCGTGGTGGTGCGGCGCGCGGGTGAACGCCCCCTGTGGGACGAGCTGTTGGCCGCGTGGGAGTGGTGGCGTTCGGCGGGCGAGCCGCCGGTCGGGCGCTTCGGGCTCTCGGTCGACGACAAGGGCGAGACACCCTGGCTCGACCGCCCTGACCGGCCCGTTGACGCCACCGTGTGAGCCGCCGCGCCGGGGCGCGTGGGGAGCGGGGGGCGCACGGGGCGGCGGCCGGGGCGACACCATAGGGTCCGGGCATGAACGATGCGATATGGGCCGGCGTCCGGCAGCGCGTGCAGGCGCTGCGGGACCGGCCGGGGCACGACGCGGTGTTCGGCGCGATCGGACACGGCTTCGCGCTCGAAGACGTGCTCGACCCCGCCGAGTTGGCCGCGCTCGAGGACCAGGTGGGCGTCGAGCTGCCTGACGAGTACCGCGGCTTCCTGCTCGGGGTCGGCGCGGGGGGCGCGGGCCCCGCCTACGGGGTCTTCCCGGTCCGCAGGCGGCAGGGGCGTTGGGGGTGGGAGGGCGACGGCGCCACGCTCGTGGAGGTGAACCGGCTCGGCGAGCCGTTCCCGCGCCGCTGCGCCGACCCCGAGCGGCTGCGGGCGCTCCTCGAACAGCGGCCCGAGGAAGAGGACTTCGAGGGGACCGACGGCTTCGACGACGCGATCGAGTCCTGGGAGCGCGAGTGGGAGTCCGTGATGTGGTCGCGCGACCGCACGGTCGGGGCGATCGTCATCGCCCACCTGGGCTGCGCGCTGCGCCACTGGCTGGTCGTGAGCGGCCCCGAACGCGGGCTGATCTGGGCCGACCACCGGGTCGACGACGAGGACCTGATGCCGCTGCTCGACGACGAGGGAACGCCCGTGGGGTTCGCGGCCTGGTACCTGACCTGGCTGACCGAGGCGGAGCGGCGGGTCGCGGAGGGCGGCCACGCGGGCGCGAGGGACCGGCTCACATGCGGCGAGGACTGCGTCTTCGACGAGGAAGAGGGCTTCGCGGAAGGGGGCTTCGAGGAGGAGGACGGGGCCGGGGAAAGGGACGCGGCGGGGACCCGTTGAGGTGAACCCGCCGCGTCCGGCGGTCAGACGGCATCCAGCTCGGCCAACTCGTCGGCGGTGAGCGTCAGATCGGCCGCGTTCACCGAGTCACGGATCGTCTCGGGGCGGCTGGCGCCCGGAATCGGCACGACCACGGGGGACTTGGCCAGCATCCACGCCAGGCTCACCTGCTGCGGGCTCACGCCATGGACCTCGGCAACGCGGGCGAACGGCGCGAACCGCGAGCCGAGCGCGCCCGCGCTCGCGATGCCGCCGAGCGGGCTCCAGGGCAGGAACGCGATCCCCAGCTCGTCGCACAGCCGCAGCTCGGGCTCGCTCGAACGGAAGGCGGGCGAGAACTGGTTCTGCACGGAGACCAGTCGGCCCCCCAGAACCTCGTTGGCCTCCCTGATCTGCCCGGGGTCGGCGTTGGAGATCCCGGCGAACCGGATCTTGCCCGCGTCGAGCAGGTCCCGCACGGCGCCGACGGACTCGGCGTAGGGGACCTCGGGGTCGGGGCGGTGGAACTGGTACAGCCCGATGGCCTCCACGCCCAGCCGGCGCAGGGAGTCCTCGCACGCCCGCTTGATGTGCTCGGGCGAGCCGTCCAGGGTCCAGCTCCCGTCCCCCGGGCGCAGATGGCCGCCCTTGGTGGCCACCAGCACGTCCGCGCCCGCGCCGTGGGAGGCGAGCGCCTTGGCGATGAGGGTCTCGTTGTGGCCGACCTCGTCGGCGTCCCTGTGGTAGGCGTCCGCGGTGTCGATGAACGTCACGCCGGCGTCGAGGGCCGCGTGAATGGTGGCGAGGGACCGTGCCTCGTCGGGTCGTCCCTCGATGGACATGGGCATGCCGCCGAGGCCGATCGCGCTGACCTCGGCGTCACCGATGCGACGAGAGTGCATGTTGTGTCAAGCCCTTCCTCGGCTCCATGTGCCGCTGCCGTGCGGCACAGATGACAGCCTCACGCGCCCATGAACAGAAGTCCAATAGAAGAAACCGAATGCATTGATGAGCTAGGCTTCTCAATCATGGAGCTGCGGCATCTCGAGTACTTCGTCGCGGTCGCGGAGGAGCGCCACTTCACGCGCGCCGCCCGGCGGTTGATGATCTCCCAGTCGGGCCTGTCCGCCTCGGTGCGGGCGCTGGAGCACGAGCTGGGCGCGCCGTTGTTCGTGCGCTCCACCAGGAGCGTGGAGCTGACCGCCGCGGGCCGCGCCCTGCTGGCCGAGGCCACCCGCGCCCTGTCCAGCGTGCGGGCCGCCAAGGAGGCGGTGGCGGCGGTGCAGGGCCTGGTCAGGGGCGTGCTGTCGATCGGCACCGAGCAGTGCATCGCGGGCGTGGACATGCCCGCCCTGCTGGCCCGCTTCCGCTCCGAGCACCCGGCCGTGGAGATCAGGCTGCGGCAGGCGGGCGCGACGGCGCTCGTCGACGACGTGGCCGCGGGGCGGCTCGACCTGGCGTTCGCGGCGGTGTGCGGCAGGCCGCCCGAGGGCGTTCGGCTGCTGCCCATGGCCCGCGCGCCCATGGTCGTGCTGTGCCACCCCGGGCACCGGCTGGCCGAGGCGGGAAAGGTGGCGTGGGACGAGCTGGGCGACGAGGTGTTCGTCGACTTCCACCCCGACTGGGGCGCGCGGGTGGTGACCGACCGGGCCTTCGCCGAGTCACGGGTGCACCGCGGGGTCGCCCTTGAGGTCAACGACGTGCACAGCCTGATCGACCTGGTGCACCACGGCCTCGGCATCGCCGTCGTGCCGCGGCCGCTCGCCCGCAAGGAGCACGCGGCCGGGCTGCGGGCGCTCGACCTGGTGGGCGCGGAGGAGCAGACGTGGGAGGTCGCGGCCGTGCTGCCCGACGAGGACAGGCTGAGCCCGGCCGCCCGCGAGCTGCTCACCTATCTGGCCTGAGCCGCTCGGGCGACGCCGACGCGGACGCCGACGCCCCGGGCCCTGACCGCACGCGGCGGACCGGGACCCGGGGCGTCGGCGCCGCCTCGGAGGGAGGACCCCAGGGAGCGCGACCCGGGAGCGAGACCCCGGAACGCGACTCAGGAACGAACGGTCTTCAGCGCGCGCGTCCAGCTCTCCAGCTGGTCGAACAGCGTCACGACCGCGTCCTCGTGCTGCGGCCCCGGCACGAACGTCGAGAAGTTCTCGAAGTCCGTGAAGAGGGAGAAGCTCAACTGCTGCCGCACATGGGCGATCTGGAGCTCGCTCGTGATGGCCCGCAGGTGCTCGATGGCGCGGGCGCCGCCGAGGGAGCCGTAGCTCACGAAGGCCGCGGCCTTGTTGTTCCACTCGCCGTAGATGTGGTCGATGGCGTTCTTCAGCACACCCGAGGTGGAGTGGTTGTACTCGGGGGTGACGAAGAGGAAGCCGTCGTACGACGCGATCTTGGCCGCCCACTTCTTGGTGTGCTCGCCCTCGTACTGCCCGAACGACGCCGGCACGGGCTCGTCGTAGTGCGGCAGCGGGTAGTCGGCGAGATCCACCAGCTCGTAGTCGGCGGCGCTGCGGGCCTTGGCCTTGTCCAGCACCCAGTCGGCGACGGCCTTGCCGTTGCGGCCGGGGCGCGTGCTGCCGAGGATGATCGCGATCTTCAAGTCAGCCATGTGTGGTCTTCCGTGGAGACGTGGGAGCGGGGAGCGCGCCGGAGCGACCGGCGTCGACGGGGGCCACCCCGCACTGAAAATTGCTTGCGTCAGCAATGCTAGGGGGGCACCCGGCGCGGCGCAAGCGCGACCCGCGGGGCCGGGAGCGGCATACTCTGCCCATTACTTGCTCAGTGAAGCAAGCTACTATGGGCCCATGGGTAACCCCGCCGACGCCCCCCTCCAGCCTCACGAGGAGCGCTTCTGGCGTGCCCTGATGCGGGTCCTTGTCGCCCTCCCCCGGGGGCTCGACGACGACTTGTTGCGCGGGACCGGGCTGACGCTGACCGAGTACACGGTCCTCATGCACCTCTCCGAGGCGGGCAACCGTGAGCTGCGCATGACCGACCTCGCCGCGGCGACGGCGTTGTCCGCGAGCCGGATCACCCGGGTCGTGGACTCGCTCCAGTCGCGCGGCCTCGTCGCCAAGCGGCGTCACGCGGAGGACGCGCGCGGCAACGTCGCGGGGCTCACGGACAAGGGGTTCGAGCGGCTCGTCGGCGCCTGGCCCGCGCACCTGGCGAGCGCGCGGCGGCGGGTGATCGATCACTTGGACTGCGCGGCCCTTGACGGTCTCGCCGATCAGTTCGTCGAGGTGGCCGCCAAGTTGGACCCCGGCGGCCCCACCCGCCCCTGCTGAACGTTCCCTCGTTCAACAAGGGAACGAGACGGCCAGCGGATCCGGCCGACGGGCGACCGCGGCGTTCAGGGGCGATGCGCCCGCGGCGCGCAACCACCCCGGCCCCGAACCCGTCCGAGTACCCACGCCGCGCCGTGCGGACCCCCGGGGCGGCGATTCCGTTTCGAGGGGCGTGGCGAAGGACACTCGTGCCGCGCCACCAGCGGTTTGGGGACGCCTATGAGCCATATCGCCGGAGTCGAGAAGGTCCTCGCTCCCTACCGACACGCGCAGGGGGACATCACCCGGCTGGCCCGTGCCTGCCTGCCGGACGCCAACGGGGCCCTTCTCGAACGGGTGCACGCCTCCGCCCGGGTGAGCCACCGGCACACCGCGCTGCCCCTTGACGCCTACCCGGGGCTCGACGGGTTCGGGGGGCGCAACGAGGCGTTCGTCGCCGCCGCGGTGCGCATGGGCGCCGACGCCGTGTCGGGCGGGCTGCGCGCCGCCGGGGTGGCGCCCGACGAGGTCGACCTGCTGATGTTCGTGTCCACGACCGGCCTCGCCGCCCCCTCGATCGACGCGCGCCTGGTCGAACGGCTCGGGCTGCGCGCCGATGTCAAGCGCCTGCCGGTGTTCGGCCTCGGCTGCGCCGCGGGGGCGGCCGGGATCGGGCGGCTCCACGACTACCTGTGCGGCTGGCCCGAGCACGTGGCGGTGCTCCTGTCCGTCGAGCTGTGCTCGCTCACCTTCAGGCGCACCGACCCCTCCCCCGCCAACCTCGTGGGCACCGCCCTCTTCGGCGACGGCGCGGCCGCCGTCGTCGCCAGGGGCGAAGGGCGCCGCCCCGCCCCCGGCGAGGGGCCAGCCGTGGTGGCGTCCCGCAGCCGCCTCTACCCCGGCACCGAGCGCGCGATGGGCTGGGACGTCGCCGACGACGGCTTCGGCATCGTGCTCGACCCCGGGATCCCCGACATCGTGCGCGCCCATCTCGCGGCGGACGTCGACCAGTTCCTCGCCGACCACAAGCTGACGCGGGACGACATCGGCGCCTGGGTCTGCCACCCCGGCGGACCCAAGGTCCTCATGACCATGGCGGAGACCCTCGCCCTCCCCGACGGCGCCCTCGACATCACATGGCGCTCGCTCGCGGCGATCGGCAACATCTCCTCCGCCTCGGTGCTGCACGTGCTGCGGGACACCATGGACCGCCGTCCACCGGCGGGCACCTGGGGTCTGCTGACGGCCCTCGGCCCGGGGTTCGCCTCGGAGCTCGTCCTGCTGCGCTGGTGAGGGAGGCGACACATGGTCAGATACCCCCTGCTGATCGCGGGCGTCGCGGCGGAACGCCTCGCCGAGCTGCGCGTCGCCCGCCGGAACGCCGCCTGGAGCCGGGCGCGCGGCGGCGTCGAGGCGGGTCGGCGGCACTATCCGCTCCTGGTGGCCACGCACACGGGGCTGCTGGCCGGATGCCTGGTCGAGACCCGGGCGGCGCACCGGCCGTTCGTGCCCGCCCTCGGGTGGCCCATGGCCGCGGTCGTGCTGGGCGCCCAGGGCCTGCGCTGGTGGTGCATCCGCTCGTTGGGGCCCCGCTGGAACACCCGCGTCATCGTGGTCCCCGGGCTGCCGCTCGTCGCGAGGGGCCCCTACCGGTGGCTGCGCCACCCCAACTATGTCGCCGTGGTGGCCGAGGGCGTCGCGCTGCCGCTCGTCCACGGGGCATGGGTGACCGCCGCCGCGTTCACCCTGGTCAACGCGGCCGCCCTCGCCGTCCGCGTCCGCGCGGAGGACGCCGCGCTGGCCGAGGCGAAGGCCGCGCGCCCCGCCTCCGACGGACGCCGCCCGCCGTCGGCCGACGCCTGACCGCCCGCCCGAGCCGCCTTCGACGGCCATGTGCTCGAGACGCCGTGGGACCGGCTGCACGCCGCCCACTCCCCCGTGGGAGGAGGACGGCGAGACCTGGCGCCGCCTCCGGGGCACCTTCCCCGAGCGGCTCGCCGCCCACACGCGCGTGCAGACCTCCTACATCGACGGCAACGGGCTCATCCGCCGCCATGACTACCACAACGGGAAGGACCGAACGCCGCCGACCGGCGGTGCCGGGGCGGGACGTCATGTGCGGGAGCCGTCCGGCGCGCGGTCGCCGCCCGACCCCGTGCCGCCGCCGTCGCGCTGGTGGCCGCGGCGGGCGTCGCGGTCGAAGACGCCCAGGACCTCGCAGGGGCCGCCCTCGGCGCCGATGGCGTGCGGCAGCATGGTGGGGAACTCCGCGGCCTGGTTGGTCTCGACGCGGAGGCGGCGGTGGCCGAGCAGGAGGATCGCGGTACCCGACAGGACGACGAGCCACTCACGGCCCGGGTGGGCGCGCAGGCGCGAGGGGTTGTCGGGCGGCGGCTCGGTCAGGCGCTGGCGTACGACGCTCATGCCCGGGACGCCCTTCATGGGCCAGCGCATCAGGCCGTGCGCGCCGTCGATCATCGGGCTGGTGACAACGTTGTCCGCGGCCGTCTCCACCAGCTGGTCGAGGGACGTGTCCAGGGCCCGGGCCAGGGTGACCAGCTGATCGAGCGCGAGGCGGCGCTGACCGTTCTCGATGCGGGAGAGCGTCGAAGGACTGACGTTGGCGCGGCTGGCCAGCTCATCGAGCGACCAGCCCTGTGCCACGCGCAGGGCCCTGATCCGTTTGCGTACCAGGCCGTCAAGCCCGCCATCGTCTTGCGTCATACGCAACATCGTATGCCTCTGATGCATATCCGGCGTACGGTCCCTTTCAGGTGGCCCGGAACGCCAGGGGCCACGCCCGAGGGAAACAGGGAAAGGGGACGAGGACATGGCCGAGGCGACTTCCGCGTACGCGACCGACGCGCTGCCCGGTGGGACCGTCGATGTCGTGGTGATCGGCGGCGGCGCCGCGGGCCTGAACGGCGCGCTGATGCTGGCCCGTTCCCGCCGTTCGGTCGTGGTGATCGACGGTGGCACCCCGCGTAACGCGCCCGCCGAGGCCATGCACGGCTTCATCGTGCTGGACGGGACCCCGCCGGGCGAGCTCCTGGAGCGGGGCCGGGAGCAGGTGCGCGGGTACGGCGGCCGGGTGGTCTTCGGCGAGGTGGCCTCGGCCGAGCCCGCCGCCCCCTCGCGCGAGGGCGATCCGCGCTTCGCCGTCACCCTGGCCGACGGCCGCGCGGTGACAGCCCGCCGAGTGCTGGTGGCCAGCGGGCTGCGCGATGTGCTGCCGAACGTGCCAGGGCTCGCCGAGCACTGGGGGCGCGGCGTCGTGCACTGCCCGTACTGCCACGGCTGGGAGGTGCGCGATCAGCCCATCGGCGTTCTCGCCACCGGCCCCGCGTCGGTCCACCACGCCATGCTTTTCCGTCAACTGACCGACGACCTCGTCTACTTCACCCGCGGCGGCGAGCTGGACGAGGGGAGTCGCGCGCGTTTCGCCGCCCGGGGCGTCCGCGTCGTCGACACCCCGGTGGGCGAGGTCGCCGCGGCCGAGGGCGGCGGCATCGCGGGCGTGCGCCTGGCCGACGGAACGTTCGTGGCCCGCCGCTTCCTCGCCGTCGCCACGCGGATGCGGGCCAGGACCGAGGGCCTTGACGGCCTGGGGCTGCCGATGGAGGACCTGCCCGACGGCATGGGCCGCCGTTTCGCCTCCGGCATGGCAGGCACCACCGAGGTGCCTGGCGTGTGGGTGGCGGGCAACGCCACCGACCCGACCGCCCAGGTCGGCGCCTCCGCCGCGGCCGGTGCCCTGGCCGCCGCCCACATCAACGCGCACCTGGCCACCGCGGACACCGACGCCGCCATCGCCGCCATCGCCGCGGCGCGGGGCGACGCCACCAGCTGACCCCGGGCCGGATCATGGGCGGTGGCGGTCGGTGGACGAGCGGACCACCAGCTCGGTGGCCAGCTCAAGCCGGGTGGCTTCGAGGTGTTCGCCGCGGCACAGCCGCAGCAGGGTGCGCAGGGCGACCCTGCCCATGCCGGTCAGGGGCTGGCGGACGGTGGTCAGCGGCGGCACGGAAAGGCGCGTCGCGGGGAGGTCGTCGACCCCGACCACGCTGACGTCGTCGGGCACCCGCAGTCCGCACCGGCGCAGCGCCTCCCGCGCGCCCATGGCCATCGGGTCGTTGGCCGCGAACACGGCGGTGGGCGGCTCCGGCAGCCCCATGAGCCGACGGCAGCCGTCGAAGCCCGACGTCGGCGTGTGGTCGCCGACCACGGTGAGGCCGTCGTCGACCGG
>NZ_RBDY01000034.1 GCF_003626575.1 Streptomyces radicis | reverse complement strand
CCGGAGCCGTGGAACCCGGCGCCCACCCGACGCGACAACCGGGCCATCACCCTGCCCGCCACCAACCCGAACAACCGAAACGGCCCGGCGGGCAAACCGACGGACCGTCACGAAAGATCGAGGCTAGGGGGAGTTCAGGGGTCGGAGAGGGGTCGGGACGCCGAGGTACCCGGCCCAGAATGGCGGAGGAAATCCGCGACGCGCGCGGCGGCGGCCGGAAACGCGCCGGTCGCACCACCCCCGCGAAACCGGTCGCACCACCCACGCGAAAGGTGAGAACAGCGGCGATGAGTGGACCGGACACCCACGTTCTCGAAGCACTTCGGCTTTCTCTCAAGGAGCGGGAACGGCTCCGGGAACGCAATCGCGAACTCACCGCCGAGCTCACCGCCGCCGCCCGCGAGCCCGTGGCCGTCGTCGGCATGGCCTGCCGCCTCCCCGGCGGCGCCGACACCCCCGAGGCGCTGTGGCGGCTGGTCATCGAAGGGGTCGACGCCATCAGCGAGTTCCCCGCCGACCGCGGCTGGGACATCGCGGCGATCCACCACCCCGACCCCGACCGGCGCGGCACCTCCTACACCCGGCACGGCGGATTCCTGCGGGACGCGGGCGAGTTCGACCCGGCCATGTTCGGCATCTCGCCCCGCGAGGCCCTGGCGATGGACCCCCAACAGCGGCTGCTGCTCGAGGCGTCGTGGGACGCGTTCGAGGACGCGGGACTCGACCCGGTCGCGGCGCGCGGCAGCCGCACCGGCGTGTTCATGGGCCTGATGCACCACGACTACGAGGCCGTGCTGCGCGCCTCCGACGACACCGTCGAGGGCTTCCTCGGCACCGGCGGCAGCATCGCATCGGGCCGGGTCTCCTACGTCCTCGGCCTCGAGGGCCCCGCCCTGACGGTCGACACGGCGTGCTCGTCGTCGCTCGTGGCGCTGCACCTGGCCGCCCGGGCCCTGCGCGCGGGCGAGTGCGACCTGGCGCTCGCGGGAGGGGCCACCGTGATGTGCACGCCCGAGGCGTTCGTCGCCTTCTCACGGCAGCGCGGGCTCTCGCCCGACGGGCGGTGCAAGTCGTTCGCCGAGGGCGCCGACGGCGTGGGCTTCGGCGAGGGCGCGGGCGTGCTCCTGGTCGAACGCCTCTCCGACGCGCTCCGCCTCGGCCACCGGGTGCACGCGGTGGTGCGCGGCTCTGCCGTCAACCAGGACGGCGCGTCCAACGGGCTGACCGCGCCCAACGGCCCCGCCCAACGCCGGATGATCCGCCAGGCCCTGGCCGGGGCCGGGCTCGAACCCTCCGACGTGGACGTGGTGGAGGGCCATGGCACGGGCACCACCCTCGGCGACCCGATCGAGGTGCGGGCCCTGATCGACGCCTACGGCCGCGGGCGCGACCCCGAACGGCCCCTGCTGCTCGGCTCGTTGAAGTCGAACATCGGCCACGCCCAGGCCGCCGCCGGAGTCGCTGGCGTGATCAAGATGGTGCTGGCCCTGCGCCGGGGCGTGGTGCCGGGGACCCTCCACGTGGACGAGCCGTCGCGGCGCGTCGACTGGTCGGGCAGCGGCGTCCGTCTCGCGCGTGAGACGCTGGAGTGGCCCGAGACCGGGCGCCGACGCCGTGCCGCCGTCTCGTCGTTCGGCGTCAGCGGCACCAACGCCCATGTGATCGTCGAGGAGTTCCCCGAGCCCGCCGAACGCGACGGAACGCCACCCCCCGCGGTGCCCTGGGTGTTCTCCGCGCGCTCCCCCGAGGCGCTGGCCGCCCGCGCCGAACAGCTGCGGGACGCCACCGCCCAACTCGACCCCGTGGACGTCGGGTTCACCCTGGCCCGCTCCCGCGCCTCGCTGCCCCACCGCGCGTGGACCCTCGGCGGCGACCTCGACCGGCTGCGGACGGCGCGCGCCACGGGCGGCAGACTGGCCGTGCTCTTCCCCGGGCAGGGCGTGGGCCGACCCGGCACGGGCCGTCAACTCCGCGCCGCCTTCCCGGCGTTCGCGACGGCGTTCGACGAGGCCTGCGCCGCCGTGGAGTTGGACCCCGCGACGGTCGCCGACGGCACCGAAGGCACCGAAGGCACCGGCGGCACCGGCGGCACCGACGGGATCGGGCAGGCGGCGCTTTTCGCCGTCGAGGTCGCGCTGTTCAGGCTCCTCGAGTCCTGGGGCATGCGCCCCGACGCGGTGGTCGGCCACTCGGTGGGCGAGCTGGCCGCCGCCCACGTCGCCGGCGTGCTGTCGCTCGCCGACGCGGGACGCCTGGTGGCCGCCAGGGGGCGGCTCATGGAGTCCCGCATGCCGCGGGGCGCCATGGTCGCCGTCGAGGCCACCGAGGAGGAGGCCCGCCGCGCCCTGCTGCCCGGGGTCGCCGTTGCCGCCGTCAACGGCCCCTCCTCCGTGGTCCTCTCCGGCGACGAGGACCCCGTCCTCGACGTGGCCGGGCGCCTGGGCCGCGCCAGACGTCTGAAGGTCGAGCGCGCCTTCCACTCGCCGCACGTCGACGGGCTGCTCGACGAACTCCACGCCGTCGCCGCCACGTTGACCTACCGCACCCCCACGGTCGCCGGGGTCTCCACGGTGACGGGGGGACCGGTGGACCGGGACGGCGCCTGGGCCTCACCCGCGTACTGGGTCCGGCACGCGCGCGACGCCGTCCGCTTCCACGACGCCCTCACCACGCTGCGCGCCTCGGACATCCGCGGCTTCCTCGAGGTCGGCCCCGGCGCGGTGCTCTCCGGGCTCGCGGGCGGCGACGCACCGGCCGTCCCGGTGCTGGGCAAAAACCGCCCCGAGGCCGAGTCGGTGGTGGCCGCCGCCGCCGAACTCCACGCCCACGGCTGGGACATCGACTGGTCCGCGTTCTACGAGGGCAGCGGAGCCCGCCGCGTCACCCTCCCCGGATACCCCTTCTCCCGCCAGCGCTACTGGCCGCACGGCTCGGCACGCACCGGCGACCCCGGCGGCCTCGGCCTCGGCGCGTGCGACCACCCGCTCCTCGGCGCCTCGGTGCCGCTCGCGGGATCCGACGGGCTGCTGCTCACCGGCCGCCTCTCGCTCGCCACCCACCCCTGGCTCGCCGACCACACCCTGGGCGGCACCCCCGTCCTGCCCGGCGCCGCCCTCGCGGAGCTGGCCTCCCGCGCGGGCGACCAGACCGGCTGCCCGACCGTCGAGGAGCTGACCCTGGAAACGCCCCTGGTCCTGCCGCCCGACGGCGGCGTCAGGGTGCAACTCCGGGTGGACCCGCCCGACGGCTCGGGCCGCCGCAGGATCGAGGTGCACGCGCGCGGCGACGACGAACACGCCCCCTGGACGCGCCACGCCACCGGCCTGCTCGCCGACGCGCCCCCCGAGGCCCCGGCCCCCGTGCGCGCCTGGCCCCCCACCGGCGCCCACCCCGTCGACGTGGACGGGCTCTACGACCGGCTGGCCGCCGGGGGCCTCGGCTACGGCCCGGTCTTCCGAGGGCTGAAAGCCGCCTGGCGGCGCGGCGACGAGGTGTTCGCCGAGGTCGCGCTCGACCCCGAGGCCGAGAACGACGCCTTCGGCCTGCACCCCGCCCTGCTCGACGCGGCCCTGCACACCGTCGCCCTCGCCCTGGGAGAGCGCTCCCTGAGAGAGAGCGACCTGGGAGAGCGCTCTCCGGAGCCTCTGCTGCCGTTCTCCTGGGGCGAGTTCACCCTCCACGCCACCGGCGCCACCCTGCTGCGCGTCCAGGTCACCCCTCGGGGCCCAGAGAGCGCTTCCCTGTATCTCGCCGACGGCGCGGGGGACCCCGTCGCCACCGTCGCGTCGCTGCTGCTGCGCCCGCTGGCCACCGCCGTGCCCGAGCCCACCGCCTCCGGGCACGGGCCGGCCGACGCGCTGTTCCGCCTCGACTGGCCGACGCTCCCCGAGCCCCAGGGCCCCGCCGCCGACGGCGCCCAACGGGCCGCGCTCGGCGAGCACACCCCCCACCCCGACCTCGACGCCCTCGCCGACGCGATCTCCGCGGGCCGCGCCCCGACCCCCGAGGTGGTCATCGCCACCTGCCCCCCGGCCGCGACGCCGCTCGACGCCGCCACCCACGCCCTCGACCTGGTGCAACGCTGGCTCGCCGACGACCGTTTCGCCTCCGCCCGGCTCGCGCTCGTCACCCGCCGCGCCGTCACCACGGGCCCGGACGACGCGCCGCCCGACCCCGCGCACGCCGCCGTGTGGGGCCTGGTCCGTTCGATCCAGTCCGAGCAGCGCGACCGCCTCGTCCTCGTCGACGAGGACCCCGACGCCCCCGGCGTGCCCGCGCGCGCCCTGGCCTCCCGCGAGCCCCAACTCGCCCTGCGCGGCGGCGCCGTCCACCGCGCGCGCCTCGCCCGCGTCCCCACCGACACCCAGGGGGAGCTGCCGCCCTGGGACCCCGAGGGCACCGTCCTCATCACCGGCGCACCCGGCGCCCTGGGCACGCTGGTCGCCCGCCACCTCGCCGCCGAACACGGCGTCCGGCACCTGCTGCTGGCCAGCCGCCGCGGGCCCGAGGCACCCGGCGCCCACCAACTGGCGCGAGAGTTGCGGGCGTTGGGCGCCACGGTCACCCTGGCGGCCTGCGACGTCGCCGACCGGAGAGCGCTCTCCGCCCTGTTGGACGCCATCCCCGCCGCCCACCCCCTCAGGGCCGTCGTCCACTCCGCGGGTGTCCTCGACGACGGCGTGGCCGCCGCGCTCACCCCCGAACGGCTGGCCACCGTCCTGCGCCCCAAGGCCGACGCGGCCCTCCACCTCGACGAGCTGACCCGCGGCCTCGACCTGACGGCGTTCGTCCTCTTCTCCTCGGCCGCCGGTGTCCTGGGCAACCCGGGTCAGGCCAACTACGCCGCCGCCAACGCCGTGTTGGACGCCCTCGCGCACCGCCGCAGGGCCGAGGGGCTGCCCGCCGTCTCGCTCGCCTGGGGCCTGTGGCGCGGCGGCGACGGCATGGCGGGCGACCTCGACGCAGCCGCCCTGCGCCGCCTCGCCCGCGAGGGCTTCGCCGCCCTGTCCACCGCCGACGGGCTCGCACTGTTCGACGCCGCGCCCGCCACGGGCGAGGCCGTTCCGCTGCCCCTGCGCCTCGACCCGGCCGCCCTCGCCGCCCGCGCCGACGAGCTGCCGCCCCTGCTGCACGCCCTGGTCCGCGCTCCCCGCCGCAGGGCTGCCGCGGCCCGGGGCACCGCGGCCCGGGGCGCGGCCGCCGACGGGCTCGCCCGCCGCCTGGCCGACCTGCCGCCCGAGCGGCGCGATGAGGCCGTCCTCGACATCGTCCGCGACCAGGTGGCGCACGTCCTCAACCACACCGGCGCTCACGCGGTGGACGCCGGGCGGTCGTTCAAGGAGATCGGCTTCGACTCGCTCACCGCGATCGAGCTGCGCAACGGCCTCAACGCGGCCACCGGACTTCGCCTGCCCGCCAGCCTCGTCTTCGACCACCCCACGCCCACCGCCCTCGCCGCGCACATCGCCGCCGAGCTGACCACCACCCCCCCGGAGAGCGCTCTCCCCTCGGTCCGCCCCGCCACCGACGAACCCGTGGCCATCGTCGGGATCGGCTGCCGCTTCCCCGGCGGGGTCACCTCCCCCGAGGGCCTGTGGTCGCTGGTCGCCGAGGGCCGGGCGGTCGCGCGCCCCTTCCCCGACGACCGGGGCTGGGACCTGGAGGCGCTGTTCCACCCCGACCCCGCCCACCCGGGGACCTCGTATGTGCGGGCGGCCGGATTCCTTGACGGCGCCGCCGAGTTCGACGCGGGGTTCTTCGGCGTCTCCCCGCGCGAGGCCCTCGCCATGGACCCCCAGCAGCGCCTGTGGCTCGAGACCTCGTGGGAGGCCATCGAACGCGCCGGGATCGACCCCCACCGGCTGCGCGGCTCCCGCACCGGCGTCTTCGCCGGGGTGATGTACCACGACTACGGCCCGCTGCCCGGCACGCCCGCCGAGGCCGAGTTCGACGGGCTCCTGGGCACCGGCCGCTCCGGCAGCGTGATCTCGGGGCGCCTGTCCTACGCCCTCGGCCTTCAGGGTCCCGCGTTGACCGTCGACACCGCCTGCTCCTCATCCCTGGTCGCCCTCCACCTGGCGGCGCGGGCGCTGCACGCGGGGGAGTGCGACCTCGCGCTGGCCGGTGGCGTGACGGTGATGGCCACGCCCAGCGCCTTCGTGGAGTTCTCGCGCCAGCGCGGCCTGGCACCCGACGGGCGCTGCAAGGCGTTCGCCGCCGGGGCCGACGGCACGGCATGGGGAGAGGGCGCCGGTGTGCTCGTCGTCGAACGCCTCTCCGACGCCCGCCGCAACGGCCACCCCGTCCTCGCCCTGATCACCGGCTCCGCCGTCAACCAGGACGGTGCCTCCAACGGCCTCACCGCCCCCAACGGCCCCGCCCAGCAGCGCGTCATCCGCGACGCCCTCGCCGACGCCGGGCTGCGCCCCGCCGACATCGACGCCGTCGAGGCCCACGGCACCGGCACGCCGTTGGGCGACCCCATCGAGGCCGAGGCCATCGCCGCCGTCTACGGCCACGAGCGCGACCCCGAACGGCCGCTGCTGCTCGGCTCGTTGAAGTCCAACATCGGCCACACCCAGGCCGCCGCCGGGGTCGGCGGCGTCATCAAGACCGTCCTCGCGCTGCGCCACGGCGTGCTGCCCCCCACTCTCCACATCGACGAGCCGACGCCGCACGTCGCCTGGGAGGACAGCGGCATCGCCCTGCTGCGCGAGCCCGCGCGGTGGCCCGAGACCGGCCGCCCCCGCCGCGCCGCCGTCTCCGCGTTCGGCTTCAGCGGCACCAACGCGCACCTCGTCATCGAGCAGCCCTCCGCCGAGCAGCCCTCCGCCGAGCAGCCCCCCGCCGCGCCGCCGCCCGCCGTTCCCTGGGCCCTCTCCGCCAGGACCGCGCCCGCGCTGCGCGCCCAGGCCGCCCGGCTCGCCGACCACCTGCGCGTCCACCCCGACGCGCGCCCCCTCGACGTGGCCCGCTCCCTCGCCGCCGAACGCGCCCACTTCGAGCACCGGGCCGTCGTGACGGGCACCGACCGCGAGAGCCTCCTCGCGGGGGTCGCGGCCCTGGCCGATGGCCGGTCCGCGCCCCAGCTCGCCGAGGGCGTCACGGGCTCGGCCTCGACGACGCCGGGCAAGGTCGCGTTCGTCTTCCCGGGCCAGGGCGCCCAGTGGCCCGGCATGGCCGCCCGACTCCTCGACGAATCCCCCGTCTTCGCCCGCCGGATGGCCGAGTGCGACGCGGCGCTGCGGCCGTTCACCGGCTGGTCGGTGCCCGACGTGCTGCGCGCCGCGCCCGGCGCGCCCGCGCTGGAGGGCGACGACGTGGTGCAGCCCGCGCTGTTCGCGGTGACGGTCTCGCTCGCCGAGGTGTGGCGTTCGTTCGGCATCACCCCGGCGGCCGTCGTCGGGCACAGCCAGGGCGAGATCGCCGCCGCCTGCGTCGCCGGTGCCCTCACCCTCCCCGACGCGGCACGCGTGATCGCCCTGCGCGCCGCCGCCACCCTGGCCCTCGCGGGAAAGGGCGGCCTGCTCACCGTCCCGCTGCCCGCCGACGAGGTGGAGCGCCGCCTCGCCCGCTGGGCAGGGCGCCTGTGGCTCGGCGCGGTCAACGGGCCCTCGCTCGCGGTCGTCTCGGGGGAGGCCGAGGCGCTGGGCGCGTTCGCCGACGCGTGCGCCGCCGACGGCGTGCGGGCCCGCCGCGTCCCCATCGACTACGCCTCCCACTCCCCGCTGGTCGCCGACATCGAGGGGCGGCTGCTCGCCGAGCTCGACGGCATCGCGCCCCGCCCCGCCGCCGTCCCCTTCTACTCCACGGTGGACGCGGCGTTCCTCGACACCGAACGCCTCGACGCCGCCTACTGGTACCGCAACCTCAGGCAGCCCGTGCGCTTCGCCGACGCCGTGCGCGACCTGGCCGAACGGGGCTTCGGCGCGTTCGTCGAGGTGGGCCCGCACCCCGTGCTCGCCCTCGGGCTGCACCAGACGCTCGACGCCGCCGGGCACGACGCCGTGGTGGCGGCCTCGCTCCACCGGGGCGACGACGGGTGGCGCCGCGTCCTCGCCTCGTTGGCCGAGGCCCATGTGCGCGGCCTGTCGCCCGACTGGCCCGCCGTGTTCGACGGCACCGGCGCGGGACGCGCCGACCTGCCCACCTACCCGTTCGAGCACCGCTCCTACTGGCTCGGCGGCGGCTCGGGCGGCGCCGACGCGGCGGCCATCGGCCTCGGCCGCACCGGCCACCCCCTGCTCGGGGCCGCCGTGACGCTCCCCGACTCCGACGGGCTGCTGCTCAGCGGCCGGGTCGGGCTGCCCGCCCAGCCCTGGCTGGCCGACCACGCGGTCCTCGGCACCGCCCTGCTGCCTGGCGCGGCCCTCGTCGAACTCGCCCTCGCCGCCGGGCGCCACGCCGGTCACCCGGTGCTCGACGACCTCACCCTCCAGGCGCCGCTGCCCCTGCCCGAGCGCGGCTGCGCCCAGCTGCGCGTCACCGTCGCCCCGACGGACGAGGGGCCACGCGCCGACGAGGGGCGACATGTCGACGTGGCTCAACGCGCCGACGAGGCTCAACGCCTCGACGGCGCACGGACGGTGACGATCCACTCGCGCCCCGAGGAGGCCCCCGCCGACGCCCCCTGGACCTGCCACGCCACCGGCACGCTGCGCCCGCACCGCCCCGGCGACGGCCCCGCGCCCCTGCCCCTCGCCGCGACCTGGCCGCCGCCGGGCGCCGAACGCCTCGACGTCCACCGCCTCTACGACAACCTGGCCGCGGCCGGGCTCGACCACGGCCCGGCGTTCCAGAACCTCACCGCGGCCTGGCGGCTCGGCGAAACGGTGCTCGCCGAGGTCGCGCTGCCCGACACCACCCCCGCAGGGGCGTTCGGGCTGCACCCCGCGCTCCTCGACGCGGCCCTCCACGCCATCGCCCTGGGCGACTTCGTCGCCGCGCCCGTGGACGGGGACGGGGCGACGGGGGTGGGCGAGGACGGCGGGGTCCCGTTGCCGTTCGCCTGGAGCGGTGTCTCGCTGTGCGCGGCCCCCGGCACCACCGCCCTGCGGGTGCTCATCTCCCGCGCGCCCGGCGGCGACGCGGTGCGCGTCCAGCTCGCCGACGGCGCGGGAACGCCCGTCGCCTCCGTCGATGCCCTCGCCCTGCGCCGGGTGACGGGCCGCCACCTCGCCCCCGGAGGAACGCCCGGGCCCGGGCCGCTCCACCGGCTCGACTGGGTCCCGCTGGCCGCGCCCGACGCGGACCCCGCCCCGGACCCCGCCGAGGCCGAGGCCGAGGACCGGGCCGACTGGGCCGTCCTCGGCGACGACGGCACCCTCGCCGCCGCGCTCGCCGCCGGGGGCGTCCGCGCGACGGCCGTCGCGGCGTTCGACGCCCTGCCCGCCCCACCGCCCCGGATCGTCGCGACCGCCGACGCCCTGACCACGGCCGGGGACGACCCGGCCGCGCGCGCCGGGGAGGCCACGCGGCGCACCCTCGAACGCGTCCGCGCGTGGCTCGCGGACGAACGGTTCGCCGACGCCACCCTCACCGTTCTCACCCGGGGCGCGGTCGCCACCGGTCCTGACGACCCCGCGCCCGACCCGGCAGCGGCCGCCGTGTGCGGGCTGGTGCGCTCCGCCCAGGCCGAACACCCGGGCCGTTTCCTCCTGGTCGACCTCGACGACGACCCGGCCTCGCTCGCCGCCGTCCCGGCCACCCTCGCCACAGGCGCGGGCGCGGGCGCGGGCGCGGGCCTGGGCCTGGGCCGGGACGCGCGGCCCGGCCACCTCGCGCTGCGCGGCGGGCGCCCCCACACCGCCCGCCTCGCACCCCTCACGACCGACCCCGCGCCCACGGCGTTCACCGCGCCCGCCGCGCCCGACCCGGGACCGGTCACCTGGAACGCCGACGGCACCGTGCTGATCACCGGAGGCACCGGCACCCTCGGCGCCGCGCTCGCCCGCCATCTGGTCACCGCCAGGGGCACGCGTCATCTGCTGCTGACCGGCCGCCGCGGCCCCGACGCCCCCGGAGCTCGCCAACTCGCCGATGAGCTGGGGGCGTTGGGCGCGAACGTCACCCTCGCCGCCTGCGACACCGGCGATCGGAGAGCGCTCTCTACCCTGCTGGACGCCATCCCCGCCGCGCACCCGCTCACCGCCGTCATCCACGCCGCTGGCGTCCTCGACGACGCCACCGTCACCCGCCTGACGGACGCGCAGCTCGACCGCGTGCTGCGCCCCAAGGCACACGCCGCCTGGCACCTGCACGAGCTGACCCGCGACCTCGACCTGGCCGTGTTCGTCCTGTTCTCCTCCGCCGCCGGGGTGCTCGGCGGCCCGGGCCAGGCCAACTACGCCGCGGCCAACGCCTTCCTCGACGCCCTCGCCGCCCACCGCCGTGCCATGGGCCTGCCCGCGCTGTCACTCGCCTGGGGCCCCTGGGAGGGCGGCGGCATGGCCGAGCGGCTGGGCGACGAGGGCCTGCGGCGGCTGGCCCGCCAGGGCGCCGCCCCGCTCGGGACCGTTGAGGCCCTGGCGCTGTTCGACGCCGCGCTGGCGCGGGACGAGGCGTTGCTCGTCCCCGTCCGGTTCGACCTCGCGGCGCTGCGGAAACGCGCCAGGACCGAGGGCGTTCCACCCCTGCTGCACGACCTCGTGCCTGCCCCAGCCCGCCGCGACACCGGCGCGGACGCGCTGCGCGAACGCCTGCGCGGCCTGCCGGAGAGCGATTGCCGCCCCGTCCTGCTCGACCTGGTGCGCGGCCAGGTCGCGGCCGTGCTCGGCCACGACTCACCGGAGAGCGTCGAACCCCGGCGCGCCTTCAGGGACATGGGCTTCGAGTCGCTCACCGCCGTGCAGCTGCGCAACCGCCTCGCCGCCGCGACAGGGCTGCGGCTGCCCGCCACGCTCGTGTTCGACCACCCCACCGCCGAGGCCGCCGCCACCTTCCTGGCCGCCGCGCTCGCCGAGGAGGCGCCGGGGCGCAACGGCTCCGGCGAGGGAACGGCGCTTCGGGGAGCGCTCTCCGAGGTGGACCGGTTGGCGGCCGCGTTCGCCGGTCTCGCCGACGCCGAGCGGCGGCGCGTGGCGACCCGGCTCCAGGAGGTCGCCGCCGGGCTCGGCGCCGCGCCCGAGGACGGGGAGGTGCGGGAGCGGATCGCGTCGGCGGCCGACGACGAGATCTTCGACCTCCTCGACACGTTCCGCACCGCCTGACCGCCTGACTGCCTGACCGCCTGACCGCCCGACCGCCTGACCGCATGGCCCAACGCAGGTGGCCCGGCGCACTGTTGAACGCCCGACACCGATCGCTCGGGGACCGGCGAAGGACCGGCGAAGGACCGGTCAGGAACCGGCGAAGGACCGACGCAAGGACCGACGAACGGAGACGGCCATGGCCGACGAGGACAAGCTCCGCGCCTATCTCAAGCAGGCGGCGGTCGACCTGCACGCCTACCGGGAGCGCCTGGACGAGGTCGAGCGCAGGGCCAGGGAGCCGATCGCCATCACCGGCATGGCCTGCCGGTTCCCCGGCGGCGTCACAGGCCCCGACGCGCTGTGGTCGCTGGTCGAGGAAGGGCGCGACGCGGTGGGCCCGTTCCCCACCGACCGGGGCTGGGACCTCGACGCGCTGTGGGACCCGGAGGGGCGGCGGCCCGGCACCTCGTCCGTGCGCGAGGGCGGCTTCGTGGCCGACGCCGCGGGGTTCGACGCCGCGTTCTTCGGGATCTCGCCCCGCGAGGCGCTCGCCATGGACCCGCAGCAGCGGCTGCTCCTCGAGACCTCGTGGGAGGCGTTCGAGGCGGCGGGCATCGACCCTGCGGCGGCGCGCGGCAGCCGCACCGGGGTGTTCATGGGCGGGATGTACTGGGACTACGGGCCGCCGCCCGGCGGCGAGCCCGAGGCCGTCGCGGGGTTCCTCAGCACCGGAACGCTCGGCAGCGTCCTGTCCGGGCGGGTGTCCTACGCGCTCGGCCTCGAAGGCCCGGCGCTGACCGTCGACACCGCGTGCTCGTCCTCGCTGGTCGCGCTGCACCTGGCCGTGCGCGCGCTGCGCTCGGGGGAGTGCGACCTGGCGCTGGCGGGCGGCGCCACCGTGATGGCGACGCCGAACGCGTTCGTGGAGTTCTCCCGGCTGCGCGGCCTGGCGCCCGACGGGCGGTGCAAGTCGTTCGCGCGGGCCGCCGACGGCGCGGGCTGGGCGGACGGCGTGGGCGTCCTGCTGGTGGAACGCCTCTCCGACGCCCGCCGCCTCGGCCACCCGGTCCTGGCCCTGGTGCGCGGCTCCGCGGTCAACCAGGACGGCGCCTCCAACGGCCTCACCGCGCCCAACGGCCCCGCCCAACGGCGCGTCATCCACGCCGCGCTCGCCGACGCCGACCTGGCGCCCGGCGACGTGGACGCGATCGAGGCCCATGGCACCGGCACGCCGTTGGGCGACCCCATCGAGGCGGAGGCCCTGATCGCCGTCTTCGGCCCCGGCCGGGATCCCCGACGCCCCCTGTGGCTGGGGTCGTTGAAGTCCAACATCGGCCACGCCCAGGCCGCCGCCGGGGTCGGCGGCGTCATCAAGACCGTCCTCGCGCTGCGCCACGGCCTGCTGCCCGCGTCGCTGCACATCGACGAGCCGACGCCGCACGTCGACTGGTCGGGCGGCGGGGTGCGGCTGCTGCGCGAGCCCGTCGCCTGGCCGCCGGGGGAGGGAAGGCCCAGGCGCGCGGGAGTCTCGTCGTTCGGGTTCAGCGGCACCAACGCCCATGTGGTCATCGAGGAGCCACCGCCCACCCCCGAGGCGCCCGCCTCGGCCGCCCCGCCGCCCGCCGTCCCCTGGCTGCTGTCCGCGCGCACGCCCGAGGCGCTCACCGCGCGGGCGGCCGGGCTGCGCGAGGCCGTCGCCGATGGCCACCTCGACCCGCTGGACGTCGCGCACACGCTCGCCACCGCGCGGACCCCGTTCGCCCACCGGGCCTGGACGCTCGACGGCGACCTCGACGCGTGGACCACGGGCCGCGCCTCGGGCGGCGGCCTGGCCGTGCTCTTCCCCGGGCAGGGCGCCCAACGCGTCGGCATGGGCCGGGACTTGGCCGCGGCCCACCCCGTCTACGCGCGGGCCTTCGCGGAGGCAGCCGCCGCGCTCGACCTCGACCCGGCGACGCTCGACGCCGCCGAGTCGCTCGAACGCACCGAGCACGCCCAACCCGCCCTGTTCGCCGCCGAGGTGGCGCTGTTCCGGCTGCTCGAGTCGTGGGGCGTCGCGCCCGGCTGGCTCGCCGGGCACTCGCTGGGCGAGCTGACCGCGGCCCATCTGGCCGGGGTGTTCTCGCTCGAGGACGCGGCGCGGCTGGTCGTGGCGCGCGGGCGGCTGATGGGCCAACTCCCCCCGGGCGGCGCCATGGTGGCCATCCAGGCGGCAGAGGACGAGGTGGCCCCCCTGCTCGAACGCGAGGACGCCGAGGGCCTGGTGGCCGTCGCCGCCGTCAACAGCCCCCGCGCACTGGTGATTTCCGGCGACGAGGACGCGGTCAAGGCCGTGGCCTTCCACTTCGCACGGGTCAAACGCCTGGCCGTCTCGCACGCGTTCCACTCACCCCACATGGACGGGATGCTCGACGCCTTCCGCGCCGTCGCCGAACGCGTCACCTACCGGCCGCCCCGCCTGCCCGTCGTCTCCGCGCTCACCGGCCGCCTCGCCACCGAACGGGAGCTGTGCTCGCCCGAGCACTGGGTCCGCCACGCGCGCGGAACCGTCCGCTTCGGCGCGGCCGTCCAGGCCCTCCACGCCGCGGGCGCCCGCACGTTCCTCGAGGTCGGCCCGGACGCGGTGCTCACCCCGATGGCAAGGGAGAGCGCTCTCCAATCCGACGGCGGACAGACGGCGTTCATTGCGGCCCAGCGCCGCGACCGGCGCGAGCCCGAGGCGCTCGCCGCCGCGCTCGCTCAACTGCACACCGCGGGCGCGGCCGTCGACTGGGCGGCGTTCTTCGAAGGCACCGGCGCCCGCCGCGTCCCGCTGCCCACCTACCCCTTCCAACGCCGCCGCTACTGGCTGACCGCCGCGCCCTCGGCCGCCCCCGACCCGGCGCCCCCGGGGTTCTGGGCGGCGGTCGAACGCCAGGACACCGAGGCCCTGGCGGCCGAGCTCGACCTGGACGACCAGGGGCGCGAGGCCCTTGCCGTCCTGCTCCCTGCGCTCGCCGCCAAGCGCCGCGAGCGCCCCGCGCCCCCCACGAGCGCCCCCCTGCCCGAGGACGGCGAGGCCACGCCCGAGCCGCCCGACTCCACGGCGCCCGACCTGGTGGAACGCCTCGCCGACGCCGACGCGGCCGAGCGCAGGACGGCGCTGCTCTCGCTCGTCCTGGAGCAGACCTCCGCCACGCTCGGCCATGCCACGCCCGGCGAGGTCGGCCCGGACGACGACTTCGCCGACCTGGGCCTGACCTCCCTCCAGGCCGTCGAGCTGCGCGACCGCCTGGCGCGCCTCACCGGCGCCGAGCTCCCCGCCGCGCTCGTCTACGACCACCCCACCGCCGCGGGGACGGCCGACTACCTGCTCGAGGAGCTGACACGCGCGGTCAGCGCTTGACGCCGAGCCCGCACACCGCGTCCACCGGCTCCTCGCCCTCGAACAGCGGGTGTTCGGGGCGCCACCGATCGATCGTGACCACCCCAGGCTCCAGGATGTCCAGGCCCTCGAAGAAGGCGGTGACCTCCCTCGGGCCGCGCAGCGTGTAGTCCCCGGCCAGCCGGGCGTTGTAGTCGGTGGTGGCGGCGTTGAGCGTGTCGTTGGTGTTCACGCCGTCGCTCACCGCCAGATAGCTGCCGGTGGCGAGCGGCTCGATCAGGCGGCGCACGATGTCGTCCGGGCGGTCCTCGTCCGGGATGTGGCCCAGGATCCCCAGCATGGTCACCGCGATGGGCCGGTCGAAGTCCAGGTATTCCGCCGCCTGTTCGAGGATGCGCTCCGGGGCGCGCGCGTCCGCGTCGATGTACGCCGTCCTGCCCTCGGGGGTGCTGGTCAGCAGCGCGCGGGCGTGCGCCAGGACGAGCGGGTCGTTGTCGACGTAGACGATCCGGCAGTCGGGCGCCACGCGCTGGGCGACCTCGTGGGTGTTGTCCACGGTCGGCAGGCCCGTGCCCAGGTCGAGGAACTGCCGGATCCCGGCCTCGCCCGCCAGCAGGCGCACGGCCCTGGCCAGGAACATCCGCTGGAACCTCGCCGTGCGCACAATGCCCGGGTAGACGCGCGTGATCTGCTCGCCCGCGTCCCGGTCGGCCTCGTACCAGTCCCGGCCGCCCAGCCAGAAGTTCCACACCCGTGCCGAGTGCGCCTTCGAAGTGTCGATCTCCATGCGCTCAGGCCCTTCGTCGTCGGGGTCGTCAGGGTCGTCGGTGTCGTCCGTGTCAACGGTGCCGTGTGCCGTGCGGTCAGCCGAAGCGTAGGCGCTGGGCGTGCGCCGGGGGCAGCCTCCCGGCGCATACGCGCCCCCCAACGCCCGCCGTCCGATTCCCCGTTGGGCATGCCGAACCGCCGCCTCAGTCTCCGCCTCCGGCTCGGGCCCGGGCCCGTCGAGGGGGCCGACCGCCCCCGAGCTGCTCGACCGGCTGGAGAGCGCGATCCCGGCGACGCGTCGCGCGCTGCCGACGCCCGAGGACATCCCGGGTCATGTCACCGCCGCGACGACGGCGCCCGCCATGAGATCGTCGCGGGCCGCACCATGGCGTTGCCCCGGGGCCGCTGCCCGAGTTCGGCGGGGTGCCCGGAGGCGACCGTGCGCCCCCGACCGCGCCGTTCCGCGCCCCTCCGCGCGGCTTACGCCTCGACGTCGAAGGTGATGGCCAGCTCGGCGCGGCCCGTGACCCGCAACGGGACGAGTGCCGACGGGTTCAACGTGCCGTTGACGGCCGCCACTTCGGCCCTCGGATCGGCCGGGGCCGGGAGGGTGATCAGGTCGAAGCCCGCGTCCAACACCGCGCGGATCCCCGGCGCCGCGCACGTGAAGGGCAGCAGCCGGTCGTGCGCCGCATGGGAGATGTGCAGCTCGACGGTCTCGGTGGTGTAGGCGGCCCACAGGAACTCCTGGACGTTCCCCTCGTCGAGCAGCATGCCCGTGTCCAGGTCGAAGTCCAACGCCGGGAGCAGGAGCGAGGCCCGCAGGAAGCCCGCGTGCGCGTCGAGATACAGGGACGCCCCGTTGTCCTCGATCGCCTCACCCAGGCCGTACAGGTCCGGACGCAGGGCAGGCGTCAGCCGGACCACGACGGCCGCCCGGCCGCCCGCGCCCAGGTAGATGGCCGCGTCATCCTCGGCGAACACGTTGTGCGTCACCACGTTGCCCACCGGACCGGTGCCCGGTGGATGGTGCGCGCGCACCCGCTCCGCGATCAGGTCGGTGAAGCTCCGTGTGGTGATCGGCGGCAGCGTTCGCCTGCCCAGGCTCAACCCCGGCCGTTGGAACGGACCCCCAGCCCCGCGGTCGAACACGGAGAGGGCCACGGGACCCGGCTTCTTCGCACGTCGCCACCACGCCATGCCCCGAACATACCCACCCCGCGGGGGACCCCTCTCGGCCCCCCGCCGGATCAGGGCCCGGGACGGTCCCCGAACAGCGAGCCCACGACAACCCCGGGTTCCGGCCACCCGATCCCTCCCACCATGGCGCGCTCGAGCCGCCGGGCGCCGGGCGCCGGACACGCGCCTGCCGTCCCGGCAGGGCGGGTGTGGGCGGCCACCGGTCGGAGCGGTCCGTCGTCGCCGCGGTGTCCGTACGCCACAGCCGGGCGTCGGAGCCGTCGGCGATCCTCGGGGGAACCGGTAGCCGCGGATCGCGAACTGACCGGCCCCGCCCACCCACGCGACCAGCGCGAGCAGGGCGGACTCCGGCCGGTCGAACGCCACCGCCACCCGCTCCACGCCCCCGCTCCACGCCCCCGCGCCCGACCGTCAGGCCCGCCAGAGACCCGACCCGTTCGAGCGCCACGCTCGCGCCCGCCACCGCCCGGCCCCCCGGCCGTCAGCCGCCCGAGCGGCTCCGACACGTCGCGGCCCGGCGCCATCGGGCCCCCTGACGTGCACGCCCACGCTCCGCCCCCGCGCCGGTGGGCGCCACACGAGGGTCCCCCCGTCCACCCCGCCGCCTGCCGCTCTCGCGCTTCGCCCGAGCCGTCGTCGAGCGACAGCGGCATGATCTCCTCGCCCAGCGTCACCGCCATGCGGGCTCCTCTCGTCGTCCTCGTGGGAACGACTCCCCGACCGCCCCCGCCCGTTCCCGAACGCGGCGTCCCGCCCCTGGCGCGGGGTGTACATCGACACGACCATCGATACGAGCACCGATGCCCACGTTGTCCCGCGCTCCCCCGAGGGGTCCGACTTCCGCCGGACGAACGGAAGGCCGACACCATGACCGTCCCCCGACCGCCCCGCAGATCCCACCGCCCCGCCCGCCTGGCCCTGCTGCGCCTCGGCGCGTTGCTCGCCGCCCTCATCGGTGGCCCGCCCACCGCCGCCACCGCCGCCGACCCCGTGCCCTCACCCGCGCCCGAGGGCCCCGCCGCCCTGGCCGCCACCGGGACGCCGCTGCGCGACGGCACCGGGCTCTACCCACGCGCGATCCGCCTGGCCCACAACGGCCCCGCCAACGGCCGCGTGCTCGCCTCCGTCGTCACGTTCGACGGGAACGACGGCCTCGGCGCCATCTACGAAAGCACCGACGACGGGGCCACGTTCGCCCAGGTCGGCACGGTCGCGGACCCCGACTCCTCGGACGGCAGGGGCCTGTGCTGCGCGACCCTTTACCGCGTTCCTTGCGGAAAGCCCCGGCGTTCACGCCGGGGATGAATGCATCTCCAGACTGCTCTGACGTGCGCTCTGGAGCGGACGTTTTTGCTGCTCGATGTACTGGCGGACGATTGCCGGCGGTGCTCCGCCGCACGATGCGGAGAGATACGAGGGCGACCACAGGTGTCCGTGCGTGATGGCGTGGTTGGTCCGGCCGGTGAACTCCTGCCGTATCCGGCGGGCGGAGACGCCCTTGAGGCTGTTGACCAGCTTCGAGACGGCGACCTTGGGCGGGTGGTGCACCAGGAGGTGGACGTGATCGCGTTCGCCGTTGAACTCCTTCAGCTCCGCCTCGAAGTCCTCGCAGACCTTGCGCATGATCTCTTCGCAGCGCGTCAGCATCTCGTCGTTGAACACCCCGCGCCGGTACTTCGTCACAAAGACCAAGTGCACACGCATCGCTGAAACAACGCGTCTGCCACGCCTGTAGTCATTCTGTCCCTCCATGAGACCAATCGTCGTAGGATCCTGGTGTGCGGCTCCGCTACAACTACCGGGCCTACCCGGACGCCCCACAGTGCCGTGCGCTGGCGCGTGCGTTCGGGTGCGCCCGGGTGGTGTGGAACGACTGCCTGCGCGACCGGAAGGAAGCGCACGCGGCGGGGCTGCCGTACGTGACGTCGGCCGAGCTGTCCCGGCTTCGCATCACCCAGGCCAAACGCACCGAGGAACGCGCCTGGCTCGCCGACGTGTCGGCGGTCGTCCTGCAACAGTCCCTGCGGGACCTGGACACCGCCTACAAGAACTTCTTCAACTCGGTCAAGGGCAAACGGCAGGGCCGCAAGGTCGGCCCTCCCCGCTACAAGTCGAAGAAAGACACCTGGCAGTCGATCCGCCTCAACACCAACGCCTTCTCCCTCCAGGACGACGGCACGCTGTACGTGGCCAAGGTCGGCCATCTCAAGGTCAAGTGGTCCCGCCAACTTCCGACAGCCCCGACTTCCCTGACCATCACCAAGGACAGCTGCGGCCGCTACTTCCTCAGCTTCGTCGTGGACACCGAGCCGGACATCCTCCCGGAAGCGGAGACCGACGCCGGTATCGACCTCGGCCTGTCCGCCTTCGCCGTCCTGTCCGACGGCCGGAAGATCGACAGTCCCCGCTTCCTGCGCCGGGCCGAGAAGAAGCTCAAGCGCCTCCAGCGGGAGCTGTCCCGCAAAGCCAGGGGATCGAAGAACCGGGACAAGGCCCGCGTCAAGGTCGCACGCCAGCACGCCAAGGTGGCCGACCGGCGCCGGGAGTGGCACCACAAGGCATCCACACGGATCATCCGCGACAACCAAGCGGTGTACGTGGAAGACCTCGCGGTGTCCGGCCTCGGCCGCACCCGGCTCGCCAAGTCCGTGCACGACGCGGGATGGTCCGCGTTCGTCGGCATGCTGGAGTACAAGGCGGCCCTGCACGGCCGCACCTTCGCCAAGGTGGACCGGGCCTTCCCCTCCTCCCAGGTCTGCTCGGCCTGCGGATTCCGGGACGGCCCCAAGCCCCTGCGCGTCCGGGAGTGGACATGCGGCGCGTGCGGCACCGTCCACGACCGTGACCACAACGCAGCCCGCAACGTCCTCCTCGAAGGACGCCGAATCGTCGCCGCCGGACGGGCGGAGACACCAAACGCCCGTGGAGCGCCGGTAAGACGGGCACACCTGCCCGCACAGCGCGGTGAAACAGGAAGCCCCCGGAAGGGTCAGACGACCCAGACCGGAATCCCCGGACTTTAGTCAGGGAGCACGTCAAGAACTCCCCACCGCCATCGGCGACCTGCCCGCGGGCACCCTGCTGTGGGCCGCCTCCGTCGGCCAGGACGAGCCCGACCGCCGCATGGCGCTGCGCGTGTGGCGCAGCCGTGACGTGGGCCGCACATGGCAGTACCAGTCGACGTGCGCGTGGGCGACCGGGACGGGCGGACTGTGGGAGCCGGAGTTCGCCATGGCCGACGACGGCGCGCTGGTCTACCACTACGCCGACGAGACGGATCCCGCGCACAGCCAGAAGCTGGTCGCCGCGCGCAGCTACGACGGCATCCACTGGACCGAGCACCACGACACCGTGGCTCCGCTCCCGCGGACCGACCGCCCCGGTATGCCGGTGGTGCGCCAACTCCCCGATGGCACCCACCTGATGAGCCACGAGATCTGCAACCCCGGCGGTCAGTACCAGTGCGTCGTCCACGTCCGCACCTCGGACGACGGCTGGAACTGGGGCGACCCCACCCACCTCGGCCATCGCCCCGAAACGGCCGACGGCCGCTACTTCCGCGCCGCGCCGACCATCGCCCAGGGCCCCGTCGAGGGCGACCCGGACGGCCGGATCCTGCTGGTGGGGCAGATGCTGCTGAACGCCGACGGCAGCACCGCCGAGGGCAACGGCCGCACGGTGCTGGTCAACACCGACAACGCCGACGGCCCCTGGCAGGCCGCCCCCGCCCCCGTCGCGGTGGACGTCCCCGAGCCCGACTTCTGCCCCAACTACAGCTCCCCGTTGCTCCCCGCCACCACGGGCACCGACGTCCTCCAGATCGCCACGGCCTGGGACGGCGACGTGTGCAAGCCGTACTACGCGACCGCGCCGGTGCCGTGACCCCGCCCCGGTGCCACGCTGATGGGAGAGCGCTTTCTCCCTAGCTGGGGATGCCGTTGGAGAGCGCTCTCCCGTCGGCCTGCGCTGCTATTGGAGAGCGCTCTCCCGGGCGGCGTGACGGGAGAGCGCTTTCCTGCCCGGCCGCAGTGTCCTGGGAGAGCGCTCTCCCAGCCCGGCCGCCGCACTGTGGAGAGCGCTCTCACGCCCCGACCGCAGCGCGGATCGCCGCCGGGACGCCATGCTGGTGCAGCGCGCCCATGAGTTCGGTGACCGCCGCGGCGAACTCGCCCCAGGCGCCGATCTCCTGAGGAAGGAGAGCGCTCTCCCCGAGCGCCGCGCGAGCATACCGTTCCGGCGTGGGGGAGTCGGCCCACAGACGGCGCAGCTCAGGACCCAGCGGGTCGCCAAGGGCCTCCCCAGCCGGGGAGACCGTCGCCAGCAGATAGGCGGCCGTCAGCAGCGCCGCCGAACGCGGCACCGCGCCCCGCGACCGCCACACGCCGAGCGCCGGGGTGAGCCGGGCGGCCAGCTTGACCGAGCCCAACGACCCGACCTGCGCCGTCGTGTGGCCCAGCGCGGTGTTGGCGAAACGCGCCAGGACCACCTCGGTGAACGCCGCGGGGTCGAGCCCCGGCGGCGGAGTGAGCGTCGGCGCCATGTCGTCCTTCATCAGCCGCCGCGCCGCGCCCTCGATGTCCTCCCTGGCCACGGCCTCGGCGATGGTGCCCACGCCGTCGAGCAGCCCCAGCCAGGCGATCAGCGAGTGCGGGGCGTTGACCAGGCGGAGCTTGACCTGTTCGTACGGCGTGGCGTCGCCCGTGAGCACGGCGCCCGCCCGCTCCCAGGCGGGGCGCCCGGCGGGGAAGTCGTCCTCGACGACCCACGCCGAGTAGGGCTCGCCCGCCACCGCCGCCGCGTCGTCGTAGCCGCAGCGCTCGACGATCCGCTGCCGCAGCGCGGGGGTGGGCGCGGGGACGACACGGTCGACCATGCTGGAGGGAAAGCCGACGTCGCTCTCCAACCAGCTGAGCAGCCGTGCCCGTTCGGCCCAGTCGGACCGTTCGACGACTTCGGTCACCAGGCGGCGCAGCACGCGCCCGTTGCCCGGCAGGTTGTCGCAGCTCACCAGCGAGAGCGGCGCGCCGTCCGCGGAGCGGTGGCGGCGGCGCAGGCCGCGCGCGAGCCGTTGGACCACCGCCGAGTCCGTCGCGTAGGCGCTCTCGGTCACGGTGAGGGTGACGACCTTGATGGCCGGGTCGGCGAGCCAGGTCTCGGTCGCGCCCGGCTCGTCCACCTCGACATGGGTGGCCGCGTGCACGCCGATCACCTCGGGCTCGAAGCGCTCGCCGGTGACCGTGACGACGGTGTAGAGCCCGGCCTGTCGCCGCAGCGCGTCCACGACGTCGCGTGAACGGTGGGCCGCCCCGACGATCCCCCAGTCGCCCCCCTCGGCGGCGACGGCCCCCGCGGTATAGACGGCCTGGTGGGCGCGGTGGAACCCCCCGAGGCCCACATGCAGGATCCCCGGCGGCGGCACGCGGTCCACGACCCGCCGCACTCGGGCGGGCAGCCCCGCGGCCCCCAGCGGCGGCGGTCCCACGTGGCCCGTCAACCTGTCCACCGGTCCCGCCATCGACCCCGTTCTCCCTGCCGCGCCGCGTCACCTCGACGCGCGCTCCGCGCCACGTCGATCGGTTGAGCCTATAGGACGGGCGGAACGCGTTCGACCGCCGGGCGGACCGGCACCCGGGTCAGGGCCGGTCGCCGGTGGCGATGCGGAACGGGCCGTCGGGGCTGCCGAGTTCGAGCCAGATCAGCTCCCCGTGACGCACCATCCGCAGGGCGACCGCGGCGCACCCTGGACAGCGGGCGGTGATGCCGGGCTCGGGACCGAAGACGTGCAACGCGGCCAGCGGCGCGTCGACTTGGCAGTGGGGGCAGCGGCGCCTGGCGTCCATCACGTCGCGCGCGAAGATCTCCGACAGCGGCCCGGCCAGGCAGTTGCCGTCCCGGTGCGAGGGCCGGGCGGGGAACGACGGCTTGGCCGGCTGGTAGGGGGTGGGCGGGGGAGTGGCCACGGTGGCTCCCATTCGTTGTCAACTGAGGCCGCGCGGACGGGTGTTCGGCCGCGCGGTCAGGTCCAGGTCAGCCGAAGCGCTCGGTGCGCACGTCCTCGGGCGCGTGGCCCGCGGCGACCAGCAGGTCGGCGGTGTGCTCGACAAAGGCGGTGGGCCCGCAGACGTAGCACGTCGGGTGGGCCGAGGGCTCGACCGCGGGATCCAGCAGGTCCCCCGCCCCGATGCGCCCCGGCGAGCGCGCGGCACGGGGGCCCGCGCGCCGGGTGTACACCAGGCGCGTCGCCACATCCGCCCCCGCGCGTCCCGCACGTCCCCCGCCCGCCCCGCCCGCCGCCTCCGCCAACTCGTCGCCGTACCACAGCTCTTCGGGCGACCGCACCGAGTACACCAGCCGGAAAGGGGCCGTCGAGTCCGCGGCGCGGCGGGCCCTGACCATCGCCATCAACGGTGCGATCCCCGAGCCCCCCGCCGCGAGGAGCACCGGCCCCGCCTGCTCGGGGCGCCACACGAACCAGCCGCCCAGCGGCCCCCGCACCTCCACCGCCGCGTCGAGCGGCAACTCGTCGCCCAGATAGGGCGAGACCTCGCCGCCCGGCGTCGGCCGCACGGCGATCTCGACGCGGTCCCCGTGGGCGGGCGCGGACAGCGAGTAGCTGCGCACCGCCCGGTAGCCGTCGCCCGCGGTCAGCCGCACGTCCAGGTGCTGGCCCGCGAGGTGCCCCGGCCACTCCCGCACCGCGAAGACCAGGCGCCGCCCGGCGGCGGAGAGCGCTTCCCGCTCGACCAGGCGCGCCCGCCACCAGGCCGCGGCCACCTCAGTCGCCCCTGACGCGCTGCTCGCGCCACGGGTCGCCGTAGTGGTGGTAGCCCATCTGCTCCCAGAACCCGAGCCGTTCATCGGGCATCAGCCGCACACCACGGACCCACTTGGCCGACTTCCAGAAATAGAGACGCGGAACGAGCATGCGCGCGGGACCGCCGTGCTCGGGGGCCAGCGGATATCCGTCGAAGGTGTGAACGAGCCAGGCCCGGCCGTTCCGCAGATCCGCCAGCGGGACATTCGTGGAATATCCGCCGTAGGACTCGAACATCGCGTGCACCGCCTCCGTTTCCACCCCCTCGAGAAACGCGTCCATCGGCACTCCGCGCCACCGGGTGTCGAATTTCGACCAGCGGGTCACACAGTGGATGTCGACGACCGGCTCCTCCTGCGGCAGCGCCATCATCGCGTCCCAGCCCCAGCGGTGCGCGACACCCTTTTCGCTGGTCAGGGTGAACTCCCAGTCGTCCGTGGCCACCTGGGGCGTCGGCCCCGCAGAGAGCACGGGAAAATCCTCCGTCGGATACTGCCCGGGCGGCAGCCGGTCGGCCACACCGCGCCGCCGGCCGCGAAATCCAGGAGAGAGCGATTCCACGACACCAACCTCCCAAGGAACGGATTTCCCCCACGGTGACACGGGCCGCCGAGGCCTCCTGGCATTTCCCCGCGCGGTGTTTCGCCACCCGCGAAACGGGCGGGGAAACGATCCAGGCAAGGCCCGGGAAAACGCTCTCCGCTCGCGGCCCCGCCGCCCCGGTCCACAATGATCCCCATCCGTCACGCGGCGGCCGAGGGTCCGTCTCTCCCGGGACCCCCCAGGGAGTCCCCGAGGAGACGGACCCCAGGTCCGAGAACCGGGCGCACACGATGGCCCCACCCGAACGCACCGGGCGCGACACGACCCACGCGCCGCTCCCGGCCGTCGCCGTGATCGACGCCGACGGCGTCGTCACCGGCTGGACGGCCGCCGCCGAGCGGCTCCTCGGCCACCCCGCCGACGCCGTGGTGCGCCGCCACGGCACGGCCCTCCTGGCCCCGAACGCCCGCACCCTGGCCGCCGCCCCACCTGGGCGGAACGGCCCCGGGCGGGGCACGCGTGGTCCGGCTTCGCCGAGGCCCGCCACCGCGACGGCCACGGCGTTCCCCCGGCACCTCCGGATCTCCCCGCCGCGCCGGGTGGGCGGCACGGAGTGGCTCGTGTCCGCCACCGCCGTGCCGGAGACGCGCGGTGGCAACGCCGTCGCGGAGGCGTTCCTGGAGTCCCTGCTGCACCGCGCCCCGGTGATGTCGAGCCTGTGGGACCGCGAGCTCCGCGCCGTCCGGCTCAACGACGCGGCCTCGCGGGAGACGGACGGCGCGCGACCGGTGGCTGGGGCGGCGGCTCGGCACGTTCACCGGTGAGTTCGACAGCGAGGCCCTCGAGGACGTCATGCGGCGCGTGCTGGACGACGGCGCGCCCGTCGTCGACCGCGAGATCCGGCGGCGGCCGGGCGCGGGGGAGCCGAGCCGCGCGTTCTCGATCTCGTTCTTCCGCCTCGACGGCCCCGACGCCCGCCCGCTCGGCGTGTGCGCCCTCGCCGTGGACATTCACCACGGCTCCACCCGCGAGCGCCTCGCCCTCGTCGGCCGTGCCGCTGGCCGCCGAGCCGCCGCAGCGGCTGAGCGCCGCCGACGACGGCCTCCCCGTCTTCCGCCGCGCCGCCATCACCACCGTCCACACCGACCTGCTCACCCTCGTACGGCGCCGCGGCGACACCATCCACGGGCCGCCGGACTCGCCGTTCACCCGCGTCCTGACCACCGGCGCGTCGTACGTCGCCCCCCGGCCGCGCGACGCGCACGGCGCCTGGCTCCAACGGGACGAGGCGCGCGCCGAGTTCGTCCGGCGGACCGGAACGCACTCCCCGATGCTGGTGGCGCTGCGGGCCCGTGGCGAAGTGCTCGGCCTGGCCGTCTTCGCCAGGACGGGCGACTCACCGCCGTTCGAGAAGGACGACCTGCCGCCCGACCAACGCCTCGCCCACCTCGACGATCCGGTGGTGCGGCTGGCCGAGGAGAAGAACGCGGCCGACATCCGGCGCGTGGACCGGATCACCGGCGCCACATGCCTCTACGCCGGCTACGACCCCGCCACCCGGCGCTGCGCCCTCGCCCGCGCGGGACACCTCCCGCCCGCGGTGCTCGCCCTCGACAGCGCCTCCGTCGACTTCCCCGACCTGCCGAGCGGCAGCCCCATCGGCCTGGGCCTGAGCGCCTTCGAATCCGTTGAGGTGGACCTCGCCCCCGGCGCCGTGCTCGCGCTCCGCACGGACGGCCCGATCGAGACCCGCGAGGCCGACATCGACGCGGGCATGGCGCCCCTGAACGCACCGCCCCCGAACGAACGCCGGACGACTCACCCCCCGAACGACGCGGCCCCGGCGCCGCGTTCCCCCGTGGAGGGGGCGACGACCGGGGTCGGGAGAGTCCGGGTGGTGCGGGGGCCTCAGCGCACCGAGGTGCCGTGCGGCGGGCGGTCGGGGGAGATGCCCACCTCGGCCATGTACGCGGACAGGACCAGCCTGCCCACGGCCGGGTACGCGCCCAGCGGCTCGGCGGACGGGCAGCCCGCCTCGTTGGCGCCCGCGGTCAGCAGCCCGTCGGGGATCTCGGGGCCGATCAGGCAGGGCGCCAGGGCCAGTTGCTGCGAGCCCGCCTCGGTCAGCCGCTCGGCGGTGGTCGCCACCGAGCCGTCGAGGTCGAGCGCCGCCGCGAGCACCGGGACGGCCAGCCGCGCGGACAGCAGCATGCCCGTGATGCCCGCCGCCTGCACCGCCTCCTCGCCGCCGATGGTGACCAGCACGATGCCGTCCGCCGCGGTGGCCACGGTGAACAGCCGGGCGCGGTCGGCGCGGGCCAGCCCCGCCTCGGAAAGCCGGACGTGGACGGCCTCCGCCAGCAAGGGGTGCGGGCCCAGCACATCGGTCAGCGCGGCGCCCGTGCCGCTGTCGAGCACGGCCTGCCGTATCACGCGCTGGTGGGCGCTGTCCGGGCCCGCGAGGAGCGGCACCACGACCGGCGCGGGCCAGGCCATGGCCTCCTGCTCGACATCCTCGCCGTCGGGGCCCCCGCCGTCCCCGCCGTCCTCGGCCGCCTCGCTCAACACCCTCCGCAGCGAGGGGAACTCCTCGTCGGCGCTCTCCACATAGCCGACCCGGGCGTCGAGACCGGGCAACTCGGAGCGCGCGATGCTCACCACCTCCTCGGCCAGCGACCGGGTCGCCGACGAGGGGGTGCCGGGCACGGCGAGCACCAGCGCCGGGGCGCCCTCGGGCGCGGTCACGGGCTCCGGGCGGCGGTGGCGTCCGGGCTGACGGGGGCGCGGCATGCGTACGGGGAGGCCGGACGAGGGCCCTGAGGAGGAGCTCATGTCGCCGCATGTTAATGCCTTGATGTGCTTGGCTGTTCGCCAGGGGTGACGCGGTCCGGGTCTGTCCTGATATATCCCGCGCGTCCGTGTGAAACCATGATCGGCGCCTTAACAACAGGTCTCACGCGACCCCCGCACGACTCCCGCGTGACTTCTGTGCGACTCTCACACGACATGGAGCAGCGCCGCGTCGGACGGCAACGCCAGATCGCCCCGGGCCAGCCCGGCCGCGATCAACAGCGCCCCGTCGAGCGGGCCACCGGCCGCCGCCACCACGGCGGCGCCCGGGAGGCATCGGGCCAACTCCTCGCGCAGCGGCCCCATCAGCGGCTCGCCCAGCCTGAACAGCCCACCGGTCAGGGCCACCTCGCCCCCGCCCTCCGGTGGGGACACCGCCGCCGCGGTGGCGGCGATCTCCCGCGCGGCCCCGCGCATGATCCCGGCGGCCACCGGATCGGCGGGATCGCCCGCCGCGCACGCGGCCACCTCGGGGGCGAACGACGCCAGCACCGCAGGCCGGTCGCTCCGCGGATACAACCGCGCGGGCAGCCCGGTGGGCGGACCGAACACGGCCACCGCGCGCTCCAGCAGCGCGCCCGAGCCGCCCGCGCGCCCGTCGTGCGCCCGGAACGCCGCCTCGAGGCCCGCCCTGCCGATCCAGGCCCCGCCTCCGCAGTCACCCAGCAGATGGCCCCAGCCGTCCGCCCGCCGCCACTCCCGCAGATCCGTGCCCAGCGCGATCATGCCCGTGCCGCCCGCGACGACCGCGCCGGGGCGGGCGCCCAGGGCCCCGGCGTAGCCCGTCACGGCGTCGGCGGCCAGCGCCACCCGCCGCGCGCCCAGCTCCGCCTCGAGCGCCCCGGGCAGCTCGGCCCGCAACTGCCCGCCCAGCGTGGCCATCCCGGCCGCGCCCACGCACACCGCGTCGACGCGCTCCGCCGCCACCTCGGCCAGCAGCCCGCGGACCGCGGGGACCAGCAGCTCCAGCAGGTGCCCTGCGTCGATGCCGCGCTCCCCGGTGCGCACCGGCGCCCGCTCCACCACCCCGCCAGGCGCCTGCTCCACCACCCCGCCACGCGCCGGCGCCGCCTCCTCGGCACGCGCCAGCGCGAGTCGCAACCCTGAGCCGCCCGAGTCGACGCCGAGCACCCAGCCCGCCCGCCCCCCGAGCGGCGCCGTCACGGCAGCTTCCAGTCGACCGGCGCCGCGCCCTGCTCCTGGAGCAGGGCGTTGGCCCGGCTGAACGGCCGGGAGCCGAAGAAGCCCCGGTCCGCCGACATGGGGGAGGGGTGCGCGGACTCCACCGCGGGAACGCCGCCCAGCATGGGCCGCAGCCCCCGCGCGTCCCGGCCCCACAGGATGGCCACCAGCGGCTTCCCCCGCGCGGCCAGCGCCCTGATGGCCTGCTCGGTGACCTCCTCCCAGCCCTTCCCCCGGTGCGCGCCGGGGCGGCGCGGCGCCGTGGTCAGCGCTCTGTTGAGCAGCAGGACGCCCTGCTCCGTCCAGGGCGTCAGATCACCCGTCGAGGGCCTGGGCAGGCCCAGGTCGGTGTTCAGCTCCCGGAAGATGTTCTCCAGGCTGCCGGGCAGCGGTCTCACCTCCGGCGCCACCGAGAAGCTCAACCCCACGGCGTGCCCGGGCGTCGGATACGGGTCCTGACCGACGATCAGCACCCGCACCTCCTCGAAGGGCTGCTGAAAGGCCCTCAACACCATGGGCCCCGCCGGGAGATAGGTCCGCCCCGCGGCGATCTCCGCCCGCAGGAACCCACCCATGGCGGTGATCCGGTCTGCCACCGGCGCCAGGGCAACGGCCCAGCCCGGCTCGACGATCTCGTTCAATGGTCGTGCTGCCACGGTCCGTCACCCTACTGGCCGCACACCACCCCGGTCCGCCGGGTCGCCCAAGATCCCCCTCCCGCGCCTCCGCTCAGTCGATCACCGCCGCCCGCACGCACAGCACATCCGGCAGGTGGGCCGCCAACTGGCGCCAGCTGTCACCGTCGTCCGCGCTGCCGAACACCTCGCCGTTGCGGTTCCCGAAGTACACGCCCGCCGGGTCCGCGTCGTCCGTGCACAGCGCGTCCCGCAGGACCGTCCCGTGGTGCGGCCCCTCAGGCAGCCCCGCGCCCAGCTCCTCCCAGCTGCCCCCCGCGTCCGCCGTCCGGTACACCCGGCAGCGCCGCCCGGCGGGCACCCGGTCGGCGTCCGCGTTCAACGGGAAGACATACGCCACCCCCGAGCGGCGCGGATGCGTGACGATCGGGAACCCGAAGTCGGACGGCAGGTCCCCGCCGATCGACGTCCACGACCCGCCGCCGTCGTCGCTGCGGTACACCCCCCAGTGGTTCTGGAGGAACAGCCGCTCCGGCAGCACCGGATCCCTGGCCACCTTGTGGACGCACTGCCCGAACTCGGGGAAGCGCTCCGGCTGGAAGACCACCTCCACCCCCCGGTTCGACGGGGACCAGCCGCCGCCCGCGTCCGCCGCCCGGTAGACCCCGCCGGCCGAGACGGCCACCAGCAGGTCCTCCGCGCCGCCGGGCCCGGTGAGCACCGTGTGCAGCCCGAGCCCCCCGCCGCCCGGCTCCCACCGCTCCCGCGTGGGGTGCTCCCACAGCTCCCGCACCAGCTCGAACGACTCCCCGCCGTCCGCCGAGCGGAACAGCGCCGCCGGCTCCGTGCCCGCGTACACCACCCCCGGCTCGTCGGCCCCCGCGGGCTGGAGCTGCCACACCCGCTCCAACGACGTCCCCGTCCCCTCGGGGAAGCGCACCGCGGGCCGCTCGGGCTCCCGCCACGTCGCCCCCAGGTCGTCGGAGTGGAACACCGAGGGCCCCCAGTGCGCGCTGTCCGCGCCGACCAGCAGCCGCGGCCCGCCCGCGGGCCGCCGGTCGATCGCCACCGCGTACACCGCCTGCGCCGCGAAGTGCGGCCCGTCGAACTCCCAGGGCCCCGCGGCCCGGCGCGTCACCGCGCGCCGCGCCAGGAACAGCCCCTTGCGCGTCCCTACCGCCACCAGCACGTCCGACATCTCCGACCACCTCGCCGAGCCTCGTGTCACCAGTACGGCCCAGTGTGGACCCCACCACTGACAATCACGCCCGCCGCGTGGACCCCGGCCGCCCCACGCGCCTCACGAGCGCCGCGCCGCCGCCAGCAGCCCGTCCCAGTCCGCGATCTTCACCGTGCCGCGGGAGAGCGTCCGCCCCAGCGCCGCCTCCGCCCGCTCGATGCCGAGCCACCCGTGCCACTCCACCGGCGCCAGCCCCAGGTCCCGCAGCGCCTCCAGCGGATCGGACCCCACCACCGCGCGCCCGGCCAGCGCCGCCCCGTCCTCGAGCACCGAGCCCGCCGTCTCCTTGCCGCACGAGCGGTTCGAGCCGATCACCCCCGTGGGCCCGCGCTTGATCCACCCCGCGACGTACTCGCCCGGCGACGGCGCGCCCTCCCGCAGCACGCGCCCCCGCTCGTGCGGCACCGTCCCGGTCTCCGGCGCGAACGGCAGCCCCGGCAGCGCCACCCCCCGGTACCCGACCGAGCGCAGCACAAGGCCCGCCTCGATCTCGGAGAACTCCCCGGTCCCCACCACGCGCCCCGACGCGTCGGGCGCCGTCCGCTCGAACCGCACCCCGCGCACCGCACCCCGCCCGTCGTCCAGGATCTCCGCGGGCCGCAGGAAGAACCGCAGATGGATCCGCCGCCCGCGCTCCCCTGGCGCCGCGTGGGCCCAGCCGCGCAACGCCGCGACGTTCCGCTTCGCCGCGCCGGGCAGCCCCGAAGGGTCGAGGTAGTCCGGGTCCGCGACCAGCTCCTCCTCGCGCACCACCACGTCCGCGCCCGGCAGGCCGCCGAGCTCGCGCAGCTCCTTGGTGGTGAACTTCGCCCGCGAGGGGCCCCTTCTGCCCACCATGTGCACGTCACGCACCGCGCTGACGGCCAACGCGTCGAGCGGCGCCTGCGGCATGTCCGTGGCCCGCAGCTCGTCCGCGCCCCTGGCCAGGATGCGCGCCACGTCCACCGCCACGTTGCCCACCCCGATCACCACGGCGCTCGCCACGTCGAGCGGGAAGCCATGGCCGACGGCGTCGGGGTGGGCGCTGTACCAGGAGACGAAGTCGGTGGCCGAGTAGCTGCCGACCAGGTCCTCGCCGGGGATGCCGAGCCGCCGGTCCCTTGCCGCGCCCACGCAGTACACCACCGCGTGGTAGATCGAACGCAGCTGGTCGGCCGAGACCCCGCCCTCGCCGACCGGGACGTTCCCGAGGAAGCGCACCCCGGGCCGCTCCAGCACCTGACGCAGCGTGCCCTGGAGCGACTTGATCTTCTCGTGGTCGGGCGCCACGCCGTACCGCACCAGTCCGTAGGGGCAGGGCAGCCGGTCGAGCACGTCCACCGCGACGGGGGCAGGGAGCGCGTCCTGCTGATCGAGGATGGCCTGAGCGGTGTACACGCCGCTCGGCCCGGATCCGACAACTGCGATGCGAAGCATGTCAGGGCTCCTTGTTCCGCCGAGTCCGGACGGACACTTCAGCATCTCACCGAAGGCGCCCCCGCGGGAGTGAGCTGACGGGGTGCTGTGCGTCGGGACCACGCGTGCCGCGCGGCGCGGCCACGGCCCCGAGGTTCTACGTTGCCCCCGTGGCGAAGAGTAGCTTTTCCGGCTTTCCGGGCGGCCGTCAGCCGGACGGCCCAACGCCGGACGAGCCCACGCGCGCCCCCGTCCGCTGGGAGCCGCGCGGCCACGGATCCGCCTCGGCGCCCGACGACGCGGGCGGGCTGCCGCCCTGGTTCAGTGTCGGCCTGGTCCTCGCCGACGGCGCCCGCCTCGATGTGCTCGCCCAGGTCAGCGAGGGGCGGCTGCTCATCGAGGACATGCGCGCCGACCCGCCGTTGCCGGTCGAGGGCCTCGGCGCCCTCACCGAGCGCATCGCGGAGCCGCTGCGCGACGCCTGCCGCGCCCTGACCGGTCGTTATGGAACGTCCCTCGCCGAGCCCGCCACCCACGGCACCCCGCACGAGCCGCGCCCCGAGCCCGCGACCGGTGGCCCGGAGCCTGACGAGCCGTCCCCGGCCGGGGAACGCCCCCGCCACCGCGCCACCCGGCGCCGCCGCGGCGCGCACGACCGCCGCCGCGCCGCCGACGCCTACCTGGCCGCCCGGCGGGACGGGCGCGACCCCGTGCTCGCCGTCATGGCCGTCACCGGGCGCAGCCGCCGCCGCGCGCTGCGCCTGATCGCCGCCGCCCGCGACAAGGGCCTCCTGCCGCCCCGCCACGCCCGCCGCTGACCAGGGCATGGCGCGCGGGGCGTCACCGCAGGTCCTCCATGCGCCCGATCTCCGCCGTCTGCGACGTGATCACCTCGCTGGCCAGCTGCTCCACCAGCACGTCGCCGACCCCGGCGAGCGCCTCCGTGGCCATCGACACCGCGCCCTCGTGGTGGGTGATCATCAGGTCGAGGAAGAGCGCGTCGAACTCCTCGCCCGTGGCCGCCCCCAGCTCCGCCAGCTGCTCCGGCGTCGCCATGCCAGGCATCGTCGACGGATCGTGCTCCTGGTGCCCCTGATCCGCCTCGTGCCCGGCGTTGCGCGTCAGCCATGCCTCCATCACGTCGATCTCCGGGCCCTGCGCGCCCGCGATGCGCTCGGCCAGGCTGCCGACGCCCCGCGCCTCCGCGTGCTCGTCGGCGAGGTCGGTCATCTCGAGCGCCTGCTCGTGGTGATCGATCATCATCCGCATGAACGCGAAGTCGGACGCGGTCGGCTCGACGCCCTCGCCACCGGCCTCCCTGGCCTCCTCGGGCGACAGCGTCCTCGCGTCCTCGCCGGGACCCTCGGGAGCGATCACCGCGGGCCCCTCGCCGCCTGCCCCCTCGTCGTCCGATGACGACGAGCCACCGCCCGAGCACCCGGCGAGCAGGGCGAAGGACAGAGCCGCGACAACGGCGGAAGAAGCGCCGGTCAGGGGTCGATGGCGGTCGGTCAACGCTCCTCCTCGGGTACGGGGTGAGTCAGGGCACACCATCTATTTTGTTATGCACATGACTGTGACAATACTGGGGCGATCCTCGGAGCAACCAACTCCGCACGGATGCACACGAGTACGAGGGAGGACGCGGTGACATCGTTGCACAGAACGCCCTTTCGGCGCAGACGACTGGGCGTGACCTTCGTGGTGGCCGGACTGCTGGCCGCGGTCGGCATGACCGGTCCCGCGGCGGCGGTCCCGGGCCCGGGGGACGAAGCCCCCACGGTCCAGGAGCAGCTCTCCGACAGTCGGCGCGCGCAGACCGAGGCCGCCATCGAGAGCGGCGAGATACCCGGGATCGACGAGATCGTCCACAGCGACAACCTGACGCCCGTGGCGGACGTCCCCCGTGCGGAGGGCCTGGCCGGGACGAACTCCGACCTCGCCTTCCAGGGCCGTTACGCCTTCGCGGGCAACTACGACGGCTTCGTCGTCTACGACATCAGGCGTCCGAGCGACCCCCGGATCGTCGCCCGGGTGCTCTGCCCCGGCGGCCAAGGCGACATATCCGTCTCCGACGACCTGCTCTTCCTCTCCGTCGACTCCTCCCGCAGCGACGACTCGTGCTCGAGCACGGGCCTGCCCGCCACGGAGGAGGAGGCGTGGGAGGGCGTGCGTGTCTTCGACATCAGCGACCCGCGCAGCCCCGAGTACGTGGCCGCGGTCGAGACGCCCTGCGGCTCGCACACCCACACCCTGGTGCCCGAGCGGCGGAACGTCTACGTCTACGTCTCCTCCTACTCACCCAGCCCGACGTTCCCCGACTGCCAGCCGCCGCACGACGGGATCTCCATCGTGAAGGTGCCGAGGGACCACCCCGAGCGCGCCAGGCTCTCCAGCTTCGAGGTCGTCTTCCCCGACGGCGGCTTCCCCGGTGACGAGAACAGCTCGGCCACCAGCGGCTGCCACGACATCACCGCCTATCCCGACCTCGACCTGGCCGCCGGCGCCTGCATGGGCGACGGCGTGCTGTTCGACATCTCCGAGGCGGACTCGCCACGGGTCATCGACACCGTCAGGGACGAGGAGCACTTCGCGTTCTGGCACTCGGCGACGTTCAGCCAGGACGGCCGCAAGATCGTCTTCACGGACGAGCTCGGCGGCGGTGGCGGCGCCATGTGCAACGAGGAGATCGGCCCCGAGCTGGGCGCCAACGGCATCTACCACGTGCGGGGCCGCGGCGACGACCTCCGCCTCGACTTCCAGAGCTACTTCAAGATCCCCCGCCACCAGGCCGACACCGAGAACTGCGTCGCGCACAACGGCTCCCTGGTCCCCGTCCGCGGCCGCGACATCATGGTGCAGTCGTGGTACCAGGGCGGCGTCTCGCTGTGGGACTTCACCGACTCCGGCAACCCACGCGAGATCGGCTACTTCGAGCGCGGCCCGATCACCGAGGACGTCCTCTCCTTCGGCGGCTCCTGGTCCGCCTACTACTACAACGGCTACGTCTACTCCAACGACCAGAAGGGCCTCGACGTCCTGCGCATCGACGACCGCAGGACCGACGGCGCGGACCGGGTCAGGCTGGACGAGCTCAACGTCCAGACCCAGCCCGACTACTTCTCCCGTCGCTGACCGGTCACCGGGGAGCCGGTGCCAGGGGCGGTGACGCCCGTCCTGGGTGTCCCGCCGGGCGGTTCGTCGCCCGGCGGGACACCCAGGCGCCACGCGAGGCCGTAACGGTCGAAGAGCTCGGCCCGCAGCCGGGCCAGCGGCATCGGCGCCCCGGGCAGCAGCTGCGCCACCACCACGCCCATCAGCAGCGCCCGCAGCAGCCGGTAGTCCGCGTCCGGATCGGCCGAGCCGTAGCGCACGACGGTCTCCCGCAGCAGCGCCGCGAGCCGCTGCTGCTCCACGCACTGGATGAACCCCTCCTGCTGGAGCAGGCCCGCCATGTGCGCGCGCATCAGCACCGGGCGGTCCCTGGCCAGCCCCATGATCGCGTCGATCGCGCGCGCCATGTACTCGTCGCCCGCGTCGGGCCCGGTCGGCGGCGGCTCCCGTTCGAGCGCCTCGTCGAGCGTGAGGTGCATCAGGCGGTGCACCGCGGACTGGAGGAGCTGGCGCTTGCCGGGGAAGTAGTACGAGATCAGCCCGCGTGCCGAGCCCGCTCGGTCGGCGATGTCCCCCAACGTCGTGGCCTCGAATCCGCGTTCGGACACCAGCTCGATCGTGGCCTCGAGGAGCCGTCGGCGAGAGCGTCGGCGCATTTCTTCATTGACCGAAGCGCTTCGAGGGGACATGCTTGGACTCCCATTGACTGGCTCACAGTCAATATACTCAGCACCAACCCGGACAGCTGCCCCGGTCGGCGCAGCCCTGTCCACGGCCGGTGGCGGTATCGGGCGGCGCGGGGGACCGCCCGATACCGTCCACCGGTGCCCCGGACGCCGCTCCCCGAGGGCTCCCGGTGCTTCAGCCGACCAGTCGCAGCACCGGCAGCAGCCCGTCGGGGCGCTGGTCCACGGGGCGGTGCCGCACCAGGTGCACCGCGCAGCCGATGGCCGCGGCCCCGGCGTCCGCGACCGCGTCGTCCCCGACCATCAGGGCGTGCTCGGGCGCCACCCCCAACGCGTCGCACGCCACCCGGAACAGCCGCGCGTCCGGCTTCTGGATCCCGTGCTCGAACGACAGCGCGTACGTGGCGATCAGGTCGCCCAGGCCGTGCGCGCGGAAGACCGGGCGCACGTCCCAGCCGATGTTGCTCACCACCGCCACCCCCACGTTCCGCCGCGCCAGCTCGCGCAGCACCAGCTCGGTGTCCGGGTAGGGGTGCCAGGCGACCGGGTCCCAGTGGCGCTCGTACAGCGCGTCGTAGAGCTCCGGATAGGGCAGCGGCACCTGGCGGGAAAGCGCCACGTACAGGTCGCGATGGCGGGTGACGTCCCGATCGCGCTCGTCCCACAGGTCCTGGAGCCCCGGCGGGATCGAACGGGGCGACTCCCCGCCGGGCAGCGCGCCGACCGACTCCAGCTCGGCGGCGTACCGCGCGACGTCCGCGTCGTCGAGCGATCTGCCGGTCATGCGCAGCGCGGCCCGCACCCAGGAGACCGCGGGCTCGACGCGCATGAGGGTTCCTGAGAAATCGAAGAGGACGGCTTCGACGGGCATGACCCGATCCTCCCCCGACCGCCGCTCCCGGTGCCAGCGGGGCGTCAGCCGCCCAGGGCCCGCAGCCCGGGGGCGAACGCGACGAGCAGCGGCACCGCGGGCACCAGCGTCGCCAGCGCCGTCAGCCGCAGCCGACGCGCGGCCGTCAGCCGCTCGCCGGGGGTCAGCAGGCGGTGCACCCGCTGCGGGACCTGCGCGTGGTGGCCCTCGTGCGCGAAGACGCCGCGGTCCTCGTTCAGCCCGACCAGCGCGAGCGCCGTGGTCAGCCGCCCGAAGCGGCGGGAGGCGACGTCGTCGGCGGCCAGCTCCACCAGCCGGTGCACCTGCTGCCGGAACGCGTCGAAGACAGGGACCAGGGGGAACCCGCTGGCCAGCGCGCCCGAGCAGTGCAGCAGCCAGTGGTGCCTCGCCCGCGCGTGGCCCCGCTCGTGGGCGAGCACCGCGTCCAGCTGCCTGCGGTTGAGCCGACGGAGCGCGCCCGTCGTGATGACCAGGCGGCCGGTGGGCCCCGGCAGCAGCCAGGCGTCGGGGCGTTCGTCCTCGAGCACCACGAGCCGGTCGCCCGCGTCGGCCGCCTCCCACGGCAGCCGGGGGGCGCGCGCCAGCAGCTCGGCATGGCGCCTGCGGCGCGCGGCCCGCGCCGCGCGCACCTCGCGGGTCAGCATCACGGCCGTCCACGCGCCGCCGCAGGCCAGCAGCACCGCGACGGCGGCGGCCCAGCTCTGCCCCTCGGGGTGCAGGGCGTAGGCGTCGACCACCTGGCTCGGCGCCGGCGCGAACACCTGGCCGCGCACGCCCTGCCACGCCGCGGCGCCCGACAGCGCCATCGCCAGGACGCAGCACAGCAGCACCGCCGCGACGACGCACTGCCACACCCACAGCGCGAGCACCGGCTCGCGATCGGGCCAGGAGACGCGCGCCAGCAGCCGCGGCGCCGTCGCCGCGGTGAGCGCGCCGAGCACCAGCAACGTGATGGCGATCACCATGACGCCACCTTAGATCCCGCCCCCGGCGACCGGGAACGGGCGGTCCCGTCACGTGACGGACGCCTCACACCGTGAGCAGCATCGCGAACATCGCCACCGCGAGCGTCATCCTGCACCCCGCGGCGACCTCGGGGAACGCGCCCCCGCGCCCGGCGGCCGCATGACCGCCCGCGCCATGGGCCCGACCGCCGACCGCGGGGAGCAGCCGGGGCGCGCTCGCCAGCGCGTAGAGCGCGAAGTACGCCAGCAGCGCCCCCGTCAGCAACGGCACGCCCCCCGGCCCATGCCCCGCGTGCCCCGACGCGGACCCGGCCGTGGCCATCGCCACCGCCATGTACACCATCGCCAGCCCCTCCACGACGTGGTGCGCCTGGTGCGCCACCCCCGCGACGAGCAGCGCGGCGGCCCACAGCGCGGTCGCCCCGAACAGCACCGCGAACGCCGCGGGCGGTCGCTCCGGCGCCCCCGGCACGGCCATCGCCGCCATCCCGATGCCCATCACCGCCTCGACGCAGGCAGCCTGCCGCGCCAGCGGCGGCCCCACGCGGGCGCGCACCAGACAGTACCCACCGGTGAGGCCGCACAGCGCGGCCAGCAACCAGCCGACCAGCCCAGGGGTGTGCATCGCTCACCTCCCCGCGGAAGTGATGCCCGCGCCGGGGTCGCGATACGGGAGCGCACGGGGGCGCGGGGGAGCGCACCCGTTACGATGCCCGCGTGACGGCGACAACCGGGCTCAGCTTCCGCGCCGCGACCGAGGCCGATGTGCCGGACGTGGTGGCGCTGGTCGAGTCGGCGTACCGCGGCGACGCCAGCCGCGTCGGCTGGACGACCGAGGCGGACATCCTGGACGGCAGGCGCACCGGCGCGGACGAGGTGGCCCCCGCCGTGCTCGACCCCACCACCCTGCTGCTGCTCGCCGAGAGCGGCGGCGAGCTGGTCGCCTGCTGCCTGGTCTCCCGCGCCCACGACCAGCCGAGTGACGAGCCGATGGCCGGGTCGGCGGCCTCGGGGCCCGAAGTCGCCGGGCCCGCCGCCCACTTCGGGATGTTCGCCGTCCGCCCCGGCCTCCAGGGCTCGGGCCTCGGCCGCCTGGTGCTCGCCGAGGCCGAACGCCGGGCCGCCGATGAGTGGGGCGCCCGGCGCATGGTCCTGGAGGTGATCTCCGTCCGGGACGCGCTGATCGCGTGGTACGAGCGCCGCGGCTATGCCCGCACCGGGCGGGTGAGCCCCTTCCCCTACGGCGACGAGCGCTTCGGCGTCCCGCGCCGCGCGGACCTGGAGTTCGCCGAGCTGGTCAAGCCGCTGACCTGACGCCCCACGCGCTCACGCCGCGGCCCCGGCGGCGCGCACGATCTCCGGGCTGTCGGTCACCACCCCGTCGAGCCCCAGCTCCCTGACCCGCGCCAGGTCGGCGTCGGTGTTCACCGTCCAGCTGATGACCGCGAGCCCCGCGGCGTGCGCCCGTTCCACCACCGCGGCGTCGAGCGCCCGGAGCTCGCAGGAGATCATCCCCGCGCCCAGCGCCCGCGCGCGCTCCGGCGCGCTGCCCGTGGACGCGCCGGTCACCAGCGCCATCGCCACCTCGGGCAGCAGCCGCCGGGTCTCGGCCAGCGCCTCGTCGTGGAACGAGATCACCGTCACCCGGCGCCCCAGGCCGCGCTCCTCGATCAGGCCCGCCAGCACGCGCGCCGCCGCCGGATCCTTGATCTCGGCCTGGAGCGGGGCGCCCACCGCGTCCACCACCTCCGTGAACAGCGGGATCCGCTCGCCCAGGCCCGCGTCGAGATCCCGCAGCTCGGCGAGGGTCAGCTCGGCGATCGGGCCCGAGCCGTCGGTGGTCCTGTCCACCTCGGCGTCGTGCATCACCACCAGCTCGCCGTCCTTGCTCAGGTGCACGTCGAGCTCGATGACGTCGAGCCCGGCCCGGTCGGCCCGGCGGAAGGACCGCAGGGTGTTCTCCGGCTCGACGGCCATCAGCCCGCGGTGTCCGACAGTCAGCAGCGCCATGCGGATCACCCTAGGCGCCGCCGGTGGACGCCCGTTGAACGCCGTCCACCGGGACGCGAACGCTCTCCCGCCGGATCCGCCGCCCCCCGGACAGCCGACGGCCGCTTGCGCGGTTGATCGAAGGATCTTCTCCAGATACCGTGATTCCACGCGAATATCTGCTGTGAAGGAGGGGTCATGACGGAAACTATGGCGTCGATCAGCTCGAACGGCGGCGGTTCGGCGGCCACCCCCGTCGTCGCGCATCCCGCCTGGGGGGCCCTCAAGGAGGCCGTGGAGACCATCCGCCAGGACCAGTCGAAGGACGGCTCCGTCGACTTCGCCGCCGAGGGCGCGCCCGACCGGGCCGACCTCGCCCTGGCGGTCGACCGCGCCGTCGCCGCCGTCGACGAGCTGGCGCCCCTGCTGCCGCACGACGCCGAATACCACCGCGCCGTGGTCGCCGACCTGCGCCGCTGGGCCGACGACGGCTTCGGCGTCCCCGACTTCCTCGACTCCCTGCTGGCCTTCCGGCCCACCGCCACCCGTGCCGACGGCCGCCAGCACCTCGTCGTCTTCCCCATGTACACGCAGAACGGCAACCCCGACCGCAACCTGGAGGCCGTCGTCTTCCGCGTGGTGTGGCCCGACTGGCTGGCCGAGCTGGAGCGCGCCCGCTACGACAACCCCCTGTTCCTCGGCATCACGTTCGAGGACTTCACCGGCGGCTACGACACCAACTCCGCCGTGCTGTTCCCCGAGACCATCGCCGTGCGCAAGGCCCCCGAGCGCTTCTCCTGGGGCGCCATCTTCTGCGACCGCGAGGCCGCCCGCTTCCGCCGCGTCATCAGCGCGGCCTGCGACGTCACGAGCCTGGAGCTGCCCGACGAGGCCGCCGGGCTGCTCACCGACCAGGGGCGCTGCCAGGAGACGTTCGTGCTGTGGGACATGATCCACGACCGGACCCACAGCCACGGCGACCTGCCGTTCGACCCGTTCATGATCAAGCAGCGCCAGCCGTTCTGGATGTACGGCCTCGAGGAGCTGCGCTGCGACCTCACCGCCTTCGACGAGGCGGGGCGGCTGGCCGCCGACGGCTACGCCCAGGGCCGCGACGTCCAGTACGCCATCCTGCTCGACCGCCTCTTCCGCTTCCCCGTCACCGGCGAGCGCAACCGCAACTACGACGGGCTCGGCGGCCAGCTCCTGTTCGCCTACCTCCACCAGAACGACGCCCTGCGCTGGCGCGACAACCACCTGACGATCGACTGGGACCGGGCCCGCGCCACCACCGTGGCGCTGCGCGAGGAGATCGAGACCCTCTACCGCAGGGGCATCGACCGGCCCAAGATCGTCCACTGGCTCAAGGCGTACGAGCTGGTCTCCGCCCACCTCTCCCCGCACCCGGGGTCCCGCTGGGCCAAGGGACCGGAGGCGCTCGACCTCACGCTGCCGCCCCGCAAGCTGGTGGACGACGTGCTGCCCGACGAGTTCCCGCTGAGCCTGTTCTACGAGGCCCTCGCCAGGAAGCTCCGCACGGTGATCGCCTCGACCCGGGGCATCACCGCGGCCCCGACGGCCACCAGGGCCGCGTGAGCGCCCGCCGCGCCGCGCGGCATCATGGACGCGTGCAAGGAGACGTTCGATGACCTCAACCACCCCCGCCCCACCGGAGGGTCCACGGCTCGGAGCGCTCCGGGGCGCCGTGGTGGCCGTCGCAGGAGCCGGCGGCCCCGCGGGCCACGCCGCCCTGCTGCGGCTCGCCGAGGCCGGCGCCACCGTCGTGGCGGCCGATGCCGACGCCCAGCGCCTCGCCGAGGGCGTGGACGCGGCCCGCTTCGCCCACGGCGGCGCCACCGTCACCGGCGACACCGTGGACCTGCTCGACCCGGCCGCCACCCGCGCGTGGGCGGACAGGACCGAGAAGGAGTTCGGCCGCGTCGACGGCCTGGTCCACCTCGTCGGCGGCTGGCGCGGCTCCGCCTCCTTCGCCGAGACCGACCTCGCCGACTGGGACGTGCTGCACGACCTGCTGGTGCGGACCGTGCAGCACACCTCGCTGGCGTTCGAGGCCGCGCTGGCCCGCGGCGGCAACGGGCGCTACGTCCTCGTCTCGGCCGCCGCCGCCGGCCGCCCCACCGCGGGCAACGCCGCCTACGCCGCCGCCAAGGCCGCGGCCGAGGCGTGGACACTCGCCCTGGCCGACGGCTTCCGCAGGACGGCCCCCGGCGGCCGACTCGCCGCGGCCGCCACCATCCTGGTGGTCAAGGCGCTGGTCAGCCAGCGGATGCGGGACGAACGCCCCGGCGCGGCGTTCGCGGGGTTCACCGACGTCACCGACCTCGCCGACGAGATCTGCCGCCTGTGGGCCCGGCCCACCGAAGACGTGAACGGAACCCGCCAGTGGCTGACCCGCACGCCGTGACGACCGAAGCCCACCGCCGCCACGACCCCGAGGCCAGGGGCTTCGCCAGCGACAACTACGCGGGCGCCCACCCCGAGATCCTCGCCGCCCTCGCCCTGGCCAACGGCGGCCACCAGTCGTCCTACGGCGCCGACGACTACACCGCCCACCTCCAGGACATCTTCCGCGCCCACTTCGGCCCCACCGCCGAGACCTACCCGGTGTTCAACGGCACGGGCGCCAACGTCGTCGCGCTCCAGGCCCTCACCGACCGCTGGGGCGCCGTGGTCGCCGCCACCAGCTCCCACATCCACACCGACGAGGGCGGCGCCCCCGAGCGCGTCGGCGGCCTCAAGCTGCTGCCGGTGCCCGCGCCCGAAGGCAAGCTCACCCCCGAGCTGATCGCCCGCGAGGCATGGGGATTCGACGACGAGCACCGGGCCACGCCCCAGGTCGTCTCGATCACCCAGTCCACCGAGCTCGGCACCGTCTACACCCCCGAAGAGATCCGCGCCATCAGCGACTTCGCCCACGAGCGCGGCATGACCGTCCACCTCGACGGCTCCCGGATCGCCAACGCCGCCGCCACCCTGGGGCTGCCGCTGCGCGCGTTCACCGCCGACGCGGGCGTCGACGTCCTCTCCTTCGGCGGCACCAAGAACGGCATGCTCTTCGGCGAGGCCGTCGTCGTCCTCACCCCGGGCGCCGCCCGGGCCATGCTCAACATCCGCAAGCTCTCCATGCAGCTCGCCTCCAAGATGCGCTTCGTCTCCGTGCAGCTCGAGGCGCTGCTCGCCGGGGACCTCTGGCTGCGCGGGGCCGCCCACGCCAACGCCATGGCCCGCCGCCTGGCCGAGGGCGTGCGCGACGTGCCGGGCGTCGAGGTGCTCCACCCGGTCCAGGCCAACGCCGTCTTCGCCCGCCTGCCGCACGACGCGGCCGAGCGGCTGCGCAAGCGCCACCGCTTCTACTTCTGGGACGAGGCGGCGGGCGACGTCCGCTGGATGTGCGCCTTCGACACCACGGAGGAGGACGTCGACGCCTTCCTGGCCGCGCTGCGCGAGGAGCTGGCCCGCTGAGGCGACGGGGGCGCGGCCCACATGGCACGCGCCCCCCGGGGAGGCCCCACCGCCCTGCGGGCGTCAGGGAGCCTGGGCCGCCGGGGGAGCGGGGGCCGTGCCACCCAGGTGGGCGGGCAGCCACCATGTGTCGTCAGGGCCCTTGGGCTTGCCCGGATAGGCGCGCTGGGCCGCCTCCAGCAGCTCCTGGATGCGCTCGCGCAGCCGCTCCGTGACGGACACCGCGGACTCGTCCTCGCCGACCGCCATCGGCTCGCCCACCCGTATCGTGATCGGCAGATGGCTCCGCCGCAGCTCGCGCTTGCGCCCCTTGGTCCACAGCCGCTGGGTGCCCCACAGCGCCACCGGAAGCACCGGCACCCCGGCCTGCTGCGCCATGCGCGCGGCCCCCGACTTGAACTTCTTCAGCGTGAACGAGGGGGAGATGGTCGCCTCGGGGAAGACGCCCACGATCTCGCCCGAGCGCAGCGCCGACACCGCCGCGTCGAACGCCTCCTCGCCCTGCGCCCGGTCCACCGGAATGTGCTTCATGGCCCGCATCAGCGGCCCCGACACCCGGTGCTTGAACACCGACTCCTTCGCCATGAACCGCACCAGCCGCCGCGCGGGCCGCGCCGCGAACCCCGCGAAGAGGAAGTCGAGATACCCGATGTGGTTGCTCGCCAGCACGGCGCCGCCGCGGCGCGGCACATGCTCGCAGCCGGCGATGTCGAAGCGCAGATCGAGCGCCTTGAACATCGTCCGCGCCGTCGCGATGACCGGCGGGTACACCAGATCTGCCATGGGGTCCTTCTTCCGAGCGGTGGGAACCTACGCTCCCGTAACTTACGGCGGTGCCCGATCGTGCCCGAAAGTGACGGCGAACACCACCCCTCTCACTCGCGCACTCCGGCGTACGCCCCCGATGAGCCGGGGGGAATGCGACCGTTGGGGAAGGCGCTGCACCGAGGGGCGCACGGGAACAGCGCGGAACCCCACGCACGGCGCGAACGGCGCATACGGCGCGAACTCGGCGGAACGGAGCCGGTGATGGACGGAACGGAGCGGCCCCGCCGCCTCACCGCGGCGGACCTGGGCGCCGAACGCCTCGGCGCCCGCGCCACGTTGGTGCACTTCTCCAGCGCCTTCTGCCAGCCCTGCCGCGCCACCCGCCGCGTCCTGGCCGACGCGGCGCGCCTGGTGGACGGCGTCGCGCACGTGGAGGTCGACGCGGAGTCCCGGCTCGACCTCGTCCGCGCCCTCGGCGTGGCCAGGACGCCCACGGTGCTGGTCGTCGACGCCTCGGGACATGTGGTAGTGCGGGCCGAGGGGCAGCCGCGTACCGCGGATGTGCTGGTGGCGTTGGGTCGCGCGGTCACCGAGGGGACGCCGTCGGACCCCACCCGGTGCGCGTAGTCAACGTCACAGTGAGACATCCTTGCCTGTGGGGGATACCCTGGATGTACTGACGAGTAACTATTCGGGTGATCTTCCGAGTGCCCCGTGTGCGGACCGACAGCAGTAGGAGAGCCGGCGTGAGCTTGAAGATCGTTGTCTGTGTGAAGTACGTCCCCGACGCCGCCGGGGACCGGCGCTTCGCCGAGGACCTGACCACTGACCGGGACGCCGCGGACGGATTGCTGTCGGAGCTGGACGAGTACGCCGTGGAGCAGGCCCTGGTGATCGCGGAGGAGGTGGACGGCGCCGAGGTCACGGTGCTCACCGTCGGCCCCGACGACGCCACCGACGCGCTGCGCAAGGCCCTGTCCATGGGCGCGGACAAGGCCGTCCACGTCACCGACGACGACCTGCACGGCACCGATGTGATGGGCACGTCCCTGGTGCTGGCCAAGGCCGTCGAGCACATCGGCTACGACCTGGTGCTGTGCGGCATGGCGTCCACCGACGGCTCGATGGGCGTGCTGCCCGCCATCCTCGCCGAGCGCCTCGAAGTCCCGCAGGTGACGCTGCTCTCCGAGGTCTCCGTGGCCGACGGCACCGTCACCGGGCGCAGGGACGGCGACGCCGCGAGCGAGCGCCTCGAGGCGTCGCTGCCCGCCGTCGTGTCCGTCACCGACCAGTCGGGGGAGGCGCGTTACCCCTCCTTCAAGGGCATCATGGCCGCCAAGAAGAAGCCGTTGGAGACGCTCGACCTGGAGGATCTGGACATCGAGCCCGAGCAGGTCGGCCTCGCCGGGGCGTGGACCGAGGTCGAGTCCGCCACCGAGCGCCCGGCGCGCACCGCCGGACAGGTCGTCACCGACGAGGGCGACGGCGCCAAGCAGCTGGCGGCCTTCCTCGCCGAGCGCAAGTTCATCTGACCCGCCCGTCCCGTCTCGTTGGAGAGCACTGTTCCCATGGCTGAAGTCCTTGTCCACGTCGACCACGCCGACGGCGACGTCCGCAAGCCCACCCTCGAGCTCCTCGCCCTCGCCCGCCGCCTGGGCGACCCCGTCGCCGTGCACCTCGGCCCCGGCGCCGACCTGGCCGCCCCCGTGCTGGCCGAGCACGGCGCGGTCCGCGTCCTGACCGCCGACGCCCCCGAGTTCGCCGACTACCTCGTGGCGCCCAAGGTCGACGCCCTGCGCGCCGCCGTCGACGCCGTCTCCCCGGTCGCCGTCCTGCTCGCCTCGTCCGCCGAGGCCAAGGAGATCGCCGCGCGCCTGGCCGTCAGGATCGGCTCGGGGCTGATCACCGACGCGGTGGACCTCACCGCGGGCGACGAGGGCCCGGTGGCCACCCAGTCGGTGTTCGCCGCCGAGTACACCACCATGTCCCGCGTCACCCGCGGCACGCCCGTCATCACCGTCAAGCCCAACTCCGCGGCCCCCGAGGCCGCCCCGGCCGCGGGCGCCGTCGAGGAGCTGTCGTTCACCCTCGGCCCGCTGGCCACCGGCACCAAGGTCGTCTCCCGCGAGGCGCGCGAGTCCACCGGGCGTCCCGACCTCACCGAGGCCGCCATCGTGGTCTCCGGCGGCCGCGGGGTGAACGGCGCGGAGAACTTCGGGTTGATCGAGGCCCTCGCCGACTCCCTCGGCGCCGCCGTCGGCGCCTCCCGCGCCGCGGTGGACGCGGGCTGGTACCCGCACTCCCACCAGGTCGGCCAGACCGGCAAGACGGTCTCCCCCCAGCTGTACATCGCGGCGGGCATCTCGGGGGCCATCCAGCACCGGGCGGGCATGCAGACCTCCAAGACCATCGTCGCGGTCAACAAGGACGCCGAGGCCCCCATCTTCGAGCTGGCCGACTACGGCGTGGTCGGCGACCTCTTCACGGTGGTCCCCGCCCTGACCGACGAGGTCAACGCCCGCAAGGCCTGACCCCCACGACCGGCACGCCCCCGCCCACCTCGGGCGGGGGCGTTCCCCACGCGCGCGGCACGCTCATCCGACGAAAGGGCGCCCATGGGACGGCAGGAGCAGCACCCACCCCACGACCGCGCGGCCACCAGCCTCGCCCCCGGCGTCACCGCGGCCATCGGCGGCTCGCTCGCCGAGGTCGACGCCGACCTCGCCCGCCGCTACCCCGGCGACCCGACCACCCGCCAGCCGGTGCACACCGTCTACGTCCCCGCCCACCGCCTCGCCCCCGACACCCCCCGCGCCTGGGGTGCCGACGCCCTCGCGCTGCTCGCCCGGCACGCCCCCGACGCCACCGCGTTCGGCGGCCTCCTCGGCCTCCCCGAGGCGCTCGCCGACGCCGTCCACGGGCGTGTCCTCGACAAGCTGGCCCGCGAGCCCGTCGAGGACCTCAGGATCGACTTCGAGGACGGCTACGGCCACCGCCCCGACGCCGAGGAGGACGCCGCCGCCACCCGCGCCGCCCGCCTGGTCGCCCAGGCCGTCGCCGACGGCAGCGCGCCCCCGTTCGTCGGCATCCGCATGAAGTGCCTCGAGGCCGCCGTCCGCGACCGCGGCATCCGCACCCTGGACCTCTTCCTCACCGCCCTGCTGGCCGCGGGTCCCCTCCCCGCCGGGCTGCGCGTCACCCTGCCCAAGGTCGGCTACGCCCAGCAGGTCGCCGCGATGGCCGCGCTGTGCGCCGAGTTCGAACGCGCCGCCCGACTGCCGTCCGGCAGGCTCACGTTCGAGATCCAGATCGAGACCACCCAGGCCATCGTCGGCGCCGACGGGCGCGCCACCGTCGCCCGCATGATCGACGCCGCCGACGGCCGGGTCACGGGCCTGCACTACGGAACGTTCGACTACAGCGCCGCCTGCCAGATCCCCGCCGCCCACCAGGCGCCCGACCACCCCGCCGCCGACCACGCCAAGGCCGTCATGCAGGTCGCCGCCGCGGGCACCGGCGTCGCGCTCTCCGACGGCTCGACCAACGTCCTGCCCACCGGACCCACCGCCCGCGTCCACCGCGCCTGGCGGCTCCATCACGGCCTGGTGCGGCGCGCGTTGGTCCGCGGGTACCACCAGGGCTGGGACATGCACCCCGGCCAGCTGCCCACGCGGTACGCCGCCGTCTACGCCTTCTACCGCGAGGGTCTGCCCGACGCCGCCTCCCGCCTGGCCGCCTACGCCGCGGGGGCCACCGGCGGTGGCGTCCTCGACGAGCCCGCCACCGCCCGCGCGCTCGGGGGGTTCCTGCTGCGCGGCCTCGACTGCGGCGCCCTCGACCGCGACGAGGTGACGCGCCTCACCGGCCTCGACCCCCACCGGATCGCCCCCCTCGCCGGTCGCGCCGCCCCCGGGCGGTGACCGCCGCGTGACCGCTCGCACACCCGTCCGAACGCGCTGGACAACCCGCCCACCACGGACCAGGCTTTCCGCACATGACCACTGATCTTGTCGCCGCCGTGGACATCGGCGGCACCAAAATCGCCGGGGCCCTCGTGGACGGCACCGGCGATCTCCTCCACCGCGTTCAACTCCCCACCCCCGCGGGGGAGTCGGCGGACCGCGTCATGGCGGCCCTCACCGAGGTGCTCGGCGGGCTCACCCGGCACGCGTCGTGGTCGCGCGTCGCCGCCGTCGGCATCGGCAGCGCGGGCCCTGTCGACGCCCGCACCGGGACCGTCAGCCCCGTCAACATCCCCGGCTGGCGCGACTTCCCGCTCGTCGAGGGCGTCCGCGCGACCACGGGCGAGCTGCCCGTCACCCTGGTCGGCGACGGCGCCGCCATCGCCGCGGGCGAGCACTGGCGCGGCGCCGCCCGCGGCCGTTCCGACGTCCTGTGCATGGTCGTCTCCACCGGCGTCGGCGGCGGCCTCATCACCGACGGCAGGCTGCGCCCTGGCCCCACGGGCAACGCCGGCCACATCGGCCACATCAGCGTCGACTTCAACGGCGACCTGTGCCCGTGTGGCGGCCGCGGCTGCGTCGAACGCATCGCCTCCGGCACCAACATCGCCCGCTACGCCCTCGCCGCCGGCTGGCGCCCCGCCGACCCCGAGGGCGACACCACCGCGGCGGGCGTCGCGGTGGCCGCCCGCGACGGCCACCCCCTGGCCCTCGAGGCGTTCGACCGCTCCGCCCGCGCCCTGGCCGCGGGCATCGCCGCGACCGCCACGCTGATCGAGATCGAGACCGTGGTGATCGGCGGGGGAGTGAGCCAGTCGGGCGAGGTGCTGTTCGCGCCGCTGCGCCGCGCGCTGCGCGAGTACGCCACGCTGCCGTTCGTGCGCGACCTCGAGGTGGTCCCCGCCCAGCTCGGGACCGACGCGGGACTGGTCGGCGCGGCGGCCGCCTGTTGGAGCGACCCGGGCACGTTTTTGGCAGTGGGTGCAGCGGGCAACTGACCTGGGGGGCGACAAGGAGGGGGATCCCGTGATCATCTGGCTGAACGGGGCGTTCGGGGCCGGCAAGACCACCGCGGCCCACGAGCTGCTCCACCTGCTGCCGGGCAGCGCGCTCTACGACCCCCAGCTGGTGGCGGACGGGCTGCGGCAGGCGCTGCCCAAGGAGCGGCTGGCGCAGGTGGACGACGTGCAGGACCTCCCCGCCTGGCGCCGCCTGGTGGTGGACACCGCCGTCGCCCTGCTCTCCGAGCTGCCGGGGCCGCTGATCGCGCCCATGTCGCTGCTGTGCCAGGAGCACCGCGACGAGATCTTCGGCGGCCTCGCGGCCTGCGGGATCCGGGTGCAGCACTTCCTGCTCGCCGTTGAAGAAACGTTCCTCCGCAGAAGGATCGAGCTGCGCGCGGCCGAGGGCGGCGACGCGGTGCGCGGCTGGTGTCTCAGCCACCTGCCGCAGTACACCGCCGCGCTGCCCTGGCTGACGGCCGACGCGTACACCGTCGAGACGTCCGGGCTCACCCCGCGGCAGACCGCCGAGGCGCTGGCCGAGGGCGTCCGGCGGGGCGAGGGCACGTGCGAGATCGTGCAGACCCCCGCGCCCAACGGCCAGACGCTCGCGGCGGGCGTGCTGTTCTTCGACGACCACGACCGGGTGCTGCTGGTCGACCCGACCTACAAGCCGGGCTGGGAGTTCCCCGGCGGCGTGGTCGAGGACGGGGAGTCACCCGCCCGCGCGGCCGTCCGCGAGGTGGCCGAGGAGCTGGGCCTGCGGCTGCCGCGCGAGCCCGCGCTGCTGATCGTGGACTGGGAGCCGCCCCGGCCGCCGCGGTTCGGAGGGCTGCGCCTGCTGTTCGACGGCGGCAGGCTCGAGGCCGACCGCATGCGGGAGGTGCTGCTGCCCGGCGCGGAGCTGCGCGCCTGGCGCTTCGCCGCCGAGGACGAGGCCGAACGGCTGCTGTCGCCCGGCCGTTTCGCCCGGCTCCGCTGGGCGCTGCGCGCCCGCGCCGAGGGCCGTGCGCTCAACCTGGAGGCGGGCGTCCCGGTCGGCGTCTGACCCGGTGGGGCGCCGTTCCGCCGAATCGCGCCGCGCCCCCCGCGGTCTTAGCGTGGTGCCGATGGCCCCGGATCGGGGAGGACCTCCCGGAGCGGTGACCGCGATGCGCCTGCCGGAGTACATACCGGATCACGATCCCCACCGCGCCGATCCCAGCGAGGACGGCGCCGGTTGGGGCCGCCGGGCCGCCCTCGCGTCGATGGCGTGCGTGGTGGTCCTCGGCGTCACCATCATGATCGCCGGCACCGAGGGCCAGGCCGGTCCGCCGCCGCAGCCGTCGGGCGAGCGCCACGCCGCGCAGGCGACGCCGGGGCAGGGGCCGTCGGGCGAGGCCGTCCCCGCGCTGCCACCGGCCGTGCCGACGTGGGTGTCCATCCCGTCGATCGCGGTCGAGGCCCCGCTGACCGGCGTCGGCCTCGACCAGGACGGCTGGCTCGAGGCGCCGCCGCAGGAGATCCAGAACCTCGCCGGCTGGCTCCAGGACGCCCCCTCGCCCGGCACCCCCGGCACCGCCGTCGTCGTCGGCCACGTGGACAACGCCGCGGGCCCCGCCGTCTTCTACGGCCTGGGCGCGCTGAGCGTCGGCGCGGGCGTCGAGGTGATCCGCGAGGACGGGACGGCGGCGCGGTTCAGCGTCTACGACATAGCGGTCTTCGACAAGGAGAGCCTGCCGGAGTACGTCTACGAGGACACCGGCCGCCCCGAGCTGCGCCTGATCACGTGCGGCGGCAGCTTCTCCCAGGACTCGGGCTACCAGGACAACGTCGTGGTCTTCGCCCACATGACCGGCTCGGCGTGACGCGAACGGCCCCACCGCGTAACCCATATGTCCCTTTCAAAGGGTTGTATGACCTCTCGTCGGCTTACGGTCGCTTCGCGGGGTGACGCGCACATCCGACGAAGGAGCCTTCCGATGAGCAGACCGCGAACCGCACTGGCCGCCGCCGGGCTGAGTGCGACGTTCTTCACCGTGGGGGCGCCCGCCGCGCTCGCCCACGCACCGGCCCAGGGCGACGACGTGTCGTTCGGCTTCAGCGTCTCCCCGGCCGCCGTCAGGCCCGGCGGGGCCGTGGATCTGACCGTGACCAACTGCACCCGGTTCGAGGCGACGGCCGAGTCCGCCGTCTTCGACGAGGTGGTGCTCGGCATGCCCGGGCAGCTTCAGAGCGCCAGGACGACCGTGGACGCCGACGCGCGGGTGGGCGCCGAGTTCGACGTGACGTTCACCTGCGGGCCCGAGACCGGCACCGCGACCCTGACCATCCTGGCCGCCACGGCCTCGCCGACCCCCACCTCGACCGTCACCACCACCGCCACCTCGACCGCCTCCCCGACCCGCGGCGCCCAGGCCGGCGTCGGCGGCAGCCAGGACGACGACGGCGACACCATGCTGTGGGCGGGTGCCGGGCTCACCGCGGCCGCCGTCACCGGCGGCGTCGTGCTGGCCCGCCGCCGCGCGGGGCGCCACCGCTGACCCGGCACCGCCGACCCGGCCACCGGCCGACCGAGGCCCCCGCGGCGACCACCGCGGGGGCCTCGGTCGGCGCGGGCGTCAGCCGCGCGCGGCGGCCGCGTACCGCCGGAGGAACAGCGCCTCCGCCACGGCCATCCGCTCCAACTCGTCCGGCGACACGCTCTCGTCCACCGCGTGGATCCTGGCGGCCGGGTCGCTCAGGCCGATCAGCAGCAGCTCCGCCTTCGGGTAGAGCGTGGCCAGCGTGTGGGTCAACGGGATGGAGCCGCCCTGGCCCACCACCGCCATCTCCGTCCCGTCGTACGCCTCCCGCATCGCCGCGGCCATCGACGCGTACGCCGGGCTCGCGGTGTCCGCGCGGAACGGCTGTCCTTCGCCCGCCGCTTCGACGGTGACCCGCGCGCCCCACGGCGCGCGCCGCTCCAGGTGCGCCGCGAGCAGCGCGCTCGCCTCGTCCGTGTCCACGCCGGGCGGCACCCGCAGGCTCACCAGCGCCCGCGCGCCCGCCTGCACCGAGGGCGTCGCGCCCACCACGGGCGGGCAGTCGATGCCGAGCACCGTCGCCGAGGGGCGCGCCCACACCCGGTCCGCCACCGCGCCCGAGCCGATCAGCCCGACCCCGTCGAGCACCCTGGCGTCCTCGCGGAACGTCTCGTCCGGGTACGCGGTGCCCCGCCAGACCCCGTCCGCGGCCAGCCCGTCCACCGTGGTCGAGCCGTCATCGGCGTGCAGCGACGCCAGGATCCGCACCAGCGCCGCCAGCGCGTCGGGCGCCGCGCCGCCGAACTGGCCCGAGTGCAGGTTCCCCGCGAGCGTCTCCACCGTCACGCGCACCGCCACCATGCCGCGCAGCATCGCCGTCACCGTGGGCTGCCCGGCCCTGAAGTTGCCGGTGTCGCCGATCACCACGGCGTCCGCGGCCAGCAGCTCGGGGTGCTGCTCGGCGTAGCGCTCGAGGCCGCCCGTGCCCTGCTCCTCCGAGCCCTCCACGACCACCTTCACGCCGACCGGCGGGCCCCCCGCGGCCCGCAGCGCGCGCAGCGCGAGCAGGTGCATCAGCAGGCCGCCCTTGCAGTCGGCCGCGCCCCGCCCGTACCAGCGGCCTTCCCGCTCGGTCAGCTCGAACGGCGGTGACGTCCACGCCGTCTCGTCGAGCGGCGGCTGCACGTCGTAGTGCGCGTACAGCAGAACGGTGGGCGCGCCCGTGGGAGCGGGCAGGTGGCCGTACACCGACGTGGTGCCGTCCGGGGTCTCGAGCAGGGCCACCTCGGAGAAGCCCTCGCGCTCCAGCGCGGCGGCCACCCACCGCGCCGCCGCCTCGCACTCGGCCGGCGGGAACAGCTCGGGATCGGCGACGGAGCGGAACGCCACCAGCTCGGCCAGCTCGTCCCTGGCCCCCGGCATGAGGGCGGCGACGGCGGCGGAGACGGCGGCGTGTTCGGGACTGTGCTCCATGGGAACGCTCCTCACGGGTGCGCCGGAGGGACACACCTGCGACATCTGTACGAAAGCCTGGGAATGCCGCCGATCATCCCACAGCCAGGTCACCCCACCCCGGCGAACTAGGATGCCGTGCGGTGACCGAAACGTGAGGACGCAGCGGGGAGCGGCAGCAGATCGTGAGTGACGAGAACGAAGCCGGGGCCGGAACGGTGTGGGACGTGGTGGTGGTGGGGGCGGGCCCCGGTGGGGCGTCGGCCGCCCGCGCCGTGGCGGAGGCCGGTCGCCGGGTGCTGCTGCTGGAGAAGGCGGAGCTGCCGCGGTACAAGACGTGCGGCGGCGGCATCATCGGGCCCACGCGGGACGCCCTGCCCCCCGGCTTCGAGCTGCCGCTGCGCGACCGCGTGCACGCCGTGACGTTCTCCCTCAACGGCCGCATGACCCGCACCCGCCGCTCCAAGCGGATGCTCTTCGGCCTGGTGAACCGCCCCGAGTTCGACCAGCGCCTGGTCGAGTCCGCCGTCAAGGCCGGGGCCGAGCTGCGCACCAGGGCCACCGTCTCGCGCGTCGAGCAGCACGGCCCGGCCGTCCCCGACCGGCGCACCGTCGCCGTGGTGCTCTCGTCGGGGGAGACGCTGCTGGCCCGCGCCGTGGTCGGCGCCGACGGCAGCGCCAGCCGGATAGGCGCCCATGTCGGCGTGCGGCTCGACCACGTGGACCTCGGCCTCGAGGCCGAGATCCCGGTGCCGCCTGAGGTGGCCGCGGACTGGAAGGGCCGGGCGCTGATCGACTGGGGCCCGCTGCCGGGCTCCTACGGCTGGGTCTTCCCCAAGGGCGACACCCTGACCGTCGGCGTGATCTCCGCCCGCGGCGACGGGGCGGCGACCAAGCGCTACCTGGAGGACTTCACCGCCCGCCTGGGCCTGGCGGGGTTCGAGCCGTCCGTCTCCTCGGGCCACCTCACCCGCTGCCGCACCGACGACTCGCCGCTCTCCCGCGGCCGGGTCCTGGTGTGCGGGGACGCGGCCGGGCTGCTCGAGCCGTGGACGCGCGAGGGCATCTCGTTCGCGCTGCGCTCGGGGCGGCTCGCGGGTCAGTGGGCCGTGCGCATCGCCGAGGCGGGCGACGCGGTGGACGCCCGCCGCCAGGCGCTCAACTACACGTTCGCCGTCAAGTCGGGTCTCGGCGTCGAGATGGGGGTGGGCCGCCGCATGCTGGCCGCGTACGCCCAGCGCCCCGGTCTTGTGCACACCGCGATGATCGGCTTCCGCCCCGCGTGGGCGGCGTTCACCCGCGTCACGCGCGGCTCCACCACCCTGGCCGGGCTCGTCCGCACCCACCCCGCCGCCCGCCGGGCGCTCGCGGTGCTCGACCGGCAGCAGGCGGGCGGCAGACGGTCCGCGGCCAAGGACGCGGAGCCTCAGGAGGCCAGCACCGACTCGGGCAGCAGCGCCGGGTCCTGACGCAGCATCCGCTCATGGAGGGCGCGCAGCGCCGGACCCGGGTCGGAGCCCATCTCCTCCGCGATCCGCCGCCGCGCGTCCTCGAACGCCACGAGCGCCTCCGTCGCCTGCCCGCTGCGGTACAGCGCCAGCATCAGCAGCCACACCAGCCGCTCCCGCATCGGGTGCTCCGCGACCTGCCGCACCAGCTCGTGCACGCACTCGTGGTAGCGCCCGAGATCCAACTGGCCCGCGAGACGCGCCTCGAGCACCATCAGCCGCTTCTCCGCCCACCGCAGCCGCTCCGCCGCCAGGAACGGGCCCGCGAGGCCCTCGGCGAACTCCCCGCGCCACAGCGCCTCCGCGCGCCCCGCCAGCTCCAGCGCGCGCCCTCCGTCACCGCCGTCCCTGGCCGCGACCGCCCGCGCCAACAGCGCGCGCCGCTCGGCCAGGTCCGCGATCACCGCGCCGCTCAGCACATACCCGCTGCCGGTCCACCGCAGCTCGGGCCCCGACCCGTCGGGCGCCGCGCCCGCGCACGCCCGCCGCAGCCCCGACACATACTTCTGCACCAGGTTCCGCACATGGGCCGGCGGCCGCTCTCCCCAGACGGCGTCCACCAGGGCCGCGTAGGTCATCGGCCGCCCCTCCTGGAGCAGCAGCACCGCGAGCACCGCCCGCTGCCGCGGCGCCCCGAGCGGCACCTCGCCCTCGGGGCCGAACGCCCGCAACGGTCCAAGCAGCTCGAATCGCAACCCCTCGCCCATGCGTCGAGGTTAACCCGTCGGCGCGGCGTTCCAGCGGTCGTTCCCGTGGACGTTCCAGCGCCCGGTCAGCGCCCCGCGCCAGCGTGGCCCTGAGCGGGCCCGTGGGACCTCAGGTGGGACCTGGTGCGGGATCCGGCGCGGGACCCGTCGGGGGACCCGATCGGTGAAAGGGAACGACTTCATGGCACGGCGTAACGACGCGAGGCGCGGGCCGCTGACGCTGCTCGGCCGCCTGGTGGCGCGGCGCGGCGGCGCGATTCTGCTGGCCGCGACCGCACTGCTGCTGGGCCTCGGCGCCTACGGGGCCGGGGCGCAGGCCGACCTGGACCTCGCGCGCTGGGACGCGCCCGGCACCGAGTCGGTGCGGGCACAGGACGTCCTGCGGGAGGAGTTCGGCACCGGGAACCCCAACCTGGCGCTCCTGGTGACGGCCGAGGGCGGCGACGTGGACGCCCCGGCGGTCGCCGCCGCGGGCCGCGACCTGGCCGACGAGCTGGCCGGGCACCCCATGGTCAGCGACGTGTCCTCCTACTGGGACGGCGGCGACCCGGCGTTGCGCTCCACCGGCGGCGAGCGCGCCCTGATCCTGGCCCGCCTCGAGGGCAGCGCGACCGAGACGCGCGCCGAGCTGGCCGACCTGTCGCCCGAGCTGGCCCGCGACACACCGGAGATCAGCGTCACCGTCGGCGGGCAGGAAGAGGTGTCACGGCAGATCGGCGAGCAGGCCGCCAGGGACTTCCTGACCGCCGAGGCGATCGTCCTGCCGTCCGTCCTGCTGCTGCTGATCCTGGTCTACCGGCGCACCGTCGCCGCGCTGCTGACCGTCGGCGTCGGGCTGTTCTCCGTGCTCGGCACGATGGCAGGGCTGCGGCTGCTCGCGCAGTTCACCGAGGTCTCCACCTTCGCCGCCAACCTCGCGCTGGTCCTCGGGCTCGGCCTCGGCATCGACTACAGCCTGTTCCTCATCAACCGCTACCGCGAGGAGCGCGCCGCGGGCCGCACCGTCGAGGAGGCCGTCGCGCACGCCGTGCCCGCCGCGGGCCGCACGATCGTCTTCAGCGGCGTCACCGTCGCCGTCTCCCTGAGCACGCTGCTGGTCTTCCCGTTCTTCTTCCTCAGCTCCTTCGCCTACGCCGGCATCCTGGTGGTCGCCACGGCCGTCGCGGGCGCCGTCGTCGTGCTGCCCGCCGCGCTCGTCCGCTGGGGCCACCGCGTCGACCGCCCGGCCACCGGGGCGCCCGGCCGCTTCTGGCACCGCACGGCGCTCGCCGTGATGCGCCGCCCGGTGCTCACCGGCACCGCCGCGCTCGCCGTGCTGCTGTTCCTGGCCTCCCCGCTGCTCGGCCTGCGCCTCGGCCTGCCCGACCAGCGCACCCTCCCCGAGGGCACGTCGAGCCGCGTCGCGTCCGAGGAGGTCCGCGAACACTTCGCCGCCGAGCCGACGGACACGATCTTCGTCGTCACCGAGGGACCGGCCGACCCGGCCGCCACCGCCGAGCGGGCCGCCGCGCTCTCCCGCGTCGATGGCGTCTTCCACGTCGTCTCCCCCGAGGGCATCCACCGGGACGGCGAACGCGTCGCCCCCGCACCGGCCGCCACGGGGGAGATGACCGCCCCCGACGGCACCACCCGCCTCTCCGTGGTGCCCACCCAGGAGGCCATGGACGGCGACGTGCCGGGCCTGGTCGCCGACATCCGCGCCGTGCCCGCCCCCGAGGGCACCCTGGTCGGCGGCTACCCGGCCGAGACGACCGACTTCCGCGCCACCCTGCTCGACCGCGTCCCGCTGGTGGCCGTGCTGATCCTGCTGATCACGTGCGGCGTCCTCTTCCTGATGACCGGAAGCGTGCTGCTGCCGGTCAAGGCCACGGTGCTCAACCTCCTGAGCCTCTCGGTGATGTTCGGCGCCCTGGTGTGGGTCTTCCAGGACGGCAACCTCTCCGGCGTCCTCGGCTTCACCCCCACGGGATCGATCGAGCCCAGCATCCCGATGCTGATGTTCTGCGTCACCTACGGCCTGTCCATGGACTACGAGGTGTTCCTGCTGGCCCGCATCAAGGAGGAGCACGACCGCACCGGCGACACCCGCTCCGCCGTGGCCGCGGGCATCGGCCGCACCGCGCCCCTGATCACCGCCGCCGCGGGCATCCTGGTCCTGACCTTCGCCACCTACGCGACCAGCGGCGTCGTCTTCCTCAAGGAGCTGGGCATCGGCACGGCGCTGGTCATCCTGGCCGACGCCACCCTGATCCGCATGGTGCTGCTGCCGGTCTCCATGCGCCTGGCCGGGCGCGCCAACTGGTGGGCCCCGCGCCCCCTGCGCCGCCTGCACGCCCGGATCGGCCTCGCCGAGAGCCCGCCGCCCGCCCCGGCCCCCGCGCCCGAAGGGCCGGGGGAGCGCGGGGACGCCGTACTGCCGAGGGAGTACGCGGGATGACCACGCGCGGCTGACGCGGCCACCCGCCCCGCCGACTAGCGTGACCGCCATGACCGCACCTCCCACGAGGGCGGGCCGCCACCACGGCCCGCCCTGGCAGCGCTGGCTCGCCGACCCGCCCCCGGCGGCCAGGCTCCCGTGGCTGTCGACCCTCGCGGTCCTGGTCTTCCAGTTCGTCGGCTCGCACTTCGCCGCCGTCAGCCAGCCCGAGCGCCTCGACCTCGACGCCCTCTCCCGCGCCCTGCTGGTCCTCGGCCCCGCGCTGCTGCTCGTGCGCCACCGCGCCCCCGCCCGGGTCGCCGTCGGCACCGCCGCGATCGCGCTGCTCTACCTCTCCCTCGGCTACCCGTACGGGCCGGTGATCCTGAGCGTCGTGGTGGGGGCGTTCGGCGCCGTCGTCACCGGGCACCGCCGGGCCGCCTGGTCCGCCATGGGCCTGCTGTGGGCCGGGCACCTGGCCGTCGGGCACTGGCTGTACCGCTGGCTGCCGCCCGAGGGGGACACCGCCCGCGGCTGGGGCGTGGACGGCGGCCTGGCCGCGTGGGCCGTGGCGGTGCTCGCCGTCTCCGAGCTGGCCCGCGTCCGCCGCGAGCAGCTGGCCAGGGAACGGGCCGCCCGCCGCGAGGCCGAACGCCGCCGCGCTGACGAGGAACGGCTGCGCATCGCCCGTGAGCTGCACGACGTGCTGGCCCACAGCATCTCGGTGATCAACGTCCAGGCCGGCGTGGGCCTCGCCCTCCTCGACTCCGACCCCGAACAGGCCCGCACCGCCCTGACCACCATCAAGGCCGCGAGCAAGGAGGCACTCGGCGAGGTGCGCCAGGTCCTCGACACCCTGCGCACCCCCGGCGCCGCGCCCCGCGCCCCCGCCCCCGGGCTCGACCGGCTGCCCGAGCTCGCCGAACAGGCGGGCCGCGCGGGCCTGTCGGTCGCCACCGAGACCCGCGGCACGCCCGCCCCCCTGCCGCCGGGTGCCGACCTCGCGGCGTTCCGCATCGTGCAGGAGGCGCTGACCAACACCGTCAGGCACTCGGGCTCCCGCACCGCCCGCGTCCTGCTGTGCTACAGCCCCGACGCGTTGGAGCTGCGCGTGGACGACGACGGGCCGCCCACTCAGGGCGGCAGCGGCGGCGGCAACGGCCTGGTCGGCATGCGGGAACGCGCCGCGGCCTTCGGCGGTACGGTGGCCGCCGGTCCCGGGCCCGACGGGGGATTCCGCGTCACCGCCCGGCTGCCCCTGACCGACCGGCCCCACCCGCGCGAGGAGGAGACGACGTGATCCGGGTACTGCTCGCCGACGACCAGGTGCTGGTGCGGGCGGGGTTCCGCGCTCTGCTGGACGCGCAGCCCGACATCGAGGTCACCGGCGAGGCCGCGGACGGCGAGCAGGCCCTGGCCCTGGTGCGCGAACGCCGCCCCGATCTGGTGCTGATGGACATCCGGATGCCGGTGCTCGACGGCCTGGCAGCCACCCGCCGCATCACCGACGACCCGGGGCTCGCGGGGGTGCGGGTCGTCATGCTCACCACGTTCGAGCTGGACGAGTACGTCTTCGAGGCCATCAGGTCGGGCGCGTCGGGCTTCCTGGTCAAGGACACCGAGCCCGACGAGCTGGTCCGCGCCGTCCGGGCGGTCGTGGCGGGCGACGCGCTGCTCTCGCCCGGGGTCACCCGCCGCCTGATCGCCGAGTTCGCCGCCCGCTCCAAGGAGCCCGCGGCCGGGGCCGGGCTCGCCGAGCTCACCGAGCGGGAGCGGGAGGTGATGGCCCTGGTCGGCATCGGGCTGTCCAACGAGGAGATCGCCCGGCGGCTGGTCGTCTCGCCGCTGACCGCCAAGACCCACGTCAGCCGCGCCATGGTCAAGCTCGGCGCCCGCGACCGGGCCCAACTCGTGGTGCTGGCCTATGAGTCGGGGCTGGTGCGGCCCGGCTGGCTGGGCTGACGCCGCCGCACGTACACCTGCTTGCGCACCCGCGCCACCACCGTGCCGTCCGCCGCCACCACCGTGCACACGAACCACGGCAGCACCTTCTCGCCGCCCTCGGCCGCCGCCCGTATCTCGGCCACGCGCTCCTCGGGCAGCGTGAACTCCGCGAACACGTCGCCGCGCCCGGGGGAGACGTACTCGATCTCCGCCGACTTGTCCCACACCACATAGCCACGGCCGAGCCGCTGCACGAGCATCAGCGCCCAGAACGGGTCGCACATCGCGTACAGCGAGCCGCCGAACTGCGTCCCGAACCAGTTCCGGTTCCACCGGCCGAGGCGCAGCCGCACCCGGACGTGCCCCCAGTCGTCGGCGATCTCCTGCACCCGCACCCCGGCCCCGCGGAACGGCGGCCACCAGCGCATCAGCCGGCGCAGCGTGCCCGGCCTGACCGAACGAGCCATGCCAGGACGCTACCACGCGCCCCTACCCATGGGTAACCTCGGTTCGTTCCCTCCATGTCACGCCCAACCGGCGGACTGTTCCGTCAGGTTCGCACCGGGAAGGCCGCCTGGAACGCCAGCCGCCCGTCGGCCCCCGCGCCGATCCGTTCCAACTCCTCGTCGAGCGCCAGGAACTCCGCCCACCGCTCCCCGCCGCCCGCGGCCACGAGCAGCGCGAGCAGCCGGTCCTCGAGGTCGGGCACGCGCTTGTTCTTCCAGACCTTGTCCGCGACGCTCACCAGCAGGTCCTCGAGCCCCACCCCCGGCCGGTCCCACGCGGCGTGCGTCCCCGCGAAGCGCGCGAGACGCGGCTCGACCCCGCGTTCCAGCAGGAGCCGCCGCCCGGCCTCCTCGTGCGCGGCGCCTGGCCCGGAGAGCTCGGCCACCCACGCGACCTTGCCGATGTCGTGCGTGGCCGCGCCGAACAGCACCGCCTCCCGGTCCAACGGCAGCGCGGGACGGCGGAGTCGAACCCAGTCGACCAGCTGGTGGGCCACGTCGTGCACCGCCCGCAGATGCGCCGCCAGCCGCGGCGGCGCGGCCAGCTCGACCAGCAGCCCGGCCACCGCGCCGGGCAGCGGCCGCAGCGGCGGATCGCCCGGCTCGCGCAGCGCCCGCGCCAGCGGACCGCCGCCGCTCACCGGCCGCGCCGCCCGGCCGTGCCCGGCAGCGCGGCCACCGCCCGTTCCACCGCGCCCGCGAGGCCGTCCCACGCGATCCCGGTGTCGGGCGTGCGCCGGTGCGGGCCGCGGAACTCGCCCAGGAACGTGGCGAGATCGTCCAGGTCCCAGCGCAGCCGGTACAGCGAGAGTGCCTCGGCCGACGGCTCCCGCCCCGAGGCCGCCGCGTACGCGTCGAGCGCCGCCGGGTCCCCGGCCGTCGCCAGCCACAGGTCGCGCTCGGGCGGCGCGAGCCCCACGGTGTCCCAGTCCACCAGGTGGCGCCGCCCGCCCGCCCGCAGCACATTCCCCGGGTGCGGCTCGCCGTGCGTGACCACCGGCGCCCCGCCGTCGGCGAGGACGCGCGCGGCCAGCTCGTCGAACCACGCCAGCACGTCGCGCAGCACCCCCGCGCCGTACCAGGCCAGCAGCTCGCGCGCGGGCTCGGCGAAGGGGCCGCCGGACCAGGCCGCGCCCAGCTCGTCGAGCGCCGACACGACCACGTCGCGTCCGGCGAGGGCCACGTCGTGCGCCGGCGCGTCCGGCACGGCGGGCGTCGCCCGGTGCAGCTCGGCCAACAGCCGGGCCAGCGCGACCCGTTCGCCCGTCGGCACCGCGTCGCCGAAGTCCCCGGCGACGCCGTCGACGAACGGGAAGACGGACAGCGCGTACCGCTCGCCCCACCGCCGCACCGCCTCGCCACGCCCGGTCGGCAGCGGGGCGACCACGCAGTCGAGGCCGCCGTCCGCCGCCAGCGCCACGGCGGTCTCCAACGCCGCCCGCAGCCCCGCGAACCCGGCCGCCGCGGCCTCCGCACCCCGCCGCCCCAGGTCCGTCACCGTGACGAACCGGCGCCCGCCCGCGGCGTCGTCGGCCACCCAGTGGTGGTCGCCGAAGCCGACCGGCGCATGGCGCACCGCGGCGGGTGACCACCCCCACGACTCCCGTACAGCGGCGGCCAGTTCCTCGTCCCCGACATCCTCGGGCCTGGTCCTCATGGCCCTCAGCGTACGGCGCCAGCCTGCGGCCTCAGCGCCCCGCGCAGCGCCCACACGGTCACCGTGGCCACCGCGGAGAGCAGCGCCACGGTGGTCATCGCCGCGGGCAGCGAGAACCAGTCCGCGAGGAACCCGATCGCCACCGGGCCGAGCAGCAGCCCGCCGTAACCCAGGGTCGAGGCGGCCGCGACGCCGCGCGGCCCGGCGAGCGCCCCGGCCTGCCCGATGGCGACGGGGAAGATGTTGGCCAGGCCGAGCCCCGTCACCACGAACCCGAGGAGCGCCAGCCACACGGTGGGCGCGAGCGACGCCAGCACCATCCCGCCCGCCGCCGTCGCGCCACCGGCCATCAGCGTCCGCTCCTGCCCGAGCCGCCGCAGCGTCGCCGTGCCCGTCAGCCGACCCACCGTCATCGCCAGCGCGAACACCGCGTACCCCGCGCCGGCCACCCCGGCGCTCGCGTCGAGCGACTCCCGCAGGTGCAGCGCGCTCCAGTCCGCGAGCGCGCCCTCTCCGTAGGCCGTGCACAGCGCGACGAAGCCGAGCACCGCCACCACCCACCGCGTCCGGCCGCGCGGCGCCTCGTCCGCGTCCCCGCCGTTCTCCCCGCCGCCCGCACGCCCCCTGAGCACGGACGCGGGCGCGGGACGCGTCAGCAGCACCCACCCCGCCACCGTGGCGATCCCCACCCCGATGGCCGCAAGGAACGCCAGGTGCCAGGCGGCGCTGAGGTGTTCGGCCACCAGCCCGCCCAGCCCCGCGCCCAGCATGCCGCCCAGGCTGAACCCCGCGTGGAAGCCGGGCATCACCGGTCTCCGCAACGCCGCGACCATGTCCACCGCGGCGCTGTTCACGGCCACGTTCATCGCGCCGAACGCCGTGCCGAACACCAGCAGCACCGCCCCCAGCGTCGCCGCCGACTGCGTGTGCGGCGGCAGCGCCACGCTCAGCGCCAGCAGCGTGCCCGCCACGACGGCCACCGGGTGGTTGCCGTACCGCTGGCACAGCAGCCCGACCAGCGTCATCGTCACCACCGCGCCCGCCGACACGCCCAGGAGCGCCAGCCCGAGCGCGCTCGACGACGCCCCCGTCTGGTCCTTGATGTCGGGGATGCGCACCACCCACCCCCCGAACACGAAGCCGCCGAGCGCGAAGAACGCCGTCAGCGCCCCTCGCGACCCGCGCAACGACCCGGCGCCGTCCGGCGGTTGGGGCCCGCTCGCGCGCCGCGGGCCGGGCACCAGGGCCGCCCGCAATTTGTTTATTGGAGACACAAAGCCAGAATAGGCGGGTGACCTCCCCCCGGACCAGGCTCGACAGAGGCCGGAACGCCCTCGGCCCCGCGCTCGAACTCGTGCACACAGGGCGCGCCCCCACCCGCGCCGTCCTCACCACCGAACTCGGCGTCACCCGGGCCACGGCGGGCGCCGTCGCCGGCGAGTTGCAGACCCTCGGCCTCATCACCGTCGACTCCAGGCCCAGCGCCGCCCCCGGCAGCCAGGGCCGCCCCTCCCACCGGCTGTCCGTCGCCGCCGACGGCCCCGTCGCCCTCGCCGCCCAGGTGCACGCCGACGGCTTCCGCGCCGCCCTCGTCGGCCTCGGCGGCCGCATCGTCGCCACCGCCCCCGGCTGCGTGACCGTCGACGCCGACCCCGCCCAGGTCCTCGGCGAGGTGGTCGCCGCGGGCGCGGGCCTGCTGCGCGACACCGGCCGCCGCTGCGTCGGCGCCGGGCTCGCCGTCCCCTCGGCCGTCGCCGAGCCCGAGGGCACCGCGCTCAACCCCCTCCACCTCGCCTGGCCCGCCGGCGCCCCCGTCCGCGACATCTTCAACGACTGCCTCGCCGCCGCGGGCCTCGACGTCACCGGCCACTGCGGCAACGACATCAACCTCGCCGCCCTCGCCGAGCACCGCCACGGCGCGGGCCACGGCGCCGCGCACCTGCTGTGCGTCGCCACCGGCCACCGCGGCGTCGGCGGCGCCCTCGTCCTCGAAGGCCGCCTGCACAGCGGCAGCGCGGGACTCGCCCTCGAGGTCGGCCACCTGACCGTCGACCCCGGCGGCCGCCCCTGCCACTGCGGAAGCCGCGGCTGCCTCGACGTCGAGACCGACCCGCTCGCCCTCCTCGAGGCCGCGGGCCGCGCCCCAGGACCCGCGGGATCCCTCCTGGCCCAGGCCCAGGACCTGCTCACCGGCGAGCACGCCACCGACCCCGCCGTCCGCGACGCCACCGCCACCGTCATCGACCGCCTCGGCCTCGGCCTCGCCGGACTCGTCAACATCCTCAACCCCGACCGCATCATCCTCGGCGGCCTGCACCGCTGGCTGCTGGCCGCCGACCCCGACCGGCTGCGCGCGGTCGTGGAGGAACGAAGCCTGTGGGGGAGGAGCGGCGCCGTCCCCATCGAGCCCTGCACCCTCGACCACAACAGCCTGGTCGGCGCCGCCGAGCTCGCCTGGCAGCCCGTCCTCGACGACCCCCTCAGCGCCCTCGCCACCGCCTGACCCACCCCGACCCCCACCCCGACCCGGCCCCCGAACGCCCCGACCGTTCAGTCCCCGCCCCCGCGCGGCGCCACCGCCCCCGCCCGCTGCGGCAGCAGCGCCAACACCGCGCGCCGCAGCATCTCGTCCGTCGCCGCGTCCCCCGGATCGGGGGTCGCCGGCACCTGCAACCGCAGCACGGGCCCCGTCCCCAGCCGCGCGAACCCCCGCCCCGGCGGCGCCCACCCCGACGGCATCACCCGCGGCGCCACCCCGAGCACCGCGCCCGCCTGCTCACCCGACACCGCCCCCAGCACCACCCGCGCCCGCGCGCACACCGGAACGGCCCCGCCCAACGCCGCAAGCCCCTCGAACTGCTCGGCCAGCGCCACCGTCACCCGCCCCGCCCGCCCGAACCGCAGCGGAACGTCGAGCAGCGCCAACGGATCCCGCAACCCCTCCACCCGCGCCAGATGCCGCAGCAGCCCCGGCCGGTCCACCACGATCCACAACGGCCGCACCACCCCGTCCCCACCCGCGAGCAGCCGACGTTCCGTCTCACGGGCCGCCCACTCCAGCGCCGCCACCGCCCCACCCGGCGACGACTCCGCCGCCACCACCCCAGCCCGCCCCGCGAAGCACCCGAAACCCCCCGCCCCGCACCCGTCCACCAACAGCACATCCCCCTCGTCCAACGCCTGCAACGCCAGCGACCGCAGCAGCGACGTCGCCCCCGCCCCCGGCAGCGCCACCGCGAGCAGGTGCGCGTGCGCCGCCCGCACCCCCGTGCGCCACACCACCGGCGCCGCGTTCACCCGCGCCGCGTAGTCAGGACCCGCGAGCACCGGCACCGTACGGTCCACCACATCCGGATCCGTGAACCCCAGCACCACCTCCCCCGGCCCCGTCACGAACCGCTGCGCGCCGATCCCCGTGGGCAACGGCCCGAGCACCACCATCTCCAGCTCGCCGCGCTCCTCGTCCCACCGGAACCTGAACTCCCGCTCCCGCCCCGCCTTCCCGGCCAGCAGCCGCTCCACCCGCCCCCGGCACTCCTCGTCGCCGTCAGGGAAGAACGCCGGATACCGCAGCCGCAGCCGCGCCAGCCGCCCGTCACCCCCGAACGCCACCGACGTGAAACACCGCTCCCACGCCCCGCCGTACACGTACAGCGGCTCGGGCGACGGATCGGCCGCCGACGCGAAGAACGGCACCAGCGCCTCGTACACCATCGCGAGCCGCGCCTCCACGTCCGGCTCGCCCACCGGCTCAGGACCCTCCTCGCCCCGCCCCGCCCACACCGCGGCGACCAGCAGCACCCCCACGCACACCGCGGGCCCGAACGGCACCACCGCCACCAGCAGCGCCGCGGCGGCCACCCCCGCCGCCGCGGGCAGCCGCCGTTCCCCGGGCAGCCGCCCCCACCTCCGCCGGGCACCCCCGGCCAGCCGCGCGAACCCGCGGAAGACGACCCTCGCCGCAGTCATGGCGCTACAGGCTGATCCCGCCCAGCAGTTGGGCGATGCTCGCCCCACCCGCCTGGATGCTCGGGGCCACCGCCGTCCCCGCCAGATAGAACCCGAACAACGAGCACACCGCCGCGTGCGACAGCTTCAGGCCGTCCTTGCGGAAGAACACGAAGACGACGACACCGAGCAGGACGACCCCCGAAATGGACAAGACCATGAGCACTCCCGAAACGGATGGAACGACCGAGCGGCATTCCCCGCGAGCACTCTAAAACGCACAAACAGTAGTTTTTATCCTGACAAGTGCATATGGCGGAAAGCTCCGCCCCCGCCGAGCGCGAGACCCGACGCGGTGCGGGACCCGCGCAGGACCTCGATAGGCTGGGCACCAGGCCAAGGGCGAGGAGGAACAAGGACGATGACAGAGAGCGCGCAGCCGCTGTCGGCGCGGGCGAGGCTGGCCGTGACGGCCGGCAAGGCGGCGGCCGCCGTGTCGCGGGCCGCGGGCCGCGGCAGCGGTTCGGTGATCGGCGGCAAGGTGGCCCTCAAGGTGGACCCCGAGCTGCTCTCCCGGCTCGCCGGACACCTGGACGTCGTCCTGGTCTCCGCGACCAACGGCAAGACCACCACCACCCGCCTCATCGCCGAGGCCCTGCGCGCCGGAGGCGAGGTCGTCTCCAACGCCCTCGGCGCCAACATGCCCGCCGGCATCACCTCCGCGCTCTCCGGAGGCGCGACCGCCCGCTTCGGCGTCATCGAGGTCGACGAGAAGTACCTCGCGGGCGTCGCCCGCGACGTCACCCCCAAGGCCATCGCCCTGCTCAACCTCTCGCGCGACCAGCTCGACCGCGCCGCCGAGACCCGCATGCTCGCCGAGCGCTGGCGCGAGGGACTCCAGGGCAGCAAGGCCACCGTCATCGCCAACGCCGACGACCCCCTCGTCGTCTGGGCCGCCTCGTCCAGCCCCGACGTCGTCTGGGTGGCGGCCGGTCAGGAGTGGAAGGACGACGCCTGGTCCTGTCCGTCCTGCGGCGGCGTGCTCCACCGCCCCGACGACACCACCTGGACCTGCGGCGACTGCGGCTTCGGCCGCCCCGTGCCCAGCTGGGTCCTCTCCGGCGACACCGTCATCGACCCGAACGGCTCCGCCTGGCCCATCCGCCTCCAGCTCCCCGGCCGGGCCAACAAGGCGAACGCCGCCACCGCGGCCGCCACCGCCGCCGCGTTCGGCATCCCCCCGCACATCGCCCTCGAACGCATGCAGTCGGTCGCCGCCGTCGCCGGACGCTACGACGTCGTCAGCCACCGCGGCCGCGACATCAGGCTGCTCCTGGCCAAGAACCCCGCGGGCTGGCTCGAGACGTTCTCCCTCATCGACCCGCCGCCCACCCCCGTCATCCTCTCCGTCAACGCCCGCGGCGCCGACGGCACCGACACCTCCTGGCTCTGGGACGTCGACTACGGACGCCTGATCGGCCACCCCATCGCCGTCATCGGCGACCGCCGCCTCGACCTGGCCGTCCGACTCGAGGTCGCCGGCGTCGACTTCCGCGTCTGCGAGAGCCTCACCGAGGCGCTCCAGACGCTGCCGCCCGGCCGCATCGAGGCCATCGCCAACTACACCGCCTTCCAGGACCTCCGCCGCGCCGTCGGCAACTGAATCGAGGACGACACCCCATGAGCAGCTCCGGCCTCCGCGTCGTCTGGGTCTACCCCGACCTGCTGAGCACCTACGGCGACCAGGGCAACGTCCTCGTCGTCGAGCGCCGCGCCCGGCAGCGTGGCCTCACCGTCGAACGCGTCGACGTCCGCTCCGACCAGCCCATCCCCACCTCGGGCGACATCTACCTGGTCGGCGGCGGCGAGGACCGCCCCCAGCGGCTCGCCGCCGAGCGCCTGCGCCGCGACGGCGGCCTGCACCGCGCCGTGGACAACGGCGCGATCATCTTCTCCGTCTGCGCCGGATACCAGATCCTCGGCCACGAGTTCGTCAACGACCTCGGCCAGCGCGAGCCGGGCCTCGGTCTCCTCGACGTCGTCAGCGTCCGCGGCACCGGCGAGCGCTGCGTCGGCGACGTCCTCGCCGACATCGACGAGGCCCTGCGCCTGCCCCAGCTCACCGGCTTCGAGAACCACCAGGGCATCACCCAGCTCGGCCCCGGCGTCCGCCCGCTCGCCCGCGTCCGCCTCGGCAACGGGAACGGCACGGGCGACGGCACCGAGGGCGCCTGGGCCGGCACCGTCTTCGGCACCTACATGCACGGCCCGGTCCTCGCCAGGAACCCCCAGATCGCCGACCTGCTCCTCAAGCTGACCCTCGACGTCAACGCCCTCCCCCCGGTCGACGACCGCTGGTACGAGGCGCTGCGCACCGAGCGGATCGCCGCCGCAACCCAGGCAGCCGCCTGACCCGCGGCCCCACGCCTCCCCACGGAAGCCCCACGGAACGAAGACCATGGACCACGACGGACACGGCGCCGGCACCGACCTCCCCCCGTTCACCCTCGGACGGGCCCTGGAGTTCAGCCCCGACCCCGTCTTCCTCATCGGCAGCCTCGCCGTGCTCGCCCTCTACGCCTGGGGCGTCCTGCGGCTCCGCGGCCGGGGCGACGCCTGGCCCATCGGGCGCACCCTCGCGTTCGCCCTCGGCCTGCTGACCGTCGTCGCCGTCACCTGCACCGGGCTCAACGACTACGGCATGGTCCTGTTCAGCGCCCACATGACGCAGCACATGGTGATCAGCATGGTCTCCCCGCTGCTGCTGCTCCTCGGCGCCCCCATCACGCTGGCCCTGCGGGCGCTGCCCACCGCGGGACGCGGCGGACACGGCCCGCGGGAGCTGCTCGTCGCCGTGCTGCACAGCCGCTGGGCACGCGTGGTCAGCAGCCCGCTGTTCACCATCCCCCTCTTCATCGCCAGCCTCTACGGCCTCTACTTCACGCCCCTGTTCGACTTCCTCATGGGCAGCCGCGTCGGCCACCTGGCGATGATGCTGCACTTCCTCGCGGTCGGCCTGGTGTTCTTCTGGCCCATCATGGGCATCGACCCGGGCCCCCACCGCGCGGGCCACCTGATGCGGATGCTCGAGCTGTTCGCCACCATGCCGTTCCACGCCTTCTTCGGCATCGCGCTGATGATGGCCACCGAGCCCATGGTCGACACGTTCGCCTCCCCGTCCGCCTCCCTCGGCGTCCACGCCGTCGAGGACCAGGAGGCCGCCGGCGGCATGGCCTGGGCGTTCAGCGAGATCCCCACCGTCGTCGTGCTGCTCGCCCTGGTCGTCCAGTGGTACTTCTCCGAGCAGCGCACCGCCCGCCGCACCGACCGCGCCGCCGACCGCACCGGCGACCGCGACCTCGCCGACTACAACGCCTACCTCGCCTCCCTGCACTCCCGCGGCTGACCGGCCATAATGCACTTTCATGCAGAAAGCGCAGCAATCCGGACTCGCCGTGCTCGACCCCCTGCTCCGCCAGGCAGTCTCCGAGAGCGGCGCCTACGGCGGAGCGATCTTCCTCCTGCCCCCGGGTGAACGCACCCTCTGGCTCGCCGTGATCACCGGCCTCCCCCGGGAGTTCACCGCCCCCTGGGCCCGGATCTGGCTCGACGCCGACATCCCCACCGCCCGGTGCCTGCGCGAACGACACCTGCTCTGGACCGCCGTCGGGGACCTCGCCCGCCACTACCCCGAATCCGCCGTCGCCGCACCGTACGCCTTCGCCCTCGCCGACCTCCCCCTCATCCGCGGCGACGAGACCTGGGGCGTCCTCCTGCTCCTCTTCCCCGGCGACCACCCGCCCCAGATGACCCCGGGCGAACGCGAGGCCACCCACGCCGCCGGGGAACGCCTCATCGCCGCCCTCGAGGAAGCCACCCGACGCGGCGAACCCGTCCGACCCGAGGACCAGCCCCGCGTCGCCCTGCGCCGCAGAAGCCACCGGCACAGCCAGGAAGCGGCCCACGCCGCCGCCGACTTCGCCGAGCGGCTCCCCGGCGGCTGCCTGGCCATGAACCTCTCGGGCAAGGTCACCTTCGTCACCCGCACCGCCGCCGAACTCGTCGGCGAACCCGCCCGCGACCTCATCGGCGCCCTCCCCTGGGAAGCGCTGCCTTGGCTGAGCGACCCCGTCTTCGAGGACCGCTACCGCAGCGTCCTCTTCAGCCGCACCCCCGCCTCGTTCACCGCGCTGCGCCCCCCGGACCGCTGGCTCACGTTCGAGCTCTACCCCGACGCCAGCGGCATCAGCGCCCGCATCGTCCCCGCCGAGGTCCCCGCGGGCGCCACGGCCGGCGCCCCCGCCATCTCCGCCGGGGAGACCCCGGGCGGCCTCCCGAGCAGGTCCGTGCCCACCCGCGTGGGCGCCCTCTACCACCTGATGCGGCTGGCCGCCGTCCTCACCCAGGCCGTCGAGGTCAACGACGTCATCGACTTCGCCATCAACCCGATCATGTCCGCCTTCGGCGCCCAAGGCCTCGCCCTCCTGGCCGTCGACAACGGCAGGCTGCGCATCATCGGCCACCGCGGCTACCCCGAGGCGGCCATCGCCCGCCTCGACGGCGCCCTCCTGCGAACGGCCCCCACCCCCGCGACGCGCGCCCTCAACGACGGCGAAGCCACGTTCTACGCCAACCCCCACGAGATGGACCGCGTCTACGCGGGCATGTCCACCCTCACCGGCAAGGCCGCCTGGGCCTACCTGCCGCTGATCGCCTCAGGACGCCCCGTCGGCTGCTTCGTCCTCGCCTACGACCGGCCGCGCGACTTCCCACCCGAGGACCGCGTCCTCCTCACCTCCCTGTCGGGCCTCGTCGCCCAGGCCCTCGACCGCGCGCTGTTCTACGACGCCCAGCACCAGCTCGTTCGCCGCCTCCAGTCCGGACTGCTGCCCGGCACCCTCCCCGAGATCGCCGGACTCGACGTCGCCGCCCGCTACCTGCCCGCCACCCGCGGCGTCGAGATCGGCGGCGACTTCTACGACCTCATCGACCTCGACGGCACCGCCTGCGCCGCCGCCATCGGCGACGTCCAGGGCCACAACGTCACCGCGGCCGCGCTCATGGGCCAGGTCCGCACGGCCGTCCACGCCACCGCGGGCACCGCACCCGGCGAGGTCCTCGCCCGCAGCAACCGGCTGGTCGCCGACCTCGACCCCGGCCTGTTCACCAGCTGCCTCTACGCCCACGTCGACCTCGGCAACCACCGCGCCTGCCTGGCCACCGCCGGCCACCCCCCACCCCTGCTGCGCGGCACCGACGGCCAGGTCTCCGTCATCGCCGTCCCCCCGGGCCCACTGCTCGGCATCGACCCCGCGGCCGGCTACCCGACGGCCGAGGTCGCCCTCCCACCCGGCGCCGTCCTCCTCCTCTACACCGACGGACTGGTCGAACGCCCCGGCGTCGACCTCGGCCTCTCGATCAGCGACATGGCCGACCACCTCGAACGCCACGGGGACCAGCCCCTCGAGACCCTGGCCGACACCCTGCTCGAGGCATCCCCACACGGCGAGATCGGCGGCGACGACGTCGCGATGCTCCTGATCAGCCCCACCCCCCGATAGCACCCCGGCCAAGGGCCGCGAGCGGGCCGTCCACCCCGGCCCCGCCCTCCGAAGCGCCCCGAAGCCCCCCGAACGAACGACGCGGGGGAGCGCCGCCCGCCTCGGACCCCCCGCGCGATTACGGTGAAAACCACACATCACGGGGCTGGGCGAGAGGATCGGTATGGCATTCGGGAAGCCGTTCAGACGCGCACTGGTACTGGCCGTCGGAGGCGTTCTCCTCCTGGTCGGCGCCGCCCTGCTGGTCCTCCCGGGCCCAGGGCTGCTCCTGATCCTCGCGGGCCTGGTCGTCCTCGCCAGCGAGTTCCCCGGACTCGCCCGCTACGTCGAGATGGTCGAGGCCCGGGCCATGCGGGCAGCCGAGGACAGCGTCTCCTCGCCTTGGCGGCTGGCGGGCTCCGCCCTGGTGGCCCTCGCCCTCATCGCGGGCGGCATCATGTGGGGCCTGCTCCCCGACCTCCCCTTCTCCAACTGGAGCACCGGCTCAGGCCTCATCGCCTCCGGGGTGATCCTCGCCGGCCTCCTCTACTGGAGCCACCGCCGCATGCGCTGACCACCGACCCCACCCCGCCCCTCACTGCGTCCCCTCCGCCGTCCGGCGCAACGCCCGCCCCACCAGCGCGCCCGTGTGCCGCCCCTCGGCCACCACCGCCACACCCCCCACATACACCCGCGGAATCCCCACGGGCGTACGCCGCGGCTCATCGAACGTCGCCCGGTCGCTCACCGTCTCCGGATCGAACAGCACCAGATCCGCGTGATACCCCGGCGCCACCCGCCCCCGCCCCACCAGACCCAGCCGCCGCGCCGGACGCCCCGTCAGCCGCGCCACGCACTCCTCAAGACCCAGCACCCCCAACTCCCGTACGTAGTGCCCCAGATACCGGGGAAACGTCCCCCACGCCCGCGGATGCGGCCGCTCCACCCCCAACAGCCCGTCGCTGCCCCCCGTGTGCGCCGGATGCCGCATGATCGCCCGCACGTTCTCCTCGTTCCCCACCAGCTGCGTGATCGTCGTCGACAGCCCGTCACCCAGCAGCAGCCCCCGGCACACCTCGAACGGCGCCCGCCCCGACGCCACCGCCAGCTCCGCCACCGTCCTGCCCACCGCCCCCCGGTCCCGCGAGCCCGCGATCCGGACCGTCTCCCACTCCACCGGAACGCCATGGCACCCGTCCGACCCCTCCCGCTCCAGCACCCGCCGGATCCGCCCCAGCGCCGCCGGATCCCGCAGCCGCGCCAGCGTCGCCTCAGGACCCCCCTCCGCCGCCCAACTCGGCAACAGCGCCGCCAGCGTCGTCGACCCCGGCAGATACGGATACGTGTCGAGCGTCAGATCGAGCCCCTCCGCCAACGCCGCGTCCAGCAGCGCCAGCAGCTCGGGAGCCCGCCCCCGGTTGACCCCGAAGTTCAACGTCGCGTGCGCCAGATGCAGCGCACACCCCGAACGCCGCGCCACCTCGATCATCGCCGCATAAGCCTCCAACGCCCCCGCCCCGTACGAGCGGTGATGCGGCGCGTAGAAGCCACCGAACCCCGCCACCACCCGGCACAGCTCCACCAGCTCCCCGTCCGACGCGTACATCCCCGGCACATACGTCAGCCCGCTCGACATCCCCACCGCCCCCTCCCGCATCCCCGCCGCCACCCACTCCCGCTGCCGATCCAGCTCCGCGGCGGTCGGCGGCCGGTTCTCCCACCCCATCACCAGCATCCGCACCGACCCCTGCGGCACCAGGTAACAGGCGTTGACCGCGATCCCCCGATCCAGCCGGTCCAGATACTCGCCCACGCCCCGCCAGTCCCAGTCGAACCCCGGCGGATCCCCGTTCCACCCCGCGATCGCCTGCCGCACCTGCGGCAGCGTCACCTCGTCGACCGGCGCGTACGACAGCCCGTCCTGCCCCAGCACCTCGCATGTCACCCCCTGGCTCACCTTCGCCACATGCTCGGGATCGGTCAGCAGCGCCAGATCGGAGTGCGCGTGCATGTCGACGAACCCAGGACAGAGCACCAGCCCCGCCGCGTCCACCACCCGCCGCCCCGTCAGCCCCCGCCCGCCGACCTCGACGAAACGCCCAGCCGACACGGTCACATCACCCACGAAACCGGGCGCCCCCGTCCCGTCCACCACCGTCGCGCCCCGGAACACCAGATCCGCCATCGCCCGCACCCCTCGCTCTCCCGCCGCTCCGCCGCCGACCCCCGTGGTGGATACTGCTGATCACGCCCGAGGAAGGGGAGCCGTCGTGAGTGACACCGTGGGTGACAAGGTACAGATCCGCACCGCGGAGGCACCCGCCCCCGCCTGGGTCTTCTCCCAGGGAATCCGCAAGGGCCCGCTCCTCCAGGTCTCGGGCCAGGGCCCCCAGGACCCCGCCACCGGCGCCTACGTGCACCCCGGCGACGTCCGCGCCCAGACCCGCCGCACCCTCGAGAACGTCCGAGCCGTCCTCACCGCGGGCGGCGCGGACATCGAGGACGTGCTGATGCTCCGCGTCTACCTCACCCGGCGCTCCGACTTCGCCGCCATGAACGAGGCATACGCCGAGTTCGTCACCGAACACTGCCCCAGCGGCGTCCTGCCCTGCCGCACCACCATCTTCGTCGAACTGCCCCACGAGGCCATGCTGGTGGAGATCGACGCCCTGGCCGCCCTCTGACACCGCGGACGGGCCCGTTCCCCCGAACGCGAGCGGGGCCCGCTGTCGCAGGCCCCGGGTGATGTCGCGGCCGCCGGAGTCGGAGGTCGTGGTGAGCCAGACGTCGACGCGCTCACCCGCGGCGGCGGCAGCATGGCGATCGCGAAGCATCGCGACACCGGGGTCGGCGGGGGGGCGAAGGGGGATCGAACCATACGGCCCTCATGGACACCGGGGTGCCGACGGCCCGCGGCCGTACCCCTAGGCTGGGTGCGGTAACACACAGCCGAAGCTTGAGAGTTGATCCGATGAGGCTCCCCACCAGCGGACGAGCGGCCGTGGCCGGCGTCGCGCTGCTCTCCTCGTTCACCATCTGGGCCCCCACCTCCACGGCCGCCCCCGACCCCACGGTCGACGCCGAAGGAATCCGCGAAGCGCTCCTCGACGCCACGGCCCAGGGCGCCCCCGGGGCGATGGCACGCTACGACGGACCCGAGGGCACCGTCACCGAGGAGGCCGGCGAACGCTCCCTCGACACCGGCCTCCCGATGGACACCGACCACCGCTTCCGCGTCGGAAGCGTCACCAAGACGTTCACGGCCGTCGTCCTGCTCCAGCTGATCGGCGAAGGCGCGGCCGACCTCGACGACCCGGTCAACGCCCACCTCCCCGGGCTCCTGCCCGACGACCGGATCACCCTCCGCCACATCCTCAGCCACCGCAGCGGCCTGTGGGACTACAGCAACGACATGTTCGCGCAGACCGTCCCAGGCTTCGAAGCCGTGCGCGACAAGGTCTTCACCCTCCAGGAGCTGGTCGACCTCTCCCTCACCCAGCCCCTGACCGTCGAGCCCGGCTCGGCCTACGCCTACTCCAACGCCAACTTCGTCGTCGCGGGCATCCTGATCGAGCACCTCACCGGCCAGTCCCTCAACGAGGCCTACCAGGAACGCGTCATCACCCCCCTCGGCCTGGCCGACACCGGATACGTCCACCCCGACCCGGCCCTTCCCGGCCCCCACATCGACGGACACCTCACCCCCGACGAAGCCGACGCCCCCCTCGTCGACTCCACCGAACAGACCGTCTCCTGGGCCCAGTCGGCGGGCGCCCTGTACTCCACCCCCGCCGACCTCAACCGATTCCTCACCGCCCTCCTCGACGGAGAGCTCCTCGGCCCCGACGAGCTGGACGCGATGCTCACCATGGCCCCCACCGACACCACAGGCACCCGCTTCTACGGCCTCGGCCTGCGGCGTTACGACCTGTCCTGCGAGCTCTCGGTCTACGGACACACCGGCACGGTGCAGGGCTACTACACCTACGCGTTCACCACCGAGGACGGCGACCGCAGCCTCACCGCCACGGCCAACGCCTCCAACAACGGCACCGTCAACACCGCACTCGGCAACACCCTGGAAGCAGCATTCTGCGACCCCGAAGAACCCCCGACGGCACCACGCTTCACCCCCCAATCAGAACCGGACCTCCCCCCGGAACAGGCCCGCGAGTAAGAGCTCCTAACGGAATGCCGCTTGGTTGTGTCCTCGGCCGGGTGTGAGGAAGCGTGATCCTCAACCGTTGGTGGCTGACGATGAGTTGTGGGCGCGGATCGAGCCGCTGCTTCCTGCGCGGCAGCGGCGGCATCGACATCCGGGCCGGAAGGCGCTGGGAAACCGCAAGGTGCTGTGCGGGATCTTGTGGGTCGTGTGGTGTTGTTGGTTGTTGGTTGTTGGGTGGGTGGTGTTCCTGGTCTGTGGGTGCGGTGGTCGTTTCGGGGTCTTTTGGCTGTGGTGTGGTGTTGTTCTGGGGGCGAGCTGCAAGTGTGGTGATCGATTTGGAGTGTGGTGGTTGTTGTGGGATTTCGTATTTGCCCGGGGGTTGTGGTTCGTCTTCGGGGTGAGTGGCCCGGGCTGTTGTTCCGGGCCGGTGGCGTTGTCGTGGCAGGGGTTGTGGTGTGGTGCTGTAGTTGCTGTGTGGTCTTGTTTTTGTCCTTGGGTTTTGCGGGTTCTTTGGGATTGTGAGGTAGGTGTCGGGGTTCTTGTTTGGTGTGCGCGGTGTTTTGGCGATTCTGGGTGGTAGGGCAGGGGTGCTGTGACCTGCTGGTTTGTGCGGGGGTGTGGGTTGGGTGGGATTGATCTTGGGTTTGTTGTTGGTGTGGGTGTGCGTCGTAAGGCAAGTGGGGTGTCTTGGTGGGGTTCTGGGGGTGTTGAGGCGTGCCCAGAGGGGGTCGTGGGTAGCGGGTGCGAGTCGGGGGAGTCCGAGTCGCTGGGCGAGGTGGTGGAGGAAGTTGGTGTGGCCGGTGGGGGAAAGGTCGTGGTGGGGGATGCGGGTCAGGGCCGTGGCGAGGGTGATGGTTTCCGGGTAGGTGATCAGGGTTCTGCAGGTCAGTGCTGGGGAGGCGGTGCTGCTGTGGAGCAGACGCGGGTTGATCGTGGCGAGGTGGTGTAGGCGTGTCTGCCAGCGTCTGTTGAGGTGTTGGTGGTGGTCGTACCGGCGGGTGGTGATGGTGCGGGCCCAGGTGAGGGCGGTGCCGGGGTGGCGGGCCAGGCGCCGGTGTCGGTGGTGGGTGCGGGTGAGTTCGGGCAGCAGGGGGTGGATGTCGAGGGGTGAGGGGCCCTCTGCTTTTCGGACAGGGGGCTGGTCGTTCGTTTCATGCGGCGATGCGCAACTGATGGTACTCGGCGTGGACTTCGCGTGGAGGGCGGTAACCCACGGCCGAATGAAGGCGTTTGC
>NZ_RBDY01000033.1 GCF_003626575.1 Streptomyces radicis | reverse complement strand
CAGGTCGTGCACGGAGCCGGGCTCGACATCGGATACCCACAGCGGGCTGCCGTCCGGGGCGGCGATGAACTGTACGTTTCCGGCGAAGCGCTTCGCCTTGCCGGAATACCAGAGGTCGTTGCCGTTCCCGGTGACACCGGTGACGCGGTCGCAGGGGATGAGGGTGCCATCGAGAATGACGTGATTCATCCCTTCGTTCCGGCAGCGGGCCAAAGTCTCGTGCAGGTCGGGGGCGTGGGCGGCCAGGACATCGATGCCCTCGTGCAGGTAGCGGTACCCGGTGGCCTGCGAGATCCCGGCATCCCTGGCCAGGCAGTGCACACACCCCGCCTCACGGAACCAGCGCAGGATCAGCACGGCCTGGCGGAACGGGCCCAGCGCGCGGCTCCTTCGCGGGGTGCCGATCCGCCGGCGACGGGCGGCGAGCAGGTGTGCAAGGTACTCCACGACAGGGCGCGGGACATCGAGCATGGCAACATAAGTGACCAACGTGAAGCCTCTGACCAGGAAACGGGATCTTGTGGTGAGAACCGTCCTGGCAGGGGCTTCACGTCTACCTCCAGCCGGGCCACCCAACGCCTGCTCTGACCACGTACATCGCGATCATCCCACTTCGCGAAGATTATCTCGCTGAGAAAACCTCAGTGTGCCGTGTTTCACGAGAGCATCCGCCCCGGCATAAGCGACGACCGCCCGCAGCCGGGGTCTCAGTAACGGGATTCCAGGGGCTGGGACACGGTGACGCCGGTGAGGCGGTCGGCGTTCGTGAGGCGCACTCTGTTCTGGGTCCGCACCGAGTCGAGCCGGTCGAGGGCGCACAGCGGGGCGGGGTCGAGCACGGCGGGGCCGCCGCTCAGGAGGGCGCTCCTGAGGCCGGGGAGCACGGTGGGGAGGTGCCGGAGGTCTTCGTCGCCCCCGACCCCGAACAGGTGCAGATGGCTGACCGCGGGCAGCGCGACGCGGCGCGCGTGGAGTGCGTGGAGCACCCAGGGCGCGGCCACCAGGCTGGTGAGCGCGGGCAGTTGGGCGACGGCGTCGAGGCTCATGGGGGTGGGGGAGGCGGAGCCGATGATCCGCAGGGTTTCGAGCCGCTGCCAGGCGCCGACGCCGGTGAGGTCGGTCGTCGATGGCACGCCCAGGTCGGTGAGCGGGGCGCGGGTCGGCAGGGCGTCGAGGTCGGGGCAGGGGACGCCGTCGTCCAGGTAGAGAGAGCCGAGATCGGGAAGGTCGTTCAGGGGGTGCAGATCGCGCAGCCCTGGTACCTTCCGCAGCAGCAGGCCGCGCAGGGGCAGGCCCACCAGGGGAGAGAGGTCCGTGAGCGCCGGTCCTTCGATGAGGGAGAGACGTCGCAGGAAGCGGAAGCGGCTCAGGAACCGCAGGTCGGTGAGGCGTTCGGCGTTCAACGACAGCTCCTCGACCCGTTCGCCCGCCGCCTCGACGATCTCCTCCTCGGTGAACTCCCCGAAGAGCGCCAGAAACGGGTGCGCGGGCAGCTGGCGGAGGGCGGCCAGCTCGGCCCTGGTGCTCACCTGGAGGTGGGGCGAGCCATCGGGGGACAGCCGGGACAGGACCTCGGCGCCGAATCGTTCGGGCTCGAACGCGCTCCACCGGTGCAGCAGCGCGCTCCTCACCATGAAGGCCGGGTGCTCGCGGAACTCCGCGAGCAAGGGCAGCGCCGCGTCGGTGCCGAGCGCGGAGGCCGCCCACACCACCGAAGCGGCCTCGTCGTCGGTCAACCCCTCAGGTCCAGGCAGCAGTTGGAGCGTCACCTGGCCGACGGCGGCCAGCGAAACGGCCTCCTGGTAGGTGCGCGGCGGAAGCAGCGCGGCGGCCCGCTCCGCCACCTCCCGCCGGGTGTCCGGGTCGAGTTGGGGCGCGTGTTCGAGGCAGGCCATGGCGAGCAGGTGCAGCCGCACGCGGTGCTTGCGCACGGTGTCGCCGCGTTTGATCAACTGCCGCAGCAGCCGCCTGCGTTCGTCGGGTCGGCCGTGGGCAACGGCCATCCGGATGACGTCCTCCCACTGGTCGAGGTGGGCGTTGCGCACCAGCAGGGGGAAGTCGCGGCTCTCGACGGCGGCGCGGGCGGCGAGGTAGTCCTGGAACGTGCGATGCACGAAGTCGACGACGCCATCGGCGGGTTCGCGCAGAAGCCCGGAGCGGTCGAGCAGGTGCCGGTAGACCTCATCGGCGGAGCCGTGCGCCGCGTCGCGGTGCATCGAGGGCAGGACCTGGGCGATGAGGTCGATGGCGTCGTCGCGCTCGAGCTGGGAGTGGCCGTTGCGGATCAGCCAGTAGGCCAGGCGTTCGAGGAGGACCGTCTGGGACCTGGCGTCCAGGGGGAGGCCGTGGTCGATGCTCCGCTGCCGGTCGCGCCGCTCAAGCAGCATCCGCAGGGCGGCCTCGTACAACTCCTCGCGGCCGCGCGGCAGGTAGCCGTGGCTTGTGCGGTGCAGGGCGCAGATCAGGCCGCACATCAGGGGGTTGGTGGCCAGGCGGCCGAGGTCGGGGCGGCTGCGCACGGCGGTGAGGAGGGCGCGGGCCGCCTCGGGCGTCCCGCCTACGGCTCGGTGCCAGCGCTCGATGAACGCGGCGACATCCTCCCGGCTCATGGGGGCGAGCGACAGCTCGTCGAAGTCTTCGGTGGCGAGCCAGTCCTCGCGAACGGCAGAGGGCCGCGCGGTGACCAGGCACGCGGTGCCGGGGAACTCCCGCAGCAGCTCCCTCAGCCATCGCCGGGTGTCCGCCCGGCGCGGCTCGGGCACCTCGTCGACGCCGTCGACGAGCAGCAGCGCGCGCCGGGCCGACAGCACGCGCTCGGCCCACCCTTCGGGGGGCGTGTGCGGGCAGCCCACCGCGCTCAAGAAGTCGCGAGGCGCGGGGAGTTCGCCGCCGCTGCGGGTCAGGGCGCGCAGCGGGAGGACGAAGGGGACGCGCCCGATGAGGTGGAGGAGGCCGTCGCTCGGCCGGTGCTCTGCGGTGGTGACGGCGAGCCACTGCACCAGGGTGGTCTTCCCCGCCCCGGCGACGCCGCGCAGCAGGACGCGCTCACGCCCTGCGAGCGCCTGCTCCGCGCGCCGCGGCGGTCCCGAACGATGCCGCAGGTCGTCGTCGGAGATCCCCCAACGGTCGGCGCTCTCGGTGGCCTCCAGGCTCACATAGGCGGCGTCGAGCGGCCATTCGTCGTCCAGGTCGATGCCGAAGATGGTGAGCCTGCCGTAACGGCGCGCCAGGTGCCCGCGGTAGCGCTCCTCGAACGCCGCGTCCTCGCCGTGCCGTTCGGGAAGCCGCTCGACCAGCAGGTCAAGGGCCTCGACGAGCCGCTGGCTCTGCCGGGACTGCTCGACCAGGGTGCGGGCGACAAAGGTGGAGCGTCGGGTGAAGAAGTCGACGATGTGCAGGCAGGCCAGCCGCAGCAGCCGGTCGTGGAACAGCTCCGCGTCCCGCGACAACGCGCCCCCGCGACGCGGGCGCAGGGCATCGGCCAGCCCCTCGGCACCGAGCCTGACGGCCTGTACATCGTCCATGTCGAGGTCGCCGAGGCCCGCCAGGGTGTCGGCCAACGCCCGGGCCACGGGCTGGCGTTCGTCCTCGGCGAGGGCGTCGTGCGGACCCGCGGCGCGGATCGCGCGGTCCGTCAACTCCCGTGCCAGCAGCTCCAGATCGCGCGGCGTCAGGGTGCGCTTCTCGCCGCGGAAGGAGACGAGCGAGGCGATCGCGACCGGCGCCCCGACGAGCCCCGCCCCCGGCTGCTCGGCCCTGAACAGCCTCTTGACCAGCGGCGCGACGGCGGCCGAGCCGAGCCGCAGCCCCACGGCCGCGACAGCATCCATGTGACACCCTCCCCGCCCCGAGCGTAGCCGAACGCGCCGCCGCGGAGATCGCCTCCGTCGCCCGACGCCCGCCCGTGCAATGCAATTTGCACGCGCGCCGCACATTGGCTGAAAAATTGCTCGCCCGATGGCGCGTCCGACAGATAACTTCTGTCCCCATCGCGCCGACACGGGCCGGTCTGTCACGGACATGGCCGCTTCGGCGGGATGCGTCGGCGCGGCCATCGCGGCCGCGCCCACCACGGGGGGACCGGTCGGGGGTGGGGCAGGGCGTCGCGGCGCCCGCGCCCGCCTCCGACCGGGCGCGCCCGCGAGCGCACCCCCGCCGCCCATGCGAGAAGGACGCGGGACTTCCCTGTGGCCCGGCGCGTTCGTCCCGGTCGTCGACGGCGCACGCCGGGGCGCCGCCCACCCTGTTAACTTAGGCATACCTAACCTCGAAGCAGGGAGCACCGCCATGGCTGAGCGACCGGCCCGCAGGGCACTCACCGTCCATACCGGCGAGGTCATCTGGACGGAGCGGCTGACGCCGGGCATGCACCGGGTGGTGCTCGGCGGCGAGGGGCTGGCCGCGTTCACCGCCGGGGAGTACACGGACCACTATGTGAAGCTGCTGTTCCCCGCGCCCGGCACGGACCACCCCGAGCCGTTCGACCTGGCGCGCATCCGCGAGGAGCTGCCGCGTGAACGATGGCCCGTCACGCGCACCTACACCGTGCGGGCCTGGGATCCGCGGGCGCGGGAGCTGACGCTCGACTTCGTGGTGCACGGCGACCGCGGGCTGGCCGGGCCATGGGCGGCGGCCGCCGAGCGCGGCGACGTGCTCAGGTTCGTGGGGCCCGGCGGGGCGTACGCGCCCGAGCCCGGCGTCGGCTGGCACCTGCTGGTCGGCGACGAGAGCGCGCTGCCCGCCATCGCGGCCGCGGTGGAGCGGATGCCCGCGGGCGCCACGCTGCGGGCGTTCGTCGAGATCGAGGGCCCGGGGGAGGAGCAGAAGATCGCCTCGCCCGAAGGGGCCGGGGTCACGTGGCTGCACCGCGGCGGCCGCCCGGTGGGCGAGGCCCTGGTGGAGACGGTGCGCGCGCTCGCCTTCCCCTCGCCCGACGTGCAGGTCTTCGCGCACGGCGAGGCCGGGATGGTCAAGGAGCTGCGCCGCCATCTCCGCCTGGAGCGGGCCGTGCCACGGGAGCGCCTGTCCCTCTCCGGGTACTGGCGGCTCGGCCACGACGAGGACGGCTGGCAGGCGTCCAAGCGCGAGTGGAACGCCACGGTGGAGGCCGAGCAGGAGGCCAACGGCGCCTGAGCGCCCCCTCATTGGTCTGTACATGTCCGCGTGCCCGGGTCACACTGTCCGCCGAGTGCGTCCCCCACCCCACGAGGAGCAGACCCTCCATGCCCCTTCGCACCCGGCGCCGTCGTTCCCTGGCCACCACAGGGCTGCTCGCCCTCCTCACCGCCGCCGCCCTGTCCACCGCCCCACCCGCCGCCGCGGACCCCGGCAACGCCGCGGACCCCGGCAACGCCGCAGGCATCGGCAACGCCGCGGACACCTGGAACGAGGTCGGCTCCGACCGCGCCGACCCGCTGACCGAGAGCCAGGGCCTGGCCTCGGTCGAGGTGCCAGCCAACAGCCCCAACCGCTACACCGGCATCGGCACCATCCCCCTCGACGTCGCCGCCCGCGGCTGGAACCACGTCGGTGACCCCGACGCCTCCTACGACGGCCACTACATCGAGCCCTACCAGCGGGACTCGGGCGACACCAAGATGTTCCGCGTGCAGGCCCCGGACGGCGGCTGGTCGGAGTATGTGCACACGCTCGGCCCCGGCGAGGCCCTGAACAACTCCTGGGTCGCCATCTCGCCCGACGGCCGGTGGATGCTGTCGGGCGAGTACGGGACGATGAGCCGCCTGCTGGTCTTCCCCACCCCCGGCGTCAACCCCGACACCTCGCCGTCGGCCGACCTCCCGCATGTCTCGTCCGTCACCCTCGACCACGCCGTGCGCGACGTCCAGGGCTGTGACTTCTCGGGCCCCACCACGCTGCTGTGCTCGTCCGACGACCCGGAGGGCAGCCTGTTCGGCATCACCAAGCCGCTGCTCCAGATCGACCTCTCGGACGAGCCGAACGGCACGGCCGACGTCTCGGGGCACGTCACGGCGCTGCGTCAACTCCCGTTGCGCAGCGGCTGCTCCGGCGCGTTCGAGGCGCAGGGCGTCGACTACGACCGCCGCACCGGCACCCTGCGGGTGATCGTCATGTCCCCTGGCTTCTGCGTCCTGACGGACAGCATGACCTACCGCTTCACGCGCGGCTGACCCCCGGGCGGCGCGATCGAGGGGCCGACGGCCGGGCGGGAACCTCGCCCGCCCGTCGGCCGACTACCTCTCCATGGGCGGTGGACTCCATGGGCGGTGGACGGCGGTGACACGGGCCTGGCGTGGCCTCGGCCGCGCCCAACTCGCGCTGCTCATGGGCGGGTTCCTTGTCAACGTCGGCACCTTCGCCGTCTACCCGTATCTGGCCGTCCTGCTGCGCGAGCGGCTCGACGCCGGGATGGCCCAGGTCGGCGTCGTCCTCGGCGCGGCCACGCTTCTCCAGTTCGCCAGCGCCCCCTTCACCGCCGCGTTCGCCGAACGCGTCGGCCTGAAGCGGGCGTTGTCGCTCGCCACGTGCCTCTACTGCCTGGGCGCGCTGACCTACCTCGGCGGCGCGGACCGCCCCGCGCTCATGGTGCTCGGCCTCTTCCTCAGCTGCGGCGCGGGCGCGCTCTACTCGCCCGCCTACCGCGGCTACCTGGTGCACGCGGCCACGGACGAGCAGCGCCCCCGGCTGGTGTCGGCGGGCAGCGCCGCGGGCCAGCTCGGCATCGCCTGCGGCCCCGTGGTGGGCGCGCTGTTCCTGCACGAGCCGGGGCGGCTGTTCGCCGTCACCACCGCGCTCTACGCCCTGCTCGCTCTCGGCCACGCCGCCCTGCGGCCCGAGGAGCCCGTGCGACCCGCCCTGAGCGGGCCCGCGGTCGAGCCGTTCTCGCGGGTGCTCCACGGCCTGGCGCGGGTGCCGTTCGCGGCGACGGTCCTCACCCACTACCTCTTCATGCAGTTCTACCAATACCTGTCGGTCTACGCGGAGGGTCGCCTGTCAACGGCCGTCTACGGCCTGGCCATGACGGGGTACTCGCTCGGCCTCGCGGTGCTCCAGCCGCTGGTGGCCCGCCGCGTCGGGCGGGCGGGCCACCCGGCGGCGATGGCGATCGGCTTCCCGGCCATGGCCGTCGGCATGGCGGCGTTCGCCACCGGCCACGCGGCCGGAGTGGCGTGCGGCGCGGCGGCGATGAGCGTCGGCACCGCGGTGCTTTTCCTCAAGAACGACCTGGAGGCGCTTGCGCTCTCGGAGCGGTCGGCCACCGTGACCTTCGGCCAGCAGCGCCTCGCCGTCGGCGTGGGCGCGCTGCTCAGCGGGGTGATCGGCGGCGCCGTGTACGGGATGTTCGAACGCGCCGACGCGCTCGGGGCGTTCTGGCTCACCGTCGCCGCGCAGTGCGTCCTGCTGCCGCCCCTCGCGCTCGTGGCGGGACGCCTCGTCAGAGGAAGGAGGACAGCGCCGCGATCAGCGCCACGACCAGGATGACCGGCACGACCACCGCCGCCGCCACAAAGCCCGTCAGCAGCGGGCGCGCCTCGAAGAACGGCACGATCCCCGGGTGGGTCACGGCGAGTTGACGGGCGGTGACGGGCGCGGCGGGCCCGCTCACCGGGAGCCCCAGGTGGTCGGCCAGCCGGTCCAGGTCCTCCCTGGCGTAGGTGCCGCCGTTGAGCCTGACGACGACCCCGCCCCCGGCGTTCAGCACGAACACCGCGGGAAACGGCAGCCCCCGGGCCGGGACGAGCCTCGCCCGCACCACGCGCGCCGCCTCCGCCCGCGCGTGGACGCGGCTCCGGAACACGCCGAAGGACTCGACGCACCGCTCGGACACGACGACGCGGACCCGGGACACGCGCACCCACAGCAGCGCGCACACCGCCGCCGCGACCACGGCGGTCACCAGCAGCGCGGGCGCCCCGCCCAGGGCGCCCGCGGGAGACAGGGACACGAGGCCGAACACGGCCGCCACGGCCACGGTCCCCCGGCGCAGCCGAGCGGCGGGGCGGAGCACCAGGGGCGGCGCTCCCGCGGGCGGCGGCACGGGCCATGGCCCGCCAGGGGACGGGGGCGCGCCCCGCCTGTGGTGGCCTTCGCCGGTCGGCTCTTCGAGCATGCCCCCAGGGTGGCACAGGCGCCCATGGCGCGGGACCGCGCGCGGGCCACCCGCGGCACCTGCGGCACCCGCGGCACCCGCGGCCCCCGCGGCTCAGGACGGCGGGTCCTTCGGCTTCTCGTAGACGGTGACATGGGTGCCATCGGCGCGGAACGGCTCACGGTGCCAGCCGCCCCACCGCTCGCGCCGTTCGAGACCGGCGAGACGGGCCATCAGGTCGAGCTCGCTCGGCCACGCGTAGCGCATGAACGCCGGGGCCAGGCGGATCCCCTTCTCGGTGATCAGCACATGCTGGCCCTCGAAGCGCTGCTCGACGGGGTCGTGGCGCACGGCGGTGAGCCTGACGTGGCCCAGGCCCACCTGGTGCGCCGCCACGCGCTGGTTCCGCTCGTAGCGCCCCACGTCGGGCATCGGGCACTCCAGCACGAAACGGCCGCCCGGCAGCAGCCGCTCGGCGACGCGCGCGAAGCAGCGGACCTGGTCCTCCTGCGTCATCAGGAAGAAGAACGTGGAGAACACGACGAAGACCATGGCGAAGAGCTCGTCGGTGCCGGGGTCCACGTCCGCCATGTCGCCGATGGCCACCGGGATCCGGTCGCCGCCCGGCTTGGCCCGCAGGCGGGCCACCATCGCCTCCGACGCGTCGATGCCCCGCACGTCCACGCCGAGCGCGGCCAGCGGGAGCGTCACCCGCCCCGTGCCCACGGCCAGCTCGAGCACCGGGCCCTTCGGGCCCTCGTCGCTCAGCTCCGCCAGGCACCGCACCGCGTCGGTGGGGTCGAGATCGGCGTGCCACTCGTCGTAGACGTCGGCGTTCAGCTCGCCATAGGTGTGGGGACCGTAGTTCTCCATGCGGCGTCCTCCCCGAAGGTGAGTTCAGCGGTAGACGTGCGGTACACGGCGGAACAATGAAAGGGTCGGCCGCGAGCGTCGTGGAGTTCCGCGGAAGCCGGGCGCGTTTCGGATTTCCGTCGGCTTGAAAAGACGGACACATCGGCGGGAACTTTTCCGCACGTCCCCGCGACGGCGGGGAAGCGCGGAATTCCCCGCCGCGTCAGGCCAGGTCGGCCGACTCCTCCGCGCGGCCCTCGGCCGGGGTCGCGGGCCGCGACGCGGCCGTGGCCCGTGGCCGCAGGCGCAGGACGACCGCGACGACGGCGAGCGTGAACAGCAGCAGGCCGACCCAGATCACCCACTTCTCCGGCCAGGGCGCGAGCGAGCCCGCGTCGGGGGAGCGCCCGCCGTCCACGCCGGTGACGACGACGGTCACGAGGCCGACGACCGTGGCCGCCGCGGCCAGCCTCCCGGCCACGCGCGCGCCGACCGGCAGCGCGTGCTCGCGACGCCCGGGCCCGCGCGCCCTGAGCCGCTCGCCCGGGCGGGCCGGGGCCATCAGCCGGATCAGCAGCAGGGCGGCGAGCGGGATCTGGAGCACCCACAGCAGCGTGCGGAAGCTGCCGTCGTACCACGCCTGGCTGCTGAACAGCAGCGTGTGCCAGATGCTCAGCACATAGACCACGATCACGAAGCGGTGCAGCGCGAGCCACAGCCTCGACCCGGTCCTGTGCCGCAGATAGAACGCCAGGCCCAGCGGGATGGCCAGGTAGAACGCCAGCAGCCCGATCAGGATCGCGACGCGGCCCGTGCCGGTGGCGTAGCCGCCCGGCACCCAGACGTCGACGAACGCGGTCCACACGCTGCGCCCGAACGACCACCTGGTCTGGTTGTCCCTGATCTGGTCGGTGAAGAAGAAGAACGCGTGCATGAACGTCAGCCCGATGGTGGTCAGGCTCGTGGTGCGGTGCCACTTCTCCAGGCGCGCCGCGGGCAGCCAGCCCCAGCGGGGCCGAGGACCCGAGCGCAACAGGCCGAATATCACCGTGATGTAGGCCCACAGCATCGCCGACCAGCCGAACGCCTGGCACATCCAGTACATCCAGAACTCGTCGGCGTCCGCGAGCATCGGCATGATCTTGACGGTCGCCGACGAGCCGTTCTCCACCCGCACATAGAGCAGCCAGTAGAGCAGCCCGGTGACCACGAGGGCCAGCGAGGCGTCGGGCACCGCGCCGCGCAGATCGGCGCGCAGCCCGGCCCAGTCGAAACGAGCGCGGCGTTGATCGCCCTGCCGGGAGGAGGGCGTCGTGGACCCGGAGACCTCTGCCATCACTCAACTCCACTTTCCGTATGGCGCGCCGACGGGTCATTCGAAGGGGAACGGCCCGCGGCGACGTTGTCGGTCCCGCGCTCCCGGACAAGAAGCGTAACGGCGATTTACCCGGGGCGGAAGATGTTGATCCGGTTCCGGAATCCACGGTAATCCCGAGAAAACCATGCCTGACTTGTCGGCATGGGCGGCCGCGAAGAAAATGGCTCCGAAAGGGAACTGATCGGCCGTTCTCGACGACGCGCGGGACGGGCCACCCTCCGCCCCGCGCCGAACCCGTGGTCGACGGGTGGTTGACAGACGGCGGGTCCTTGCCCGAAATCTACTGCTGTCCCCCCACAACCGTCCGACAGCGGCAGAACGAGCGAAACGCGAGGTGAGGGCATTGGCCTCCGCTACCGAGAGGGCACTGGGCAGGCTGCTGAGCAAGCATCGGACCGACAACAGGCGCAGAGGCAGGGCGGCGCTGCGCGCGCTCGTCCCCGGCGCGCTCGCCGTGGGCGCGTCCGCCGTGGCACTCGTCGCGGGGCTCCCCGGCTATGCCACCGGGCTCCTGCTCGCGGCTGGCCTGGTGGGAGCGGTCCGCGGCACCCTTCTGGCCGTGGACCACCGGCGCCTTGGCGGCGAGGTGTTCGCGGTCCGCGAGCGCGGCGCGGTCCACCGCCGCGGGGGCAGGGTCGCGGCCATCCCCTGGCGGGACATCGCGGCCGTCCGCGTCAACGACCGGGCCCGCGCGCTGCGTTGGCTCTCAGGCCGCGACGTGGTCGCCCGCGTGGTGCTGGGCGGCGGCCGCTCGCTCGCCATCACCGGCTTCACGCACGACGCGCGGACCCTGGCCCATGAGCTGGCCACCCGCGCGAACGCGAGCGCCGACACCGGCGCCCACACCAGCGCGAACGCGAGCGCCGACGCCGGAGCCGACGCCGACACCGTCCCGCGGTGGTCGTGATCGACACGGATGGCCGCACCGCGTGCCGCGGGGTCAGCGTGCGCTCCCCCGCGAGGTCGCCAACTCCGGGATGCCCAGGGCCGTTTCGCAGCCGTAGAGCAGAACGCCCGCCGACCAGGCGTGCGAGAGGGTCAGCAGCATGCCCTTCGCCTGGAAGCAGTCGGTCTGGTAGAAGCGCTCGCTGACCATCCCCCGGTAGGCGTTGAAGTCCCCGTCGGCGCGGGCGACGAACTGCCGGAAGCAGTCCAGGTTCTCCCGCGCCGAGCGCAGCAGATACGGGTCGCCGAGGTGGCGGGCCAGCCGGACGGTCTCGGGCAGGCACACGAGGCCGAACGCGTGCAGGTGCTGGTTGGACGGCGACGCGGTGTCGGCGCCCCTGGTGCGGAACCCGTAGTGGCCCAGCAGGGTGTGCGGGCCGAAGTGCACGTCGTAGGTGTAGCGGAAGGTGAGCGTCCAGTCGGCCGCGCGGCGGGCGAGGTCGAGCCAGCGCGGGTCGCCGGGGTCGGCCTCGTGGAGCAGCGTGTAGGCGATGATCGCGTTGTAGCCATCCTCCGACGTGGGCGCCAGGGAGACGTCCTCGGGCGCCCCGCACAGGAACTCCGCGCGCACGTCCGCCGCGTGGGCCGCCCCGGCGCGCCGCGCCGCGGCCAGCGCCCCCGGGTCGCCGAACGCCTCGGCCGCCTCGACCATCGCGGCGATCCAGGCCAGGCCCGCGCTGCCCTCGTACGAGAGCGGCGCGCCCGTCCGCGTGTGGTGCGCCGCCGCCATGCGGCCCGTGGCGGCGTCCTGCCCGCGCACGGCCACGGCCAGGTTGGAGCGGATGGCGCGCTCCCACACCGGGTGGTCATGGCCCCGGGCGCGCTCGGCGCGCAGGGCCCGCAGCAGGAACAGCGTGGCGTCGCCGAGGGTGCGGGCGTGCAGCCGGGCCGGGTCGCCGGTCCAGCCCGCGTCCCAGCCGCGGTCCTCGGTCCACTGGCCCCAGAACGTGCCGCCCGGGGTGAGCCGCCCCGCGATGTGGTCGAGCACGGCCGTCGCCGCCCGCGCCTTCGGCCCGTCGCCCGTGCGGCGGGCGTGCAGGAGCAGCGCGTGCGCGTACGGGGTGCCGCTGACCCACGAGACGTGCATGGCCCGCCGGTCACCCGCCGCGCCCAGCGCCTCGCGGTCGAACGCCGCCGTCTCGAGCAGCACCGGCGGGTCCGCCCTGTAGTGCCAGCGGTGCAGGCCGTGCGCCGCGAGCTCCGCGGCCTGCGCCACGCCGACCCATGCGGCGGGCCCGGCGGAACGGCCGTCCCCGGCGCGTTCGGCCAGCTCCCGCAGGACCGCCGCGTAGGCGTGCGGGTCGGCGTCGAGCAGGTGGACGGTGAAGCGCAGCGTGTGCGCGGCGCCCGGCTCCCAGCGGTGGAGCGGGGTGTCGGGCGGCAGCGGCGTCGCGGAGCCGTAGTAGGTGATGGGCTCCTCGCGGTAGGGCGCGTGCAGGCGCAGCGCGGGGCGGTCGCCGTCGAGCAGGGCGAACCCCACCCCCTGCGCGCCGAGTTCGCCCCGCTCGGCCAGCGCGAGCGCCGCGCCGCCCGCGCGGTCGCGGGCGAAGACCGCGGGTGTGGCGCAGCGGTCGGCGCGCAGCGACCAGGCGTCGGCGGTCATCGCGTCGGGGTCGTGGACGCCCCGCTCGTACCTGGGGTAGCGGCGGGTGCAGTGCGGGAGCCGGTTCTGCCCGTAGAACGCCCCCGGTATCAGCCAGCCGGGGTCGTCGGCGGGGCCGAGCCGCAGCTCGACGCGCAGCCCCGCGTCCACCGCGCCGCGCCCGGTCCGGCGCACCACGAGCTCGGCGTCGCGGGCCGACGCGCCCTCGGCGGGCGGCGGCCCGAGCACCAGCCGGGCGGCGAACCCGTGGGCGGCGCCGGTGAGTTCGGCCGAGCCGTCGGCGCGGGTCGCCGCGCGCCCCACCGGGATCGGCAGGCACTCGCCCTCGCCGGTCAGCAGCGCGGCCACATAGGGCAACACCGCCTCGCCGCCGCCCCGTTCGCGCAGCGTCACCGCGCCCGGCGCCCCGCTCACACCTGGCCCGGCCTCTCCAGCAGGTCGGTCTCGACGACCGCGCCCTGTGGGTCGCGCGGGACGCGGAACGTCTTGATCTCGCACGGCCCGAACGCCGCCTCGATCACCCGCCCGCCGAGCATCGGCAGCGCGATGCGCGCCGTGGTCGCCCGCCCCGCCGACTCGTGGGCGCGCACCACGACGTCGCCCGCCCGGTCCTCGTCCTCCTTGACCACCGTGACGACCACGCTCCCCGCGCCGTCGTCGGCGTGCGCGGCGCGCTGCGGCAGCGGGCCCTCGTGGAACGACTCGAGCAGCGCGAACGCCGGCTGGTTCAGCTCGGCGGCGCGGCGCACCGGGTCGGCCGCCCGCCAGTCGCCGCCGTGCGGGATCAGCAGCAGCCTGAACTCCTGCCGCCCCTGGTCGAGATACTCGTGGACGCCGTCGGGGTCGAGCTCCTTCGGCTCGTGCCAGGCGTAGGCGGGGCTGCGCAGCGCCGTCACCCCGATCTCGCCGCCGCGCACGTCGTGCCCGTGCTTGCCGTCGTTGGCCACGGTCAGCCCGGCCCGCCCGCCACTGGGCAGGGTGCCGCTGACGTCCACCCACGCCTGCGTGGGCTCCTCCGTGCCGTCGGGCACGCGCTCCAGGTGGCCATAGGGGATCTCATGGGTGGCGGTGACCTCCGCCAGCGCGGTCGGGAAGCGCAGCTTGAGCATCCTCAGCCGCTCGTGCCAGTCCACGGCGACGCGCACCTCGACCTGCCGCGACCCGGCCGAGAGCACCAGCTCCTCGGCGAGCGTGGAGCGTTCGAAGCGGCTCTCGACGCGCAGCACCGCCCGCACCGGGCCCGTCTCGACCAGGCGCACGCGCGTGCAGCGGAACGAGCCCGCGACCCGGTCGTACGCCCGCACCCGGTGGCCCCAGGTGTCGGACGGGTCGTCGATGACGACGGCGTGCGGCCCGGGGCGCGGGGGCAGCAGCTCGGTGCCGCTCGCCTTGTCGTACAGCGAGGACAGCCAGCCGGTCGCGGGGTCGACCTCAAGGCGCACATGCTCGTTCTCCAGCGTGGTCGCCGTCGCCGACACCGGGCCCCGCGGTTCGGGGACGGCGTCGGCGCCGCCCGGCAGCAGGTGGTAGACGCGGTGGCCAAGCGGCGGAACGGTGGCGCGGAAGGCCACGCGGCCCCGCGCGCCCGCCATGGTCGCCTCGGAGCGGGTGAGCTGCACGGGAACGGGCGCCCCCGCCTCGTCGGCGAGCCTGGCCCCCACGGCGCGGCCGTACTCCACCTCCACATCGGCGTTCAGCTCCCACGGATGCGGGTTGAACACCACCAGCGGCTCGGTCGCCTCGCGCGGCGGGATGTCGATGCGGCGGGCCACGGCCTGCGCCGAGCGGTTGAACATCTCGGCCGCGAGCGACCTGGCGCGGCCGTAGTCGTCGCGGGCGTCGTCGTAGGCGGAGCGGATGGCGGTGCCCGCGAGGATGTCGTGGAACTGGTTGAACAGGACCAGCTTCCACGCCTCGGCGAACTGCCCGTGCGGATACGGCTCCCCGGCCACGGCGGCGGCGACCGCGGCCCACTTCTCGGCGCGTTGCAGCTCGTTCTCGGCGCGGCGGTTCCACGCCTTGACCCCGGAGTGCGAGGAGTAGCAGCCAGGCCCGTGGTGCTGGAGCTCCCCGGCGTGCACGGGTATGCCGTCGCGCCCGCGCAGGCGCGCGAAGTACGCCTCGGGGTGGCTCAGGGTCAGCCGCGGGAGCCCCCCGAGGCCGTCGAGGCGGCGAATGGAGTCCAGGTTGGCCCTGGTCGGGCCGCCGCCGTGGTTGCCGACGCCGTAGAAGACCATCAGCTCGGGCTCGTCGGACGGCATCAGGGCCAGCGCCTTGTCCAGGTGGTGGCCGATGTCCTCGCCCGGGGCGCAGTACTCGTTGGGCAGCCGGTAGGCCAGGACGCGGGAGCCGTCGGGCGACTCCCAGTGGAAGAACTGCCCGGGCAACGCCATCTCATGGGGCCCGGGGCGCAGGAACAGATAGCCCTCGAGCCCCGACTTGCGCAGCAGCTGCGGCAGCATCGCGTGGTGCCCGAACGGGTCGACGTTGCAGCCGATCGTGGCGATCGCGCCGAACTTCTCCAGCAGGTAGCGCTGCCCGTACAGGGCCTGGCGGACGAACGACTCGCCCGACGGCACGTTGCAGTCGGGCTCGACCCACCAGCCGCCGACCATCCGCCAGCGGCCCTCGGCGACGCGCGCGCGGATGGCGGCGAACAGCTCGGGGTCGTGCCGCTCGATCCACTCCAGGTACATCACGGAGTCGCATGTGAAGACGAAGTCGGGGTACTCGTCCATGCGGTCGATCGCGGAGCGGAACGTGGCGCGGATCTCCTGAAGGCCCTCGGGCCAGCGCCACAGCCACACCGGGTCGATGTGGGCGTTGCCCACCAGGTGCAGCGTGCGCCGCGTGGCGGCGGGGTCGGGCGCGGCGGGGTCGGGCGTGGCCGGGTCGAGGGCGGCGGGGTCGAGGGAGGTCATACGCGGCTCTCCAGCCGGTCGTGGTCGGTGGTGGCGGCCCACGCGTCCACCTGCTCGCTGAGCAGGTGCAGCAGCGTCAGGTGCATCTCCTGGACGCGGGCGGTGGCGGCCTCGGGAACGATCAGGGCGTGGTCGGCGTGCGCGGCGGCCGGGCCTCCGCCCTCGGTGCCGCCGCCGAACAGCACGGTGACGGCACCGGCGGCGCGCGCCGCGGCCAGGCCGCGGACGACATTGGGCGAACGGCCCGACGTGCTGAAGCCGATGACCATGTCGCCGGGCCGCGCCAGCGCCTCCACCTGCCGGGCGAAGACGTCGTCGAACGCGTGGTCGTTGCCGATGCAGCTCACCACGGACGGGTCCGTGGACAGCGAGACCGCGGGCAGCGGCCTGCGCTCGCGCAGATAGCGGCCGATCAGCTCGGCGGCGAGGTGCTGGGCGTCGGCGGCGCTGCCCCCGTTGCCGAACGTGTAGAGGCGCCCGTCGCCCTGGTAGACGGCGATCAGCCGGTGGGCCACCTCCTCGAGGGCGGGCAGCAGGGCGCGCGTGCGGTCGGCCGTCGCGAGGTGGTCGGCCAGCTGCCGGGACGGGGGAACGGGTGGGGTGGGCGGGACGGACATGGAACTCCAGGGTGGCGCGTGGCGGTTCGAGGGAGGCGGGGTCGGCGGGCTCATCGGGGCGGCAGGCGTTCGAAGGCGATGGCCGCGGCGCCCAGGACCCCGGCCTGGTCGCCCCCGGCCGCCGTGGTCAGGCGGACGGTGGCGGCGGCCGGGCCCATGGCCCGCTCGGCGACCCGGCGGCGCAGCGGCTCCATCAGCAGCTCACCGGCGCGGGTGACGCCCCCGCCGAGGACGACGAGCTCGGGCTCGAAGACGTTGACGAGGGAGACGAGCCCGGTGCCCAGGGCGTCCAGGGTCTCCTCCCACACCGCGGTGGCGACGCCGTCGCCCGCCCTGACCGCCGCCGTGACATCGGCGGCGGTCAGCGGGTCGCGGTCGGCGAGCGCCGTCGCCACGCCGTGCGCGCGGGCCTCGGCGACGGCGGCACGGGCGCGTTCGGCTATCGACGTGCCCGAGGCGTACGCCTCGAGGCAGCCGGTCCGCCCACAGCTGCGGCACGGGCGGTGGCCGTCGGAGCGCACGGTGAGGTGCCCGGGCTCGCCGCCGTTCCCCGCCGCGCCTCGGTAGGTGCGGCCGTCGAACACCATGCCGCCGCCGATGCCCGTGGAGACCGTCAGATACACCAGGTGGCGGGTGCCGCGCCCGGCGCCGAAGCGCCACTCGCCCGCGGCGCCCGCGGTGCCGTCGTTGTCCAGGACGGCGGGCAACCCGTGGGCGTCCTCGGCCAGTCGGACGATGGGCACATCCTTCCAGCCGGGCAGGTGGGGCGGGGCGAGCAGGACCCCGGCGGTGGAGTCGAGCGGCCCGCCGCAGCCGATGCCCGTGCCCCGCAGGTCGCCCGGCGCGGCGCCCGCCGTGCCGAGCACCGCGCGGCCGAGGTCGAAGAGCCGCTTGAGCACGGCCCGCGGGCCGTCCCGCACGGCGCTCGGGCACTGGGCGAACGCCAGCGTGGTGCCGTCCGCCGTGACGACCCCGGCCGCGAGCTTGGTGCCTCCGATGTCCAGGGCGAGGACCGCGTCGGCGGTGTGGGGGTGGTGGTGCGACATTCAGCCCTTCCGTCCTGTGGTGGCGATGCCCGAGGTGAACTGCCGCTGGCACACGAGGAAGACCACGATCATCGGCACGGTGACCACGACGCTGGCCGCGCACACGATCTCCCACCGCATCTCGCCGCCCTCGCCGAACTGGTCGAGCACGGTCTTCAGCCCGCGCGGCACGGTGAACAGGTCGGGGTCGCGCAGATAGATCAGCGGCCTGACGAGGTCGGTCCAGGCGGCCTGCACCTCGAAGACGAACGTCACGACCAGCGCGGGGCGGCACAGCGGCACGGCGATGCGGCGGAACATCAGCCACCAGCCCGCCCCGTCGATGCGGGCCGCGTCGAACAGCTCGCGCGGCAGGCCGAGGAAGAACTGCCGCAGCAGGAAGATGTAGAACGCGCTGCCGAAGAGGTTGGGCGCCCACAGCGGCACCTGGCTGCTGGCCAGGTGCAGCGAGTTCCACACGAGGTACTGCGGCACCATCAGCACGACGGCGGGCAGCATCATGGTGGCGATGACCAGGCCGAACAGCGCGTTCCTGCCGGGGAATCGGAAGTAGGCGAAGCCGAAGGCGACCAGCGCGCTGCTGATGGTCACGGCCACGGCGGCGGCCAGGGTGACGGTGACGCTGTTGACGATCCAGGTGGCCAGGGGAACGGCGTCCCAGATCTCGGCGTAGTTGTCGAAGCGCCAGTCCCCGGGGAGCAGGGAGTTGTCGAAGACGGACTCCGAGGGCTTGAGCGAGGCGCTCACCAGCCAGAAGAACGGATACAGGAAGATCGCCGAGGCGCCGACGAGGGCCAGCGCGCGCAGCGCCCTGCCGATCGGCCCCGCCTGGCGCCGCCCCGGCGCGTGGCCGCGACGCCCGGGGCCGCGCCCGCGCGGCGCGCGATGGTGGGCGGGCGGCGGCGGTGGCGGGGGAGTGGTGGGCACCGGGGTCGTCGTCGTCATCGTGGGTCGCCCTCGTACTCGTAGTGGACGAAGCGCTTGCTGAGCCGGGCCTGGAGGACGGTGATCACGAGGATGACCAGGAAGAGAAGCCAGGAGAGCGCGGACGCGTAGCCCATGTGCATGAACTGGAACGCCTGCTGGAAGAGGTAGACGACGTAGAAGAGCGCCGCGTCGCTGCTGTACGTCTGGGTGTTGCCGGTGCCGTAGAAGGCGGTGTACGCCTCGGTGAACGTCTGGAGCGAGGCGATCGTGTTGACGATCAGCGTGAAGAACAGCGCGCCCGATATCTGGGGCACCGTGACATGGACGAACGACGCCCAGCGGCCCGCGCCGTCGAGCTCGGACGCCTCGTACAGCTCCCTCGGCACGGTCTTGAGCGCGGCGAGATAGATGACGACGGTGGCGCCCACGGCCCACAGGGTGGTCAGGACGAGGCCGGGCTTGACCCACGAGCTGTCGGTCGTCCAGCTCGGGCCCGTGACGCCGATCAGTCCGAGGGCCTTGTTGACGACGCCCGCGTTGCCGTTGAACAGGAGCAGGAAGAGGATGCCGACGGCGACGGACGGGGTCATCACCGGCAGGTAGAAGACGGTGCGGAAGAAGCCGGAGGCGCGGCCGACGCGGAGCAGCAGCATCGCGAGGGCCAGCGCGAGCGCCATGGAGAGCGGCACGCGCAGGGCGGTGAAGACCAGGGTGTTGAGCAGCGAGGTGGCGACCGAGGGGTCGTCGAAGAGCTGCCGGTAGTTGTCGAGGCCGACGTTGTGGGTGGGGCCGATGCCGTCGTAGTCGGTGAACGACAGGACCAGGCTGGCGATCATCGGGCCCGCCGTGAGCAGGGCGAAGCCGACGAGCCAGGGCAGGATGAACAGGTAGGCGGCGCGCGTGTCGCGGTGGCGCCACGAGGCGAGCCAGCGGCGGGCGCGGGCGCGGCGGTCGGGCGGCGCGGCGGGGGCGATCGGGTGGGTGGTCACGGCCGGTTCACCTCTCTCCCTGGTAGGCGAGGTCAAGGGCGGTCTGGGCGCGGTCCTGGGCCTCTTCCAGGGCCTCGCGCGGCTCCTTGTCGCCGGAGAGGACCTGGTTGACCGCGCTCTGCCACGCCCTGCGGAACTCGGTGCCCGCGCCGTTGGCGGGGACGGAGAACGAGGCGTCCTGCACCGCGTCGATCAGGAGGCTGGCCTCGTCGAACGCCGCGCTGCCCGTGGGCTCCCAGATCTCCTCGCGGATGACGCGGTCGGCCTCGACGTTGCCCGTGAAGTCGCCGATGTAGGGCGACCCGGCGTCCCTGATCTCCCCCGCCTTGGCGGTCGCGGCCTCGATCCAGGACTCGGCGGCGGTCATCGTCGTGATGAACTCGCACGCCTCATCGGGGTGCGCGCTGCCCTTGGGGATGGCCCAGCTGGCGCCCGAGACGAAGTTGATCGGGCGCCCGTCGCGCCCCAGGAAGGGCTCGGTGCCCAGGGGCACGTCGGGGGACGCCCCGGCGAGGACATTGATGTACCAGTCCTCCATGGGGTAGGCGCCGATCTGGCCCTGGGCGATCTGGTTCTCCGCGCCGAACTGGTCGAACGAGTCCCGCAGCGACTTGAAGCGCCCCCAGCCGCCCTGGGCGTCGATCAGGCCCACGGTGTACTCGAGCGCCTCGACGACCTCGGGGCTGTCAAGGCGGGCGGTGCGGCCGTCGTCGCTGATGAGCGAGCCGCCGTTGGCCTCGACCCACAGCGGGAAGAACTCCGGGATCTTGGGGTCGAACCCGATGCGGGTGAGCAGCCCGCCGTCGCGGGTGTGCAGGTCGTCGGCGAGCCGGGCCAGGCCGTCCCAGTCGGAGGTGTCGACCTCCCGCCGCCCGTCGCCCGCCTCGGCGAGCACGTCCTGGTCGACCAGCAGCAGGCGGGTGTCGTAGGAGTCGGGCAGGCCGAAGACCGTGCCGTCGAGCGTGGCCTCGTCGATGGCGCCCGCGCGGTAGTCGGCGGGGTCGACGCCCTGGTCGTCGAGGCAGTCGGTGAGCGGCACGAGCGCGCCGCGGGCCGCGTAGCCGCCGATGAGGGCGCGGTCCATGCGGACGGCGTCGGGCGGGTCGTCGGCCGCGACGGACGAGAGGAACTGCTGCTCGTCGAAGGCGCCTTGGTTGACCTGGACGTCCAGGGGATCGAGGGCGGCGGTGGCCAGCTCCATGCGGACGGCCGAGAGCGCGTCCCCCGCGGTGAAGCCCATGGTGGTGAACGTGTCGGGCTCGTCGGCGAACGTCACCCCGCCGCAGGCCGCGAGCGTCAGCATCCCGGTGGCCGCGGCGGCCGCCGCGAGGCTCCGGCGTGAACGCGGGCGTGGGCGTGGGCGCGAACGTCGTCGAGCGCGCCCCGAAGTGCGCCGGTGTGGTGGTGCCGCCATGGTCACTCTCCCTTGAGCCGGGGTGACGGACGCCATATGGCATCGATCCCATGTGGGAACGTAGTCATATCGGGTCGCGGGCGTCAACAGTCGGGACATGGCGGATCGTCGGGGCGGAGGGCGCGTCAGCTGGCGCCGATGTCGGCCCCGGGCGCGGAAGCGGGTGCCGCGGTGGAGCCACGCAGCACCAACTCCGGGCGCAGCGTGCGGGTTTCGGCGCGGCCATGGCCGCCGTCGATGCGCTCGATGAGCAGCTGAGCGGCGCGGTTGCCCATCTCGTACACCGGCTGGCGCACGGCGGTCAGCCCGGGCTCGACCACCCGCATCCACGTCAGGTCGTCGAAGGACACCATGGAGCAGCGCCCCGGCACCGCGGCACCGCGGCGCTTGAGCTCCTGCCAGACCGCCTCGGCCATGACGTTGTTCGCGGCGAAGACGGCGGTGACATCGGGGTTGGCGTCGAGGAACGCCGCGACGTCGCGCCGCGGGTCGTCAGGGCGCAGGCCCAGGTCGAGCACCAGGCGGCGCGCCAGCGGGACCCCCGCGGCGCGGTGGGCCGCGCGATAGCCCTTGAGGCGGTTCCTGCCGGTGTCCCACACCGTCTCGTCCACCACGACGGCGATCCGCCGATGGCCCAGGGCGAGCAGGTGGCCCACGGCCTCGCGGGCGCCGCTCTCGCTGTCGATGATGACCGCGTCGCAGCCGCGCACGCCCGAGCGCCGGTCCACCTCGACCACGGGCGTGCCATGCCCGACCAGCAGCTCCGTGGCCTCGCGGCCGACCGGCGCGAGCAGCACGCCCGCGGCGCGCATCGCGACGAACGCCTTGGCCCCGCGCACCGCTTCGGCCTCGTCGCCGTGGTCGTCCACGAGCACCACCTGGTGCCCCGCCGCGGCCACGGTCTGCTCGACGCCCGCGGCGAGCTGGGCGTAGAACTGGTTGCGCAGGTCGGAGACCAGCAGGCCGATCAGCCCGCTCGAGTGGCCCTTGAGCGTGCGCGCCGAGATGTCGGGCACATAGCCGAGGCGGGCCGCGGCCTCCTCGATCCTGGCCTTCAACTCGGGCGCGACATAGCCGTGTCCGGCCAGCGCGCGGGACGCCGTGGACTGCGAGGTGCCGACCTCGTCGGCGATCTGGCGCAGGGTGACGCGCGCACGCCTGCCCCGCCCGCCGCCCGGCGCCTTCCCACCGCTCAACGCGGCTCCCCCCGCGCCTCGTCCCGCGCCTCTTCCCCGCCCGCCGCGCGCCCGGCCCGCCACCGCGCCCAACCGGCGCGCAGGGCCGCGTAGTCGCTCTCCTCCAACGGCTCGCCCGTCCTGTCCACATGGGTGGCGGCATAGAGCGCGGGCACGCCCAACTCGTGCTTGACGGCGGCGTAACGGCGCCACTGGTCGCGGTCGGGCGCGCACCAGTCGTCGGTGTCGACGGGCGTGCCGGGGCAGGAAGCGGCGGCCACGGCGGCCCGGTAGCGCATCTGGGGAACGACGGGCGCCCAGGGCTCGGGATCGTCGAGGCGCAGCATGTCGTTGAGCCGGATCATGTCGGTCACCGCGGCGAACGCCGGGTGCGGAGTGTGGGTCACCACCAGCGCATCCCGTTTCGCCTCCTTCGCCGCACCGTGGATCACGGCGAGTTGATCGTACAGCAGCGCCACACCCCACGCCGTTCCATGGCCGGTGAGGCAGGCCCCCGACGGGGTGTCAGCGGTGAAGTCGATCTTGAGCCCATCGGCGTCGAGGCCATCGGGGGAGAGCATGCGGGCGACGTTCTCCGCGAGCCTGGCCGCGGCCCCTGGATGGCCCGGGTCGAGGGCGACGGGCCGCCCGTCCGGCGTGCGCACGCAGTGGGCCGCGGGCGCGCCCTCGGTGGCCCAGGCGCGCCACCACAGCAGCACACGCTGGCCTGTGGCGTGCCGCTCGGCGATCCACCCACGAAGATCGGGCCACTTGGCGGGGTCGGGGTGCCAGGAGGCGTACACGCGCTGCCACTTGTCGTCGATGACGACCGTGCCGGGCACCAGGCCATGGGCGCCGAGGGCCGCGAGGTGGGCGTCGTACTCGGCCCGCGTGGACAGCTCGGGCGCGGGCAGTCCCGTCTCCGCCGCCCGGTGGCACTGCGCGCCCCAGCCGCAGAACATCGGCTCGAACCACCAGGCGGGGCGCTCGGCCCGGCCCCGTGCGCCGTCCGCCGCCTCGGGCGCCCACGCGTGGGCGGCGAGCCAGGCCCGGTGGGCGCGCAGCCCGGCGTAGGGGTCGCGGTGGCCGGGCGAGAGCAGCAGGGCCGGGGTGCGGAAGGAGCCGGAGACGCGCGTGTGGCCCTCGTAGGCGAGCCTCAGGTGCCAGCCCTGGTCGGAGGGCACATAGTCGCAGGTGGTGAAGGTGAGTTCGCGGACGGGGGCGCCGAGGCCCGCGGTCAGCCAGGGCCGCGCGCCCGCGGTCTCGGGCGGGGCGTCGTCCGGCAGCGGCGTCGCGGTGAACGCGAGGCAGAGCGGCGCCGGGGTGAAGAACCAGTGGCCGCGCCCGGGTCCCGCGTCCCCGCACACCCCCAGGGTGGCGCTCTCGCCCGCGCCGCGCAACAGGCGGCGCGGGGGCCCGGGATTGGGCGTGAACAGCGTCGACCAGGCGTGGCCGCTGGGCCGCAGGCCCCCGCCGCGCCCGCCGAACGCGGCGCGGGTGGCCAGCAGCGCGACCTCGTCGAGCAGCCCGTTCCCCCGTACCTCCCACGTGAGTTCGGGCCCCTCCGGCGTGCACACGACGCGGGTGGCGGCCGCCTCCCACGCGGTACCGCGGCGGGCGACGGTGACGACCGGGTGCGGGCCCGCGGTGTCCAGCTCCGGTGGGTCGACGGACAGCGTCTCGTCGCGGACGCCGACGCGGTCGAGTGCGCCGCACAGCTGGAGTTCGAGCCGATGCCCCTCGGCGTCGAGCACGGCGGTGCGGCCATGGGGCGCGACGGTGAGCCGATAGCCGGGCGCGACGATGCGCAACGACCCGTCGTCGGCCCGGCGGGCGTCGCACGCCGGTTGTTCTCTCGCTTCTCCGCCCGCCGGGCGAGGTGCGGCTTCCGCGCCCGGTTGCCGCCCGTCGGCCCGGCGCGCGTCGCTCGTCGGTCGTTCCCTCAACGGACGTTCACCAGCGCCTCGGCCTGCTGCCCGAACCGGGTCCGCCCCACGGTCAGGTCCGCCGCCACGCGCAGCCGCTCGGCGTGCGGCGTTCCTATGGGCACCCGCAGCGTGAACTCCACGACCGCCTCGCCGTGCGGGCCCAGGTCCACGCGGGCGAGCGGCGGATCGGCGTGCCAGCCGTCGGGCAGCGCGAGGCGCACCTCGGCGCGCTCCCCGCGGGGGAACGGATTGCGCACCTCGACCTCGAAGCGCGCCTTGCCACCGGGCGGAACGGTCGAACGGTACGGCGCGATCCTGGCGCCGAAGCCCTCGGCGTCGAAGTCGACATCGGCGGGCAGGATCTCGCGGTGCAGCCGGGCCAGCTGCTCGCCCTTGGCCAGCAGCATCTCGAGATAGGCGTCGGTGACCGCGCGCGGCGCCCAGTGGCCGCTGATCATCAGCTCGGGGCGCAGGCGCAGGTACAGCTCGGCGCTCCGGGTGAAGTCGTCGACGCGGAAACGGTTGCGGTACTGGTAGTTGAGCACCTCGGGCCGCAGGCCCGGCTCCCACTCGGTGGTCTGCTGGTCGCCCGTCGCGATGACGCGGCGGCCGTCCACCGTGAAGGAGTAGGCGGCGGCGTAGCGGGTGTGCCCCGGCAGGTCGTGCACGCCGATCTCGTACTCCCGCCAGCGCACGGACGCGTCGAGCCGCAGCCCGCGGTCGACCGGGATCGGGTCGTACCACAGGCACGGCAGGTCCCACTGCTCGGGCCGTGCCAGGACGGGCGCGATGTGGGCGGGCGCCCAGACCTCGGTGGAGTGGACCTCGCGCAGCAGGTTGAACCCGGCGACATGGTCGTCGTGGTAGTGCGTGGGCAGGGCCACCTCGACCCGGTCGACGCCGTGGTCGCGGCGCAGCGCCTCGATCGAGGCGAGCAACGGGCGGCGCGAGGCGCGGTCATGGCCGCCGGGCAGCCCCGTGGTGAGGTCGTAGCCGAAGTCGAGCAGCAGCGCCGTGCCCTGGTCGGAGAGCAGGGCGTAGGACGTGGCCACGCTGGTGGTGTTGCGCAGGAGGTGCGGCGTGACCTCGGCCCAGGGGTGGGCCAGGACGCGCTCGGGGTCCCATGGCGTGCGGCGGTTCATGTCGAGCAGCTCCGTCAGGCGCGAGCGGAGCCTGGCCACGGCCGCGGGCGGGTCGGTGACGGGCTCGCCATGGGAGGGGAGCAGCAGATCGGGCCCGTGGCCCAGGAGTTGGAGGCACGACAGAACGGTGGCGGCCACGCCCTCCTTGCCCTGGTTCTCGTGGAAGCCGGTGTACGCCCACTGCGTGGCGGCCAGCGACCACAGGCGCCCTTCGCCGTGGATCAGATCGCCGACGAACGCCACGCGGCGCCCCTCGACGTCCACCAGATAGCCGACGGAGCCCGGGGTGTGGCCGGGCAGCGGCAGCGTGTACACCTCGGCGTGCCCGTAGCGCGCGGTGCGGTACTCCGCGGCGGTGCCGGTGACCGGCACCTGGCGCAGCAGGGAGAAACGGTCCTGGCGGACGTCGTAGTCGTTGTCCAGCGGGCGGGTGCGCCAGTGCTCGTCCACGCCGGCGATCAGGTCACGCTCGACCGGCGGGACCCAGACGCGGATCCCCGCGGCGTGGGCGCGGGCGAGGCCCTGCACCTGGTCGCGGTGGTGGTGGGTGACGAGGACGTCGGTGACCTCGTCCACGCCGTAGTCGGCGAGCCGGTCGAGCACGGCGCCGTCGCCGAAGTCGATCAACACGGCCCGCCGTCCGCTCCGCAGCACATAGACGTTGCAGGTGTCGCGGAAGCGGAAGACATCGGTGGCGACGCGCACGGAAAGGCCCCTCCCTTGGCACTCCGGGGTCGGTCACCGTTATGGGATCGATCCCAGATGGGAACGATGTCATCTGCTTTCCACGCGCGTCAACAGGCCGGGAATTGCGGCGGCGGGGCGTTGCGCGCCAAGGCTCCCGCCCCGAAGGCTCAGACCCCGCGGTGTCCCTCGGCGTCGCGCAGGAGGTGGCACAGCGTCTCGTCGAACGCGCCCGACGGCGCGCCGACGGCCACCGGCACCGCCGCGGCTCCCTCGCCGAGGCGCGGCGGGCGCAGCAGGTCGCCGATGCTCGCCGCGAGGCTCATCGCCAGGCCCTCGTGCCCCTCGTCCCACGCGTGGTCGACGGCCGCGCTGAGCGCCGCCCGCTCCGTGTGGAACCACGCGAGCGGCGCGTCGATCAGCTCGTGCGGATCGGCGGCGAACCGCGTCCCGCGCGCGGCCCCGTGCAGCCGCGCCCCCGCCTCGGTGGCCAGCGCGAGCCACGCCTCCAACGCCCGCAGCACGGCCGAGCGGCGCTCCGCCGCGGGGAGCTCGGCCTCGGCCCGCTCCCTGGCGTACAGGCGCGCCAGCGGGTGGTGGCGGTAGCGGGGGTGTCCGGCGTGGTCCCAGCCCGCGATGGCGATGAGGTGGGCGTCGACCAGGCGCTCGACCCGTTCCTCCGCCTCGCCCGGATCGACGTCGAGCAGGGGCGCGGCGACCCAGGACGCGAAGTCGGGCGCGCGCACGAGCCCGAGGAGGGCGAACGTCCGCCGCTCGCGCGGCGCCAGGTCGCGGTAGCCGGTGGCGAGGGTGGCGCGGACCCCGAGGTCCCCGGCCTGGAGGACGTCAAGGCGCCGCCGCTCCTCCGCGAGCCGCCGGGTGAACCGCATCAGGTCACCGCTGGTCTGCTGGGCGAAGCGGGCCGCGGCGATCCGCAGGGCCAGGGGCAGCCGCCCGCACAGGGCGGTGATCTCGCGGATCGCGCCGTGCCGGTCGGCGCGCTGGCCCGCGGGCATGGCGCGTTCGAAGAAGACCACGGCGTCGTCGGCGTCGAACGCGTCGAGCGTGAGGTGGTGGGCGGCCTCGAGCCCGGCGAGGCGGCGCCTGCTGGTGACCAGCGTCGCGTTGCCGGAATGGCTCGGCAGCAGCGGGCGGACCTGGGCCTCGTCGACCGCGTCGTCGAGGACGATCAGCAGGCGTCGGCCCGCGCACCCGGCGCGGAAGAGGTCGCCGCACTCGACGGCGTCGTCGGGGACGGCGTCGTCGGGGACGTCGAGCGCGCGCAGGAAGCGGCGCAGGACGGCGAGCGGCGCAACGGGCCCGCCCTCGTCGTCGCGCAGCCGGGCGTAGAGGTGTCCGTCGGGGAACGCCTCGGCGACATGCCGCGCGGCGTGCACCGCGAGCGTGGACTTCCCCACCCCCGGCATGCCAGAGACGACCAGGAGCGGGGGCGCGTCGCCTTGCCCCGTGGTGAGCACGTCCCCGATCCGCGTGAGCTGGGCGGCCCGGCCCGTGAAGTCGGCGATGCCCGCGGGGAGTTGCGAGGTGGGCGGCGCGGCGCGGCGGGGCTCGGGCGCGCCGTCGTGGACGTCGAGCCAGGGCTCCCTCGTCAGGATCGCCTCGTGCAGCCGCCGCAGGTCGGGGCCCGGGTCGAGGCCCAGCTCGTCGGCCAGCAGCTCCCGCCCCTCGCGGTAGGTGCTCAGGGCCTCGGCGACGCGCCCCGACCGGTAGAGCGCCAGCATCAGCAGGGCGCGCAGCTGCTCGCTCAGGGGGTGCTCGGCGACGAACGTCCGCAGCTCGCCCACGAGCTCGGCGCACCGCCCGAGGGCGAGCTCGGCCTCGGCCTTCCTGAGGAACGCGTCGACCCTCCGCTCCTCAAGGGCCGGGGCCTCGCTCCTGACCAGCTCATCCGTGCCGTCCGCCAGCGGCCGCCCCCGCCACAGCGCCAGGGCGGTGCCCAGGATCCTGACGGCCTCGGCGCGCCGCCCGGCCGCGAGCGCCGACCTGGCCGCCGCGGTCAGCCGGTCGAACTCCGCGAGATCCGACTCGTGTTGGCGTAACGGCAGCAGATAGCCGCCGCCCCGCCGCGCGATGCGGTCGTGGCCGAGCCTGGCGCGCAACTGCGAGACGTACTTGTGCACCTGCGACATGGCCGTCGGCGGCGGGTCCTCGCCCCACAGCACGGCCACCAGGTGCTCGGCGGGGACGACGCGGTCGGCGCGGAGCAGGAGCGCCGCGAGGACGGACCTGACCTTCCTGCCGCTGAGCCTGACGACGGCGCCCCCTCGGCGCACCTCGATGGGGCCGAGGACCCGGAAGCTCAATCTGTCTCTGGTCATCTCGATTCCGGCCGGGGGCACGGGGACTTCCTGGGGACTTCCGGGAAATTCCGTGCCGACAATCTTCATGGATCCGCCGAGCCGCCACTTTATCCGCGCTCGGGGAACGCTACAAGTCCGCCGTGCGTCAGGGGCGTTGCCGGAGAGAGAGCCACGCGCCCACGGGCGGGCGCGACTTCGGCGAAGGCCGGGCCGACGAGAAGCCGATGGGAAGGATATGGGTAGCCGCCACGCCTAGGGTTGCCGTCGATCAATGGCGAACGCGCCCGTGCGTCGTCGTCCGCGCGGCTCCGCCGGTGCGGACGGGGAAACGCGCCGCGGGTGTGTGACGGCGAAGGGGGTTCCTGTGTCCAGGGTCGTGGTGGTCAGTGGAGGCGGAACGGGGATAGGCCGTTCCATCGCCGAGAGGTTCGCCGCGGGGGGCGACGAGGTCTTCGTCCTGGGGCGGCGCCCCGAGCCGCTCGACGCGGTCGCGGCGGCGCGCCCCGAGGCCGCGATCCACCCCGTTCCCGTCGACCTGACGGACACCGACCAGGTGATCGAGGTCGGCAAGCGGCTGGGCGAGCGCACGGTCGACGTCCTGGTCAACAACGCGGGCGGCATCGTGCGCGACGAGGAGCCGGGCCTGGCCGGGGCGTTCGACGGCTTCCGGCGGACGGTGGAGCGCAACCTCCTGTCCGCCATGATGCTCACCGAGGCCGTGTGGCCCGCGGTGCGCCGCCCCGGCGGGCGCGTGGTCAACATCAGCTCGATCGCCGGTCAGCGGGGCGGCGGCGACGCCTACGCCGCGGCCAAGGCCGGGATGATCGCCTGGGGTTACGACCTCGCCGCCAGGGGCGGCGGTGAGGGAATCACCGTCAACACCGTGTCGCCCGGATATGTGCAGGACACCGAGTTCTTCAACGCGCGGGGCCGCTCCGCGCGCCACGACGCGCTCGTCGGCCAGACCCTGCTCGGCCGGGCCGGGACGCCCGATGACATCGCGGGGGCCGTCCACTTCCTCGCCTCACCGGACGCCTCCTGGATCACCGGGCAGGTGCTCGGCGTGAACGGCGGGGCCCTGCTGGGCCGTTGAGATGACACCTTCGGCGGCAACACGCGGCAATCCCGCGCAACGTATTCTCTACATTTTCCCCGACCGCGGTTCACGGGCCGCGGGCGAATGGGAGCGCGACGAGTTCTGGCCCGTTTACCTGAGGGCCGCCGATGAGGTCGGTCTCGGATTCGGCGTGGCCAATCCCGAGCACATCGTCCTCGCCGGAGGAAAAGCCCTCTGGAATGGCGAGCCGCTGTGCAGGGAACGCGATGTCATCGTCCACGACATCCGCTCGGAACCCGCCCTCGACGTCGACCTGTGGACGAGTCTCACGCTCGTCTGCTCGCTGCGCGAGATGGGCTTCTGGCCGGCCATTCCCCTCTCGGCCGCGCTGCTGTTCAACGACAAGTTCGCCACCGCCGAGGCCCTCGCCGACTCCCCGATCCCGCTCATCCCCTCCGTCAGGATCACCACGGGGCGTGACCTGGCGCGCGTGGACTACCAGGCGCTGGTCCCCGACGCGTGGTTCCCGGTCTTCGTCAAGCCCGCCTCCTGGGGGCGTGGCCTCGGCTGCGTCCGCTGCCCCGACCGGGCCACCCTCGACGCGGTGCTCGGCCTGGCCTCCGGCAGCGGCGCCGCCATGCTCGTCCAGCCCTCGCTCGGCGACCGGGTCACCGACCTGCGGGTCGTCGCGGTCGAGGGCGAGATCGTCGCCCTGTACGACCGCGTCGGCGGCGGCGACTCGCACGTGGCCAACGTCAGCCGCGGCGGCTCGGTCAGGGTGCGCACCGCGGTCGAGCCCGGCGTGCGCGAGCTGGTCGAGCTGGTCCACCGGCGGTTCGACCTGCCCTATGTGTGCGTCGACCTGCTGCGCACCCCGTCGGGCGAGCTGTGGCTGTCCGAGCTGGAGCTCGACGGCGCGGTGTCCGCCCTCTTCGACTCCCCCCAGGCCGTCAGGCGCGTGGTCGGCGGGCGCTTCCTCGCGTACGCGGCGCGCCTGCGGGCCCATCGGCACCGGTCCGGCGAACCCGGCGCGGCACAGCGGCGGTTGGCACCCACAGGAAGGCACGAGCGATGAGCACGCGTATCGGTTCGGTCGGGACCCCCGACGTCCTGGCCGACGTGGACAGGCCCGCGCCCTGGAGCCACGCGGACCTGAGGGCGGCCACCGAGGAGCGGGCCCGCTCCGCCGGCGGGGTCTTCGTGGCGAGCGGCGGCACCAGCGGGGACCCCAAGCTCACCGTCATGGCCCCCGACCTCGGCGTTCCCAAGGTGGTGGCGCACTGGCGGCCGCTCGGCCCCGGGGACTGCCTGCTCAACCTCTTCTCCACCGGCAAGATGTGGGGCGCCCACTACTTCTACAACGCCCTCGCCACGGCCTGCCACGCCACCGTGGCGCCCATGGGCGCGCTCCACCCCGAGGAGTTCCGCCAGTGGGTCGACGTGATCGTCGACATGGGCGTCAACGCGCTCGCGGGCGCCCCCAACGTGCTGGCCCGCTTCGCCGAGACCGCGGCCGCCGCCGGGCTGCGGCTGCCGGTCCGCGCGGTGATCTGGTCGGGCGAGCCGATGACCGGGGCCAGGGTCGCCACGCTGAAGGCGGCCTTCCCCGAGGCGGGCCTGTGGGGGAACTACGGCTCGATCGAGACGTTCGTCATCGGGACCAGCACGCCCGACTGCCGCCTCGGCGCCCTGCACCTGCTGCCGGGACAGCTCGTCGAGCCGAGGGACGAGGGCGCGCTGCTGACCCGCGTCGGCGAAGGGTGGCCCACCCCAGCGCGGCGGTTCAGGCTCGGCGACCGGCTGCGCGCGGCCGAGTGCCCCTGCGGCGCGGCCGACGCCTTCGAGGTGGTCAGCCGCGCCGACGACAACGTCAAGCTCTACGGCGGCATGGTCTCCATCGGCGAGGTGCACGCCCGCGCCTCGCGCCTCGACGGCGTGCGCGACACCCAGCTCCTGCTCTACCGCGACCCCGAGGTGCCCTCGGCCGTCGTGGGGATGCGGCTGCGCTACACCGGGCCCAACGGCGACGCCGCGGCCGTCAGGGCGGCGCTCGTCCGCGCCATGGAGGACCTGGACCTGTGCGACCGGCACACGCCCGAGGCGTTCACCGTCGAGCACGCGGACGACGTGGAGCGGAGCCCCCGCACCCTCAAGGTGCTTCCGGTGCTGTGGCGGTCGGCCGACGACCTCGCCGCGGTGGTCGGGGGCGCGGCGTGAGCGCCGGGACCGGCGCCGCGCCGGCCGACCTGATCGCGGAGAACGCGCCGACCCGCGCCTACCTCGCCGCCACGACCGGCGGCGCCCACCCGCCCCTCGACCCCGAGCTGCCCGGCTACCGCCGCTTCCGCTCCTGGTTCACCCGCCCCCTGCTCTCCCGCCCCGCCATCCTCGACGCCGACGAGGCGCGGCGCCTCGACCACGACCTGCCGCTGCTGCTGCGCACCCTCCAGGCGCTCCCCGACCGGCTCTTCGGCGGCGACCAGGAGAGCTTCGCGCGGGCGCTCGGCTGGACCCAGCCGAGCGCGCGGGTCGCGCTGCGCAAGCTGTCGGGCCCGCCGGTCCCGCTGGGCCGCGCCGACCTGGTGCGCGGCCCCGAAGGCTTCCGCCTCGTGGAGTTCAACACCTCCAGCTCGCTCGGCTCGATGGAGTTCGGCGAGCTGTGCAGGGCGGTGCTCGGCGACCCCGGGTTCACCGGCTTCGCCGCCGCGCACGCGCTCGACTTCCACGACCCGATGCCCCTGATGGCCGCCACCCTGCTCGAGACGGCGGGCTGGCGCGCCGCGCGGCGGCCCACGATCGCCCTGGTCGACTGGGTCACCTCCCCGGTCACGGTGAACGCCTCCCTCTTCATCGACCTGCTCTCCGAGCTCGGCTTCCCGATCGTGGTCTGCACCGTCAAGGACCTGGAGTTCGGCGCGGGCGGGCTCGTCGCGCGCGGCGAGCGGATCGACGTCGTCTACCGGACGTTCCTCTTCAAGACCGTCGCCGAGGACCCGGCCGCCGACGAGCTGCTCGAACCCCTGGCCCAGGCGGTGGCGCACGGCGCGGCCCGGGTGTTCTCCCCGTTGAACGCCGACCTGTTCGGCTCCAAGCTCTGCCTGGCGATGCTCAGCGACGCCGACGCGGCGGACCCGCTCACCCCCGACGAGCGCGAGGTGGTCGATCGGGTCCTGCCCTGGACCCGTTCGATGCGGGGCGCCGACGCCACCCCCGCGCCCGGCGGCGGGTCGCTGGCCGAGTACGCGCGCGCCCACCGCGGCGAGCTGGTGCTCAAGCCCAGCATCGGGCACGCGGGCCGGGGCGTCGTCGCGGGGTGGCTGACCGAGCAGGACGCGTGGGACGCGCTGGTCCGCGCCGCCTGCGCGGGCGACCACGTGGTGCAGCGCCGCGCCGACTCGGTCGCCGAGCGCTTCCACGCGCCGGGCGCCGCCGGGCCCGCCACGGCCACGTGCTACCTGCACTGGGGCCTGTTCGTCACCGCCGCCGGGCTCAGCGGCGGCTTCGTCAAGGGGCTGCTCGACCGCGAGCAGGACATCCGCTTCCTGGGCGACGGCTCCCACGTGGGCTGCGTCTTCCACTCCGCCGTCCGACCGACGCGCCAGCAGTGAGGGATCCAGTGATAGTCAACTCCAAGGAACGGCTCGAAGCCGTCCTCGAGGCCGAGCGGCAGTTCCGCGACGCCCGCGGCTCCGTCCCCGCCGAAGGCTTCTACCGCGACAAGATCGCCCAGGCGTGGGGCCGGGCCCGCCGCGCCCCCGCCTACCTGCACATCGGCGACTTCGGCTGGCCCGCCTTCACCGCGCTGCCCACCACCCCCAAGGAGCGCCTCAAGGCCGACCCGTGGAGCTTCGTCGCCACCACGCTCCAGGCCAGCGCCAAGTACTACGAGACCACCGGCACCACGGGCACCGCGACGCCCACCCCGCGGCTGGCGGAGGACATCCTGTGGAACGCGGTCTCCGTGGCGGGCGCCTGGCGCGACCCGCTGGGCGACGAGCCGCGCGTCCTGAGCCTGCTGCCCTCGGACATCGTGCCCGTCGGCGACCTGGTGGCGTCCGTGTGCGAGTACCTGGGGGTGCCGCACGCCCGCGCCTACCCGTTCGCCACCGGCATCTCCGACTGGGACCGCCTCGTCGGGCTGCTCACCACCTTCCGCCCGACGGCGCTCTTCCTGGCCCCGGGCGTGGCCCTCCAGACCACGCGCCTGCTCCAGCAGCGCGGCCTGCTGGAGCAGGCGCGTGCCTCGGTCACCACCCTCATGCTGCTCGGCGAGGTCAGCGTGCCCGCCATGCGCGAGCGCCTCGGCGCCTGGTGGGACGCCAGGGCCTACGACGCCAGCTACGGCAGCACCGAGACCGGGACCCTGGCCGCGGCCTGCCGGGCCGACGGGCTGCACCTGCTGGCCGCCGCCCACTACGGCGAACTGGCCGACGCCGAAGGCCGGGTGACCCCGTTGCGCGCGGGAGCGTCAGGCCGCCTCGTGGTGACGCCGCTCAACCTCCACGCGCGCCCCCTGCTGCGCTACGACACCGGCGACGAGGTCGCGGTCGCCGACGGCTGCGCGTGCGGCCTCGCCACCCCCACGCTCACCGTGCACGGGCGCGCGGGCGACGCCCTGGTGATCGGCGGGGCGGCGCTCGACCCCAGGTCGGTCGAGGAGGTCGTCTACGGCGAGACGACCGCGACCGGCTATGTGCTCGAGGTGGACCGGGCCGCCGAACGCCTCCTCGTCCTGCTGGAGCGCCAGGTCGGCGCCGACCGGGCCGGGGAGGACGCGGTGGCCGCCGCGTTCCTCGGCGCCTTCGCCCGCCGCACCGGGCTGACCTGCGACGACGTCGTCTTCGTCAACACGCTGCCCGCGGCCACCAAGAGCGGCGGCTCACGGAAGAGCTGGAAGCGCTCCAACATCCGCTTCGTGGAGCCCCGGTGACCGCGCCCACGGCCCCCACGGCCCCCGGGGCGCGGGTGCCCGTCTCCGGCGCGCCCGACCTGTGGTGCACCTACGCCGCGGTCCGCACGCTCGCCTGGCTCGGCCGCGCCGCGCGCACGCCGCACCGCGCGGCCACCGTCGCCCATGTGCGCGGGCGGCGCAACGCCGACGGCGGCTACGCCTGGAGCCGCGGCATGCCGTCCGACGCGTGGGCCACGTTCTACTGCGTGGCCACCCTTGCGGACCTGGGCGAGCCGCAGGACGAGCCGGAGCGGACCGCCGCCTGGGTGCGCGGCGTCTGGTCCGGCGAGGCGTACGCGATGACCCCGGGTCAGCGCCCCGACGTGTGGGCGACCCACTTCGCCACCCGCACCGCCGTGGAGCTGTGCGGCGACGACGTGCCCGACCGCGCCCGGCTGCTCGCCTGGCTCGGCCGCCTCCAGACCCGGGGCGGCGGGCTGAGCTGGTCGCCCGAGCACGCCGACGCGGGGGACGCCGACGCGCGGGCCTGCTTCTACGGGGTGGCGGCCTGGCGGGCGTTGAACGCCCTGCGGCCCGCCGCCCCGCCGTGGGACGTGCCCGCCCTGGTCCGCTGGCTGCGCGGGCGGCAGACCTCATCGGGCGGGTTCACCTTCGCCCCCGACGCCACCGTGCCCTGCCTGTGGGCCACCTACCGGGCCACCGGCGCCCTGGCGGCGCTCGGCGCGGCGCCCGACGCCGACCCCGCGCCCTGGGTGCTCGGCCAACGGCTCGACGGCGGCGCGTTCACCCGTTGGCCCGGCTACCGGGTCGCCGACGTGTGGGCGTCCTTCAGCGCGGTCGGAACGCTGCGCACCGCGGGGGGCGTCACCCCCGAGGTCGCCGCGGCGGTCGAACGGCGGCTGGCCCGACTCGCCCTGCCCACCGGCGGGTTCACCTACCGCGAGGCCGAAGAGGCGGCCGACGCCCTGCACACCTCCGCCGCGGCCCTGGTCGCCGAGCCCGACGCCCCCGAACTCCCCGAGCTGCGGCGCTGGTTGGAGGGCTGCCGACTGCCCAACGAGGACGGCGTGATGTACATGCCGGGCCGGGGCGCCGAGGTGCGCTGCACCCTGTGGGCCCTGGCCGCGGGCGCCTTCCGCGACGACCCCGCGGGCGCGGGCGCGATCAGCGCCTGGCTGACGCGCCTCCAGAACCCCGACGGCGGCTTCGGCTACTGGCACGGGCGCGGCTCCGACCTGATCTCCACCGCGGCGGCCGTCGAGATCAGACGGCTCGTGGGCCGCCCCGGTGACCCCGCGCTCGACCTCGACGGCCTCGCGGCGTTCGTCGAAGGCTGCGACCGCGCCCGCCACGGGGAGCGGGGCCATGGCAACGTCCCCGGCGCCCCCGCCACCCTGCGCTCGGGGCTGCACGCCGCGCGCGTGCTCGACTTCATCGGCCGCGCCGACCGCGCCGCCGTGGCCGACGCCCTCGACCGGCACCGGGTGCGCGGCGGCGGCTGGGCCAACCAGGGCGCCAGGCTGCCCGACCTGCTCTCCACCTACGAGGCGGTCGCCACCGCCGACCGGCTCGGCATCGCGGTCGACGCCGCCCATGTCCGCCCGTTCCTCGACCGCACCGCGTCCGAACACGGCGCGTCCTGGTCGCCGTTGGCCCCCGCCACCGGCGACCCGCTGGCCGACTGCCTCCACCGGCTGCTGCGTCGGCGCCTGGCCACCCCGGCGGCCCGGCTGCCCGCCCTGACCCTGTCCTGAGAGCCGCCATGCCCACCATCACGATCGACACCCCCGAGCTGCCCGTGCCCCGGCGCAGGGCCGTCGCGGTCCGCCTCACCCGCTGGCTGTCCCGGCACGGCGTCACCCCCGCGCACGTCGTGGTGCGCTTCGTCGACACCCCGCCGCACAGCGCCTTCAGCGGCGGCATGCCGCTCGACGCCCTGCCCCAGGGGGACGGCCAGGTGCGGCACGCCTCGGTCGTCTGCTGCGTCGGCCCTGAGCGCGACGAGCGCTTCAGGGAGGCCCTGGCCGACGAGGTCGCCCAGGCCCTTGGCACCACCGAGCAGACGCCGTTCCTGTACGTCGAGTTCCGCCCCACGTCGCCCGCCCATGTGTACCTGGCCAGGGCGGGGCGGCTCACCAGGGCCGACGGGGCGCCTGGCGCCGACCACCAGGCCGTCGCCGACCACCAGGAAGCCGCCGACCACCGGAGAGAAGGGGAACGATGAGCGAGTCAGGCACGCCCGAGACCGTCACCCGGGTACGCGAGGCGCTCAGCCCGTACCTCGGCGACGAGGTCGCCACCGTCGACGCGGGGCGGGACCTCGCCGAGGCGTTCGGCGAGCGCTACGACAGCCTCACGGCCATGGAGTGCGTCACCGCGGTCGAGGCGGCCTTCGGGATCGAGGTGGACTTCGTCGCGCACGACGTCCGCCACTGGTTCGCCTCGGTCGAACGCATCGCGCGATTCGTCGACGGCGAGCTCGAGGACCGCGTGCGCCTGGGGAGCCACGGATGAGACCCGGGGACGACGGGGCCGAGGCCGACGTGCCCTTCGCCACCTCTGGCCAGTCGGGCGCCCCCGTCGTCTGGCTGCGCTCCGTCGCCCAGCTGCGGGCCGAGGCGGCCGTGGTCGCCGACGCCGTGGTCGGCGACGTGGACCGGGTCGTCACCTACGCGCCGCCCCTCCACCTCTACGGCCGCGTCTTCGGCGCGGTCCTGCCCCGCCATCTCGGCGTGCCCGTACGGCAGTTGTGGGACAGCCCGTTCACCCCGCCCGACCTCGCGCCCGGCTCGCGCACCCTGGTCGTGTGCCTGCCGTCGACCTGGGAGCTGCTCGACCGCGTCGTCGACCGGCTCAGGACCGCCACCGTGGTCGCCGTGCACAGCACCGCCCCGCTGCCGCCCTCGGCGCACCGCGTCATCGCCGCGCTCGCGGGCAGCGCCTTCCGGGCGGTCGAGATCCTCGGCTCCACCGAGACCGGGGCCGTGGCGCACCGGACGCTCGCCCCGCGCCCCGCGCTCCCGGCGCTGTGGACCCTCTTCCCCGACTGCTCCCTCATCAGGACGGCGGGCCCCGGCGACGAGCAGCCGCTGCGGGTGGCGGGGCCCCGGCTGGCCAGGGTCAGGGAGGCGGCCGTGCCACCGGCCGCGCTCACCCTGGACGACCTGGTGCGCCCCGTGGGGGAGCGGTCCTTCGAACTCCTCGGGCGCGCCAGCCGGATGATCAAGATCAACGGGCGCCGCGTCGACCTGGCCGAGGTGGAGCGCGCGGTGCGCGAGGCGTTCCCCAGGACCGACATCGTCTGCGTGCCGCGCCGCGACCGGATGCGCGCCGAGCACTACGACCTCTACTACGCCCAGGGCCCGGTCGAGGTGCGGGCCGCCGAGGTGCGGGACGTGCTGGCCGCCGCGTTCCCCGGCGTGCCCGTGCCGCGCGCGGTGCGCCGGGTCCCCGAGATCCCCCGCAGCGTCGCGGGCAAGGTGCGCGTCGACCGCCTCCCGGCCCTCGGCGAGAGCGGGCGGCCGCCGCGCACGGCACCCGGGGGAGCCGACGGCCGTGCTCACTGAGACCGAGCCCGCCACCGTCGCGGGCCTCATCGCCGAGGCCGCATGGGAGCGCCGCATCGAGCTGACCGCGCGGCGGCGCCAAGCCCTCGCCCACGGGCGCGCGTCGCTGACCAGGGCCGTCAGGCAGCGGCCCGTCTACGGCGTGAGCCGGGGCTTCGGGCCGCTCGCCGACCACCCGGCCGACCCGGACGCCGCCGTCCAGGCGAGCGGCCTCATCGACCACCTCACCGTGGGCCAGGGCAGCCCGCTGCCGCCCACGGTCGCCCGGCTGATGGTCTGGCTGCGGCTGCGCGGCATGGCACTCGGCCACTCAGGCGTCGAGCCGGAGACCTGGGAGGCGCTGGCCGCCCAGTGGAACGCCGGGTTCACCCCGGTCGTGCCACGCGAAGGCAGCCTCAGCGCCAGCGGCGATCTCATCCCGCTCGCGCACGCCGCCGCGGCCGCCGCCGGGCGCGGCGAGGCATGGCGGCGCACGGACGGCGGCTGGCGCCGCGAGCCCGCCGCTGCGGCCCTCGCCCGGCGGGGGCTGACCCCGGTGCGCTGGGAGGCGAGGTCGGCCCTGGCCTTCGTCAACGGCACATCGGCCGCGCTGGCCACGGCCCTGGTCAACCACGCGCGGCTGCTCGGGCTCGCCCACGCGGCCGCCGCCGCCACGGGGCGCCTCGCGCTGCTGCTCGGCAGCGACCCCGTCCCGTTCAGCGACGCGCTGGCCGCCGTGCGCGGCCACCCGGGCCACCGCACCGCAGCCGCGCTGATCCGCAGGCAGCTGACCGACGCCAGGCCAAGGGACCCGGACCGGCCGCTCCAGGAGCCCTACTCGCTGCGCTGCGCGCCCCAGGTCATCGGCGCGGTCATCGATCAACTACGCCTCCAGGAAAGGGTGTTGCTCACCGAGGCCACCGGCTGCACCGACAACCCCGTGCTGGTCGAAGGGGAGCTGTACCACGGCGGCAACTTCCACGCCGCGCCCGTCGCGCTGGCCGCCGAGCAGCACGCCGTGTGCGTGCACCAGCTGGCCTACCTGCTGGAACGCCAACTCGCCCTCGCCGTCGACCCCCGGCGCAACGGGGGGCTGCCGCCGCTGCTCGCCGCGCGCCCCGGGCGCGACAGCGGGCTCGCCGGGGTCCAGATCGCCGCCACCTCCCACCTCGCCGCGATCCGGCAGCGCGCCTACCCGGCGTCCTGCACCCCGCTGCCCACCAACCTGGGCAACCAGGACCATGTGCCCATGGCGCTCAACGGCGCCAACGCGGCCGCCGAGATGCTCGACCGCGCCTGGTGGGTGGCGTCCTCGCTCTACCACGCCCTCGCCCAGATCCGCCGCCTCCAGCGGCTCGAACGCCTGTGGCCGCACACCGCGAAGGGCGGCCTGTGGGAGCGCCTTGCCGAGCACACCCCCCAACTGACCACCGACCGGCCCATGGCGGACGCCGTGGCCACCCTCGCCGCGCGCCTGGAGGAGGAGTTCGTCCCCCGCGCCGCCCGTCCCCCCGGAGGGCCCCACCGATGACCCCGCCCACGACCCCGCCCATGACCTCACCGTTGCCCCCGCCCATGACCGGAGCCACGAAGGCGCCGCGCCCGCCCGCGCAGCAGCCGCGCTGGGCGGGCGGCGTTCCCCTCGCCGATGTCGTCGGCGAGCTGGCGACCCGCCCGCCCCTGGTCTCCGCCGAGTCCTGCTACGCCCTGCAACGCGAGCTGAGCCTGGCGGCCGCCGGCGGCGCCGTGGTCGTCCAGGCGGGCGACTGCGCCGAGCCGTTCGCGGACGCCGACCGGGAGCGGATGACCCCCAAGGTGGAGCTGCTCGGCGCCATCGCCGACGTCGTGGAGTCGGTCGTCGGCCTGCCCGCGGTCCGCGTCGGACGCTTCGCCGGGCAGTACGCCAAGCCCAGGTCGCGGGAGACCGAGCGGCTGCCCGACGGCCGCACCCTGCCCGTCTACCGCGGCGACGCGGTCAACGGGACCGCGCCGACCCCCGAGGCCCGCACCCCCGACCCCACCCGCCTGCTCGCCGCCTACGACCACGCCGCCCTGGCCCTCGACGCGCTCCGTCTCGCCGAGTTCCTGCCGGTCTTCGAAGGGCCCGCCCCGAGCCTGTGCCTCACCTACGCCAGCCACGAGGCGCTGCTGCTCGACTACGAGGACGCGCTCGTCCGCGACGACGACCGGCGGGGCGGCGGCTACGGCTCGTCGGGGCACCTCCTGTGGATCGGCGAGCGCACCCGGCAGGTCGACGGGCCGCACATCGCCTTCGCCGAGCGCGTCACCAACCCCGTCGGCGTCAAGGTGGGCCCCGACGCCTCGGGCGCCGAGGTCGGGGCGCTGATCACCCGGCTCACCGAGGGGCGCCCGCGGGGCCGGCTCTCCCTCATCGTCCGCATGGGCCCCCGCATCGTCGACGAACTTCCCCGGCTGCTGGGGGAGTTGGGGGACCTGGCGGCGCGCGCGCTCTGGATCTCCGACCCCATGCACGGCAACACCCGCCGCAACCACCACGGCCAGAAGACCCGCCTGCTGCCCGACATCGAGCGCGAGATCAGGGCCTGCGGCGCCGCGCTGCGCGCCCACGGGCTGCCCCTGGGCGGCGTGCACCTGGAGACCACGCCCGAGCCCGTCGTCGAGTGCGTCGAGACCGAGGCCGACCTGGCGACGCGCCTCGACCGTTACACCTCGACGTGCGACCCGCGGCTCAACGCCGAGCAGGCCCTCGCCGTGGCCCGCGTCGCCGCCGAGGTCCGCCTCGATCGCCCGCCCGTCCCCACTCCCGAAAGCCACCGACGTGCTGACCTCCCGTGACCCCGGCGCCGGGGCCCAGGGCGCCGCCGCGGCGCCCACGAGCCTGTGGCGGCACCGCGACTTCCTGCTCTACTGGTTCGGCCAGACCGTCTCGCGCGGCGGCACCCAGGTCGCCGAGCTGGTGCTCCCGCTGGCCGCGATCTACCTCTTCGAGGCGTCGGCCGGCCAGCTCGGCGTGATCAACGCCATCGCGTTCGCCCCCTATCTGCTGGTCACCCTGCTGGCCGGCGTCTGGATCGACCGGTCCACCAAGCGCGGCATCCTCGCCGTCGCCGAGCTCGGCCGGATCGTCGCCCTCGGCGCGGTGGCCGCCCTCACCCTCGTCGACGGCCTGGAGCTGTACCACCTCTATCTGGTCGCCGCCGTCATGGGCGTGTGCGCCGTGCTCTTCGACGTGTCGGGAACGGCCTATCTGCCCTCGCTCATCGAGCGCGACCAGCTCCTCGACGGCAACAGCAGGCTCCAGGGCAGCATCGTCGTCACCCAGGCGGGCGGCCCCGCGCTCGGCGGCGTGCTGGTCAGCCTCGCCAGCGCCCCTGCCGTCCTCGCGGCCAGCGTGATCAGCCCGATCGCGTCCCTGGCCGCGCTGTTCGGCATCCGCCACAAGGAACGCCCGCCCGAACGCCCCGAGCGCCGCGACACGTTCGCCGAGATCGGCGAGTCACTGCGCTTCATCGCCCGGGACCGCTACCTGCGCTTCCTGGTCGTCAGGTCCGGCGTCAACAACCTCTTCTTCATGGCCAGGACCACCATCCTGCCGCTCTTCGTGCTCGACGTCCTCGGCATGAGCAGCGCCCTGCTCGGCCTGGTCCTGGCCGCGGGCGCGGTGGGCGCGCTCACCGGGGCGACCCTCGCCAAGCGGATGGCCCTGCGCCTCGGCCCGGGCCGCGTGATCGCCTTCGGCTACGGGGGCGCCTCGCTCGCCCAGATCATCCTGCCGCTCACCATGGGCCCCACCCCGCTGGCGCTCGCGATGCTGCTGACGATGTTCTTCGTCAGCGGCACGCTGATGACCATCGGCAACACCAACGTCGCCACCTTCCAGCAGATGGTCATCCCGCGGCGGAAGATCGGCCGGGTGGTCGCCGGGATGCGGACGGTGACCTGGGGCGCCATGCCGCTCGGCGCCCTGCTCGGCGGCTGGCTCGGCTCGGTCATCGGCATCCGCGAGACCCTCTTCGTCACCGCCACCGGATTCTGCCTCTCCGCGCTGTGGATCGCGCTCTCGCCCATCGCGAAGCTGCGGACCATGCCGGAGCCCCCCGAAGAGGACTGAGCGGACGGCGGACCGCCGACGCCCCCCGAGATTCCGACCGCTGGAGACATGGTGAGGAGACATGGTGGAGCACGAGCACGAGACAGGCGGGCGGGTGCCGCCGGAGCCGCGGGAGGCGTTCCTCCTCGCCGGTGCCTTCCGGGTGATCTGCCGCAACCCCCGCTTCGTGACCGAGTTGGCCGACCGCGGGCTGCGCGTCCTGGTGCTGACCCCCGAGTCGTCGAGGCCCGTGGTCGAGCGGGCCAGGGCCGTCGCGCCCGGGATCACCGGGCTGATCGCCGACATCCGCTACGTGTCGGGGGCGATGGACCGGGAGGCGTCGTTCAACGCGGACGCCTTCGCCGCGTTGCAGGAGTGGCGCGTCCGGCACCGGATCGTCGGCGCCTACGCCATGGAGGAGATGCTCGTCGAGCCGACCGGGCTGATCTGTGACGCGCTCGGGCTGCCGGGGCCAGGGCTGCGCGCCAGCCGGGTGTGCCGGAGCAAGTACCTCCAGCGCGCCTACGCCCGCACGTTCGGGCCCCTCTCCCTCACGGTGCCCCCGGGGCGCCGCGACCGCGTCGACCTCGCCTCGCTGACCTGCCCGGTGGTGGTCAAGCCCGCGGCGCGGCACGCCAGTTCGGGCGTGGTGGCCTGCGCCACCGCCGACGAGGTCGCCAGGGCGCTGCGCGACTACCCCGCGCACGAGACGATCCTGATCGAACGCCAGGTGATCGGCGAGGAGTTCTCCGTGGAGTCCCTCGTCCAGGACGGCGAGATCCGCTTCGCCTCCGTGACGGGCAAGGAGACCACCGAGGACGCGGCCAGGTCGTTCGTCGAGCTGGCCCACTCGGTCCCGGTGGGGGAGCGGCGGATCGGCGGCACCGACGTGACCAGGGCCGTCACCGAGGCGAACCGGCGCGTCCTCGCCGCCCTGGCGTTCGAGAACGGCGTCGCCCACTCCGAGTGGCGGGTGACCGACACCGGGGAGACCCACCTGATGGAGATCGCCTGCCGCACCCCGGGGGACGGGCTGACCGCGCTCTACGAGCTGGCCTGCGGCGAGCCGTTGGAGCCCCAGATCATCCGCGTCGCGCTGGGCGAGCCCGCGGCGTTCCCCGCGCCGCGCCGCCGGGCCAGGCAGGTCTATCTCGACCATCCCCCCGGCGTCCTGCGCGACGTCACCGTCGACCTGCCGGGCGCGCGGGCCCACTGGGTGGGCGAGGGCGGGCTGTGGCCCGAGCCGAGCCCCGGAGTGCCAGGCGACCCGCCCGCGCTGCGCGCCGTGCTGGTCCTGAAGGAACGCGGCGCCGTGATCGGCCCGTTGCGCTCCTCCGACGACCGGGCGGTGACGTTTCTCATCGACGCGGACACCCCGGCGGAGCTCGACGCCATGGAGAAGAGGGCCCGCGCCGCGATCGCCGTACGGGTCGATCCCGTGGAGCCGGTGGATCCCGTCGATCCCGTCGCCCTGGAGGCGCCGTGCTGATCCGCACCGTGGTGGCCGACGCCTGGGGCACCAAGTGCTACTACGTGGCCCGCGGCCCCGGCGACGAGTGCGTCGTCGTCGACCCCGGCATGGGCGTGACGGACCGGCTGAGGAAGGCCGTCGAGGCGCACGGGCTGCGCCCGAGGGCCGTGTTGCTCACCCATGGGCACCTGGACCACACCCACTCGGCGGCGGCCGTCTCCTCGGCGTTCGGCATCCCGGTCTATCTCCACCCGGCCGACCACGGCATGCTCGTCGACCCGATCCCTGGCCTGGGCGACGAGTTCGGGCCGCGGTTCGAGCGGCTGCTCGGGCCGCGCTGGCGGTGGCAGGAGCCCACCGACGTCCGGCCGCTCGAGGGCGGCTCCGTCCTCGAGCTCGCCGGGCTCAGGCTCGGCGTCGACCACACCCCGGGGCACACCCCGGGATCCGTCATGTTCAACCTGTCGGGCGACGCCTCGATCCGCTCTTACTGCCTGGTGGGCGACGTCGTCTACGCCGGGAGCATCGGCCGCACGGACATGCCGGGCGGCAGCCGGGCGCAGACCCTCGCCTCGCTCCGCGGGCTGCTCGCCAAGCCGAACGACACCGTGCTGCTGACCGGCCACGAGGAGGACAGCACCGTCGGGGTGGAGCGCACGGCCAACCCGTTCATGCGCCAGGCCGCCGCCTCAGGCCCCGTCGCCTCAGGCCCCGTCGGCTGAGCCGGGCACGGGCACGGGCGCGGCGGCGACGGTGCGGCGGCCCTCCGCGTCGCGCCGGGTGACGCCCGCGGCGTCGAGCGCCTCGAGCAGCGGCAACGCCACCCGGCGGCTGGTGCCGAGCGCGCGGGCGCACGCGCCCACCGTGAACGGCCCCCGCAGCGCCCCGAGTCGGGCGGCCGCGCGGGCGGCGGCGCCGGGGGCCAGATGGAGCGGCCCGATCCGCTCGAGGCGCCCGCGCCGCACCAGCAGGGCCAGGGCCTCGGCGGACAGGCCGAGCTCGTCGAGGCGCCGCCGGGTCGGCGCGTGGAACGGCGCCTCGCGCAGCTCGGCGAGCAGCACGTCGAGGGCGGCGGCCACGGGCACGGGCAGCCGCTCCGCGTCCGCCGCGCGGTAGAGCCTGCCGTCCCGCGCCACCAGGTCGTCCCCTGCCAGGGCGGTCGGCGGAACGCCGTCGGGCAGGCCCACGCGCCGCCCCGCCTCGGCGAGCGGCAGACCGGGGTCGGCCGGGTGCGCGGCGGCGTGCCCCTCGACCGCGTCGCTCAGCGCGGCGCGCAGCCGGGCCGCGTGCCCGCCGTCGATCAGCCAGGGCCCGGCGACCAGCGCCCCCGGCACCTCGGCCTCCCGCCCGCCGACGCCCGACGGGTAGCCCATCGCGGCGAGTTCGGCGCGGTCGGCGAGCCCCGTGGCGCGCAGCCTCGCGGCCGTGTCGGCGGGGTGGGCGAGCGAGGCGAGGTGGCGGGCCCGCGCGGCCGCGGCGCCCTTGCCGCGCAGCGCGGGCGGGGCCACGTCGAGCACGGTGGCGCCGAGCAGCAGCCGCGAGCCGGGGTCGCGCACCAGCAGCCGGTCCCCGACGTGCAGGTCGAGGGGCGTGCGCAGGGTGAGGCGTGCCGCGTCGGGGCCCAGCGGGCGGAGCCGGGCGCTGGTGGCGGCGGTGCCGCAGTGGACCAGCGGCTCCGCGGGTGGCCGAGGCGGGCGTTCCGCCGGTGCGGCGCCGCGCTCGAAGCGGACGTCCAGGGTCGAGGCGCGCCACCAACGTCCCGGCGTGACCAGGGTGTTGCCCCTGCGCACATCGGTGGCGGCGACGCGGCGGAGGTTGACCGCGACCCGGGCGGGCCCGGTCACCCGGGGAACGCGCTTCCCGAGGCACTGGAGGCCGCGGACGGCGGCGGGGGTGCCCGCGGGGGCCAGCTCGAGCACGTCGTCCACGGCGATGCTGCCCGCCGTGAGCGTCCCGGTGACCACGGTCCCGGACCCGGCGACGGTGAACGCGCGGTCGAGCCACAGGCGCACGGGCGCGTCCGCGTCCGGCGGCGGGTGGGCGTCCGCCAGCGCGTCGATGCGGCGCGCGAGGTCGTCGAGCCCCTCGCCGGTGCGGGCGCTCACGGCGACGGCGGGGGCGCCTTCGAGGCCGGTGCCCGCGGTCCGCTCGCGCGCCTGCGCCAACGCGGCGGCCGGGTCGGCGAGGTCGCGGCGGGTCACGACCAGCAGCCCGGCGCGGACGCCGAACGCCTCGATGGCGGCCAGGTGTTCCCCGGTCTGGGCGCGCCACCCCTCGTCGGCCGAGACCACGAGCAGCACGGCGGGCGCGGTGGCGACCCCGGCGAACGTGGTGGCCAGATAGCGGTGGTGGCCCGGCACGTCGACGAACGCGAGCCGCCGCCCGCTCGGCGCGGTGGTCCACACGAAGCCGAGGTCGAGCGTCAGACCGCGCCGCCGCTCCTCGGCGAGCCGGTCGGGGTCGGTCCCGGTGAGCGCCCGCAGCAGCGTGGACTTGCCGTGGTCGACGTGCCCCGCGGTGGCGACCACGAACGTCCCGGGGCCCGTCATGGCCCCTCGGGCCGTGGCTCGTCCCCGGCGTGCGCGGCGAGAACGGCGTTCAGCAGGGCGTCGTCGTCCTCCTCGGGCACGGTGCGCAGATCCAGCAGGAGCCGATCCGCGTGGAGCCGCCCGACGAGGGCGGGGCGCCCGGCGCGCAGCGGCGCCGCCAGCGCCGCGGGCAGCGCGACGGCGGCGCTCGGCAGCACCGCCTCGGGCGCGCCACCGCCGCCGACCCGCGCCTCGGTGGGCAGCGGCAGGGCGTCGACCCCGCGGGCGCGCAGCGTGTCGGCGAGGCGCGAGGCCCGCGCGGCGAGGTCGGTGGGCCGGGCCGTGAGGGCGCGTTCGACGGGGGAGTCGGGGCCCCTGAGCGTGGCCTCGAGGGCGGCGAGGGTGAGCTTGTCGACGCGCAGGGCGCGGGCCAGCGGGTGGGTGGCGAGCCGGGTGACCAGGTCGCGGCGGCCGAGGAGCAGGCCCGCCTGGGGGCCGCCGAGCAGCTTGTCGGCGCTCGCGGTGACGAGGTCGGCGCCCTCGGCCAGCGACGTGGCGGCGTCGGGCTCGCCGGGCAGCGCGGGGTGGGGCCGCAGCAGCCCCGAGCCGATGTCGTGGACCACGGGCGCGTCAAGGGTTGCCAGTTGGGTGACGGGCACCGATGAGACAAAGCCGGTGGTGGCGAAGTTGGAGGGGTGGATCTTGAGGACGAACCCGGTCTCCCGGCCGATCGCGTCCCGGTAGTCGGCGAGGTGGGTGCGGTTGGTGGTGCCGACCTCGCGCAGCCTGGCGCCGGTGCTCGCGAGCAGGTCGGGCAGGCGGAACCCGTCGCCGATCTCCACCATCTCGCCGCGGCTGAGCACGATCTCGCGGCCCCGCGCGAGTGCGGTCGCGGCGAGGACGAGGGCGGCGGCGTTGTTGTTGGTGAGATGGACCGCCTCGGCGCCGGGCACGGCCTCGGCGAGGGCGGCGAGCGCGCTCGTGCCCCGGCGGGCCCGCCGCCCGGTGGCCAGGTCGAACTCCACGTCCGTGGCCCCCGACGCGGCGAGCAGCGCCTCGCGGGCCGCCTCGGAGAGCGGCGCCCTGCCGAGGTTGGTGTGCACGACCACGCCGGTGGCGTTGAGCACGGGGAGCAGCGCGGTGGCGGTCGGGGGCAGGGCGGCCACCGCGGCGTCGGCGGCCCGCTCGGGGGCCAACGCGCCCCGCCGCACCCGCTCCTGCGCGTCGGCGACGGCGCCGCGGACCAGGCTGCGGCCCAACCGCCCGACGGCGGTGGCGAGTCGGGGGTCGGTCAGCAGCGCGTCGGTGCGCGGAACGCGCCGTCTGGCGTCCGTCATCGGCTGAGCTCCCCGCGGAGGCGTATGGGAATCGAACCCACCCGGCCGGGGTCCCCGACCGCATCGGTGTTGAAGACCGTGGGGGCCACCAGGCGCCCGCCCGCCTCCGCCGCGGAGTCTAGTGCCGCGCGCCACCTGATCCGCAAGGCCCTGATCCGCCGGGCCCTGATCCCTCAACCCCTCTGTACCGACCGGCCCTTCGGGGGATACGTTCCCGTGGGTGACCACGCTGCGCCTGACCCAGTACGCCGGTGGTGGCGGCTGCGCCTGCAAGATCCCGCCCGGTGAGCTCGACGACCTCGTGGCGGCGTTGGCCTGCCCCCTGAGCCAACCGGTGGACCCCGCCGCCGAGTTGCTCGTGGGACTCGAAGGGGGCGGGGACGACGCCGCCGTGGTGCGCCTCGACGCCGAGCGGGCGCTCGTCACCACGGCGGACTTCTTCACCCCGGTCGTGGACGACCCCTACGACTGGGGGCGGATCGCGGCGGCCAACGCGCTCTCCGACGTGTACGCGATGGGCGGCACGCCCTGGGCCGCCGTCAACCTCCTGGCGTGGCCGAGGGAGACACTGCCCATGGACGTGGCGGCCGAGGTGCTGCGCGGCGGGCGCGACGTGGCCCACGCGGCGGGCTGCCAGGTGTCGGGCGGGCACAGCGTCACCGATCCCGAGCCCAAGTACGGCATGTCGGTGGTCGGGATCGTCCACCCCGACCGGATGCTACGGCTCGACGCGGCCGAGCCGGGGCGCGCCCTGACGCTCACCAAGCCGCTGGGCAGCGGCGTGCTCAACGCCCGGCACAAGGCGACCGGCACCGTCTTCCCCGAGGCGGTGGCGGCGATGGCGGCGCTCAACGGGGACGCGTCACGCGCCGCGGTCGCGGCGGGGATCAGGGCGGGCACCGATGTCACCGGCTTCGGGCTGCTCGGACACGCCTACAAGCTGGCCCGCGCCTCGGGGGTGACGGTGGCGATCGACGCGTCGGCCGTGCCGTTCCTGGCCGACGCCCGGCGGGCCGTGGCCGACGGGTTCGTCAGTGGCGGCACCCGGCGGAACCTCGCCTGGGTCGAGCCGCACGTCGACTTCGGCGCGGCCCCCGAGGCGGAACGTCTCCTGCTGGCCGACGCGCAGACCTCGGGCGGGCTGCTGCTCGCCGGTGAGGTGCCGGGGCACCCGGTGATCGGCGAGGTGCTGCCGCGCGGCGCCGCGCCCGTGGTGGTACGCGCCTGACGAGGCTTGACTGTACATCGACATGACGAGCGGGTAGGGTGAACGCCCGTTAAGGGCAGTCGACATGGGGCACCGCCCTCCGGGAGGAACGCCGTGGCGCCATCCGCAACCGTCGAACACCGCGCGTTGGACGGCGTCGCCTACCACCTCGCGGGCGGCCTCGACCTGACCCGCGAGGCCACCTCGGTCGTCGAGGTCGTCGCCGAAGGGCGCCTCTACGAGTTCACCTCGGGCCCCCTCGGCCTCGCCGACGCCGTCGCCGCCTCGCTCGGGATCACCGCGTTCGACACCGAGCTCACGTTCCAGGGCGGCACCCTGCGCACCGTCACCACGAGCGAGTACGACCCCCAGGCCCGGCAGGTGGAGAGCCCGACCCTGGTGGTGTGGCAGGGCAGGCGGTTCAGCCTGGTCACGCGCCTCTACCGCGCCGCGCTCACCGACGTGTTGCTGCTGCTGCGCACGCTCGGCATCGCCGAGCACGCCGACGGCATCACCCTGACGCCCGACAACGCCGCCGGCACCCGATGGGCCAGGCCCGCCACCGTCGTCAAGGAGGTGCCGGGGCTCGGCCTGGTCGAGATGTCCCGGCGGACCCGCGAGCACGCGGCCCAACTCCCGCCCTGGCAGGGCGCGTCGGTCGCCGCGGGCGAGCTGTTCCGCGACAGCCTCTCCGACGGCCGCCCGTTCTTCGTGGTCTCGGGCGCCGACGTGTGGGCCACGATCGTGCCGCTGGCCGACACCGACGTCGAACGCGTGCCCGGTCTTGTCGACGGGCTCGACCTGCGGGCCGCGGGGTGACGCGCGGGTGACGACCCTCATCGCCGCCGTCCCCACCGGGGTCGTGCTGCTCGCCCTCATCGCCGGCTGCGCCGCGCACCTGACCAGGCCCGCCGCCCTCCCCGCCGCGCTCACCGCCCATGGCGTGCTGCCCGCCCGCGCCGTGCCGCTCGCCGCCCGCGCGGCCACGCTGGCCGAGGGCCTGCTGGGCGCGGCCGGAACGGCGGCCCTGCTCGCCCGCCACCGCACCGCACTCGCCGCGGTGCTCGCCGCCGCGGCGGCGCTGTTCGCCTGCTACGCGCTCTACGCGCGCCACACGCTCGCCACGGGCCGCGGCGGCCCGTGCGGCTGCTCGCGCGCCGAGGTGCCGCTGAGCGGCTGGATCGTCGGCAGGGCCTGGGCGTTCGCCCTGCTTGCGCTCGGCGCCGCCCCGCTGGTGGCCGGTCGCGGAGCGCCGCCCGACGGCGCGGCAGAGGCGGCCGTCGTGGCCCTCGCCACGCCGACCTTCGCCGCCCTGCTGTGGGCGCTGCCGACGGCCATGACACGGCCGACGGCCATGGCGCGGCCGACCGTCGCGGCGCGGCCCGCCGCATCCGTGGGAGGAGGCCACCGGCCATGGACTTCATGACCAGCGCCCTGCTCGTCTCCTGGGTCGCCATCGCCCTGCTCGCCCTGGTGGTGTCCGGGCTGGTGCGGCAGGTCCACCAGCTCTCCAGCGGCCTCGCCAAGGGCGGGGTGGCGCGCTCCCACGGGCACCTCGGCGTCACCCCGGGAAGTGCCGCCCCGCACGCGGGGGAGCTGCTGGCCGAGGGCCGCGACACGCTGCTGCTCTTCCTCAGCGCCGAGTGCGGCACCTGCGCCGAGGTGCTGGCGGAGGCCGACCGGCTCGACGAGCCCGGATCGGCCGGAACGCCCCTGGTGCGGGCGGTCTACGCGGGCGCCGCCCCCGCCACGACGGGGGCCACGGTCCCGGTCGTCGACCACAGGCCCGACCTGTTCACCGCCTACGACGCGATCGCCACCCCGTTCGCCGTCGTCGTCGGCGCGACGGGCCGCGTCGTGCGCTCGGAGCCGCTCGGCTCCCCGGCCGCGCTGCGCGAGCTGCTCGCCGCCCCCCACCCCGGCCGACCGAGGAGCGCGTGATGACCCGTCTCGACGAGGTGCCCGAGCTGCGCCGCCCCGGCGGCGCCGACCGACCCGCCCAGCGCCGCAGGGCCCGCGCCCTGCCGCGGTTCGCGCCCTCCCGGCGCACGGTCATCCAGTCCGCGACGGCCGTCGGCTTCGCGGCGCTCGGCGTCTTCGGGGCGGCCCGCGAGGCATACGCCGACGGGTACGACATCTGGACCGGCGAGTGCCCCTCCTACGCCTCCGAGCACGACTGCTCGCCCGGCTGCGGCCCCAGCACCGTCCACGCCGCCGCGTGCGAGACCAGCGGCCCGTACGCGGGCTTCCACCGCAACGACGGCGTCACCTGGACCCTGCGCCCCAACCAGTGCTACTCGGGCTCCTACGACGGCTGGCTGTGGCGGTTCACCGGCGCGTGCGGCGCCTGCGGCTGCGGCATCGAGCGGCGCTGCCACGACGGTTACTTCAACTCCGGCTCGGGCTGGGTGCGTTCGATCTGCCGCTGGACCACGGACTGCGGCTGCGAGGGCACCGTCACCTGGCCCACCGTGCGCACCGGCGCCCGCGGGTCCGACGTGTACACGGTGCAGCACCTGGTCTCCCACCACGACTTCCCCACCGACCCCGACGGCATCTTCGGGCCCGCCACCGAGGCGGCCGTCAGCGAGTTCCAGGCGGCCGAAGGGCTCGACGCGACCGGCGTCGTCGACCCGGTGACCTGGCCACGCCTGGTCGTCACGGTCCGCAGGGGCGACAGCGGCGAGGCGGTGAACGCGGCCCAGCGGCAGCTCGTCAAGCACGGCCACCCGCTCACCGTCGACGGCGCGTTCGGGCCGCTGACCGCCGAGGCCGCCGTGGCGTTCCAGGAGGCCGCCGGGCTGACCGCTGACGGCGTCATCGGCCCGCAGACCTGGCGCGCGCTGACCGGCGGAGCGTAGTGGCCGACGCGCGAACGGGCGCGGCCTGGCCCGTGTGGCGCGGCCGCCTGACGGACCCGGCGGTGCCGGTGCTCGCGCTCGTCTGCGGCGCCGTCGCCGCCGCCTGGTACGCCCCCATCCTCACCTGGGCGATCATCGGCGGGCTCGCCGGGTACTCGCTCTCCGGATCCGTTTGAACGCGCAACAGCGCGCACGCGCTTGCCTCGCCAGGTTGGCGGGCGGTACATCGACAGACCACCGTGCTCGGGGTCTTCACGGCGGGACTGCTGCTCGGCGGCGCCCTGTCGGCCACGGTCCTGTGGCTCGCCTCGGGCCTTGTCACGCCCGTACCCGAGGGCTGGCGGGCGCCCGCCGCGATCGGCGTCGCGCTGCTCGGCGTGGCGCGCGACGCGGGCCTGATCGCGCTGCGCCTGCCGCAGAACGCGCGCCAGGTGCCGCAGGACGTCCTGCAACGCGATCTGGTGCGCGGCGCCCTCCAGTTCGGCTTCGAGCTGGGCACGGGCGTGCGGACCTATGTGTCGGCGAGCCTGCCCTACGCCGCCGCGGTCGCGGTGCTGCTCGCCAACGACGCGGGTGCGGCGCTGCTGACCGGCGTCGGCTTCGCGCTGGGCCGGGCGGCCACCCCGGCGCTGCGGTTCGCGTCCGGCACGGGCGAGGAGTGGGACGACCGGCTGCTCGACCGGCTGACCCTGCTCTCGGTCGGCGGCGGAACGGCGCTGGCCTGCGCCCTGACCCTGCTCGCACTGCGCGGGTAGGCGGCCGAGCCCTCGCCCGTGACGACGCGCGTGATCATGACGCCCGGAGACCGAACCCCGTGAACGTGATGAGGTGCGCCATGGTGAAGTCGCCCCAGTTGTCGCCCGGCAGCACGGGGCGCCAGCCGGGGGCGTTGGACAGGTAGGACGACGGATCGGCGAGCAGCATCCCGCAGAACACCTCGGCGACGATGCGGGAGCCGACCGGTCCGAGCGTCAGGCCGCCGTTGCGCAGCTCGGCCTCGCGCAGCACGTAGTACCACAGGGGCGAGGGCCCGTTGCCCGGCAGGTCGAGTTCCGCGTCGCCAAGCGGCTCGATGCCCATCGCCAGCGCCACCTCCTGCCCGGCGGGCAGCCCGAGCCTGGCGCCGCGGGCGAGATTGCGCTGCGCGAGGTTGACGCGCACGCCGCCCGCGAGCTCGGGAGGCAGGCACAGCAGCGGCGTGGCCAGGAAACGATCGATCCTGCGCACCAGTTGGAGATGCTCGGGCCCGTTCAGGTTGAAGAAGCGCCCCCACTCGATCTGCCAGCCGCGCGGCAGGGGCCGGAAGCCGCCGAGGTGCTTCTCCTCGTCGCCGGGGCCGATCACCGACTCCTGGGTGAAGATGGGCTTCGCGACGTTCTCGTTGAGCCGGTATCTCCCGCGCACCAGGGAGTGGCCGAAGCGGTAGGCCGCGACCGCGAACTCGATCGGCATGAAGATCTGGCCGTCCCAGGAGAAGAAGCGCAGCCTGACCCGCTCGACCGCGTCGCCGCCGCGCGTCAGCGGCTCCCGGTACAGCACGTCCTCGTAGGTGTCGGGGTCGACGATCTGCCTGAGGAAGTCATGGATGACGATCCACTGGTAGTGCCACCGCACGAGCCGCTGCGCGCAGTCGAAGACCTCCTCGTTGCCCCTGCGGTGCCGCAGGTAGTTCTGCCCGCCGTTCTCGGTCAGCCAGTCGCACACCTTGTTGTGGAACAGCATGAAGGTGAGCTGAAGTTGGCTGATGATGACGTTCTCGTCGTTCCGCGGGTCGCCGATCAGGGCGATGCCGCGGGCCCGCGGCAGGTCCATCTCGTCGTCAGAGCCGGTCACCCTGCCGATGTCGAAGTGCGGCGGCGCCTCACTCGTCGGCTTCCGGTACAGATAGGGCTGGTCGGCAGGACCGCGCCCGTAGACCGAGTCCAGGTCGAAGCGCGGCGTGCGGAAGTTGGTGAGCGCGTCGGGGTCGTTCTGCCGCTGGAGGCTCGAGGCCGGGTCGAAGGTGATGTCGTGGTCGATGAACTGCCCGAGATAGGTGTACCCGGCCGGGATCTTGCCGTCCAACGCGGCGCCCGAGGGCTCGCTCATCAGCCCGGCGACGGCCTCGATGCGCGCCTCGTCGGGGATGTAGGCGTCAAGACGGCGGAACATCCTCCCGAACAGCCCGGTGGACAGGCGCGATTCCGGCACATAGCCCATGCCGCGGATGACATAGGCGTGGTTGCGGATCGTGGAGGTGGGCAGCCCGAGCTCCTTGCCGGCCCCCGCCATGTCGACCGCCACCTGGCCCGCGTCCCGCACGTGTCCGTCGGGGTGGGCCTGGGTCTTCTCGACGACCTCTGACGTCATGGATTCCTTTCCTCTCTCCGGGGTGGGGAACGCGTGGGCGTGCGGGGACGCGGAGCCGCGGCCCTTGGTCGTGGCCGTGCGCGGACGAACGCGCGGGACGGGCGAGCAGCACGCCGAGCGGCCAAACGCTACGTCGTGCGCACCGCCCTTCCTCCGCGACGCGGACGGCGCGCGCCGACATGCCGCGCGCGGCGTAATGCGCCGATCGGCGGCCCTCCCGGGTCACGTTGTGCCGGATGGTCCACGGGAGGTGACCGTGGCGAGGGCGGCGAGGAGGCCGGGGTATGGACGACGAGAACGTGGACCGGTCGGAGGGGTACGGCGAGCGGCTGCTCGGCCTGCTGCTCGACCGGGTGCGGCAGATGCCGCCGCAGCTGATCGCCCCGCTCGTGGCCGAGGAGGTCGGGCGGATGGGCGGCCGCGACGTCTCCATCCTGCTCCAGGACTACGCGCAGGAGACGCTGGTGCCGCTCCCCGGCAGGGGCCTGGTGGTCGGCCAGCCCGAGCCGGTGGCCGACTCACCGGCCTGGCGGTCCTTCCTGCGCGGCGAGGTCGTCGAGGTGCCGCAGCACCCCTCGGGCGTGCGGATGTACCTGCCGCTCCTCGACGGCAGCGACCAGGTGGGCGTGATGAGCCTCACCCTTGACACCGTCCACGACGACGACCGGCGCCTGCTGCGGCGGCTCGGCGGCCTGGTCGCCGACATGATCGTCACCAAGAACGCCTACACCGACCAGTTCTTCAGGGCCAGACGCCGCGAGCCGATGAGCGTGTCCGCGGAGATCCAGTGGGGCCTGCTGCCCCCGCTCTCGATGACCGTCCCCCAGGTCGCGGTGGCCGGCATCCTCGAGCCCGCCTACCGCGTCGCGGGCGACAGCTTCGACTACGCCCTCAACGACACCATCCTGCACGTGGCCGTGATCGACGCGATGGGCCACGGCCTCGACGCCGCCACGATGGCCGCCGTGGCCATCGGCGCCTACCGGCACGCCAGGCGCGTGTTCGTCAGCCTGGCCGAGAAGTACGGGTTCATGGACGACGCCATCTCCCGGCAGTTCGGGCCCGACCACTTCGTCACCGCCCAGCTGATGCACCTCAACATCACCACGGGGCGGATGGAGCTGGTCAACGCGGGGCACCCCGCCCCGTTGCTCATCCAGGAGGGCCGCGTCGTGGGGCAGTTGGAGAGCGCGACCACGCTGCCCGTCGGCTTCGGCGGCAAGGCGCCGCGCGTCAGCGAGTACAACCTCAGGCCCGGGGACCGGGTGCTGTGCTTCAGCGACGGCATCATCGAGGAGCATGTCTCGGGCGGCACGACGTTCGGCGAGGAACGCCTCATCCACTGCATCGACCGCCTGGGGCGGCGCCCGTCGGACGGGCTCAGGGCGGACCTGCGGCGGCTCTCCCACACGCTCAAGCGCGAACGGGGCGGGCACACGAGCGACGATGCCACGCTCTTCATGATCGAGTGGCGCGGCGGCGCCGCCGACCACCTCGCCGTCGTGGACTGACCGCTCCGCCCCCCGGGGGCCCGGTCCGCGCGCCGTCGCCCAAGAGCTGCGATAACGTACGGCGTTGAGCCAGGGGAAGCCGAAAACGGCGCGTACGGAGGGCCGTTGGCGCCGCCTCCGCCTCGGTGCGCGCGGTGGCACGGGTGGCTCGCCGAGTGAGGGAGTGGTCGATGAGCCTGGCGCAGCTGCACTGGACCTCGGCCCTGCCCGCGCCCGACGGGACCGGCTTCCGCCTCGTCGCGGCCTCGCCCGGCGTGCCGGACGACGCGGTGCGCGAGGCCGAGCGGCTCGTCTCCTACGTGCCGCGCGCCGACGCGCCCGCGCGGCCCACCACCGCCGACCTGGCCGCCGAGCCCGTCGCGTTCAGCCACAGCCTGCTCCCCGACGGCGGGCGGCTGCTGGTCCGCGCGGTCCGCGCGGGCGCCGACCGGTACCACGCGCACGCCGTCCATCTGCCGCCCGGCGCCCAACTGCCGGGCGAGGCACCGCCGGTGGCGGCCTGGGACGCCCCCTGGTGGACGAAGGCCGCGCCGCCCACCGGGGCGCCCGACCCGCTCGGCGCCCCGCCGCCCGCGGGCTTCGGCGTGGACACGCTGGCCAGGTTCGCCGCCTCGCGCGCCACCTGGCTGCCCGCGTTCTTCGCCGACGTGCGCAGGGCCAGCGAGGACGAGGACGCGCCACGGGTCGTCGTCGTCGAGCGCGGCAGCGGCGACGTGGCCCGGTGGATCGCGCTGGCCACCGCGGCGCTGCCGCGCCCGCGCGCCCAGCGGCTGACGTTCACCACCTACGCCGGGCGACCGTCCGACGCGCCCCAGCGGATCGTCGGCGCGCTGCCCGAGCACGCCCGCGCGCTGACCGGCCACCGGCACCGCCTCAGGGTGCACGACGCGACGGGGAGCGCCGCAGCCGCGCCCGTCGACGACACCTGGGCGCGCACCGCGGCGCTCGTGTGGCGGGGCGCCGCGCCCCGGCTGTTCGACGAGGCCGCGGCGCTGCCGGGCGGCGACTTCGCGGCCGGGCCGCTCGCCGCCCTCGCCCTCGCCGCCGGGATCGAGGTCGACACCGACGGCAGGACGGCCGCGGCCGAGTGGGCCGCCGACCACGTGGACGCGCTGGACGCCGACCGGCTGCGCCGCCTCGTCGCCGCGCTCGGCGAGCCCACCGCACACCGGGGCGCCGCCGCGACGGCCGCCCTCATCCGGCTGCTGCCGCGCCTCGCGCCCCGGCTGCGCGCCCCCGCGATCTCCTCGCTCGCCACCCTCGTGCTGCCCGACGCCGTCCGCGCGCCGGGCGGCTCGCTCGCCGCCGTCCTCGACGCGCTGCACGAGGCCGCCCCCGACGAAGGAAGGACCGGCGCCCTGGCGGCCGAGCTCGCCACCGGGCTGCGCGCGGGCATCGCCGACGCCGGGCACGACGAGGTGCGGACGGTCGAGCTGGTCGGCGTCGCCGGGCTCATCGGCGTGGACTGCGCCGACCTGCTGCCCGCGGTCGCGCGCCGCCTCGCCCCCGCCCTGCTCGCCGCGCCCGACGCCGTCTGGACACCCGCCGTGCGCCGCACCGTCGAGGACTCGTTCGACCTGAGGGTCCCGCTGCTCGGCGAGCTCGAGGAGCGGGCCAGGACCGAGCCCGCTGCCGCGGCCGCGACGCTCGCCCGGGTCGCCCTCCGCTTCCCCGAGAGCCAGACGCTGCCGCACCTGCGGATGTGCGCCGCGCCCCGCGGCACTGGGGGCGACCGGGTCGCCGCGGCCAACGCCCTGCTGCGCGCCGGACGCGTCTCACCGGTCGACGACCCGGCCGTGCTGCGGACCGCGGTCCGCCTGGTGTGGCGGGGCGAACGACTCGGCGCCGCCGAGGCGGTGCGGCTGCTCGCCCAGACGGGCTCCGACCCGCACCGCGCCGCGGGCACCTGGGCGGAGCTGGTGCGCGCCGCGCTCGACGGGCACGCCGCCGACCCGGACGTTCCTGAGCTCGCCGCGCACCTGCTGCGCCACTTCTCCCTCGACCTCGACGCCCGCGCGCGGGGCGCGCTGCGGCTGCTGACGTTCGCCCGCGACCTGGAGGCCGGAACGGCGCCCCCCGGCTGGGTCGAGGAGGCGCGCGAACGCAGGGCGGCCGCCGCGCCCGTCGAACCCGCCGTGCTCGGACGGGCGTTCCTCGCGGTGGCGCACCGCGTGCTGGCCGAGGACAGCCAGGACGACGAGCTGTTCGCGCTCATCCACAGCGACGACCGCGAGCTGCTCGCGGCCTACCGCGAGGCCGCGGCCTCCGGGCGGGTCCGCGAGCGGCTGCGCGGCTCGCCCGCCTATGTCGCCCGCTGCTTCGCCGCCTGGAACTCCTACCAGGACGCGGGCGCCGCCTGGCGGGAGACCTGCGCCGCGCTGCTCGACCAGGTGCTCTCCCCGGCCGTCCGCGATCTCTCGGGCGCGGACCTCGCCGCGGTGCGCGGTGTGCTCGGGGAGGCGAACGCCCGCCGCGCGGAGGAGTTCAGGGCGTTCTGCCGCAGGGGCGCGTTCGAACGCATGGGCCGCCGCTTCTCCCTTCGCGGCCGGGCCACGGGCGACCCCGGGCCCCCGCCCTCGCCCCCGCCCTCGCCCCCGCCCGCGCCGACGATCCCGCCGATGCCCGCCGCGCCGCCCCCGGTGCCGCCCCCGCCCGCGCACCCGCCGCGGAGCGGCGGCTGACGGCGCGGAGCGCGTGGCGACGTGGGGCGGCGCGCGGGTCGTACGGTGGTGGCCCGACCAGCGCCGCCCCCGCCACGAGACCGGAGCGTTCCCCATGACCGCCGTGCACGGATCGTCCGTCGACATCGCCACCCCCGACGGCACCGCCGACGCCTATCTGACCCACCCCGACGACGGCGCGCCGCACCCCGGCGTCCTGATGTACATGGACGCGTTCGGGCCGCGTCCGCATCTGCGGGGCATGGCGGACCGGCTCGCCTCGGCCGGGTACACGGTCCTGCTGCCCAACGTCCTCCACCGGCACGGCCGGGCGCCCGTGGTGGAGCTGCCCGCGTTCATGGGCGCCGAGGAGCGCTCCGAGATCATCGAGCGCCTGCGCCCCGCCATGGCGGCCCTGACGCCCGAGGCGGCGATGCGCGACGCGGGCGCCTATCTGGACTGGCTCGCCGCCTCGCCGCTGACCGCGGGCGAGGACGTCGGGGTGACCGGCTACTGCATGGGCGCGGCACTCGCGCTGCGCACCGCCGGCACCTATCCCGAGCGGGTCGTGGCGATGGCGGGCTTCCATGGCGCGTTCCTGGCGGGCGAGGCGCGGGAGAGCCCGCACCTGCTCGCCGAACAGATCACCGCCGAGCTCTACTTCGGGCACGCCGACCAGGACGCCGCCCTGCCGCCCGAGCAGATCGACCGGCTCGGCCGCGCCCTGACCGCGGCGGGCGTGCGCCACCGCGCCGAGGTCTACCCCGGCGCCGCGCACGGGTTCACGCAGGCCGACACGTCCTCCTACGACGCCGAGGCCGCCGAACGCCACTGGGCCGCGCTGCTCGACCTGCTGCGCCGCGCCCTCTGACGGGCACAACGGGGAAGCCCCGCCCGGGACTTCGAAAATTTCGATCTCATATCGCGTTGCTGCGCGCTCCATTGACGGGTCACCGGCCCGCATTTAACGTTTCAATGCCCGGCTCTCCGCCGAGCTGAACTTCGAAATTTTCGAGGCATGAGCCGCCTCAGCTCACACCCCCCCACAGCATTCGGAGAAGTCCATGGCCAAGACAACCGTGAGGCACCGCCGTTGGGTGATCGCCGCGACGGCGGTCGCCCTGAGCGCCTCGCCGCTGACCGTCCCCGCGGCCGCCGAACCCGCCCCCGCCGCACCGGCGTTCGCGGACGCGCCCGAGGGGTTCGCGTCCACCGACGGCGGCACCACGGGCGGCGCCGCGGGAAGCACGGTCACCGTCAGCACCTTCGCCGACCTCAACCGCTACGCCACCGCGTCCGAGCCGTATGTCATCAGGGTCGCGGGGACGATCGACGTCAACCCGTTCGGGCACGAGATCCGCGTCGCCTCGAACAAGACGATCATCGGCGTCGGCACCCAGGGCCACATCGTCGGCGGAGGCTTCTTCCTCAACGAGGTCTCCAACGTCATCATCCGCAACCTCACGATCCGCGACACCCGCATGCCCGACGACGACCCGGACGACGACGCCTACGACTACGACGGCATCCAGCTGGACGGCGCGGACCACGTCTGGATCGACCACAACCGCATCGAGCGGATGAACGACGGCCTCATCGACAGCCGCGAGGACACCACCGACCTCACCGTGTCCTGGAACATCCTCAACGAGGGCAACAAGTCCTTCGGCATCGGCTGGACCGACAACGTCACCGCCCGCATCACCATCCACCACAACTGGATCCGCGACACCAACGCGCGCAACCCCAGCATCGACAACGTCGCCCTAGCCCACCTCTACAACAACCACATGCAGGACATCACCGGCTACGGCAACTACTCAAGGGGCCGGACGCGCGCCGTCATCGAGAACGGCTACTTCGACAACGTCCAGGACCCCTACTACCGGGACTCCACCGCCACGTTGACCGAGACCGGCAGCATCCTCGTCGACTGCGAGGGCCGCAGGGAGGAAGGCGGGACGACGTTCGACCCCCGCGACCACTACTCCTACACCCTCGACCCGGCGAGCGAGGTCCCCGACATCGTCGGCGAGGGCGCGGGCCCCCAGTCGTCCATCGGCCTGTGAGCCGGGAGGCAGCGAGCCGGGAAGGACCGACCCAGCCATGAGCCGCACCCGCCGTCCCCGTCCGCCCCGCGTAGCACCGCCGTACGGCCGACCTGGTCGTGGACCGGGACGGCGGGCTTCCTCATCACCGACAGCGTCGTCACGGGCGATGTCGACGCCGCGTCGTTCCACCTCGGCCGCCCCTGGTACGCGGGCGGCGGCGCACGAGCCCGCCGACTGGCTCGGCGACTGGACCCCACGGGCCCTCGACTGAACGCGTCCCCGACGCAACGCACGACCCCGCCGTAAGCCCCCGAGGAAAGGCGCTCCCGTGAGCGATCGGTCGGCCGAACCCGGCTACCGCAACCCCGTCCTGCCCGCGGACTGGTCCGACCCCGACGCCATCCGCGTCGGGGAGGACTTCTACCTCACCGCGTCCAGCTTCGGCCGCGTGCCCGGGCTGCCGCTGCTGCACTCCCGCGACCTGGTCAACTGGCGCTTCGTCGGGCACGCGCTGCGCCGCCTCACCCCCGAGGAGGACTTCGCCGCCCCGCGCCCCGACGGCGGCGTGTGGGCGCCCGCGCTGCGCCACCACGCGGGCCGGTTCTGGATCTTCTGGGGCGACCCCGACCGCGGCATCCACCAGGTCAACTCCCCCTCGGTGGAAGGCCCGTGGACCGACCCGGTGCTGGTCAAGCCGGGGCGCGGCCTGATCGACCCGTGCCCGCTGTGGACCGAGGACGGCGGCGCCTACCTCGTGCACGGCTGGGCCAGGTCGCGCTCCGGCGTCAAGAACCGGCTCACGGGCCACCGCATGAGCCAGGACGGGCGGCGGCTGCTCGACGAGGGCAAGGTCATCGTGGACGGCGACGCGCTGCCGGGGTGGTTCACACTCGAGGGCCCCAAGCTCCACCGGCGCGACGGCTGGTACTGGATCCTCGCCCCCGCGGGCTCCGTGGAGACCGGCTGGCAGGGCGCGTTCCGCTCCCGGGACTTCTTCGGCCCCTACGAGGAGCGCGTCGTCCTGGCCCAGGGCGGCACCCGGGTCAACGGCCCCCACCAGGGCGCGTGGGTCGACGCGCCCGACGGGGCCGACTGGTTCCTGCACTTCCAGCACCGGGGCCCGTTCGGCCGCGTCGTCCACCTCCAGCCGATGGCGTGGGACGACGACGGCTGGCCCGTCATCGGCGACGGCGGCGAGCCCGTCGAAGGGCACCGGCTCCCCGTCCCCGGCCAGCCGCGCTCGGCGCCCGCGACGGACGACGACTTCCCTGGCGGCGCGTTCGGCCCCCAGTGGACCTGGCTCGCCAACCCCGGTCCCGACTGGGCACTGCCGCACGACGGCGAGGGGCTGCGCCTCGCCTGCCTGCCCACCCCCGGCGCCCACGACCCGCGCACCCTGCCGAACGTGCTGGCCCAACGCCTGCCCGTCGGCCCCCGCACCGCCGAGGTGGAGCTGCGGCTCGGCCAGGGGGCGCCGGGTGCCAGGGCCGGACTCGCCGTGGTGGGCGACGCGTTCGGCTGGATCGGCCTGGAGCGCGCGGCCGACGGCGGCGCGCGCCTGGTGCACCGCTTCGGCGAGCCGGTGGCCGAGCGCGAACGGGACGCCGCCCACGCCCGCCCCGCGCCCGATGGCCGCGCGCTGCTGCGCGTCCACATCACCGACGACGGGCGCTGCCGCTTCGCCGCCCGGCTGCCCGACGATGCGGGACCGCGGCCCTCGGGCCCTGAGTTCGCCGCGCGCCCCTGGGGCTGGACGGGCGCGCAGCTCGGCCTGTTCGCCGCCGTGCCACCGGACGCGGCCGCCCCCGCGGGCACCGCCGAGTTCCGCCGCTTCCGCCTCACCTGACGCCGCCCGACGCCGCCGAGCTGCTCGACCGGCGCGTGGACGGCGTCATCCACGCCGCGATGTCGCTCGACGCGGGCCACCGCCGCCTGGCCCTGATCGGCGGCCTTGACGCCATGGCCTCGGTCGAGCGCCCGCGCGGCGACGTTCGGGGACATGGTGATCCGCGGGTTCGGCTGAGCCCCGGGGCGGCGCACCCCGCCTCCGTGTGGCGGGGGAGTGCCAGGCGGCCACCCCGCTCGCCGCCCCGGCCCGCCGCGGCCGAGGGCGGCCCCGACCCCCTCCGGCGGGCCGCCGGGAGGCGCCCGCTAGGGTGTTAAGAACGCGTCAAGACGCGTGGTGTGCCGGGAAGTCTGGTCGGCGTCGCAGGGCCGGTGTGCCCGTATGTCGATGTCCCGGAGGCCCCCTTGTCCCTCGGCCCGAGCGAGCGCCCACCCCATGGCGGCCCGCCGTCACCGCCCGCGGAGGAGCCCGCCGCCGCCGTGCGCGCCCGTGACCTCGCCGAGCCCTTCCCCTCCGTCACCACGGACGACCCCGCGATCGCCGCCGCGCGCCTGCTCGCCGAGCGCTCGCTCCCCGCGCTCCTGGTGCTCGACGCGGACGGGTGCCCCGACTCCGTCGTGCCGGGGCCCGCCCTGATCCGCCGCCTCCTGCCCACCCACCTCACCGAAGTCCCGTCCCTCGCGGGCGCGTTCGGCACCCGCCTCGACGCCGAGCTCGCCGAGGACCTGGCCGGGCTCACCGTGGCCGACTGGGTGCCGCGCCACCGTTACCCGCCGCCCGTCATCGGCCCCGACGCGCGCCCCCTGGAGGTCGCGACCCTGATGGCCAGCTTCCGCAGCCCCCTGGTGGCCGTCGTCGAACGGGAAGGCGACGCCGTGGCGTTGCTCGGCGGGATCACGGTCCCCCGCCTCCTGCGGCACTTCCTCGGGGCGCGCTCCTGAGGCGGGGCCTACGCGCCCGGCGTCGACGGCGGCCCCGTGGACGCGGGCCCCCACGCCGGTCTGCGGCGCCAGTCCATCCGGCACCAGGGCAGGGCGAGTCGGTCCGTGCCGGACACCTGGAGCGGCGCGAGCCGGTCCAGCGGAACGGCCTCGGCGTGGCGCGCGAACACCGAGTCGGCGTAACGGTGTCCGGTGTCGGCCGCGATGAACACCACGGTGCGCGTGGGGTCTTGGCGCAGCTCCCAGCGGGCGGCCAGGTGGGCCGCCCCGGAGGACAGGCCCGCGAACACGGCGTGCCGCCGCAGCAGTTCGACGCTCCCCGACAGCGCGGCGCCGAACGCCGTCCAGTGCAGCGTGTCGTAGAGGGTGTGCGAGACGTTGCCGAAGGGGATCGAGCTGCCGATCCCGGCGATGATGATGTCCGGGTCCGCGACATGCTCGCTGCCGAACGTCACGCTGCCGAACGGCTGGACGCCCACCAGCCGCGTGTCCGGGGCGTGTTCGCGCAGCACCCCGGCCAGCGCCCCGGTGGAGGCGCCCGAGCCGACGCCGCCGACCAGGGTGAGGGGCCCCGGCACCTCGGCGCGCAGCCGCTCGGCGACGGCGCGGTAGCCGAGGTAGTGGATCCGGTCGTGGTACTGGCGCATCCAGTGGTGGTCGGGGTGCTCGGCCAGGATCTCCGCGACGCGCGCCACGCGGCGGCTCTGGTCGAGCTTGAGGTCGTCGCTCGGCTCCATCTGCTCCAACGTCGCGCCGAGGATGGCGAGTTGGGCCCGCAGGGTGGCGTCGATGGTGGTGGAGCCGACGATGTGGCAGCGCATGCCGTAGCGGTGGCAGGCCAGGGCGAGGGCATAGGCGTAGATGCCGCTCGAGCTGTCGAGCAGCGTGGCGCCGGGCCGCACCACGCCGTGGTCGAGCAGGTGCCGGACGGCGGCGAGGGCCGAGACCACCTTCATGGACTCAAAGCGCAGGCACACCAGACCCGCGTCGAGCCGTATCGGATCCGGGGCGCCGATCGCGTCGGCCACGTGGTCGTACATGGTCACTCGGCCTCTCGTGCGAGGGGGGCGTGGTGGTCCTGAAGGCGCGGGCGGCCGGGGTGCCCTCGCGCGCGAGGGCCCGCACGCAGCGGCGCAGCCGCCCGCGCAGATCCGGGGTGGCGGGGTCGAAGACGATCCCGGCGACGTTGCCGCTGTGCGCGACCTGCACCCCGACCGCGCCCACCTCGGCGGCCACCGCCCGCAGCGCGGGCAACTCCTCCTTGGGCAGCAGCCGTTGATGCCGCAGGGCGCTCTCGGTGCAGACCTCGCCGAGCAGCGCCGCGTCCCCGGTGCCGACCGCGCGCCGCAGCAGGGCGCGCAGCCGCTCGAACGCCCGCAGGTCGGCCTCACGGTGCGCCGCACCCTGGAGCGCCAGGGTGTCCACGGGGCGGCCGCCGCCCGTGGCGCAGCCGACCACGACGGCGGGCGGCAGCGCGGCGCCCAGCGTCTCGAGCACCCGGCCCTCGCGCTGCGCGAACAGCACGGGGCGGCCGTCGAGCATCAGCGGGTCACACGCGCTCTCGGCCCGAACGGCCAGGCGCGCCACGGCCGTTGGCGGCAGCTGGATGCCATAGCTGGCCGCCACCGCCCGCACGGCCGCGATGACGTCGCTGCTCGACGAGCCCATGCCGAGCCCGATCGGCACACCGCCCCCCAGCCTCAACCGCCCGCCGTACACCGGGCGTTGCGTGCGGCGGGCGCACTCCTCGACGGCCAGCGCCGCGGCCCGCGACGCCTTGGTCCGATCGGCGGGCAGCACGGTGATCCGCCCGGGGGGCGCGTCCGCGCGGGGCGTGAACTCCGCCCGGCTGCCGAGCCCCGAGCCGCCGGGCAGCGGCAGGGTGACCAGCGCCGCGCACACCCGGCCGCCGCCGTCGCGGAACGCGCCCTGAAGGATCTCGCCATGGTGGCAGGGCGCGGTCCCGACGCCGGTGGCCAGGCCCGTCACTCGGCCCTCGCCGACGGGGCCGAACGGTAGCGGTAGAGCGCCGTCGGCTCCGCGCTGAACTGCGAGAACGGGAACGGCTCCGCGGACAGCGCGGTCACGCCCGAGCCCAGGAACGCCCGGGCCACGGCGCTGCCGCTCTGCGCGTAGACCACCAGCGGAACGTTTCGCCTCCGGCAGTGGCCCAGGATCGTGTCGAACGTGCCGTTGCCGAGCGTCATCCCGGTGGCGACCACGGCGTCTGCGGTGTCAAGGACGTCGGCCATCGACGCGGCGACGGGCTCGCCCCACCGGGTGGTGCGCAGGTTGCGGTCACACGGCAGGCACACGCCCCCGCGGTCGCGGATGGCGGCGATCAGGGGGTTGACCACGCCGATCAGGGCGACGCGGGCGCCCGGCGCGATGTCGAGCAGCCCGGCGATGGCCGCGTCCCTGGCCAGCGCGCGCTCCTCGGGGGTCCCCGCGGGCAGTGTCACCCGTTCCGCGTCGGGGCGTTGACGGTGGGGTGACGCCTCGGCCAGGCACGCGTCGAGGGCGGCGAGTCCGAGCGGGACGGGAACGTCGTCCGCGAGCAGCGCGTCGAGCGGGCTGCCCGAGGCGGCCCGGCAGACCGCGGGGTCGATCTCCCCGTCCTCGACCGCGCACGCGCCGAACGACCGCCCGACCCGCACCAGCACGTACTGGTTGAGGTAGGTGGTGTCACCCCCGGCCAGGCGCGTGCCGTGGTGGAGCCAGAAGACGCTGGTGGCCACGAGCCCGGCGGGGCCCGGGCCGAGGGCGCCCGCGAGCGCGGCGGCGCGCACCTCGTCGACGGTGGTGGGCCGCGGCGGCGCGGTGCTCACGCGGCGCCCCCCCGCGCCGACCCGGCCGTCTCGGACCCGGGTATCCCGAACCTGAGGATGTAGGTCAGCACCCCGTCGTGCCAGTCGTGCCGGTGGTGCACCTCGGCCCTGAAGCCGTGGCGCAGCGCGTGCCCGACGATGCCGCGCAGATCGGCCGTGTTGGAGACGACGACGAAGACCTCGCCACCGGGCGCCAGCAGCTTCCGCTCGGCCAACTGCCCGAAGAACGCGGCCAGTACGGGCGTTCCGACGCAGACGTTCCGCACGATGTCGGGGTCATCGCTGACCGGCTGGCTCACGGCCGGGGGGTTGAACGTGACGACGTCGACGAGGACGCCGTCGGGGAAGCCGTCGAACACGTCGGCGACCACCGGGACGAACGCCGTGCCGGGGCGCTCGCCGACCAGCCGCGCGTAGTGGCGCGCGGCGGTGGCGACGCTCTCCTCGTGCACGTCGACGGCGTGGATCGCGCGGGCGCCGCGCAACCCAGCGACCACCGCCTCGACGCCGAGCCCGACGCCCATGGCGGCGTAACGGCGGCCGCGCACCTCGATGTCGCCGTCGAGCAGCCGCTGGTGGATCATCCGGCTCGTCCCACCCGGCATGAACACCCCCGGCGGCACGTCGAACGTCCAGCCGTTCCAGGCGTAGTGGCGGGGGAGGCCCTGATCGGCCCTCGGCCGGTTGAGGGCGATGATCCGTGGTGTCGGCAGGGGTGGGGGCAGCTGTTCCAGCAGGTCCGGACCGGTCGTCTTCCGTTCCACGGGGCTCCTTCGAGCTCGTCGCCGTCTGACGCCGGGAAGTATTACAAGTGAATGTCATTATCGTCTAGGGTCCTCGGTGTGAGATCGGAGAGCGAGAGGAGTGCCGACCTGTGAGCGGAACACCGGTGGTGAGCGCCGCCCGACCCGCCGCGGAGGCCCCGCGGTCGGTGCTGCGGGAGGCGTCGTTCCTGCGGCTGTGGGTGGCGGCCACGGCCTCGGGTCTCGCGACATGGGCGCTGCCGTTCGTGCTGGGCTTCGCCGTGCTCGAACGCGCCCTCACCCCGGGCGCGTTGGGCCTGGTCCTCGGCGCGCGGACGGTCGGGTTCCTGATCGCGGTGCCGGTGGGCGGCGTGCTGGCCGACCGGTACGCGCGGCGGGACGTGGTGCGGGCCGCGGGTCTCGCCGCCGCGCTGGCGACGCCCGTGCTGGCGGCGGCGATCGGGCGTTCCGTCGCGGTGATGGCCGTGGCCGCGGTGGTGATCGGCGCGGGGCAGGGGGCGTGCCGCCCGGCGTTCCAGGCGCTGACGGCCGACGTGGTCGACCCGGGGCGGCGGCAGCAGGCGAACGCGGCGATGACCCTCGCCGTGCGCGTGACCACGCTGGCGGGTCCCGGCGGCGCGGCGCTGCTGGCCACGGTGCTGCCGGTGCCCGCGCTGGTGTGCGCGACGGGGCTGCTGTGGCTGGCCGCCGCGCTGCTCCCGCCGCCCGGGGGCCCACGGGTGGCGGCGCCCACGGCTCAACGGGGCACCTATCTGCGGGAGTTCGCGGAGGGCCTGCGGGAGGCGCGGCGGCACGCGTGGTTCCTCGCGGGGCTGGGGGCGCTCACCGCCGTGATAGCGACCGGGTATTCGGCGACCGGCGTGCTGCTGCCGCTGATGAGCCGGGACACCTATGGCGGCGAGGCGGTGCTGGCCGCGGCCACCACGGCGTACACGGCGGGCGCGCTGCTCGGCGCCGTCGTCATCGCCCGCTGGCGCCCGCGCTCGGCGGGCTGGGCGGCGCTCGCCGGTCTCGCCTGCTACGGCCTGGCCCCGCTCGGCCTGTGGCTCGAGGCGCACCCGCTCGTGGTGGTGGCGGGCTATGCCGCCGCCGGCGCGGGGATCGAGCTGTTCAACGTGCCGTGGTTCACGGCCATCCAACGGGAGGTCGAGCCACGGCTGTTGGCCCGGGTCTCCTCCCTCGACTTCCTGTTCTCCTACGGCCTCGCCCCCGTAGGGCTCGCGCTGATCGCCCCGGCGGCCGAGGCGTTCGGCCCAGGCGTGGTGCTCGGGGTGTGCGCGGCCGTCTGCTTCCTGGCCCCGGCCGCCGCCGCACTCGCCCCGGGAGCGCGTCACTTTGCCCGCGCCGGGCGGCTCGAGGGTGGCTAGGGCGGCGGCTACGGGCTGGACGTCCTCCCGTTCGCCGTCCGCCGACCGCTTCTTTCGTGGTGGGTGCGGGTCAGGGCTGGCACCTACGGGGGAGGGGGCGTCGGGTGTGCGGCCGTCTCGGTAAACGGCAGGTCTCGTTGTGGGCCGGGACCGTTCGCCGAACGGGCGCGGCCGCGAAGGGTTTGCGGGCGGCCGTTTTCCCGGTGGTCGGCTGAGGTGGCGCGCACCCTTCGGGCCTGCCCTGGCCGCCCGAAGCGTTTTCATTCCTGATGTCCGACGAGCTGATGTAGCGCGCCGGTGCTTATCCGCGGCTTATGCCGGGGCGGGTGGTCTTGTGAAACGGCGCACACTTTGTGTTGAACAGAACGTGCCGCGTTTCAGCAGAGACCCCGACCCCGGGTAAGCGGCGGATAAGGACCGGCCTGCTACATCAGCTCAACGTGCGCGCGGTGAACGACGATGGCGGCGGCCAGGGCAGGCCCGAAGGGTGCCCGCTACCCCGGCCGACCACGCGGAAGTCGGCCACCCGCAAAGCGGTATCCGCTGCGCCCGTTTGGCGAACGGTCCCGGCCCACAACGAAATCGACCGGTGACCGGGACGGCCGGTCACCCGGCGCCCCCTCCCCCGTAGGTGCCAGCCCTGACCCGCACCCACCACGAAACCGACCAACCGGCGGACGGCGAACGGGAGGACGTCCAGCCATGAGCCGCCCTCACCCCTCCGCCGCGAGCCGCGAGACCGCATGAGGGGCCGCGTAGGTCGACGCGGCCCCGAGTGATCTTGGCGACATTGACGCGGGGCGTACGCCGGTGCAAGCTCATGACAATGATTTCCATGAGCACAACGGTGGCGCGCGGGCGCACTCGGAGGCGTGAGCGGCGCGAGCGTGGCGCCCTCGTCCTTCAGGTCGTCGCGCTCGTCGCCGTTCTGCTGCTCTCCGTCCTGCTGGCCATCGGTCTCGGCCCCGCGACCGTGGCCCCCGTCGACACCGCGCGCCACCTGTGGGCCGCGCTCACCGGGGGCACGATCGCCGCGGACGACGTGACGGAGTACCAGATCATCTGGCAGGTGCGCACCCCGCGCGTGCTGCTCGCCGTCGTGGTGGGCGCGGGGCTGAGCGTCGTCGGGGTCGCCGTCCAGGCCCTGGTGCGCAACGCGCTCGCCGACCCGTTCGTGCTCGGCGTCTCCTCGGGGGCCTCGGTCGGGGCCGTGTCCGTCACGGTGCTCGGCGCGTTCGCGTCCCTCGGCGTGCACGCCCTGACGTTCGGCGCCTTCGTGGGCGCGTTGGCCGCCTCGGCCCTGGTCTACCTCGCGTCGTTCAGCCGCGCCGGGCTCACCCCGCTGCGGCTCGTGCTCACCGGCGTCGCCCTGGCCTACGGCTTCCAGGCCGTGATGAGCGTCCTTGTCTATCTCGCGCCCGACGGCGAGGCGACGCACGCCGTCCTCTTCTGGACGCTGGGCGGGCTCGGCGCCGCCTCGTGGGGGTCGTTGCCCGTGGTCGCCGCGGTCGTCGCCGTCGGCATGGCCGTGCTGCATCGCTGCGCCCGCCCGCTCGACGTCCTCGCGCTCGGCGACGAGACCGCCGCGAGCCTCGGCGTGGACACGGCGGCCGTGCGCGGGTGGCTGTTCGTGGTCACATCGCTCATGACCGGCGCGATGGTGGCCGTCAGCGGCGCCATCGGGTTCGTCGGCCTGGTCATGCCGCACCTGGTCCGCATTCTCGTCGGCGCGAGCCACGCGCGCGTGCTGGTGCTCGCGCCGCTGGTGGGCGCCGTCTTCATGGTCTGGGCCGACCTCGTCGCCCGCACCCTGGCCGCCCCGCGCGAGCTGCCCCTCGGCGTCGTCACCGCGCTCGTCGGCGTGCCCGTCTTCCTCGCCCTGATGCGCCGCAGGGGCTACCTCTTCGGGGTACGCTGACATGAGCACGAGCAACGCCAAGGCACCGGCCGCGCTGCGCCTCGACCGCCTCCGCGTCGAGATCGACGGGCACGCCCTGCTGGCCGGGCTCTCCCTCGACGTGGCCGCGGGCCAGGTCGTCGGTCTCGTCGGCCCCAACGGCAGCGGCAAGTCCACCGCCCTGCGCTGCGTCTACCGCGCCCTGCGGCCGACCACGGGAACGGTCCGGCTCGACGAGCGCGACCTGGGCGCGCTGCCCCGCCGCGACGCCGCCCGCCGCGTGGCCGCCCTGACCCAGGAGAACGGCAGCGAGCTCGACTTCACCGTCCGCGAGGTCGTCGCCCTCGGGCGCGCCCCCCACCTGCGCGGCAACCAGGCCCTCAGCCGCCGCGAACGCGAGCTGTGCGAGCGGGCCATGGCCGACCTCGACGTCACCCACCTCGCCGACCGGGGCGTGCTCACCCTCTCCGGCGGCGAACGCCAACGCGTCCTCGCCGCACGGGCGTTGACGCAGGAGCCCGCCGTGCTCCTGCTCGACGAGCCCACCAACCACCTCGACCTCAGGCACCAGATCGAGCTGCTCTCCCTGCTCCGCCGCACCCCCACCACCGTGCTGGTCGTGCTGCACGACCTCAACCTGGCCGCGGCCGTGTGCGACCGCATCGGCGTGCTCGCGGGCGGGCGGCTGGTCACCGCGGGCCCACCCGAACGGGTCCTCACCGCCGAGCTGGTGCGCGACGTCTTCGGCGTCACCGCCACCGTTGTCCCCCATCCCCTCACGGGCGCACCGCAGTTGCTCTACGCCCTGTCCCCTTCCACTCCTCCAGGAGACGCGTGATGACCGCCACCCGACCACACCCGCGCACCGCCATCGTCCCCGCCGTCGCCGCGCTGCTGCTCACCGCCTGCGGCGCCGAGGTCGAGCCCGACGACGAAGGCGACGCGGCCGGGCCCGCCCGCGTGGAGCGCTGCGGCGAGGAGGTGGAGTACCGGCTCCCCGAGCGCGCCGTCGTCTACGAGGCGGGCAGCGCCGACAAGTTGTTCGCCCTCGGCCTGGCCGACCACGTCCACGGCTATGTCATGCCGCCCGCCAACCCGCCGGTCACCGAGTCCCCCTGGGCCGAGGACTACGCGCGCGTCGGGATGCTCAGCGACGACCTGCTCAACCGCGAGCTGGTCGTGGACGCCGAGGCCGATCTCGTCGTCGCGGGCTGGCAGTCGGGGTTCAGCGAGGAACGCGGCATCACCCCCGAGATACTCGACGGGCTCGGCATCCAGAGCTTCATGCACAGCGAGACCTGCTACAACTACCCAGGCCACCCGGTGGAGTTCACGCCCTTCGACGGCCTGTACCGGGACCTGGAGCTGCTGGGCGAGATCTTCGGCGTGCGGCCGCGCGCCGCCGAGGTCGTCTCGGAGCTGCGCGAACGCGTCGCGGCCGTCGAGGAGGCGGCCCCCGAGGGCCGCGCCCCGCGCGTCTTCGTCTACGACTCCGGCACCGACCAGCCGTTCACCTCGGGCAACCAGGCCCCGCCCCAGGAGATCATCGACGTCGCGGGCGGCGAGAACATCTTCGCCGACCTCACCGACCGCTGGACGAGCGTGAGTTGGGAGGCCGTCGTCGAGGCCGAGCCCGAGGTCGTCGTCATCGTCGACTACCAGGACCAGCCCGCCGAGGAGAAGATCGCGTTCCTGAAGTCCAACCCCGTCACCTCCCGGCTGCCCGCGGTGGTCGACGACGCCTTCTTCGTCCTCGACTACAACGAGGCCATCAGCGGCCCACGCGTCGTCGACGGCGCGGAGGCGTTCGGCGCGTACCTGCGCGACCGCTGAGACCCGCCGAGCGCCCCGCCGATCCCCTCGACCGCCGCCGCGGCTCAGGACCATCCGACATCGGCGGCGGGCGCGCGGTCAGAAGCGGGCGCCGACCTCCGCGCCGTTCGCCGGGCGCAGGAACGGGGACGAGGGGATCGACCCGTCGGACCCGCGCGATCCGGTGATCGTGCCGGGGTCGGTGCTGGCGAACGACCACGAGCCGCCGATGTCCCAGGAGTTGCCGCTGCCGGACGAGCCGGAGCCGAGGGAGGCGTCCGTGCCGTTCGCGACCGCCAGGTTCGCGGTCAACGTGCCGTCGGCGTCCGCGAAGTCGAACCCTGTCCCGCCGTTGTCCCAGGCCGTGCAGCGCTCGGCCACCAGCGCGCCGGGGTTGGCGTTGTCGATGAACCCACCGGCCGAGTTGTCCCAGGCCATGCTGTTGCGCGTCACATGCGCGGCGGGCAGGTCCTCGTCGCCGCCGCCCAGCTTGAAGCCGTTGCCGTCGCCGGTGTAGTCGGGCAGGTTCCACCGGTTGTAGCCGTTGCCCCAGGCCAGGCTGTCCTCGATCAGGACGGGGGAGAGGAACTCCCAGGCGTCGTAGCCGTCGTCGGAGTTGTTCCACAGGCGCGCGCCGCGCACCACGTTGCCGCTGCCCGAACCCTCCTTGATGGCGAGGCCGTCCGCGCTCTCGCCGTTCTTGCGCGGGTCGCGGTTGCCGTAACTGTCAAGATCCAGGATCTCGTTGCCGCCCGACGCGCCCTGGAGGTGCAGCCCCGACTCGTAGTTGTCGCGGGTGACCAGGCCGTCGAAGACGTTGTCGCTGGTGTCCACGCCGAAGACGCCGTAGGGGCCGTTGATGATCTCCAGGTCGATCAACCGCCAGTGATCGCCCGCCAGATGGATCGCGCCGCGCTCGGCGCGCGGGATGCTGCCGTCCACGGGCGCGGGGGTGTGCGGCATGTTCTCGCCGTCGATCACGGCCCGTTCGCCCTCGTGGGCGCGGAGCGTGATGGGCTGGCTCGCGGTGCCGCTCTCCAGCAGTCTGATGTTGGTGGCGGGCGCGTAGGTGCCCGCCCTGAGGTGGATGGTCGTGCCTGGCTCGGCCAGGTCGACGCCGCGCTGCACGGTGCGCAGCGGCTCGGCCGGGGTGCCGGGGGCGGCGTCGTCGCCGTCCGGCGCGACATAGAGGTCAACGGCGGCCGCTTCCAGGGGCGTCGACCCGGGGGCGGCGGAGGGCGCGGCGGTCGCGGTGCCGGGTCCTGAGAGCGCGGTGACGGCGCCGACCAGCAGGCTCACGCAGACCAGGAGGGCGTTACGTTTCATCGTTCCTCTCCAAGGGGGTCCGCCGCGTCCCGCGCCGATGGGCCGAGCCGTTGAACGGTGGGGGCTGAACGGTGGGGGCTGAATGGTTTCAGCCGAGGGCGCGGAACGGCGGCGATGTCGCTGTGCGGTGGGGGTCGAGCGAGACGCGGGCGGCTCGGCGCGCGTCACCCGGGCGGCGTGGAGGCGCTCCCACGGCCGGAACGCTGCGAACGTACTGACCCGCCGTCGCGGCGTCAAGAGTATGAGGATCGCGCATTCTTCGGGTGCCTTCTCATGGCCGACTCAGCGGTAAAGTCCACACGGTGAGCGTCATATTCCACGCCCATTCTGCAAGCGTCCCCGCATTCTCGATCCCGAATATCGGCCGTGGTCAAGAGCCTTGACAGTGATTAACCCCGGCGATACATTCCGGGAATAGAAAGCGCTTGCGGCAAGGGTTTCCGCGGGTCGAATCATGCGCGGTAGTGCATGTGCGCCCCTGCGTCAGGCGTGGTGGGAATTCCGTTTGACGTGCCGCCGTGAATTCCTTGTCCCTGCCTTTCCATCGGTTCGTCACCTGCGGGCCGACCCCCACACGATTCCCCCACCCGACGCCCGTGCGCAGCGGGACCGTTCGGACCCATCATCGAGAGGCAGCGACATCATGCGATCCCCCCACCGACTTGTCAGCGGAAGGCCGGGCCGAATGCTGCTGGCCGTCGTGTTCGCCGGAGCCCTGGCCACCGGCGGGACGACGGCGTTCGCCGAGGCGCCCGACGCCGCCGCCCCCGCACCCGCGGCCGACACCCTCGCGGTCGAGTGGCCGCAGGCCACCGACGAGGTCGTGGTCAACGAGACCATCGAGGTCGACGGCTCCTTCGACGGCGGCAACGTGCGCTATGTGCCGGGCCCCGAGCTGGGCGACGGCGGCCAGGGCGAGGACCAGCTGCCGGTCTTCGAGCTCTCGGGGGGCGGCTCGTTGAACAATGTCATCATCGGCTCGCCGGGCGTGGACGGCGTGCACTGCCAGGGCAGTTGCACGTTGAACAATGTCTGGTGGGAGGACATCGGCGAGGACGCGGCCACGTTCCGCGGCGGTGACGGCTCCCAGTTCCTGGTCAGCGGCGGCGCGGCCCGCGCCAGCGACGACAAGGTGTTCCAGCACAACGGTGGCGGCACGTTGACCGTCAGGAACTTCGCGGCCGAGGACTTCTCCACCCTGGTGCGCTCGTGCGGCAACTGCTCGAGCCAGTACGAGCGGACCATCGTGCTCGACGGCGTCGAGGTCACCGCGCCCGCGAGCCGTCTCGTCGGCATCAACGAGAACTACGGCGACTCCGCGACGCTGCGGAACATCACGATCATCGGCGACGACGACCGCGACATCACCATCTGCCAGAAGTACATCGGCAACGACGAGGGTGACGAGCCGGACGAGACGGGCACCGACCCCGACGGCACCCACTGCCGCTACTCGTCCTCGGACATCACCTACCAGTAGGTCCCGCCGCGACCACCGTGTGACCCGGCGTGCCCTCGCGCCGAGAGAGACCGGCCCCCCGCACGCGCTCGGTGCGGGGGGCCGGTCGTGGCTCGGGGGATGGGCCGGTTTCCACCGCTTGAAGGGCCGGTCGGGGCGCGAGGTGGGGCGGGGCTGGGGCGGTTCAGGGGTGGTGAGGCCCGGCGGTGGCCCTTACGTTCGGTGAGTGAGCGGGCCGGATGGGTGAGTGGTCGTGGGGTCCCGTGGCCCGCACCCACCGAGCGCGCGCCATGAGCCGGTCGGCCAGCAGCGGGAGAGAACATGACGGTCGTCCCTGCCAGCACCGCCCACGTCCGGTGCCTCCCCTTGTCCCCTTCGTCCGCCGCCACCGCGCGGCCCTGGGTCCTCTCCGGCGGCGGCCCCGGGGGCGTGCGCGCCGGCGCGCGGGAGCTGCGCGCGCTGCTCGACCGGCACCCTGGATGGGAGCCGGACGCCGTCGGGCGGGCCCTGCTCCGGCTCGACGTCTCGCCCCCGCGCCCGCACCGCGCCGTGCTCGTGGCCGGGGGAAGGGAGGAGTTCGCCGCCGCGCTCGCCGCGTTGGCCGACGGGCCGTCCGACGCCCGGGTGCCGGGGCTGATCGAGGGGCGGCCCGAGGCCGCCCCGGCGGGCGGCCCGGTGTTCGTCTTCCCCGGGCAGGGGCCCCAATGGCCCGGCATGGCACGGGAGTTGATGGCCACCTCGCCCGCCTTCGCCGACCGCATGCGGGCCTGTGACGACGCCTTCGCCCCGTTTCTCGACTGGTCGACGGCCGACGCCGCGACCGACGCGGACGGCGCGCCGCCCCTGGCCGGGGCGGACGTGGTGCAGCCCGTCCTGTTCTCCGTGATGGTCTCCCTGGCCGCGCTGTGGGAGGCGGCCGGGGTGCGGCCCGCCGCCGTGCTCGGGCACAGCCTCGGCGAGGTGGCCGCCGCGTGTGTGAGCGGCGCCCTGTCCCTGGCGGACGGCGCGCGCGTCGTGGCCCTGTGGAGCAGGGCGCAGGCCACCCTCGCGGGCCGGGGCGAGATGGTCTCCGTGCTGCTGCCCGCCGAGCCGCTGCGCGCCCGGCTCGCCGAGCACTACCGCGACCGCCTCGTGGTCGCCGTCGAGAACGGCCCCGGCATGACCGTCGTCTCAGGCGACGCCGACGCCGCCGACGAGCTGCTGCGCGACCTCGCCGCCGACGGCGTCCACGCCCGCACCGTCGCCGTCGGCCTGGCGGCGCACTCGCCGCACATGGACGCCATCCTCGACACGCTGCGCGCCGACCTCGCGCCACTCGCGCCCCGGCCCCCGCGGCTGCCGTTCTACTCCGCCGTCACCGGGGGCGCGTTGGACCCCGACGAGCGCCTCGACGCGGCCTACTGGTGCCGCAACCTGCGCGGCACCGTCCGCTTCCACGCCGCCACCCGCGCGGCCCTGGCCGACGGGCACCGCGCCCTCGTCGAGATCAGCCCGCACCCCGTGCTCGCCTCGGCGATGGAGGTCAGCGCCGAACGCGCCGGGTCGGCCGCCGCCGTCCATGTGCAGGCCACGCTGCGGCGCGACGAGGGCGGCCCGCGCCGCTTCCTCACCGCGCTCGGCGAGCTGTATGTCGCGGGCGGCGAGCCCGACTGGAGCACCGTCCACGCCGCCCAGGACACCCCCGTGACCGTCACCCTGCCGCCCGAACTCTTCGCCGGAGCGGGCGAGGAGAGCCCAAGGGCGGACGGCGCGGCGGCCGCGGGTGCCGCGCTGCGCGAGCGGCTGCGGGCCCTGGGCGCGGCCGAACGCCGGGGCGCGCTCGCCGCGTTGGTGGGGGAGTGGGCCCTCGAGGTCCTGCGCCCCGGCGAGGCGAGGGGCGAACGGCCCGACCCCGAGCGGACGTTCCGCGACCTGGGCGTCGACTCGGGGACCGCGCTCGCCATCCGCGACCGCGTGCGCCTGGCCACCGGCGTGCGGCTCTCGCCCACCGCCGTCTTCGACCACCCCACGCCCGCCGCGCTCGGCAGCCACCTGGAGGCCGAACTCTTCGGCACCAGGCGGGCGTTCGGGCCAGGCACCACCACCGTGCCGCCCGCCCACCGCGACGGGCCGATCGCGATCGTCGGGATGGGCTGCCGTTTTCCCGGAGGCGTGGGCTCTCCCGAGGAGTTGTGGCAGCTGGTGGCCGAAGGGCGGGACGCGGTCGGTCCGTTGCCGACGGATCGCGGCTGGGACATCGAGGGCCGCTACGACCCTGACCGCGCCAGGCCCGGCACGTTCTACCAGCGCGAGGGCGGATTCCTCGACGGCGCGGCCGACTTCGACGCCGAGTTCTTCGGGATCTCGCCCCGCGAGGCCCTGGCGATGGACCCGCAGCAGCGGCTGGCGCTCGAGACCGCGTGGGAGGCGTTCGAGCACGGCGGGATCGACGCCACGCGCCTGAGGGGCTCGCGCACCGGCGTGTACGTGGGCGCGATGACGATGGACTACGACCGGCGCGCTGACGCCTCGGACGACGAGGTCGCGGGCTATCTCCTCACCGGGAACACCGGCAGCGTGGTGTCGGGGCGGGTGGCGTATGCGTTGGGTCTCGAGGGTCCCGCGGTGACGGTGGACACGGCGTGTTCGTCGTCGTTGGTGGCGCTGCACCTGGCGTGCGAGGCGCTGCGGGCCGGGGACTGCGACCTGGCGCTCGCGGGCGGGGTGACGGTGATGTCCGGCCTCGGCTCGCTCACCGAGTTCTCGCGGCAGGGCGCCCTCGCGCCCGATGGTCGGTGTCGGGCGTTCGCGGCTGATGCGGATGGGTTTGGTTTGGCTGAGGGTGTGGGGTTGGTGGTGTTGGAGCGGTTGTCGGATGCGGTGCGGTGGGGGCGTCGGGTGTGGGGTGTGGTGCGGGGTTCGGCGGTGAATCAGGATG
>NZ_RBDY01000032.1 GCF_003626575.1 Streptomyces radicis | reverse complement strand
CCGGTCGACGACGGCCTCACCGTGGTCGGCGACCACACGCCGACGTCGGGCTTCGACGGCTGCCGTCGGCTCATGGGGCTGCCGGAGCCGCCCACCGCCGTGTTCGCGGCCAACGACCCGATGGCCACGGCCCGTTCGACGCGCCGTTCGTCGCGTTCTTCGAGGAGCGCGTGCGACCCGTGCTGGCCGAGACCGGCGGCGAGCCGCTGGCGTACCTGCGGTCGGAGCACGCCCCGAACACCTTCCCCGCGCTCCCGGTGCGGGAGAAGAAGGAGGCGTTCGTGTGGTTCGCGCGCTTCGCCGACGAAGGGCACGTCGACGACCACCTGGATCGCCTGCGGCACGCGCAACGCTGGCGCGATGAGGTGCTGCCGACCCTTGCGGAACGGTGGGCCGGGCCCCCGCGACGGCTGCGGCTGGCACCCACCGACCGGTCGACACTGCGGTGAATCCCTTGCCGGTCAGCGGGGCCCTTCGCCGACCCGATCACCTGCCGGGCGCCCCGTACTCCGCGAACGCGCGACGTTAGACTCCTCCGCGTGTCGCAGGAGCCGGGGCGGCGGGGGAGGGGGCGTCCTCGCGCCAGTACGCGCGAGGACGTGGAGTCGGCGGCCCTCGCGCTGATGCGGCGCGACGGCTACGAGAACGTCACCGTCGCCTCGATCGTCTCCGCCGCGGGCATCAGCAGGACCACCTTCTTCCGCTACTTCGGCTCGAAGCCCGGGGTCATCTGGTACGCGTTCGACACCACGATCGAACGCCTGGCCGCGGCGATCGCCGGGGCGGCCGCTGACGCCGACGCGCTCGACACGGTGCGGGCGGCCGTCGTGGAGTCCACCCGGGCGGCGGTCCGGGACAGCCCGGTCTGGCTGGAGCGGTTCCAGCTCCTGGACACGGTCGCCGAGTTGCAGGCGGAGTCCCACCGGCACTGGGAGCGGTGGAAGCGCGTCATCGCCGAGCACATCGCGGGGCACATGGGCTGCGCGCCGGACGCGGTGATCCCGCTGGCGGTCGCGGGCGCGTTCCACGGCGGCTTCGTCGCCCAGCTTCGCGCCTGGCGCGACGATCGGCACCGTGACGCCTTCATCGCTCACCTCGACCAGGACATGGGGCGCGTTGCCGCCCTGCTCCGCCCGTTGCCCTCCGCGGATCCTGACTGAGCCCCCGACCCGACGCGCGTGCTCTGCCCGCCCCTGTGACCAGGGCTTCGGCCCGCCCTCCCACCTCGCCCTGTGTGGTGCCTCGCGCCGGGCGTATGTGCCGGACATATTTGTAGGACGGAGTACCATAAATCTCTGGGTGCCGGTGAGGCCCCCGTACGCGCGGGGGAGGGCATCGGGGGCCGCGGGTCCGCTCGTTCGACGCCCCCTCGGGGACACCCGTGACACCGGCACCACCCGACAAGGACGAAAGGCACCACCCCATGAAGGCATGGCAGTTCACCGGCGTCGACGAGCCGTTGCGTCTGGTCGACCTGGCGGATCCCCGGCCCGGCCCCGACGAGATCGTGGTGGACGTGAAGGCGGCGGGTCTGTGCCACAGTGACGTCAGCTTCGTGGACGGCACCATCACCGCGCTCCTCGGATCCGTCCCCATCGTCCTCGGCCACGAGACCGCGGGCATCGTCTCCGCGATCGGCAGCGACGTGGACTCCTTCGCCATCGGTGACCGCGTCGGCATCCCCGCCACGACGGAGGGCCCCGGCACCGCCGTCGACGGCGGCTTCGCCGAGAAGGTACGCGTCGAAGAACGGCTCGTCGTCCGCATCCCCGACGCGGTCAGCTTCGAGCAGGCCGCACCGGCCACCGACGCGGCGCGCACCGCCTACCGGGCCGTGCGGACCTTCGGCCGCGTCGAGGAGGGGATGAAGGTCGGCGTCATCGGCTTCGGCGGACTGGGCTCACTCGGCGCGCAGATCGCTCGGGCCTTCGGCGCGCAGGTGTACGTGGCCGAGATCAACGAAGCAGTCCGGCCGAACATCCAGGACTTCGGACCGGCGGGCATGTCCGCCGACATCCGTGACTTCGAGGACGCCCAGCTCGACGTGATCATCGACTTCGCCGGATTCGGCACCACCACGGCCTCCGCCATCGACGCCATCCGCCACGGCGGCCGGGTCGTGCAGATCGGGATGGCCCGCGAGTCCGCGACCCTGTCGATGCAGAAGATCATCCTCAAGGAGATCACCCTGGTCGGCGCCTCCAACGGGGAGAAGGCCGAGTGCGAGGCCGTGCTCGACCTCATCGCCCAGGGCAAGATCCGCTCCAGGATCACGCCGATCGCCTTCGAGCAGATCCCCGAATACCTCGGCAAGCTCCGCGACGGCCAGATCGACGGACGCGCCGTCGCCGTGACCCCCTGAGGCCCGGCCCCGGTCGGCGAACGCCCGTCGCGGCGTGCCATGGGTGGGAAACCCCCTTGTCGCGCCCGTGCCGTCGCGTCGTAGGCTGATCCGGCCAGTCGAGCTCCCCCGTGGAGTCAGGGAATCCGGTGAGAGTCCGGGACTGACGCGCAGCGGTGAGGGGGACGGGCGTGGCGACATGCCACTGGGGCGAGCCGCTCCGGGAAGGCGCCGCGCACCGGATGATCCCGAGTCCGAAGACCTGCTGGCCCTAGCGGCGACCGCCGCCAGGTCGACCGCGGGCCCCGCGTATGCGCCCCTGACCTCGAAGGACCGATTACGTGTCCGTGCTGACCCCTCATGCCGTGCGCGGCCGACCCGACCGGTGCCCCGGCGCGCTGCGTCCCTGGCCCGCCGACGACGGGCTGCTGGTCCGACTGCGGCTGGTCGGCGGCCGACTGCCCGCCCGCGGGCTGCGCGCGCTGCTGGCGTTGAGCGAACGGTGGGGCGACGGGCGGATCCACCTCACCTCGCGCGCCAACGTCCAGGTGCGCGGCCTGCCTTCGGACGGCGGCGCACTCGCCCCCGAGGTGCTGGCGGCGGTCGAGGCGACCGGGCTGCTGCCTTCGCGGTCGCACGAGCTGGTGCGCAACGTCATGGTCTCGCCGGGGACCGGTCTCGCCGGTGGGCGCGCCGACCTGCGCGGCGCTGCGGCCGAGCTCGACGCCGCGCTGCTCGCCCGCGCCAGGATCGCCCACCTCCCCGGGCGTTTCCTCTTCGTGCTCGACGACGGCCGCGGCGACCTCGTCGACAGGCCGTGCGACCTGGGGCTTGTGGCGTTGAACGGCACGACGGCGCAGCTGCGGATCGGCGACGGCTGGGGCCCCGTGACGCCCCTGGGCGACGCCGTCGGCGCGCTCACCGACCTCGCCCTCGCCTTCCTGCGGGCCAGGGGGGAGGGGCCCGCCGCGCCGTGGCACGTGCGCGAGCTGGCCGTTCCCCTGGTCGCGCCCGTGGCGCCCGACCCCGGTCTGCCGCCCGCGACCGCGCCCCTCCCGTACGGCGACGTCCCCGGCGGGCGGCACGTCGAGGTCGCCGACGGCGCGCTGACCCGCGGCCTGGCGGACGAGCTGCTGGCCACCGGCGTCGAGCTGGTCGTCACGCCCTGGCACGGCGTCCTGGTACCCGCGCCCGAGGCCCTGCGATGAGCGTTCCCCGCCGCCCGCGGCGCCACTACGACTATGTCGACAACGGTCCCGAGATCTATGTCGACTCCTTCGCGACCATCCGGCGCGAGGCGCGCCTCGACGGGCTTCCCGACGACGCCGAGAGGCTCGCCGTCCGCATGATCCACGGCAGCGGCCAGGTCGACCTGGTGGCCGACCTCGTCGTCCACCCCCGACTCGTCGGGGCCGCGCGGAAGGCGCTCGAGGCGGGCGCGCCGATCCTGTGCGACGCCACGATGGTCGCCGCCGGCGTCACCGCGAACAGGCTGCCCGCCCGCAACGACGTGGTCTGCGCCCTGAACGACCCGCGGGTGCGCGCGCTCGCCCGCGCCTGGTCGACCACGCGGAGCGCGGCGGCGGTGTCGCTGTGGGAGCCCCGGCTCGAGGGCGCCGTCGTGGCGATAGGCAACGCCCCCACCGCGCTCTTCCACCTGCTGGAGATGCTCGTCGACGGCGCGCCGAGGCCCGCCGCGATCATCGGGTGCCCGGTCGGTTTCGTCGGCGCGGCCGAGTCCAAGCAGGCCCTGGCCGACCTCGCCGCGGACCACGGCATCGAGATCCCCTATGTGACCGTGCGCGGCCGCAGGGGCGGCTCGGCCATGACCTCGTCGGCCCTCAACGCCCTGGCGCGGGAGGCGGAGTGAACGACGCGAGAACGGGCCGCTTCTACGGGGTCGGCGTCGGTCCAGGCGATCCCGAGCTGATCACGCTCAAGGCCGCGCGCCTCATCGCCGCGGCCGACGTCGTCGCCTACCACTCCGGCACAGGGAAACGGTCCAACGCCCGCCGCATCGCCCGCGACCTGATCCCCGCGACGGCCGTCGAGGAGGAGCTCGTCTACCCCGTGACCGTCGGCACCACCGACCACCCACTCGGCTACGAGGGCGCCCTGGCCGACTTCTACGAGGACGCGGCGGCGCGGCTCGCGGCGCACCTCGACGCGGGGCGGACCGTTGTCCTGCTGGCGGAGGGCGACCCGCTGTTCTACGGCTCGTACATGTACATGCACGACCGGCTCGCGGAGCGCTACGCCGCCGAGATCGTGCCGGGCGTCCCGGCCTTCGCGGCGGCCAGCGTGGCCGCCGGGTCCCCGCTGGTGCGGCAGACGGACGTGCTCACCGTGCTGCCCGGCACGCTGCCGGAGGCGGAGCTCGCCCGCCGTCTCGCGGACACGGACGGCGCCGTCATCATGAAGCTCGGCCGCACCTTCCCCGCCGTTCGCCGCGCCCTGGCCACCGCCGGGCGGCTCGACCACGCGCTCTACGTCGAACGGGCCTCGATGCCGGGCGAGCGCCTGCTGCCGGTCAGCGAGGTCGACCCTGACACCGTCCCCTACTTCTCCCTCATCCTCGTCACCGGCGACAGCCGCAACGGCCGCCGCTCCCGCACGCGGACCGCGGCGCCCCCCGCACGGGCCGACGCGGCGCCCTCGGCGCCCGCCGAGCTGCTCGTGGTCGGCCTCGGCCCAGGCCCCGAGCAGTGGCTCACCCCCGAGGCGACCGCGGCGCTCGCCACGGTCGACCACGTGGTCGGCTACCGCGCCTACGTCGACCGCGTGCCACGGCGCGCCGGGCTCGCGCGGCACGCGTCGGGGAACACCGCCGAGGTCGACCGCGCCAGGTTCGCCCTCGACCTGGCCAGGAACGGCGAGAAGGCCGCCGTCGTCTCCGGCGGCGACTCCGGGGTCTTCGGGATGGCCGCCGCCGTCTTCGAGGCGGCCGACGACCCCGCCTACGCCGACGTGCCCATCCGCGTCCTGCCGGGCGTCAGCGCCGTGCAGGCGGTCGCGGCGCGGGCCGGGGCGCCGGTCGGCGCGGACTTCGCCGTCGTCTCCCTGTCCGACCGGCTCAAGCCCTGGGCGGTCGTCGAACGCCGCCTGCGCGCCATCGCCGAGGCCGACCTGGTCCTCGCCGTCTACAACCCCGCGTCCCGCTCGCGCGCCACCCAGATCGCCGTGGCGCGGCGCGTTCTGCTGGAGCACCGCGAGCCCGACACGGTCGTCGTCGTCGGCCGCGACATCGGCCGCGCCGACGAGGCCCTCACCGTCACGACCCTGGGCGCGCTCGACCCCGGCACCATCGACATGAGGTGCCTGCTCATCGTCGGCGCCTCCACCACCCGCGTCACCCCGTCGGGCCGGGTCTGGACGCCCAGGTGGGTCGCGTCATGACCTTCCACACCGTCCACTTCGTCGGCGCGGGCCCCGGCGCCGCCGATCTGCTCACGGTCCGCGCGACCCGCCTCATCGCCGAGGCCGACCTGGTCCTCTACCCGGGCACCTACCTGGATCCCGAGGCGCTCGCCCACTGCGCCCCGGCGGCCGAGCTGGTCGACACCCAGGGCCTCGATCTCGACCGGATCGTGGACCGCCTGGTCCGCGGGGCCGCCGCGGGCCTGCGGGTCGTCCGCCTGGTGTCGGGCGACCCCTCCCTCTACTCCGCGCTCGCGGAGCAGACCCGCAGACTCTCCGCCGCGGGCGTCGCCTGGGACGTGACGCCGGGCGTCCCCGCGTACGCCGCCGCGGCGGCGCGCGTCGGCAGGGAGCTGACCGTTCCGCTCGTCGCCCAGTCGGTGGTCCTCACCCGCACGCGGGCGCGTTCGACCGCGATGCCGGAGAGCGAGTCGCTCGGCCGGTTCGCCGCGACCAGGGCGTCGCTCGTGCTGCACCTGGCGATCCGTCGCGTCCGCGCGCTGATGGACGAGATCGAGCCCGACTACGGAGGCGACTGCCCCGTCGTGGTGGTCCACCGGGCGAGCCAGCCGGGGGAGTTGGTGCTCCACGGCACCGTCGCCACCATCGCGGGCGCCGTCGAGCGGGCCGGGCTGCGCCAGGCCGCCGTCGTGCTCGTCGGGTGGGCACTGGCGAACGACGGGGGCGAGTCGTACCTCTACGACCGCTCGAGGGACCGCACCGGCGCCCGCGGACCCGGCGGCCAGGACGGCCCCGGGCGCCCCGACGACCTCACGGACGGCGCGTCACGAACCACTGGGTGACGGTCCGCGCCGGGGTCCAGCCCGTGAACGTGCCGAGCGGCGCGGCGCTCTCCACGGCCACCCTGGACAGCTCGCCGCCGTGGAGCCGGTAGGCGTCGGCGAGCACCCGCTCGGTCTCCAGCGTCACCCCGTGCACCACAAGGCGCCCGCCGGGGCGCAGCGCACCGAGGCAGGCGTCGACGACCCCCGCCCTGGTCGCCCCGCCGCCCACGAAGACCGCGTCAGGGGTCGGCAGGCCCGCGAGCGCCTCGGGCGCCGAGCCCTCCACCACGGTGAGCGTGGGAACGCCGAGACGCCCCGCGTTCCGCCGGATGCGCGCCGCCCGCTCCGGGGCGGACTCGACCGCGCTGGCCCGGCACGTGGGATGGGTGCGCAGCCACTCGATGCCGACCGACCCGGCCCCCGCGCCCACGTCCCACAGGTGCGCCCCCGGAGCGGGTGCGAGCCGCGCGAGCGCCGCCGCGCGCAGGTCGCGCCGGGTGAGCTGGCCGTCGTGTTCGTACGCCTCGTCCGGCAGCCCGGTCGCCCAACTGACGCCAGGACCGCGGAGGTCGAGCGCCAGCACGTGCAACGCCGGTACGCCGGGCGCCCGTTCGCCCAGCCACGCGCTCGCCGTCAGCTCCGCGCGCGACTCCGTGTCCGCGCCGAGGTCGCCGAGCACCGTCATCGCGCTCCCGCCGTACCCCGCGTCGACCAGGAGGCGCGCCACCACGCCGGGGGCGGCCCGGTCGGGGGAGAGCACCAGGACGCGGTGGCCGGGGGCGAGCGAGCGCAGCAACAGGCGCGCGTCGCGGCCTACGAGCGTGACGACCTCGCTGCTCTCGGCCGACCAGCCCATCCGGGCCCGCGCCAGCGCCACGGAGGAGACCGCGGGCTCGATCAGGACGGCGTCGGCGCCCAGCACCTCCACCAGGGTCGTGCCGATGCCCGACACCATCGGGTCACCCGAGGCCAGGGCGGCCACCGGCGCGGTGCCCAACGAGCCGAGCAGGGCGGGCAGTCGCTCCCGCAGCGGCGAGGGCCATGTCTCGCGCCGCTGTCCCGCCACGGGCGGCACAAGACCCAGGTGCCTGCTGCCGCCCAGGAGGACACCGGCGTTCCGCACGACGGCGCGCAGCCGCTCGGGCATCCCCTCCCAGCCGTCCGCGCCGATGCCGACCACCGTGATCCGCGCTCTGCCCCTCGGGCCCGTGGCCCCTCCCATGGCGTCCACCATGGGACGAGACGCTATCGTGAACGCCGAAGGCACAAGGTGCCCCAACGGCCCAGCCATCGGAAACGGTGGGGAAGGCCGGCGGGGAGAATCTGGGAAGCCGGTGAGACTCCGGCACAGGCCCGCTGCGGTGAACCGAGCCCGCTCATGAGAGCAGGGACCCGGCAAGTCCGAAGACCGGCCTTGCGCCTCGCACTTGACGATGGCGAAGCGAGCGGGAGCCTCACATGCCAGCGCACTACCCCTTTTCCGCGGTCCTCGGCTGTGACCCCGAACACCCCGACGGGCTCGACGACATGGGTCTCGCGCTCGTCCTCACCACCGTCTCCCCCGAGATAGGCGGCGTCCTGGTCCGCGGCGAGAAGGGCACCGCCAAGTCGACCGCGGTGCGCGCCCTGGCCGCCGTGCTGCCGCCCATCGACGTCGTGGCGGGGGACCGTTTCTCCACCGACCCGCACGACCCGGCGGGCGCCTCGCCCGACGGCCCCTTCCCCGTGGACGCCGCCACCGAGACCCGGCCCGTCAGGCTCGTCGAGCTGCCCATCGGCGCCACCGAGGACCGCGTCCTCGGCTCGCTGCACCTGGAACGCGCGCTGACGCACGGCAAGGTCGAGTACGAGCCGGGCCTGCTCGCCCGCGCCCACCGCGGCGTCCTCTACGTCGACGAGGTCAACCTGCTCCACGACCACCTCGTCGATCTGCTGCTCGACGCCGCCGCGATGGGCCGCGCCACCGTCGAACGGGACGGCGTCTCCGTCGAGTACGCCGCCAGGTTCGTGCTCATCGGCACGATGAACCCCGAAGAGGGCGAGCTGCGGCCGCAGTTGCTCGACCGGTTCGGGCTGACCGTCGAGATCACGGCCCCGCGCGACCCGCGGCGGCGCGCCGAGGTGGTGCGGCGGCGGATCGCCTACGACGCCGATCCCGGCGCGTTCACCGAACGCTACCTGGCGGCCGACGCCGCGCTCACGGAGCGGATCGCGGCGGCGCGCGAACGGGCCGGGAAGGTCCGCCTGGGAGAGCCCGCGCTGCTCAAGATCGCCGAGGTGTGCGCCGCGTTCGAGGTCGACGGGCTGCGCGCCGACATCGTCACCGCCCGCGCCGCCGTCGCCCACGCCGCGTGGGAGGGCCGCGACGAGGTGACCCGCGCGGACATCAGGCGGGCCGCGATCCTCACGCTGCCGCACCGTCGGCGCCGCAAGCCGTTCGACGCCCCGGGCCTCGACGAGGACCTCCTCGACCGGCTGCTCGGCGACGCCGAGCCTCCCCCCGGACCGCCCGAAGGACCCGAGTCCCCCGACGGCCCCGGGCCCTCAGGGCCGCCCGAACGGCCGGGGACGCCGGGGCCCGACGAGGCGAGCGGGCCGCCCGACGAGGCGCCCGCGGCCGAACGCGCCCCCGCCCCTGACCATGACGCGCCCGGCGCCCCGGCGGCCCCCACCGCCCCCGACCCGGACGCGGGCCCCACGGCCGTGTCCGCCGCGGCGCCCTACCGGCCCAGGCTGCTGACCGTCCGCGGGCTCGGCGAGGGCGCGGCCGGGCGCCGCAGCCGGGCGCTCGCCGGGATCGGCACCCGGATCGGCGCGCGCCCCGCCGACGGTGCGTCCGGCTCCCTCCACCTCGTGGAGACCCTGCGCGCCGCGGCCGCCGCCGGGCCCGCGCGCGGACCGGCCGGGGGCCGTATCCCGCTGCGCGCGGAGGACCTGCGGCACGCCGTCCGCGAGGGCCGCGAGGCCAACCTCGTGCTGTTCTGCGTCGACGCGTCGGGGTCCATGGCCGCGCGCAAGCGCATGACCCAGGTCAAGACCGCGGTCCTCTCGCTCCTGCTCGACGCCTACCGCCGTCGGGACAAGGTCGGTCTTGTCACCTTCAGAGGGCGGCGCGCCGAGCTCGTCCTGCCGCCGACCCACTCGGTCGAGATCGCCGCCCGCCGCCTCGACGAGCTGCCGGCCGGCGGCAGGACCCCGCTGGCCGAGGGCCTCGTCGAGGCCGCCGCGATCCTGCGCCGTGAGCGGCTCCGCGACCCGCGCCTCCGCCCCCTGCTCGTCGTCGTCACCGACGGCCGGGCCACGGGCGGACCCGACGCGGTCGCCCGGTCACGCCTGGCGGCGGAGCACGTCGCCGCCCTCGGCGTCACCTCCGTGGTCATCGACGGCGAGACCGGCCCGCTGCGGCTCGGCCTGGCCGCCGACCTCGCGCGCCGACTCGGCGCCGAGCACCTGCCCGTCACCGCGGTCAGCGCCGAGGTCCTCGCCGGGAGCGTCCGCGACCGCACCGGCGGCCCGAGGGACGGCGGCCTGAGGGGCGCGGCCTGATGCCCCGCGGCCGACCCACCACCGTCCCCGACGACGGCCTGACGACGCGGCAGCGGCGCCGACGCCCCCTCGTCGTCGTCCACACGGGCGACGGCAAGGGCAAGTCGACCGCCGCCTTCGGCCTGGCGCTCCGCGGCTGGAACCAGGGCTGGCGCATCGGGGTCTTCCAGTTCGTCAAGTCCCCCAAGTGGCGCGTCGGCGAGCAGGACGTCCTCGAACGCCTCGGTCGGCTGCACGCCGAGACCGGCGAGGGCGGCCCCGTCGAGTGGCACAGGATGGGCTCGGGGTGGTCATGGGCCAGGAAGCGGGCCGACGCCGACGACCACGCCGCTGCCGCCGCCGAGGGATGGGCGGAGATCAAGCGCCGGCTGGCCGGTGGGACCCACGACCTGCTCGTGCTCGACGAGTTCACCTACCCCATGGCCTGGGGCTGGGTCGACGTCGACGACGTCGTCCGCACGCTGGCCGAGCGGCCTGGCCACCAGCACGTCGTCATCACCGGGCGCCGGGCCGACCCCAGGCTGGTCGAGGCCGCCGACCTGGTCACCGACATGACCAAGGTCAAACACCCGATGGACGCGGGACAGAAGGGGCAGCGGGGCATTGAGTGGTGAGCCCGGGGTGCCGCTGCCCCGGCTGATGGTCGCCGCCCCCTCGTCGGGACAGGGCAAGACCACCGTCGCCACCGGGCTGATGGCCGCCCTGCGCTCGGCGGGGCACGAGGTCAGCGGCCACAAGGTCGGCCCCGACTACATCGACCCGGGGTACCACGCCCTGGCCACGGGGCGTCCGGGCCGCAACCTCGATCCCCACCTCGTCGGCGAGGAACGCGTCGCCCCGCTCCTGCTGCACGGCGCCGAGGGCGCCGATGTCGCCGTGATCGAGGGCGTGATGGGGCTGCACGACGGCAGGCTCGGAACGGACGGCTTCGCGTCGTCCGCGCACGTCGCCACGGTGACCAGGACCCCGGTCGTGCTCGTCATGGACGTCGCGGGGCAGTCCAGGTCCGTCGCCGCCGTGGCGTTGGGCATGGCCGCGTACGCGCCCGAGGTCCACGTGGCGGGCGTCGTGCTCAACCGGGTCGGCTCGGCCCGCAACACCGCCGAGATCGAACGGTCGTTGGAACGCGCCGGGCTCCCCGTCGTCGGCGCCCTGCCCCGCGACGACCGTCTCGCCACCCCTTCGCGCCACCTGGGCCTCGTCCCGGTCGCCGAGCGCGACGATCCGGCGCGGCTGATCGCGCACCTCGGCGAGCGCGTCGCCCGCCACCTCGACCTCGACGCGCTCCTGTCCATCGCCCGCGCGGCCCCCGACCTCGACGCCGCGCCCTGGCGCCCAGGGCGCGAGGTCGTCGCGGTCGGCGCGTTCGGCCAACGGCGCCCGGTCGTCGCCATGGCGGGCGGCCGCGCGTTCACGTTCCGGTACGCCGAGACCGAGGAGCTGCTGACGGCGGCCGGGTGCGCGGTGGTCACGTTCGACCCGCTCACCGACACCGCGCTCCCGCCCGACACCCGGGGGATCTATCTCGGCGGCGGCTTCCCCGAGGTCTACGCGGCCGACCTCGCCGCCAATCGCGCCCTCCTGCACGACGTGCGCGCCGCCGTGAGCCGCGGCATCCCCACCGTCGCCGAGTGCGCGGGGCTGCTCTACCTCTCCGCGTCCCTCGACGGCGCCGAGATGGCCGGGGTCCTGCCGACCGAGGCCGCCATGACCGACCGCCTCACCCTGCGCTACCCCGTCGCGACGGCGGCCGCGGACAGCCTGGTCACCCGGGCCGGGGAGCGGGTCACGGGGCATGAGTTCCACCGCACCCTGACCTCGCCCATGGCCGGTGCCACCCCGGCCTGGCACATCGACGGCGAGGCCACGGGATTCGCCTCGCCCACGTGCCACGCCGCGTATCTGCACGTCCACTGGGCCGGTCACCCCGGGCTCGCGCAGCGGTTCGCCGATGCCGTCCACGCCGCGACACCGCATGTCACGGCCGCGCCTCCCGCCGCCCGCCCACCGGATCCCGGCGACGGCGGACAGGTGCGGGACCCCCTGCGCCACCACGGCGACCGCGAGACGGGGCCAGGGCTGATCGACTTCGCCGTCAACGTGTACGACGGCGGGCGGCCCGAGTGGCTCGAACGGGCGCTGCGGCGAAGCCTCGAGCGGGTGGCCGACTACCCCGACCCGGCGCCCGCGCGGGCCGCCCTCGCCGAACGCCACGGGCGCCGCCGCGGCGAGGTGCTCCCCACGGCCGGTGCCGCCGAGGCGTTCACCCTGGTGGCCCGCCTGCGCGCCTGGCGGCGCCCCGTCGTCGTCCACCCCCAGTTCACCGAGCCGCATGTCGCGCTCGAACAGGCGGGGCACCACGTCACCTCCGTTCTCTGCCGCCCCGAGCACGGGTTCGGGCTCGACCCCGCGGACGTGCCCGAGGACGCGGACCTCGTCGTCATCGGCAACCCCACCAACCCCACGGGCGTGCTCCACCCCGCCGAGCTGGTGCACGGCCTGAGGCGCGCGTGGCGGCTTGTCGTCGTGGACGAGGCGTTCATGGACGCCGTGCCGGACGAGAAGGAGTCGCTGGTGCGGGAGCGCCTGGCCGGGGTCGCCGTGATCCGCAGCCTCACCAAGCACTGGTCCATCCCCGGCGTGCGCGCCGGTCACGTCGTCGCGGAGCCCGAGGTGATCCGCGCGCTCGCCGCCCTCCAGCCGCCGTGGTCGGTCTCGACGACGGCCGTCGACGCCATGGTCGCCACGTGCTCGGCCGCCGCGGCGGCCGAGGGCCGCGACCGGGCCCGCGCGCTCGCGCGCTGGCGCGGCCACCTCGAGGAGGGGCTCGGCCGACGGGGCTTCGACGTGGTCGCCTCGGCGGCGCCGTTCGTCCTCGCCCGCCTCGGGGAGGGGGCGCACCCGATGCTGCGCGCCCACGGCATCGCCGTGCGGAGGGCCGACACCTTCCCCGGGCTCGGCGGCGACTGGGTCCGCGTCGCCGCGCGCCCGGCCGACCGCACGCGGCGGCTCTTCGCCGCCCTCGACGCCGTGGGCCCCGCGGCCCGCACGGCAACGCCCTGAGGGAACGACTCGCATGAACACCTCCCTGCCCGCCGCCCGCGCCGCCGGGCTGCTGCTCGGCTTCGCCGCCGACCGGCTGATCGGCGACCCACGCCACCACCACCCGGTCGCGGGCTTCGGCGCGGCGGCCTCGGCCCTGGAGCGGCGGATGTACGCCGACAGCCGCTCCAGGGGCCTGGCATACGCGGGAACGCTCGTCGTGGGAGCCGTCCTGCTCGGCCACGCCGCCGCCCGCCGCACCGAGCGGCGCCCGCTCGCCCACGCCGTGGTCACCGCGGCCGCCACGTGGGCGGTGCTCGGCGGCCGTTCCCTCGAACGTGAGGCGCTCGCCGTCCACGCCCGCGTCGAACGCGGCGACCTGCCCGCGGCGCGGCTGCGGCTCACCCACCTGGTCGGGCGCGACACCGCCGCCCTCGACGAGCCCGGCATCGCCAGGGCCGTGGTCGAGTCCGTCGCCGAGAACACCTCCGACGCCGTCGTGGCGCCCCTCGTGTGGGGCGCGTTCGCCGGGGTGCCAGGGCTGCTCGGCCACCGCGCCGCCAACACCCTCGACGCCATGGTGGGCCACCGCTCCCCCCGGTACGCGCGCTTCGGCTGGGCCGCGGCACGGCTCGACGACCTGCTCAACCTGCCGGGCTCGCGGCTCGGCGGACTCCTCACCGCGGCGGCGGCGCCGTCCCGCGCGGCCCCCGCGCTCGCGGTGTGGCGCGCGGACGCCGCCGCCCACCCCAGCCCGAACGCCGGGGTCGTGGAGGCGGCCTTCGCCGGATCGCTCGGCGTCCGCCTCGGCGGCACCAACCGCTACGGCACCAGGACCGAGCACCGGGCGGTCCTGGGCAACGGGCGCCCCGCCCGGCGGGCCGACATCCCGCGGGCCGTCGTGCTCGCGCGCCGGGTCGGCGCCGGGGCCGCCCTGGTGGCGGCAGGCGTCGCCCTGGTCGTCGGGGGCCGTGGCCGCGCCCGATGACGCGCCGCCGTCACGACAGCCCGACGACCCACGCGGCCGCCGCGCCGACGTCCTGGACCGTGGGCACGCCCGAAGGGCCGGGCGGGCGGCGGACGACGACCACCGGCACGGACAGCCGCGCGGCGGCGGCCATCTTCGGCCAGGTCCAGGTGCCGCCCGAGTCCTTGGTGACGAGCACGTCGACCGCGTGACGGCGCATCAACGCGAGCTCCGCGTCCAGGTGGTAGGGCCCACGGCTGGTGACCAGCCGCCACCGCTCGGGCAGGGGCAGGGCCGGGCGGTCCACCACGCGGGCGAGGACGGGGGAGTGGGCGAGCGCGGGCACGAAGCGGGCCAGCTCCTGGCGGCCCACCGTCAGGAACGGGCGAGCGCCGAGCGCCGCCGCCGCCCCGGCGGCCCCCTCGTGCGTGTCGACCCATGTCCACCCCGGCCTCGGCCGCCACCCGGGCCTTTCGAGGCGCAGCAGGGGCACATCGGTGCAGGCGGCCGCCGCGTTGGCGGTCATGCCCACGGCGAACGGATGGGTGGCGTCGACGACCGCGTCATACCCCGCGAGCGCGGCGCGCAGCCCCGCGACACCGCCGAAGCCCCCGACGCGGACCCGCCCGACGGGCAGCCGTGGCCGCGTCACGCGGCCCGCCAGGGACGTCGTGACGTCGACGCCCTCGTCGACGAGGAGCGCCGCGAGCGCGCGGGCCTCCGAGGTGCCGCCGAGCAGCAGCAGCCTCATGCCCCGCCCCCGGGGGCCAGGACCGGCAGCCCGGGGGGCGCCCCCACACGGGCCAGCGCCAGCAGCGCGTCGACGTCGAGGTGCCGCTCGACCAGGTCCGCGATCAGCTCGATCCGGCGCTCGCGGGCCGCCGCGAAGCTCACCCCCGAAGGGGCCAGGCCGAGCGTCTCGGCCAGGAACGCCGAGCGCAGCGCGTCGCCCTCGAAGGCACCGTGCCACAACGTTCCGAAGACGTTGCCCGCCCGGACGCCGCCGAGGAAGTCCGGGTCCGAGCCGCCGGTCGTGACACGGCCGTGGTGGATCTCGTAGCCCGAGGCCCGCACGCCGAGCGCCGTCCCCCTCGGCAGCCGCAACGTCTTGGCCTCGGCGAACTCGGTGCGCGCGGCGAGCAGTCCGAGCCCCTCGACGTCCGAGCCCGCCGCCCCCTCCACGCCATGGGGGTCGGAGACGCGGCGGCCGAGCAGTTGGAAGCCGCCGCAGATCCCGAGCAGCGGCTTGCCCCTGCGGGCGTGCTCGACGACGGCGCGGTCCAGGCCGCGGGCCCGCAGCCAGGCCAGGTCGGCGAGCGTCGCGCGGGTGCCGGGCAGCACCAGCAGGTCGGCATCGGCGACGTCCCGCGGATCGGAGGCGAACACGACGTCGAGGTCGGGCTCGAGACCGAGCGCGTCCACGTCGGTGGCATTGCTGATCCTCGGGAGCCTGACGACCACGACGCGCCGCGCGCCGTCCCGGGCCGAGCGGCGGCCCGCCAGGTCGAGGGAGTCCTCCGAGTCGAGCCAGAGCCCGGGCGCCCACGGCAGAACGCCGAACACCCGCCGCCCTGTCAGGCGTTCCAGGTCGGCGAGCCCGGGGCGGAGCAGGTCGCCGTCGCCCCTGAACCTGTTCACCACGAAGCCCGCGATGAGCGCCTGGTCGGCCGCGTCCAGCAGCCCCACCGTTCCGTACAGGGCCGCGAAGACGCCGCCCCGGTCGATGTCGCCGACGACGAAGGTGGGCAGCGCGGCGTGCCGGGCGAGCCCCATGTTCACGTAGTCGCTCGCCCGCAGGTTGATCTCGGCGGGCGAGCCCGCGCCCTCGGCCACGACCACGTCGTGCCGCGCGGCCAGGTCGTCGTACGCGCCGTGCGCGGCCTCGGCGAGGTGCCGACGGCCCGTGGCGAAGTCCCGGGCGGAGACCTCACCGGCCGGGTGCCCGAGCAGCACGACGTGGCTGCGCCGTTCGCCGCCCGGCTTGAGGAGCACCGGGTTCATGGCGGGCTCGGGGCGCACGCGCGCGGCGAGCGCCTGCACCCACTGGGCGCGGCCGATCTCGGCGGGCCGCCCGTCGGGGCCCTGGCAGACCATCGAGTTGTTGGACATGTTCTGCGCCTTGTACGGGGCCACCCGCACGCCACGGCGGGCGAACGCGCGGCACAGCCCCGTCGTCACGACGCTCTTCCCCGCGTCCGATGTGGCGCCCGCGACCAGGAGCCCGGCCATCAGCGCGCCCGGCGCAGCAGCTGGACGTCCATGACCCAGCCCGCGGCGGCCCTGGCCCGTGCGCGGGCCGCCGCCAGCTCGGCCATGACATCGCCGACGCGGCCTCGCACCAGCTCCTCGCCCGGGGCGCCGAGGTTGGCGCCCCACCAGATCCTCCAGTCCGCGAGACCCGGCAGGTCAGGACCGCCGCCGAGGAGCACGACGATGTTGTCCTGCCCGCCCTCGACGGCCTCGCGCAGTCGGCGCGCCGTGGTCATGTGGACGGGCCTGCCGACCTCGTGCAGCACGATCCGGTGCCGGGCGGCGAGCAGGTGGGGCGCGCTGATCCCCGGCAGCACGTCCCAGGCGGCCTCCAGGCGGTCGGCGAGCCGCCCGACCACGCGGATCGTCGAGTCGTAGAGCGAAGGGTCGCCCCACACGAGGAAGCCCGCGGTGCCGCGGCGGCGCGCCAGCACCCGCTCGTACGCGGCCGCCCTGGCGTCGTGCCAGGAGGCGACCGCCGCCGGGTAGTCGGCCGGGTCGTCGCGGTCGCGCGGGGGGTCGGGGACCGCGACGAGCTCGACGCCGTACCGCTCGCAGATCGCGCGCCGGACGGCGAGGAGCCCGTCCTGCCCTGACTTCCACGGCGCCAGCACGTAGTCGGTCCCGCGCAGCGCCTCGGCGACCTCGGGCGTCACATGCTGCGGACCCATGCCGAAGCCGAGCACCCGGATCCTCACCGCTCGTCCTCCTCGAGGTCGCCCTCGACCTCCAGGTAGACCTGCCGCATCGCGGCCAGCAGGCCGGGGTCGGGCTCCGCCCACAGGCCGCGCTCGGCCGCCTCGTGGAGCCGCTCGACGATGCCGCGCAGGGCCCAGGGGTTGGACTGCCGCAGAAACCGCTGGTTCGTCTCGTCGAGGACGTACTCCCGGGCCAGCGCCTCGTACATGCCGTCGTGCACGACGCCCGCGGTGGCGTCGAAGCCGTACAGGTAGTCGACCGTGGCGGCCAGCTCGAACGCGCCCTTGTAGCCGTGCCGCCGCATCGCCGCGATCCACCGGGGGTTCACCACGCGGGCCCTGAAGACGCGGGAGGTCTCCTCGGCCAGGGTGCGGGTGCGCACCGCGTCCGGCGAGGTGGAGTCCCCGACATACGCCTTGGGGTCGGTGCCGGTGAGGGCGCGGACGGTCGCGATCATGCCGCCGTGGTACTGGAAGTAGTCGTCGGAGTCGGCGATGTCGTGCTCGAGGCTGTCGACGTTCTTGGCCGCGACCTTGATCCTGCGGTAGGCGGCGCGCATGTCGTCGGCGGCGGGGGCGCCGTCGAGGCCGCGCCCGTAGGCGAACCCGCCCCACGCCGTGTAGACCTCGGCCAGGTCGTGGTCGTCGCGCCACGACCCCGACTCGATGGCCTGGAGGATCCCCGCCCCGTAACTGCCGGGCCGTGAGCCGAAGACGCGCGTGGTCGCCCGGCGTTCGTCGCCGTGCCGTGCGAGGTCGGCCCTGGCGTGGGCCCGCACGAAGTTCCGCTCGTCCGGCTCGTCGAGCGCGGCGACCAGGCGGACCGCGTCGTCGAGCATCGCGACGGCGTGCGGGAACGCGTCGCGGAAGAACCCGGAGATGCGCACGGTCACGTCGATGCGGGGGCGGCCCAGCTCGTCGAGGGGGACGACGGCGAGTCGGCCGACCCGGCGCGACTCGGCGTCCCACTCGGGGCGCACCCCCAGGAGCGCGAGGACCTCGGCGATGTCGTCCCCCGAGGTGCGCATGGCGGACGTGCCCCACACGGACAGGCCGACGGACCGCGGATAGTCGCCCGTCTCCTCCCGGTAGCGCCGGACCAGCGAGTCCGCCATCGCCTGACCCGCCTGCCACGCGAGGCGCGAGGGCACCGCGCGGGGGTCGACGGTGTAGAAGTTCCGCCCGGTCGGGAGCACGTTCACCAGGCCGCGCAACGGCGAACCCGAGGGCCCCGCGGGGACGAAGCCGCCGTCGAGCGCGTGCCGGACGGCGGCCAACTCGTCGGTCGTGCGAGCCAGCCGTGGCACGACCTGTTCGGCGGCGAACTCGAGCACCCGCCGCACCTCCGCCGCGTCGTGGAGCGCGGCCGCGGCCGCCGGGTCCCAGTCGGCCGCCTCCATCCCCTCGACCAGCGCGCGGGCCCTGGCCTCGAACGCGTCGACCTCAGCCGTGTCGGCCGCGGCGGCGTCCTTGAGCCCGAGCGCGGCGCGCAGCCCCGGAACGGCGTCGCCCACGCCGCCCCACACCTGGGTCGCGCGCAGGATCGCGAGCACGAGGCCGACGCGGGCCGCGCCGGTCGGGGCCTCGCCGAGGATGTGCAGGCCGTCGCGGATCTGGGCGTCCTTGATCTCGCACAGCCAGCCGTCGACATGCAGGAGGAAGTCGTCGAACGCGTCGTCCTCGGGGCGCTCTTCGAGGCCGAGGTCGCGGTGCAGCTGCGCGGCCTGCATCAGCGTCCAGATCTCGCCGCGCACCGCGGGCAGCTTCCCCGGGTCCATCGCCGCGATGTTGGCGTGCTCGTCGAGCAGCTGCTCGAGCCTGGCGATGTCGCCGTAGGTCTCCGCCCTGGCCATCGGCGGCACGAGGTGGTCGACGATCGTGGCGTGGGCCCTGCGCTTGGCCTGCGCGCCCTCGCCCGGGTCGTTGACCAGGAACGGGTAGATCAGCGGCAGGCCGCCGAGCGCCGCGTCGGTCGCGCACGCGGCCGAGAGCGCGGCGTTCTTGCCCGGCAGCCACTCCAGCGAGCCGTGCTTGCCGAGGTGCACGACGGCGTGGGCGCCGAAGCCGTGCTCCAGCCAGCGGTAGGCGCCGAGGTAGTGGTGGCTCGGCGGCAGGTCGGGGTCGTGGTAGATCGCGACGGGGTTCTCGCCGAAGCCGCGCGGGGGCTGGATCAGCAGGACGACGTTCCCCGCGGACAGGGTGGCCAGCACGAGCTCGCCCGCGTCGTTGACGAACAGGCCGCCGGGGGCCTGACCCCACGCCTCGGCCATCGCGTCGCGCAGCCCGGCGGGCAGGTCGCGGGTCCAGGCCTCGTACTCGGCCGCGCCGATGCGGACATGGGCGTCGGTCAGCTGCGCGGACGTCAGCCACTCCTCGTCCTGGCCGCCCGCGGCGACGAGGGCGTGGATGAGGGCGTCGCCCGCCTCGGTCTCGGTGCGGGCGGCGTCGAGGACGCGGACCACGGCGTTGTCCGTGCCCAGGTCGTAGCCGTCGTCCCGCAGCTGGCGCAGCAGGCGGACGGCCGAGACGGGGGTGTCGAGGCCGACGGCGTTGCCGATGCGCGCGTGCTTGGTCGGATACGCCGAGAGCACGACGGCGATCCGCTTGTCCCGGTTGGGCGTCGACCGCAGGCGGGCGTGGTTGACGGCGACGCGGGCGACCCGGTCGCAGCGCTCGGCGTCGGCGACGTAGCGGGGCAGCCCGTCGGCGTCGAACTCCTTGAAGGAGAACGGCGCGGTGATGATCCGGCCGTCGAACTCCGGAATGGCGATCTGGGCGGCCGAGTCGAGCGGCGTGACCCCGTCGTTCGACGCCTCCCACTCGGCGCGGCTCGATGTGAGGCACAGCCCCTGGAGCACGGGTATGTCGAGCGCCGCCATCCGCCGCACGTCCCACGCCTCGTCGTCGCCCCCCGCGCTCGCGGCCGACGGCACGGTGCCCCCGGCGGCCAGCACGGTGACGACCAGGGCGTCGAGGGTGCCGAGCGCGGCGTAGAGGCTTTCGGGCGCCGCGCGCAGGGAGCCCGCGAAGACCGGCACCCCGACGGCCTGCCCCGTCGCGTCGATCGCGTCGGCGAGCGCGTGGGCGAAGGCGGTGTTGCCGCTGGCCTCGTGGGCGCGGTAGTACAGCACGCCGACCCGGGGGAGCCCCCGCTCCGGCACCGTGGGCCGTGCGGCGTACCCCCACGCGGGGATCGGGGCGGGCGGCGCGAAGCCCTCGCCGGTCAGCAGCACCGTGTCGGACAGGAACGCGTGCAGCTCGGCCAGATTGGCGGGGCCGCCCTCCGCCAGGTAACGATGGGCCTCGGCCGCGACGCCGATCGGCACGGTGGAGCGCTCCATCAGCTCGGCGTTCGGCTGCTGTTCGCCGCCCAGGATCACCAGGGGGGTGCCCCGCTCACGGACGCCCCCGAGCCCGGGCCACAGGTCATCCGGGGAGCCGAGGAGCCGGACGACGACGAGATCGGCGTCGGCGAGGGCGGCGACCCGATCGGCGTCGCCGCCCCGTGTCGGGTTGGCCCACCGCCAGGGCGCGCCGCTGGCGCGGGCGGAGAGCAGGTCGGTGTCGGACGTGGACAGCAGCGCGATGCGCTTGGCGGGCTCGGCCATCGCCAAGTTCCTCCTACGCGAGATGTTCATGGGAAGCGGGGGCGCCTTCGGGACCCGAGGGCGGGAGGGTGCCGAGGAACCGGATGTGAGGGCGCCCGCCAGGCCCCGACGGGGTGACGTCGGCGCGAACCCGGTAGACATGGGCGATGAGTTCCTCGGTGAGGACGTCTGCGGGGGCGCCACGGGCCACCACGCGTCCTCGCCGGAGCACCAGGAGGTCGTCGCAGTACATCGCGGCGAGGTTGAGGTCGTGCAGGGCCACGACCGCGGTGAGGGGGAGCGCGGCGACGAGGGCCAGCAGATCGAGCTGGTGCTGGATGTCCAGGTGGTTGGTCGGCTCGTCGAGCAGCAGCTCGCGGGGCCGCTGGGCGAGGGCGCGGGCGACCTGGACGCGCTGGCGTTCGCCCCCGGAGAGCGTGTGCCACGAGCGTTCCGCGTGGCCGGTCAGCCCCGTCCGCTCCAGGGCGGTGGCCACGGCCTCCTCGTCCTCGGGCGAGCCGGGGCGCCAGGCGCTCCGGTGCGGGACACGGCCGAGCCGCACAACGTCGGCAACGGTCAACTCGACCTGAGTATCCGCCTGTTGCTCGACGACGGCCACCCGCTTGGCGACCGCCCTGCGGCGCAGCTCCCCCATCGGGCACCCGTCGAGGGTGACCACCCCGCGGGCGGGGGAGAGGACGCCGGCGAGCAGGCGCAACAGGGTCGACTTGCCCGACCCGTTCGGTCCGAGCACGCCCGTCGTCCCGCCCCGACGCGGCGTCAGGTCGACACCGTCGAGGATCAGCCGCCCACCGGCGGAACGCGAGACCCCCTCGGCCCTGAGCGTCATGACGCCCTCCCGACGCCGCGGCGGGTGCGGAACAGCACGAGGACGAACGCCGGGACACCGATCAGGGACGTCACCACCCCCACCGGCACCTCCTGCGGATCGAGGGCGGTGCGCGCCAGGGTGTCGGCCCACACCAGGAACACCGCCCCCGCCAGGGCACAGGCGGGGAGCAGCCGCCCATGCCCGGGACCTGTCAACGCCCTGGCGGCGTGCGGCAGCACCAGGCCGACGAAGCCGATGGCCCCCGCGGTGCTGACGAGCGCGCCGGTCAGCAGCGCGGTCGCGCACAGCAGGATCAGCCGGGTGCGGGCGACGGAGACCCCGAGCGAGGCCGCCGCGTCCTGCCCGAAGGCGAAGGCGTCCAGGGTTCTGCCGTGTCCCAGGCACACCACCAGGACCGCGAGCAGCACCGCAAGGCACAGCCACACGTCCGTCCAGTCCGCCCCGCCGAGCGAACCGAGCAGCCAGAACAGCACGCCGCGGGTGGTCTCCGCGTCGGCGCCCGTCATCACCACGAAGGACGTGAGCGCGGAGAACAGCTGCATCGCGGCGACCCCGGACAGGACCACCCGGTCGGGGGCGCCGCCCAGGGTGTGGCTGAGCAGCAGCACCAGCGCGAAGGAGCAGACCGCCCCGAGGAACGCGCCCCCCGAGATCGACAGCGCGCCGCCCCCGGCGCCGAGGACGACCACCACGACGGCCCCGGTCGACGCCCCCGAGGAGACGCCGAGCACGAAGGGGTCGGCGAGCGGGTTCCGCAGCAACGACTGCATCACCGCCCCGCACACCGCGAGCCCGGCCCCGCACACGGCGGCCAGCAGGGCGCGCGGCAGCCGCAGGTTCCACACGATCTCGCCCCGCAGCACCGTGAGGTCCGACGTGCCCCAGCCCAGGCGGGACGCCAGGGTGGACCAGACGTCGCCGACGCCGATGGCCGCGGGCCCGATCGTGACGGCGGCGGCGACGGAGGCGCACAGCACGGCGAGTCCGGCCGCCCACAGCAGGCCGTCACGCGCGGCCGCCCTCATCAGGGCTTTCCTTCGTGGATACCCCGGCCTTCAGGCCGGGGAGGAAACGAGGCTCCTGCGGAGCAGTGCAGGGAATGCCGGTTCGCCGTCAGGGCGGAGCGGCGTGCGCCGCTCACCGGCCGACGCCTGCCATTCACGCGGGAGCTGATAGGTTGTGAGGTGTGGTGCGGCAGGTCAAGCGGGCGTTCAGGTACCGCTTTTACCCCACGGACGAGCAGGCGGCGGAGCTGTCGCGGACGTTCGGCTGTGTCCGCCTGGTGTACAACAAGGCGCTGGAGGAACGCACCCGGGCCTGGTACGGCGAGCAGCGCCGGATCTCCTACATGGAGTCGTCCGCCGCGCTCACGGAATGGAAGAAGACCGGGGAACTCGCCTTCCTGGGCGAGGTGTCCTCCGTCCCGCTCCAACAGGCCCTGAGACATCTCCAGACCGCCTTCACCAGCTTCTTCGCCAAGCGGGCCCAATACCCCCGCTACAAGTCGCGGAAGAGGTCGAGGGCGTCGGCCGAGTACACCCGAAGCGCTTTCACGTGGCGTGAGGGGGAGTTGACGCTGGCGAAGATGTCCGGGCCGCTGGACATCCGCTGGTCGCGTCCGCTGCCCCAGGGGGCGGAGCCGTCCACCGTGACGGTGTCCCGTGACGCGGCGGGCCGCTGGTTCGTGTCCCTGCTGTGCGAGGACACCGTCACCGAGGCCCCCGCCACGGGCGCGGCGGTCGGCATCGACGCGGGCATCACCTCCCTGGTGACCCTGTCCACCGGGGAGAAGATCGCCAATCCCCGGCACGAGCGGCGTGACCGCGCCCGCCTGGCCCGCGCACAGCGCCAGCTGTCCCGCAAGGCGAAGGGCTCGGCCAACCGCGAGAAGGCCCGCCGGAAGGTCGCCCGGGTCCACGCCCGGATCGCCGACCGGCGCAGGGACTTCCTCCACAAGCTCACCACTCGGCTCGTCCGTGAGAACCAAACGGTCGTGATCGAGGACCTCGCCGTCCGCAACCTGCTGAAGAACGGGCGTCTCGCGCGCGCCATCTCGGACGCTTCCTGGACGGAGCTTCGCTTCATGCTGGAGTACAAGTGTGCCTGGTACGGGCGTGAACTCGTGGTGATCGACCGGTGGTTCCCCAGCTCGAAGCTGTGCGGGGCCTGCGGCACGGTCGCGGCGAGGATGCCGTTGAACGTCCGCGTGTGGACGTGTGAGTGTGGCGCGGTGCATGACCGTGACGTGAACGCGGCACGCAACGTCCTGGCCGCCGGGCTGGCGGCAGCAGCCTGTGGAGACGGTGTAAGACCTCAACGGGAGTCCTCCCGGACAGGGCAGTCGTCGATGAAACAGGAAACCCAGCGGGCGACCGCTGGAACCCCCCGCCCATGAGACGGGGGAGGAAGCCAAGCCGTGCCTCACTCCGCGAGCCCGAACGCGCGCAGCCCCTCGGCCACCCGCTCCATGCCCTCGACGGTGCGGATGGTCGGGTTCATGGCCTGGCCGCTGAGCAGCACGTACCGCTCGTTCCTGACGGCGGTCATGTTCCGGGTGACCGGGTGCGCCTGAAGGAACGCGATCTTCTCCGCCGCGCTCTCGGACGTCTGCGACCTGCGGGTGAGATCGCCGAGCACCAGGACGTCGGGGTCGCGGTCGGCGACCGTCTCCCAGTTGATCTGGGGCCACTCCTCGCGGGTGTCGTCGAAGACGTTCTCCGCGCCCAGCGCCTCGGTGATGGCGCCGGGCGCACCGCAACAGCCCGCCAGGTAGGGGGACTCGGAGTTGGCGAACCAGTAGAGGAGCGTCACCCCCGACGCGTCGATGCCCGCGGTGGCCCGCGCCGCGCGCGCCTCGAGCTCGGCGACCAGCTCATCGCCGCGCTCCTCGACGCCGAAGGCCCTGGCCAGGTCGCGGACCTCGCCGTGCACCGCCTCCATGGTGAACGCCTCGGTGCGCGCCCCGTCGCCCCCGCCGCTGTTGTCCTTGCCGACGCAGTCGGCGGGGGAGAGATACGTGGGCACCCCGAGCTCGTCGAACCGCTCGCGGGTGGCCACGCCCCCCGTGCCGAGCATGGAGGCGAACGACGCGGCGACGAAGTCGGGTTCGGCGTCGAGGACCCGCTCGAACGAGGGCGCGTTGTCGGCGAGGCGGGGCACCGACGCGTTCGCCTCGTCGAGCGCCCCCGGCAGCGGGTCGGTCCAGCCCGCGGTCCCGGCCATCCGGTCGGCCAGGCCGAGGGAGAGCAGGATCTCGGTGGTGCCCTGGTTCAGCGAGACCGCCCGCCGCGGCGGCTCGGCGACCTCCACCGCGCGCCCGCAGTTGTCGATCTCCAGCGGATGACCACCCGCCCCCGCCTGCGACGACGGGGGCGGCGAGGGATCGTCGGCGGCGCAGCCGGTCAGGAGCAGGACCCCCGAGAGGAGCGGGACGGAACGACGGACGAAGTGCGCGACCGGCATGGGACTTCCCCGGATGTCGAGGGCTCGAACGCGGAACCCTGGCGGACGGTGTCCCTCCGCGGCACGGCATCGGGCGCGGAGGCCGCCAGCAGGTCTTCGGACTCGGGTTCACCCGGACGAGGCGCCTTCCCGGACCGAGCTCGTGGTCCAGTGGCTGATGCCCCGCCCGTCCCCCTCACCGCTGCGCGTCAGCTCCGGATTCGCACCGGATTCCCTGACCCACGCACGTGGGTTCGACTGGCCCCGGCAAGCTACCACAGCGGATTCACCCGTTCCGCCGATGGATCGACCGCCGAAGTGCGGGCACACGTGAGGGCCCTCCGGGGCCGGTGCGGAACGCGCGTCCCGCACCGCTGCCACGGAAGGCCCTCGTGTCCCACCGCAACGCTCCGCCGACGCCCCCCGGCCGACCGCGTCCGGCCTGCCGGGTCCCGTCGGCGACGGATACCGCCGCGTCAGCCGATGTTGACGTCGACGCAGGCGTAGAAGGCGTTGCCGGTGTCCGCGATGTTCCAGATGGCGAGGACCTTCTGGTTGCCGCGGATGTTGCCGAAGTTGACGTTGTGGGTCACGGTCTGGCCGGGGATGGAGTTGCCGTCGTCGAACTCGGCGACCAGGGTGTTGCCGACGTAGTACTGCCAGGTGCTGGTGCGGTGCTGGACCGTCAGCGTCCACCTGAAGCTGGTGGAGGAGCCGACGTTGTGGCGCTGCCAGCCCTTGCTGTCGTCGTTGAGCTCGGCGAAGCGGGCCACGCCGCCGTGGCAGTTGCGCTGGCCCTTCGGGCCCTCCACGCTCTGCGGCTCCCACTGGATGGAGCCGCAGGAGACGGTGCGGGCGGCGCACTGGGCCTGTCGGCTCGCCGGTGAGTTGATGTATCCGTGGGCGCTCGCCGTCGGGGCGGGGAGGCTCACCGCGAGGAGCGGGGCGATGGCGGCGCCGATCACGGCGGCCAGTTTCGTCTTCCTGTGCATGACAACTCCTGCGTCGTGTCGCCGGAGTGGACCGTGCGGGGCGGGAGGTCCGGCGCGATCCGCGGCGGCGAGAAGGGGGGGTGGGGGTTGCGCTGAGGCCGGACGGCGCGGCTCGTCGACGCGAGCCGCCGTCACCGGACTTCACTCTCTGTGGCGCTGGGCCCTAGGTCTAGACCATGCCACCGGGGGCTCGCGAAGGGCAATAAGTCGGCACAAGATTTTCGCCGCGACGAGCGAGGAGAGCCGGATCCGGTCCACCCTGGCCGAAACCCCTCCGGTCCGGACCACACGCGGCACCGCCCGGTGGCCGACGCTCCCGAGCGGGGCGGTCGGGCACCGGGCGGTGCCGAGGTCGATCCCGTCCCTCAGTCGGCGCCCGAGCCGAGGAGTTCGCGGACGCGGGCGCTGAGCCGCTGGAACTCCGGGCTCTCCAGCGTCGGTTCGTACTCCCGGTGCCCCGGTATGTCGACGGTGAACTCCTCGATGACGCGCCCGGGCCGCGGGCCCATCACGATGGCGCGGGAGGCCAGGTACACCGCCTCGGTCACCGAGTGCGTCACCAGCACGACGGTCATGCCGGTGGCCTCCCAGACGCGGCGCAGCTCGACGTTCATGTTCTCCCTGGTGAGCGCGTCGAGGGCGCCGAAGGGCTCGTCCATGAGCAGGACGTCGGGCTCGTGCAGCAGGGCGCGGCAGAGGGAGACGCGCTGCTGCATGCCGCCGGAGAGCTCGAAGGGCATGGCGTTCTCGAAGCCGGTCAGGCCGGTCATCTCGATGAGCTCGTCGGCCCGCTTACGGGCCCACGCCTTCGGCAGTCCGCGCATCTCGGCCTGGAACAGGATGTTGCTGCGGGCGGTGCGCCAGTCCAGGAGCGCCGCGCGCTGGAAGACGAACCCGACGTCGCGGCGGGGGCCCACCACGGGCGTGCCGCGGAGCGTCACCTGCCCCGCGCTCGGCTCGGTCAGCCCGGCGATGACCCGCAGCAGGGTCGACTTCCCGCAGCCCGAGGGGCCCGCGATGCTGAGGAACTCGCCGGGCTCGATGGTCATGTCGATGCCGCTGAGCGCGTGCACCGTGCGGCTCTTGGTCCTGAACGTGACGTCGACGCCCTGGACGGCGACCATCGGGCCCTGCGGCCGGGCCGCCCCGCCCCGCGGTCCGCGCCGGTCGCCGTCGGCGGTCCTCGTGGGCACGCTCACTCCCCTCCCGTCGTGAACGAGGCGTCGAAGTACGCCTCGGTCTCCTGGGGTTCGCCGATGAGCCCCGCCTCGGCCAGCACCTCGATGGTCTGCCGCCAGTCCTCCTCGGCGGTGTGGCCCGGCGCCAGGTCCGCGGTGTTCTCCGTGCTGAGCAGCGAGATCGTCTCCTCCCACTGGGCGAGGAGCACATCCGTGTCCGGCATCTGCGGATCCCCGGTGTCCATGGCGGCGACGGCGTCCTCGGGGGACTCCTGTGCGGCCGCGAACGCCTCGGAGGTGGCGGCCACCATCCGCTCGACGAGGTCGGGGTCGTCCGCGATGGTGGAGGTGTGGGCGATGAGGCCGTTGCTGAAGAAGTTCAGCCCGGCGTCGGTGTACCGCAGGTAGGTGACCTCCTTGCCGCTCTCGCTCGAGAGCGTGGGGCCCTGGTCGTGGGCGAAGCCGATGAGGCCGTCGACCCGGCCGCTCATCATCGCCGCGTTCTTGCCCGCGGAGTCGAGGTTCTGCTGCTGGACGTCGGACTCGGAGAGCCCCACGGCCTCCAGGTACATGGGGAAGGTGAGCGTGACGGCGTCACCCGCGGAGACGGCTATCGTCCTGCCGCTGAGGTCCGCGGGCTCCTCGATGCCCGTCTCGCTGAACACCTGGACCGCCGACGGGGTGGACTGGAGGAAGACGCCCACGGATCTCACGTCGACCCCGCTGTCGATGTTGGCCAGCACCGCGGGGGTGTCGGCCCAGCCGAAGTCGAAGTCCTGCTGGCCGATGGCCTGTACGGTCCTGGCGGACCCCTGCCCCGCCTCGATCGAGAGCGAGATCCCGTGGTCCTCGAAGATTCCTTCCTCCACGCCGTAGTAGAAGGGGGCGTGCTCGCCGTAGGGGTACCAGTTGAGCTGCAACGTGACCTCGTCACCGCCGTTGCCCCCCGCCTCCTCGTCGCCTCCGCAGGCGACGAGGGCGAGGGCGCTGGTCACGGCGACGAGGGCGGTCAGGGCGGAGCGCGCAGGCCTGAGGGACGTTCGAGTGGCCATGAGGCATCCTTCGGTCGAAGAGGGATGGTGGAGAGGGCGGTTCAGCGTCGGTTGCGGCGCGACGCGTGCCAGGGGATCAGGAACATCTCGGCGACCTGGATCACGGCGAAGAGCAGGATCCCGAGGATGGACATGATGATGAGCGCGGCGAACAGCATGGCCGTGTCGAGGTTGCCGTTGGCCTGGAGGATCACATAGCCGAGACCGGAGTTGGCGCCGACGAACTCACCCACGACCGCGCCCGTGACCGCCAGGGTCGCGGCGACCTTGAGGCCGGAGAGCAGCTCGGGCAGCGCCGCGGGGAAGCGGACCTTCCAGAACGTCTTGACCGGGGACGCGCCCATGGTCGAGGTGAGCTCGAGGAGCTCGGGGTCGACCGAACGCAGGCCGCTGATCCCGGAGATCACCACGGGGAAGAAGGCCATGAGCACGGCCACGAGGATCTTGGGACTGGCGCCGAAGCCGAGCCACACCACGAACAGCGGCGCGATCGCGATCTTCGGGATCACCTGGGCGAACAGGATGAGCGGGTAGAACGTCTTCTCCAGCGTGGACGAGTAGACCATCAGGACGGCGAAGAGGACGCCGACGACGCCGGCGATCGCGAAGCCCGCGATGGTCTCGCCCGTGGTGACGAGCGTGTGCTCCCACAGGTAGTCGGGGTAGTCGGCAAACGCTTGCCACGTGTCTCCCGGCGAGGGAATGATGTAGGGCTCGACCAGCTCGGTGGCGGTGACGGCGAACCACGCCACCACCAGCAGCGCGAGAAACGTGGCGGGGTAGACCGCCGCCATCACTCCACGCGAAGGACGGCGCCTGCGGCTCGGTGTCCCTTGGGGCAGCGGGACTGAAGGAAGGGCTGTGGCCTGCTGTGCCTGTTGAGTCATGCGGACCTCACGTCACGCTTCGGTGGGGACGATGGTGAGAACCCTCGCTATGCTGGGAAAGCGCTTACCCGTGGTGCCCGCGGAAGTGGGATAGCGCTTTCCCATTTCCGGGATATTAAGTTGGCGTCGGTGGAGGGTCAATGCCTGTGCAAGGGTCGGGTCGAAGGAAGCGGAAGAGGACGAGGGCGACCAGCGGAAACGCCACGCTCACGGATGTGGCCGCTCGGGCCGGAGTCTCCCTGGCCACGGCGTCCCGGGTGCTCAACGAGAGCGACCGCAAGGTCGGCCAGGAGCACCGGGAGCGAGTCCTGCGCGCCGCACGGGAGTTGGACTACCGGACGGACCTGTCGGCGCAGGCCATGGCCCGCGGCATGGCCCCCGTGCTCGCCCTGCTCGTCAGCAGCATCGACGACCCGTACTTCTCGGCCATCGCCGAGGGGGTCGCCCAATCCGCCCACGCGCACGGCGTGATCGTGACGATCGCGGTCACCGCGCGGGACAGCGAGTGGGAGCTGGCCTCCCTGCGCCTGATCCGCGGGCAGCGGCCGCGCGCCATCCTGGTGAGCGGCAGCCGCGTGTCGCACAGCCCGCACGCCGACGCGCTCCTCGCCGAGCTGCGGGGGTTCACCGACAGCGGCGGCAGGGCCATCTTCCTGAGCCAGCCGGTCGGCGGTCTCGGCGCGGTGCACCCCGCCAACACCTCGGGCGCCAGGGAGCTCGGCGTTGCCATCGCGAACCTGGGCTACCGCAGGGCGGCGGTGATCACCGGCTCGGAGTCGCTGCTGACCGTGGCCGAGCGGACGGAGGGCCTGCGGCAGGGGCTCGCCTCGCTGGGCGGCGAGATCGCGATGGTCGAGAGCGACACCTTCGACCGCCTGGGCGGGTACCGGTCGATGCGGCGGCTGATCGAGTCGGGGCGGATCGCCGACGCCGACGTGCTGTGCGCGGGCAACGACTTCATGGCGGTCGGCGCGATGACCGCGCTGCGCGACAGCGGGATCGAGCCGGGCCGCGACATCGCCGTCACCGGGTTCAACGACATCGCGACCGCCGCGGACGTCACCCCCCAACTCACCACCGTGCGCTTCCCCCTCGCCGAGATCGGCCGCCGTGCGGCCGATCTCGCCCTCGACGGCACGGCCCTGCCCACCGAGGACATCAGCGTGCCGGGCGAGGTGATCCTGCGGGCCTCGTGCCCCCCGCGCAGGGGCTGACGCCCGCGGGGCGACACGGCCGTCCGCGAACGCGCCCGCGCCCACCGCTTGACGCCCCGAACCCGGGCGTCGCCGACCCGGGCGCGAGCCCGCCGCGGCGGGGCGTGCGCCGCTCAGGTGGCCAGCGACGTCGGGCACACGGGCTCATCGGCCATGCCCATGAGGTACTGCGGACGCTCCTCGTCGGTGAAGTCCCGCTCGAGAGCGCGGCGGATCCGCCGCGTGATCTCCTCCGCGTCCGGGAGCGCCACGTCCCACAGCCGCACGGACCCGTCGTCGCTCGGGGTGGCGAGCGTGCTCCCGTCCGGGGAGAAGGCCATCGAGTTCACCGCCCCGGTGTGGCCCAGGCCGGGTCAGCACGGGCAGCCAGCGGTCGCCGCCCGGAACGATCCGACCGTCGGCCAACGCGGGCAGCACCCCGGCCTGGACGAGCGAGGACTCGCCCGCTCCTGACGGGCCGAGCAGGAGCACCAGCCGATGCCTGCGCAGGGCCTCGAGCACATGGTCGATCGCCGCCTCGCGGCCGTGGAACCATGCGGCGTGCTCGGCGGTGAACGGCTCCAGGCCCGGGTAGGGGCACACGTCTCGCTCGGCCAGATCCGGAACCGCCTTGCGCGGCACCTCGGTCGGGGTGGCGTAGGCGATGCCCAGGCCGCGTTGGTACACGCCCGGGGCGGCGATCGCCGTGACCATTACTCACACAAGCCTTGCCGCGACGCCCTGTTGACTGTGCGGGGCGATCGCGAGGCTTCCGCCTCCCCGCCGCCACCGGGGCGTCGACCCGCTCACGGGAAGGCGGCCGCGAGCCGCCAACGCCCCGCCGCGGCCGGGAGGGGTCCCGCCTGCCCGGCCCTATACCTGAGAGGGGGTCACCTGAGCCGGGGGCGCCGCGGGCACCGGCCGCGCACGCCGGACCCGCCCGTCCCGCTGTCTCGGGTGCACCGGTCCACCTCATCGAATTCACCGAACTCATCGGAAGCGAAAGGATGCGATCATGGCGCGAATCGCGCGACGCCTCCCCACACTCCTGGCCCTCCTCGGCGCGGTCGTCCTGGGCACGTCGGGTACCGCGTCGGCGGCCGAGACCGTTCACCAGGAGAGGACCGCCTACCTCGCCCAGATGCCACCGCCGGGCAGCGTGAGCATCTGCGAGTCCCGTGACATCTTCCTGGCCGCGGGCCACTACGACTGGGGCGTGTATCTCGAGGACCGGTCCGACACGAACCGCCCCGACATGTACCTCGGAGAAGGCTGGTACCACTGGGAGATCTGCATGGTCCCCGACGGCGACCAGTACCTCAACAACAGTCTGCTGGACCCCGACAACCCCGACTGGGACGAGGTGGAGATCGGCACCCGCTACACCCTGGGCGCCTCGGGCGACCACACATGGGGGTCGTTCCTCGACCCGAAGTTCTGACCGGCCCCGGCGGCTCGTCGGGGATCCCGCCCGGGGCGGCGGCGGAGCCGGACCAGGTCACCACGCCGCGACGAGCGGCGCGTCGGGCTCGTGCCGCCGCCATGCCTCGGCGAGCCTGGTGAGGCGTGCCTGGTCGGCGAAGCCGCGCATGGCCGCGACCCTGCCGTCGCCGATGTCGAACGTCACGGCGCCGACGAGCCGGTCGTCGAGCACGGCGAGCAGCGCGGGGCCGCCGTTGACCAGCGCGAAGTGCAGCGCGGGCGAGCCGCCGATCAGCCGCCGCTTCGCGGGAGTCGGCGCGAGGGCGGCCCGCGCGACGACCGCGACGCGCGCGGGGGTCTCGTAGCGCAGCACCGTCCTGGCCCGCCCGGCGCCGTCCGACATCGCGGTCGCGTCGTCGGTGAGCAACGCCACCAGCCGCTCGGTGCGCCCCGACGAGGCCGCAGCGAGGAACTCCTCGACGATCCGGCGCGCCGACGCGGGGTCGGCCTCGCCGCCGCGGCGCGCCGTCGCGACCCGCCGCCTGGCCCGGTGGAGGTGCTGCTGGCTCGCCGACTCGGAGATGTCGAGCATCTCGGCGACCTCGGCGTGCCGGTAGGAGAAGACCTCGCGCAGGACGTAGACGGCCCGCTCGACCGGGGAGAGGTGTTCCATGAGGATCAGCACCGCGAGGGACACCGACTCGCGCTGCTCGAACGTGTCGGCCGGGCCGAGCATCGGGTCGTTCTCGAGGAGCGGCTCGGGCAGCCAGGCGCCGACCGCGCGTTCGCGGCGCGCCCGCGCCGAGCGGAGCCGGTCGAGGCACAGATGGGTGACGACCTTGGTCAGCCACGCCTCTGGCACCGCGATCAGATCGCGGTCGGCGGCCTGCCAGCGCAGGAACGCGTCCTGCACGGCGTCCTCGGCGTCGGCGGCCGAGCCGAGCAGCCGGTAGGCGAGCGAGGCCAGCCGGTCCCGGCTGGCCTCGAACCGTTCGGTGGAGGCGCTGTCCATCCCGCTCATCCCAGGAGCCTAGACGGCCACCCTCTCCGTGGACCGGGCGAGCCCCGTGGCCAGGCGGCGCCTGCGCTTGGGCATGCCGAACGTCGGGTGCGCCACGCCCCACAGCGCGCCCCTGAGGATGCCCGCCTTCGTGCGCGCGGCCGTCCGGCCGCGCACCGACCAGGACTTCGCGTGCCATTCGCCGTCGACCAGCTGCATGATCCCGTCGCGCCGCCCGAGGCTGATGTGGTTGCCGTAGTAGGTGAGCGACGTGCTCGGGATCTTTCGGCCGGTCAGGCTGCCCACGATCGCGTCCGCCGCCTGCCTGACCGTGACGCCCGCCGAGGCGCAGGACATCGGCAGCGGGCGGCCGTTCCCGTCGATCGCGTGGGCGCTGTCGCCCGCGGCGTAGACGTCGGGGTGCGAGACGGACCGCATCGTGCCGTCGACGACGATCCGGCCGGTGCCCGCGACCTCGAGGCCGCTGGCGGCGGCGATGGGGTGGACGGCGAACCCGGCCGCCCACACGGTCGCGTCGGAAGCGAAGGACGCGCCGTCCGCGCCGATCGCCCGCGTCGGCTCCACGGCCTCGATGGTGGTGTGCTCGTGGACGGTGATGCCGAGCCGGTCGAAGGCGCGCCGCAGGTGGCCGCGGGCGCCGGGGGAGAGCCAGGCGCCCAGCTCGCCGCGGGCGGCGAGCGCGACCGAGAGGCCAGGGCGTGACTCGGCGATCTCGGTGGCCGCCTCGATGCCCGTCAGGCCCTCGCCGACGACCAGCACGTTCCCGCCCTGGCCCAGGGCTTCGAGGGTGTCGAGGCGCTCGCGCAGGCGCAGCGCCGATGGCCGCCCCGCGACGTCGAAGGCATAGGTGGCGACGCCGGGGACGCCATGGTCGGCGACGGCGCTGCCGAGCGTGTACAGGAGTGTGTCGTAGGGGAGTTCGTGGGGGAGCCCGTCGCCGTCCCTCTCGGTCATCCAGACGGTCCCGCGCCCTGGGTCCACGGCGGTGACGCGCGCCACGCGCAGCTTCACCCCGGTGCCCGCGAAGATGTCGGTGAGCCTCCGGCTCGCGATGTCCTGGCCCGCCGCGAGCTGGTGGAGGCGCATCCGCTCGACGAAGTCGGGCTCGGCGTTGACGACGGTGATCGCGGTGTCGGCGGGGGAGAGGCGGCGGGCCAGGGTTCCGGCGGCGTAGACCCCGGCGTATCCGGCGCCGAGGACGACGATGCGGTGCTTCATGGTGTCGCTCCTGTCGGGTTCGCTTGCCCCTTGAGCGAGACGGCTCCCCGATTCCTGACGGGAGTCGGATGTGACATGGGTCACCGCGCACGGCGGGGCGCGCGCCCTCGAACGCGCCGGGCCGCCCCCCGGGTTCCGGGGGGCGGCGGGTCACGCGCCGTTCAGCCGCGGGCGATGGCGATGCTCCCGGCGAGGCGGTCGCCCGCCTCGTAGATCATGTACGGCACCCCGCGGTCCGTGCCGAACGCCGGTGCCGCGGCCCGGCCGTTGTCCGGTGCCCCGGCCGACGGCCGGTAGAAGACGCCCAGATGGTTCCGGCGGGAGAAGTCGGCGCCGACCTCGGTGATGCGGATGGTCCCGCCGCTCGCCTTGTCGGTGTGGTAGACGACGAACGCGGAGCCGTTCCTGGTCAGCAGGTGCGGGCCGCTCAGGTCGTTGACGCCCACGTCGGAGTGCCTGACGAGCGGCTGGTCCGCGAAGCTCCAGCTGCGCCCGTCGGCCGACCAACCCCAGCCGATCGACCGGTGGTTGGCCGTGGTGTTGATCATGAAAAGCATCACATGGCGCGCGCCGCGGTCGGGCAGCGCGTGCGGGAAGACGCGCGCGTAGGACGCCTCGGTGGTGCCCGAAGGCAGCATCGAGGTGGTCAGCACGGTGCGGTCGTAGACGAAGTCGACGCCGTTGGACGAACGGGCCAGACGCGTCGTGGTGTTCTCGCCGTGGAAGTACAGCCACAGCTCGCGCTCCCCCTCGTGCCACATCACGTGCGGGGACGAGACATGGCTGACCGAGTAGTGCGGTGACCAGGCGCGCGAGACGACCGGGTTCCCCGGGTACTCGGTGTAGGGGCCGTCGATGGAGTCCGCGTACGCCAGGCAGATGCCGCCGGGCGCGTCGTGCGGCGCGTAGTAGAGGTAGTAGCGGCCGAGCGCCGACGACAGCCGGTCGTAGACGCCCCTGACGCAGGGGAAGATGATCTCGCCGGTGGGGTTGTAGGAGAGCTGGCCCGGGGTCAGCAGCGTGCGCAGGTAGGTGTAGTCGGGGAAGCCGCCCGGCGCCGCGGCGGTCGGGGTCGCGGATGTGCCGAGGGCGACCAGGCCGCCGGAGGCCGCGGCGGCGGACAGGAAGGTACGGCGGTTCAGGGACATGGGGGACTCCGTCGCTTCAGTGGTACGGGTCGCTTCAGTGGTACGGGTCGTGTGGGGGAACGTTCAGAGGTGCAGCGCCGCGGTGACGACGAAGCCGCCGAGGGCGACGCACCACACGTAGGGCAGCGTCCTGACCATCACCTGCTGGGGGCTGACGCCCGAGTACTGGGCGCTCCACACCGTCTGCGTGCTGGTGGGGTCGGCGACGCCGAACACCTGGTTGTAGGAGGCGGTCAGGCCGAGCACCGCCACGGCCGGGTAGATCCCCGCCGCGATCAGCACCCCGGCGATGCCCGCGCCGAGGCCGTAGACGTTCAACGGCCCCCGGTACAGGCACAGCGGCACCAGCGCGGTGAAGACCAGCACGAACAGCACGGGGTTCTGCGGGCTGACGTTCTCCACCAGTGGCTCGAGGGCCTCGACGGAGTCGGGCAGCTGCACCGCCGCGAGCAGCACGCCGATCGCCACGAACAGCGCGATGGGCGCGGCCGCCACGTCGAAGCCCGAGTACAGGGTGCGCAGCAGGCGGGTGTTCATGTCGCGCGGGCGCGTCGTGGTGACCAGCGCGAAGAGCACGCCCGCGAGCAGCGACGGGATGATCGCCACCTCGAAGACCAGGGCGAGCACCAGCGGAACCGCAGGCGTGAACAGCGCGTACCACGGCGCGTCGCCGAGCCGTTCACGCCGCGAGGGGCGCCGGTCGGGGCGCGCGTCGAACGACCGCAGCGACCACGTGTGCTCCACGCCACGCCGCCGGGTCTCCACCAGCACAAACAGCACGGCGAAGAAGGCGGCGAACGGGAACAGCTTCATCATGAAGCTCCGCACCGTGTCCACCGGCAGGTCGAGCGCGGTCGAGAAGAACTGCCAGACCGGCAGCTCGAACGGCATGCCCGCGGCGATGCCCATGAGGATGGTCCCCGCGGCGGTCACCTTGGGCACGCCCACCGCGATCATCGCGGGGATGCCGATGATGCCCGCGAGCATCGCGGCGGGCGCGGACCCGGTGACGGTGCCGACGAGCGCGGAGATCCCGAGGACGCCGAGCGCGACCACGGTGGGCCGGTCCCCGCCGAACTCCACGATCTTGCGGACCAGGGTGCCCGCGATGCCCGTCTCGTCGAGCAGCTTGCCGAGCCACGAGCCGAGCAGGATGGCGATCATGGTGGCCGCCAGCCTGGCCGAGCCCTCCTGGAGGACGGTGTCGAAGACGCTGGCCTCCCCGGTCAGCGGCGCCCCCACCACCAGGGCGACGGCGACGCCGAGGAGGACCAGGGCGAACGCCGTGGGCAGCTTGCGGGTCAGCATCAGCACGACGCCGGCCAGCATGATCAGCAGAATGACGATTCCCATGGGTTCTCAGTCCTCTCGCAGGGCGGCGACCGCGCGCGCGAGCGCGGCGGTCACCAGCAGCGGGCCTCTGCCGAGGCCGAGCGCGGCCCCGGCGTAGGCGTGCGCCGCTATCTCGTCGGCGCCCGCGACATGGCCGAGCAGCCGCCAACGGCCCAGGCGCAGCACCGGATGGTCGAGGGCGACCCGCAGCCTTCGCTTCACGGCGGGGTCGTGCAGCCGGTGGTGGCCCGCCTCGTGGGCGAGCGCGGCGGCGCGCACCGAGCCCGTGGGGTACAGGTCACGCCAGCCGAGCAGCTCGATCAGCTCCTCGGCCGACGCCACGGTGTCCAGGAACACCTCGACGGTCGGCTCGGGCCGTGAGCGGTAGCGGGCCAGGAGCGGCACGTCCTCGTCGAGGCCGCCCGAGCGCTCCACGACCCGGGGCCGCTCGCCGTCCGCCGCGTCGGCGGCCAGCTCGGCGCCGAACCGCGTGGCCGCGACCGCCCAGCGGCGCAGATCCCGCTCGTCGCGCGCCTCGTGGGTCGGCGTCCCGGCCAGCAGGGTGACGGCGAACGCGGTGTCGTCGCGTTCGGCCAGCTCGGCGCACTCGGCGAGCAGCCGCTCGAGGCGGGCGGGGCCGAGGCGTTCGGCCAACGAGGCGCCCTTCGGCGCCTTCCGGTGGGCGGGGGCGCTCGGGCGGGGGGCGCGGGGCGAGGCGTTCATGACCGCACCTCGAGCACCGCGACGACCGGCTCGTCCCCGGTGCGGGAGCGCAGCTCGCTGCGGGCGAGCGCCAGCAGCGGCTCGGCGTCCAGCACGCCCGACAGGTCGGCGATCCTGGTGCCGAGCAACAGGCGCACCGCGGGGGCACGGACGCCCCCGTCGCCGTAGAAGGTGGCCTCGCGCACCAGCTCCGCAAGCACGCCCGGCGCCTCGGCGACCGTCGTGGTGGCCACCCGGGCGTCGGCCGCGTGCAGCCGCACCACCCCGTCGGCGTCGAGCACCCGCACCGGGTGCAACGCCCGCCGCAGCCGCCGCCGTCGCACCGCCCCGTAGACGGTGTGGGACGGGGTGCCCGCGAGCACCTCCACCCGCTCGGGCTCCACCTTGAGGCTGGCCGCGGCGGCGCGCAGGCGTTCGGCGTCGTCCGCGCGGTGGGCGCGGTCCTGGGTGCGCAGCTCGGTGGCGCCCGTGGCGATGGCCCGCACGGTGCTGGTCTGCGGGTCGACCGTCACCTCCACCTCGACCGCGTCGGGGCTCGCGCCCTGCGCGACCACGGCCTGCTCGGCCTCGTTGCGCACCCCGAGGATCTGCTCCTGGGTGGCGCCGGGCACGATCCGCTCGATCTGCTCGCGGACCAGCGCGAGGGCCACGCCCACCGGGCTGATCACCTCGTTGTGCTCGGCGATCTTCCCCGGCAGCCCCGCGAGCGCCGCCAGGTGCGGCGTGACGGACGCCGCGCCGCCCCCGCCGCCGACCAGCACGACGGCGTCCTCGTCCAGCCGGTAGTCGCGGATCATCCGGTCCACGACCTCCCTGACCTTGGCCGCGCCCGCGTCGAGCACGGCCCGCGCCGCGCCCGCCACGTCCGTGCCGAGCTCCCGCGCGAGCGGGGCGAGCGCCGCCGCCGCGGCGGCGGGGTCCGAGCGCGCGAAGTCGCCCTCGGGGACCCGGCCGAGCGCGTTGGCCGCGCAGGTCATCGTCACGGCGAAACGGCCGCCCGCCGCGTCGATCACGGCGTAGTCGTCCGGGTCGCCCTCCATGGGGCGGATCCGGGTGAGCGTGGCGTCCCGCAGGTCGTCCGGGTCGGCGAAGCAGGCGTAGGGCAGCCCGGCGATGTGGGCGCTGCGCGGCCCCGCCGCGACCACCGCGCCCCCGCCGACGCGCACCATCGAGCCCCCGCCGACGCCGACCGTCCGCACATCGAGGGCGGGCAGGTAGGAGCCGCGGCCGAGGATCTCGGCGTGCCGGACGGCGACCTTGCCGCGGTGGATGACGCTGATGTCGGTCGACGTGCCGCCGGTCTCGAGGAAGACGCCCTCGCTGACCCGTTCCCGCATCAGCGCGCCCGCCACCCCGGCCGCGGGGCCCGACAGGATGGTGAGCAACGGGCGGCGGCGCATCTCCTCGAGCGACATCACGCCGCCGTCGCAGCGCATCACCATGAGCGGCGCCCGCACGCCCGCCTTCACCACCGAGGTGTCCACCAGGTCGGCGGTGGCCAGCATCCTGGGCAGGATCGCGGCGTTGACGACGGCGGTGCGGGTGCGCTTGCCGAGCCCGTAGAGGGATGTGATCTCGTGCGCCGTGGTCACCGGCAGGCCCGCGGCGCGCGCCGCCGCGGCCACCGCCTCCTCGCCCTCGGGCGCGTCCACGCTGAACGGCTCGGTGGCGACGACGACTTCGGCGCCCGCCTCGTGGACCCGCGCCACCGCGTCCCGCACGGCGTCCGGGTCGCCGGGGTCGGCGAGGTGGGCGTAGCGCAGCGGCAGTCTGCGCCCCGGTGCGAGCTCGAGCTTGCCGAGCGCGGCGAGGCGGCGGGTGAGGAACCCGGAGGGCCCCTTCCCCATCCCGATCAGCCCCACGGGGGCGACATCGCCCTCGAGCAGGGCGTTGGTAGCCTGAGTCGTGCCGTGCGCGAGGAACGTCACGTCCTCGGGGGCGCGGCCGATCTCGGTGAGCAGCCGGTCGAGCGCCTCCACGATGCCATGCGCGACGCCGTCGCGATGGTGGTGGCTGGTCGGCACCTTCACCTGGCCGATCAGCTCGAGCGAGGTGGCGTCGACCGCCACCGCGTCCGTGAAGGTTCCGCCCACGTCGATGCCGACGCGCAGGCGGTGAGTGGTCCGTTGAGCGGTCATGTTCGAGGGACACCTCCTTGTGTGCCATGTCGGAAGTGGGCGGTGCCGGGCGGGACAGGTGGAGCTGTCCCGCCCGGATCCCACCGACCACGGGTGCGGGCCGCCGGGGCCCGGGCGTTCAGTAGCCGCGGACGTCGGGCCAGTGGCGCTCGACGCCCGCGCGGTCGAGGACCCGGGCGAAGTCGGCGAACCGCTGTTCCTCCTCTCGCACCTGGTGCGGCGTGACCTTGGCGTCGAGGCAGTGGGCGGCGAGCGCCCCGGCCACCTCGCCGACGTTCCACTCCACGGGGTGGAGCCGGTAGCAGCCGTTGGTGATGTGGGTGGTGCCGATGTTCTTGCCCGCGGGGAGCAGGTTGGTGACCCGGCGCGGCAGCAGCGCGCCGAGCGGGATCTCGAACGGCACGGAGCCGATGTCGATGTAGTCGTCGCCCCCGGTCGAGGGGTGCAGGTCGATGCGGTAGCCGCCGACGCCCACCGAGTCGCGGTGCCTGGTGCCGCCGTAGGGGCCGACCAGGTCGATCGCCACGTCGTGCTCGGTCACGGTGGTGACCGCCTTGATCCGCCTGGCCTCCCGCACATAGGCCGACTTGGCCAGGCCGTCGGGCGTGCCCGTCACATCGGGGCGGATCCGCAGGCCGGGGAAGCCGGTGCCGCCGTCGGCCCTCGGCGCCTCGGTCTGGAGCCAGTACAGCACCGAGCGGGACAGCTCGCGCGCCCCCGCGAGCGCCTCACGCGCCACCTCGTCGCCCGCGCCGACCAGCGGCTTCAACCAGTAGTCGTTCAGCGGCCAGTTGACCAGCGTGATGTCCGAGTCGAACGCGCCCGGCCTGTGCAGCCCACGCGCCAGGATGCGGCGGAAGCCCCACAGCTCCTTGTCGCCCGCGTCCGCGCTCTGGTCGGCGGCGACGACCAGCGGGTCGGCCTGCGGGTTGGGCCGGAACGAACGCTCCACCGGCTCGAGCGTGCGCGGGTCGGGGGCGGTGAACCCCAGCAGCGGCCCCGGCCAGAAGTCCGGGCGGTAGGAGCGCCAGAACGCGTGGTCGGCGGGGCGTTCCCCCACGTGGTTCTCGCCCTCGTGGTGGGAGACGGCGAAGCACACGGTGATGCCCTGCTGGTTGAGCGGCTGCGCCTCGTCGGGCGCGTGCGGCTCGTCGAACTCGGCGCGCGCCTCGGCGCCCACGGCGTGCTCGACGCCCGCGAGGTCGAGCAGCTCCCCGGTCTCCGTGGCGTCCAGCACATAGGGCGCCGTCACCGTGCGGCGGACGCCTTCGCGGGTGTCGAGCAGCGTCACCGCGCGCACCGCGTCGCCCTCGGCATCGGCGGCGACCGGCCGGTGCTCGGTCAGCACCGTCAGCCGCCCGGCCGCGCGGTGCGGGGCGAGCATGGCCTCGAGGACGGCGAGCGCGACGCGCGGCTCGTGGCACAGCTTGCTGACGCGCCCGGCGCCCGGGTTCAGCTCGGCGACCGCCAGGGCCTCGGAACGCAGCGGGTACCAGCGGCGGTAGTAGTCCCGTATGTGGCCGCGCATGGCCCGGTAGGTCGCGGTGGCGCCGAACTGCTCGATCCACGGGTGCTCGTCGGGCGGCACGGCCTGCGCCGTCAACTGCCCGCCGATCCAGTCCGTCTCCTCGGTCAGCACAGCGCGCCGTCCGGCCCGGCAGACGGCGAGCGCTGCGGCGACCCCGCCCAGGCCGCCGCCCACGATCAGGACGTCGGTCTCGGCGGGTGGGCTGGTCGGTTCCGGCATGGAAGCCTCTCCTCGGTCGGTGCTCGGGGCGCGGTCGGCGCCCGGTACGTGCGGTGCGGCGTTCACGGCGCGGCGCGGCGCGGGGGCGGCGCCACGGTCACGCCGGGGCGGAAGCCGCAGCTCACCAGGCCCGCCGAGGGCCGTTCCCCTTCGGCGAGGGGGTCGGCGAGCAGGTCGGTGAGCAGGCGGACGGCGGTGGCGCCCAACTCCGCCCTGGGGATGTCGAACCCGGTGGGCTCGGGCTGCCCCGACAGGTCGGCGGACGGGGAGCCGAGCAGCGCGAGCGACACCTCGTCGGGCACCCGAAGACCGGCCCCCGCCACGGCGGAGGTCAGCGCCCGCCACGCGTCCCCTGTGTCGGTCTCCTCGGCCACGAACGCGGTGACGCCCTCGGCGTATCGGGCCCGCACCCACGCGGCGTCGATCTCCGCGGCGGGCCGCGCCGTGCGCACGACCGTGCCATCGGGCGCGGGCAGCCCGGCGGCGGCGAGCCCTTCGACGAAGCCGCGCTGCCGGTCGGCCGACGCGGGGGCGTCGTCGTCCTCGCGGACCAGCAGCACCCCGCGGTGCCCGAGCCCCGCCAGGTGCCCGACGACCTCGGCGCTCGCCGTCGCGTAGTCGGCCCCGACCCAGGCCAGCCCTTCGGGCTCCTCCCTGCGGCCGATGGAGACCAGCGGGAAGCCGTCCGCCACCAACCGCCGCAGCGGCTCGGTGGGCACGTGCCGCCCCAGGAGCAGACAGCCGTCGGCCAGCCGCACCCGGTCCAGCGCCCCCGGCGCCCCGGCCCCCGCGCCGCCGCTGCTCGACCCGGTGAACAGCACCAGGTCGTAGCCGCGCGCGGCGGCCTCCTGCTCGACGCCGACCAGGAAGCGGTAGTAGGAGTGCTCGACGGCCGTGGGGAACGTGGCGGTGAAGCTGAACACCCCGAGCAGGTTGTTCCGCGCCGCCGCGAGCCGCCGCGCGGCGGGATCGGGGACGTAGCCGAGCGTCCGCGCCGCCTCCAACACCCGGGCGCGGGTGGCCTCCTGGATGACGATGCCCTGCTTGTTGCCGCCGAGGACCAGCGACACGGTCGTCTGCGAGACGCCCGCGAGCCGCGCCACCTCGGCCTGCCGAGGCCGCCCACGCCGCGCCGCGCGGGGCTCCCTTTCGGTCACTTCTCCACCTTCCGACTAATACGCATTAGCTGATGCGTGTGCCTGACCACGGCCGGACTAATGCGAATTAGCTGGCACTGTGCCTGCTCCATCTGGCCCACGTCAAGACCCGTGCGCGGAGGATCTTCCCGTCCGGATCCCGCCGCTTCGGGAACCCGGACGAGTGAACGTCGTCACCCCCGGCCGCGCTAGGGTTCCGGTGGCGGTACGTCAGGGAGGGGGCGCGCTGTGATCGAGCTGGCGAAGGTGATCGAGGAGCTGCGGAACGAGCTGGACGCGGCGATCACCGCGGGCGCGGGCCAGGCCGTGCGGTTCGAGGTGGGACCCATCGAGCTCGAGGTCGAGGTGGTCATCACCAGGGAGGCCGGGGCCGGGTCCAAGGTCCGCTTCTGGGTGGTGGACGCCGAGGGCCAGGGCAAGGTCTCCCGCGCCGCCACCCAGCGCGTCAAGCTCACGCTCGAGCCCAGGGTGGCCGCCTCGGGGCGGCGCCCCGAGGTCTCGGGCGCGGCCGTCCCCGGCGAGCGCTGACCGGGGAGTCATGGGCCCAGGACTCGACCCCGACCGGGCCGCGGAGATCCTCGTCGGCGGCCCGGGCCAGGACGTCGACGAGCGCGGATCGGGCTACCGGGTCACCGCGGGCATGGTGCTGACGGCCGCCCATGTGGTGGGCGACGCGGGCACGGTGCGCGTCCGGTTCCGCGCGGACCGCCCCGGGGCCTGGACGGCCGAGGGCGTCGTGCTGTGGCGCGACCCGGGGATCGACGTCGCCGTGGTGGCGCTCCCCGAGAGCGGCCGTCCCGAGGGCCCCGTCGCGCCGGTGCGCTACGGGCGCGTCGGGGAGCGGGACGGCGACCTGGCGTGCAGCGCCCTGGGGTTCCCGCGCCACCGGCTGCGCGCCGACGCCGACGCCGGGACCTGGTACCGCGACTCCTCGCATGTGCGGGGAGTCGCCAGCCCCTGGTCGAACCTGCGCGAGAGCACCCTCTCGCTGCGCGTGCCGCCGCCCGAGCACGACCCCGACCCGCGCGTCTCGCCGTGGCAGGGCATGTCGGGCGCCGCCGTGTGGAGCGAGGGCCGCCTCATCGGGATCGTCCGCCGACACCACAGGTCCGACGGCCTCGGCGAGCTCGCGGCGGGCCGCGTGGACACGTGGTACGAGCGACTCGACGCCGCACGCCTGGCCGAGTTGGCGCTCTTCCTCGGCCTGCCACCGGCCGGGCAGCTCACCGAGGTCGGCCCCGCGCCGGGGCCCGAGGCGCTGCGCGAGGAGAGCCTCCGCGCGCTGCTCACCGCCGAACGGGCCGCCGCCGCGGCCCCCTCCTACCGCCTCGCGGGCCACCCCGCGCCACGCGCGGACCCCGTCCATGTCCCGCAGCGCCTCATGAGGGAGGGCGGGCAGGGGAACGGCACCGGGCTCGCGGCCGAGCGCGTCCCGGCGGCCCTGGCGGTCGCCACCCACCGGCATCTGCTCATCGAGGGCGTCTCGGGCGCGGGGAAGTCCACCTTCGTCCGGCACCTGGTCACCACGCTCGCCACGGCCCGGCTGACGGGCCGTTCACCGGGGGAGCCGGTCGCGGTGGCCGTGCCCGCCGCGCATCTGACGGGCGACGCCCCGCTGCCGTCGTTGCTGCGCCGCTCGGTCCGCGCGCGGCTGAGCGTCCGGCTGACGCGCGAGCTGCCCGACGACCTCTTCGAGCGCGCGCCCGGCGGTGACCCGTGGCTGCTGCTGATCGACGGGCTCGACGAGATCGCCGACCCGGTGGACAGGGAGCGGGTCGTCGCCTCGATCGCCGCCGACGCCCGGGGACCCGAAAGCCCCTACCGGTGGATCGTCACGACCAGGCCGCTGCGCGCCGAGGCGCGGGAGCCGTTGGCGGAGGCGGGCTTCGGGCGGTTCACGCTGGCGCCGTTCGACGACGACGAGGTGCGCGCGCTCGCCCGCGGCTGGCTGGCCGACCCCGGGGGCCACCCGCCGTCGGACGTGGACGAGCGGGTGCCCGAACGGGTGGACGAGCGGGTGGACGCCTTTCTGCGGCAGGTCGCCGAGAACGGCCTGCGCCAGCTCGTCAGGACGCCCCTGCTGGCGACGCTCACCCTGGACATCCACCGGCGTGCGGAGCGGGCGGAGGGTGCGGAGGGGGCGGGTGCCCCGGCGCTGCCCTCGGGACGGGCGGGCCTGTACCGGGAGTTCATCGCCCATCTGCTCGCGGGCCGCGAGGGGGAGGCCGAGCGCCGGGCGGCGTTCCGCTCCGCGGCCGTCGCCGTCGGGCTCGGCGCGGCGGCGGCCGAGTGGCTCCTGGACCACCGGGTGGCGCTGTTCCAGCACCTCGCGGCCGTGGCACCCGTGGACGACCCCGCGCTCCTCGCGGCCGCCGTCGACTGGACCCGCCGCGGCGTCCCCGGGTCTTCCGACTTCCTGGTCGGCTGGCCCGAGTTGGTGGCCGGGCTGCTGACCGGGAGCGGGCTGTTCACCCTCGACGAGGAGTCAGGCGCGCCGACGTGGCGGCACCGCAGCTTTCCCGAGTACCTGGCGGCCCGGCTCGCGGCCGATGAGCTGCCGCACGACTGGCCGGGCGCCGCCCCGGGCGCCGACGCGCTGCTGCGGCGGGCGCTCGCCGGTGCGGGCCAGGAGCAGGCCGTGCTGACCGTCGCCTGCTGGGCCGAGCGGCCCGGCACCTCGGCGGAGCGGCTGCTCGCGTTCCTGGCCGACGCGAGCGACGACTTCGACCCGCACGCGCTGTCCCGCGGCGGAGGCATCGTGATGGGCGACGACAGCACGCGCCTCGACGCGCACGCGGCGCTCGCCGGACGGCTGCTCGCCGAGGGCGTCGCCGCGTCCGCGCCCCTGGCCGAACGCGTCGTGAGCCGTCTACTCGAACGCGCCCGTTCGCGCTTCACCGGGGACCACTTCTGCCGGATCATCGCCGCCCAGCCGCGGCGCGACCGGGCCAGGAGCGCCCTTGGGGACATGGCACACGACGAACGGCTCCCCGCCGCCGCCCGCGCCGACGCGGTGGTCACGCTCGGCCGGGTCTTCGGCCCGCGCCCCCTGCGCGCGGCCGTCGGGCCCCTGCTGGAGCTGGCCGAGCCCGCCCAGTACAACGAGAGCGGCCCGCGCGGCAATCTCAGCGTGGGCGTCTCCGATGTGCGCGCGCTCGTCGCCCACAAGCTGTCCCGGCTCGGCGGCGCGGCGCGCCCCGAGGTGAACGCGCTCCTCGACCGGCTGGTCCTGCCGGACGGCGACGCCTGGGCGCGCTGCCTCGCCGCCGAGGCGGCGGTCGCGGTGGGCGAGCCGGACCGGGCGCTCTCCTTCCTGACGCCGCACCGGCCCGAGCGCGGGTGGCTGTATGCCAGGGAGGTGGCGGTGCTGCTGCGGGCCGGGGCTCGCACGCGGGCCGATGGCGTGGTGGAGGAGATGTTCGCGGCCCACGCGTCCGAAGGCCCTTGGCTCACCAGGGACTTCGAGGGACAGATCGTGGGCGTCGTCGAGAGCTACCGGGCGGCGGGCCATGTCGCCACGGCGCGGGCGATCGCCGACAGCGCCGTCGCGGCGACCGGCGGGAGGGCGCGGGCCGCGTCCCTCGCGGCGCTCTCCCTGGCCGGGCACCCGGCGCCCGCGACCGAGGCGTTGACCGGTTTCGCCGAGGGAACCGTCGAGGGATCCGCCGAGGCGGGGCACGGCATCGCCGAGCTCGACGACTGGCTCGCGCTGGCCCGCTCGTTGTGGGAGCAGGGCCTGACCGACGAGGTCCGCGCGGCCCTCGACACGCTGATGCGCGGCCGGGTGACGGCGTCTCCCGCGACGGCGCTGACCCTGGCCCGGCTCCTGCGGGACGCCGCCGACGGGCGGCATCGGGAGCTGCTGCGCTGGCTGGCCCGGCACGCGGACCCGCAGATCCGCCGTGAGGCCGCCATGGACCTCGTGGAGTCCGACGACCGGCAGACGGGCGTCGACGCGCTGGTCGAGCTCTCGAGGGGAGAGCTCCAGGACACCGCCGAATCGCTCGACGTCGTCCGGGGGTTGCTCGCGGTGGACGCGCGGCAGGCGGGCGTTGAGCTGCTGCTGCGCCTCGTGGAACGCCCGCCCACCGACGTCTGGAACGCACGCACCGAGGCGTTCGACCTGCTGTGCCGGGTCCGACCCGCCGAGGGGCGGCGAGCGCTGCTCGAGCTGGCGCGCGCCCGAGGGCTGGTCGGCGGGGAGCGCCTCGGCGTGGCGCGGATCCTGCTCAGGCTGGGGGAGCGGGCCGCTGCGGCCGCCCTCGCGGGCGACGTGGTCGGGGGTGCTGCCGGGGGTGAGGACGTCGAGGTCGGCGAGGTGATGGCGGCGCTGGACGTCCTCGTGGCGGCGGGCGACGCCGAACGGGCCGCCACCGCATCCGCGGCGGCGCTGCGCGGCGCCGCGTCCGCCGCCACCGGACGGGGAATGACCCTGCGGATCAAGCGCCAGTTGCTCGCGGCCGCGGAGCTGCTCGTCGGCGGGGGAGCCGACCACGCCGCCGAGCGGCTGCTTGACGAGGCCGCCGCGCACGCGGACGGCGACGACGTCGACCGCCGGATCGCCGACGCCCTGCGCCACCTGCGCGAACGGTCCGGTCGGTACGGCGGCGCCTGAGCGAGCGCCGCCGCCCCGGCGGAGCCTGCGCACGGCCCGGATCCGGCGTTCAGAGCGTTCAGAGCGTTCAGAACAGGGCGTCGGGTGCCGCCGCGTCCTCCCGCTCGTCGAGCGTCAGCTGCGTGACCGGCGTGGGGAGCTCGACGGCCTCGAGCGAGCCGGGGCAGGAGACCAGGGCGCCGTCGGCGTCGCGGCGCGTGCCGGGCTCGTCGTGCCGCCACAGGCGCCCACGGCCCGGGGCGTCGGGGATCGGCGCGGCCGCCACGGTCCGCTCGCAGCGCGGGCACTGGGCACGGGGCATCACCATGGGACCAGTGTGCCCGCGCCCTGCGCGATCACCGCGCCGCGGGTCGGATGTGACGGAAATGCATTGCTAATTCCGGCATTTCGCCTTCCTCGACGGGGCGCCGCTCGCATGGTAGGAAGCAAGGCATTGCTCTTTTCGCATGATTCCCCCACCTGAGGTTTTTCGCTGTGGCAAGTGAGTCCTGGACCGACAGCGTTGACGAGGCCGTCAACGATTTCTTCGAACCTGTCGCCGAGTTCCTGACCGATGTCGTCTTCTTCGACGTCCGCCTCTTCGATGCCGATTTCCCTTTGATCGTGGGCTGGTTGGCGCTCGCCGGTCTCGTCTTCACCCTCTACTTCGGTTTCGCGCAATTCCGTCACCTTCGGACGGCGCTGCGATTCGTGAGCGGGAAGTATGAACAGAAGGACGCGCCGGGCGAGATCAGCCATTTCCAGGCGCTCACATCGGCCGTCTCGGGAACGGTGGGCCTCGGCAACATAGCGGGCGTGGCGATCGCGGTCTCCATAGGCGGCCCCGGCGCCACGTTCTGGATGATCCTGTGCGGCCTCCTCGGCATGGCGACGAAGTTCGTCGAGTGCACGCTGGGCGTCAAGTACCGCGAGATCGACGCGGAGGGCCGGGTCTCCGGCGGGCCGATGTACTACCTGCGCAAGGGCCTCGCCGAGCGCGGGCTCGCCGGGCTCGGCACCGTGCTGTCGTTGGCGTCCGCCGTGATGATCCTCTTCTTCGGCTTCGTCGGCGGCAATCTCTTCCAGGTCAATCAGAGCCTGGAGCAGCTCGGCACCGTCACCGAGGACCACACCGACTTCTTCACCGGCTCCGGCGGTTCCCTGCTGTTCGGCGTGGTCGTCGCCGCGCTCGCCAGCCTGGTGATCATCGGCGGCATCAGGTCGATAGGCCGGGTCACCAGCCGCTTGGTCCCGGCCATGGCGATCATCTATGTGACCGCGTGCCTGATCGTCATCGGGTTCAACGTGGCGGAGGTGCCCGACGCCGTCGGCGCCATCGTGAGCGGCGCGTTCAGCCCCGAGGGCGTCACCGGCGGCGTGATCGGCGCGCTCATCCAGGGCTTCCGCCGCGCCGCGTTCTCCAACGAGGCGGGCATCGGCTCCGCGCCCATCGCCCACTCCGCGGTGAAGACCAAGCGCCCGGCGAGCGAGGGGCTGGTCGCGCTGCTCGAGCCGTTCGTCGACACCGTCATCATCTGCACCATGACCGCGCTGACGATCGTCATCGCGGGCGGCCCGCTCTACGACGCCGCCCGTGACACGGCCGCGGGCGGCGGCGATCCGGCCACCGCGGAGGGCGTCGCGGAGGTCGGGGGCGACCCCGGCATCGCCATCACCTCGGACGCCTTCGACACCGCGCTGCCGTGGTTCCCCTGGGTGCTGACCGTGGCGGTCTTCCTCTTCGCGTTCTCCACGATCATCACGTGGGGCTACTACGGACTCAAGGCGTGGACCCACCTGTTCGGCGCCTCGCGCACCAGCGAGTACCTCTACAAGGGCGTCTTCTGCCTGCTCACCGTCGCGGGCGCGCTGCTGTCGCTGGGAACGCTGGTGGACCTGGCGGACTGCTTCCTCTTCCTCGGCGCGGTCTTCAACATCATCGGGCTGTATCTGCTGGCGCCGCTGGTGAAGCGCGAACTCAAGCGCGTCCTCGCGTATGTGCGGCGGCGCGACGAGGGCTGGACGGAGGAGCAGATCGACGCGGCCGAGGCGGCCGAGGCGGCCGAGGCGGCCGAGGCGGCCGAGGCCGCGCCCACCGCGGGGGCGCGCCCGTCGGGCGACGGCGCCTGAACGGTCCGCGGGAACGACGGGAATGACGGGAATGACGGGACAGGGGGAGACACCGTGGAAGAGGCGGGCGCTCTCCTCTCGGCCGCGATCGGTCTCGCCATGCTCTCGGCGCTGACCCACTTCATCAGGAACGCGGCGGCCGAGGGGACCCTGGAGAGAAACGGGGCGATCGGGCTGCGCACCAGGGTCACGCGGTCATCGGACGCCGCCTGGCGCGCGGGTCACAGGGCGGCGGGGCCCTGGCTGTTGGCCTGCGCCGTGACCGGATACGCCATGGCGGCGGGAACGGCCGCCGGTGCGGTGGCCGCCATGTCCGGCGGCTCCGTCCATCCCGCCTTCTGGACCTGCCCGGCAACGGGGTTCGTGGCCGTGGTCGCCCTGCTGATCGCGGCCACGGCCGTCGCCGACAGGCACGGCGGGGGCGCGGCCGAGCGCTGAGCGCCCTCGACCGGCCGGTCGGGGGCGTCGCGCCGCGGCCCTCGGGTCGGCGAACGGGCCCACCCGGGCGAGGCGGTACGCACACACAGGTGATCCGGATTCTCACGCATGGGACGGCCCGCGTCGGCCGTGTTCAATCGGCACCATGAGCAACGACGCCACGCCCACCGACGCGAGTTCGCTGACCGGCCAGGACCTCGCGTTCCTGCGGCGGCCGCTGCACGGCTTCCTGTCCGTGGCCGCGGGGCCGGTCCCGCCGCAGCCCCGGCCCGTGTGGTTCGAGGCCACCGACGAGGGCACGATCCAGCTGTTCACGGCCCCTGACTCGCTCAAGGTGCGGCGCCTGCGCCGCGACCCCCGCGCCTCGATCGTCGTCGCCGCCCCGGTGGGGGAACGCGAGCGCTGGGTGTCGGTCGCAGGGCGCACCACGGTGGAGCCCGAGGGGGCGCACGACTTGGCCGCGCGCCTGGGCGCGCGCTACTGGGACCTCGACGACCCGGCCCGCGCCGCCGACCTCGCCGAGATCCTGGCCGCGGACCAGGTGCGTCTCGTCATCCACCCGGAGACCGTGCGCCGCTACAGCTACTGACCGCCGCTACTGACCGCCGCCGCGAGCGCGCAGGACCCGGGCGAGCCAGTCGGTGCGGGTCCCGCGGGCCGTGGCCGAGATCCGGGCCCCGGGGTACAGCGCGTCGAACCCGTGGAAGCCGCCCGCCCAGACGTGCAACTCGGCCTGGCCGCCCGCCGCCCAGATGCGGGTGGCGTAGTCGGCGTCCTCGTCGCGGAAGACCTCGGCCGAGCCGGTGTCGACGTAGGTGGTCGGCAGGCCCGACAGGTCGTCGGCCAGCGCGGGGGAGACATACGCGGGCACCGCGTCGTCGGCGAGGTCGCCGAGGACGGCGCGCCAGCCGAACGCGTTCATCTCGCGCGTCCAGACCCCGGGTTCGCCGGAGAACTGGTGGCTCGACGCGGTGGCGTTGCGGTGGTCGAGCATGGGGCAGATCAGCACCTGCGCGGCGATCGCCGGGGTGCCGAGGTCGCGCGCCATCAGGGTGACCCCGGCGGCGAGCCCGCCGCCCGCGCTGATGCCCGCGACGACGATCCGGGCGGGGTCGACGTTCAGCTCGGCGGCGTGCTCGGCGATCCAGAGCAGCCCCTGGTAGCAGTCGTCGACCAGGGTGGTGCCGGTGGCCTCGGGCGCGAGCCGGTGGTCCACGGAGACCACGACCGCGCCGAGCGCGTCGAGCCACTCCAGCGGGATGTCGATCTGCGAGAAGCGGTCGCCCATGACCATCCCGCCGCCGTGCATCCAGTAGACGCAGGGCGCGGCGGTCGTCGGGTCGGCGTTCGCCGGGCTGAGGACCGAGAGCGGGATCGGGGTGCCGTCCTTCGCGGGAACGGTCACCTCGCGCCGCTCGACCCGGCGGTGTCCGACGACGGACTCGAAGGGCGGCGGCGGGAGTTGGCGGATCTGCGCGAGAACGTCCGGGCTGAGCCCCGACATCAGGGGCAGGTCGGCGAGCAGCTCGCGCAGCTCGGGGTCGAGAGCGGGGCGTGCCGTGGTCATGGTGGTTGGTTCCTGCTTCCGTGTCGGCGTGGGAGGTGGGGCGTGGGGGGTGGTGGGACGGCGTCGGTTGTCGCGACCGCCGGGTCAGAAGGCGGCCTTGCCGCGGACCGGCACGTGGTCGGTGTATGTGGACTCCGTGGCCAGCAGCCCGTCGATCCGCGCCACGATGGCCTGCGCGGCCTCGCCCGCGAAGATCCGGTGGTGCGCCTCCTCGCTGGTCCAGCCCTCGGTCACATGGACGACATCGGGGTCGGACGACGAACGGGAGACGAGGTAGACGACGCAGTGCTCGCTCGCGCCAGGGCTGCCCTCGTCGAGGCCGGTCAGCAGCAGGTCGACCAGCTGGTCGCCCATCCCGGGCTCGGCGGTCAGGGTGGCCTGGAAGCCATAGGTGACGTTCATGGGTGCCTTCTTCCTGGATCTCTTCCGCGGTGGTGGAGTGCGGTGATCCCATTCAACCGAGCTGACCTGCGGAAACGTTAGAACGATGCTCCGCCGTACTTGCTCGATCCTCTCGTTCACGGGAGCTTCGACGCCGAAGGGTGGTGCAATGGGACGCATGCGCATCGAAGAGCTCCGCACCCTGCTGGCCCGCCACGCCGGGCCCGACTGGACCACCCCGATCGACGGCGTTCTCATCTCCCGGGTCGACCGGTCGGATCCCCCCGCGCCCTCGATGACGGGGACGGTGCTCGCGGTCATCGCCCAGGGCACCAAGCGCCTCGCGCTCGGCGACAAGGTGTTCGAGTACCACGCCGGGCAGTACCTGGTCGCCTCCGTCGACCTGCCCGTCACCGGCAACTTCACGGACGCCACCAGGGAGCGGCCCGCGCTGGGGTTCGGGCTCGTGCTCGAGCCCTCGGCCGTCGCCGAGCTGCTGCTCATGGCCGGGCCGGGCGACACGCCCCGCGGCGGCGGAGCGGCGTCGACGGGCATCGCGGTGAGCGACGCCCAGGCCCCGCTGCTCGACGCCGTCGTCCGGCTGCTGCGGCTGCTCGACGAGCCCCGCGACCGGGCGGTGCTCGCCCCGTTGATCAAGCGCGAGATCCTGTGGCGCCTGATCACCGGCGAACAGGGCGGCATCGTGCGGCAGCTCGGCCTCGCCGACAGCAGCCTCAGCCACATCGCGCGGGCCGTGCGCTGGATCCGCGAGCACTACGCGCAGCCCTTCAGGGTCGAGGACGTCGCGCGCGTCGCGGGCATGAGCGTCTCGGCGTTCTACCGCAACTTCCAGGCGGTGACGGCGATGAGCCCCATCCAGTTCCAGAAACAGATCAGGCTCCAGGAGGCCAGGCTCCTGCTGGCCACCCACCCGGGCGACGTCACCGGGGTCGGCCAGCGCGTCGGCTACGACAACGCCTCGCAGTTCAGCAGGGAGTACCGCCGCCAGTTCGGCGCGCCCCCCAGCAGGGACGCGGCCCGCCTGCGCGACACGGTGCGCTCCCCGGCCGGCGCCCTCACCTGAGGCCCTTCGGCCGCGGGGCCTGACCGGCGAGGTTGTCGAGCACCGCGGAGAGGCGGAACGGCAGCAGCTCGCGCATCGCCAGCGCGGTGCGGGTCCGCACGATGCCGGGGCAGGCCAGGATGCGGCCCGCGACGCGGTAGAGGTCGTCCGCGTCGGCGGCGATGACGCGGATGAGCAGGTCCATGTCCCCGCTGATCCCCGTCACCTCGATCACCTCGTCGATCTCCCCGAGCGCCTCGCCCACCTCCGTGAGCCGCCGTTGCTCGACCTCCGCGGTGACGAACGCGGTCAGCGGATATCCCAGGGCCGCCGGGTCGATGCGGTACTCGAAGGAGCGCAGGACGCCGTCGCGCTCCAGCCTGGCCAGCCGCGCCTGGACCGTGTTGCGGGACAGCCCGAGGCGCTGCGCGAGCGCGAGCACCGTGGCCCGCGGCTCCTTGGCCAGGGCCCGCAGGATGCGGGCATCCGTCGCGTCGGCGCGCACGCCGTTGCCGACACCACCGACACCGCCGCCACTCGTCACCTTGCTCACCTTGCTCACCTTGCTCACCTTGCTCAACCGAGAACCCTTCCCCCCTCCGGCCGTTGAGCATAATGCTCGATGCCCACGGAGTCGATTGCGCATATCGCCGCACACATGCCAGCGTGATGAGCAGAAGGCATGGCGCGGGGCGGCCCGCTCCGGGGGAGGTACGCGGAGATGACGTCGGCGGTGGAGCGGGAATTCCCGACGGACGGCGGGGCACCGGCGGACGTGATGGCGGTGCTCGAGTCGGTGGAGCGCAGGGTCCTGTGGCTCGCCACCGCGATCGTCGACCACGCCAACCGGGTCAGGCCCAACCCCTCAGGGCTCAAGGTCGGCGGCCACCAGGCGTCGAGCGCGTCGATGACCACGCTGATGACCGCGTTGTGGTTCCACCACCTCACGGCCGACGACCGGGTCTCCGTCAAGCCCCACGCGTCCCCCGTCCTGCACGCCGTCAACCACCTGCTCGGCCGACTGCGGCCCGAACAGCTCACCACGCTGCGGGCGTTCGGCGGGTTGCAGAGCTACCCCAGCCGCACCAAGGACCCCGGCACCGTCGACTACTCCACCGGCTCGGTCGGCATCGGCGCCACGGCGCCCCTGTGGGGGGCGCTCGCCCACCGCTTCGCGCGCGACCGCTACGGCGAGCCGAGCCCTCCGGGGCGGCAGTACGCGCTGCTCGGCGACGCCGAGCTCGACGAGGGCGCCGTCTGGGAGGCCGTCCAGGACCCGATGGTCGCGGGCCTCGGCGAGGTCGTGTGGGTCGTCGACCTCAACCGGCAGTCCCTCGACCGCGTCGTCCCCGGCGCCGCCCCCGCCCGCCTCCAGGGCATGTTCGCGGCCGCCGGGTGGCAGGTGCTGACGCTGAAGTACGGGCGGCTGCTCGAGGAGTTGTTCACCCGCCCCGGCGGCGAGCGACTGCGCGCGCGCCTCGACACCATGAGCAACGCGGAGTACCAGCGCCTGCTGCGCAGACAGGGCCCCGACCTGCGCCACAGGCTGCCGGGGAACGGGAGCGACGCGCAGGTCGTCGCCCGCCTGCTCGAAGGGCTCGACGACGCCACCCTCGCGCGGGCCCTGCGCAACCTCGGCGGCCACGACATGGCGTCCCTGCTCCACGCGTTCGAGGCCGTGGACGACAGCCGCCCGACGGTCGTGTTCGCGTACACCGTCAAGGGACAGGGCCTGCCGACCGAGGGGCACCCCCAGAACCACTCGTCCCTGCTGACCGCCGAGCAGATGCGGCACCTCGCCGCGCGCCTCGGCACCGACCTGGACGACCCCTGGGCCCCCTTCCCCGAGGGCTCGGCCGAGGCGGCGCTCTGCGCGGCGGCCGCCGACCGGCTGCGCCGCCCGCCCTTCCCCCTCACCGCCCCGCCCACCGTGCCGCCCGACAGCGGCAGGGCCGCGCCGTCCGGCGTCGGCACCACCCAGCAGGCGCTGGGCCGAACGCTGCTCGACCTCTCCCGCGGCGCCCCTGACGTCGCCCGCCTGATCGTCACCGCGAGCCCCGACGTCAGCTCGTCCACCAACCTCGGAGGGTGGCTCAACAAGGTCGGCGTCTGGTCGCACACGGCGGGGCACGACTGGTTCGCGGACGACGCCGAGACGATCCTGCGCTGGCAGGAGAACCCCACGGGCCAGCACATGGAGCTCGGCATCGCCGAGACCAACCTGGTCGGGCTCATCGGCGAGTTGGGCGCCACCTGGAGCCGCTGGGGCCGCCCGCTGCTCCCGATCGGCGTCGTCTACGACCCGTTCGTCAACCGCGCCCTCGAGCCCTGGTCCTACGGCATCTACGCCGGTGGCCGGTCGATCCTCGTCGGCACCCCCTCCGGCGTGACGCTCGCCCCCGAGGGCGGGGCCCACCAGTCGATCACCACCCCCTCGCTCGGCATCGAACAGCCGGGGTGCGTCACCTACGAGCCCGCGTTCGCCCTCGACGCCGAGTGGTGCCTGCGCGCCGCACTCGCGGGCCTCGGCAAGCCCGACGGGAGTTCGGCCTATCTACGGCTGTCGACCCGCCCCGTCGACCAGTCACTCGCCGCCGTCCCCACCGACCCGGCCGCGCGCGAACGGCGCCGCCACCAGGTCACCGCGGGCGGCTACGTGCTGCGCCGCCGGGAGCGGCCCGCGCTCGCCGTCGTCGCCATGGGCGCCCTCGTCACGGAGGCGCTCACCGCCGCCGACCGCCTCACCGCGCTCGGCCACGCCACCGACGTCGTCTGCGTGACGAGCCCCGACCTCCTCTTCCGCGCGGTCCAGGCCCGACGCGGCCTCGACCGGGCCGACGGGTCTATCCTCGAGCAGCTCTTCCCCGCCCACCGCGCGGTCCCCATGGTGACCCTCCTGGACGGCCACCCGCACACGCTGGCGTTCCTCGCCACCGTCAACGGCGTCCCGTTGACCGCACTCGGCGTCACCCGCTTCGGCCAGTCCGGCTCCCTCGACGACGTCTACCGCCACCACGGCATCGACGCCGACAGCGTCGTCGCCGCGGCGCTCGACCTCGTCGAGGCCAAGGCCTGAGGAGGCGGCGTCCGACGCCGATCGATAGGCTGTCGCGGTGATCCGAGACCTCTACAACGTCAGGTTGCGGCCCGCGGATGGCGCCCCCTCACCGCTGACCGATGAGGAGGAACGGCGGTACCGGGCCGTGCTGTTCAGCGAGCTCGGCAACGAGATCGCCGACCGTGGCTGGGCGCGCTACCCCGCGTACACGCCCGAGGAGCGCCACCGGCTCGTCGACATCGCGCACCGCCTCACCGCCCACTGGGGGCAGCGCGTGCTCGTCGAGGTCGAGGACCCGTGCCGCGTCAGGCTCCACCTGGCGGACCACGGAACGCCGCTCCCCTAAGGCCTGTGGTGAAAGTCCCGCCTGCTCCGCGACGCCTGGCGGAACGCGTCTTCGCGCGGTCGTGGCGCATGTTTCAGTGGGTCTCCGTTGCGAGATCCACGGCGGTGAAGGACTCCAGGCGCATGATCAGCTGGTGGCCGCGCAGCCAGCGCAGGCGTCGGTCGTCGTAGGCGATCCCCGCCGCGTCGGCCACGACGGGCAGCGGGAAGCCGGGGCGGTACAACGTGCCCCATACACCGGCGAGGTGGAACTCGCGGACGCGCAGGGCCACATACCGCCTGCTCAGGTGTGGGCACAGGCGGACGGACGTCGCGGCGCACGGCAGGCACAGCGGCGGGTGCGAGGTGAGCAGGTCCTCCGGCCAGGACGCGGGGTCGTGTGGATCCTCCCCGAGGAGCCAGAGCACGCCGTCGTCGTTGAGGTCGGCGGGTCCCGCGCAGACCTGGCACAGTAGCCGCCACATCGCGCGGCGCTGCCGCAGGCCGTGGACCTTGCCGAACTCCGGGCGGCCCTTCCCCGGGCGGTGGGTGGTCCTGGTCCACAGCACGCCGTCCTCGTCACGGTCATGGACGATCTCGTCCGCGTAGCCGATGCCTCCGCGCCGGGCGACCACCGTGGTTTGCGGGTCCCGTTCCTCGCTCCACTGCGCGATGTAGGGCACCACATCAGGGCGGGGGAGCACACCCAGTGGCGGGCCAGATTCGCTCGTTGCCAGGGTGGTCGCGCCGGGGCGGGGGAGCCCCGACGCGGTGTCGGCCGGGCGGCCTGATCAGTAACGAGAGCCACGCGACGGCGCGGCCGGTAGAGTTCGGCATGTCAGCAGTCCCAAGTTCTGTTGGCCATGCCCCGGGAGTGTTGGCGCGCTCGCCGGGGCTCTATCGATAGGCCGTGATCGGCCCCAGGTTCCCGCCCGCGCATTCCGGACACGGGACCTTGCACGTGCTTTCGCACGTCGCACAGCCGAAGAAGCCGTAGCAGTGCGGACACCGGATCTTCCGGCTCACGCCGATTCGGCGGCGGGAATCTCAACGGCGGTGGCCATGTCCACGGCCGACGCCAGGCGTTCCCCTATCGCACAGCGCGCCCCGCCCCGGCAGTCGCCGCACTCCCGGTCATGCAAGTCCCGCGCCGCGACCAGCGTTTCCACAACGCTGGGGCGAGGGTGCTGGGAAACTTCGCGGCGAATCATCCCGCCCCCTCCGCGAAGCGACAATCTCCGTCAGCCTCGTTCATCTGGTCTCCGTAAGTTGGATACTCCGGCTTTCAGGCCGGGGAGGAAACGAGGCTCCTGCGGAGCAGGGCAGGGGAAGGCGGATCGCCGCCAGGGCGGTTCGGCGTCTACGGCCACCGATCGACACCCTTGGCTGACATGGGGGTTGATAGGGTGTGAGGCGTGAGGCGACCGGTCAAGCGGGCGTTCAGGTACCGCTTCTACCCCACGAGCGAGCAGGCGGCGGAGCTGTCGCGGACGTTCGGCTGCGTCCGTCTCGTGTACAACAAGGCGCTGGAGGAACGCACGCGCGCCTGGTACGGCGAGCAGCGCCGGGTCTCCTACGCGCAGTCGTCCGCCGCGCTCACGGAATGGAAGAAGACCGAGGAGCTCGCCTTCCTGCGCGAGGTGTCCTGCGTCCCGCTCCAGCAGGCCCTGAGGCATCTCCAGACGGCCTTCACCAGCTTCTTCGCCAAGCGGGCCGGGTACCCGCGCCACAAGTCGCGGAAGAGGTCGAGGGCGTCGGCCGAGTACACCCGGAGCGCCTTCACCTGGCGCGATGGGCGGCTGACGCTCGCGAAGATGAGCGGGCCGCTGGACATCCGCTGGTCGCGTCCCCTGCCCCAGGGGGCGGAGCCGACCACCGCGACCGTCTCCCGCGACGCGGCGGGCCGCTGGTTCGTGTCCCTGCTGTGCGAGGACACCGTCACCGAGGCCCCCGCCACGGGCGCGGCGGTCGGCATCGACGCGGGCATCACGTCCCTGGTGACCCTGTCCACCGGCGAGAAGATCGCCAACCCCCGGCACGAGCGGCGTGACCGTACGCGCCTGGCCCGCGCACAGCGCCAGCTGTCCCGCAAGCGGAAGGGCTCGAACAACCGGGACAAGGCCCGCCGTAAGGTCGCCCGGGTCCACGCCCGGATCGCCGACCGGCGCAGAGACTTCCTCCACAAACTCACCACTCGGCTCGTCCGTGAGAACCAAACGGTCGTGATCGAGGACCTCGCCGTCCGCAACCTGCTGAAGAACGGGCGTCTCGCGCGCGCCATCTCGGACGCTTCCTGGACGGAACTGCGCTCCATGCTGGAGTACAAGTGCGCCTGGTACGGGCGTGAACTCGTGGTGATCGACCGATGGTTCCCCAGCTCGAGGCTGTGCGGGGCCTGCGGCGCGGTCCGCGGGAAACTGCCGCTGAACGTCCGGACGTGGACGTGCGAGTGCGGCGCGGTGCACGACCGTGACGTGAACGCGGCACGCACCATCCTGGCCGCCGGGCTGGCGGCAGCAGCCTGTGGAGACGGTGTAAGACCTCAACGGGAGTCCTCCCGGACACGGCAGTCGTCGATGAAGCAGGAACCCCAGCGGGCGACCGCTGGAACCCCCCGCCTCTAGGCGGGAGAGGAAGTCAACTCTCCGCACATGAAGAATCGCACAGCCCGGGAGCTGTACGAGCGCGCACGACTGGTCACTCCGGCCTCGCTCACGGCATGACACGAGCGGAGACGGGACCGGGGCGAGCGCGTTCCGGCGCTCGCTGACGGAGCCCCGGGGTGCTGGTCCTTCACAATGGACCCTCGGCCGAACCCTCGGGCGCGCGGGCCGCGTTCATCAGGGCGCGGACCTCGGCCGGTCCCGTGATGCGGCGCGTGTACTCGCCCCTGCTCAGCGTTCCGCCCATCAGGGCACGGGAGTTGCGGTGGGTCGCGGGGCTGTCCACCGTCGTCCCCGCGCTGAAGTGGATCTCCCGCGCGCCGGTCAGGCGCAGGACGCGTGACACGTTGCGCGCCGTCACGCCGCCGCCCGGCATCACGATGACGCGGTCGCCCGCCGCCCTGACCAGCCGGGCGAGCAGCGGCGCCCCTTCGAGCGCCGAGATCTCCTGGCCCGACGTCAGAACGCGTTCCACGCCGAGCTCGACCAGCCTCTCCAGCGCCTCGAACGGCTCCCTCGCCATGTCGAACGCCCGGTGGAAGGTGACAGGGCGGCCATCGGCGGCGGCCAGCAGGCGTCGGCACACCGCCATGTCGACGGCGCCCTCGGCCGTCAGGGCGCCGAGGACGATCCCGTGCGCGCCGAGGCGGACCGCCGTTCCGATGTCGCGCACCATGGCGTCCACCTCGTAACGGTCATAGATGAAGTCCCCGCCGCGCGGGCGGATCAGCACGTTCACCGCGATCCCTCGCGCCGCCTCGACGACCGTCTCCAGCAGGCCCGCGCTCGGCGTGACGCCGCCGTCGAACAGCGCGCTGCACAGCTCGACGCGGTGCGCCCCGGCGTCCCTCGCCGTCACGGCGCCGCGCGCGGAGTCGACGCACACCTCGAAGCGCGGGCTCATCGGCGCCCCGCCGGGGGGAGCGGAATCGGCCACCCGGCCGGGCCCTGGCCGGGGCCGCCACCGGGCGGCGGACCCGTGGCTGTCGTGGAGGCGCGGCTCATCGTTCGATGGCTCATCGTTCGATCCCAACTCCCTGCTCGGCGGGGCCCGCTGTGCGGCCGACGCCCAGGGTAAGGCCGGGGCGGGCCGCGCCGGGCCCGGGCCGCGCCCACCGGATCCGGGGGAGAGTTCGCGCCGGAACGGGCCGGGGACTGCGCGGGATTGTCCTCGCGGTGCGCGGAATCGTGCCGATTCCCGCCCCTACGCTGGTCGGGCCGTTCACGTGGCCCGACTGGACCGAGGGACCCTCACGTCCAGGAGGGCAAGCGCTTACCGGCCGAGGTCGTATTTCTGGGAGCCGCCCCACCTCGCGCCGTTCACCACCCCCCACACCACCCCCCACATGTCCGGTGCCCTCCGCGTCCCGCCCTTCGGTCAGGCCGGGGCGTTCCACGGACTTCCCCCACCGGACCTCGCACAGGAGAGATGAGTCCATGTCACGTACCCCCGTCCTCCGCCGAGCCCGCCGCCGGTACGTCGCCGCGACGGCCGTGTCACTGACCGGCGCGATGGCCGCCTGGCTGCTCGGCGCCGGTGGCACGGCCGGTGCCGCGGACCCCGCCGCCGCGCCCCTGGCGCAGGACGCGCTCTACGCCGCGCCCGACGGCGGCGAGAGCGCGGCCGGAACGGAGTCGGACCCCACCACGCTCACCGCCGCGCTCGACCGCGTCACCCCCGGCGGGACGATCTATCTGCGCGGCGGGTCCTACGGCCTCGCCGAGACGGTCACGATCCCGCAGGGCAACGACGGCACCGCCGCCGCCCGCACCACCCTGTCCGCCTACCCGGGCGAGACCCCGGTGCTCGACTTCTCGGCCCAGAGCGAGGACCCGGCGAACCGAGGACTCGCCCTGAACGCGTCGTTCTGGCACGTCCACGGCATCGTCGTCGAACACGCCGGGGACAACGGCATCTTCGTCGGCGGCAGCGACAACGTCATCGAGCGCACGGTGACGCGCTTCAACCGCGACTCCGGGCTGCAACTCTCCCGGGCCACCTCGGACACCCCCGAGAGTGAATGGCCCTCGAACAACCTCATCGTGAGCGCGGTCTCGCACGACAACGCCGACTCCGACGGCGAGGACGCCGACGGCTTCGCCCCGAAGCTCACCGTCGGCCCCGGCAACGTCTTCCGCCACACCGTCTCGCACAACAACATCGACGACGGCTACGACCTCTACACCAAGTCCGACACAGGGCCCATCGGGGCGGTGACCGTCGAGAACTCCCTCGCCTACGACAACGGCACGCTCAGCGACGGCTCGCAGGCCGGGAACGGCGACCGCAACGGCTACAAGCTCGGCGGCGAGGACATCGGCGTCGACCACGTCCTGCGCGGCAACATCGCCGTCGACAACGGCAAGCACGGCTTCACCTTCAACCGCAACACCGGCTCGATGGCGGTCTCGGGCAACGTCAGCGTCGGCAGCGCCGAGCGCAACTTCAACTTCGACGGCGGCTCCTCGGTGTTCCGGGACAACGTCTCGTGCGACAGCGGCTCCAACGACAGGACGATCGGCGACGCCGACGCCTCCAACCAGTTCTGGTCGGGCGAGAACGGCCCGGCGTGCTCCGCCTACGCGGGCGAGCTCGACTGGTCCTTCGCCGAGGACGGCAGCCTCAGGGTGACGTTCGGCGGCGCCCAGGTCATGAACTGACCGGTCCCACCCCAGTATCGTCAAGACGAAAGGCGAGCCGAGCATGAAACGATCATTCGCGCTGCGATTCCACGCGCTGCTGGCCCTGATGGCCGTCGCGGTCGCGACCGGTGTGGTGCTCTCGACCCCCGAGGCGTCGGCGGCGGCGGGCAGCGCCACCGGCTACGCGACCCAGAACGGCGGCACCACGGGGGGCGCGGGCGGACAGACGGTCCGGGCCACCACGGGCACCGCGATCCACGCGGCCCTGTGCGACAGGGCCAGCGACGACACCCCGGTCATCATCGAGGTCGAGGGAACCATCAACCACGGCAACACCGAGAAGGTGTCGGGCGACAGCTGCAACACCGCCGCCGGGGTGATCGAGCTCAAGCAGATCAGCAACGTCTCGATCATCGGAGTCGGGAACGGGGCCGTTTTCGACCAGTTGGGCATTCACATCCGTGAGGCCAGCAACATCATCATCCAGAACGTGACCGTTCGGAACGTCAAGAAGTCCGGCTCGCCCACGTCCAACGGCGGCGACGCCATCGGCATGGAGAGCGACGTCCGCAACGTCTGGGTCGACCATGTCACGCTCGAGGCGTCGGGCGGGGAGTCCGAGGGCTTCGACGGCCTCTTCGACATGAAGAACAACACCCAGTATGTGACGCTCTCCTACAGCATCCTGCGCAACTCGGGCCGCGGCGGGCTCGTCGGGTCGAGCGAGAGCGACCGCTCCAACGGCTTCGTCACCTACCACCACAACCTGTACGAGAACATCGACTCGCGCACGCCCCTGCTGCGCGGCGGCACGGCCCACATCTACAACAACCACTACGTGGACCTGCACGAGTCGGGCATCAACTCCCGCGCGGGAGCCAGCGCCCGGGTGGACAACAACTACTTCCAGGACTCCAAGGACGTCCTCGGCACCTTCTACACCGACGAGGCCGGCTACTGGCAGGTCAACGACAACGTCTTCGACAATGTGACGTGGTCGAGCCCGGGCGAGGACACCAACCCCGCGGGCCCCGACCCGCAGTCCACCACCACGGTCAGCATCCCCTACTCCTACAGCCTCGACGACGCGAGCTGCGTGCCGGACGTCGTGAGCGAGACGGCGGGCGCCAACACCGGCCTGCGGGAGTCGGACGGCACCTGCTGACCACGTTCCCCACCGCGGCCGCGGCGCCATGACCGCCACCGGCCGCCGAGCCCCGGTCCCCGACCTCCCGAGGTCGGGGACCGGCGGCACGCCGCCCCGCCCGTCCCGCGCCCGGCGCGTGGCCGAAACGTCATGTGCGCGCCACGGGGAGAGCGCTTCCCGGCAAGGCCCCGTCCCCTGGCGCCTCACATAGTCGTGCGGATACGCGAGTCCAGGTCTCGATGGAAGGGCAGCACATGCTGGGCCATCTCAGAAGCATCCGTTCGCCGCGGCCGCGTCCGCGCGCGCTCGTGGCGGTCGCGCTCGCCGCCGCGTCGGTCGCGGCGCTGGCCGTCGCGGGGCCCGCCGCCGCCTCGGGCGGCCACGGGCCCGGTCACGGGCAGGGCCACCACCGCCAGTTCGACCTCCAGGCCCATCGCGGGGGCATCGGCCTGCGCGTGGAGTCCACGATCGCCTCGTTCTCGAACGCCCTCGAACTCGGCGTCACCACCCTCGAGCTCGACGTGCAGATCACCGAGGACGGCCACGCGGTGGTGACCCACGACCGGCGGATCGCGGGGACCAAGTGCCGCGACACCGGGCCCGCGTTCGCCGGTGACCCCGAGTACCCGTATGTCGGCACGTACATCGTCGACCTGACGCTCGCCCAGGTGCGCACCCTGGACTGCGGCTCGCAGACCCTGCCGCAGTACCCGGAGCAGCGGCCGAGCCCGGGCGCGCGGATGCCGTTGCTCACCGAGGTGTTCGACCTGGTCGACCGCTATCGGGCGCACCGCGTCCGGCTCAACATCGAGACCAAGGTCGAGGCGGGCGCGCCGCACGAGACGGCGCCCCGCGAGCAGTTCGTCCAGGTCGTGGCGCGCGAGGTCCGCAGGGCCCGGCTGATCGACCAGGTCACCATCCAGAGCTTCGACTGGGGCGCGCTCATGCGCATGAGCGAGGTCGAGCCGCGCCTGCCGATCGTGGCGCTCACCAATGGTCAGCAGTTCCTCCAGGTCGGCCAGCCGGGGGCGTCCCCCTGGCTCGGCGGCATCGACATCGACGACTTCGACGGCAGCCTCGTCGACGCCACCGTCTCCTTCGGCGCGGACGCGATCTCGCCCGTGCACGGCGACCCGCAGGACGGCCAGGTGGGCCAGCCGGGCTATGTCCCCTATGTCACCGAGGAGTTGGTGGACGAGGCACACGCCGCTGGGCTGCGGGTGATCCCGTGGACGGTGAACGATGTGGCGACGATGCACAAGCTCATCGACGACGGCGTCGACGGCATCATCACCGACTACCCCGACCGGCTGCGTACCGTCATGGCCGAGCGCGGCTTCACGCTTCCGAAGCAGTACCGCCCGCACCGGCACTGAACCGTCGGGCCAGCCGGTGGTAGGCGCGGTCCTGGAAGACCAGCGGCGCCGCCTCGGGGTGCCACTCGGCCTCGAGGGCCAGGAGCGAGACCAGGAAGCTGCTGCCCACCGGCGTGCGTTCGAGGACGCGGGCGCGGATCCAGGCGTGTGCCCCGTCGATCACCGGCTCGCCCGTCGGCAGCGTGGACCAGCCACCGGCCGCGAAACGGTCCACGCCGCTGGTGGCGAAGCGGGCCGAGACGTCGTCCTGGTGCTCGGCGAGCAGGCTCACCGTCACCGTCTCGGCGGCGACGACGGCGGGCGCGCAGGACGATGTGTCGGCCAACGAGAAGGCCAGCAGGGGTGGTTCGGCGGAGACGGAGATGACGGACGTGGCCGTGAACCCGACGGGGCGCCCCCGGTGCGTCATGGCGACCACGGCCACCCCCGCGGGGTGCCGCCGGAAGACGGCCTTGTACTCCTCGCCGGTGAGATGGCCGGTGAGGCGATCGGCCCCGGTCGGCTCCGCCGTCATCGCCGCGCCTCCGCACCGGCCACGCCGGTGACGCCCGCCGCGCGGGCCAGCGCGGGGCCCGCCGTGGCGAGCCAGTCGGCGACGACCGGCGCGGGCTCGGCGAGCGTCGCCTCCGTGACGACCAGGCTCCTGGTGGGCACCGTCGCCCCCAACTCCACCAGCAGCGGCCTGAGATGGACCTCACCGGCCAGGGCGTGCGCGGGGCCGCCCGAGACCACGAGCGGCACCGCGACCACGCCGAGCAGCCCGTTGGCGGGGTAGAGGTCGAGGAACGCCTTCAACAGCCCGGTGTAGGACGCCTTGTAGACCGGGGTGGCGACCACGGCGATCCGCGCCGCGGCGAGCGTGGCCAGGGCCGCGTCAGCGGCCGGGTGCTCGGGCGCCAGGATCTCGGGGGCGAACTCCGCCAGGTCGACGGTGGTCACCGCGGCGCCGGGGAGCGCCTCGCGGGCGAGCGCGTCGGCCACCTCCTCGGCCAGGGCGGAGGTGCGGGAGCCGGGGCGCGGGTTGCCGGAGAGCGCGACGATGTGCGGGTTCGCCGACGTCTCGGTGGTCTCGGTGGTCTCGGTGGACAAGGGGACTTCCTCTCGGTGACACGGACGGTGGCGGTGGTGCGGGCGGGCGAGTCGGTTCAGATGGCCTTCCCCGGGTTGAGGATGCCCAGCGGGTCGAGCGCCTGCTTGATCCTCACGTGCAGACTTCGTGCCGCGGGCCCCAACTCGGCGTCGAGCCAGGCGCGTTTGAGGGTGCCCACGCCATGTTCCCCGGTGATGGTGCCGCCGAGGCGCAGCGCCAGCCTGAAGACCTCGTCCACCGTCTCCCGCACGGCCGCCGGGTCCTGACCACCGGCCAGCACGAGGGGGTGGATGTTGCCCTCGCCCGCGTGGGCGAAGGTGAAGACGGGCACCCCCGTGCGGTCGGCGAGCGCGGTCAGCGCACCGGCCGCCTCGGCGAGCCGGGAGCGGGGCACGGCGATGTCCTCGATCAGCACCCGGCCGAGGCGTTCGACGGCGGGCAGGGCCGCGCGGCGGACGGCGAGCAGCCGGTCGGCCGCGGCGGGGTCGCCGGTGTACTCGGCGCGGGTGGCGGTGCGGCGGAGCACGGCGTGCACCGCCTCGATCTCCGCCGCCGCGGCGAACCCGTCGGTCCTGGCCAGCACGAACGTCTCGCCCGTCGCGGGGACTTCGCCGCCCGCCCGGTGGATCGCCCCGAGCGTGCGGGCGTCGAGGAACTCGAGCACGCTGGGCCGCAGCCCGGCGTCGAGCACCGCGGCGCAGGCGGCCGCCGCCTCCTCGGGGGAGGCGAAGTACGCGGCCGCCGTGCCGGTCGCGGCCGGGAGCGGGTGCAGCCGCAGCGTGGCGCCCACGACCACGGCGAGCGTTCCCTCGGAGCCGGTGACGAGCGAGGTCAGGTCGTAGCCCGCCACGCCCTTGACGGTCCTGCGTCCCGTGCGCAGCAGGGTGCCGTCGGCGAGCACCAGGTCGAGGGCCAGCACGGCGTCCCGGGTCACGCCGTACTTCACGCAGTGCAGGCCGCCCGCGTTGGTGGCGATGTTCCCGCCCACCGTGGACAGCGCGGCGCTGGCCGGGTCGGGGGTGTAACGCAGCCCCACCTCCCGTGCCGCGCGGTCGAGTTCGGCGGTGATCACCCCGGGCTCGACCTCGGCGATGCCGTCGCCCGGGTGGATCGCCAGGATCCGGTCCATGCCGCCGAGGTCGAGCACCACGCTCCCCGCGCCCGCCGTCGCACCGCCCGCGAGCCCGGTGCCCGCGCCCCTCGGCACCACCGGCACCCGGTGGGCGGCGGCCCAGCGCACGGTGGCCACCACGTCGTCGACCGCCCCGGCCCGCACCACGGCGAGCGGCAGCCCTTCTTGGCGGTGGCCCGAGCGATCCACCGCGACGCGGGCGCGGTCGCCGGGGTCGGTCGAGAGCGCCCCAGGGCGCACCGCCCGGGCCAGCGCGGCCAGCTCGCCCGCCCGCGCGACGGCACCCCCGGTCATGCGCCCGGCGCCGTCGGCTCGATGAACTCCTCGACGATCGGGGGGAGTTCGGCGCCAAGCCTGAGCCGTTCGAGGAAGAGGACCACGGTGGCGGCCACCGAGCGGTGGGTGACGTCGTTGAGGATGTCGTGCAGCCCGCCCCTGACGGTGACGAGCGGCGCCGCGCCCAGCGCGCGGTAACGGGGCAGCGCCTCCTCGGGAGGGCTGATCCGGTCGGCGCCGCCGTGCACCGCGAGCAGCGGAAGCCTCAACGGCTCGGTGTCGGCGAGCGGTTCGGGCGGCGCGGCCCCGCGGTCGAGGGCGCCCTCACGGGTGAGGACCAGGCGGTGGTTGGGACAGGCGGTGCGCTCGTCGAGCCCGGCCTCGGGGGCGTCGGCCCTGGTGGCCTCGCGGGTGGGCAGCCCGGCGAGCACCACCCCGTCCACCGCGTCGGCGTGCCGACGGGCCAGCCGCAGCGCGCGGGCCGCCCCCGTGTCGGAGCCGACCAGCACGAGCGGCCTCGGCGTGTCCGGGTCGGCGAGGGCGGCGGCCAGGGCCTCCTCGGCCGCCTCCTCGGCGTCCGCGGCGTCGGCGGGCACGGCCACCACGCGGTAGGCGTCGGCGGCGAGTCGGGCGCCGAAGCGCCGGTACACGGCGGCGGTCTCGCCCGGGCCCGCGAGCACGACGAGGGTGCCGCGCGGGGCGATTCCGTCGGGCTCGCGCCAGGACGCGGTGCGTTCGGAGGTGGTGCGTTCGGGCGTGGTGGGGTCGGGCGTGTGGTCAACGGAGGTCATGTCGCTGGGTTTCCCGTCGTGTGCGCGATGGCGTGGGTGGGGTCGGCGCGTCGGGCGAGCTCGGCGGCGAGCGCGGTGACCTCGGCGACGCGCCGGGTGCCCGGCGGCTCCCCGGCGGCCGCGGAGGCGGCGAGCAGCTGCTGCAACGCCTCGTTGACCGGGGTCGGCACGCCGTGCAGGCGGCCGATGAGGACGATCTCGCCGTTGAGGAAGTCGACTTCGCTCGACGCGCCGCGCGCGAAGCTCTGCCATGTGGACTGCTGCCCCGGCACATAGCCCGCGCCCGGCACGACGCGCGTCAGCGCGGGGTCGGGGAAGCCCTCGGCCGCCGGGTCGGCGACCCGGTACCCGGCGGCGGCGAGCGCGGCGGCGGCCTCGGCGGCGGCATCCCGCTTCACCGCGGCCGACTCGTCGGCGGGCCCGGCGAACACCTCCACGGCGTTGGTGACGTTCATCAGCAGCTTCCACGCCTTCCAGCGGGAGATCTCGGGCACGGTCCTGCCCACCCAGCCCGCGGCCTCGGCGTCCTCGGCGAAACGGACCGCCGCGGGCCCCGGCTCGCCGGGCGGCGCGGGGTGGGGCAGGCCGCCGACGACGAGCTGGCCGGTCCGCGGCGCCGAGCCGGTCAGCACCTCACCCGGCACCAGATGGCGCGCGGGGACCAGCACGGTCGTGCCGTGCACCGTGCGGAAGTGGCGGGCGGCGACGCGTTCGGCGTCAAGGCCGTTCTGAAGGGTGAAGAGCGGCAGCCCCGAGGCGGCGCCCACCGTCCGCCCGCCGTCGACGACGGGGCGCCAGGCCCAGGCGGCGAGGGTGTCCCGCGCGTCCTGCGTCTTGACCGCGAGGACCAGCGCGTCGCGCGGGGTCAGCTCGATCGCTTCGGGGCCGCCGACCACGCGCAGCCGCACCGTCCGCCGCCCCGCGGGGGTGATCCGGATCAGCCCCCGGTCCTCGATGGCCGCGAGCGCGGCGCCCCTGGCGGCCAACACCACGGGTATGCCCGCCAGCTGGAGGTCGGCGGCGAGCGCGCCACCCACCGCCCCCGCGCCGATCACCACATAGCGCGTCACGAGGCCCTCCCCGGCGTCGGCCCGGCGAGCACGGCGTCCCCGGTGTCCCCGGCGTCGCCCGCGGTCAGCCCGAGGTGCCCGGCCAGCGTCTCCGCCTCGTACCCCGTGCGGTACACGCCCGCGCGCTGGAGCAGCGGCACCACCTCGGCCACGAAACGCTCCACGCCCGAGGGTTGCAGCGGCAGCAGCAGGTTGAAGCCGTCCACGCCCCGCCTGAACCACGCGATCAGCCGCCCCGCGATCTCATCGGCCGTGCCGTGCACATGCGTCTGGATGTTGCCGAACCCCCCGGCGTGCAGCCGCTCGGCGATCCCCCGGACGGTCAGCCCCTCCCGTTCGCCCAGGGTGCGGGCGAGCCCGGCGAGGCTGGCGCCGGAGAGCTTGTCGGGGTCGGTGGGCAGCGCCTCGGTGGGCAGCGGCCCATCCGGGTCGTGCCCGGTGAGGTCGGCGCCGACCACGGGCCCGAGCCAGGCGATCGGGTCGATGACGCCGCGCTGGACCGCGTCGAGCCGGTCGGCGAGCCGGTGCGCCTCGGCGGTGGTGTCGGCGAGGTAGGGGATCACGCCGGGCAGCACCCGCAACGACCTGGCGGCGCGCCCCTGCCGCACCGCCCTGGCCCGGATGTCGGCGTCCAGCGCCAGCGCGTCGTCGATCCCATACCCGCCCGCGTAGACGACGTCGGCGTGCCGGGCCGCCAGGTCGCGGCCCCGGGACGAGCCGCCCGCCTGCACGATCAGCGGCCGCCCCTGCCCCGTCGGCGGCGCCTGCGCCCAGCGCTCCTCGACGGCGGTGAGGAACGCCTCGGCCCTGGCGTACCGCTCCCCGTGGCTGGGCTGCGCGGCCAGGCCGAAGTTGGCGGCGATCCGGTCACCCGCGGAGGCCACCGCGTTGATCGCGGCCCGCCCCGCGCTGAGCGTGTGGAGCGAGCGGGCGCGGTCGGCGACGGTGAGCGGGTCGTTGTAGGTGGTCGAGACGGTGCCGATGAGCCCGATCCGCCCGGTCGCCACGGCGATCGCGGTCAGCAGCGTCAACGGCTCGAAGCGGTGCGGAACGCCGCGCTCGCCGGGGGTCAGCGCCGGGGAGTCGGCGAGGAACACCGCGTCGAACAGGCCCTCCTCGGCGACCCGCGCGACCTGGACGAAGTGGTCCACGTCCAGCTCGGCGCCCGGCACGCTCGCCGGGTGCGTCCAGGCGGCGGTGTGCCGCCCGACGCCGCTGAGGTTCAGGCTCAGATGCATCAGGCGCTGCCGGTCGTCGGCGGTCATCGGGGGGTCTCCGTCCTCTCGTCGGGCCAGACGCGCGGCGCGTCGCCCGGCGGCCTCGGCAGGTTGAGCGGGCCCGCCACCGTGTGGTGGGGGCCGCGGTGGCCGCGCCGGTCGAGCCGCCCGGCGTCGAAGTAACGCCCTGTGGCGCGGTCGGCGACGATCGCCGCGCGCGGGAAGCTCTCCCACAGCGCCAGGACCGCCGCGAGCCAGTCGGCCCAGCGGTCCCCGTCCTCGTCCCGCTGCCCGTCCGGTGGCGCGGCCGGGGTCACCAGCACGCGGTCGGGGCCGAGGTAGGCGAGCGTGCCGAGCACCCTGGCCGCGTTGTAGGGCGCGACCCGCTCGGGGTCGAACGGCACCACCACGCGCAGCGCGGCCGTGGCCCGCAGCACGGCGGCGGCCACCGTGGTCGCCTCGACAGGCGCGGCGGTGGGCCCCGGCGCGGGCAGCACGAGCGTGGTGACGCCCCGCGCCTCGGCGTCGGTGACGGCGTCGCGCAGCGCGGGCCAGGAGGGCGCCGACGGGTCGGCGCCGGGCAGGAGTTCGGCCAGGTGAACGGTGTCGGTCGGGGGCATCGTGGCCTCCTTCGGGGTCTCGGGGGACTCGGACTCGTGCGGCCAGGGGGCGTCGGGGCCGTCAGGGTCGTCCAGGGGGAAGGGCGCGGCCACCGAGGCGAGCAGCTCGCGGGTGTACGGGTGCCGCGGGCGTTCGAACAGCTCGTCGGCGGGGCCGTGTTCGAGGACCGCGCCGCCGCGCATCACCATCACGTCGTCCGAGATCTGCCGCACCACGGCCAGGTCGTGGGAGATGAAGACATAGGCGATGCCGAGCTCCCGCTGGAGCCGCGTCAGCAGGTCGAGGATCTGGGCCTGGACGGTCACGTCGAGCGCGGACACCGGCTCGTCGCAGACCACCACGTCGGGCCGCAGCACCAGGGCGCGGGCGATGGCCACCCGCTGCCGCTGCCCGCCCGACAGCTCCCGTGGGCGGCGCTCTGCCAGCTCGGGCGACAGCGCGACCGCCTCCAGCATCTCGGCGACCCGCGCCGCGCGTTCGCGCCGGTCGCCGATCCGGTGCGCGCGCAGCGGCTCGTCGATGATCCGGCGCACGGTGAACCGCGGGTCGAGGGAGGCGTAAGGATTCTGCTGGACGATCTGGAGGCGGCGCCTCGCCGCGCGCAGCCCCGCGCCGTTCAACGTGGTCAGCTCGGTGCCGTCGAGCCGCACGCTGCCGGTGTCGGGGCGTTCGAGGCCGAGCAGGATGCGGGCCGTCGTCGTCTTGCCCGAGCCCGACTCGCCGAGCACGCCCAGCGTTCGGCCCCGCGCCAGGTCGAAGCCGACGCCGTCGACGGCGCGCGGGACGCCGCCGTCGGCCGCCCGCCCGAAGTCCTTCACGAGGTCGCGCACCCGCAGCAGCGGCGGCCGGTCCGGGTCCGCGTCCGCTTCCGCGTCCGGGGCCCGTTCGCGCGCGGCGACCAGCCGTCGCCCGCGCAGGCTGGGGGTGTCGGCGAGCAGCTCCCGCGTGTACGGGTGGCCAGGGTCGGTGACCAGCCGCCGCGCCGGTCCCTCCTCGACCAGCAGGCCGCCGCGCAACACCGCGATGCGGTCGGCGCGTTCGGCCGCCATGGCCAGGTCGTGGGTGATCAGCAGCAGCGCGATGCCCCGCTCGGCGCGGAGCGTCGCCAGGTGGTCGAGGACCCGGCGGCTGACGGTGGCGTCGAGCGCGCTGGTCGGCTCGTCGGCGATCAGCAGCCGGGGCTCGGCCGCCAGGGCGATGGCGATGAGCACCCGCTGCCGCATCCCGCCCGACAGCTCGTGCGGGAACTGCCGCGCCCGGGTCCCGGGGCGGTCGATGCCGACCCGTTCCAGCAGCTCGACCGCCCGCTCGGCCGCCGTCGCCCGGTCGGCGATGCGGTGGATGCGCAGCGCCTCCGCGACCTGCCGCCCGACCCTGGTGGTGGGGTTGAGCGAGGTGCCGGGGTCCTGCGGGACGAGGGCGATCTCCGCGCCGCGCAGCGCGCGCAGCCCGGCCCTGGAGAGCCCGAGCACATCGCGGCCCGCGTAGTGGACCCGCCCGCCCAGCACCCGGCCGTTGTCCGGCAGCATGCCGTTGACCGTGTGGGCGAGCGTGCTCTTCCCCGAGCCCGACTCGCCGACGACGGCGACCGTCTCCCCGGCGCGCACGGTCAGGCCGAGACCGCGCACCGCGGGGCGCTCGGCCCCGCCGACCCGGTAGGCGACGGTGAGGTCGGAGACCTCCAACAGGGGCCCCGCGTCGGCCCGTTCCCCGGCGTGCCGCTCCGCGCCCACGGACAGCGCGGTCATCGCCCCGCCCCCTGGGTGTCGAGCCAGCGGGAGACCCGGTTGGTGGCGAGCACGGTCGCCGCGATCACCAGGCTGGGCAGCAGCGCGACCCACCACGCGGTGGCCAGATAGTCCCGGCCCTCGCTGACGATCTTGCCCCACTCGGGGGTCGGCGGCGGTTCGCCGTAGCCGAGGAAGCTCAGCGCCGAGACCGAGAGGATCGCGGTGCCGAACTCCAGGGTGGAGAGCACAAGGGCGGGCCCGATCGCGTGCGGCAGCACGTGCCGCGCGAGCACCACGGGGCGGCGCACCCCCAGCACGACGGCCGCCTCGACGAACGGCGAGGCCCGCACCCGCAGCGCCTCGGCCCTGGTGATCCGGGCGAACGACGCGACCGACGCGATGCCGACGGCGACCGCGACGTTGGTGATCCCGAAGCCGAGCGCGGCGACGATCGCCAGCGAGAGCAGCAGCGAGGGCACCGCGAGCAGGATGTCCACCAGCCGCATGAGCACGGCGTCCACGGCCCCGCCGACGAAGCCGGACACCAGGCCGACGGTCGAGCCGACGCCGAACGCGATGGCCACCGCGATGAGCGGCGCCCGCAGCGAAAGACCCGCACCGTGCACCACCCGCGCGAACACGTCGCGCCCCAGCTGGTCGGTGCCGAACCAGTGCTCGGCGCTGGGCGGTCGCAGCTTGTCGAGCACGTCGTCGCTGGTCGGCGAGTGCGACGTCAGCAGCCCAGGGGCGAACGCGGCGAGCACCGCGAGCCCGAGCACCAGCAGGGCGAGCACCACCCCGGGGCCGAGGCGGCGCGGCTCGCGCCGCCGCCTGGCGGGCCCGGCGGCGGCCGGGCCCGCCACCTCGGCGGCGACGGTCTCGGTGCTGGTCATCTGACGGCCTCCTTGACGGTGACGCGGCGGTCGAGCAGGGGATAGGCGAGGTCCACGAGCAGGTTGACGACGACGAAGACCAGCGCGGAGAGCAGCACCACGCCCTGCACCACGGGCAGGTCCTGGCGGGTGACCGCGTCGGCCGTGAGTCGCCCGACGCCCTCGCGGGAGAAGACCGTCTCGGTCACCACCGCGCCGCCGAGCAGGTTCCCGACGACCACGGCGGTCGCGGTGAGCGTGGGCCCCGCGGCGTTGCGGGTGGCGTGCGCCAGGTGGATCCGCGCCCGCCCCGCGCCCTTGGCGACCGCGGTGTCCACATAGCCCTGTTCGAGCACCTCGCGCAGGCTCCGGTGGAAGACCTGGGCCACCGTCGCGGTGACCGGAAGCGCCAGCGTGATCGCGGGCAGGACCAGGCTCCTGAAGCCGTCCGTGCCGCCCGACGGCAGCGCCTGCCACTGGAACGCCACCACCTGGATCAGCACCAGGCCCACCGCGAAGGTGGGGAACGAGATCCCAAGCGGCGGCAGCGACATCAGCGCCTCCCTGGCCCACGGGCCACGGGTGTGCGCGGCCACGCTGCCCACGAGCAGCCCGGCGACCACCCCGAACAGCAGGGCGAGACCCGCCAGTTGGGCGGTGTGCGGCAGGGCGCTGCCCAGCATGGACAGCACCGGGGCGCCGGTGTGCAGCGACGTCCCCAGGTCACCGCCGAGCAGCCCGCCCAGCTGGCGCAGATACTGCTCGACGAGCGGGTCGTCGTAGCCGTGCTCCGCGCGCAGCCTGGCCACCTCATCCGGGCTGAGCGCCGCGTCCCCCGCCCCTGAGAGCTTGATGGACAGCGCGTCGCTCGGCAGCACGGACAGCAGCACGAAGGCCAGCGTGAACGTCCCGAGCAGCACGAGCAGCGCCTGGAGGCCGCGCGAGGCGAGGTACTTCCCCATGGGTCGAGTCCTCAGGTCGGATCAGGTCGGAGGGGCGGGCGCGGCGGGCGCGTCACTCGTCGAGCCAGACGTCGTAGAGGCTGAGCCGCGAGCTGGCCTCGAAGTGGAAGCCCTGGACGCCCTCGCGGTGCGTCATCACGCCCGCGAGCTCGTAGAGCGGGATGGCGTACGCCTCGTCCACCAGCTCCTGGGTGGCCTCGGTGATCAGCTCCTGTCGCCGCTCGGGGTCGGCCTCGCCCGACTGCTCCTGGAGCAGCTCGTCCACCGGCCTGGCCTCCTCGACCCGGTTCTGGTTGCGCCCGGTGAACCCGAACACCGCGCGCGCCGAGTCCGCCTCGGCCCGGTGGAACGGCGAGTACCACAGGTCCCACTCGCCGCTCGCCTCGGCGTCGGCCAGCTCGGCGGGGGCGAGCAGCCTGATCTGGAGGTCGATGCCGATCTCCCGCAGCTGCGACTGGACCAGCTCCATCATCGGCCCGGCCTGCCGCCCCGCGTGGTAGAGCGCGAGCAGCTCCAGGCGCTGCTCGTCCTTCTCCCGCACGCCGTCGGCGCCCGGCAGCCAGCCGTCGTCCTCGAGCAGCTCGACCGCCCGCCCGGGGTCGTGGGCGATGCCGTCGAGGGGTTCGAAGAACGGCGTGGCCGAGGTGATCACGTTCTCCGCCACCCGGTCGTACTCGGTCAGCACGCCGGAGACGATCTCCTCGCGGTCGACGCCGAGTTGGATGGCCCGGCGCACGGCGGTCTCGCCGGCGAGCGGGCGTCGCAGGTTGGGGATGAGGTTGACGCCGACGCCCGGGTAGGGGCGGCCGACGACGCCGAAGCCGTTGCCCTCGAAGCCGGGCACGTCCTCGGTGAGCGGGATGGTGTCGATGTGCAGCTCGCCGTTGCGCAGCTGCCCGGCGCGCACCCCGGCCTCGGGGACCACATCGAAGTCGACGGTCTCCACATACGCCTCGCCGGTGTGCTCGAGCACGGGGGAGGCCCAGTCGTAGCCGTCGCGCCGTTGCAGCGTGATCCGCTGCTCGGGCTGGTAGCCGTCGATGACGAACGGGCCCGCCCCGATCAGCTCGCCCGCGCACCGCTCCTCCGGCGTGCGCTCCAGGGTGGCGGGCGCCAGGATGCCCAGCGTGATGGTGGCGGTGCCCTGGAGGAACTGCACGTTGGAGTGGTCGAACGTGACCGTGACGGTGTGCTCGTCCACCACCTCGGACCCGGCGTAGCCGTCCAGGTAGGTGGAGGCCAACGGCGTGACGCCGGGGCCGAGGTCGGCGATCGTCTCGAAGTTGGCCGCGACCGCTTCGGCGTTCAGCGGCGTGCCGTCGCCGAACGTCACGCCCTCCCGCAGGTGGAACGTGTAGGAGTCCGCGGACTCGGAGACCTCCCATGACTCGGCGAGCCACGGGGTGATCTCGCCCGTCTCCGGGTCCTGGTCGGTGAGCGAGTCGGCTATCTGCCGGGCCACGAAGATGGTGACGTTCGAGGAGTTCTGGTGCGGGTCGGCGCAGGCCAGGCTCGTGTTGAGGCCGACGGCCAGGGTTCCGCCCGGGCGTGGCTCGCCCGCGTCGCCGCCGCCCGCGGCCTCGGTCCCGCCGCACGCGGTGGCGAGCAGGGTCAGCGGCAGGGCGACGGCGGCGGTGGCCAGGCGGAGGGGGCGGCGGGCCGCCCCGGTTCTGGTCTGGGGACGCATGGGCTTTCCTCGGGGTGCGGGCACGGCGGGGCCGTGCTCAGGCGGTGGTGGTGGCTTCGGTCCTGGCGGTCTCGGACGCGGTGGCTCCGGATCCGGCGGCGAAGGGGGATCCCGGGGGCGGCACCGGCGGACCGGCGTCGAGCCGGGACGCGCCCCTGGCGCGCGCGTCCAGCTCCTGGCGGACCAGGGGGAGGACGTAACGCCCGTAGTCGATCGCGTCGTCGAGGTTGTCGTAGCCGCGGATCGAGATCAGCTCGGCGCCCAGATCGATGTAGTCGAGGATCGCGGCGGCCACCGTCTCGGGCGTGCCGACCAGCGCGGTGGAGGCGCCGCGCGCGTTGGTCGCGGTGGCGACCGGGGTCCACAGGGCGCGGTCGTGCAGCTCGCCGCGGTCGGCGATGTCGAGCAGGCGCCGGGACCCGACGTTCTGCGGGCGGCCCTCGCGCCGGGGCCAGCGGGCGATGGCGTCCTTGGCCTCGGGGCGGCGCAGCGCGGCCAGCACCCGGTGCGCCTTCTCCCAGGCCAGCTCCTCGGTGGGCGCGATGATCGGGCGGAAGGTCACCCAGATCCTGGGCCGGTCGGCGCGGCCCGCGCGTTCGGCCTCCCGGTGGACGGCGTCGATCTGCTGCCGCGTCTCGGCCAGCGGCTCGCCCCACAGCCCGAAGATGTCGCCGAGCGCGCCACCCACCCGGTACGCCTCGGGCGACGAGCCGCCGACGGAGACGGGGATGGTGCCCGCCACAGGGCGGTACTCGGCGCGGAAGTCCTCGAACGAGTAGAACTCCCCGGCGTGGTCGAACGGTTCGGCCGCGGTCCACGCCCTGCGCAGGATCTCGATGAACTCGGCGGACCGCGCGTAGCGCCGCTCCTTCGGCAGCCGGTCGCCCTCGCGGGCCTGCTCGTGGTCGTCGCCGCCCGAGATGATGTGCACGGCGGCCCGGCCGCCGCTGAGCTGGTCGAGGGTGGCGAGCGCCTTGGCGGCGACCGTCGGATAGACGGTGTTGGGCCGCAGCGCGACCAACGGGCGTACGCGCTCGGTGTGTTGGGCGATGGCGGCGGCCACGGTGAACGGGTCGTAGCCCGCGGACCCGTAGGGCAGCAGCGTGTAGTCGAAGCCGTACTCGTCCAGCGTGCGGGCGTAGCGCACCAGGAAGGAGCGGTCGATGCCCTGCCCTGGGCGGGGATGGAGTTCGGTGGAGTCGTTCACATAGCTGGCGCTGATGAACTCGACGGTCATGCCGGGGCTCCTGTCGTCGGGGCGGCGGGGGAGGAGGCGGGGGGAACGGGCGGCGCGGGCGGCGCAGTGGGCGCGGGTGGCCGGGGCGAGGCGCCGGTGGCGACGGGGCGCGCGGGGTCGGCGGACCACGCCGACCAGGAGCCGGGGAAGAGCGCCGCATCGACCCCGGCCACGGCCAGCGCGAGCACGCTGTGCGCCGCGGTCACGCCCGATCCGCAGTAGACGGCCGTGGGCCGGTCCGCGCGCACGCCCAACGCCGCGTAATGGACGCGCAGTTCGGCGGGGGAGCGGAAGCGGCCCGCCGGGTCGAGGTGGTCGGTGGCCGGTGCGCTCACCGCCCCGGGGATGTGCCCGGCCCTGGGGTCGACCGGCTCCTCGTCGCCCCGGTAACGGGCGGCGGCGCGCGCGTCGAGCAGGGTGCCACGGTCCGGCAGGGCCGCTGCCTCGTCGGCGTCGATCACCGGGAGGTGGCCGTAGGACAGCCGCACGTTCCCCGGCGGCGGCGCGGGCTCGTCCCCCGTGGCCACCGGCAGCCCGGCGGCGCGCCACGCGGCGAACGCCCCGTCGAGGACCCGCACATCGGCGACCCCGGCGTGGCGCAGCAGCCACCAGGCGCGGGCCGCCGCGAGCCCTCCCGAGTCGTCGTGGACCACCACGGGGTCGCCGTCGTCGACGCCCCAACGGCTGGCCGCGCGCCGGAGGTCGGCGATCGGCGGCAGCGGGTGGCGGCCGCCGCCGGGGGTGGCGGGCGCGGACAGCTCGCGCTCCAGATCGACATGGACGGCGCCCGGGATGTGGCCCGCGCGATGGGCGGGCAGCCCATCGGGCGCGGCGAGCGACCAGCGGACGTCGAGCACCCGGACGCGGGGGTCGGCGGCGAGCAGGGCGGCGAGTTCGTCGGGGGACACGAGAACGGGCATGGCGGTGCTCCTGGGACAGGCGTGACCACCCGCCCCGTGGCGGTCGCGGGCACGGCGGCGGCCGGGCGCGACCGGGCCAGGGGGCGGCGCGGAGGGCGAGCGGGTTACGGGGTGGCGGCGAGGGGGAGCGCGTGACGGCGCGGGGGAGCCGGGCGCCGTGCGGCGCCAGGGCGTTCACCGGGTGGCCCGCCCAACGGCGCGGCCTCGGCCGTCACGACCCCCGTCGACCGGGGGACCGGCTCAACAGGCCGGACAGGAGCGACACGGACATCGCGGCACGGAGACCGCGCAGGACAGCGCGCCGTGCGGCAGTCGCCCTGGGACGTGTCCTCGAGTGCGTGTCATGGCCAACACCCTAGGACGGGGCCGCGCGGGCGTCCAACAACGATGTCCGATGGACACCCATCGGGAGCGGTGATGGAAGGCCGACGCGGAGCGGTCAGCGCCCGTCGTGCTCCAGCCGGGGCGCGACCTCGTCGGCGACCTCGGCGACCTCGTCGAGGTCGGCGGAGGCGGTGCCGCGCAGCTCGGCGAAGAAGCCCTCCATCGCGGCGAGCGCGGCGGCCTCCACGTCGATGTCGAGGCCCCGACGGGCCGTCAGGTGCACGCCCGCGAGCCCCAGGTCCGGCAGGTCGTTCCGCTCGACCAGCCCGGGCAACAGCCGCCCCGCGGACGGCAGTACGGCGACTCCGAGGCCCGCCCGCGCGGCGCCCATCACGCCCTCGAGGCTGGTGGACTCGGCGACCACGTCGACCGTGAGGCCCGCCTCGGCCAGCTCGTGCAGGGCGCGCTGCCGCATCCCGCAGGGCTCGACATAGGCCACGAGCGGCCAGCGTTCGCCGCCCGCCGGAGGCTGCCACCCGGGGGCGGCGTACCAGGCCAGCGGCAGGGAGCCGACGCGGCGCCCCGGGGTGTCGGGGGTAGTGCTCAGGATCACAGCCAGATCGATGGTGCCCCGGGCCACGGCCTCGGTCATCTGCGTCGAGCGGTCGATGTGGAACTGCACGCCATGGTGCGGGAACGCCGCCCGCAGCCGCGCCAGGACCCCGGGCAGCACCTGGTCGGCCGCGGTCTCCGCCGAGCCGATGACGATCCGCGACCGGCTGGCGGCGTCCAGCCGTTCGAGCGCCTGGTCGTGCACGGACAGGATGCGGCGGGCCTCGACCAGCAGCCGCTCCCCGGCGTCGGTGAAACGGGTGCGCCGCCCGTCCCTGCGGACCAGCTCGGCGTCGAGCCGCTTCTCGAGCAGCCGCACATGCTGGCTGACGGTCGGCTGGCTGAGGTGCAGCGCGGCCGCGGCGCGGCCGAATCCTCCGCAGTCGGCGATGGCGACGAAGCTGCGGAGCTGCACCAGGTCGAGTGAGTCGGGCACCCTCCCGATCGTAGGCGCCGCGTCAAGGGGTGCCCGTGCGGGTGCCCTGCGGGCGGCTGTGGCGGCGGCTACGGGCTGGACGCCCTCCCGCTCGCCGTCTGCCGGGTGTCGGGTGTTGTGGTGGTGCGGGTCAGGGAGGGCACCTACGGGGGGAGGGGTGTCCGGTGTGCGGCCGTCTCGGTAAACGGTCGGTCTCGCTGTGGGCTGGGGCCGTTCGCCGAACGGGCGCGGCCGCGTCCCTTGTTGGCGGCCGTTTTCCCGGTGGTCGGCTGGGGTGGCGCGCACCCTTCGGGCCTGCCCTGGCCGCCGCAATCGTCGTTTACCGCGCGCACGTTGAGCTTATGGGGCGGGCCGGTCCGGGGCGGGCGCGCGCGTCGTTCAGCGGGCCCGCGGGGCTTTATGCCTCGCTTACGCGAGGCCGGGTGCTCTCCTGAAACGGGGCACGTTCTGTTCAACACACAGTGAGGTTTTCTCAGCGGTGGTTATTTCCATGCGTTGTTGAGTGCCAGAGCTGCTTGTGTGATGGCGCCGATGCGGGTGGGGCTGATCGTGACGTGCTGGAGGGTTCGCCAGCGTTGTTTGAGTTCCG